>NZ_JACIGJ010000013.1 GCF_014197855.1 Roseospira marina
GCCGATACATGAATATGGAGCCGCTCCACGCGATGCAGGCCTCCTCATCCGGAGCCGTCGCGTGACGAAATGTGCGAAAGATCCTGGACGGTACCCCCTGCCACTTTTTGGCGCGCGGCTGAACTACGGCGACTTCATAATAAAATTTTTGGACAGATTCCAGTGACTTATCAAATATTATAAATAAAAATAAACGAGGCGCCACATGAAACGGTTCACTCAAATTACATTTCACTTTATTTCTTTAGCAGCGGTCATCGTTTTATTTTCTCTACCAGGCAATGAATACGCCTGGATGCTCGATATGGCACCGGATCTGCCGGCCGTGCCGGAGGATCCCGGTGCGGGGGACCGCGTGGTGGCCGGCACCGCGCTTGTGGGTCTCGTCATCCTGTGTCAGGCCATCGCTATAAGGCTGTCCAAGCGGTGGGTGAGTCGCATGTTCTCTGTAGGTCTGATCGCCGTGGCCGTCGTGGGCTGGGCTGGAGCGTCATGGGTCTGACGTACCACACATCGTGCGCCCCCTGCTCATCCTACGAGTGTGCCGGTGCCCCTACCCCTGGAGCGTGGTCCGAGAGGAGGCAGAGTCCGGCGCCACGGTCAGACATCCCCCCGGAGGACTCACCTGGCCGCTGGACCCGCTTTGGAGGCAGGGTCCGTCGGGGGTCTTACATGGCCCGGACATTCGTCAAGAAGTCATCGACGCGCGCCTGCAAGTCCGCCGACCGCTCGAAAAGGTCTTTTGATACCTCCAGCACGGACGCGGACGATTGCCCGGTCTCGCTGGCGGCCGCCTGGACAGCCATGATATTTGAAGACACTTCGCGCGTCGCTGCGGACTGTTCCTCAACCGCGCCAGAAATGGCGGTACTGATTTCGTTGACCTGCTCGATAATGGCCGCGATCTTCTTTATGGTGCTTGCCGTTTCTTGACTGACGTTCTGAATGCCATCGATTTGGTTCGAAATCTCGTTGGTCGCCTTGGCGGTTTGTCCCGCCAGCGACTTGACCTCCGACGCCACGATGGCAAAGCCCTTTCCGGCATCGCCGGCCCGCGCGGCCTCGATGGTGGCATTCAACGCCAACAAGTTGGTTTGGTCGGCGACATCCGAGATCAAACGGGTGACATCGCCGATTTTCGAGGCCGCCTCAAGCAGGCTTGCCACGAGGTCTTCGGACCGCCGCGCCTCTTCGACCGCATCGCCAACAATGCGCACCGAATGGGTGACCTGATTCGATATTTCATCGACAGAGACGGAAAGCTCTTCCGTGGCGGAGGCGACGGCACTGGATTTCGCGCTGTTCTCTTCCGCCGCGGCCGCCAAGGTGTGGGCCGTGTTCTGCATGTCCTGCGTTGATGACGACAGCACCTGCACAAGCGAGGACACGTTTTCCTCGAAATCACGGGCGATCTCCCGGTTCTGCTCCTTGCGTTCTGTCAGGTCTGTCGCGACTTTGACGACCTTGAACGGTTTGCCGGTCATGTCGAAGATCGGGTTATAGGAGGCCTCGATCCAGACTTCCTTTCCGCCCTTGCCAAGGCGCATGAATTGCGCCGCCTGATACTCACCGGCGTTGAGCTGCGCCCAGAAATTCTTGTACTCCTTGCTCGCGGCAAAGACAGAATCGGTGAAAATCCGGTGATTTTTCCCCTTAATCTCCGGAAGTGAGTATCCCATGAGCTTCAGAAAGTTCTCATTAGCATCAATAATGGTTCCATCCATCTCGAATTGAATGACCGCCTGAACGCGGTTAATTGCCTTAATAAGTCCGTCTTTTTCAGCCGATGAAAGGGACTTTTTCGTAATATCTGTCGCGTATTTTATAATTTTGTAAGGCTTGCCGTTCTTTCCAAAGACCGGGTTATAGGAGGCCTCGATCCATACTTTCCTTCCGCTCTTGCTCATGCGCAGGAACTGTGCCGATTTGTACTCACCCCGATTCAATGCATTCCAGAATTCTCTGTACTCCGGACTGGCCGCAAGGGCGGCATCAACGAATATGCGATGATGCTTGCCGCGGATCTCCGGCAATGTGTACTCCATCAGGTCGAGAAATCGGTCGTTGGCCGTCAGGATTGTCCCATCCGTCGTGAATTCGATGATCGCCTGCGACCGATTAAGCGCGGAGAGAATATCGGACATTTCGCGCGAAGATTTTTTTGCCCCTGGCCGGCTGAGACCCACGACATTTGATATAAAATTCAGAACCATTCGCATCTTCCGCGTCCCAAAAACAAAGGGCAAAACAATGGTTGTGAACTTCGCGCTCAGAACACACCGCAATCAAAAAGCGATCCCAGCACAAACATTTTTCGCCGCCCGGCGCTGCAACTCATATAGGCTACAGGGCTTCCATGGCAAACGCGAATATTTCCCTGGTCGGCCTTATAGCGGCCACCCCTCCTTTTTTCATATCTGAACGTACGACGTTTGGCCTGGGCTTGCTTGAAATGTGCCCCCAGACTGCAGACTTTTGGGAACCATCGGCCACAGTCCCTCTATACGCGCGCACCGTCCGGATTGGATGCACCGGGCGCATTAAAACCGCCGAAAGGCGCAGAGGGAGCCCGCAGCCCACTCCCCCGCGCCCGGTCGGATGCCTCGCGGGTTATGCCCGCCGAGGCGTGCTCAACGCCGTTCGGTAGTCGCCCTGCCGCTCCATCATCCAGCCGGGATATTCCGGCGTCAGGCGGCTGGCCTCGTCCAGGGTGGCAAGCTCTGCCTCGGACAGGTCGAGATCACTGGCGGCGATGTTGTCCGTCAACTGATCCACCCGCTTGGCGCCCACGATCACGCTGCTCACGGCAGACTGATGCAGCAGCCACGACAGCGCGACCTGTGCCACGCTGACGCCATGGGTCTCGGCAATCGGCCGCATGACGTCGATGATGTCGAAGGCGCGGTCCTTGTTCACCGGCGGGAAGTCGAAGATGGCGCGGCGCGCGCCCTCCTCGCCCCCAGCGCCGTCGCGGCTGTACTTGCCGCTCAGCAACCCGCCGGCCAGCGGGCTCCAGACCATCAGGCCGAGCTGCTCCGACCGCAGCATGGGCACGATCTCGCGTTCCAGGTCGCGGCCGGCGATGGTGTAGTACGCTTGCAGCGAGCGAATCTTGGCGAAGCCGCGTCGCTCGCAGATGCCAAGGCCCTTGGCGATGTGCCACGCGGCCCAGTTCGACACGCCGATGTAGCGGACATAGCCCAGCCGGACGAGATCGTTGAGCGCCTCCAGTGTCTCCTCAATGGGGGTCACCGGATCGAAGCCATGGATCTGATACAGGTCGATGTGGTCGAGCTGCAAGCGCTCCAGGCTGGCCCGGCACTGGTCCAGGATATGGCCGCGTGACGCGCCGGCCCCGTTCGGATGATCGGAAAAGCGGCCGTAAACCTTGGTGGCCACGACCACCTCGTCGCGGGGGACACCCAGGTTTTTCAGGGCCTGGCCGGTGATCTTCTCGGACAGCCCCTTGGAGTACACATTCGCGGTGTCGATGAAGTTGATCCCCGCATCCAGCGCGGTGCGGACCAGGGCATCGGCATCGGCCTGCGGCACATGGCCGATCTGGCCCCACATGCCGTCGTCGCCGCCGAAGGTCATGGTGCCCAGGCACAGCTCGGAGACCATAAAGCCGGTCTGACCCAAAGTGTTGTATCGCACGGTCGGCTCCTGTCGGTTCGGGAAAGAGGAGGCGCGCCGGGGTCCCCGGCGGCGCCCCACTGACATAGCCCGCCCCGCCCCGGATCCTGTAGCCGATTGCTTTCGGATTCTTGCCTGATCCTTTCATTTCGGGATCATCGGCGCTGGCGCGGCCTCGCCACCCGTGTACAGTACGCGCCAGCCCCACGATGGAACGGATCACGGCATGACGGCAACCCTTGATGATCTGCTCGCCCGGATCGACCGGCATTGCGGACCTGGACGCACCGACACCCCCGTTCCCCGGGTGCGCCTAATGCGGGCCACCAAGCCCACGGTTCCGGCGCGCACGCTGTATGAACCGTTGCTCTGTCTGGTCGCACAAGGCAGCAAGCGGGTGATGATCGGCGATCAGGAACTGCGCTACGGGGCCGGCCACCATGTCGTGGTCTCGCTGGACCTGCCCGCCCGCACCGAAATCGACCAGGCCAGCCGGGAAACACCGTATCTTGCGATGGTGCTGACGCTGGACCGCGCCCTTCTGGCCGATGTGCTGTTGACCCTGCCCGCGCCGCCGCCCGACGTCGCGGAAGCGGTCGCCTTCCAGGTCTGCCGGACGGAGCCGGCCTTGCTCGATTCTGCCGTGCGGCTTCTGGACCTGCTGGACCACCCGACCGACATTCCCGCGCTGGGACCGTTGATCGAGCGGGAGATCCTGTACCGCCTCGCCGCCGGCGAACAGGGCGCCATGCTGCGCCAGATCGTGACCACGGGCAGCCGGCTGGCCCAGATCAGCCGCGCCACGGCCTGGATCCGCGCCCACTATAGCGAACCCTTGCGCGTGAACACCCTGGCGCGGCACGTCGGCATGAGCCCCACGACCTTTCACCGCCACTTCAAGGCGGCCACCGCCATGAGCCCATTGCAGTTCCAGAAGCAGATCCGATTGCAGGAAGCCCGGCGTCTGTTGGCCGCGCAGGCGGGTGACGCGGCCGGAATCGGTTTTCAGGTCGGCTATGAAAGTCCGTCCCAGTTCAGCCGGGAGTACAGCCGTCTATTCGGGGCGCCCCCGCTGCGCGACGCCACCTTTCTGCGCGCCCACGGGTTCGACCCCGACCCGCCCCCGTAACCGGCGAAGAGACTCGAGCTCGCGTACGGGTCGGACACCGGGGGGCCGCTCTCAAGCCCATGCGAACGCGCCGCATCCGCAGAAAACGGCGGGATTTTTCCACAGGAGTGTCATCAAGTCCGTGACATTGACACGCCAATGTGTCAATTTTGCTTGACTAATGGAGGCGCCCGCCGTGAGGTGATCGCCGTCGTCCGATGATCCAGCGCGCTGTTCGACCGACGCAATCGACCGACCGGGCGCGGCGTGGTTTTTTGATCGAAATGATGGCGAAGCCAAGGGCTCCTGTCCGGAGTATAGTCCTGCAATGACTCAGGTTCCGCGTCCCAACTCGGCTGCCGCCCGCGATGTCCGCAGCCAGTTGCACCCCTACACCAATCCTCTGGCGCTGGAGGCCGACGGCCCGGTGATCGTGACCCGCGGCGACGGCGTCTGGGTGGAGGATGAAGCCGGCGAACGCTACATTGAGGGCTTGGCCGGCCTCTGGTGCACGGCCCTCGGCTTTTCGGCGGAGGAACGTCTGGCCCGCGCCGCCTATGACCAGATGCGCGCGCTGTCGTTCTACCACCCGTTCGGCCAGAAAGCGCACGTTCCCGGCATCGACCTTGCCGAGAAGCTGTTGGCCATGGCCCCGGTGCCCATGTCCAAGGTGCTGTTCTCGACCTCCGGGTCGGAAGCCAACGACACCGCCATCAAGCTGATCCGCTTCTACAACAACGCCCTCGGCCGGCCCGAGAAGAAGAAGATCATCAGCCGCATCAAGGGCTACCACGGTGTCACGCTCGCCACCGCCAGCCTGACCGGCCTGCCGAACAATCATCGCGATTTCGATCTGCCGCTGCCGGGCATCCTGCACACCACCTGCCCACACCACTACCATGGCGCGGTCGAGGGCGAGAGCCCGGAGGCCTTCGCCACCCGCTGCGCGGAAGACCTGGACGCCCTGATCGAGGCCGAGGGGCCCGAGACCGTGGCCGCGTTCTTTGCCGAGCCGGTGATGGGCGCCGGCGGCGTGCTGGTGCCGCCGCCGACGTATTTCGAGAAGATTCAGGCGGTGCTGAAGAAGCACGACGTGCTGTTGGTCGCCGACGAGGTCATTTGCGGTTTCGGCCGCACCGGCAACGTGTGGGGCAGCCAGACCTTCGGCCTGCAACCCGATCTGCTGACCTGCGCCAAGCAGTTGTCCTCCGGCTACATGCCGGTGTCCGCGCTGATGCTGTCGGAGGCGGTCTACCAGCCCATCCGGGACAACGCCGGCCGTATCGGGATCCTCGGGCATGGGTACACCTATGGGGGGCACCCCGTGGCCTGCGCGGTCGCCAACGAAGTGCTGACGATCTACGAGGAACGCGAGTTGTTCGCGCACGCCGCCACGGTCGGACCGCACATGCAAGCACGCCTGCGCACCCTGGCCGACCATCCGCTGGTCGACGAGGTACGCGGTGTCGGCCTGATCGCCGGGGTGGAGATTGCCCGCGACAAGGCCAAGCGCCAGCCGTTCGAACCCGCCCAGGGCGTGGGCGCGGCCCTCGGACGGCACCTGCACCGGCGCGGGGTCATCACCCGCGTCATTGGTGATACGATCGCCTTCTCGCCGCCGCTGATTATTACCGACGAGGAGGTTGACGCCATGGTCGAGCGAGTTGCCTTGGCCCTGGATGACACTCTGGCCTGGTGCAGGGCCGAGGGTCTCGTGTAACGCCCGGCTGTCGCATCTCCGGATCGGGTGCGGGGCGGTTTCCAGCCCCGCGGGGGACCTGGCCCGGCCGGATCGACAGCCCCTTGCTTCCGTTGTTCCGTTTGCCGAACTCCCCCCGCCTGGCGATGGGGTGACCTCTGGGACACAGACATCCTGTGTCGAAGGGACAGGGTCACAGGTCATCGTGGATCGGGGCATCGTCTGACCAAGAGGACGTGACCGATGGATTATCAGACCTACTTCGCGAGCCGTCTGCGTGATTTGCGCGACGAGGGGCGGTATCGCGTCTTCTGCGACCTGGAGCGTCGCACCGGCAAATTCCCGATGGCCGTCAATCACCGCGACGGCGAAACCCATGACGTGACGATCTGGTGTTCGAACGACTACATGGGCATGGGTATGAACCCGGTCGTGACCAACGCCATCGCGGAAGCGGTCCAGGCGGTCGGCGCCGGCGCCGGCGGCACCCGCAACATCTCGGGCACGACGCACGAGCATGTCCTGCTGGAAAATGAACTGGCATCCTGGCACGGCAAGGAATCGTCCCTGATTTTCACCAGCGGCTATGTGGCCAACCTGACCACGCTGATGACGCTGGGTCAGCAGATCCCGGATCTGGTGATCTTCTCCGACGCGCTGAACCACAACAGCATGATCGAGGGTGTGCGCCACTCCCGCGCCCCCAAGAAGATTTTCAAGCACAATGATCCGAAGGACCTGGACCGGCTGCTGTCCGAGTATCCGAAGGACACGCCGAAGCTGGTGGCGTTCGAATCCGTGTACTCCATGGACGGCGACATCGCCCCCATCGCCGACATCTGCGACGTCGCCGAGAAGCACGGCGCGCTGACCTTCCTCGACGAAGTGCACGCGGTCGGCATGTACGGTGAGTTCGGGTCGGGTGTGGCCGAGCGGGACGGCGTCGCCGACCGCATCGACATCATCCAGGCCACCATGGGCAAGGCCATCGGCTGCATCGGTGGCTACATCGCCGGCTCGGCCGACATGGTGGACTTCGTCCGCAGCTTCGGCGCCGGCTTCATCTTCACAACGTCGCTGCCGCCGGGCATCGCGGCCGGCGCGCGCGCCAGCATCCAGCACCTGCGCCAGCACAACGAGCTGCGCATCCGCCACCAGGAGCGCGCCGCCACCCTGAAGCGCCGCCTGCGCGAGCTGAACCTGCCGGTGATGGACTCGGTCAGCCACATCGTGCCGCTGCTCGTCGGCGACGCGACGCAGTGCAAACAGGCCTCCGACCTGCTGCTGCGCCGTCACAACATCTATGTGCAGCCGATCAACTACCCGACCGTGCCGCGCGGCACGGAGCGTCTGCGCATCACCCCGACCCCGCTGCACGACGACGCGCTGATGGACCAGTTGGTCGCGGCGCTGCTCGACGTCTGGAGCACGCTGGAAATCGACCAGCAGGCGGCCTGATCCAAGGTCCCGGCGCGGGCGGAAACCACCCGCGTCGGCCGTTCTGCCGTCGTCATCGTTCGCGTTGTCGCCCCCCGTCCGCACCGGTCGGGGGGTGTTTTTTCGGGCGCCACATGGGTCCGCCCCCTCCCCTGGATAGGGGAGGGACGGGGTGGGGTTGATGCGGAGATCGGTGTGCCCATCGAGCGCCACACCTACCCCCTCCCCCCGCCGGGGAGAGGAGATGCACAGCGAACCACACCCTACCGATTCAGCTCGCCCATCGCACGGTCGAGGCCGTCCAGGGTCAGCGGGAACATGCGCCCGCCCATCACCCGTTCCAGCATCTGGATCGACTGGGTGTAGCGCCAGTGCGCCTCCGGCACCGGGTTCAGCCACGCGGCGTGGGGGAACTGGTCCAGCAGGCGGGTCATCCAGAGTTGCCCCGGCTCCTCGTTCCAATGCTCGACCGCGCCGCCGGCGTAGGCGATCTCGTACGGGCTCATGGACGCATCGCCCACGATCACCAGCTTGTAGTCCTTGGGGTAGGTCCGCAGCACGTCCCAGGTGGGGATCTGCTCCTGCCAGCGGCGGCGGTTGTCGCGCCACAGCCCCTCGTAGACGCAGTTGTGGAAGTAGTAGTGCTCCAGGTGCTTGAACTCGGAGCGCGCGGCCGAAAACAGCTCCTCGCACACCCGGATGTGGTCGTCCATCGACCCGCCGACGTCGAGCAGCAGCAGGACCTTCACCGTATTGTGCCGTTCCGGCACCATTTTCAGGTCGAGCATGCCGCCCTGGTGCGCGGTCGAGCGGATGGTGTCGTCGAGGTCCAGCTCCGTCGCCGCGCCCTGACGGGCGAAGCGACGCAGCCGGCGCAGCGCGACCTTGATGTTGCGGGTGCCGATCTCCACCGAGTCGTCGAGGTCGCGGAACGTCCGCTTGTCCCACACCTTCACGGCGCGGCGGTGGCGGGAGCGATCCTGCCCGATACGGATGCCTTCCGGATTGTAGCCGTAGGCGCCGAACGGCGACGTGCCCTTGGTGCCGATCCACTTATTGCCGCCCTCGTGGCGCCCCTTCTGCTCCTCCAGGCGCTGGCGCAGGGTGTCCATCAGCTTTTCCCAGCCGCCCAGCGCCTCGACCTCCTTTTTCTCCTCCTCGGTCAGGAAGCGTTCGCCGAGCGCGCGCAGCCACGCCTCGGGGATCGCGGCGGTCTCGCCCGCCTCGCCCTCGGGCGCCTCCAGGCCCTTGAAGACCTGCGCGAACACCCGGTCGAACTTGTCCAGATTGCGCTCGTCCTTCACCAAGGTGGCGCGCGCCAGATAATAGAAGTCGTCCACGCTGTGTCCCGGCACCTGGGCCGCCGTCGCCTCCAGCAGCGTCAGATACTCGTTCAGCGACACCGGCACCTTGGCCTTGCGCAGATCGTAGAAGAGCGTGAGGAACATGGGCGACGGATCCCGCTGCGTGTGACGCCTACGACGGACATGGGGACCAGTGTACGGGCCGCAAGGGCGGGCGGCAAAGGGGTGGGGGCAAAGGGGCGCGCACCGCCGACCGCGCGCGTCACGCCTCACCCTTTACGCTCCGGGTCAGGGGCACTATTGTCCCCCTCCCGTTTTGAAACGCTCAGAAGGACGGAGTTTTCGCCATGCGCGCCGAAGCGCAAACCTTGGTCGACCAGATCCAGCAGTCAATGGCACTGCTGAGGAGGCATCTTTGACTGGGACAACGCTCTCAGACGCCTGGACGAACTGAACGCCCTCGTCGAGGACCCTACGCTGTGGGACAAGCCCGACGCGGCGCAGACCCTCATGCGCGAACGGACCCGGCTGGAGAACGCCGTGGCCGGCTTCCGCGCGCTGGAAACCGGGGTCGAGGACGCCATCACCCTGATCGAGTTGGGGGAGGCCGAAGACGACGAGGAGTCCATCCAGGAGGGTGAAAACCAACTGCGCGCCCTGCGCGAGGACGCCGCCCGCCGCGAGCTGGAAAGCCTGCTGTCCGGCGAGGCCGACGGCAACGACTGCTACCTCGAAGTCCACGCCGGCGCCGGCGGCACCGAGGCGCAGGACTGGGCGCGCATGATGCAGCGCATGTATGCCCGCTGGGCGGAGGCCCAGGGCTACAGCGTGGACTACATCGAAGAAAGCGAGGGCGAAGAAGCCGGCATCAAGTCCTGCACCATGCAGATCAAGGGCACCAATGCCTACGGGTGGCTGAAGACGGAAAGCGGCGTGCACCGGCTGGTGCGCATCTCGCCCTACGACAGCTCGGCCCGGCGGCACACCAGCTTCGCCTCGGTCTGGGTCTATCCGGTGATCGACGATTCCATCGACATCGTCATCGAGGACAAGGACTGCCGCATCGACACCTATCGCGCCTCCGGCGCCGGCGGCCAGCACGTCAACCGGACCGACAGCGCGGTGCGTATTACCCACTTGCCGTCCGGCATCGTGGTGCAATGCCAGTCGCAGCGGTCGCAGCACCAGAACAAGGCGTTCGCCTGGGACATGCTGCGGTCCCGCCTGTATGAGGCGGAATTGCAGCGGCGCGAGGCGGAAGCGCAGGCGCTGGCCGATTCCAAGTCGGACATCGGTTGGGGCCACCAGATCCGCTCGTACGTGTTGCAGCCCTATCAGATGGTGAAGGACCTGCGCACCAACGTGGAGACGTCCGACACCCAAGGCGTGCTCGACGGCGACCTGGACCGCTTCATGGCGGCCGCGCTGGCGGCCCGGGTGGAGGCAACCACGGACGCAGCGGCGTCGGCCTGATTTGGGGGCGGACGCGCGATGAACAGCCTGATCGTCGGCGCCGCCACGGTTTTGGTGGCCACCTATGTCGGCGTCGGCGCGCTGCTGTACACGTTCCAGGACCGGCTGATGTTCCAGCCGGGGCCGCCCCCGCCCCCACCGTCCGAGACCCCCGCGCCGGAACTGACCCCGGTCACGGTGACCACGGCGGACGGGCTGGACCTGATGTCCTGGTACGCCCCACCGCCGCCGGACGGGCGCGGCCGGGTGGTGGTCTACTTCCACGGCAACGCCGGAACCCTCGCCGACCGTGCCCACAAGGCGCGCGCGCTGCTCGATCGGGGGCTCGGCGTGATGCTGGTCGGGTACCGGGGCTACAACGGCAACCCGGGCGATCCCAGCGAAGCGGGGTTCCGGGAGGACGGCCGCGCCGCCCTCGCCTTCCTGGAGGCGCAGGGGTTCGGCCCCGAGCAGCGCGTGCATTACGGCGAATCCATCGGCTCCGGAACCGCCCTGCCCCTGGCGGTGGAGGCCGGCGCCGCTGCCGTCGTGCTGGAGGGCGGCTTCACGTCCATGCGCGCCGTCGCCCAGGGCCAGTACCCGCTGTATCCGGCCGGGCTGCTGGTCCGGCACCCCTTCGACAACGTGGCGGCGGTTCAGAGCCTGAAGGCGCCGCTGCTGGTGCTGCACGGCGAGCACGACGATCTGGTGCCCGTCGCCATGGGCCGGCGCCTGCTGGAGATCGCGCGCGCGGCCGGCAACCCCCGGGCGGAAGGGGTGTTCTTCCCCGACGGCAACCACGTCGACCTGATCGAGCACGGCGCCATGGAGCGGCTCGTGCGGTTTCTGGACACCCTGCCGCCTCCACCCGCCTCGGCCCCAGTTATTCCGGGCGGGGTGGCGCGCTGATGTGCCAGACCCGATAGCCGGCGTCCCGGATCGCCTGGGCGATCTCCTCCAGGTGGGCGCGGCCCTGAGTCTCGACCGTGAACGACAGGTCCGTGCACTTCGCGGACATTGTCGGAAGTAGCCGGTTGTGTGCCAGCTCGATCACATTACCGTCCTTGGCGGCGATGATCGCGGCGACGGCGGCAAGCTGCCCCGGCGTGTCGGTGGCCTCCACGGACAGCGTGCCCAGCCGGCCGTCCTGGGTCAGACCGCGCAGGATCACGGACGCGAGCGTCCGCGGATCAATGTTACCGCCCGACAGCACCAGCCCGACCCGCCGGCCGCGGAAACGCTCCGGATCGGCCAGGATGGCGGCCAGACTGGCCGCGCCAGCCCCTTCCGCCACGGTCTTTTCGACGTTGAGATACAGGTTGATGGCACGTTCGATCACCTTTTCGCGCACCACCACCACATCGACCCCGTGCTGGGCCAGGATCTGGCGCGCCGCCGGACTGGGCGTCTTGACCGCGATGCCCTCCGCCACGCTTTGCCCCCCGACCAGGGAGGGCCGACCCGCAAGAGCATCGGCCATGGCGGGATAGAACTCCGTCTGCACCCCCACGATCTCGATGTCCGGCCGGATGGCGCGGGCCGCCGTGACCATACCGCCGATCAGGCCGCCGCCCCCCACGGGCACGATGATGACGTCAAGGTCGGGCACCTCTGCCAGCATCTCCAACGCCACCGTGCCCTGCCCCGCCATGATGCGCGGATCATCATAGGGATGGATGAAGGTTAAGCCCTCTTCCTCCATGATCTCCCGGCCCCGGGGCATCGACTCGGCCAGAGTGTCGCCCGCCAGGGCGACGCGCGCCCCCAAGGCCCGGGTGTTTTTGACCTTCACGAACGGCGTGTTGACCGGCATCACGATCACCGACGGCACGCCCAAACGGCTCGCGTGGTACGCCACGCCCTGGGCGTGGTTGCCCGCCGAGACGGCGATCACGCCCGCCTTGCGCTGCGCCTCCGTCAGGTCGAGCAGCCGATTCAGCGCCCCCCGGTCCTTGAACGCGGCGGTGAATTGCAGGTTCTCGAACTTAATGAAAATCTCGGCCCCCGTCACATCGGACAGCGTCCGCGACGGCAGGAACGGCGTCGGCGGGACCGCGTCCGCGATCCGCGTGGCGGCGGCGCGCACATCGTCCACGGTAATGGTCCACGGCTGGGCGTCCGGGGGGGTGTCGGGCATGGGTCGAGTCTCTCCGATGACAGAACGAACGGCCGGGAAGAGTACGAAGGCGGCGGGGGCGTTGAAAAGGCTGGGCGCGACATGCGCCCCCTGAAAACCCCGCATGGGAGCCCCGACCGACGGCTGACCGACGCGCGATTGCCGCCGAGCATACCCCTGGACAGTTGCCGCGGGGGTGGCAAGACCTTTAGACAGACAGTGATACACAACGGCGCGTGTCCGTCCCGGGCCCGCGTCCCCTGCCACTCTAGCGGCATCGGCCGCAGGAAAGGTCAATGGGACAATGGACATTTCAGAATTTCTTGGACAGGTAAGCGGGTTTGTCTGGGGCCCCGTGATGCTGGTCCTTCTTCTGGGCGCGGGCCTGTACCTGACGCTCGGCTTAGCATTTCTTCCCCAGCGCAAACTGTTCTACGGCTTCCGCCTCATGGTGGGCGGCCGCAAGGTCGCGGCCGGCCACGAGGGTGAAATCACGCCCTTCCAGGCTCTGACCACCGCGCTGTCCGCCACCATCGGCACCGGCAACATCGCCGGTGTCGCCACCGCCATCTTCCTGGGCGGCCCCGGCGCCGTGTTCTGGATGTGGCTGACCGCCCTGGTCGGCATGGCGACGAAGTACGCCGAGGCCGTGCTCGCGGTGCGCTACCGCGAAACCGACGCGAACGGGCGCTACGTCGGCGGCCCGATGTACTACATCCGCAACGGCCTGGGCCGACGCTGGGCCTGGCTGGGCTGGCTGTTCGCGCTGTTCGCCACCATCGCCGCGTTCGGCATCGGCAACACCGTGCAGTCCAACTCGGTCGCGCAGGCGCTGGAAGGCACCGTCGGCATTCCGACGCTGGCCACCGGCCTTGTCCTGGCCGCGCTGACCTTCATGGTCATCATCGGCGGTGTGAAGCGAATCGGCAGTGTCGCCGAGCATCTCGTGCCCCTGATGGCCGTGCTCTACATCATCAGCGCGCTGACGATCCTGGGCGTCAACTACGCCGATGTTCCGGCCGCCCTGTCGCTGATCTTCACGGACGCCTTCACCGGAACGGCAGCCGCGGGCGGTTTCGCCGGCGCCGGCGTCATGGCCGCCATCCGCTTCGGTGTCGCACGCGGCGTGTTCTCCAACGAGGCCGGCCTGGGCAGCGCGCCCATCGCCCATGCCGCGGCGAAGACCAATGACCCGGTGCGTCAGGGCTGCGTGGCCATGCTCGGCACGTTCATCGACACCATCCTGGTCTGCACCATGACCGCCCTCGTCATCCTGACCACGGGCGCCTGGACCAGCGGCCAGACGGGGGCCGAACTGTCGGCGCTGGCGTTCGACACCGGCCTGCCCGGCGGCGACTGGATCGTGACCATCGGGCTGGTCGTGTTTGCCTTCACCACCATTCTGGGCTGGAGCTACTACGGCGAACGCGCGGCGCAGTTCATTTTCGGCCCGAAGGTCGTGCTGCCGTTCCGCCTGCTGTGGGTCGTGGGCGTCGTTGTCGGCGCCGTCGGAAACCTGGGCCTGATCTGGACCGTGGCCGACATCATGAACGCGCTGATGGCGATTCCGAACCTGATCGCCCTGATCGCCCTGAGCGGCACCGTGTTCGCGGTCAGCCGCACCTACTTCAAGTCTCTGCCGGAGAAGTAAGCGGACGCGGCGGACCCGGGGCGCGGCCAGCCGCCGTCCCCGGGTCCGTCGGACGGCTTGGCTCACCGATTGTGCAACAGGCGATCGACGTCCGCCTGGGTCAGCCCCTTCTCGCCGTCCTCCCCGGCATCCGCGCCATCCCCAGCGTCGCGGGCCGGCACGGGTGTCGGACGGGGACTGGTGGGGGCGCTGGAGCGCGGCCCCAACCGGAACGGCCCACCGCGCAGCGTCGTCAGGCGGGACAACAGGCCCCGCACGCGCCGGATCCGTTGCCCGGTCACGTCCTGAAACGCGCAGGTCTCCATAATCGCTTCGATGCGCAGCCGCGTCGCGGCATCCGGCGCATGCGCCATCAGCAGTTCGGCCAGCCCGAGAATGCGGTTGGTTGCACTTTCCTGCTCCGCCAAGACGGACTCGAGTTGAGCCACCGCCGCATGCAACGCGGCGTCCACCGCCCGCGGATCGTCGAGCGACGGCGGCCGCCGCCGTCCCGATCGCGTCAGGCTCCCGGACCCCGACCTTGAGCGGCCCGCCCTGTCAGCCATCGTCGTAGGCTCCGCGCCGTCCGATCTGCACATCCCGGTGGACCCAGACGCTCATCAGCAGGCCGAAGGCGATCATCAGGGTCAGCATGGCCGTACCGCCATAGGAGACCAGCGGCAAGGGCACCCCGACCACCGGGATCAGCCCCATCACCATGGCGACGTTGATGAACACGTACAGAAAGAAGGTCGAGGTCACACCGATGGCCACCAGCCGCCCGAACTGATTGCGCGCCCGGATGGCGATGCCCATCCCATAGGCCAGCACCAGGACGTACAGAACCAGCAAGCCCATGCCGGCAAACATGCCGAATTCCTCGGCCAGCATGACGAAAATAAAATCCGTCTGCTTCTCCGGCAGGAAGTTCAGGTGGCTCTGGGTCCCTTGAAGGAAGCCCTTACCCATCATTCCGCCAGAGCCCAACGCGATCTTGGACTGAAGGATATGGTAGCCGGCCCCCAACGGATCGCGCTCCGGATGGATAAAGGTCAGGACCCGGTCCTTCTGGTAGTCATGCAGGAATTGCCAGGCGACCGGGATCGTACCCAACCCCGCGACCAGAACCACGCCGAACAGCCACAGCCGCACCCCGGCGGCGAAGAACAGCACCCCCCCGCCGGCCAGCAGCATCAACGCCGTGCCCAAGTCCGGCTGCTTCAGCACCAGCGCCACCGGCGCCAGCGCCAGCAGGGCCGGCCCGATCAGGTACAAGGGCCGCGCCACATCCTGAAGGTCCGCGCCGTGGAAAAACCGCGCCAGCGCCAGCACCAGGGCCACCTTCATCAGTTCGGACGGCTGAAGTTGGAAAAAGCCCAGGTCGATCCACCGCTGGGCGCCCATCCCGATGGTGCCCTTGATCTCCACGGCCACCAGCAGGACGAACGCCAGCGCATAGAGCCAGTAGGCGTAGCGCATCCACTGCCGGATATCGACCAGAGCAATGGTCACCAGCAACACCAGCCCAACCCCGAAGCGCGCGATATGCCGCGACGCCCAGGGCTCCATGTTGCCGTTGGCGGCGGAGTACAGCATGAGGACGCCGATCCCGGCGAGAGTGCCGATCAGGAACAGCAGCGACCAGCTCATCTGCCAGAGCTTTTCGCCCAGCGTCATTTCGCCCCGGCGCAAACGCGCCGTCATCAAGCCGTCGTTGATCATTCCGTGCGCTCCCCCGTCGGCGCCCCACCGCCCCCGTCCGGACCGGCCGCCGCACCGTCGGCGTTCGCCTCGGCGGCCTGGCGTTCCGCCGGGGTCGGCGGCGGGTTGTCCACGATGGCCGCGAGTTCTTCGGGGGCGCGGCGGCGCGACGGATCCAGCCGCAGGGTTTCCATCATGACGTCGTGGGCGATCGGCGCAGCGTAGCGCGACCCGCCTCCCGCATGCTCAACGATGACCGAAATGGCGTAGCGCGGCGCCTCCGCCGGGGCGTAAGCGACGAACAGGGCGTGATCGCGGTATTTCCACGGCAGTTCGTCGTTGCCGCGCACGCCGCTCTGACGCTCCTGCATGCTGATGCGGCGGACCTGCGATGTCCCGGTCTTGCCGGCCATGGTGATCCCATCGAGATCAATGGCCGAGGCCCGTGCGGTGCCGCGATTGCCGTTGAGCACCCGCCACATCGCGTTCCGGACCACCGCCAGCGAGGAGCGGGAAATGCCCAGGGTCTCGAACGCCGGGGTCGGCTGCTCCTGAAGGCTGCCATCGACCATGGCCTGACGCGACAGCGTCGGGCGCACGGCCAGGCCGTCGTTGGCGATGCGCGCCGTCATGACCGCCAACTGAAGCGGCGTGGCCAGGACATAGCCCTGCCCGATGCTGGCCACCAGGGTCTCGCCCTGCACCCACGGCTGGCCGAGAGTCGCCGACTTCCACGCCTTGGTGGGGATCAGCCCCGCCGCCTCGCCCGGCAGTTCAATGTTGAGCGGGGCTCCCAGGCCGAGGCGGTTCGCCATCTCTGCGATACGCTCGATCCCGATGCGTCGCGAAACCTCGTAGAAATAGACGTCGCAGGATTGTTCGATGGCCGAGGTCAGGTTCATGTGCCCATGCCCCCACCGCTTCCAGCAATGGAACCTATGGTTGCCCAGTTGCAGGAACCCGGGGCAGTAGACGGTTTGCTCGGGCGTCATGATGCCGCTTTCCAGAGCCGCCAGCGCCACGACCATCTTGAAGGTGGAGCCGGGGGAATACTGCCCCGCCAGCGCCTTGTTGCGCAGGGGGGCGCGCGGGTTTCCGGCCAGTTCCCCCCACTCGGCGTTGCTCAGGCCCCGGGCGAAGGCGTTCGGGTCGTAGGCCGGCATCGAGGACATCGCCAGCAGTTCACCCGTGTGCACGTCCATCACCACGCAAGCGGCGCTTTCATCGCCCAGACGGCGCGAGACGTAGTCCTGCAACCGCATGTCCAGGGTCAGTTGGACCTCGTGGCCGGGCTCCCCATCCTCGCGACGCAGCTCGCGGATCATGCGACCGACCGCGTTGACCTCCACCTGGCTGGTGCCGCTGGTGCCCCGCAGGGGCAGGTCGTACACCTTCTCGATGCCCGCCTTACCGATGCGGAAGTCCGGCAGTTGCAGCAGCGGATCGTTGCCGGCGTCGATGTCCTCCTCGGACACGGAAGCGACGTAACCGAGAATGTGCGAGGCCATATCGGCGTAGGGGTAATCGCGGGTCAGGCCCTCGTCGATGGACACACCGGGCAGATCGGGCGCGTGCACCTGCACGATCGCCATCTGCTCCCAGGTCAGGTTCTCCCGCACGGCGACGGGCACGAAACTGCGGCGACGCTTGATTTCCTTGATGACCCGCTGGCGGTCATAGTCCGTCAACGGCACCAGCCGGCCGAAGGTCGCGAGCGTTTGCTCCAGATCCCGGGTCCGCTCCGCGATGACCAGGGCGCGGAAGTTCTGCCGGTTGACCGCCAGCGGCACCCCGTGGCGATCGACGATACGCCCGCGCGGCGGGGGAATCAGCCGCATGTTGATGCGGTTTTCCTCGGCGAGGGTGCGGTACTTCTCGGCCTCCATGACCTGGAGGTAGTACATCCGCGCGCCCAGCAGCGTGACCAGCAGCGCCTTGCCGCCGGCCAGCAACACGACCCGGCGGGTGAACACCTTTGACCGATCACCGTCCTTCTGCATGGCGCGCCGTCCTCACGACTCCTTGGTCAGCAGGAAATGGGTCCGATCAAAGCCCCAGGCCAGGATCGGATACAACAGCAGGGTCAAGCCGTAACTGGTCGCCAAGGGCGCGGGGGCCACGACATAGCCGGACAGCAGCGCCACCGCCAGCGCCTTCAACAGGATCGCCCCGAGCGCCACCAGCGCCAGCGCCCACCAGGTGATCAGGAACGGCTTGCCCACGAAAAAGCGGTACTGGGTCAGAACCACGAACTGGGTCAGCATCAGCACCAGCGAACTGACGCCCAGCGGGGTGTTCATCAGGATGTCCTCCAGCAAACCCAGGAGGAAGCCCCCAAGATACCCCATCATGTCCGGCCGGTGGACCGCCCAGTAGTACACGCACAGCAGCGTGACCATCGGGCCGGCCCGCATGAAGCCGGGGCTCGTCATCGGCGCGATCGCCAGCAGCAGAAGCAGAAGCGACAGCGCGAACGGCAGCAGGCGCCGCGCCGTCTGGTCCAGGATCTGCCATAGCGTCGGCCGCATGGCCGTTTACTCCGTCGCGTCGGGGGGCGTCCCCGGCCCGGGATCGGCCACGATGCCCTCCGTGCCGAAATCCAGGATGCGCACCAGCTCCAGGCGGCCTTCCTCGATGAACAGCTCAACCCGGATGTGGCCCTCATCCACCGAGGCGACTACCCCCACCGGTATCCCGGGCGGAAAGGCCCCCGCCACCCCCGAGGTGACGATTCGGTCCCCGGGCGAGATGCCGGTCTTGGCCTTCAAGAACGCCAACTCCGGCTGGTTGTCGTTGGTGCCGAGCAGGATCGCCCGCGCGCGGCTTTCCTCCATGATGACCGGTACCCGCGAATTGATGTCGGTCAGCAGCAGCACCCGACTGGAGCGGTGCCCGACCTCCGTCAAGCGCCCCACCAGGCCCTCCGCCGCGACCACCACCTGCCCCTTGCGGGCGCCGTCGCGGGCGCCGGCCGTCACCAGCAGGCTGCGGGCGAACACACCGCCCGTGTCCGCCACGATCCGGCCCGTGATGTAACCAGGGCGCGGATCCGGCACGAGATTCGACAGCTCGCGCAGCCGCTGGTTCTCCACCTGGAGCTGGCGGGCCAGGGTCTGCCAGCGCAGCAGGCGCTGGTTCTCCTCACGCAGACGGGCGTTCTCCTCGCGGATGGCGGCGAGTTCACGGATGTTGTTCATCACCGCACCGACGCTGGCGGCCGGTTTCGACATGACCTCCAGCACCGGGGCCAACGCATCGGTCACCGTGTGGCTCAGGCGCGCGACCAGCACCGTGTCGGCCTTCCCCAGGAGCATCAGGCCGAACGCCGCCACCACCAGCACGACGAAGGCGAGCCGGTGCAAGGCCACCTTCATGGCCCCGAAACGGGACATCTGGCCGTTGGGCTGCATTGCGGGCTGCCTCGTCGCCGACACAAGCGGGCGGGTGCGCGGTTTTGGGTCGATCGTCGATCCGCGCGCTCCCGAAAGGGCGGGCACGGCAGGTACGCCGACACCTCAAACGGATGGATCGGAACCGCGCGGTCCCGGACCGGATGCCCGGACCTAGTACATCGTCGTCAGAACGTTCCGCAGCTTCTTCATTTCCTCCAGCGCACGCCCGGTACCGAGAGCAACGCAGGAGAGAGGATCGTCGGCGATGGAGACCGGCAGACCGGTCGACATGCGCAACACGAAGTCCAGATTGCTGAGCAGCGCACCGCCGCCCGTGAGCACGATTCCCTTGTCGACGATATCGGCGGCCAGTTCGGGCGCCGTGTGCTCCAGCGCGACCTTGACCGCCTCGACGATGGCGGCGACCGGCTCGCCCAGACTGTCGGCGATCTGGGCCTCGCTGATGACAAGCTCCTTGGGCACGCCGTTCATCAGGTCGCGGCCCTTGATCTCGATGGTGCGGCCCGGGCCTTCGGCGGGCGCGCAGGCGCTGCCGATGTCCTTCTTGATCCGTTCCGCCGAGCCCTCGCCGACCAGGAGATTATGGTTGCGGCGGATGTAGGCGATGATCGCCTCGTCCATCTTGTCGCCGCCGACCCGGACCGAGCGGGCGTACACGATGCCGCCCAGGGACAGGACGGCCACCTCGGTGGTACCGCCGCCGATGTCCACGACCATGGAGCCTGTCGGCTCGGTCACCGGCAGGCCGGCGCCGATGGCGGCGGCCATGGGCTCTTCGATCAGATAGACGCGGCGGGCTCCGGCGGCCTCGGCGCTTTCCTGGATGGCGCGGCGCTCGACGGCGGTGGAGCCGGAGGGCACGCAAATGATCACCATCGGGCTGGCGAAGCTGCGCCGGTTGTGAACCTTGCGGATGAAATGTTTGATCATTTCTTCCGCCACCTCGAAATCGGCGATGACGCCGTCGCGAAGCGGCCGAATGGCCTGGATGTTCCCCGGCGTGCGGCCCAGCATCTGCTTGGCCTCGTCACCCACGGCCAGGACCTGCTTGCGGCCCTTGTGTTCCGCGATCGCAACCACGGAGGGTTCGTTGAGGACGATGCCGCGCCCTTTCACGTACACGAGGGTGTTGGCGGTGCCCAAGTCGATGGCCATGTCGGCGGACAGCCACCCCGTCATCCTGGAAAACATGTGTCCTCACTCACCCCGCGTCTCGCGTTTCAATGCGACAGCCTCACGTCCCGGCTCCTCCCGGATCGGCGCCCTACCCGGCCGCTGCCCTGTGATACGGGCACATTCAAGGGATCCGGCGCGCGCCGCCACCCGCCCGATGCGGTCATATGCCCGATGGCGGGGCGTGCTGTCCATGCCTTTCCCGGCCCCGAAGAGGGTCTCGATGCCCTGCGCAGACGGCAGCCCCGGGACCGCGGCGGTTCGACCGCCGGATGATCCAAGGGATGGTAGTCGCGTTTCACCCGCGGACGAAATCAAGGAACGTTCCCACCCCGATGTCAATCGCTCGTGAATGATAGGAAGACATTTTATCGTCGTCATCGTGAACGAACCGTCAACCATCGCGCCGTGCCGGCTGTCTTTTCCCTCCATGGCGTGGTGGTATGATCGTTCTTGCGCGCGCGACACCTATCAGAAGGAGGCCGCACCCCCATGGCCGGCGAAGGACTGATACGCACACTGACGGGCATTCTGTGGTTCGGCGCCGTGGTGCTGCTGGGCGCCCTATTGATCGTCGGCAAGGACATCCTGGTGCCCTTCGCGGTGGCGGTCATCGTCTGGTACTTCATCAACGCGCTGGCGGAGGGGATCGGCACCCTGCCCCGGATCGGCCCGCGCCTGCCGGGCAAGGTGTGCATGGCGCTGGCGCTGGGCGTCATCACGCTGTTGCTCATTCTGTTCGGGCGCATGGCGAGCCAGAACATCGCCGACGTTACGGAGGCCGCCCCCGAATACCAGAAGAACCTGCGCTCGCTGCTGCATGATACCGCGACGCTGTTCGGGTTCAACGGTCCGGTCAATATCGAGGACCTCATCCAGCAGATCCAGATCGCGGATCTGGTCCCACAGATCGCAAGCGCGGTGTCGAGCTTGGTCGGACAGGCCGGGCTGATCCTGGTCTACACCCTGTTCCTGCTGGTGGAACAGCGGCGGTTCGGCGCCAAGCTGCACGCCCTGTTTCCCGACCCGGAGCGGGAAAACTGGGTCCGGACCCTGCTGAGTCGGATCCAGGTGGACATCAAGACCTACGTCTGGATCAAAACGCTGACCAGCCTGTTGACCGGGGCCGTCAGCTACGGGGTTCTGTTGATCGTGGGCGTGGACTACGCGCCGTTCTGGGCCGTCGTCATCTTTCTGCTGAACTATATCCCGACCATCGGCTCACTGCTCGGGGTGGCGTTTCCCGCCGTTCTGGCGCTGGTCCAGTTCGATACGCCGGCGCAGGCGCTGGTGGTCGCCGGGGTCCTCGGCAGCTTTCAGTTCTCCATCGGCAACATCCTGGAACCACGCCTGATGGGGCAGTCCCTGAACCTCAGCCCGCTGGTCGTGATCCTGTCGCTGGTGATCTGGGGCAGCGTCTGGGGCGTCGTCGGCATGTTCCTCTGCGTGCCGCTGACGGGGATCATCATGATCGTGATGTCCTACTTCCCGGCCACCCGGCCGATCGCCATCCTCCTGTCCAGCGACGGACAATTGCGCCACGCCGAAAACCAGGAGCAGACGACCGGCGCCTGACGCCACACGGGCGCTCCGTGCCGACACGGGCGCACAACGGCCATCCCGGTTGACCGGAGGGCGGGATTGGTCTAACCCGCCGCCATCCTTCCTTTCGTTCGGACACCCTCCACGATGAAGCGTATCTTCTCCGGCGTTCAGCCGACCGGTAACCTGCATCTCGGCAACTATCTTGGCGCGATCCGCAACTGGGTTCAGCTGCAGAAGGACTACGAAAGCATCTTCTGCGTCGTCGATATGCACGCGATCACCGTGTGGCAGGACCCGGCGGAACTGACTCGGACCACGCGCGAAGTCACGGCGGCCTACATCGCCGCCGGCATCGACCCCGAAGCCTGCATCATCTTCCACCAGTCCGCCGTGCCGGGGCACGCCCAACTGGCGTGGGTGTTCAACTGCGTCGCCCGCATGGGCTGGCTGAACCGCATGACGCAGTTCAAGGAAAAGGCCGGCAAGCACAAGGAAAACGCCTCGGTCGGGCTGTTCGCTTATCCGGACCTGATGGCGGCGGACATCCTGCTGTACAAGGCCACCCATGTGCCGGTGGGCGAAGACCAGAAGCAGCACCTGGAGCTGACCCGTGACATCGCCCAGAAGTTCAACAACGACTTCGGGCGCGAGGTGTTCCCGATCACGGAGCCGTTGATCCTGGGCACCGCGACGCGCGTCATGTCCCTGCGCGACGGCTCCAAGAAGATGAGCAAGTCCGAGACATCGGATTTTTCGCGCATCAACCTGCGTGACGACGCCGACCTGATCGCCCAGAAGATCCGCAAGGCCAAGACCGACCCGGAGCCGCTGCCCAGCGAGATCGCAGGCCTAGAGAACCGGCCGGAAGCCGCGAATCTGGTCGGCATCTTCGCCGCCCTGTCGGACTCGACCCGCGAGGCGGTGCTGGCCGAGCATGGCGGCCAGCCCTTCAGCGCCTTCAAGCAGTCCCTGACCGACCTGTCCGTGGAGGTGCTCGGCCCCATGAACGCCGAAATGAACCGCCTGCTCGCCAACCCCGACGAGATCGACGCCATCCTGAAGCGCGGGGCGGAGCGCGCCCAGGCCATCGCCGGCCCGATCCTGGACGAGGTCTACGAGACGGTCGGCTTCCTGCGTCCCTGACGGGACACGGCCGGGGTCCTTCCAAGGCGCGCCCATCGGAAACGCGGCCATCGCGCGCGGCTCCCTCGGGCGCGCGGGTTGCGGGGGCGGGGGTGTCCGGCCTATATCGACCCCGTTCCGGTGCAAGGAGGACGACACGCATGGTTCAGGTCGAGATCTATACGAAATCCAGTTGCACGTTCTGCGCCAAGGCCAAGGCCTGGATGCAGGAGCACGGCATTTCCTACACCGAGCACGATGTGTCCACCGCGGCGGCCTTCACCGAGATGAAGCAGCGGCTGCCGGACGCCAAGACGGTGCCGCAGATCCTGATGGATGGTCACCTGATCGGCGGATACGACACGCTGAAGCAATACGAGCAGGCGCTGCTCGAAAAGCTGAAGGCCGCAGGCGCCGCCAGCTAAAGGGGTCGGCCGGGCCGGGAGCCGCGCCATGCGCCCCCCCGCACCGGCCCTCCCCTTTCGGCGGCGCGGCGCCCCGGCCCGAACGGAGCCCGTTCCGCCATGCTGACCGTGACACCGACCCTGGCGATTCCCGACACCGAGATCGAGGAGACCTTCGCGCGCGCCTCCGGTCCCGGCGGCCAGAACGTCAACAAGGTCGAGACGGCCGTGTGCCTGCGCTTTGACGTGCGCCGCTCGCCGTCGCTGCCCGACGCGGTGCGGACCCGGCTGGAACGGCTCGCCGGGCGGCGCTTGACGCGCGACGGCGTCCTGGTCATCAACGCCGACCGCTTCCGTCAGCAGGAGCGCAACCGCGCCGATGCGCGGGAACGGTTGGCCGAGCTCATCCGCCAAGCCACATATGTGCCCCGGTCGCGCACACCGACCCGCCCCGGCCGCGCCGCGAAAGAGCGGCGGCTGGCCAGCAAGGCCCAGCGCGGCCGCACGAAATCCCTGCGCGGCCGCCCGAACCTGGATTGAGCCAGAACGGATACTGGTTGGTGTCGTGATACCGGCGGGCGCCGCAGCCTTTACCGGCCGCGCTTCGGATCCACCGTGGGGCGCCGAACAGCGCGGCGCCGGTGAATGGCCACCGCCACACCCACATAACACGCGCCCAGCAGAAAAAACACGGCGACCGATGTGCCGAACGCGGCTAGGTCAGCATCACGCACGCCAAGCGCAGTGTAAGCATCGTGGCTGAGATAAAACAGAAGAAAGCAGCCGACCAACGACGACATAATGTACACGCTCAGGAGGACGGTGCCTGCCATGTCAATAAAAAATTGGACTAGATATGGCATAACGCGCTTCATTTAAGGGCGTCCCCAATTTTTACAAATGCCCACAACTTAAACTGAGATTTTACTCGATTGCGCACTATATTAAATAAATTAAGCAAGACCATTCTCTAAAAGAAAACACAAAAAATCAAGAGATTAAGCTCTCAATCTATTATATATGCTTGGATTAGTCGCCCGAAGCCTGTGCGAGGCATTCGATGCGCGTTCAAGAACACCCTGTGCCAACACCACGCCCGCAACAGACCCAACCCCAAATCGAATTGCAAATGTTGTGATAGCCCGCGCAACCATTTTTCTTGCGATCAACGTACCAAATGTAATGTGTCAGAACCATCCCGGCTCCGAGACGGGACACCGTGCACCACCGCTTTCCCAATATCGAACAGGCGCATCCGACACCCTCTCCGCAATGATCGGCTCGGGCATCATTGCACGCAAAGAGGGTTGGCCAGCCGGAGCTGCGCGCTCACGCACCGTTCCGACACGCGGCCGCCCCGCGACATACCGAGACGGATAAGGCTGGGCGTGTCCGCGCTCCCAAGCAAGCGCGGGAGCGCCCCGCGCGGGGCCGGATCAGCCGTCGGCGGTGATCCGCGCCACCAGTTCGGCCATCACGTCGCGGGCCTTGTCGTTGGCGATCTGGCAGGTTCCGGCGGCGTGATGACCGCCGCCGCCGTATTCCAGCATCAGCGCGCCGATGTTGGTGCGGGAGGACCGGTCGAAGATCGACTTGCCGACCGCGAACACCGTGTTCTGCTGCTTCAGGCCCCACAGCGCGTGTATCGACACGTTGCACTGGGGATAGAGCGCGTAGACCATGAAGCGGTTGCCGGCCCAGATGGTCTCCTCCTGACGGAGGTCCAGGACCACCAGGTTCCCGTGCACCGTACCGCAGCGCTGGAGCTGATCCTTGAAGCGCTCCTGATGCTCCATGTACAGGTCGACGCGCTCGCGCACGTCGGGCAACTCCAGGATGGCATCGATGCCGTGATCGAGGCAGCAGTCGATCAGCGTCATCATCAGATCGTAGTTGGAGATCCGGAAGGTGCGGAAGCGGCCCAGGCCGGTGCGCGCGTCCATGATGAAGTTCAGGAGTTCCCAGCCTTTGGGATTGAGAACCTCGTCCTTGTCGTATTGGGCGGAATCGGCCTTGTCGACCGCTTCCATCATCTCGTCGGAAATGCGCGGGAACGCCGTTTTGCCGCCGAAGTGCTCATAGACGACGCGCGCCGCCGACGGTGCCAGCGGATCAATGATGTGGTTGTCATGGCGGCCAACGCGGACCGTCTCCGACAGGTGGTGGTCGAACGCGAGATGGACGCCGGGCACGTATGGCAGGTTCGTCGTGATATCGTTGCCCGTGACGTCGATCTTGCCGTCCTGCATATCCTTCGGATGGACGAACTTGATCTCGTCGACGAGGTCGAGTTCCTTCAGCAGCGCGGCACAGACCAGACCGTCGAAATCGCTGCGCGTCACCAGTCGATGCTTGGCGTCCGCCATGCCCGTTTCTCCTTTTGTACGGCGCGTCGTACCGCCTGTTGTCCGGGCCCGTGAACCGCCCGACCGCGCGCGGAGTCCGCAGTGCACGGTCCGGTCTGGCGCGCATCGCCCAGCCGCACGCGACCAAAGCGTTTGTCGGCACCACAAAGCCCCTTTTGGGCCTCACGCCGAGCTCCGTCATACTGTAGCCTCGGGGCGGGGCGCAAGCGCGGTTGGACGACAGCGCTGTCAAACCCTGGAATGCCCCCCGCAGTGGCACACTGGCGTCATAGAGCAGGACGGACGACAGCGCAGGACGCACCCGGACCCCATTCGGGACTCCCTGCCCGGCGCTTGTTGCCGGCCGCCGAGGCCGGTACGGTGTCGCCCCCTTCAGCCAGGACCGCCTCCGATGCCCCTGACCGCCTGTCGCCAGCCCCCCGCCCCCGCCGTTCGGTCCGCGCCACACCGCCGTCGGACCGTGCCGGCCGTGGCGACGGCCGTGGCCGCGGCGCTTCTGCTGACGGCCTGCGGGGCGCCCTTCGTCGATGCCCGGCGCGAGGCGGGCAGCACCCAGACCGTCGGCGCCTCCTCGCCCGACGCGCCGGTCGTCTGCTACGCCAAGGGCGAGACGTCTCCGGCCGAGGTCGCCGCCCTGGCCAACGCGGTCTGTGCCGAGACCGGCCGCGCCGCCCGCTTCGACAGCGAGGACCTCTTGCAGTGCCGCCTGATGCAGCCCTGGCGGGCTCACTTCACCTGCGTCGCGCCGGACGCCCCCGGCGCCGGCACCCAACCCCCGGGCCCCGGCGGGCGCGACTCCGGCCGATCACCCTCTTTTCGGGGCGATTCTGGGGGGCGCAATCCTGCGGACGGCTCCGTCTATCCCGGCGGGCATCTTCCGGCACCCCCTCGTCTTTAAGGACTCCCGCCGCCCCCGCCCCGCCGACACGGAATCGTGAACCGCCACGGAACACTTTGCCAGGGAACGAAAACACGCCTAAGATGGCGCTATGACGAAAGGCTAGGTTCAACAGGGCTTCAGCGAGGCCCCGGCCTGAGCGAGTGAGGGACGGAGCGCGGCAAGCGTCGGCACACGGCCCGCCGCCCAGAGACATGAGGCTCCGGTGAGAATTCTGATCGCCGACGATCACGGCTTGTTCCGGGACGGACTGCGCCTGGTGCTGACCGAATTGGATCCCGCGTTGGAGATTCTTGAGGCCAGCACCTTCGACGAAGCCATCACCCGGGCCTCGGAGCCGCCCGGCGTTGATCTCGTGCTGCTTGATCTCGTGATGCCCGGCATGACCTGGAACGAGGGGCTGACGGCGCTGAAGCAGCGCGTCGGGGAGACCCCGCTGGTCGTGCTGACGGCGGCCGAGGACCGGCGGCTTGTGGCCGACGCGGTGCGGCTCGGCGCCTCCGGCTTCATTCCAAAAACGTCGAGCAGCAAGGTGATGATCGGCGCGCTGCGTCTGGTCCTGTCCGGCGGCGTCTACCTGCCGCCGGCCTTGCTGGAGGACGGCGAGGTCGCCAGCCTGAAGGCCGCCCTGCCCCTCGGCATGAATTCGGCCGAGGCCATGGCCGATCCCGCCGCCACCGCCATGAACTCCCCGGCGGCCGCCAGCCTGACCCCGCGGCAGCGCGAGGTTCTGGGGTTGCTTGGGCAGGGCAAGTCCAACAAGGAGATCGCCCGTGTCCTCGACCTGTCCGAGGGCACGGTGAAGCTGCACGTCACCGCCATTCTGAAAGCGCTGAAGGTCCACAACCGGACGGGCGCGGTGGTGGCGGCGGCGCGGTTGGGCTTCCCCACGGGCGGCGGGCCGGCGCGGGCCGGAGGCGAGCCCCTTCCGTGACCCTCACCGACGGACCGCTGGCGCGTTACCGCGCCCTGCTTGAAGACGGCACGCTACGCCCCGACACCGCGCAGGAACACGTCGTGCATCGACTCGATGCGCTGGCGGCGATCCTGCCCGCGCATGACCGTAACCGCCCGGCCGGGAAGAGCGGCCCCAGCGGCGGCGGTCTGCTCGGCCGGCTTCTGCCCGGACGCTCCCGCCGAACGGCCGAGATCGACGCGGCCATGGCCCCGCGCGGGCTGTACATCCACGGCGCGGTCGGACGCGGCAAGTCCATGCTGATGGACCTGCTGCATAGCGGCGCCGCGCTGGAGCGCAAGCGCCGCGTCCACTTCCATGCCCTGATGCGCGAGGTCCACGAGACGCTGCACGCATGGCGCCGCGCGGGTCAGGACGGCCGCGACCCGCTGGTGCGGCTGGCGGACCAGATCGCGGACGCCGTCACCCTACTGTGCCTCGACGAGATGGAAATCCGCGACATCGCCGATGCCATGATCGTCGCGCGCCTGTTCGAGCACCTGCTGAATCGAGGGGTGGTGGTCGTGACCACCTCGAACCGGCATCCGACGGACCTGTACAAAGACGGGCTCCAACGCGAGAAGTTCATCCCCTTCATCCACCTGCTGGAGGCGCGGCTGGATGTTCTGGAACTGGACGCGCAGCAGGACTACCGCCTGGGTCGTCTGAGCGGGCAGACCGTCTATCACGCCCCCCTGAATGCAGACAGCGCGGCGGCCCTGGAGCGGATTTTCAACGCCCTGCTCGATGGTACGCCGGAAGCCCCCGACACCGTGACCGTGCAGGGCCGGACCGTGCCCGTCCCGCGTGCCGGCAACGGCGTGGCGTGGTTCGGGTTCGACGACCTGTGCGGCCGGGCGCTCGGGGCCAACGACTACCTGGAAATCGCCAGCCTGTACGAGGCCGTCATCCTGGACGGCATTCCGGCTCTGGGGCCGCGCGACCGGGACCGCGCGCGTCGTCTGGTGCTGCTGATCGATGCCCTGTACGAGCACCGCACGGCCCTGATCTGCTCCGCCGCCGTGCCGCCGACGGAGCTGTACACCGAAGGCGAAGGCCGGTTCGAGTTCGACCGCACCGTCTCCCGCCTGATCGAGATGCAGGCCGCCGACTACCTCGGCCGCCCGCACCTGCTGGATCGGCACGGCGCGGGGGCATAGCGGCGAAGGGCGCAGCACCCCCTACCCTTTCCCATACCCCCCGCCCCCCGGGGTTTCGATGACGAAGACGTCGCCCGGGGCCATGGCCGTGGAGTCCGTGGGGCCGAGCTCTTCGACGGTGCCGTCGGCGCGTTCCACCGTGTTGCGCCCACAGGCCCCGTCCGCGCCACCGTGCAGGCCGAACGGCGGCACCCGGCGGCGGTTGGACAGGATGGCGGCGGTCATGGCCTCGCGGAACCGCAGGCGGCGCACCACGCCGTCGCCACCCCGCTGGGCCCCCGCGCCGCCCGAGCCCGCCCGCACTCGGAAATCGTCCACCAGCACGGGGAAGCGGAATTCCAGCACCTCCGGGTCCGTCAGGCGGCTGTTGGTCATGTGGGTGTGAACGGCCGACGCGCCGTCGTGGTCCAGCCCGGCCCCGGCCCCGCCGCAAATCGTCTCGTAATACTGATAGTGGGCGTTGCCGAAGGTCAGGTTGTTCATGGTCCCCTGGGCGGAGGCCAAGACCCCAAGCGCGCCGTACAGGCAGTCCACCACCGCTTGGCTGGTCTCCACGTTGCCGGCGACGACGGCGGCCGGATAGGCCGGGTTGAGCATACAGCCCTCCGGCACGCGGACCTCGATCGGCTTCAGGCAGCCCTCGTTCATCGGGATCGGCTCGTCCACCAGGGTGCGGACCACATACAGCACGGCGGCCCGCGTAATCGGCTTCGGCGCGTTGAAGTTGCCCGGCTGCTGCGGTGACGTGCCGGTGAAGTCCACCACCGCGCTGCGCGCCGCCTTATCCACCGTGATACGGACGTGGATTTCGGCGCCGTCATCCATGGCGACGGTGAACGCGCCGTCCTCCAGCACGCCCAGCACGCGACGCACCGTCTCTTCCGCGTTGTCCTGGACGTGGCCCATATAGGCGCGCACGACCTCCAGCCCGAAGTGATCGACCATGCGGCGCAGCTCCTGCGCGCCCTTTTCGTTGGCGGCGATCTGGGCCTGAAGGTCGGCGATGTTCTGATGCGGGTTGCGCGCCGGCCACGCCCCGCCCTCCAGCAGCGCCAGCAAGGCCGCCTCGCGGAACCCGGCGTCGGCGTCCACCAGGTGGAAAGCGTCGATCAGCACGCCCTCTTCCTCGACGGTGGTGGAGGTCGGCGGCATGGACCCCGGCGTGATGCCCCCGATGTCGGCCTGATGGCCGCGCGCCCCGACGTAGAATAGGATCTCGCGCCCGTCCGTGTCGAACACGGGGGTAACCACGGTGACGTCGGGCAAGTGGGTGCCGCCGTTGTAGGGGGCGTTGGTGACAAACACGTCCCCCGGCCGCATGGTGCCCGCATGCACCGCCATGATGGCACGCACGGACTCGCTCATGGAGCCCAGATGCACCGGCATATGGGGCGCGTTGGCGATCAGATGCCCGGCGCCGTCGAACACGGCGCAGGAGAAGTCCAGCCGCTCCTTGATGTTCACCGAATAGGCGGTGTTTTGCAGCGTGGCGCCCATCTGCTCGGCGATGTTCATGAACAGGTTGTTGAACACCTCCAGCATCACCGGATCGGCCTGGGTGCCGATGGCGTGGGCGCCGGCCCGCGCCTCCGCCCGTTCCAGCACGATGTGGCCCTTGCCCGTGAAGGCCGCGCGCCAGCCCGGCTCGATCACCAGGGTCCCGGTCGGCTCCACGATGATCGCCGGCCCGGCGATGGTGTCCCCGGGGCGCAGGTCGTCGCGGTCGTGAATGGGGGCGTCGTGCCATTGGCCGCCGCTGAACAACCGCCGCCGGTCGCGCGGCTCGGGATCGCCGTCGCGGGCGGGCCGGTCCAGATCGGCCTCGTCGATCGCGACCGAGGTGGCGATGGTCTCGGTGGAGACGGCCTCGATGACGATCAGCTTGTCCAGAACGAAGCCGTAGCGCGCCTTGTGCACCTCGGCAAAAGCGGTCGCCATCGCCTCCGCCGACCCGGCGTCCACGACCAGCGCGGTGTCGGAGCCCTGATAGCGCAGGTGCGCCTTGCGCAACACCGTGACGTCGGTCTCGTCGAGGCCCTGGCGGGCGATGTCGGCCCGCCCCTCCTCGGCCAGGTGGCCCAGGGCCACCGCCGCGTCGGTCGCCCCAGCCTCGTCCAGCGCCGCCTCGACCGCGCGCTCGCCCATCGTGCGCACGTCCGCCAACCCCATGCCGTAGGCCGACAGCACGCCGGAGAACGGATGCAGGAACACCGTGGACATGCCGAGCGCATCGGCCACCAGACAGGCGTGCTGCCCGCCTGCCCCACCGAAGCAGACCAGCGCATATTCGGTGACGTCGTAGCCACGCTGGATGGAGATGGTCTTGATCGCGTTCGCCATGTTCTCGACCGCGATCTTCAGGAAGCCCTCGGCCACCGCCTCGGCCGGGCGGCCATCCCCGATCCGCTCGGTAATGGCGGCGAACCCGGCGCGGGCGGCCTCGGCGTCCAGCGGTTCGTCGGCGTTGGGCCCGAACACGCGCGGGAAGTAATCCGGTTGCAGCTTGCCCAGGACCACATTGCAGTCCGTCACCGCCAGCGGCCCACCCCGCCGGTAGCACGCCGGGCCCGGGTTGGCCCCGGCGCTGTCCGGACCAACGCGGAAGCGTGCGCCGTCGAAATGCAGGATGGAGCCGCCCCCCGCCGCCACGGTGTGGATGCGCATCATCGGCGCCTGCACCCGCACCCCCGCCACCTGGGTGTCAAACGTGCGCTCGTAATCGCCGTCGTAGTGCGACACGTCGGTGGAGGTGCCGCCCATGTCGAAGCCGATCAGCTTGGTGAAGCCGGCCATCTCCGCCGTGCGCACCATGCCCACGACCCCGCCGGCCGGGCCGGACAGGATGGCGTCCTTGCCCTGGAACAGCCGGGCGTCGGTCAGGCCGCCGTTGGACTGCATGAACATCAAGCGGACGTCGCCCAGGTCCCCCGCCACCTGATCGACGTAACGCCGCAGGATCGGCGACAGGTAGGCGTCCACAACGGTGGTGTCGCCACGCCCGACGAGTTTCATGAGCGGGCTGACGGTGTGGCTGACGGAGACCTGGGGGAACCCGACCGCGCGAGCGATCGCGGCCACGCGCGCCTCGTGCTCCGGATAGCGGTAGCCGTGCAGGAACACGACGGCGGCCGCGCGGATGCCGTCGTCATAGGCCGCCTGAAGACCGGCGCGGGCGGCGTCCTCATCCAGGGGCAGGATCTCCTCGCCCTCGGCGGTCATGCGCTCCGGCACCTCCACCACGCGCTCGTACAGCACCTCCGGCAGCACGATGGTGCGCGCGAACAGGTCGGGGCGGTTCTGCGTGCCGATGCGCAGGGCGTCGCCGAAGCCCCGCGTGGTGACCAGCACGACCCGGTCGCCCTTGCGCTCCAGCAGGGCGTTGGTGGCGACCGTGGTGCCCATCTTCACGGCCTCGATCCTGTCCGCCGGAATGGGATCGTCCGGCCCCACCCCCAATAGGTCGCGGATGCCCTGAAGGGCCGCGTCGGCATACTGCTCCGGGTTCTCGCTCAGCAGCTTGTGCGTGACCAGGGCACCGTCCGGCCGCCGCGCCACCAGGTCCGTGAAGGTGCCGCCCCGGTCGATCCAGATCTGCCACAGGTCCGACGTCTCGGCGGCCTGGGGGGCGTTGCGGGATGGGGTCGGCTGGGACGATCCGGCGGCGGGGGACGCGGGGGACGCGGGGGACTCGGTCATCGACAGGCGGTCTCCGGACGCAAACAGGAGCGAAAGCCAACGAAGCGACAGCGTGGCGTTATATCAGGTTCGCCGGAACGTGACGCGCCCGAACCGGCCCCACCGGAGAAGGCCGATAGCCGAGTCATCTGTCCACTCGCTTTGATAGACGACCCGACACCCTGAGCGACTCCGGTTTGGACACAGAAAACGCTTCAAAAACCAAACGCACCCAAACGGTCCGACACATTATACGCACGAGACCAGGGATATAAAAAATAGGAGAGGTTCATTTCTCGACCCGAGACAGCAGACGGAATTCTATAATTGCGAGCACATCAGGGTCCCTTTTTTCTTTTCACATTTGGTTGCCCTCCGATGTCCGGTATAGATGGTATCGGACACACAAAAAGCGTTTGCGCCAATCGCGCGGCCCGGAGGCAATGCATATGGTCCGGTTCACGTCAATTCAGCTTAAGATCGCATCCCTGTCCGGTGTGTGTCTCGTCGTCTCAGCCCTTCTGCTGGTCACCACCGGTGTCATTGTCGCCAACCTCAATGCTGGGTTCGTGGCGGACGAGACAACCAATGAGATGGAAGGCAACGCCGAAGACCTTTTGCTCTCCACCGCCGAAGCGCAAAGCGGCGCGATCCGCGCCGAGTTGATCGATGCGTTGACAACCGCGCAAACCCTGGCCGATGCCTTTACCGTCATGGCCGCCGCGGACCGTGCGGTGACCACGCCGCCCGATGTGCGCCGCGCGCAGGTGAACGCAATCCTGCGACATGTCCTGCTGAACAACCCGGCCTTCAACGGCACCTATTCCGCCTGGATGCCCGACGCCATCGACGGGCGCGACGCGGACTTTCGCGGTCAACGGGACCAGGGAACCGACGACACCGGACGGTTCCTTTCGTACTGGACCCGCCAGGATGGCAAGCTCGGACTTCAGGCCCTGGTCGAATACGACAGCGACAGTCGTCATCCCAACGGCTTGCGAAAGGGTGGGTGGTTTCTAGGCCCGCAAGAAACGGGACGCCCCAGCGTCCTCGGGCCGCTGCCCTATGTGGTGCAGGGGCGGAAAGTGTATCTGGCCACGTTCTCGGCCCCCATCATCGTGGACGACACGTTCTTGGGGGTGGCGGGGGCCGACTATGACCTGACGTTCATCGCGGACCTGGCTGAGCGGGTCAGCGCGTCGATTTTTCGGGGCCAGGGCGAAGTGGTGATCCTAAATGAAGAAGGCCTGCTGGTGGCCCACTCAAAACACCCGGACATGGTCGGCCAGTCCGCTGAATCACTCAGTCCCGACTGGTCGTCCGACCTCGCCGTGATCCGCGCGGCCGAACCGACGGTTTCGAGCGACGAGCGGTCCGATACCCTGCGCGCCTTCGCCCCCCTCCAGTTGGGCGACACCGGCATCAATTGGGCGGTGTCGATTCAGGTGCCCCGGTCTGTGGCCCTCGCGGAGGCGGCCCAGTTGGCCGAGAACCTGAGCGAGCGAAATACGACCGCGGTGATGATCCAGATCGCCATGGGTCTGGCCGTGACGGTGGTGGGCATCGGACTTATGTGGGTTCTGGCGGGGAGTCTCGCACGCCCGCTGAAGGACAGCGCGCGCTTCGCCGAAGGCATCGCCGATGGTGATTTCGAGCGCACGCTGACCGTGACCTCGGAAGACGAGATCGGCGTTCTGGGCGGGGCCCTGATCAAGATGCGCGACGACCTGAAGGCGTCCATCGCCCAACGGCTTGAAGACCAGAAGGCCGCCGAGAGCGCCCGGCGCGCGACCATGCTTCAACTCGCGGATGACCTTGAAAGCAGCGTCAGCGATGTGGTCCGTCAGGTCGATAGTGTGGCGCAGCGCATGACCACCGCAGCCTCCGCCATGAACGAGGCGGCCAAGCGCGGGGCGGAACAGGCCACCGGCGTCACCTCGGCGGCGGAGCACGCCAGCGGCAACGTCCAGGCCGTGGCGGGGGCCACCGAAGAACTGTCGGCGTCCATCCGCGAGATCGGCCAGCAGGTCAACACCTCCGCCGGAATCGCCAGCAAGGCCGCCAAGGCGGCCGGAGAGGCCAACGCGCAGGTGCTGGGGCTGACCGCCGCCGCAAACAAGATCGGCGCGGTCGTGCAAATGATCACCGACATCGCGAACCAGACGAACCTGCTGGCGCTCAACGCCACGATCGAGGCCGCCCGCGCCGGTGATGCGGGCAAGGGGTTTGCCGTCGTCGCTGGCGAGGTCAAATCCCTGGCGAACGAGACCGCCAAGGCGACCCAGGACATCAGCACCCAGGTTCAGGACATGCAGCGGGTCACGCAGGAAACGGCCGGCCTGATCGAGAACGTCGGAACCGTCATCGATCAGGTGAACGCCATTTCCGCCACCATCGCCGCCGCCATGGAGGAGCAGGACGCCGCGACACAGGAGATTTCCCGCAACGTCAGCGCCGCGGCTGACGGCACCGGCAACGTGTCCTCGACCATCGGCATGATGAGCCAGGATGTGCAGGCCTCGGGCGAACAGGCGCACGCGCTGCTCGGGGTCGCCAGTGACCTGACGCAGGAGGCCAGGAACCTGGGCGCGGCCCTGCGGCAGTTCCTGGAAAAGATCCGCCGGTCCTGAGACCCACCCGGCGTCTCGCCAACCGGCACGAAAGGGACCTTTTTCTTAGAGCCGGCTCACGTTCAAAAGGGGGCCACTCTGTGCGTCCGGTTTTGAACGATCGGCTCTAAGCGGCCCCCCTCTCGCCCGCCAACACCGGTGGCGATCAGCGGCCCTCCGGCAGGGCGTAGACCACCACCTGATCGCCGACCTGATCCTTCAGGATCGTGTTGCCGCCCACGGCGAAGGCCACATACTCGCGGCCTTGGTGCTCATAGACGGCGGGCACCGACACGGCCGGCGCCTCCACGATGTCTTCCCACAGCTCGCGCCCGTCCGACAGCGCGTAGGCCCGCACCTTGGCGTCCATGGACGCGCCGATGAAGATCACGCCGCCGGCCGTGACCGCCGGCCCGCCAATGGTCGGTGACCCCAGGGACTCCGGCATGTAGAAGCCGTACTTCTGCGATGCGCCCATGGGCCGACGCCAGGACACGTCGCCAGTGTGCATGTCAATGGCGACCAGTTCCCCGAACGGCGGCGCCCAGCACGGCATGCCGAGCCAGTTCATGGCGACCTTCAGCGACATGCCGAAGGGCGCGCCGGTCTGCGGATAGAACCCGCTCTCGTTGCCCGACCCGCCGGTGTGCGTGTCGTAATCCGCGCGGCTGAAAAGCTGGATGTACTGCACGATGTGAGAGGTGTTCACGATCGCGGTCTGACTTTCGGGATCGAACGCCACGCCGCCCCACTGCACCCCACCCGAACTATCGGGGTAGGCCATCACGCCCGCGCCCTCGGTGGTCGGCGGACTGTACATGCCGTCGTAGTGCAGCCGATCGAACAGCGCCGAGCATTCTCCGAACCCCACCGCGTCGGCGATCCACCACACGTCCGGCTTCGTGGACTGGTCCAGCAGCGGCGCGGGCTTGGTGGGGAACGGCTGGGTCGGGGCGTACACCTCGCCGGGCACGGCACCGGACGGGACCGGCCGTTCCTCGATCGGCCAGACGTCCTCGCCGGTTTCCCGGTTCACGACAAACAAGAAGCCTTGCTTGGTCGCCTGGATCAGCGCCGGGATCGTCGTCCCGTCCACGGTGATGTCGACCAGCGTCGGCGCCGAATTGGTGTCGTAGTCCCAGATGTCGTGATGCACCCATTGCCGGGACCACACCACGTCACCGGTCTCGATATCGACGGCGGTGGTGGAGGTCGCCAACGGAATGGATTCGGTCCGGTTGCCGCCCCAATAGTTCGGCGACGGACTGGAGATCGGCAGGTAGACCAGACCGCGCTCCTCGTCTGCGGACATGGCGGTCCAGACGTTGGCGGTGCCGGTCTTCTCCCGAATGTCCTCCGGCAGGGTCGGCAGCACCCACTCCACCTCCCCGGTCCGGGCGTTGAGCGAGAACACCGACCCAGGCGGCGCCTCCGCGAACGCCCAGTCTTTGCCGGCCCAGCCCAGCAACAGGTGATCGCCCACCACCGTCGGCGGCTGCAACAGCGACAGAGGCCAGCGCGCGTTGGTGTCGTTGAATTGGTTCAGGTCGAACACGCCGTTGTCGGCGAAGCCCGCGCAGGGCTGTCCCGTGTCGGCATCGACCGCAAACAGGCGCGCGTCCATGGTGCCCAGGTAGACGATCTTCTGGCAGGTCTCGCCTTCAGCGGGGTCCTCCGCCGCCCAATAGGCCACGCCCCGGTTCTTGAGCGCGGGCTGGGTCAGAGCCTCCAGGCTCGAATGCGTATCAAAGCTCCACTTTTCCTCGCCCGTCGCCGGATCAAGGGCCAGGATGCGATAGAACGGCGTACCGATGTACAGCGTCGCGTTGGCGTAAATCGGGGTGGCCGACCACACGGTCGCCGGCCGGTCGCCGGTGCCGTCCGAGATATCACCGGTGTGGATCTCCCAGACCTTTTCGAGCTGGTCCACGTTGTCGGCGGTGATCTGATCGAGCGGCGAATACTTCTGTGCGTTGAGTTGCCCGTGGAACGTATCCCAACGGGCGGTGTCCTGCGCCAGCGCGGGCGCGGCGAGGCCGGCGGTCAGCAGAAGTCCGGCGAGCCCGGCGCGATGACCGTGTCTCATCCCGACACCTCCGTGCGGCTGTGGGTCCGTGCCCCAATGCCGGTCAGGCTGACCAGCAGCGCCATCAGCCCGAGGGCCATGGCCACGAGCACGCCCCATTCATGCAGGAAAAAGGCAGCGATCGCCGTCCCGACGAGAGCGACAAACGCCAGCGCATGCAAGACATTACGCCAGCCGGGGCGCCGCGAGACCACAAGACCGACCGCCGAAACAAGCACCGCCGTCGCCAAAGCAATCGCGATAGCCGCACCCGCGGTTCCGGTCACACCGGTCAATGGCGTCGCATATGTGTAAAGGGCGAGCCCCAGTCCTACGGCGGCCGCCAGACCGAGCCCGTAGGCTCCCACTCTGCCGTTACTCATTGTAATTCCTTTGGCGCAATGAACCCACTTTCGAGTCCATTTAGCACCTATTGGGATTACATCAAGGGCCTCACCCGACCGGCCCACCGCATCAGCAAAGGACCGCGACCATGATCGAGCATGTGATGGCCCCGGGCGCCCCCACCCCCGTGGCCCCGTTCAGTCACGCCGTCCGCGCCGGGGATTACCTGTTCGTCACCGGGCAGATGCCCACCCTGCCCGGCGGCGGCCTGACCCTAGTGGCCGGCGGCGTCGAGGAACAGACCCGCCGTGTGATGGATAACCTCGCGCTGGTGCTGGAGGCCGCCGGCGCGTCCTGGCCGGACGTGGTGCAGGTGCGCGTCTACCTCACGGATTTTCCGCGCGACTTCGCCGCCATGAATGCCGTGTACGAGACGTATTTCCCGCCTGAGCTGCGCCCGGCGCGCACCTGTGTCGGCGTCACCGCACTGGCGGTCGATGCCCTGGTGGAGATTGATTGCATCGCCTGGGTGCCGCAGACCTGAGCGCGGCGCCGATTTACCGCCGTTCCAGCGCATAGCGGGCCGCCAGAGCCTCGTAGGTGTCCAGGAACAGGCGCTCGGCCTCCCGCGACGGCATCGGATGCAGGGTAACGTCCGGCAGGGGCTTTTCCTTGATCCCCAACAGCGTGCGCACCTCCGTCGGCTGGAACCCGGCCAGTTGCACCGCCTCCGTCGCGCCGGCGATCAGGTCCGCGCGCTTGACGATGGCCTTGCGCTCCAGATCCAGGCGGCGCGGCAGGCCGAACCGCATATGGACCGCGACCATCAAGCGGTCCTCGACCTCCTTGAACACGTCGCCGACCACCGACTTCAGCGGCGTGATGAGGTCGTGGGTCACGTACTCCGACGCATCGTGCAGCAGCGCCGCCAGTTCAAGGCTCGTGTCGCGCCGGGGGGCCAGCAGACGGCGGACGATCTCGACCACCAGCACGGAATGCTGCGCCACGGACCATGCGTGATCCCCCGACGTCTGCCCGTTCCAGCGCGTGTTGCGGGCCAGACCCAGGGCAACGTCGGCAATCTCGATATCCAGCGGCGACGGCTCGATCAGGTTGAGCCGCCGGCCGGACAGCATGCGCTGCCACGTGCGCGGGGCATGGGCCGCGAGGCGGGCCTGGGTCTCGGGCCGGGTGCGGGGTGGCGGCGCAGGCTCGGCCGGCGCACCGCGGCGTGGGCTGCGGCTGGATAGGGAGGGTGTGGTGGCCATGGGATCAGGCGGCCTCCCCGGCAGCAGTCTCGTCCCCGCCGTCGTCGGTCTCGTTGGCCGGTTCGGGCGGCGCGTCGAAGTTGAAGCAAAGCTGACCGTTCTCGTCCTCGGTCGGGATCAGTTCGTAGGCCATCGCGGTCATGCGGGGCATGACCTGCATGGGCGCCTGCTCCTCCATGGGCACGGACTCGCGCATCTGCATGCGGACAAAGGTGAAGGCCGCCAGCACGATCCCCACCACGACGATCATCGCGAACAGGCCGTGCGGCCCCATCAGGTCCATGATGACGGAGCCGACGATCGGGCCGATGACCGCGCCGATACTGTAGGCCAGCAGCAGCCCCCCGGAGGCCGGCACCATATCCTCCGGATCGATCCAGTCGTTGGCCAGGGCCGCCGACAGCGGATACAGCGTGGACGCCAGCGCGCCGAACAGCGCCGCCAGGGTCAGCAGCGCGATGGTCGGGCCGAAAGCGTTCAGGTCGAGGTTGGCCAGCCCGAGCCCCGCCAGCCCGGCACAGACGGCCGACAGGCACAGGGCCACAACAATGATGACCGGCCGGCGGTCGAACCGGTCGGAGATCCAGCCCAGCGGCCATTGCAGGATCAGGCCGCCCAGAATGATCGCCGACATGAACGCGGCCGTCCCGGACAGGTCGAGCCCGATCTGGCGGGCGAACAGCGGTCCCACGCCGTAGAACGCCCCCAGCGCGACGCCCGACGACAGACAGCCGATCACGCCCGTGGGCGAGATCGAGACCAGCGTCCGGAATCCGAATCGGCGCGGCGTCGGCAAGGCCGGCCCCTTCACCTTGGTCAGAGCCACCGGCACCAGCGCCATCGACAGCAGGATGGACACCAGGGCGTACAGCACGTAGCCGCCGGTCTGCCCGACACCGAGCAGGAACTGCGCGATGCCCTGCGACAGGTAGGTGGCGATCATGTACATCGACAGCACGGTCCCGCGCGTTTCGCGCGTCGACACCTCGTTCAGCCAGCTCTCGGTGCACATCAGCAGGCCGGCGCAGCAAAAGCCGGCGATGACGCGCAGCACCCCCCAGAAGATCGGGTCGCTGAAAAACGCATGCGCCAGCGCCGCGGCCGAGAACGTCGAGGCCAGAGCGGCGAACGCCCGGATGTGTCCGACCCGATGGATGACATGAATGGCCAGGATCGACCCCAGCACGAGGCCGAGGAAGTAGCCGGACATGACCAGCCCGCTGATCGTCGACGGCAGGTCCCGCGCGGCGAGGTTGACGCCCAGCAGGGTGTTCAGCAGACCCTGACCGAGAAACATGATGCCGACACTGACCAACAGCGCGGCGACGGAGCGGAACGACAGCCACATAACACGGGCTCCCATGGGGGACGGGCAGCGACGACGGGAGACACGCGCCCGGCGCGAGCAAGGGGATCAGAACACGGCTGGCGGCACGGACATCCGTCCACGTCCCGCGCCACGCGAAACAACGCTTAGGCGGCGCGATCGAGCCGGCGCGGGATCACCTGACACTCGATCCAATTTCGGACCTCGGTCAGGCGCGTGCGGGGATCGAGCACATCGGCGTCGACTCCCAGGCGCCAAGCCAGATCCGCGCGCCCCGCCGGGTCGTCGGCCAGCGCCTCGCACTCCGCAACGTGGCGATCCAACGCCTCCCGATCCGCAAACATCCCGCGGGCGATGAGGGTGTCCGCATAGCGGCGGCACAGGCGTCCGATCTCGCGGATATCGAATTCCGGGTGGTACTGCACGCCCCAGAAGGTCCCGCCCCGATGGCGGATCTCGGCGGCCTGGACCACGCTCATCGCGTTGCCGGCCAGGACCGTGCAGTCCGGCGGCCGGCGCGTCACCTCGTCGGTGTGGATGGCGACGGCGTCGAACACCGGCGCGCGCCCCGCATACAGGGGATGCGCCCGCCCGCCGTCGGTCAGGAGAATCTTGCGCGCGAGGCCGACCTCGCGCCCGCGCGGGTTGGCGGCCACCGTGCCACCGGCCGCGACGGTCGCCACCTGAAGCGCCCAGCAGCTTCCGAAGAACGGCACACCCTGCCCGAACACCACATCGGCCAGGGCGATCTGACGCGCGACTTCCGGCGTGTGATCGTCGTAGACATTCAGCGCGGAACCGGTCCAGGCGACCGCGTCGACCTGCCCCCAGTCGATCCCGGCCGGCAGATCGCTGCCGTCCGCGTCCGTGGGGAAGACGGTCTCGACCCGGGTGCCCGCCGGGCTCAGGGCCTGAAGTGTCCGGGCATACAGCGCGCTGGCGACCTGCGCACCCGCCTGCGTCGCCGCGTCGCGCGCCTCGCGCGGGTTCCCCTCCACCAGCAGGAAGCGAAGCGGCGGGCCCTCCACGGGACGGACGGCGGTCAGGGGATCGGACACCGGGCGATCGGTCACGCCAACACTCTCCACACGGCCACGCCCCAACCATGGACCCTCTGAACGGGACCTCCGGACGCGACCCAGATCATCCAAGGACCGGACGATGCCCGAGCGTCGGCACACGATCAAGCCTACTTTCACGCCCGTTTTGGCCGAAACAACGCCTCGGCAGCGGCAACCGTCGGCGCCACCTCCGCCGGACCGTCCAGAACCGGGTCGTCCAGGGGAAAGCCGGGCGCCGCCGGCTCCAGATCCAGCACCCATAGGTCCGAATCGCGGGTCATGGCGCGATCCACGGCGGCATCGGCGGCGGCCGCGTCGGCATAGCCCGGCCCGCCCATCCGCATCCACCCGGCTGTCCCGTCGGGCAGAGTCGCGGGGGCGTACAGATCCACGGTGCCATCGGGCGCCCGCACGCGCAGCAGCAAATCACCGGCCGTCTCGTCGCCCCGCCGGACGACGGCACCGAATCCGCCCCGGGTCTCGATCAGGCGCAGAATGGCGCGAGCCCGCAGGCCCGCGGTCAGGCGGGGCATCGTCGTCCTCCCGAGTCGTCCTTACGCTCCGATACCCCAGTCTCGCGCCCAGCGCAGTCCAGTGCGCGTCTCGCTCCGAGGGTGGTAGGCGCACCCGACCCAGCCGCCATAGCCATGGGCGTCGAGTTGGTCGAACAAATAGCGCCAGTTGACCTCGCCCAGCGCATCGGGCTCGTTGCGGCCGGGCACACCCGCAATGCGGACATGCCCCAGGTGCGCCACGGCATCCTCCAGGGTGTCGGTCAGCGCGCCACATTCCATCTGGGCGTGGTAGAGGTCGAACAGAAGGCCGAGATGCCGGTTGCCGATCTCCTCGACCACCTGGAGCGCGTCCTCCGGCCGCGTCAGGAACGCACCGGGCACGTCCACCGGATTGACGGCGCCGATCAGCACCCGCAGGTCCCGCTCCGCCGCCGCGGCGGCCGCGTATGCAAGGTTGTCCATGAAGGTTTCGAGGGCCGGCCCCCAGTCCTCTTCCGGGACCACGCCCGCCATCACGACCACCGCCGGGCACTCGACGAAGTCGGCCGTCTCCAGCGCGATCTCAAGGCCGTCGCGGAACTCTGACTCGCGGCCCGGTACCGCCGCCAGCCCGCGCTCTCCGGCGCCCCAGTCCCCGGGCGGCGCGGTGAGTGTCACCGCCGCCAGTTCGGCCATGGAGATCCGGTCCCCCAGCTGCTCCAGGGGCAGGTGGTAGGGCAGCCCGAGTTCCACCCCCTTAAACCCCGCCTGGGCGGCGGCGGAAAAACGGTCGGGATAGGCGACCTCGGTGAACAGCATGGACAGGTGGGCGGCAAAACGGGGCATGCGCGGGGGGTCTCCCAGGAAGGGTAGCCAGAGCCAGGGGGGGCGATGGACGATGGTTCGGGTTCCCTTAGCCCACGGGACTCGACGGGTCTACGGCTTCCGTGACCGTCCCGTTCAACCGGCAAAATTCTCTCTAAGGGAGCACAACGACCAACCGAACCCCATAGCGCGCGTGTCAACCGCGCATGACAGACCTGTTGACCCGACTCCGGACCACTTCCTGTTGACCCACGAAGCGTTACGGAAAATATAAACCCTTTCCCATCCGTGGCGTCGTACAGTATGTCGCCCCGGCACAACACGGACGGATGACGATGACGATTCAGGACCTGGCCGCCAAGTACGATCTGCGCCTGCCGCGATACACCTCCTATCCGACGGCGCCGCACTTCTCGCAGGAGGTCGGTCCGGAGACCTACGCGCGATGGCTGGGCGAACTGGATCCCGCCACGCCGCTGTCGCTGTACACCCACATCGCCTATTGCGAGGAGATGTGCTGGTTCTGCGGCTGCCACACGAAGATCACCAAGCGCTACGACCCCGTCGCGGACTACCTGGACGCGCTGCTGACCGAGATCGACATGATCGCCGGCCTGATGCCGGCGCGCATGGGCTTCAAGTTCATGCACTTCGGCGGCGGCAGCCCCACCGTGCTGAAGGCGGAGGACTTCACCCGCCTGATCCGCCACCTGCGCGACCGCTTCGAGATGCTCGACGGCGCCGAGATCGCGGTGGAGATGGACCCGCGCACGGCGACCGAGGACTACGTCAAGGCGATGGCCGAGGTCGGCGTGACCCGCGCCAGCATCGGCGTGCAGGACTTCGAAGCCCAGGTGCAGGAGGCCGTCCACCGCGTCCAGCCCTATGAACTGGTCGCTCAGGTGGTCGAGTGGCTGCGCAAGTACGGCATCACCGACATCAACATGGACCTGATGTACGGCCTGCCGTTCCAGACCACGGAAAGCATCCAGCACACCATCGACCGCGCCCTGGCGCTGAAACCGCGCCGGGTGTCGTACTTCGGCTACGCGCATGTGCCGTGGATGCGCACCCACATGAAGATGATCCCCGAGGACGCCCTGCCCAGCGTGCCGGAACGCTGGAGCCAGTACCTCAACGGCTCGGCCCGATTCGCGCACAACGGGTACGTCACCGTCGGCCTGGACCACTTCGCCGCCCCGGACGACGAGTTGGCGCTGGCCCTGAACAAGCAGGCCCTGCACCGCAACTTCCAGGGCTATACCACCGACAGCGCCCCGGCGCTGGTGGCCTTCGGCGCCTCGGGCATCGGCTCGCTGCCGCAGGGCTACGTCGGCAACCAGGGCGAAATCGGCGCCTATAAGCGCACCGTCCGCGCCGGTACGCCGCCCATCACGCGCGGCCTCGCCATCAGCCATGACGACAAGCTGCGCCGCGCCATCATCGAGCGCCTGATGTGCGACCTCGGCGTCGATCTGGAGACGGTGGCGGCGGAATACGGCGCCAAGGCCTCGGACTTCCAGAAGGAGCTGGACCAGCTTTCCGATCTGGAGGCCGACGGTGTCGTGATCCGCGACGGCTCCCGCCTGCGCGTGACCGAGATGGGCCGCCCGCTGGTCCGCGCCGTGTGCGCCAAGTTCGACCAGTACCTGAACGTGGGCGAAAAGCGGCACAGTCAGGCGGTCTAGCCGGCGGACCGAGCGAAGGCGGCCCATCCGCGCCCCCTTCGGCACCGACACCAAACCCCGCGTCACCATGGCGCGGGGTTCACTTTGTGCGTGTACACGCAAGCGAACGCTCGGGCTGTTGGTCGATTCGCCCACAGCTGGTCCGCATACCGGCAACCGTCCTGTTGTCTTGCAACCGGAACCTTTTTTCTGCGCCGAACGCGGCGGGCGATCCCCGCCGGCCCGGATCCCGGCTTTTCGGCGCCCAGCCCCTTCTTTCGATAGCAAGTTCTGGCCCCAGAGCGCGGAAAAGACCCGGCCGACTCGGAGGGCCAGTCCGGCCACCGCGGGGTTTTTCTCGGCCCCGGGCTTGCCAGCAACCATCGCATACCTGCATAGTTAATGGGCGCATTGGATCAGGGCGCACCGATGTTGTGCGGAGGGGAGCAAGGCTGTGACCCAGGTTACTGTGAAGTGGTACAACCCGAAGAAAGGGTTTGGCTTCGTTCGTCCGGACGAAGGACTCCCGGACGCATTCCTACACGTGTCGGCGGTGGAGGCCCGTGGCCTGGACCGCCTGCCGGAGGGGACGCTCCTGGACTGCACTCTGATTGAGGGTCCCAAGGGCTGGGAGGTGCAGAGCATCGACGCGGTGATGGAGGTGCCGGAGCCGGCACACGCCGCCGACCCCACCGCGATCAGCGACGCGTGCCCGGGTGTGGTGAAGTTCTTCAACGCCTATAAAGGCTTTGGATTCGTCACCCGGGACAGCGACCAGGCGGACGTGTTCGTACACGTGCGCACTCTGGAGCAATGCGGCCTGTGTGATCTGGTGGAGGGCCAGATCGTCAGCATGGCCGTCAGCGAAGGGCCGAAGGGCCTACAGGCCGACCAGATCGCCGTGGTGGCTGAGCCGGAGCGTGCGTCCGGGCCACTGCTGCGGTGGCGCGCGGCCTACGCCGTGGAGGATGCCGACACCGATGCCGAGCACCGCGAACTGGTGACGCTGGCCAATGCCCTGCACGACCGCTGGGCCGCCAACGCCAACCGCGACGAGTTGGCGCGTCTGTTTGACCGCCTGCTCGCGAGCGCCGTCTGTCATCTGGACCGCGAGGACGCGCGGCGCGGCTTCGGCCCCGGCGAGCCGCTCAGCGCCAGCCGCTGGAACTGGATGAAGGACATGGCGGACTTCCGCCAGCGTAGCCTTGCCACGCCACGCCCGCCGCGGTTCACCGAGGATATGGCGGAGTTCCTGCGGGCCTGGGTCACCGCGCACATCCTGGCGGAGGTTGGCGGCCAGCCGCACGTCGTCGAGGTCGCGGCCGCCCAGGGGTAAGAGGGGACTGCCCCCCCGCCTGCCCGACGAACGCAGCGGTGTCGGGCGGGCGGGCGATGGCTACGCGGGGCACGCACCGACGCGGAATCCGACGGCGGCTCCGTGTCGGCGCAAAGTGCTTTAGGCGCGCACCCTCTCCAAGAAGCGGCGGACCTCGTCCTTCAGCGTCTCGGCCTGTTGCGCCAAACTCGTCGCCATGTCCCGCACATGCCCGCTGGCCGTTCCTGACTCGTTCGACGCCCGCCGCACGTCGTCAATGGTGTTCGACACGGCGCGCGTGCCATGCGCCGCCTGCTCCACATTGCGCGCGATTTCGCGCGTGGCGGCGCCCTGCTCCTCCACGGCGGCCGATATAGACGCCGCAATCTCATCGACGGACCGGATAATGCTGGTGATCTGATCGATCGCCTGGACCGCCTTCTCGGTCGAAGACTGCACGCCGCCGATCTGCGCGTCGATATCCCCGGTGGCGCGCGCGGTCTGCTGGGCCAGGCTCTTGACCTCGCTGGCCACAACGGCAAAGCCCTTTCCGGCGTCCCCGGCGCGCGCAGCCTCGATGGTGGCGTTCAGGGCCAACAGATTCGTCTGGTCGGCAATATCCGTGATGAGGTTCAGAACCTCGCCGATCTTCTGCGCCTCCCGGACCAGACCCTGCATCGTCTCGGCGACTTCGTCCGCCTTGCTGACCGCCTGAGACGCGACCTCCGAAGCGTGAGTCACCTGCTGGCTGATTTCGGAAATCGAGCCCGTCAGTTCCTCGGCGGCCGCCGAGACCGTCGCCACGTTGGACGAGGCCTCCTCGGCGGACACCGATACGTCGGCGGACTTGGTATCGGTCTGGCGCGCGAGATCGCTGAGGGTGGCCGCCCCCTGGCTCAGATCCGCCGAGGACGACGACACCTGATCGACAATCCGCCCCACCGACTCCTCAAAGTGGCGCGCCATCTCCAACAGCGACGCCTTGCGCTGCGCCTCCGCCTCGTGCTCCAGGCGGAGCTGATCGTCCCGCAGCCGCTCGATCTCAATGGCGCGATCGCGGAACACGCTCATCGCCCGCGCCAGATCGCCGATTTCGTTGGCTTGATCGGCATACTGAATGTCGATCGACTTGTTGTTGTCCGCCAAGCTCATCATGTTGCCGACAATGAAACCAAGGGGGCCTGTTATGCTTCTCGCCACGATCCACGCAATAGCTGAAAATAGAATGACGATAAGAATGGCAACCAACCCAAACTCGATCAGCGAATCCCAGAACACAGCGTTGACGTCATCAATATAGATGCCGGATCCGACCAACCAGCCCCACGGCTCGTACTCCTTCGCATAGGAAATCTTGGGCGCGGGCTCCTGTTCCCCAGGATGGGGAAACGCATACCGCACGAACCCGCCGCCCGCCTTGGCGGCCGCGATGATCTCGCGGTGGAAGAATTTTCCGTTGGCATCGCGGCTGTCACGGACATCCAAACCAATCCGCGCGGGGTTGCCACCGTGGGCTATGATCACGCCATCCAGCGTTTCGAGCCAGTAGTATTCATCGCCATCGTAGTGCATGCGCGAGACGGTGGCCTTGGCCAGCTCTTTCGCCTCGCCCTCCGTCAAACGCCCGGCGTCGACCTCTGCCCGCATCTGCTCCAGGACGCCTTGAACGACCTCGACGACATTGCGGACCTTGGCCTCACGATCCGCCATCATCTGCTGTTTTTGCGCAAGAAGCTGGTACGTCGACAGCGCGATCAGCGCCACAAAGGCCGCCAAGACCACAACCGCCAACCGGCCGCCGATTTTCATCTGAAATAGGGACATACTTGAATGCTCCGGCCCCGTGTGCCTCGGGCCGCATTCGTCCTAACAGACGAAGAACACCCCGGGTCGCGCGCGCCTTTTGGTTCCGTCTGCGCGATTCGGGACGGTCCTTACACGATTCCCTTACATTCAGAACAGGTTAAACGGAGCACCCTCGACGCAGGTCATACGTCTGATACAGACCTTTCTTAGAGTCCTCACATCTATACATCGGACTCGCGCTGCCAGGGCACCAACGCGCGCATCCCGGCATCGACCGCCCGGTACAACACGACCGCGAACACCGCCAACGCCGCCAGCGCGGCAAACATCAGGTCGATCTGCATGCGCGCGTTGGCGTGCAACATCAGGTACCCGAGCCCCGCGCTGGACCCGACCCACTCCCCGACCACGGCGCCGATCGGCGCGACCGCCGTCGCCACCCGCATCCCGCTCGCCAGGGCGGGCAGCGCGGCCGGCAGGCGCACATAACGCAGCATCGCCCACCGGCCGGCGTTCATCACCCGCGCCTGCTCCAGCCACAGCGGATCCGTGCGGCGCAGCCCGTCCAGAAAGGCACTCGCCACCGGGAAGTAGATGATCAGCGTGGCCATCGCGACCTTCGAGGCCAGCCCGTAACCCAGCCAGAGCACGAGCAGTGGCGCCAACGCGAACACGGGCACCGCCTGGCTGACCACCAGGACCGGCAGCAGCCAGCGACGAACCGGCGCCCAGGACACCAACGCCAGCGCCGAGGCCACGCCCAGCGCCGTCCCCAGTCCCAAGCCCAGCAGGATCTCGCCGTAGGTCACCAGGGCGTGGTGCACCAGCGTGTCGAACCGCTCAATGGCGGTGCGCGCGGTCTGCTCGGGCGACGGCAGCAGGTAGGACCGCCGGCCGTTCATCACATAGGCCAGATGCCACAGCGCAAGCAGCCCCGCGACGGTGACCACGCCCCGGACCAAGCCCTTCATGAGCCGGCCCCCGCATGGTGTTCGCCCGTCAGGCGCCGCACCAGATCCGCCTGGCGGGCGAGTAGCGCCGGATCATCGGCCGCACGCGGCGGCGCCCCCGGCGGCTCCAGCGGCGCGTCGAGGTTCGCTGGCCGGCCGTGCAGCACATGGATGGCGTCGCCGAGGCGCAGCGCCTCCAGCGGATCGTGCGTGACAAGCAGAACGGTGCGCCCGGTCAGCAGGCGGGCGGTCAGATCCTGAAGGCGCAGGCGGGTCAGGAAGTCGAGCGCGGAAAACGGCTCGTCCATCAGGATCACCGGCCGGTCTTCCATCAGCGCGCGGGCCAGGGCGACGCGCTGCCGCATACCGCCGGACAAGCGGCCCGGACGGTCGTGGAGGCGGTCACCCAACCCCACGTCGGCCAACATGGAGGCCGCTCGTTTGCGCGCTGGGCGAAGAGGCTCGCCGCGAAGCCGGGCGCCGAGCGCGACGTTGTCGAGGGCGCTGGCCCAGGGCAGCAGGGAGTCCCGCTGCGCCAGATAGGCCACCCGCCCCGCCAACGGACCGCCATCGTCGCAAACGACCGTCGCCCGCACATGGTCGCCGACCTCCAGGCCCGCGATCAGACGCAGCAGGGTGGACTTGCCCACGCCGCTCGGCCCGAGCAGCGCCGTCGTCCGCCCGGCCCGAAGCTCCAGCGCCAAGTCCGCGAACAGCCTCACACCGTCATAGCTGAGCGTGGCCTCGGACAGCCGCACGCCAAGGCCCGGCTGGACTCCCGGCGCCGGACCACACGCGCGCGCCACCGCGAGCCGGCGCCCGCCCCTCAAGACGCGCCGCCCGCGCGGGGGCGGGATGCACGCGAACCAGGGGCCAGACACGGAACCGGAGCCAGACCATGGCGCGGAAACAGGATACGGGGCGCGCTGAGATAGGCACCGGCGCGGTCGGTCATGCCGCGACCTCGTCGGGTCCAATCGGCTGCCCTGATCGGGGCAGCACGAGGGTGAACCGAGCGCCGTGCCCCGGCTGGCTGTCGGCTTCGATCCGCCCCCCCAGACGCTGGATCATCTCGGTGCAGACCAAAAGGCCAAGGCCTGTCCCAGGCTCATTCTGGGTACCCAGGGTCGAGACGGGGTCCCCCGCCTCCATGATCCGCCGCAAGACCTCCGCCCGGACCCCCACGCCCGTATCGATCACGTTCAGGCGGACGACCTCGGCCTCCTGTTCCACGGTTACGGACACTCGGCCCCCTTCCGGCGTAAACTTCAGCGCGTTGCTCAGCAGATTGCGCAATGCGGTCGTCAGCATGTAGGCGTCGACGCGAAGCGTGACGGTCGCGTCGGCCATGACGACGACCTCGATACGTTTGCGCTCTGCGACAGCGGCCAGATTGTGGACGGCATCGTCGATCACGGGCAGCAGAGCCTGCTCGGTGGGCACAACCGGCCGCGCCTCCACATGCAAACGCGCCCAGTCCAGAAGGTTGTCGAGCAGCGCCAGCGCGTGGCCGGCGGCCTCCTGGATGTTATGGGCATAGCCCAGCGCCTGATCCACCGTCAGCGATGTGCCGAGGTTTTCCATCAGATCGGCATAGCCGAGGATAGGGCTGAACGGCCCACGCAGATCGTGGCCGATAATCGAAAACAGGCGATCCTTGTCGCGGTTGAGCTGTTCCAGGCGGGCGTGGCTTTCCGCGGCCGCCCTCTCCGCCATCTTGCGCGCGGTAATGTCCTCGACCGTCGTCACTTTAAACGGGTCGCCGTTGCGATCGAAGAACCGCGCCGCCCCGACGCGAACCCACACCGGCTTGCCGTCGAGCCGGCGCACCTCCCACTCCGCCGGCACTTCGCCGCCGGACTCCAGGAATTCCGCGTGCATGCGGACCGCCGCCTCGCGCGCCTCGGGCGGCACCACAACGGTGAAGGGCCGGCCCAAAACCTCCTTCGGCGTGGTGCCGTAAATGGCGCACCAGCCATTCGACACGCTGACGAGGTTCCCCGCTTTGTCGGTGATGCAGACCCCGGTGCGCAAAGCCTCGTTAATGGCCGTCAGAATCTGTGCCGGATCCCATCCCTCCGCCAGTCCAAAGGGTCCATCCATGTGCCGTGCTCCCTACGCGTCGGCGCCCGAGCTCTGAGCCCTCCTTGGATTTATAGAGCCCCAACCAACGCCACGCCAAGAGATCCCGGCACGTCTTAGGGACGGACCTTATACCCTGTGCCTGCGCGGCAGACCGGCGCAATGTGGTTGTCAGAACGGACCGGACGCGGATACTGCCGGACACCGCTTGATACCGTTGTGAGAGGATTGCCCGCGTGTCATCCCTGGAAGTCGCCGATCCCTTCGCCCTGTTCGATGCCTGGATGAAGGAGGCCGAGAAAACCGAACCGAACGATGCCAACGCGGTTGCGCTGGCCACCGCAACGCCGGACGCCGCGCCGTCCGTGCGCATGGTCTTGCTGAAGGGCGTCATTCCCCAGCCCGGCCCCGATGGCGGGTTCGTGATCTACACCAACATGGAAAGCCGCAAGGGCCAGGAGCTCGCCGCCAACCCGCGCGCGGCGCTGTGCTTCCACTGGAAGTCCCTGCGCCGTCAGATCCGCGTCGAGGGCCCCGTGGTGCCCGTGACCGAGGCCGAGGCGGACGCCTATTTCCAGTCGCGCGCCCGGGACAGCCGCATCGGCGCCTGGGCCTCGTCGCAGTCCCGTCCCCTCGAGAGCCGGCTGGAGCTGGAAAAACGGATCGCCCAGTTCGCGGCCCGCTACGCCATCGGACCGGTGCCCCGGCCACCATACTGGACCGGCCAGCGAGTCGTCGCCAAGCGGGTCGAATTCTGGCGGGATCGGCCCTTTCGGTTGCATGATCGTGTCGTTTATACCTGGGACGATACACAGTGGCAGACGCAGCGCCTGTATCCCTAAGGTTCGGTCCTTAGGGTCCCGGACCGCCCGCCCCTTACGCCGAGGCTTCGCCATGACACCAGACGCCGCACCGACCCAGACCGGACTCGGCCGCGCCTTCAGCGGACCGCCGGAGAGCGAACGGCTGATGCGCTGGGCCACCTATGCCGCGGTCGGGACAGCGGTGACGCTGATCCTGTTCAAACTGGTGGCGTGGTCGCTGACGGGATCCCTGTCGCTGCTGTCCACGCTGGTCGACTCGGTGCTCGACGCCGCCGCCTCGCTGCTGAACCTGTACGCGGTGCGCGTCGCGCTGGAACCGGCGGACCATGACCACCGGTTCGGCCACGGCAAGGCCGAGCCCCTGGCCGGTCTGGCCCAGGCGGCATTCATCGGCGGCTCCGCCCTATTCCTGCTGGTCGAGGCCGGATCGCGGTTTCTCGACCCGGTCCCGCTCGCCCACTCCGGCGTCGGTGTCGCGGTCATGGTGGTCTCGATCACCGCCACGCTGGGCTTGGTGCTGTTTCAGCGCCACGTCGTGCGCCGCACCCGATCCGTGGCCATCAGCGCGGACTCCATGCATTACGCCGGGGACGTCCTCATCAACCTCAGCGTCATCGCCTCGCTGCTGCTGACCCAGTGGGCCGGGCTGACGTGGGCCGATCCGGCGTTCGCCACCGCCATCGCCGCGTACCTTCTGTTCACGGGCTGGACCATCCTGCGCACCGCGCTGAGCCTGCTGATGGACAAGGAGTTCGAAGAGCCCGACCGCCTGCGGATCCTGGACATCGCGCGCGACCATCCCGATGTTCACGACGCCCATGACCTTCGCACCCGGTCCTCCGGCCAGCAGGCGTTCATCCAGCTTCATCTGGAGATGGACCGCGATTTCCCGCTGTGGAAAGCCCACCGCATTGCCGAGCAGGTCGAGCGGCGGGTCCGGCATGCCTTTCCGGACGCGGACGTGTTGATTCACCAGGATCCCACGGGCATCGCGGAAGCCCACCCCAGCCTCGCCTATGAGGACGGTACGGACCCAAACCACGCCGAACCCGGGACGTCCGCGCCAGGATAAAAAAACAACGGCCCCGCCGATCGGGATCATCGGTGCCGAACTGCCACGCCTTACCCTCACGTCTCGGCAAAAACACGCGCCGTCCTAGAAATACCTGTAGCATTGGATACAATACGGCTAAAGTTCGCCGTAATGACCGGCGGGCCGGACGCGCAAACACGGCGGGATGGGGGTACTCCGGAGCATGATGCAGGCGGGATGGATGCCCCGGCTGGGCGCATCAATTGCGATGGCGTGTGCCGTTTCTCCCGGCACGGCCTCGATCAGTTGGGCCGCGGATCTGGACTGGATTGATATCACCAACGCGCCGAACACCACGGACGGCCGGGTCACGATCAACCTGACAGACCTCGACGCGGATTTCCGGGCCTCCGGCCGCACCAACACGGCCTTTGGCGCCGTTCGGCTGGACGATACCTTTCCGACCGGCCTCGCGCTGACCGTGGGGAATGGCCTGTTCGGCACGGCGGCCGACGTGGACGCTGCCGTGGCGACCCAGACCGGATGGACGGGCGTCGGCGATGGGTACGCCGCGATCTCCAGCGCCATCGACACCTACGGCGGCGCCTTCCGCCCGGACACCTCCCGGGTCATCGCGTTCGGCTCGGCCGAAACCTCGTTCTCCGGCAACACGAGCAACTTCACCCGACAGGTCATCGATGCGTCCGTCACCGAGGCCTCGCTGGCCCGGAAGCTTCGCGACAGTGGCGTGAAGCTGTTCGCCTTCGTCGATAGCCCGATCGGGGGCTCCGGCGACCCGATCCTGGCCGTCATTCGCAACGCCGACTCCGACCAATACACCCTCGCCCGCCTGCGCGGTGACGCGGTGGTGTATGAAACGACGTCCGACATTTCCGGCCTGTTTCCCGAGGGCCGCACGGACTACACGGATCTCGCCCTCGAGTCCAACGGCGCGATCATGGACCGCAGCGCCGGCACCAACCTCACCGTCGACGCCGTAAACCCCATTCCCGGCGTGACGGACTCCATCCTGGAAAACCTGAGCGTCGATGAGGTCGAGGGCGCGCAACGCGAACTGGAATCCTCCGGCGTGGCCAACAACCGCTCGACCGTGCGCCGCCTGATCGGTGTGATGAACGGGCGCGCAGCCTCCCTGCTGCTTCGTGGGCAACCAATCGTCCCGTTCGTGGACCGCGAGGATCGTGACGAAACGGAAGAGGGAACCATCGCGGCCCGCGCCCCCCTGACCGGTCTGGCCGGCGGCGACCCGGAGGGCTGGACCGTCGGCCGCCTTGGCATCTGGGCCGACGCGGCCGGGTCGCTGTACAACGCCAAGGACAGACTGGGGAAACTCTGGGGCAGCCAGTACAGCGTGATGGGCGGCGCGGACTACCGCATCACCGACGAGGCCCTGACCGGCCTCAGCCTCGGGTACGAGCACATCGACGTCGAGTTCGACAGCAACCGCGAGCGCGCCGTCGACTACGTCTTCGCCACGCTGTACGGCGCCCATCTGCTGGGCGAGGTGTTCTCGATCGATGCCCTGATGTCCTACGGCCTGGGGTTCAACACCACCAGCGAAGCCGCGCCCCTGGTCGGCGACGGCGAGCACGATCACCTGTCGCACCGGTTCGTCGGCGCATCCAGCCTGTCGTACAACGACAGGCTCGGTGAGCGCGTCACACTGTTCGGCAGTGGTGGCGTGTCCTACAGCCACGAGATCATCGGCGATTACGAGACCGGCGCCGGCGCGACGGTGTCGCCGGAGGATGCCGCGTTGGGCCAGCTTCATGCCTCGGGCGAGGTCGGCTACCTGCTGGAGTACGGCGCGGAAAGCCGCCTGCACCCGTTCGCCACCGCCCGCTTCGAGTATGACTACCTCAACAGCGCGGGCGGCGACCGTCTCGGCGCGCTGGTCGGCGGCGGGCTCCGTGCCCAGATCGACGATGCGTTCAGCCTGGAGGCCTTCGGCAACACCGAGGTCGCGCGCTCTGACGCGGACAGCACCAGTTTCGGGCTGACGGCCCGGTTCCAGTTCTAGGCGCGATCACGGCGCGGCCGGCCGGGCGCGTTCCGACGGTAGGACGCCCCCGGTTCCTTGAGGGAGACGTTCATGGCCACCATCAACGGGACCTTCGGCGACGATACCCTTGTCGGCACCAGCGGCAACGATGTGTTCAAAGGCGGTAGCGGCAACGACACCCTGACGGGCAACGGCGGCACGGACGTGTTCGAAGGCACGGTTTCGTACTTCGGCTATACCATTCATGTGACGGACCTGGGCCACGGGGATGCCTTCCGAATCGTGGACGCGCCTGGCGTCACGGTCACCGGCTTCAGCTACGCCACCGGCGTTCTGACCATCGACGGCGACGAAGATGGCGACCCCGTCAGCGTCGATGTCGACATCGACAACGCCCCTGCCGGCACCTTCGCGCTCACCTCTGGGGCCGGCTATGCCCTCCTGACCTTCCAGGCGGACGGCTACGAACCGCCTGTCCCGCCCGCGCCCGAAGAGCTGACCCTCTCCGTCGAGGCGGTCTCCCAGGTCCTGCCGGAAGACGACACGCCCGGCACCGTTCAGATCGTCCTGACCCCGGACACTGCGGTGTCGTACACATCCACGGTCGCCATCACCCTCGTGGCGGGCACGGCCACCGACGCCGACTATGTCATCCTCAAGTCCGAGGTCGAAATCCCGGCCGCCTCGACTGCCCCCGTTACGGTCGACGTGGCCCGCATTGTCGACGACACGCTGTTCGAGGACAGCGAGACATTCACCGTCAGCCTTAGCGCGGTCGAAAGCACCGTCACCCTGTCGCAGACAGAAATTCCGTTCACCATCGCGGACAGCGACGCCCCCATTCCCACGGTGGTGTCGATCACGGCGGCGGGGGGCGACACCACGCCGTCCAGCGTGAAATACCCCTGGGAGCACGCGGAGACGGCGGAGAGCGTGACGTTCACCGCCACCTTCAGCGACGCCGTGGTCAACGTCGATCCCAGCGATTTCGCGCTCGCCGTCACGGGCTCGGCCGCGGGCCGCATCGCGTCCTTCCGCGCCATCGGAGCGACCACGGTCGAGATCGTCGTGGATTCTCTCTCCGGCGAGGGCACCGTCGGGCTGGACATCGCCGCCGGCACCGACATCCGCGCCCGGCTGGGCGGCCAGCCGCTGGACCCGACCGAACCGGCGACGGATGACGTCCTCTCCGTGGTGCGGAGCGCCGTCCCATCCACGCCAGCGTCAGTCGTGGACCCTCTGCGTGTGATCGTCAGCGGGGACGAGACCGTGACCCTGGACATTCAGGGACCGGTGTCGGTGGTCTCCGGAGTGCCGTTCCAGGCCGCGTATTACCTGTACGAAAATCCCGACGTGGCCGCCGCCATTGCGGCCGGCGCGGTCCCGGATGCCGCGACCCACTTCGCCCGGTTCGGGCTGACGGAGGGGCGGGCGCCGAACCCGCTGTTCGACGAGAGCTGGTATCTGGAGCACAACGCCGACGTCGCCGCCGCCGTGGCCGCCGGATCGATCGCGTCGGGCCTCCAGCATTACGCCCTGTCCGGAGCCGGCGAGAACCGGGCGCCGAGCGCGATGTTCGATCCGCAGGCCTATCGGGACGCCAACCCGGACGTCGCCGACGCGGGTGTCGATCCGGTGCTCCACTTCCTGCTGAACGGGGCCTCGGAGGGGCGTGTCGGATACCTGGTCGACGGGTGGAGCGGTTAGAACGCCCCCGCCCCACCACGGGCGTCGCCCCTGGGGTCAGCCGGTGGCGCTGGCCGTCGACGCGGGCGGGTGCGTCTTTGACGGCGCGCCGGTGGCGGCATCGGCGGCCAGCGGCAGATAGACATGAAACGTCGAGCCCTCGCCCACCACGCTTTCGGGCACGAGCAGGCCGCGATGGCGGGCCAACACATGCTTGACGATCGCGAGGCCGAGCCCCGTGCCACCCATCTGGCGGGACCGCGCGCGATCCACGCGGTAGAACCGTTCCGTTAGGCGCGGCAGGTGGTCGCGCTCGATCCCTTCGCCCTCATCGCGCACCGCGATGTGGATGCAGGGACCGCGCCGGGGACCGCGCAGAGGCGCCGGCATGCCCGCCGGTCCCTGCGACACGACGTGCCCCGAGACGGTGACGGTGGAATCGGGCCGGCCATACTTCACAGCGTTGTCGAGCAGGTTCTGGAACACCTGGCTGAGCTGATCCGCATCCCCGACGACGGGCGGCAGCCCCGGGTCCAGGTCGAAGACGATCGCGCAGCGCTTGGCGCGGCATTTCAATTCCAGGCTGCGGGCGATCCGATGCACGAGTTCCGGTAACGGCACGGTATCGGTGGGCGCCGCGTGCTCGTTGATCTCGATGCGCGACAGCGACAACAGATCCTCGACGAGGCGCTGCATGCGCCGGCCCTGCTCCAGCATGATCGGCAGGAAGCGGTCGTGGGCGTCCGCGTCGTCGCGGGCAGGCCCCATCAGGGTCTCGACGAAGCCGACGAGGCTGGACAGCGGCGTGCGCAATTCGTGGCTCGCGTTGGCGACAAAGTCGGCGCGCATGCGCTCCAGGCGGACCAGCTTGGAGACGTCGTGCATCGAGACCATAACCTCGGCGCCCTGGCGGTCGGGCTGGGCGAGCGGCCCCACCCGCACCTCGTAGTCCCGCTCCACCGCGCCGGGCAGCACCACCTGGACCGCGCGGCCGGGACCACCGGCCAGCACCGCCTCGACGGCCGTGAGAACGACCGGATCGCGGAGCAGCAGGGTCAGAGGCTTACCGACCCCGTCCCGGCCGAACAGGGCACGCGCCGCCGCATTGCCGCGCGTCACGGCCCCGCCGGTGTCGATCAGCAGAATCGGGTCGGGCAGGCTGTCCACCACCAGCGCGTCCGACTCGGCACGGATGGCCAGTGTGGTCAGACGGCGGTCGCAGGCGCGACGCAGGTCCTGCACCGCCTGCATCTGGCCGCGCGCCACGCGCGAATAGACGATCTCCGGCGGCCCGGGACCGAGCCGCCGGCCGTCCGCCAGGGCGCGGGCGGTGCGTTCCACAGCATGCAGGTCGCGCAAGTGCGGGAGGAGCATCAGCGCGGTCCCGCCCAGCAGGACCGGCGCCAGAGCGAGCGCCAGCCACCCCGGCGTCAGCACGCCGGTCACCGCCAGAACCGCCAGCAGCGCGACCCCCGGCGACGCGATCATGAGGGTCCCGCGCAACAGACGCCCGGGCAGTGGCGTTCGAAACCGCTGGAGGAGAGCATTACGGACCATGGCCTGGTCTCCCCGACACCCGCCGTCGCCCCCCAAAACCGCGAGCGATCATCCGCCCGGCCCCAACAGACTCAGCGTACCCAGACGGACCGCACCGCCGACTCAGGTTCGACGCAGGGCGTCATACGCAGCCATGACCGCCATGTGGACCATGTCCGAGACCGTGGCGTCCATGGCCGTAATCTGCACGGGGCGTGACAGACCAATCAACATAGGACCAATAACCGTTCCACCGCCCAGTTTCTGAAGAAGCTTGTATGAAATGTTGGCCGAGTTCAGCCCCGGCGTGATCAGCACGTTGGCCGGTCCCGACAGACGCTGGAAGGGATAGACCTTCAGCAGTTCCGCATCCAAGGCGACATGCGCGCCCATCTCGCCCTCGAACTCGAAGTCGGGGTGGCGCTGCTCCAGAATGCGCACCGCCTGACGGGCCATCACCGGGTTCTCGCCCTCCGGCGCGCCGAAGGTCGAATAGGACAGGAACGCGACGCGCGGCTCATGCCCGAGTTGCCGCGCCTTGCGGGCCGCCTGACAGGCGATGTCGGCCATCTGCTCGGCGGTGGGCGCCTCGTGCACGGTCGTATCCGCGATGAACACCGTCCGGCCCTTCGCCACGACCATCGTCAGCCCCATCAGGCGATCCCCCGGGGTCGGATCGATGCACATGCCGACCTGATCGAGAATGTGATGCTGATGCCGGGTCAGGCCCGTCACCATGGCATCCGCATCGCCCATGGCGACCATACAGGCGCCGAACACGTTGCGGTCCTGGTTGACCCAGCGCTGCGCGTCCCGATACAGCGCGCCACGCCGGTTCATCCGACTGTAGACGAAATCGGTGTAATGCTTGTTATGGTAAGAGACCTTGGCGTTGTAGACTTCGATACCCTCCAGGCTGCCCAGGCCGAGGCGCGCCACCGCCTCTTCGATCTGGTCCTCGCGCCCCACCAGGATCGGCGTGCCGTAGCCGCCGTTGCGGTAAGCGATCGCGGCGCGGATGGACTTTTCCTCCTCGCCCTCGGCGAAGACGACGCGCTGCGGGTGGGCGGCCACCTCGTTGTGGATCGCCTGCAGGCTCGCCACCGTCGGATCGAGCCGGGCGGACAACGCCTGCCGGTAGCCATCCATATCGACGATGGGCATCGTCGCCACGCCGGTGTCCATGGCGGCGCGGGCCACCGCCGGCGGAATGGCGAAGATCATGCGCGGATCGAACGGCACCGGGATGATGTAGTCTGGACCATAGCGCAGCCGACGCCCAGCGTAGGCGGCCGCGACCTCGTCGGGCACGTCCTCGCGCGCCAGATTGGCGATGGCGCGAGCGGCCGCGACCTTCATTTCCATGTTGATGCTGCGCGCCCGCACGTCGAGCGCGCCGCGGAAGATGTAAGGGAAGCCCAACACGTTGTTGATCTGGTTCGGGTAGTCCGACCGGCCCGTGGCCATGATGGCGTCGGTGCGCACGGTGGCGACCTCTTCCGGCGTGATCTCCGGGTCCGGGTTGGCCATCGCGAAGATGATCGGCTTGTCGGCCATGGCCGCGACCATCTCCGGGGTCACCGCGCCCTTGACCGACAGTCCCAGGAAGGCGTCGGCCCCGGCCAGCGCGTCGCTCAGGCTGCGCATGTCGGTGTTCACCGCGTGGGCCGACTTCCACTGGTTCAGGTCTTTGCGATCCCGGTGAATGATGCCCTTGGTGTCGCACAGTATGACGTTCGCGGGCGACGCGCCCATGAACTTGATGAGTTCCGCGCAGGCGACCCCCGCCGCGCCGGCCCCGTTGATGACGACCTTGACGTCGCGCAGATCCCGCCCGGTCAGATGGCAGGCATTGATGAGACCGGCCGCGACGATGATAGCGGTGCCGTGCTGGTCATCATGAAAGACCGGAATGTTCATCAGCTCCTTCAGACGCTGCTCGATGATGAAGCATTCCGGAGCCTTGATGTCCTCCAGGTTGATCCCGCCGAACGTGGGGCCGAGGAACCGAACGCAGTTGACGAACTCGTCCACGTCCAGGGTGTCGACTTCCAGGTCGATGGCGTCCACGTCGGCGAACTTCTTGAACAGGACGGACTTGCCTTCCATCACCGGCTTCGAGGCCAGGGCACCGAGATTGCCGAGCCCGAGCACGGCGGTCCCGTTGGAGATCACCGCCACCATGTTGCCGCGCGCCGTATAATCATAGGCCGTGGTCGGATCGCGCTCGATCTCCAGGCAGGGCGCCGCCACGCCAGGAGAGTACGCCAGCGACAGATCCCGTTGGGTGGTCAAAGGCTTGGTGGGGCTGATCTCGATCTTGCCCGGGCGGCCCGAGGCGTGCATCAGAAGCGCTTCGCGCGCCAGATTGGAAATCGGTTTCGTCTCGTCCATGCCTGTCACGTCTACCCTGGATAGTGGCCGATGATGGGAGGGGCGGTACCGAACACCGCCGTTCGCTGCGAGACCAACTCGGACGACGCTGGAACGCTTGACGACGCATCCCGTGTCACGCCTTCCGGCTGCGCCGCCGGACTGCGCCTTCGACGTGCGGACTCCGGCTCCGCCGAACGGACCAGCCGGCGCCCCCCCGAAGGACGGGACTCATAATGCCGCCTCGGGTCCCGAGTGCCCAGCGATTTGTGACCGGACCGCGCGAACGGGCCCCGCGGCGTGCGGGGATACCGAGGACATGGCGTCGACGCGATGTGGGCGCGGGTTGGTCGATGGTCGGACACACCCTAAAAAAAAGTGCATGAAAGCTTGAGAACGCATTCCGGTTTATGTCTCATACTAGTATTTGGCATGACATCATCCCTCGGCTTGGAGTTCGCCCCATGCCGCGCCTTAGCATGCGGTTCCCGACGTCCCGCGCCCGCCGGTACGCGCCGACAGCGACGTCCGGCCCTCCACAGCGACGACGGTCGGACGCTTGGCGCCGATGGACCGTCGCGTCGGGTGTGGCCAAACCGGCTCTGTTCGTGGCACAGATCATCCCCGGAACCGCCCCAGGATCCGAGCGGATACCCGGCCCGGGACCGCACAACGACGCCCCGGCCGTCGCCGCGGAGGCCGTCGCACCCAACCGGGAGCCGCCCGCCGCCCCAAATCCGGTCACGCTGCACGCCTATGACCGTCCGCCCCTCCACGTCGGGGATGAACAGGGCGGGTCTTCGATCCCGCCCCTGACGGATGGGAAGGCCAACTGATGTTCGAAGGCCCGGCCACAGCGAACGCCGACGCGCGCCCCTCCCGGGAGGACGCCCACGGCCAGCCGACCGGCCTGGGTCCCCGCCGGTCGTTGCGGGTGAAGTTCCTGGCGATCTTCGTGCCCGTCCTGCTGATCTTCATGATGGTTCTGCTGGCAGCCCTGGAGTGGCGGGCCTACCGGGACGCCATGGGTGACCTGGAAGGCCGGCTCAACACCTTCGTCACCACAGCAAAGGGCGTGCTTGCGGCGCCGCTGTGGACCTACGACTACGGTCAGGCCCGCTCCCTGGTGCGGGTCATGGGAAACCAGCCCGATATCAGGGCCCTGCGAGTCCTGGACATCGACAGCGCGGTGGTGGCCCAGACGGGCGACCCCGCAAGCCTGACGCCTGGCGGACCGCTGCTTCGGGACGTTCTGCTCGTGCACACGGAGCGCAACGAGGCCACCAGCGTCGGCTCGTTCCAGGTCGCGTTCGATACCACCCGGGTGTGGCGGAACCTGAAGCGCGATGTCGCGACCGACCTGCTCATCATCGTGGTTACGCTCAGCGCGCTGGTCGGACTGGTGGTGGTGGCCACCAGCCGGCTGGTGTTCCGCCCGCTGGACCACCTCCACCGGGCCATGGTCAAGGACCCGAGGCCCGGAGAACAACGGCATGTCACGCCCATGGCCAAGGACGAACTCGGCGACGTCATCGAGGCCTTCAACGCCATGGAGCGGCGCCGGGCCATGCTGGAGGAAACCCGGTCCCGCCTGATCGAACTCGGCATCCAGATGGACGCCGAGCGCACCCCCCGCCGGCTCGCCGAAACGGTTCTGCGGTCGGCCATGGAGCTGTGCAGCGCCGACGGCGGTGCGGTACTCGTGCGGGACGAACACAGCAACCAGCTTCAGTACGCCGTCGTCCTGGCCACGAGCATCACGCTGCGCATGGGGGGCGAGGACGGAACGCCGATGGCCCTTCGTCCCGTGCCGCTGACCCATCCGAACGGCACGCCGCGTCTGGACCGGGTCGCGAGCCATGTCGCCATCACCGGTCGGCTGCTCAACACTCCCTCCATCTATCATGACAGCCGCTTTGACCCGCGGGAGTTCGAGGCCTTCGACCGGACCTACGGCTACAGCAGCCGGTCGCATCTGGCGGTTCCGCTGCGCACCCGCGGCGGCGAAATCATCGGCGTGCTGGAGCTGTCCAACGCCATCGACCCGCGGACCCGGAGGGTCGGGCCGTTCGACGAGGTCGATGAATCCATCGCCCAGGTCCTGGCCGCGCAGGCCGGCGTCGCCCTGGAAAACCAGATCCTGATCGAAAGCCAGCGCCGCCTGCTCGACTCGTTCATCGAACTGATGGCCGGCGCCATCGACGCCAAATCGCCCTACACGGGCGGCCACTGCTCGCGCGTGCCGGAACTGACGCGCCTGCTGACCGAAGCCGCCTGCCGCGACACGGAGCAGTTCGCAGACTTCGACCTGACCGAAGCCGAGTGGTACGAACTGCACATCGCAAGCTGGCTGCACGACTGCGGCAAGGTGACCAGCCCGGAATACGTGGTCGACAAGGCCACCAAGCTGGAAACGATCTACAACCGGATCCACGAGATCCGCACGCGCTTCGAAGTTCTGTGGCGCGACGCGGAGCTGGCCGAGTGCCGCGCCCGCCTGGCGGGCGCGGATCCCGCCACCGCCGCCGCCGAACGCGACCGCACTCAGGCCGCGCTGCTGGACGATTTCGGCTTCGTCGCGGCGTGCAACGTGGGCGGCGAATACATGGACGACGACAGCATCGAACGCCTGAATGCGATCGGCGCCCGCAGCTGGACCCGTCACTTCGACGACCGCCTGGGCCTGTCCATCGCCGAGACGGAGCGTCTGCGGGGCATTCCGCCCCGCCCGCTTCCGGCCACGGAGCGGCTGTTGAGCGACAAGGCGGAGCATGTCGTCCCGTGGCCGAACGACACCCCGCCGATCCAGGAGAACGACCCGCGCGGCTTCACCATGGTCGCGCCGCCGAAGCAGTTTAACTTTGGGGAACTGTACAATCTGTCCATCCGGCGCGGCACCTTGACGGAAGAAGAGCGCTTCAAGGTCAACGACCATATCGTGCAGACGATCGTCATGCTGGAAAGCCTACCACTGCCCAAGCATTTGCGCCGCGTGCCGGAATACGCGGGCGGTCATCACGAAAGGATGGATGGGTCGGGCTATCCCCGTGCGCTGATGGCCGGCAGCATGTCGATCCCGGCCCGGATCATGGCCATCGCCGATATCTATGAGGCCCTGACGGCCGCCGACCGGCCCTACAAGAAGCCCAAGGCGGTGTCGGAGGCCCTCGGCATCATGGCGAAAATGCGCGATACCAACCACATCGACCCAGACCTGTTCGACCTGTTCCTGCGCGCTGGCGTGTGGCGCAGCTACGCGGAGATGTACCTGCGACCCGAGCAGATCGACGCCGTGGACGTGTCCGCCTACCTCAAACGATAGCGTGCCCCGGGTTAGGCGTCGGCCGCTGGCGACCGCGCCGCGGGCCGGGCCGCCGGGAGCGACAGTAAGCCGCGCCAAAGCCCCCGAAGGATTGCGCCCGCCTTGGCGCGCCCATCGGCCTCCCACAGCAGCACGCGCAGGATCTGCGCCAGCAGCGCGGCCATGTCCTGCAGCGCCCACCCGGGATGCACCCTCGCCCAGCCGCGCCACAGACGCGCCCGGTTGCGGGCCATGGCGTGATAGCGGAAGGCCGTGTGGTTGCTCGTCCACACGGTGCGGCCGAGCAGCCGGTGCGCGCTCTGCCGCCCGAGCGCGTGATCCAGCACGGCCGCCCCCGCCACCGCGATCCGCCCGCCGGCGCGCCGCAGACGGAAGCTGTAGTCCACGTCGAGGTAGTCGATGAAAAAGTCCTCACGCATCGGCCCGACCGCGCGCGCCGCCGCCGCCCGGATCAACGACCCGGACGCAATGACGAACACCGGATCCTCCAGCACGCCCTGGATCGGCGCCGGAGCCTTGCGCACCCGCCAGCCCAGCCCGGTCACGAACCCCGGCACACGGCCGATGTCTGGATAGCGCAGGCGCGGGGCCAGCAGGTCAAAGGCACCGGGCCGCGCCGCCTCCACCGCCGCGAGGACAGCCACCATGTCCGGGGCGGGCGTGCTGTCGTCGTCCATCAGCAGGACCCAGGCGAACCCGGCCCCCAGAACGGCCGCCAGACCCTGATTCTGCGCGGCCGCAAGACCCCGGTTGTCCGGATTGCCGATCCAGCGCAGGGCCGGATCATCCGCTGCCGCCGCCCGCAAAGCCTCCACCGTCGCCGCGTCAGACCCGTTGTCGACCACCACCACCGCATCGACCTGCGCCGACAGGCGCCGCAGCCGGTCGCCGACACCGGGGCCGGCGTTGTAGGTCACCACCACCGCCCCGATCGGTCCCAAGGCCGGATGACGTGGTGTGTCCGGCCGCAGGAGGCCTTGGGGGATCCCGTCGGGCGACGTCCCCTCCCCGCGCGAGGAGGAACCGGGAGCGGAAGCAAACATGAGCGTCGGACGGGCGAGAGGAACGAAGCGGACCGTCGAAAGGGCCGCCGGGACGGGCCTTAGGATGCGGACAGGAGGCACCCGCTGTCCAGCGCGTTGAGCCGAGACGGCACCGCGACCCTGGATCCAACACCGAACCGTTGCACCGTCGGTTTCGCATCCCCATTGTCAACATATACCTTGGCGGAATGAACCGGACGAGCATCGACGCTCGACCGGATCCCAACAAAAAGCGCATGGCCAGGGATCGCGCGTCTGACGACGGGAGAGCTTCGACACACACACCTCGCCATGGGTCCGTTCGTGGAGCTGACGTGATGCGACATAACGAACAGCATGGCGCCCGCGCGTCAGCGCCATCCTGGCCGGCACCAAGAGGGGACAAGGCTGGCCATGATCCTGCAAACCATCTTCAAAAGGGTCCTGCGCGAAGGTAGCGTGACCCTGATCGACCATGATGGGCGTCGGCACACGTTCGGAGGATCGCCGATTGTCACCAGCACGACCACCGGCCCGGCACCGGGCCCGGTCACCCTGCGCATCACCGATCCGCGGTTCGCACGGCGGTTTCTCGCCGGCCCGGAAATGGCGATCGGCGAGGCGTACATGGACGGAACCCTGATCCTGGAGGAGGGGTCCATCTACGACCTGGTCGCCACGCTGATCCACAACGTGTACCGGCATAGTCGGCGCACCGCGTTTTTCCGGCTTCACTGGGCGTTGAACCGGGCCCTGCGGTGGTTCCATCAGTACAACCCGATCGAACGGGCGGAGCGCAACGTCGCCCATCACTACAATCTGTCGGCGGAAATGTACCGCCTGTTCCTGGACGGAGACCGGCAGTACTCCTGCGCCTACTGGCCACCGGGGATCGAGACGCTGGAGGACGCCCAGCGTGCCAAGAAGCGCCACATCGCGGCCAAGCTGCGCCTGGAGCCCGGCCAGTCGGTGCTCGACGTCGGCTGTGGCTGGGGTGGGCTCGCGCTGCATCTGGCGCGGGAACACGACGTCCACGTCACCGGCATCACATTGTCGAGCGAGCAGTTCCATGTCGCGCAGGAGCGTGCGAAAGCGGAGGGATTGGCGGACCGCGTGACCTTTCGGCTCCAGGACTATCGGCATGTCACGGAAACGTTCGACCGCATCGTCTCCGTCGGAATGTTCGAACACGTCGGCGTGAACCACTACAGGGACTTCTTCGAGGCCACCCGGGCGCGCCTGAAGGAGGACGGCATTTTCCTACTCCACACCATCGGCCGGGCGGAGCCGCCGGGCGGCACCAACGCATGGCTGCGCAAGTACATCTTCCCGGGCGGATACACCCCCGCGCTGTCGGAGCTGAGCGCCGCCGTCGAGCGCGCGGACTGGATCCCGACCGACGTGGAGGTGCTGCGGGTGCACTACGCCGAAACCCTGCGGCACTGGCGGGCGCGGTTCGAGGCGCAGCGCGAGCGCATCGTCACGCAGCTGTACGACGCGCGGTTCTACCGGATGTGGATGTTCTATCTGGCGGGCTGCGAAGCCGTGTTCCGCTTCGACCGGCAGGTGGTGTTCCAAATGCAGATGACCCGCAGCCTGGACGCGGCGCCGATCACCCGCGACTACATCACCGACGCGGAGCGCGCCGCCAACGCCGCCGCCGCCGACGCGGCGGAACGCCCGGCGCCGACGCTGGTCCGCCGGGTCGGCTGATCCGACACAATGGGCTGTGGGCAGGGGGCAATGCCAGCGGCTGAAGCCCGCGGTTGATGGGAACCGGAGAGGTGGAGGCCGAAAGCCCCCGCCCCTTCGCCCCGTCGCCCCGGCCTCACGGCGCGGCAAAGACTCGGTCGTGACTCAGCGCGGGGACGCGGCGGCGTGCCTCGTCGACCTGCTCCGGATCGATGGTGGCGTGCAGGATCTCGAAATCCGCCTCGCCCGCATCCGCCAACACCTGCCCCCAGGGGTCAATGATGAGCGCGTGACCGTACGTCCGCCGGTCGCGCGGGTGCGTGCCGCATTGCGCCGGGGCCAGGACGTAACACCCGGTCTCGATGGCGCGGGCGCGCAGCAGCACATGCCAATGCGCCTGCCCGGTCGGCACGGTGAACGCCGCCGGGACCGCGATCACCTCCGCCCCCGCCTGCGCCAGTGCGCGGTGCAGGGCCGGAAAACGCACGTCGTAGCACACCGTCAGCCCCAGCCGCGTCCACGGCAGGTCGGCCACCACGGCGCGCTCCCCGGGCTGGAACGTGTCCGACTCCTGGTAGCTTTCGGTCGCACTCAGATCGACATCGAACATGTGGATCTTGTCGTAATGCGCCGCCACCGAGCCATCCGGCGCGATCAGATAGGTGCGATTGGCGGCCCGGCCGTCCTCGGTCAGGATCGCCAGCGTGCCGCCGTGGACCCACGCCCCAGTCTCCCGCGCCACACCGCGGAACGCGGCCAGGGCGGGATGCTCCGCCTCGGTCCGCGCCTGGGCCAGCACGTTCTCGCGCCCCAGTTCCATCATGGCGACGTTCTCGGGCAAGAACACGATCTCCGCCCCGGCGGCGCGCGCCCGGCGCACGGCATCCAGTGCGCGCCATATGTTATGGTCCATGTCGTTGCCGGCGTTCACCTGCACGACGGCGGCGCGAAACGAGCGGCGGTCGGACGCCATCACGACGCCGCCTGCAGCAAAGGATCCAGGCCGCCGCGCGCGTCGAGCGCGTACAGTTCGTCACAGCCCCCGATGTGCTGGCCGTCGATGAAGATCTGCGGCACAGTGTTGGCGCCGCCAGAACGGGTACGCATCTCAGCGCGCCGCCCCGGGTTGAGCATGACATTGTGTTCGTCATACGACGCACCCTTGCGCTGCAGAAGCTGTTTGGCGCGATGGCAGAAGGGGCAAATGGGGGTCGTGTACAGTTCGATATGAGCCATGGGGGCTCCCTCCCTCGGGGATCACGAAGACCTTCGGTCGCGCGGGGCGAATCCGGTCACCGGCATGTTGGCCGTTCGCCGGACCGGGTCAAGGACGACCGCAGGGGCACGGATGAGGGTCCGGACCACACCGCGCCGATGCCGACGCCCTCAACCGGCGGACAGCCGATTTTCTTCAGCGCCCGATTGGGTTAGGATGACGTTCGGCACAGGGGGGTGAGGCCGGCTCGATGGAGGAGCGCCCGCTTTGGTAAAATTGCCCGGTAAATCCAAGACCCGTGGCCAGAATCGGTCCCGGGACCCCTTGGGTGATCCGTTTGACGGTCTTGATCTCGCCGACGACGAGATGGAGTCGTCCAGCGATGATGACGCCGGATCCGCGGGCACGCGGGGCGCAACGAGACGCATGGCGGGCACCGACCCGGACCTGAGCGTCCCGCTGACGCCGCCTGGCGCTGGCGATATGGATATGGATCTCGACCTCGATCTGGACGATGGGGGCGGCCCGCGCCGCGCGCCCGGCGTGGTCGCCCGCCTATTCGGGGCCGGGCGAGGCCGATCCCGGGGGCCGACGCCGGGCGCAGACGACCCGTTTGCCGGCCTGCGTGATATCGACGGCGGGCCACTGCGCGCTTCCGGCAGACGCGGCCCCATGATCGCCGCCGGTCTTGGGCTGCTGCTTCTAGCCGGGGGCGGCTACGCGCTCTACGCTAACGGCGTCTTCGGCGGCGACGAGGCGCCACCGGCACCGGCCACAGCGACCGCCGAGCCCGACGCCAACGGCGTTCAATATGTGGCCCCGGATCTGGTGGTGATGACCCTGCCGCCACGCCCGGCCCCGGGATCCATGACCCCAGATACGACCGCCGCCACCGACCGGTCACCGGCGCGGCGCCCATGGCTCACCGCGGACGCGCAGGACGGCGCGCCCGCCCCCGAATCGAACACCGGCGACGCGCGCACCCCAGACGCCCCGTCCCCCGATTCCCCCTCTCCAAACGCCCCCTCTCCAAACGCACCGGAGAGCGATCCCGCCTCCGACGCCGCGATGGCCCCGGAACAAACGGATCCCGCAGAGCCCGCGCACGCCCCGACAGAGTCCGCCCACAACGGAACCGCCATGGCCGAGGCCGGACATGGGCCGGCCGCCGAGGCCAACCATGGCGCGGACCAGGGAGCGGCCCCGGGGGCAGCCCAGGAGGGCGAGCACGTCATGGATCATGGCGCCGCCGCCCCGAGCGACGGCGTCCGCGCGCAGTCCGGTCCCGCAACGCCCGACGTTGCCCCGCCCGACGTTGCCGTGTCCGACGTTGCCGTGTCCGACGTTGCCGTGTCCGACGTGCCCGGCCTGCAGCCGGTGCCCCCGGGCGTCCAGGGTATCGTGGAGCCCGAGAGCCCAAGGCGCCTGGGCGAGCCCCCGCCGGTCCCGTCCTACGACGCGCTGACGCCGGCGTCGCGCGGCGAGGCGCTGGCGCCGTCGCCGATCCCCGCCCTTCAGGCCGACAGCCCCTATGGCAAGGTCCCGACCGTCGCGGCCGATGGCCGGCGGCCCTGGCAGGTCTATGCCGCGCCCGACCCGGCCCCGGCCGGTCAGCCGCGCGTCGCCATCATCGTGCGCGACTTGGGCATGATGAGCGACGCGCTGGAGGCTGCCACGGTCAAGCTGCCGCCCGCCGTAACCCTGTCGTTCACGCCCTACGCGCGCGACCTCGGCGACAAGATGGCCATGGCGCGGCGCGCTGGCCATGAAACCCTGCTCGACCTGCCCACCGAGGCCGCGGCCTATCCCGCCGCCGATCCCGGTCCCATGGGCCTGCTCACCCTGCTGCCGCCCGACGACCTGATGGATCGGCTGCAGCAGGTGCTCGCCACGTCGCACGGCTACGTCGGGGTTCTGGCTCACGAGGGGGACCGGCTGTCCGCATCCACCGAAAATATGCAAAGCGTCCTGACGGCCCTGCGCCAGTCCGGCCTTTTGTACGTCCACGACGGCCCGATGGTGGCGCTGGCCGCCAACCGCCAGACGTTGCCGGCCCGGACCGTCGTCGATGTGGACATCGACAAACACGGCTTCGCGGAAAGCATCAAGGCCCGCCTGGGATGGCTGACCGAGGCCGCAAAGGCGCGCGGTACCGCCGTCGGGGTGATGCGCGCCACGCCGCTTGGGTTCACCCTGCTGCGCGAGTGGATCGCCGGCCTGGAGCCCACGGACGTTGCCCTGGTCCCGGTCTCGGCCGTGATCCGCCGGGCGGGCGGGACCGAAGACGCCCCGCTCAGCGGCGCGCCCGCGCATTCCGAGGCCGAGGCGGACGCGGGACACAGCCCCGAGTCCGGGGCCGACGGCCACGCAGGCGAAGGAACACGGGAGCATGGGTAAACAGAACGGCGACGGCACCGCCTACCGGCGCGGGGTCGGCATCATGCTGGCGAACGCCGACGGGGCGGTGTTCGTCGCCCAGCGCATCGATTTCAAAAGCGACGCTTGGCAGATGCCGCAAGGCGGGATCGACCCCGGAGAGGACCCGCGCGACACCGCCGACCGCGAACTGGAGGAAGAGACCGGCATTCCGCCCCGCCTGACCGAGGTGATCGCCGAATCGCCGGGCTGGCTGCGCTATGACCTGCCGGACGACCTGCGCCCGCGCCTGTGGGGCGGCCGGTACCGGGGCCAGGAGCAGAAATGGTACTTGATGCGCTTCCTGGGCCGGGATACCGACATCACCCTGGAGACCGAACACCCCGAGTTCTCGGCGTGGCGCTGGGCGCCGCCGGATCAGGTCGTCGATCTGATCGTGCCGTTCAAGCGCGGGCTCTACACCCAGGTCCTGGACGTCTTCGCGCCGGCCCTGGCCGACCTCCGCCTCCATGCCGGCGCCTGAGGGGCGCGTCCTCCCAGACCGCCCCCGTCCCCTCGTCATCGGCGTCGGGCACCCCGACCGGGGCGACGACGCCCTTGGGCTAATCGCCCTGGCTCACCTTCCCGCCTCACTTGATCTTGGTCGCGTGGCCCATGTCGGCGAGGGGCTGGGCCTGATCGCCCTGTGGGAGGCACGCGGGACCGTGGTGGTGATCGACGCCATGGACGCCGGCCGGCCGCCGGGCACCCTGCTGCGATTCACTCCGGACAGCGGCCCGATGATGGCCCGTGCCTTTCGCACCTCCTCCCATGCTTTTGGGGTGGCGGAGGCCGTGGAAACCGCCCGCGTTCTGGGCCGTTTGCCCGACAGGCTGGTGCTGCTGGGCCTTCAGGGCGCGTGCTGGGACCTGGGCGCCCCCCTGAGCGCCCCGGTCGCCGCCGCCCTGCCCACCCTGCTCGCGGAGGTGCAGAAGGGTCTCAAGGATCCGGCGGGATCGGCCCCGGCGTCGCCGGTTCGCCCCGCCGCAGCATCGCCTTGATTTCGCCGAGGCGCGCCGCGCCGGAGACCTGCGCCACACCGGCGTAGACCACGGCCCCCACCACAACCAGCGCAGCCAGCGCCAGCGGCCGCCATGGATCCCCGGCCGCCAACAGATCGGCCACGACCAGGGTTCCACCGGCCACCGCGCCCGCCATCACCACGGTCGCCAGTGCAATGCGGGGCAGCCGCTCCAGGAAGCGCGCGTCGAGGCCAAGCTGGCCGCGCCGGTGCAGGACGACCCCCAGCGCGATCGCGTTGCCCCAGTTCGACAGCGAGGCCGCGAGCGCGATCCCCACATGCCCCCACACCTGCATCAACGCGACGTTCAGCGCTATGTTGGCGGCCATGGCGGCAGCGGCGATACGCACGGGCATCGCGGTGTCCTCCCGCGCGAAGAAACATTGCGCCAGGATCTTGACCAGCACATAGGACGGCAGACCGCTGGCGAAGGCGACCAGGGCCGCCGCCGTTGCGGCGGTGTCGGCGGGGCTAAACGCGCCCCGCTCGAACAGCGTGCCGATGATCGGCCCCGGAATCACCATCAGCGCCGCCGCCGCCGGAAGGGTCAGCAGCAGGGCGACCTCCAGCGCGCGGTTCTGGTTGTGGCGCGCGTGCTCCCATTGGCCGCCCTTGAGCTGGCGCGACAGCAGCGGCAGCAGCGCCGTGCTCACGGCCACGCCCACGACCCCGAGGGGGAGTTGGGTCACGCGATCGGCGTAGTACAGCCACGACACCGCGCCATCCGCCAGCAGCGAGGCCAGGATGGTGCCGATCAGCAGGTTGATCTGGTACAGGCTGCCGCCGAGGACCACCGGCACGATGCGCCGACCGAGCAGCCGCACCCGCGCCGTCAGTGCGGGCCGGATCGGCGCGATCGTCATCCCGGCGCGGAGGCAGTGCCACGCCAGCCACGCGAACTGGATCACACCGGCCGCGAACACGCCCCAGGCCAGCGCGTGGCCGGGCGTTTCCATCATCGGCGTGAACCCGACCAGGGCGGCGATCAGCGTGAGATTGAGCAGGATCGGCGCCGCCGCCGCCGCCGCAAAATGCCCCAGGGAGTTCAGAACCCCCGATTGCAGCGACACCAGCGAGATGAACAGCAGATAGGGAAAGGCGATGCGGGTCAGCTCCGTCGCCAACTCCATCTTGCCCGGCACCGCGTCGAACCCCGGCGCCATGACGATCATGGCAAACGGCATCAGCACTTCCAGCGCCGCCGTGAACACCAGCAGCACCAGCGCCAGCACGCTGAAGGCACGGCGGGCGAACAGCCGGGCTTGCTCCGGCCCGTCCGTTTCCAGCGTTCCGGCGAACAGCGGCACGAAGGCGGCCTGGAACGCCCCCTCCGCGAACAGACGCCGGAACAGGTTGGGAAAGCGGAACGCCACGAAGAAGGCATCCGACACGGTGCCGGCGCCAAGCGTTCCGGCCACGAGGATGTCACGGGCGAACCCGGTCAGACGGCTGAGCAGCGTATAGCCGCCGACCGTCGCGATGGAGCGAAGCAGAGCCATGCCCGCTTCCTACCCGATCCCGGGGAGGCGCGGAAGAGGCGCCGGTGACCGCCCAAGCACGGTGGGCTCGCAGGGGAGTCACCGGGGAGAAGCCGGCAACGATCTCCGCACCGGTCAGCGTCCCCGCCCTCGGCCACAGATGCCCGCCTGGCGGCCCCCCTGACGGGCGTTCGGACACGGATTTACCGCACACCCGATTGCGGGTATCGTATGAAGAGTGCCCTGCGGGACTTTATGAGATTTGTCACCCATGATTGCACAGGGAGCCCATCGGGTGCCCGCAGGGACGTCTTCGGCGACGTCGTCCACGGAGGACACCGGCATGGGACATCGCTCCCCTCTCAGGCGGACGCGGACCGGACGCGCCGGCCTGATCCTGGGTGCGGCCCTTTTCACCGGCCTCATGCTCGGGTCCCCCCCGGGTGTCCGGGCGGCCGAGCTGTCCGAGGTCCTGGCCTCCGTCACCGCCCGCCTTGCGCCGGGCGAAACGGTAACCGCGGTGGATCCAGGTGCCCTGTACGTCGCGGCCCGCTCGCTAACCTTGGAGCGCGCGGTGTCGGATCCGGGCGCGGTCGCCCTGCTCGGGACCCTGGCGTCGCGCACACGGCCGGACCCGGCGGGCCGCGATGCCGTCCTCGCGGGCGTGCGGGCGGGCCTGGACGACTTGGCGCGCGGGGGGCGGCTCGCCCCGACGGCCCAATCGGACCTGCTGACGCGCACGATGGTCAACGCCGGCCTACCCGCCCCCGCCCCCGGCCCAAGCCCGGCGGCCCGCCCGATGCTACCGGACCCGCCGCTTCCCGTGATCGGAGCCCCGAAGGCCCCGCCGTCGCCGGTCCCGCAGGCCTTTGATCGGTCGACCCCGCTGCCGCCCCGGCCGCCGATGCCGTTGGCGCCGCCGTCCGCCCACCCGCCTGCCCCGCCGAGTGGTACACCCGACGGCTTCCCGTTCCGCTACCCGATGGCGTATCCGCAGCCCCAAACGCAGCCGCACCCTCAGCGCCAAGTGCAACCCCAGATCCAACCAGCGCAGCCGTTCCCCTATCCGACGCCGCCCGGCTATAGCCCCCCCTACATCGCGGCTCCCGCTACGCTTCCGCCCGGTTATCCCCAACAGGCATACCCGCAGCAAGCCGCCCCCCAACCGGCCTATCCCCAACACGTCACACCGCCGTCGGCCTATCCGCAACCGCCGACCGCACCCCCGGGGTATCCAAACGCAGCACCGCTCCCCCCCGGATACGCGGGCGCACCCTACGGACCCACGCCCACCCCCTGGATCGGCCCCGAGAGCACGGGCGTGCCGGCCCCTCGTTCCCTCGGGGCCGATCCCGGTATCATGGACCTGCCCGATCTTGTGCGGTCGCCCCCAGCCGTGCTCGCCGACAGCGGTTTTTAACCGCCCGCGCCCCCCTCGACGCAAAATCCCCTCTGGCCCCACGGACTCCCCCTGCCGTAAGACGGGGGACCACGGTGCCTCGAAGGCCCGCCCCTCACCGGCGCGGAGGAGCCCCGCATGTCCGATCGCCTCGACCGTCTGGTCATCGCACTCGCGCAGATCAATCCCACCGTCGGCGACGTAGCCGCGAACGCCGACCGTGTCCGGGCCGCGCGCGCGGACGCGGCGGCGCAGGGGGCCGATCTGGTCGTGTTCCCCGAACTGGTGCTCAGCGGCTATCCGCCCGAGGACCTGGTGTTCCGCCAGGCGTTCCTCGACACCGTGCAGGCGGCCGCGCTGGCGCTGGCGGCGGAGACCGGCGACGGCGGCCCGGCCCTTCTGGTAGGCGCGCCCTGGCGCTTCACCGATCCGGACGACGGCCGGCGCAAGCTGGGCAACGCGGCGCTGCTGATGGACGGCGGCGAGATCCGCTTCATCGGCTTCAAGTACCTGCTGCCGAACTACGGCGTGTTCGACGAGGTCCGGGTGTTCTCACGCGGTCCCCTGCCCGATATTGTCACACTGAAGGGCGCCCGGCTGGGCATCATGGTGTGCGAGGATATGTGGGGGCCGCAGGTCACCCGGCATCTGGCCGAACAGGGCGCGGACATCCTGCTGGTGCTGAACGGCTCCCCCTTCGAGGTCGACAAGCACGGCCAGCGCCTGGAAAACGCCCGCCCGCGCGTCCAGGACGCCGGGCTTCCGCTGGTCTACGTCAATCAGGTGGGCGGCCAGGACGAACTGGTGTTTGACGGCGAGTCGTTCGTCGTGGGCGCGGACGGGCAGATGGTGGGGCGGCTGCCGTCCTGGACCGAAGCGGTTGTACCCACGACCTGGACGCGCCCCCAGGGCACCGATCGCCCCTGGACCTGCGAGGCCGCGCCCCTGGCCCCGGCCCCCGATACGGACGAGGCCATCTATCGCGCCCTGGTGATGGGGCTGGCCGACTACGTCAACAAGAACGGCTTCCCCGGCGTCATTCTTGGCCTGTCGGGCGGCATCGATAGCGCCCTGTCGGCGGCGGTGGCGGTGGACGCGCTCGGGCCGGAGCGGGTGTGGTGCGTCATGATGCCCTCGCCTTACACCTCTCGCGACAGCCTGGAGGACGCGGAGGGCGTCGCGCAAATGCTCGGGCTGCGCTATGACACCGTCAACATCGGCCCGGCCATCGACGCCTACGATCAGATGCTGGGCCGTCTGTTCGAGGGCCGCACCCCCGACACCACCGAGGAAAACATCCAGTCGCGCGCGCGCGGGATCACCCTGATGGCGCTGTCGAACAAGTTCGGCCCCATGGTGCTGTCAACCGGCAACAAGTCGGAGATGAGCGTGGGCTACGCCACGCTGTACGGCGACATGTGCGGCGGCTTCTCGGTGCTCAAGGATGTCTACAAGACCACCGTCACCCGCCTCAGCCACTGGCGCAACGCGCAGGGCGTACCGAGCGGAATGCTGGGACCGGACGGGCCCGTCATGCCCGAGCGCGTCATCACCAAGCCGCCGACCGCCGAATTGCGCCCGGACCAGAAGGACGAGGACAGTCTGCCGCCCTATCCGGTGCTGGACCGCATCCTGAACGGCCTGATCGAGGGCGAACAGGGCGTGTCCGACCTGATCGCCGCTGGCCACGACGACGCCACCGTGCAGGCGGTGTGGCGACTGCTCAATATCGCCGAGTACAAGCGGCGTCAGGCCCCGCCCGGGGTCAAGATCACCCTGCGCGCGTTCGGCCGCGACCGGCGCTATCCCATCACCAACCGCTTCCGGGGGTGACAGAGGGGCGCAGGTTCACGCCCGCATCAGGATCACCCCCACCGCCATGATGCTGGCGGCGAGCCAGCGGGCGCGGCTGACCGGTCCCCACAACACCCCGGCCGCAAGAATTGGTCTCGCGCAGGGCCGCGACCAGGGCGATGGGAGACCCGTGTGAAGGCCCGCGCGAGCGCGCAAAAAAAAGGCCGGCCGATGAGACACCGGCCGGCCAAGGTCCACGCCCCAGCGGACCTTGAGGGGGGCGGTCCGAAGGGGGCGTGGCGGGGAACCCCGGAAAAGTGGGGTAGGAGGAAACGGGACAGAGGAAACACGGCGCGAAGCCACCAAGGCTCTCATGCGCCCCACGGATCCGGTCCGGCACACGCCAAGCGGTGCGTTCGGGTCGCGGGAACCGTCAGGTCGACGTCACGCTCTGGGTCTGCGACTCCGGAAAGGGGAGCCGCTGGTCTGGCCGAACGACGGGACGCTCAAGCCGGCAACCCGGCGGGCGTAAAGGAGCGGACACGCGGCCAACGGACCGGCCGCAACCCGAAACAGGGTCAGACGTGCATGGGACATGGAACCGGCCCTTTCACTGACCTATCACCGACCGATTGAGCAACGCATCCCGACAACCAACCAGCCGCCTAGGGTTCTCGCCCGTGGAGCGGGCTTATCGCGCCGCGCTCCACCTCTGCCCAACCCTACGCCAGGCCAGGGACACTGGATCACGGCGCGGGTCGAAAAAAGAGACGGCGCCGCTCTGGTATTCAGGCGAGAGGCGCCCCGCCAAACCCCCACATGGCGCGGGGTTTACCCGGCCGGGCCGCGTGCCGTACAACGAGGACCCTCAAGGACGCGCCATGATGGCGTGGTCCGGTTGCAAGGGAGATCGCCCGGCACCCAGCGCCGGGCGTGCGTGCCATGATTCGCATTGAGGCCCTGACCCACGTTTATCCGGGCGGACGCCGCCAGCCGCCACGCACGGCCGTGGCCGATCTGACCCTGCACATTCCAGAGGGACGGTTCACGATTCTGTCCGGCCCGAACGGCAGCGGCAAGAGCACCCTGTTCCGCATTCTGTGCGGCCTCGCCCGCCCCAGCCGGGGGCGCGTGCTGGTGGCCGGGCGTGACCTGCTGGCCGATCCGGCCGCGGCCCGCGCACGCATGGGCGTGGTGTTCCAAAGCCCGGCCGTGGACAAACACCTGAGCGTTCAGGAAAACCTGTCCATCCACGCGGCCCTGTACGGCCTGACCGGCGCGGCGTTCCGCGCCCGCCTCGACGAGGCGCTGGGGTGGACGGACCTGGACGGGCGGCTCGGGGACCGGGTCGACACGCTGTCGGGCGGCCTCGCCCGTCAGGTGGAGTTGGCCAAGTGCCTGCTGACGCGGCCGCGTCTCCTGCTGCTGGACGAGCCGACCACCGGCCTGGATCCGGCCAGCCGCCGCAGCTTCCTGTCCGCGTTGACCCGCCTCCGCCGCGAGCGGGGGATGACGGTGCTGATGACCAGCCATATCTTCAGCGAGGCGGAGGACGTCGACAGCGTCGCCATCATGGCCAACGGGCGGCTGCTGGCGCACGACACGCCGCAGGCCCTGCGGGCGCGCCTCAACACCGACGTTCTGGTGATCGACAGCCCGGAGCCGGACACGCTGGTCGAGCGGCTGCGCGCCGATCTGGGTGTGACGGCCATCCGTCACGGCGACGAACTGCGCGTCGACGAGCCGCCCGGTCATACGGACGCGGTGGCGCTGCTGGAGCGCGTGCTCAAGGACTATCGCCCGCTGGTGCGGGGCATCACCGTCAAGCAGCCCGCACTGGAGGATGTCTTTATTCATGTGACGGCGGAAGCGCGGGCCGCCCGCTCCGGCGCCACGCCCCAGGAGACTGCCGCATGACCGTTGCCGGCAAGGCCCCCGTGCACGGCGGCCCGGAAACCACCCTGTCCCGCGCCAACGATGCGTCCCTGGATGAGTCCGAGGCGCCGCCCCGTGCCTCGCTGTGGGCCGTCGGCGCGGCCCTGGCGCGGCGGGAGTTCACCCGCTTCATCCGCCAGCCCACCCGGGTCATCGGATCGATCGGACAGCCCCTGATTTTCTGGGTTCTGCTCGGCGCCGGCCTGACCCCTAGCTTCAGCGCCCCCGGGATGGAGGGCATGACGTACCTGGAGTACTTCTATCCGGGTGTGCTGATGATGATGATCCTGTTCGCGTCGGTGTTCGCGTCGATCACGATCATCGAGGATCGGGACCAGGGCTTTCTGCAGGGCGTGCTGGTGGCGCCCGTGCCGCGCCTGGGCATCGTGCTGGGCAAGGTGGGGGGCGCGTCGCTGGTGGCGCTGTTTCAGACCGCCATCCTGCTGGTCGCCGCGCCGTTCATCGGGCTGAGCGTGTCCATTGGTGGGGCGGTGCTGCTCGCGATCACACTGGTCCTGATCGCGCTGGGCTTCACCGGCCTGGGCTTCCTGTTCGCCTGGCCCATGAAGTCCACGGCGGGCTTCCACGCCATGATGATGGTCATCATGATGCCCATGTGGGTGCTGTCCGGCGCGTTTTTCCCGATTACGGGCGTGCCGTCCTGGCTGCACTGGATCATGATGATCAACCCCGTCACCCACGCCATGACTATCCTGCGGGCGCCGTTCTACGCCGACCCGCTGACGCTGTTCGGTCAAGGGTCGTATCTGATCGCCCTTGCCGTGGTGATCGTCTGGGTGGTCGGCTGCCTGTCGCTGGCGGCGGCCCGGGTTAGCGCCCGGGACAAGGGGATCGTTCAGAGCGCACCGTAAGGACCGGGGCGAAACGGTGAAACCCGCACGGACGGCGGGGTCGCCCCTGGTGATGCGCGCGGGCATCGTGTAAACACGCGGTTCCGCGACTCCGCATCCCTCCCGCCTCACTCGGTGCCCCGCCATGTCCGCCGCCGCTGCCCGCTGTCCGCTGTTCGTCGCCCTCGACACACCCGATCTGGATCGGGCGCGCACCTGGGCCCAGGCCGTTGCCGAGACCGGATGCGGCATCAAGCTCGGCCTGGAGTTCTTTGGCGCCCACGGCGCGGCCGGCGTGCGGGCCGTGACCGGGGACGCGGTGCTGCCGGTGTTCCTGGACCTCAAGTTTCACGACATTCCGAACACCGTGGCCGGTGCCGTCCGGTCCGTGACCCCGCTGGCGCCCGCGATCCTGAACGTCCACGCGGCCGGCGGGACCGCGATGATGCGCGCCGCCCGGGACGCCGCCGAGGAGACCGCCACCGGCCTGGGCGCGCCCCGGCCGAAGGTGATCGCGGTCACCGTACTGACCAGCCTGGACGACGCGGATCTGGCGGCCACGGGCGTGCCCGGCGGCGCCACGGATCAAGTTCGCCGCCTCGCCGCGCTCGCGGTCGACGCCGGACTCGACGGCGTGGTCTGCTCCGCGCGCGAAGCCCCCGTGCTGCGCGCCGACCTGGGGCCGGACGTCCTGCTCGTTACCCCGGGCGTCCGCCCGACCTGGGGCGCCACCGGCGACCAGAAGCGCGTGACCACCCCGGCCGAGGCCATGGCCGCCGGCGCCAGTTCCCTCGTGGTGGGCCGCCCGATCACCGGCGCCGCCGACGTCGCCGCCGCCGCCCGGCGGGTCCTCGACGAACTCGTGGGCTGAGGGAGACCGCCGCCATGCCGCCCCGCCCCGCAAAGCGCCCCCCCACGCGCCACATCGAGATCAAGATCTGCGGCCTGACCGACGTGGACGCCGTCGATGCCGCCGTGGCGGCCGGCGCGGACTGGCTCGGCGCCGTGTTCTTCCCGCCCTCGCCGCGCGCGGTGACGGCCGAGGAGGCCGCGGACCTGTTCGACGCCCTGCCCGACGATATCGGCACGGTCGGCCTGTTCGTCGACCCGGACGAGGCTCTGCTCGACCATGTGCTGAACCACGTCCGGCTCGACCTGATCCAGCTTCACGGCCGCGAATCCCCCGAGCGGATCGACGCCATCCGCCTGGACTACGGCCTCCCGGTCATGAAGGCGCTGGGGGTGTCCACACCGGCCGATCTGGAGGCCGCCACCGTCTACGCCGACCACGCCGACCGGCTGCTGCTGGACGCCAAGCCCCCAGCCGGGTCCGACCGGCCCGGCGGGCATGCCACCGCCTTCGACTGGTCCATCCTGGCCGGCTGGCACTCCCCCCTGCCCTGGATGCTGGCCGGGGGCCTCACGCCGGTCACGGTGGCCGAGGCCATCCGCGCCACCGGAGCCCCCGGCGTGGACGTCTCGTCCGGGGTGGAGCGCGCCAAGGGGCGCAAGGACGCTGCGTTGATTGAACGCTTCTGCGCCGCCGTGCGCGCCGCCGAGGGAGAGTAACCCGATGTCCGTCCCCCCGTTTCCGGAGCACCCGCAGCGCGAGATGCTCATCCGGGAGCTGCACGCGCGCCCGTCGGAGCCGCACAAGGCCCCGATGCGCATTTCGCAGATCACGATCCTGTCGGGAGAGCACGGCGGAGACTCGGACCGGGCCCATCTGGCGCGGTTGTGCAGCCGCAAGGGCGCGCCGCCGCCGGCCGAGGGCGCCAAACAACATGTCGCCGACTTCGGCGGATTGACGGTGAAGTGGGAGCGCCACACCGAGTTCAGTTCGTATGCGTTTTCCCGCCGGGCCCATTTCACCATGCCGTTCGAGCAGCCGGTCATCGAGGAGGTACCGCAGGATTGGCTCGCCGAGCTGCCCGGCGATGTGCTGTCGGCGGTGCACGTCGCCCTGCTGCCCAGCGCCGTCGAGATGCCCGACGCCGAGGAACTCTCGCTGCGCCACTTCAATGGCAATCCCCTGATCGCCAATACGGTAGCCGGCGGCAAGGCCCGGGTGTGGGCGGACTTCCGGCTCCATGCCGACCACTTCACCCGGATCCTCGTGCAGGACCTGGGTCTTGACGAGCGTCACGCCGGCCGCACGATTCAGCGCCTGATCGAACTGAACACCTATCGCGCGCTGTCGCTCCTGGCGTTTCCCCTGGCACAGGATACCCTTCCGCAGCTGCGGGGCATCGACGAAAGTCTGGCCGAGGTCAGCACGCGCATGGCCGACACGGCGGACCCCGCGACGGACGCCGAACTGCTGTCCCGTCTGTCGCAGCTGTCCGCCGATATCGAGAGTCTGGCCGCCCGTACCAGCTATCGATTCGGCGCCACGCGAGCCTACTACGGGCTGGTCCGCCAGCGGCTGCGCGATCTGCGCACCGACCGCCTCGAAGGCTACCTGACCATCGACGGCTTCCTGGATCGCCGCATGGGGCCGGCGATGGCCACCTGCGAAACGGCCGAGACGCGCCAGGAAGCGCTGGCCCAGCGCGCCACCCGCATCGGCAGCCTGCTGCGCGCCCGCGTCGAGGTGGCGGTGGAAAAGCAGAACAGCGACCTGCTGACCAGCATGAACGAGCGCTCCCGCATTCAGCTCAAGCTGCAAGAGACGGTCGAGGGTCTGTCCGTGGTGGCAATCAGCTACTACGCCGTCGGGCTGGTTAGCTATCTGTTCAAGGGCGTGGAGAGCACCGGCGTGCCGCTGAACGTCGGGATCGCCACCGGCCTGTCGGTGCCCGTGGTGGCCGGCCTCGTCTGGTACGGCATCCACACGGCCAAACACGCCGTGGTCAAGCGTAAGGACACGGATTAAAGGGGGCGGTGCCCCGCCCCAGGCACCGCTTTCATGCGCGTGCCAGCGCCTCAGGCGCGGCGTTTCGTGGCGCCTCAGGCGCGGCGTTTCGTGGCGCCTCAGGTGCGGCGTTTCGTGGCGCCTCAGGCGCGGCGTTTCGTGGCGCCTCAGGCGCGGCGTTTCGTGGCGCCTCAGGTGCGGCGTTTCGTGGCGCCTCAGGCGCCGGGGGTCTCCCGGCGCAGGCGCATCACCATGTCGAGGTCCTCAGGGCCCGCCAGGGTGCAGTTCAGATCGTGCAGGCGGCCGTTATCCAGCGAGTAAATCCATCCGTGGACCTGGAGAAACTGGCCGCGCGCCCAGGCGTCCTGAACGATCGTCGTGGCCGCCACGTTGCGGCTCTGCTCGATCACGTTCAACTCACACAGGGTGTCCAGGCGCGTCGCCTCGTCCAGGTCCGACAGGGCGTCGGCGTTCTGCGCCATGATGGTCTTGATCGGCCGCAGCCAGTTGTCGATTAGGCCGAAGGCGCGCCCGCTCATCGCGGCCCGCACGCCACCGCAGCCGTAATGGCCGGTCACGGCCACATGGCGGACCTTCAGGATCTCCACGGCGTATTGCAGAACGGCCAGCAGGTTCAGATCGGATGGCACGACCATGTTCGCCACGTTGCGGTGCACGAACAGCTCGCCCGGATCGAGCCCGACGATGTCGTTGGCCGGAACCCGGCTGTCGGAGCACCCGATCCAAAGGAACTCCGGCGACTGCTGATTGACCAACCGCTGGAAGAAAGCCGGATCGGCATCGGTCTTGCGCGCCCGCCAGGCGGCGTTGTTTGCAAACAGGCGTTCGATGGGCATCGCTGCGAGATCTCCCAACCGGTCACAAAAAAGGGGCTCGACCACGCGGTCAAGCCCGTCCTTAGATGCGTGGAGTCGCGAGGATCGGCCCCCCGACCTCTACAAGGCGATTGTGCGGGGCTCAGCACGACTCGGCCATTTCCTTAGGTTCCTGCCCTCGACGCGCCCGCAGGTCACCGGTTCGTGCCGGTATTCTGTGGCGGCATGTGACAAGGCCCGAGCTGATCGGTAGCCGAGGCTGCAGCCCCATGTCAAGGCGCAATCTGTCACGCGAGGCCCTGGACCATGACCCGCGCGCCCCATGCCTCCCGCGGCCGCCCCCTATGGCACCGTCCCATGTCCCCGCTCTGCGTCTGGCCGTACGATCTCAGAGGCGGCGGACACCGAGGACCGGGCGTCTATGGCCCGGACCAGATACGGCCCGGTGACCGAACGGGGATCGTCCATCAGCCCGGCCGGGCCTCCTTGATAGATCACGTGGCCCCCGTGTTTCCCGGCCCCCGGACCCATTTCAATCACATGATCCGCCGCCGCGATCATATCGAGATTGTGTTCGACGATGATCAGGGTGAGGCCTTGATCCAGAAGAGCCCTGAACATCGCGATCAGCCGGGCGACATCGGCCATGTGCAGGCCGGATGTGGGCTCATCGAACACGTATATGCGCCCCGTGCGACCGAGTTCGCCCGCCAGCTTCAGCCGCTGCCGCTCGCCCCCGGACAATGTCGACACCCGTTGCCCGATCTGTATGTAACCCAGCCCCACCTGGTCCAGTCGAGCGAGGGCCTCCGAAATCCGCCGATGACCGCCGAACACCGCGCGAAGCTCTGAGGCGCGCATGTCCATGATCTGATCGATCGCGTAACCCGCGACACGAATGGACCGGGCTTCGGCCGAGTAGCCCGACCCCGCGCACGCCTCGCAGGGCGCTTCAACGGCATCAAGAAACGCGAGATCGGTTTTGACCACGCCACGTCCCTTGCACGCCGGACAGGCCCCTGCCGCATTCGTGCTGAAGAGGCCAACGGGCTTGCCGCTCCGGCGCGCGTAGTCCCGCCGGACATCGTCCAGAATGCCAAGATAGCTTGCGGCGGTGGAGCGCGAGGAGCCGCGGAGTTCCGACTGGTCTATGACGACGATGTCCGCGCGAAGCCGCGGCAGGATGCGATTGGCGAGCGTCGACTTTCCGGACCCGGCGACGCCGGCGATCACGGTCATCAGACCCAGCGGGATGTCCACCGACAGGTCATGCACATTGAACATGGATTGGTTGGTGACGTGCACCCAGCCGGACGGCGCACGCGGCGCCGCATTGAGGTGCACGGGCCTGCGAAAACCCCGCCCGGTTTGGGTGTCGGACTCCTGCAGGCCGGCCACCGCTCCCTGATAGACGACCTGCCCGCCGGCGTGTCCAGAGCCGGGCCCGATGTCGATCACATGGTCGGCGATCGCAATCAGATCGGGATCATGTTCGACCAACAGAACGCTGTTGCCCTTGTCCCGCAAGCGGATCAGCAGCTGACCAAGATGGTGCACATCGCGGGCGTGGAGGCCGACGCTCGGCTCATCAAAGATGTAGGCAATGTCCGCAAGGCTGCTGCCGAGATGGCGGATCATCTTTATCCGCTGGGACTCCCCGCCGGACAACCCGGCCGTCCCACGGTCCAGGCTGAGATAATCCAGACCGATATCGATCATGCTCTCGAGCTTTTCCCGCAAGGACGAGAGAACCGGTCGCATCTCAGGCTCGTGAACGCCGCTCAGGAACCCCATGAGATCCGCCGCCTCCATGGCGGCACAGGCGGCAATGTTATGGCCCGCGATGCGACAGGACAGCACGGTCGGGTTCAGACGCGCCCCGCCGCACGCCGGACACGGCCCCGTCCGCGTGATCCGCTCAAGGGCGTCGCGCTCGGGCTCCGAAAGATCCGACAGGTTGCGGTCCAGAAAGGAGCGTCGCAACCGCGGCAGAACGCCTTCGTACACCGTGGTCTTGGGCCAGCCCGGCTTGGGGTCGGTAACGGGCGTCCCCTCGTCCACCGTCAAGCGTATCCACTCCGCATCGGAATAGGCGGACAGGGGCTTGGCCGTATCGAAAAAGCCGGACAGGGCGTAGCGCTTCCAGCGCCACGCTCCTGGTTCGAACCCCGGAAACAGGATGGCGCCGTCGTCCAGCGAGCGCCCACGATCGAACAAGGCCAGCTCGTCGACCACCCGGACCGTCCCGAGGCCTTGGCACTCTGGGCACATCCCGTCCGGGTTGTTGAAGGAGAACAGGCTCGATTCTCCGATATGAGGCTGGCCAATACGCGAAAACAGCAAGCGTAGGAGGGCATAGATTTCGGTCGCCGTCCCGACGGTCGATCGGGTGCTCCCGCCAAGCCGACGCTGATCCACGACAATAGACGCCGGCACGTTCTCCAGGCGATCCGCATCCGGCCGCCCCATATGCGGCATCCTGTTGCGCACGAAGGTCGGATAGGTTTCCGCCAGGTGGCGCTGTGACTCCGCCGCGATGGTATCGAACAAGAGCGATGATTTGCCGGAGCCGGACACACCGGTGAACACGACAAGATGTCCCTTGGGGATATCCAGGGATACATTTTTGAGATTGTTCGTTCGTGCACGAACAATCCGCATCGCTCCCTTGGTCATCGCCGCGTACCTTGGCCTGTCGCCAGGTGGTTTAAGGCCATCGCTCGGCCTCCAGCGCCCCGATCGCGCAAACCATCGCGCGGTGCCCTTGGTCGACCATGCGCGCGATCGTCAGCGCAAGCGTGATAGCAGTCCGTGGCGCATTCTGTGGCACGCCACGAAAAAGGGGCTGCGAAATACTTCGCAACCCCTTGATCTGATTGGTGGAGCCGAGGGGAATCGAACCCCTGACCTCTACAATGCCATTGTAGCGCTCTCCCAACTGAGCTACGGCCCCATAGTGTCTCGTCAGGCTACCTCGCCACAGCATCCCGTGGCTTCGGTCCGGATTGGGGTCCGGATCGACCCTCTCTCGGTGGGCTGCATGGCACCCCATGTCCCGGGAGAAGGAGAGGTTTTCGCGCCGCCCGGTGCGGCGCAACCCCCTGTCGAGGCCCGGGAACTTAGGGGCTGAGCCGGCCGGGGGCAAGCGGAAAATGCGGGGTTGGTCGACTTTTTTTGCGGCCTCCCGCACGCCCCGAAACGAACCCGCTCATCCCACAACGCACACGCACCACGCACGACCTTCATCGCCGTATCCGATCCCCGGCGCGAGCGCGCTGTCGTGCTCCGCGGCACTGGCCGTGTTGAAATGGCGGCTGGCCACCCTGTCATACTCGCGACGGAGCCCGGTCGACCACCCCGCCCGACCACGGTCCGTCTATTCGTCGTCGCCTTCGTTGTCGAGGTGGTCGATCACCTCGGCCATGTCCTCGTCGTCCTCGCCGAGGTCCGAGGCGTCCTCGATCATGTCGTCGCGTTCGTCATCGCTCGTGTCGTCATGATCACCCAGGTCGGTGTCGTCCAGTTCGGTCTCGTCCACGGACTCCAGGGATTCATCGGGCACGGGTGCCGCTTTCGGCTTTTTCTCCACCGGCGCCGGCCGAGCGCGGCGAGTCCGGGTGGGCGCCTCTTCCTCATACACCGCCTCGCACTTCGGGCAGATGATGGGCTGGCGCCGCATGTCGTAGAAGCGGGCTCCGCAAGAGCCGCAGGTTCGCTTGGATCCCCATTCCGGCTTGGCCACCCTTAATCCTCCCTGGATCTGGCTTCCGACACATGCCCTCCCCGGGTCGCATGTGGGCGCGCCTGGGCGAGTTGGGGGCGTTTGCCATCATCGTCCCGGCAAGTCAACGCTCTTGGTTCACCCGTTCGACTCCTGCATCCCAGAGAGGCCCTAAGCCCACACACAGAGCGGAGGACGGCGGCGGTGGCTGTTGCCGGACCCAACCGCGTGCTAGACCGCCCGACAGCGTACCCGCCGCCCGCCGTCAGTCGAGAGCCGCCACCATGACCGACACCGCATCTGTTCTGCCCTCCCCCGTCGAGACCGAGACGGTTGCCGCCGACACACGCGCGGCCCGCGCCGCCCTGAACGGACTGGCCGCGCTGCTGGCCACCGCCACCGTCGGTGAAAGCCGCCTGCCGGCGGATGCCCTTGCGGAGGGCCAGGACAGGCTGACGCAGGCCTTGGGAGCCACGCCGGCGGCGCCCAACGCCCCAGAGGGGCTTCCCGGACTGGCCGGATGCGGCCTCGGCGGCCTGCGCGAACCGGACGCGCCCCTTGATCTGCGCGCCCACCCCGCCCTGATCGCGCCCTTGTGCGGCCTGCTCGCCGCGCACGACGGGACGGCCGTCATCTTGGCCGACGCCCTGCCGAAGGGACTGGTTCCGCTTCTGGAAACCATGGGCGCCGCCGTGCAGGGGGCCGACCACGGCGCCCGTCCGCCCCTGTCGCTGCGTGGGACCCCGACCCTTATGGTGCCGGCGATGGTCCCGGAGGACCAACCGCACGAACCGGTCCCGCTGGCCCTGGCGCGCCTGTTCGCCGGCCTCGCGTGCCCCGGCCGGACCACGGCCGCCCTGCCCCCGACGCTGGGCGGTCCCTTGGCCGACCTGCTGGCCGCGTTCGGCATTCCGGTCGCCCTCGCCCCCTGCGGCGCACGGCTGGCGCTGACGGTCACCGGCGAGGCGGAGACGACGCCCGCGAGCCTTACGGCGGACTGGGTGACGGCCCCGCCCTGGGTCCGAGCCGCGCAGGCCGCCTCCACGGGCGCGATCACCGTGGCCATCGATGGGCCCGCAGCGGCCGGCAAAGGCACCCTGGCCCGATCGCTGGCGGATGCCCTGGGCCTAGCCTATCTGGACACGGGGCGCCTGTACCGGGCGACCGGCTACAGCGTTCTGCAAGCGGGCGGCGACCCGTCCGATCCGGCGGCGGCGGAACAGGCCGCGCGGTCCCTCGACACCCGCGTGCTGGCCGATCCCGCGCTGCGCAGCGAGGCGGCCGGGGATGCGGCCTCCCGTGTGGCGGCCATTCCCGCGGTGCGCGACGCCCTGCTGGCGTTCCAGCGCCAGTTCGCCCGCACTCCGCCGGATGGGGCTTGGGGCGCGGTGCTCGACGGCCGCGATATCGGGTCGGTCGTATGCCCGAGCGCACCGGTCAAACTCTTCGTTACAGCCAGCGCGGAAACCCGGGCGCAACGGCGCTTTCTTGAGTTGCGGGATGCCGGTCAAGACGTTATAGAGTCGCGCATCCTTCAGGACATGAAGGCGCGGGACGCCCGGGATTCCTCTCGCGGCATTGCGCCGCTTGTGCCCGCGGCTGATGCCGTTGTGCTGGATACGTCCGATCTTGATCGGACCGAGGCGCTCGCCGCCGCGTTCGCCCTTGCGGGTGATCGCCTGCGGGCCGCCGGCAGCGATGTCGCCCGCGCAAGCATGAGCCACACCGGCGCCTCCTGAACAAACGCCTTGGCAAAGACCGCCGGACCCAACCGGCTGGCCAGAAAAAACCGTGAACGACCCGAAAGGAAGACCACAGATGGCCGAAGCCGCCACCCAGACTCTCGAGTCTGAATCCTTTGCAGAGAATTTCGAGGCCCTGCTCAACGAGTCCCTCGGCGAGAATGCCTCGCTGGAAGGCACCGTGATCCGGGGCACCGTGATCGCCGTCCGCAACGATCACGTTGTGGTCGACGTCGGCCTGAAGTCCGAGGGGCGCGTGCCCTTGAAGGAGTTCACCAAAGCCGGCGAGGACCCCGAGCTTCGGCCCGGTGACACCATCGACGTGTTCGTCGAGCGCTACGAGGACCGTGACGGCAACATCATGCTGTCGCGCGACAAGGCCCGCCGCGAGGAAGCCTGGAACGAGCTCGAGAAGGCCTACAACAACACCCAGCGCGTCAAGGGTCAGATCTTCGGCCGCGTCAAGGGTGGCTTCACCGTCGATCTGTCGGGCGCCATGGCCTTCCTGCCGGGCAGCCAGGTGGACATCCGCCCCGTGCGCGACGTCACCCCGCTGATGGGCCAGCCGTTCGAGTTCCAGATCCTGAAGATGGACCGCGCGCGCGGCAACATCGTGGTCTCCCGCCGCTCCGTGCTGGAAGAGACCCGCGCCGAAGAGCGCGCCAAGCTGCTGGAGCGCCTCAAGGAAGGCGAGATCCTGGACGGTGTGGTCAAGAACATCACCGACTACGGCGCCTTCGTGGACTTGGGCGGTGTCGACGGCCTGCTGCACGTCACCGACATTTCGTGGAAGCGCATCAACCACCCGACCGAGGCCCTGAACATCGGCCAGACGGTTCGCGTGCAGGTGATCCGCTTCAACCCGGACACCCAGCGCATCAGCCTCGGCATGAAGCAGCTTGAGGCCGATCCGTGGGAAGGTGTCGCCGCCAAGTACCCGGTCGGCACGGTCTTCACCGGCCGCGTCACCAACATCACCGACTACGGCGCGTTCGTGGAGCTGGAGCCGGGCGTCGAGGGTCTGGTGCACGTCTCCGAGATGAGCTGGACCAAGAAGAACATCCACCCGGGCAAGATCGTCTCCACCAGCCAGGAAGTGAACGTCATGATCCTGGACGTGGATCCGGACAAGCGCCGGATCTCGCTGGGTCTGAAGCAGACCATGGGCAACCCCTGGTCCGACTTCCTGGAGCGCTTCCCGCAGGGGTCCGAGGTCGAAGGCGAGATCAAGAACATCACCGAGTTCGGCCTGTTCATCGGCCTGCCCGGCGAGATCGACGGCATGGTGCACCTGTCCGACCTGGACTGGAGCCGCTCCGGCGACGAGGCGGTCAAGGACTACGGCAAGGGCGACGTGGTGCGGGCCAAGGTGCTCGACGTCGACGTGGACAAGGAGCGGATCAGCCTGGGCATCAAGCAGCTCGGCGATGACCCGTACTCCGCCGCCACGGCCGACCTGCGCAAGGGCCAGATCGTCACCGGTGTCGTGACCCAGGTGCAGGACAACGGCATCGAGGTCGAGGTCAGTGGTGCGATCGGCTTCATCCGCAAGGGCGATCTGGCGCGCGACCGCGCCGACCAGCGGCCCGAGCGCTTCGCCGTCGGCGAGAAGGTGGACGCCAAGATCACCAACATCGACAAGGCGAACCGTCGTCTCGGCCTGTCCATCAAGGCCCGCGAGGTCGACGAGGAAAAGCAGGCGATGGCCGACTACGGCTCGACCGACTCCGGCGCGTCGCTCGGCGACATCCTGGGCGCGGCCCTGAAGCAGGCGCAGCAGGACAAGAACAGCGACTCCTAAGCGGTCCGATCCCGGAGCCGTCCCGAACCCCGGTTCGGGGCGGCTCCGGCCCGAGAAAGCCCCGGCGCAAGGACCGCGCCGGGGCTTTTTTTTGGTTCATCACGGAATTCCGGGGAAGGCGTCGCCGATTTTGAGGACGACCTAGCCGTCATCCCGGTAGCCGCAAACCATCCGCTTAATGACCTTGATGCGGTTGTTGATGCCTTCGAGAACGCTGGTGTTGAGGCGCCAGACGGTTGCGGCAGCGATCCTGCGAGGTAAGGCTCAAGCCGCTTGGCGAGGCGCATCAGGGCTGGAATGGCGCCATCAGGCGCCGTTCTCGTCCCGTTGTGCCAAGCGGTAAGGGGGACTCCGGGAAACGCTGAACCGACGCGGGAACGGAATCAACGCACCGATCGAGCACACCGATCGGACGGGGTCCAGGACTTGTCGTTCGTGTGGTGACAAACTTGGTCCGGTGTCCCCGGGGGCAAGGCGCCGGGCACGCTGTCCGCGTTCGGGCCGCACGGGTGACCCGGCGCGCACGCAGACCGGAAAAATCGTTCATCTGGAAGACGTTATCTTGACCGCAACGCAGCCCTTTGGCAGCTTAGGGTTTCTTGAGGCTGCCTGGGGGAGGCGAGACGGTTTCGACGCCGAGTCGCCCGATCGAATGTAGCCGGAGGCTCATGGGGACTGACAGGATGACGAAGTCCGAACTGATCGCCCGGATCGCGGAACTCAACCCGCATCTGTACCAGCGCGATGTCGAGCGCATTGTCTCCACCATCTTCGACGAAATCGCCGGGGCGTTGACCCGGGGTGATCGTGTGGAATTGCGGGGCTTTGGCGCCTTCTCGGTGAAGTACAGGGACTCCCGGACGGGGCGCAACCCACGCACGGGCGAGACCGTCGAAGTCGAGGCCAAAGCGGCCCCCTATTTCAAGACCGGAAAGCAACTCAGGGAATTGTTGAACGGGGGGGAAGGTGTCCAGTAAAGTGGACACCCGCCTGAGGGAGGCAGGCCGAAATCCGGCGTGTGACGGGGGCTGACAAGACCGTACCGCCGGGAATTTCGTTCTGTTTCCGGGTGGGGAACCGACGCCTGGAGCGTCTGGTTTCCTTGACACCAAGGCGCCGGGTTTCGGTGGCGGGGGTTCTCATGCGTGAATCGTGAGGCCGTGCCATGAGACGCGGGGGCTGGCAACACTCAAGAACGGGACGCGACCAGTGTTCAAATTCTTCGTTTGGGTGATCGGGCTGCCGATCGTCGTACTCGCTGTTTTCTTCGCGATCTCCAACCAGGAGGCCACGACCTTCACGATGTGGCCGACGGAATATTCCATCGCCATGCCGCTGTTCTGGGCGGTTGAGGGCGCCCTTGTGATCGGCCTGCTCCTGGGCATCTTCTTTGCCTGGCTGTCGGCAAGCCGCCGCCGGAGCGAAGTCCGCCGCCTGCGCAGCGAGCTGAACACGGCCCGCCGCCGCGCGGATCAGGCCGAATCCAAGCTGAAAGCCGCTTGAGCCGGCCCGGACCGTCTGGCCGGAGGCTCCGGCGCGAGACGGCTCGGACGGCATAACACCACGTCGTGTGCCGGGGACCCGGCTGGCTGAACCGGGTCCCCGACCGCGCGAGACCTCTCCCGAAGGAAACCGTTAGACGGGGACCTCCGGGATGCATGGCGCCCATGCGCCGCAGACGCTTGCGCCTCGCGCTCCTGAGTGGCTTTGTGCATGAATCGCCGTTGAGACGTGTCCTTTCCCGGGTGTGTCTCCGACCTTTGATCTTGCCACTCCGGTTCCATGCCCAGTGAGTCCGATGACACGGTCCCCGACGGGACCTCCCTGTCCGTGACGCCCTCCCCCGCGGACGAGCCCGCCCTCGTCGCGGCCGCCGACGCCTTGCGCGCGGGTCGGCTGGTGGCGTTCCCGACCGAGACCGTCTATGGCCTGGGCGCGGACGCGCGTTCCGACGCCGCCGTCGCGGCCATCTACGCCGCCAAGGGACGCCCCGCGCACAACCCCATCATCGTTCATGTCGCCGATCTGGCCGCCGCCGCACCGCTGGTCGATGTGACGGGCGCCGCCGCGCGTCTGGCCGACCACTTCTGGCCCGGCCCGCTGACCCTGGTGCTGCGCCGGGCACCGGACTCCCCCCTATGCGCCCGGGTGTCCGCCGGCGGCCCCACGGTCGCCATTCGCGCGCCCGCGCACCCGGTCGCGCAAGCCCTGCTGCGCCGCGCCGCCCTGCCCGTGGCCGCGCCGAGCGCCAACCGCTCTGGAGCCGTCAGCCCGACCACGGCCGCGCATGTGGCGGCGGATCTGGGATCCGTCCCGGCCCCAATGCTGGCCCTGATCCTCGACGGCGGCCCCTGCGACGTGGGCGTCGAGTCGACGGTGCTGGACCTCAGTGGCCCGGCGCCCCGCCTGCTCCGCCCCGGCGGCACAACGCGGGAGGCCCTGGAGGCCGTGCTCGGCCACCCTATTGACGGCCCCGACGGCGGTTCCAGCCCAACACACGGGTCGGGAACCGTGCTGGCGTCGCCCGGCCTGCTCGCCAGCCATTACGCCCCGGCGCGTCCGGTCCGACTGAATGCACACGCGGCCCACGACGGTGAGGCCCTGCTGGGATTTGGTGACACGCCCGGCGCGACTCTGAACCTCAGCCCGGCGGGCGATCCGGCCGAGGCCGCGCGCAACCTGTTCGCCATGCTGCGGGCGCTGGACCGCCCTCCCTTCCGGGGGATCGCGGTCTCGCCCATTCCCGGAGCGGGCCTTGGCCAGGCCCTGAACGACCGCCTGGCCCGCGCCGCCGTCCCGCGCCCCCCGTCGTCCTGACGACGCCAACATATCTTCGTCCTGACGACGCCAACAAACCGTCATGTAACCCCGGCTGGGATCGCCGCCCCTGGATCGGTACCCTATCGGGCATCAACCGGTATGGCGGCCCCAGGGTGCGACGGGAGACGCCTAAAACGCGAGGAGAGCCATGACCACCGTTTCCAGCCTCGGCGTGATGCTGACCCGCTACGATGCGGCCGCGCTGCCGGGCGCGTTCGACATGCTTGAGGCCGCCGGCGCCGCGCACGTCGAGATCAACCCCGCCCTGCTGCACGCCATCGTGAACGGGCGCCCGCACACCCCGGTCGTGAATCAGATCGTGGCGGCGCTCCAGGGGCGCCCCCTTGGCGTGGTTCTGCACGCGCCGCTGTCGCTGAACCTGATGGACGACACCAACGCCGCCATCCAACGGTCCGTCGGTGAGGCCAGCCTGGAGATCGCCGCCGCCCTAGGCGCGCGCCGCATGGTGGTCCACCCGGGCTGGATCGAGACGTCGCGCCTGCGCCTGGAGCGCGATGCGCTAATGGCGCGGGAGCGGGATGGCCTGCGCGCGCTCGGCGACGTGGCGGCGAGCGCGGGCGTCACCCTGTGCCTGGAAAACATGCCGACCAACGAGGATTACGCCGACGGGTCCCTCATCAATCACGGGCTCGACTGCCGCAGCGTCGCCGCACAGGTGGCCGCCGTCGATCACCCCAACGTGGCCGCCACCATCGACGTGAGCCATGCCTATATCGCCAGCCGCTGCCAGGGCTTCACCCTGACGGATCAGCTTTGCGCGCTGGCGCCGGTCACGCGCCACATGCATCTGCACGATTCCTTCGGTAAAGTACCCACGTTGCCCCGTCCCCGGGCCGGGGAGACTCTGGCCTATGGCATGGGCGATCTCCACCTCCCGCTCGGCTGGGGCGATCTGCCGTGGGAGACGGCGCTGACCGGCCTGCCACTGCCCGACGAGGTCAGCCTGACGCTGGAGATCACGCCGCGCTACGCCACGGCCGAAACGCTGGCGGACAGCGTCACGCGCGCCCGGGCGCTCGCCGCCCGCCTGACCGGCACGGCGCGACGCGCGGCGGCGGAATAGAACGGACACCGCCGGTGCGGCGGAAGGGGAGTTCCATGGACGGCAGCAGCCCACGCCACCCCGGGACCGACGGCGGCCTCGTGTATGTCGTCGGGGCATCGGGGGTCGGCAAGGACACGCTGATCGACTGGGCGAAGCGGCGCATCAACTCGGATTGCCCGGACCTGCCCATCGTGTTCGCGCACCGCTACATCACGCGCGCCAACAGTGTGCAGGGCGAGATCCACGTGCCGCTTCAGCCGGCGGAGTTCCGAACCCGTGAGACGGCCGGCCTGTTTGCCCTGACGTGGGAAAGCCTGGGCGACCGCTATGCGATCGGCACCGAAATCGACGCATGGCGCGCCGCCGGGCTGACGGTGGTCGTCAATGGCTCGCGCCTTCATCTGCCGGTCGCCGCGGAGCGCTATCCGGACCTGCGACCGGTGCTCATCACCGCGACGCCGGACATGATCCGTCGGCGGCTGCAATCGCGGGGCCGCGAAGACTCCGCGGCCATCGAGGCCCGCCTGCAACGGTCGCAGGCGCTCACCGTCCGCCATCCGGCCCTCGCCCGCGTGGACAACAGCGGCCCGGTCGAGGCCGGCGGCGCCCGTCTCATGGCGCTGCTGCAGGCGGTGGCCACGGCCCCCCAGCGAAGGGCGCTGGCACACGAGACGCACGAGTGACGCCTGCCCCCTCTCGCCGGGCGAGGTCACCCTGGTCGGACCCACCGAATCTCGTGGGTGCGTTGGCGCACGATCCTATATCTATGCGCGACTCGCTGCCTCAAAGAATTATGTTGCAAAATCAGTGAGATCATAGAAAACTCTAAGATAGACGTTTAGGCTTGTGTTCCGGCGCGGACTCACGGCGGTCCGGCCGCGAGTCCGAGCAGCGGCGACTCACCTCCCAGGGCGGGAGCGAGCGGATGGCGCAGACGACGCGCGCCACGGGGAGAGCGATCATGCGTGCGACGGGTCGGAGATGGCGAGCCCTGCTCAGCGGCGCCGGAGTGGCGACTCTGATGGCGTCTCCGGCGTTCGGCGATCCGACGCCCGAGGGCGTGTACCTCGGCCTCGGCGGCGGCGTGACGTTCGACGACAGCGGCAAGGTCGAGTCCGGGGGCGTGGCACACGACCTCGACACCGATGTCGGCGCGCTGGGGCTGGCCACCGTCGGCTATTCCTTCGGCTCCGGCCTGCGGAGCGAGCTGGAAGGCGGCTACCGGCACAATGGTGTCTCAAGCTGGGGCGGCGCGGATCTGGACGGTGACATGAGCGCCTGGCACGCGATGGTCAACGCCCTGTACGAGTTCGATACCGGGTCCGGGTTCACGCCGTACCTCGGCGCCGGACTGGGCGCCGCCATCGTCGACATCGACGCCCGCAACGACCGCACGGGACAAAGCCTGACGGATTCGGACGTCGGGTTCGCCTATCAGGCCATCGTCGGCTTCGGATACGACGTCACGGATGGGCTGGCGCTGACCGCCGACTACCGGTTCTTCCACGCCCCCGATCTGGAGCACGACTCCTCCGACGGCAGCGTGGCCGATGGGTATGCCAACCACGCGGTGGTGTTCGGCCTGCGCTACGCCTTCGGCACGGGCCCGGCCCCGGCCCGGACCGAAACCGCGCGATCGGCCGAGGTGACCGCGCCGCAGGTGCCGGTTCCGCCGTCGGTGGTGCCGACCAGCTATCTCGTGTTCTTCACCTTCGACAGCGCGGCCCTGTCGCCGCAGGCCGTGAGCATCGTCGACACGGCGGCCCAGAACGCGCTGACCGTCGGCAAGACCCGGATCACGGTCACCGGCCACACCGATCGGGTGGGCGAGCCGTCCTACAACATGGTGCTGTCGCAGCGGCGAGCGGCCTCGGTCATGGAACGGCTGGTCTCCCAGGGCATTCCGCCCGAGGGCATCGTGGTGTTCGCACGCGGCGAGGAAGAGCCCCTCCTGCCGACCGCCGATAACGTCCGGGAGCCCCAGAACCGCCGCGTCGAAATCTATCTGATGTAAGGCGCCCCTCCAGGGGCGGCGCCGTCCGTGCGGCGCGCCCCCGGACGTCGTGCTCGTGCGATCAGCGCGACAGCAGCAACGGCAGCGTCAAGCCCGGCAGGATCGACTTCGTCACGCCGCCCCGACGCAGCCGCGGCGTGTCGTAGGCCCCGTGCGCCCCCATGGCCAGCATGTCCGCCGCCAGGTCCGCGCAGCGCGACAGGATCAGCTCACTGACCGGAATGTCGGTGGGGGCCTCGTGCTCGATCTGGGCCGGGATGCCGTGCCGGGCGAGCATCGCCTTATGCGCTTCCCAGCGCCATTGCTGCGCCACCGGATCCCGGCTGACCGCCAGCAGGGTCACCATCGAACAGCCGGTCAGATACGGCAACGCATCCGACAGGGCGCGGGCACTGGCCGCGTCCTCGTTCAGGGCGATGACGGCCCGTTCCGGCATGGCGAAGCTCTTGGTGATGTAGGGCAGCACCAGCATCGGACGGCCGGCGCTGACGGCCACCTGTTCGATGACGTCGTTCGGCACCGTATGGCCGGCGTCGCCCTCGCGCGGCTGCGACAGAATGCCAAGGTCGGCGGTCTGGAGATTGGCCGCGATCTGAACGCCGATCACGTTGGCGTCCGCCCCCCGAATGCCGTGCCAGCCGCAGGCCATCCCGCGCTGGGCGCAGGCCTCGCGGAACGGCGCCTCGGCCGCATCCACCTTGGCCAGGAAGTCCGAAGACACCTGACGGCTGTACGGATGCCGCTCGGTGTGATCGACCACCCCATAAATTCCGAGCACGAAGCCGGACTCCGGCGCGTCACCGAGAAGGGATCGAGCGATATCCAGGCGCGTCCGCCAAGCGTCGGTATCGTCCACGTGAACCAGGATGGTGCGCGGCATCATGTATGATAGTCCTCCCTGTCTGACGCCCGTATTCCTGCCGTTGTTCCCGGTGTTCCCGGGCGTCGTTCGTCCCGGTCGGCGTTATACCACGGCTTATTCCCCTCCCGTAAGGGTGAAGGGGTCCGGCCGGAGCCTTGCCACGCCCTTCCCTTTGCCCGAGACTTTTCCACGGCTCGGCACTATCGGGCCGGAAACGACCGCCGAAACCGGCGGCGCACAACGCGAGGAGGGACGCCATGGGACTGACGGGATTGATGCGCGAGCGTATGGCGCGCGATGAGGGGCCCATCCGGGTGGCGCTGGTGGGAGCCGGGAAGTTCGGCGCGATGTTCCTGGCGCAGGCGCCGACCAGCCCCGGCATTCGGGTCGTCGCGATCGCCGACCTGGATCCCGCTCGCGCGCGCCGCACGCTGGAAAGCGTCGGCTGGCGCGCCGACCGCATCGACGCGGTCCGCATTGGCGATGACGCCGAAGCCGTGATGGCGGCGGACGATGTCGAGGTGGTGGTTGAGGCCACCGGCGACCCCTGGGCCGGCCTCCGCCACGCCCGCGCCGCCCACAAGGCCGGCAAGCACGTGGTCATGGTCAACGTCGAGGCGGACGTCCTGGCCGGTCCCCTGCTCGCCCGCGAGGCCAAGGCGGCCGGCGTGGTGCACTCCATGGCTTATGGCGACCAGCCGGCGCTGATCTGCGAGCTGGTGGACTGGGCGCGGGCCTGCGGGTTCGAGGTGACCGCCGCCGGCAAGGGCACAAAATACCTGCCCGGGTACCATGAATCGACGCCCGAAACGGTCTGGGACCACTACGGCATCAGCGGGGAGCAGGCGGCGGCCGGCGGCATGAACCCGCGCATGTTCAACTCGTTCCTCGACGGCACCAAGTCCGCCATCGAGATGGCGGCGGTCGCCAACGCCACCGGGCTGGCGGCCCCCGTCCACGGTCTGGGCTTCCCGCCCAGCGGCGTCGACGACCTGCCGCACACCCTGCGGCCGCGCGCCATGGGCGGGCAGCTCGACGGGCGCGGCATGGTCGAGGTGGTCTCGTCGCTGGAACGCGACGGCCGACCCGTCTTTCGCGACCTGCGCTGGGGCGTGTATGTGACGCTGGAGGCGCCGACCAACTACGCCGGGGCCTGTTTCCGCCAGTACGGGTTGCTCACCGACCCCAGCGGCCGCTTCGCCGCCATGTACAAGCCGTTCCACCTGATCGGCATGGAGTTGAACGTCTCCATCCTGTCGGCCGTGCTGCGGCGCGAGCCCACCGGCACCCCGCGCCAGTTCTCCGCCGACGTGGTCGCGGTGGCCAAGCGCGACCTGGCCGCCGGCGAAACCCTCGACGGAGAAGGCGGGTTTACGGTCTGGGGCCGGCTGACCACGGCCCGGCGCTCCCTGTCGGACGGCGCCCTGCCGATCGGGCTGGCCCACGGGGTCCGGCTGACCGCGCCGGTCCGCCGGGGTGAGGTGGTGCGGCAGACCGACGTGGCGCTCGACGAGGCGCACGAAGCGGTCGCCCTGCGCCGCGCGCTGGAAGCGGACAGCCGCGCCACACTTGGGCTGGATCCCCTGCCCACGCCGGCACCGGTGGCCTGAGTCCGCCGCCGGACTGCGCAAATCGATACGGGGGGCTCTACCCAAGGATGGATCCGCCCTCCTTCGAAAGCAGGGACCGCATTTTTTCCCTTGCGCGCCGTTTTTCCCTCACCCAAATCATTCGCGTTCGGTTGCCCAACCGGGGACCGGACAGAGCACAACGGGGTCATGCGGCACGTCCGGTGGCCCCGGTGCACAGCCGAACGGGCGCGATCGTGACGATGCGCCCGGCCCATAGAGCGGTTCGCAGTCCGACCTACATTCGGCGTCGGCGGAACCGTCCATGAAGTCGCTTCTGAAGGAGGACTCCATCATGCGTACCTTTGACCTCGCCCCCCTGCACCGCTTCGCCATCGGCTTCGACAACGTCAGCCGCCTGCTGGATGCCGCCAGCCGCGTCGACGAGCAGGCCACCGCCTATCCCCCGTACAACATTGAAAAGGTCTCCGAGAACGACTACCGGATCACGATGGCCGTGGCCGGGTTCGCGCCCGAGACCCTGGACGTCACCGTGCACGACAGCACGCTGGTGATCTCCGGCCGTCAGGAGCGCGCCACCGAAGAGGCGAACCGCTACCTGCATCGCGGCATCGCGACCCGGGCGTTCGAGCGCAAGTTCGAGCTGGCCGATCATATCAAGGTGCGTGGTGCGTCCATCGAGAACGGCCTGCTGCACGTCAGCCTGGAGCGCGTCGTGCCGGAGGAGAAGAAGCCGCGCAAGATCGAGATCGCCTCGACCACCGGAGCCACCGCCCTGGAGCATCAGACCGAAGACGCCCAGCCGAGCGAGCAGGTTGCCGCCGCGTAACGGCCGACGCCCGATAGGCTTTGCCTGTCCGGCGTCATAGAAAGTGTGTCTCCGCCCCGCGTCCGGGTCTTCCGGGCGCGGGGCATCCGTTTGCGGGCCAACCCCTTTGCGCCGCTGAACCGGATCGGTATATGAAGGGCCGCATCGTCCCCTGAACGACCGGAGCCCGGCATGACCCGCCGCATCGTCTGCACCTACCACGTCACGGCCGACGCCGACACCATCGAGGCCCGCGCCAAGGGCATCGCGGTCGAGCAGTCGGTGGAGATGCCTCTGGCCGCCATCACCGATCAACGGGTGATGGACGAGATCGTCGGCAAGGTGCAGGACATCGCGGAGCTGGCGCCGGGCCTGTACGCCGTGACCATCGGGCTGGCGACGGAGACGGTGGGCGACGACGCCGGCCAGCTCATCAACATGATCTACGGCAACACCTCCATTCAGCCGGACACCGTGCTGGCGGACGCCGCGTTCCCGCCGGAGATCCTGGAGACGTTCGGCGGCCCGCGTCAGGGCATCGCCGGATTGCGCGCCCGCGTGAACGCACCCGACCGCGCGCTGACGTGCTCCGCGCTGAAGCCGCAGGGCCTGCCGGTGCCGGGGCTGGCCGATCTGGCCTACCGCTTCGCTCTGGGCGGCCTGGACTTCATCAAGGACGACCACGGCCTCGCCAACCAGCACTACGCGCCCTATGTGGAGCGCGTGCCGGCCGTCGCCGCCGCCGTGCGCAAAGCACGGGAGGAAACCGGGGGCCAGACCCGCTACATCCCCAGCCTGACCGGCGGCCTCGACCAGTTGCGCGAACAGGCCCGCATCGCCCGCGACGAGGGCCTGGACTGCCTGATGATCCAGCCCATGATCTGCGGTTTCCCGGCCATGCAGACGCTGGTGCGCGAAAACCCGGACATGGCGTTCTTCACCCATCCGACCATGACGGGGGCCGCGCGCATCGATCCCCGGTTCCTGCACGGCACGCTGTTCCGCCTGCTGGGCGGGGACGCGGTGGTCTACACCAACCACGGTGGCCGCTTTGCCTTCACCCGCGAGGTGTGCATGGAGCTGGGCCAGCGCGCCACGCGCTCGTGGAACGGCCTGAAGCCCGCCCTGCCCGTCCCGGCCGGCGGCATGACCCTGGACCGGGTGCCGGAGATGATCGAATGCTACGGCCGCGACGTCATGCTGCTGATCGGCGGCGGCCTGCTGCTGGCCAAGGAAAACCTGGTCGAGGAAACCCGGACATTCCAGGACCATGTCGCGGCCCTGAGCGCGGCGGCGCCCGCCTCGGTTGCCGCCGTCGCCGAGTAGGATCAAAGGAGAGACGGACATGCGCGACGACACGTCGAAGCCGGCCACCCCGCCCGTCCGCCGCCAGACAGAGCCGCAGCGCTGGGAGGGTGTGGACGTGCTCGCCTACAAGGAGGAAGGCAGCGCCCCCTTCAAGGCGGTGACAAGGCAGATCCTGTTTTCGGAGCCCTGGCTCGGCTGCGAGCTGCGCTATTTCGAGGTCGCGCCCGGCGGGCACAGCACCTTGGAGCGCCACGAGCACGCGCACGGCGTCATGATCCTGACGGGCGCCGCCCTGTGCCTTCAGGGCGACACGGTACGCCGCGTGAAGTCGCAGGATCTGGTGACGATCGCGCCCATGACATGGCACCAGTTCCGCACCCTCGGCGATGCGCCCATGGGCTTTCTGTGCATGGTCAACGCGGAGCGTGATCGCCCGCAGTTGCCGACCGAGGCCGACCTGGAGGGCCTGCGCGCCACGCCGGCCGTTGCGGCCTTCCTGGACGGGCAGGACCCAACGACGTCTGAATAGCGGGCCGGCTACCGACTCCATAGGTCATCGTTCGATGCCGTTGGTCTTCAAGAGACCCTAGCGCCCTCAGCCCTCCTTCATACGCAGGGCTTCGATGAAGGCGGACTGCGGGATTTCGACCTTGCCGAACTGCCGCATCTTCTTCTTGCCCTCTTTCTGCTTCTCCAGAAGCTTGCGTTTCCGGGTGATGTCGCCGCCGTAGCACTTGGCGGTCACGTCCTTACGCATGGCCGAAATGGTCTCGCGCGCGATCACCCGCCCACCAATGGCGGCCTGCAGCGGGATCTTGAACATGTGGCGCGGGATCAGGTCCTTCAGCCGCTCGCAGATCTGGCGGCCGCGGTTGTCCGCCTGGGTGCGGTGAGCGACGAAGGCCAGTGCATCCACCGGCTCGTTGTTGACCAGGATGGAAACCTTGACGAGGTCGGAGGCCGTGTACTCCGACATCTCATAGTCGAAGCTAGCATAGCCCCGCGAAATCGACTTCAGCCGATCATAAAAGTCGAACACGATTTCGTTCAGCGGCAGCTTGTAGACCGCCATCGCCCGCGACCCGGCATAGGTCAGATCGAGCTGCTCGCCCCGCCGCTCCGTGCACAGCTTCAGCACCGGCCCCAGGTATTCGTCCGGCACCATGATGGTCGCCTTCACCCAGGGTTCCTCGATGGTGTCGATCGTCGCCAGATCCGGCATGTCGGCCGGGTTGTGAAGCTCCAGATAGTCGCCGTTGGTCAGGTGCATCTTGTAGACCACGCTGGGCGCGGTCGTGATCAGATCCAGGTCGAACTCACGGCTGAGGCGCTCCTGGATGATCTCCATGTGCAGCAGGCCGAGGAACCCGCAGCGGAACCCGAAGCCCAGCGCCGCCGAGGTTTCCATCTGGTATTCGAAACTGGCGTCGTTCAGCCGTAGCTTGCCGAGGCTGTCGCGCAGAGTCTCAAAGTCCGACGTGTCCACGGGAAACAGACCGCACCACACGACGGGCACGGACGGACGGAAGCCCGGCAGCGGCGTCTCGCAGGGCTTGCGGTCGTCGGTCAGCGTGTCGCCGACCTGGGTGTCGGCCACCGACTTGATGCCCGCCATGATAAAGCCCATCTCGCCGGCGGACAGGGTCTCCGTCTCCACCAGCTTGGGCGTGAACATGCCCACCTTGTCGATGGGATGCACGGCGCCGGTGCGCATCATGCGCATCTTCATACCCTTGCGGAACGTGCCGTCGATCACGCGCACCAGGGTCACGACGCCCAAATACGGGTCGTACCAGGAATCGACCAGCAGGGCCTTGGCCGGGGCCTCCGCCTCGCCGGTCGGCGGCGGCAGACGCCGGACCAGGGCTTCCAGCACGTCCGGCACACCCTGCCCGGTCTTGGCGGAGATCATCACGGCCTCAGACGCATCAATGCCGATCACGTCCTCGATCTGCTCCTTGATCCGCTCGGGCTCGGCCGCTGGCAGGTCGATCTTGTTGAGGACCGGCACGATCTCCAGATCGTTCTCAAGCGCCAGATAGACATTGGCCAGCGTCTGCGCCTCGACCCCCTGGGAGGCGTCCACCACCAGGATCGCGCCCTCGCAGGCGGCCAGGGAGCGCGAGACCTCGTACGAGAAGTCCACATGCCCCGGGGTGTCCATCAGGTTGATGGCGTAGGTCTTGCCGTCGCCGGCCTGATAGGTCAGGCGGACGGTCTGGGCCTTGATCGTGATGCCGCGCTCGCGCTCGATGTCCATGCTGTCGAGCACTTGCTCTTTCATCTCACGGTCGTCGAGGCCGCCGCACATCTGGATCATGCGGTCCGCCAGCGTGGACTTGCCATGATCGATGTGCGCGATGATCGCGAAGTTGCGGATATGCGAAAGGTCGGTCATGGATGGTCGAACCTGCAACGGGGGGAGCGGCGGCGCGCACAAGCAACGGGGCGGATAGCGCGGTCTGACCCGCGCCCCGCCCGATGGCGCCGGAGGTCGGCACGCGCGGTCGGTGCTCGGTGTATAGGAGCAAACCGGTTCGGGTTCAACACGCGGCCCGGGGGGCGCACGTCGGAACCGACCTGGAAACCGCCCCGCCGCGTCCATATTCGCGCCATTCTGCGGGTGTCTCTTGACGGATGGGACCGACTGTCCGAGGAACGGGCCCAGCACCGCCGCCGCGATCACAGGAGGAATCATCGTGGATCGCCTTCGTTCGACCCTCTGCCCATCGATCCGGACGCGGGCCACCCCGCGTGCCATCGCCCGGCACACCGGGCCGCTGGCCCTGGCCCTGGCGCTGACCGTGGCACCGATCGCGCCCACCCTGGCGCAGACTGCGGGCTCGGCGAGCGATCCCGGCGCGCCCGTGCCGCTGCTGGGTCCCTCGACCGGAACGCTGGATCCAAGCCAGGGCGAACTGGACCAACCCCCGATGGCGACGCCGGCACCGGCCGACGACACCACGGCGCCCCAAAACCCGGATCTGGGGCCGCCCCGGGTCATCGGCGGCGGACCGGGCAATCCGCCCACGACGGAACTGGCCCCGCCGCCCGCCCCGACCAGCCCGCAGGGACAGGTTCTCGCCCCCGTCGGCCCGGAGAGCGCCGGGGCGCCGATCCCGACACGCGGTAGCACCGACCCGGCCGACGCCGACGCCCTGGCCAAGGCCCTGGGCGCGGTCGCGGATGCCACGGTCACGGTTCGAGAGCTGCGCCGCAACAGCGGGTTCAAGGTGGAGCTGAACGACTTCCTTGGCCGAGCCCGCGCCGTCGTCGTGGTGCCGAGCTTCTTCAAGGGCGGTTTCGTCCTCGGCGCGGCCTACGGCACGGCGCTGCTGAGCGTCCGGGATGACACCGGCGCCTTTTCCGAACCCGCGTTTCTGGAGATGTCCGCCGGCAGCCTCGGTTTTCAGGCCGGGGCCCAGGACTCGCGCGTGATCCTGCTGGTCATGACCGAGGCCGGCCTTCAGGCCATCCTGAAGGACAAGTTCAAGCTGGAAGCGGGGGCCAGCATCAGCTTCGGCACCTTCGGCGGCGGGCTGTCGACCGGCAGCACGACCGACGTCAACCAGGACATCGTCGCCTTTTCGCACAGCCGCGGCCTGTTCGCCGGCGGCGCCTTCGAGGGCGCGGTGATCGAACCCCGCCCGCACTGGAACGCCGCCTACTACGACGCGCCCACCGTGACGCCCCGCGCCATCCTGTTCGATCGCAGCGTATCCAATGCGGCGTCGAGCCCGCTGATCGAGGCGTTGCAGGAACCGGTGCCGGGCGGTGGATGAGGCCGGTCTCCGGGGGTCCGACATCCGACGCCTGAACGCCCTGCGCGGGGGTCGCCCTGCGCGGGCCGTCATGCTTCAGGGCACCGGCTCCGACGTCGGCAAGTCGCTGCTGGTCGCGGGCCTGTGCCGCGCGTTGACCCGTCAGGGCCTGACCGTGCGGCCGTTCAAGCCGCAGAACATGTCCAACAACGCCGCCGTCACCGTCGAGGGCGGCGAGATCGGCCGGGCGCAGGCGTTGCAGGCCCGAGCCTGCGGCGTGCCGCCCTCCGTGCACATGAACCCCGTGCTGCTGAAGCCGCAGACCGACGTCGGCAGTCAGGTGGTCGTACAGGGCACGGTCTGGGGCAATGCCAGCGCGCGCGACTACACCCGCCTGAAGCCCGATCTGATGCCGGCCGTGCTGGACAGCTTCGCGCGCCTGCGGGCCGAGGCCGACGTGGTGGTTGTGGAGGGGGCCGGCAGCGCCAGCGAGGTCAACCTGCGCGCCGGCGATATCGCCAACATGGGATTCGCCGTGGCGACGCAGACGCCGGTCGTGCTGGTCGGGGATATCGACCGGGGCGGCGTTCTGGCCTCCCTGGTCGGCACCTGGGCGCTGCTGCCCGCCGAGGACCGCACGACACTGCGCGGCTATGTCATCAACAAGTTCCGGGGCGACCCCAGCCTGTTCGATCCGGCGGTGGCGATGATTGCGGCGCACACGGCGGGCCTTCCCTGCCTGGGCGTGGCGCCGTGGTTCGACCGGGCGCGCGACCTGCCCGCCGAGGACGCCGTGGCGCTGGAGGCCCCGGCGGCCGCCCGTGCCGGCGCCCCCCTGAAGGTGGCCGTGCCGCGCCTGTCGCGCATCGCCAACTTCGACGATCTAGACCCGCTGTCCGCCGAACCGGACGTTGCCCTGTCGGTCATCCAGCCCGGCCAGCCGCTGCCCGGCGATCTGGATCTCGTGCTGCTGCCCGGCTCCAAGGCCACGCTGGCCGACCTCGCGTTTTTCCGCGCCCAGGGCTGGGATGTGGATCTGCTCGGCCACGTCCGGCGCGGCGGCGCGGTGCTGGGGGTGTGCGCCGGCTACCAGATGCTCGGACGGACGGTCGCCGATCCGGACGGGATCGAAGGGCCGCCGGGCTCCGCCGAGGGCCTCGGCCTGCTCGACGTCGACACGGTCATCGGCCCCACCAAGACCTTGCGGGACGGCCCGCTGGGCTACGAGATGCACATGGGCGTGACCCAGGGGCCGGACGCCGGGCGTCCCTGGCCGGGCGCCCTGGCCGGCATCGACGGTCTGGCGGCGAAGGGCGCGGCGCGGGCGGATGGCCGCGTGCTCGGCTGCTATCTGCATGGCCTGCTGAATCGCGATGCCACGCGCGCGGCCCTGCTGTCGGGGCTGCGGCCCGGCCGGGAGACAGGGCCTGCGTTCGAAACCCGGGTCGAGGCCGCGCTGGACGCCCTCGCCGACCATGTCGTCGCGCATCTGAATGTGCCGGCCCTGCTCGACCTGGCCTAGGCGCAGGGCTGGACGACCCCACCCGCACCGACGACACTGGCGTTCGGAACCCCGGTGTGAGACCACACCGCATCGGCCAAGAATCGTGACCAGAAAGGGCTCGATATGATGGCAGAACGGAGACGAGACGCGACCGGGGCGCGCCCTGGTCTTTTGGCGCGGCTCTTCGGACGTGGCGCGTCAGACGCCGACGCGGGAGCGATCGCCACCGACCGGTCCGCCGCCGCAACCGACTGGCGTGCCCTGGTGGACGGTCTGCGCGCGCTGGACCTTCGGGTGGCCGCGCCCGTCCATGGCCCTGTGATTTTGGACGCAGGGCCACCCGCCGAAGCGATCGCGGCGGCGCCCCTGTCGATCGCGGCGGTCGTTCCGTTGCAGCACGCCCTGATGGTCCTGCTTCCGGTCCGGTTGGACGAGCCGGTGACCGACGCACCGCGCGCCGGCGCGTGGCAGATCGGCACGGGCCGACACGCCCAGACGATCCCGAACCCGCTCCCGCTGCTGGACCAGGTGCTCGGTGCCCTTCGCGCGCGGGTCGGCCGCGTGCCGGTACAGGGGCTTGTCGTCGCCCTTCCGGATGCCGTGCCACATGGGGTCCCCCTGCCCGCCCGGGTGTCCGAGCCAAGCGATGTCCGCGCGCTGCTGCGGGACTTGGCCGGGGGCGGGCATACCAGCCTCCCGACCCTTGAAGAAGCCTGGGCGGCCCTTACAGGCGAATCCCGGGCCGAGGGAAACCTGGCCGATGGACCGGACCCCTCGCCCGCGCCGCCGCCGACGCTCGGGACCGGACGGACTCGCGATGGGACCGAACCGTCCCTGGGGCTGGACACGGCGGCACAGCCCGCCCCGACCATCGCCCCGGAGGTCTCCCCCCCCAATGCGATCCGGCCCGTTGAACCAGCCGGAAACCGCACCCGCCCGCGAAACGGCGTGATCCCGGTAGACGTCGAGGCGCGCCCGGCATCGGCGCCACCGCCCTTCCGTCGCGCCGATGCCCTGGCCCTCCCGAGCGAGTTGAGTCCGGCCGCCCCGCCCTAATGGGGAGGCACCCTCGACTCGGCACACTTGATACGAAGGTCTCCGGCGCCAGCGACACGGTGTACGGGTGACAGCCTCGTCCCGCACCTGCGTCCCATGAAACCCAGCCCCACCCGATGCGCCACCCGGTCATCCGGTCTTGAAGAGCGATCGCCTGACCTAGGAATACACGGTGTTTCTCGCGCGATGGTAATCGGCACCGATAGAGGTCGTGAACACCCATCCTTAATCGCTCCCAAGGACGTCTCGCGGTCAATGGGGGCAGATGGACCGCGCCGAGGGTCTATCCGGCAAGCGCGGTCCACGCATCACAGCCCCCGGCAGCCCTCGCCCCATCGGGTTCCGCAATGTTATATCAAGGGGTTGGAGACGACCGCCGTCCTCATGGCTCTGGACTCACCGCAAACCCCGGGGCACTCTTTTGGAAACGGACTCGGGTGTGTGCACGGGGACTCAGCCTGCTGAATCCACGGCGGACTCTTAGAGTCTGCGCCTGCGATCCCGCCCGGTCGCGGCATTGTGAGGGCAGAGGAGATCGAGGCGACGACCGTGCGTGTTCTTCTCGTTGAAGACAATCCATCGTTCGCCTCGCTCGTCTCGGCCTTGCTGGATGAGGGAGCGTCGGCGCAGTTTGACGTGATCGAGGCCTCAACCCTCGAAGCGGCGCTTGATGCCCTGTCCCGGGATCCGTTCGACGTTGTCGTTCTCGACCTGCAACTGCCCGATTCCGTTGGCTTGGCCACACTGGATCCGATTCTGCGGGATGCCCCCGACACGCCGATCATCGTCCTGACGGGCACGGATGATGCCTTCGCGGCGGTGGCGGCGGTGCGCCGGGGCGCCCAGGATTATCTCTCGAAGGACGGCCTTTCGGCGGAAAGCCTCTTGCGCGCCATCCATTACGCCTGCGCTCGCAAGGAAACCCTGACGACCCTGGCGAAGGGCGGCGCCTTTCTGGAGGGCGTGGTCAACACCATCGGCGACGGGCTGGCGGCGCTGGAATGCGTGCGCGACCCCAACGGGGCTGTGACGGATTTCCGATGCCTTCTGGTCAACCCGGCCTTCACCGCGCTGTTCCAGCGCACCGGCAGCGACGTCACGGATGCGGGCCTGCGAGCGTTGGCCGACGATGTAGGCTGGCCCGGGCTGGTGGACGTGCTGGCACGGGTGGTGGCGGACCGCGAGCCCCGCATGCTGGAACAGCGGATCCAGCGGCCCGACGGCGACACCGGCTGGGTCCGCCTCGGCGCGACCGCGCTGGCCGATGGCGTCGCCATCACACTGACCGACATCACCGAAAGCCAGGTCCAAAAGCAGCGCGTCGCCAAAGCCCTGGAACAGGCCGAGGCGGCGGATGCGGCCAAGACCACGCTGATGCAGGCGATCAGCCACGAGCTGCGCACCCCCCTGAACAGCATCATTGGCTTCGCCGAGGTCATCCAGGCCGAGGTGTTCGGCCCGATGGAGAACGCGCAGTACCGCACCTACATCGACGACATCGTCCGGTCGGGCAATGGCATGCTGGAGATCATCAACGATCTCCTGGATCTGCGGCGCCTTAAGGACATCGCGCATGCGGACCGAACCTACCGCCACCTCATCGATCTGGCGCCGGACCTGATCTGCGTGGTGCGCGACAACCGCATTGAGGTGATGAACGACGCTGGCGCGGCGATCCTGGGCGTCTGGCCGGCGGACTCCCTGATCGGGCGGGACTTTCGGCAGTACGTGCACGAGGACAGCCGCCCGCTGCTCGACGAGGCCGAAACCCTTCTGGTCGGGGAACATCGCCGGCTGCCCGCGCAACTCCTGGACGTGCGCGGCCGGGTGATCGACGTGGAACTGGCCGCCGTACCCTACGACCCGGACGGTCCGGGCATCGGGTACATGCTGGTGGCCCGCGACGTCAGCGAACGCCAAAGGGCGACGGAGCAGATCATCCAGCGCGAGGAACGGCTGTCCAAGATCATGGACACCATGGTCGATGCGCTGATCATCGTCGATTCCCAGGGCACCATCGAAACCTTCAACGCCGCCGCCGAAACCATGTTCGAGTACGAGGCGTCGGAGGCGATCGGCAAGCCGGTCACGATCCTGATGCCGGAGGAGGCCGGGGCGAAGCACCAGGACCACATCGTTCACTACCTGACCACCGGCAAAAGCCGGGTGATCGGTATGGGCCGGGAGGTGGAGGCGCGCCGCCAGGATGGCACCACGTTCCCCGCCGAACTGGCCCTGTCCGAGATGAAAATCGGCGGCCGGCATCTGTTCATCGGCATGATGCGCGACATCACCGAGCGCAAGATCGCCGAGCAGCGCCTGCTGTTCCTGGCCACGCGCAACCCGCTGACCGGACTGCCCAACCGCGCGCTGTTCCGCGACCGGCTGGAGGCTGCGATTTCGCGCGCGGACACGCGCGGCACGATGCTAGGCATCCTGTTCGTGGACCTGGACCACTTCAAGAACATCAACGACACGCTCGGCCACCCGGCCGGCGACCGTGTGCTTCAGATGGCCGGGCGCCGCCTGCAGGGGCACGTGCGCCCCGGCGACACCGTGTCACACCAGAGCGGCGACGAATTCACCGTCATCCTGGAGCATGTGAGCGGCGAGGACGAGGTGGCGGACATCGCGCATCGCATGCTGATCGACCTGTCCCGCCCGTTCGAGGTGGACGGGCGCGAGATCTACACCTCCGGGTCCATCGGCGTGGTGATCTATCCGCGCACCCGGGGCGGCATCTCGAACCTTCTGCGCAACGTCGACACGGCGGTGAACTTCGCCAAGAAGAAAGGCCGCAACAACTATCAGTTCTACACCGATCGTCTGTCCGACGACATGGTGCGGCGCCTCCAGATCGAAACCGGCCTGCGCCGTGCGCTGGAACGCGATGAGTTGTTTATGGTGTACCAGCCGAAGGTGGACCTGACCTCGCGGGCGGTGGTCGGTGCCGAGGCCCTGCTGCGCTGGCGCTCGACCGAGTTGGGCGACGTGTCGCCGGTGGAGTTCGTGCCGGTGGCGGAGGAAACCGGCCTCGTGGTGCCCATCGGCGAATGGGTGCTGCGGGCGGTGTGCAAACAGCTCCGCGTCTGGCGGGACCAGGGCCTGCCGCCGATCCGGGTGGGCGTCAACCTGTCGGCCCGCCAGTTCCGCGACCAGCGGCTGGCCGAGACCATCAAGGGCATCCTCAGCGACACCGGGGTGAAGCCGGAGCTTCTGGACCTGGAACTGACCGAGAGCATGCTGGTCGAGAACGCGGACGAAGCCGTGGAGGCCCTGTGGTCGCTGAAGAACATCGGCATCACGCTGTCGATCGACGACTTCGGCACCGGCTATTCGTCGCTGTCCTACCTCAAGCGCTTCCCGATCGACGCGCTCAAGATCGACCGCTCGTTCGTGATGGACATCCCGAGCAGCGAGGATGACATGGCGATCACGCAGGCCATCATCCGGATGGCGAGTTCGCTCGGGCTGCAACTGATCGCCGAGGGCGTGGAGACCGAGCCGCAGGTCGAATTCCTGCGCGCCAACGGCTGCCAGCTCGGCCAGGGCTACCTGTTCAGCAAACCGATCGAAAAAGAGGGCATGGCCGATCTGCTGAAACACGGATGGTCGCCGCAGCGGGCCGCCGCCATCGTCGGCAGCCGGTGAGGGCTCGCCCCCCCGTCGCGATCCGCATCCCCCTCCGGCCGGGCCAGGAGCCGGCGGCCCTCCAGACCCTCGCCGGCCTGCTCGACGACGACCCGTTGGCGCCCGGGCCACCCGTGACGGTCGCCCTGACGGGTGGCCTGAGCCGCCCCCTGCGGGAGGCACTTGCGCCCTGGGCGCCACGTGTTCACCACAGCCAGACCGCCCTCCCCGCGCCGGCGCACGCCGAGTCCTGCGTCGCCCGGGAGCCGACGCTGGTGCTACGCCCGGGCGTGGTGGCACCGCGCGGTCTGAACGCGCGACTGGCGACGATCGGGCCGGCGCTGGAGGCCCCGCGAGCGGTGCCGTGCGTCCCCCTGCCGCCCAGCACCCAAAACCATCCCGCCTGCTTCGGCATCCATGTGCCGGACTTTTCGACCCCAGCGGCGGCGCCCTCCCCCACCGCGCCGGTCGGCGGCGTTCTCGTGCCGGCCGGCGTTCCGCTGACGGTCGCGAATCACCCCGACACCCTGCCCCGCTGCGAACGGCTCGCGCTGGCCGGCCATCCGGCCGATGCGGCGCCAGAGCGGGTCACCACGCTTTATGATCTTGCCGGGCTCCACGCCGGGCGCCCGGCGGTGGTGGTGGGAAACGGGCCCTCCCTCGCAACGCTCGACCTCGCGCCGCTGCGCGATGCCGTGACCTTCGCCCTGAACGGGGCGTGGCGGCTGCATCACACGGGCCGCCTGACGCCCACATGGCATCTGGTCGAGGACCGCCGCGTCGCCGTCGAGGAGGCGGCCGCGCTGCGCGCCCTGGATTGGGCGCCCCTGATCCTGCCCGTGGATCATGCCGATGTGATCCCGCGCGCAGCTGGACGCCTGCATCTTCCGGTGGACTGGTCGTGGTACGCGCCGGATGACCGCCGGCCCGTGCCGGGGTTCGCCACCCGCGCCGACGGTCCGCTGCACGCCGGGCAGACCGTGGCCTATCTGGCGGTACAGCTTGCGTTCCTGATGGGCTGCGATCCGGTGGTGCTGGTCGGGGTCGATCTGCGCTACCGGCTGCCACCCGACGCCCGCATCGACGGGCGCGTGGTGACCTCCCACGGCCCCGACCCGAACCATGCCGATATGGATGGAAGCGGTGGGGCGGGACCGGGGGGCTACTTCGGTCCCGGCCGGACGTGGCATCTGCCCAAGCCCGACCGCATGCACGCTGCGCTGCGTCATGCGGCGACCGTGTTCGCGGCGCACGGCCGGCACCTCCTCTTCGCGGGGCCGGACGGCACGGGTCCAGGGGGCCTTGCGCGTGTGCGCTACCCGGGTTTCGCGGTGGACAGACCCCGCTTGGCGACGCGCCACCGCCACGCCACCAGCAGCCACGCCAGCGCCGCCTGCCCCAGCGCCGGGATCAACGCGCCGAAGACCGTCGGCGCCACGGTGGGCATCACGGCGGCGGAGGCACCGGGCGAGACGTTGACCAACGCCACAGGCACCAGGATATACAGCGCCCACAGATAGATCAGCCCGGCCCATGGCCCTCGCCGCGCGCCGGAGTCCAGGTTCAACGCCAGGATCACGCCGACGTCCCGCAGCAGGAACAGCCCGCCGCTCCAGATCAGGACGGGCAGCCACGACGGCTCCGGCACCCGCAGCCAGATCACAGTCAGCACCAGCCCCAGCAGGAGCGTCACGGCCAGACCCAGCCCCCAGGCCGGCGCCTCGGTCAGCAGGGCGCCCGGTCGGCTTCGGGCGCGCGTCGGCCCCGCCAGCCAGCGCCGCATCTCGACGCTGTTGTGCATCCCCAGAAGGGCGGCCACGAGCGTCAGGCCGGCCACGGTGCCGATCATGATCACCAGCGGCACGGCGTCGACCGCCAGCATGGTTCCGAACAGGCTGACGACCAGAAGCTCGTCCCCGAACCCGGCGACATAGACGGCGCAGAAGGCCAGGAACGCCAGCCATGTCCAGGGCTGAGCGCGGTAGCGCAGTTCCTCGCGCATCAGGGCGTGAATGCCGGCCAGCACCCAACCCAGCGCCAAGGCCTTGGAGAGGAGGATGAAGTCGCGGCCGTCCACCGTCAGGGACCACCATTCAACCGGCCGCGCCTCCCACAAGCTCTCCTGCGTCGTCAGCCAGACCGCCAGACCGATGGCGAAGATCTGCGCCAGGGCGACTCCCAAGCGCTTGCCGCCCGTCCGCCGCACCCGTTGCAGCAACAGCCCGAACAGCAGCGCGCCGGCCTGCGCCACCACCCCGGTCAGCAGAAGGTCCAGCAGTTCCACCATACCCGTGATGCCGGCGATCCAGATCGCCGCCACCGCGAACGCGGCCCCGTACCACATGAAGGCGGTCACCCCGAACAGCTTGCCCCAGGTCATGGCCCAGGGGGACAGGCCGCTCATGCGCTGGGCGTCCCAGGTGCCGGCCTGGATCTCGTCGGCGACCGCGCCCGCCGTCAGCCGCGTGCCCCACAACAGCAGCAGCACGACCAGCGCGCCGTGAGCGATCACATCGACCGTCTCGGCGCCGCCCGCTTCCGCGCCCGCCAGAAACAGCAACCCCAGAACGACCGGCATGCCGAGCAGGCGTTGGGGCGAGATCTCCACCATCAGATTGCGGCGGAACTCGGGGTTCCCCAGACGCGCGGTCGCGAATCGGGTCATGGCGCCTCTCCGGCCGGCTCGCGCGGCTCACGCAGGTGATCGAGATAGACATCCTGGAGGTTCCGGCGCTCCACATCGAACCCACACACCGGCACCCCGGCCGCCACCAGGGCGGCCAGCAGATCGGTCCGGCGCGCGGGATCGGCGCCGTCAACCAGGGTCACGAAGACGCGCCGGTCGTCCTCCCCCAGCGGGGTCACATCGGCGATGTCGTCGCGCGCCGCCAGAACCGCAGCCGCGTCGGGGGTGGGATGGCTGAGGGACACCAGCAGCCGCGCCGGCCCGGTCCGGTCGTTCGCCACCCCGGGTTCACCGCCGGCCTCATCGCCCAGCGCATCGTGGCGGATCAGCCGGCCGTCGCGCAGGATCATGACGTGCGTGGAGTAGTCCTCAAGCTCCGACAGAATGTGGGAGGACACCACCAGCGTCATCCCATAGTCCGTCCGCAGGCGGCGCAGCAGCCCGGCCAGATCGGCCCGGTTCTCCGGATCCAGCCCGGACGCCGGCTCGTCCAGCAGCACCACCCGGGGCCGGTGAATGATCGTCTGCGCGGTGGCGAGACGCTGGCGCATGCCGCGCGACAGGGTGCCGGCGCGGTGCGACAGCCGCTCGGACAGGCCGACCGCCGCCGCCGCCCAGGCGATGCGCTCGGGAATCGCGGATCGCGGCACGCCGCGCGCGGCGGCGGCGTACCACAGGCCCGCCTCGACGGTCAGCGAATCATAGAGACCGAAGAAATCTTGCAGGAACCCGGTCATGCGATGGACGGCGCGCGGCCGCTCCGTCGCGTCCAGCCCGGCGACCCGAATCCGACCGGCGAACGGCAGATCCAGCGCGGCGAGGCAGCGCAGCAGCGTGGTCTTGCCGGCGCCATTGGGGCCGACCAACGCCGTCACAGTCCCGGGCGCGATGGAGAAGGATACGGCGTCGAGCGCCCGCAGGCCCGGATAATCCTGGGTCAGATTGGCCACCTCGATCAACGGCGGGGCGACGGAGGCGGCTGTGGGCACGGGGCGGTGATCCTGATCGGGATAAGTGAACCTCTTGACCGTGGGGGTTCGCCCCGGACGGGTCAAGACCGGGAGCCAGCGTGGCCTGACACGACCCAGGGATTGAGGACGCGACCGAGGGTGGGACGTGTTGACTCCCGGCGCGACTCTCGCATAGAACAAATACGGAACACGAAGGGCTGGTCGCATGTCTCACTCATCCTCGTTGGAACGGCTGCGCCAGCGGATCCAGCGCCTGGAAGGGGCGTCCCGGACCGCCGGCGCCACCCTGCCCTTGGGGCTGGAGGCCGTGGATACCGCGCTGCCCTGGGGCGGTCTGCCGCTGGGGTGCCTGCATCAAGTGGTGGGCGCCGACGCGGACCCGGCGGAACAGGCCACCGGACCGGCCGCGGCGCTCGGCTTCACCGCGCTTCTGGCGGGCCGGCTGGCGGCGCACCGGGACGCGCCGGTGCTGTGGTGCCTCCGCCAAGGGGGGACGGACGACACGCTGTATCCCCCGGGGTTGGCCCAGCTCGGCCTGCCGCCGCGCCGGATCATGATCGCCCGCGCCCGCGACGACGCGCAGGTGCTGTGGTGCCTGGAAGAGGGCCTGCGCACCCCGGGCCTCGCCGCCGTCGTGGGACAGGTGCGCGTCGCCGGTCTCACCGCTGGGCGGCGGCTTCAGCTCGCGGCCGAGGCCGGCGGCGTCACGGGCCTGCTGCTGGTGCCCGCCGGACGCGCCGGACCGGCGGGATCGGTCGCGGCCACCACGCGCTGGCGGGTCACCCCCGTTCCGGCCGCGCCGGTGGCGTGGTCGGGGCTGGGCGCGGTGCGTTGGGACGTACGGCTGGAGCGATGCCGAAGCGGTCGGCCGGCGGGTTGGCGACTGGAGTGGAACGATGAGACGAGTGCTCTTTCTGTGGTTGCCGCGCTTCGCGACGGATCGGGCGACCCGTGCGGGAACGCCGTCCGCTGGTCCGCGTGAGGCCCCGTTCGCCCTGGTGACGGAGACGGGCACGACCGCGACTCTGTACGCCGTCAACCGCCCGGCGGAGACCGCCGGCGTGTTCGCGAACCGGCCGCTGACCGACGCCCGCGCCGCGTGCCCCACGCTGGCGACACGCCCCGCCGATCCCGCCGCCGACACCGCCGCACTCGGCGCGCTGGCCACCTGGGCGACGCGCTACACCCCCTGGACCGCCATCGAGGGGCCGGGCCCCGGTGGCGAGGGCGGCCTGTGGCTCGACATCACCGGCTGCGCCCATCTACTCGGCGGCGAGGAGTCCCTGGCCCGCGACCTGCGGACGCGCGTACGCGCGGCGGGCTTCACGACCGTCCGCCTGGGGCTGGCAGACACCCAGGGCGCCGCCTGGGCCGCCGCCCGCTTCCTGGCCGACGACACCACCGAGCCGCCGGGCGTCGCCCATCTGCCGGAAGGCGCCCAACGCCAGCTTCTCATGGGCCTGCCGGTGGAGGCCCTGCGCCTACCCGCCGATGTGTGCGAAACCCTGCGACGCCTCGGCCTGACCCGGATCGGCGACCTCGCCGCCCTGCCCCGGGCGCCCCTGGCCGCGCGCCTGGGCACGGTGGTGGCGCAGCGGCTGGATCAGGCGCTCGGCCATGCGCCGGAGCCCTTCACCCCGCGTCCGCCGGCCGACCCCTGGCGCGAGGCTCTCGCCTTCGCCGAGCCCATCGGCCGCACGGAGGACATCGCCCACGCCATCGCCACCCTCTGTCGCGCCTTCCAGCCCCGGCTGGAGCGCCGCCGCCACGGCGCCCGGCGTCTGGTGCTGGAGATGGCGCGCGTCGACGGCACCATGATCCACCGGGCGGTCGGGACCAGCCGACCGACCCGCGACCCGCAGGCCCTGGCCCGCCTGTTCCAGGAGACACTGGACGGCCTGGATGTCGGCTTCGGGATCGAGGCCATGGTGCTGACGCTCACCGCCGTGCAGCCCCTGGAGGCCACACAAATTGAGGCCGCACCGGAGTCCGCGCCGGCCGGCGTTGGCCGCTCCGGACAGGCGGACGACGCCATTGCCCTACTGTTCGACCGCCTGCGCACGCGGCTGGGCACGACCCAGGTCGTCCGCCCGATCCCGCACCCCAGCCATGTGCCGGAAAGCGCCGTGACCACGACCGACCGCCGGCCCGGCGGGGCCCCTGCGCTCTGGCCGGCGACGGCGCTGCGGCCGCCGCGCCTGCTGGCACCGGAGCCAGTGGACGTGCTGACCGACGGCCGGCCGCCGACCCGCTTCCGCTGGCGTCGGCAGGTGTGGACCGTAGCCCGCGCCGAGGGGCCGGAGCGGCTCGTCCCCGAGTGGTGGCATGGCGCGGAAGCGCCCGCGCCGGATCGGATCCGCGACCTCTGGCGCATCGAGGACCCCGGCGGCCACCGCCTGTGGCTGGCGCACGAAGCCAATGCCCGCTGGTGCGTGCGGGGGGTGTTTCCATGACGCCCCCACCCCCATCCCCGCCGCCGTACGCGGAACTCGACGTCACCACCAACTTCACCTTTCTGCACGGGGCGTCGCATCCCGACGAGTTGGTGGTGACCGCCGCCGCGCTCGGCCTGCACGCCCTGGCGGTCACCGACCGCAACACCCTGGCCGGCGTCGTCCGCGCCTGGACCGCCGCCCGCGCCGCCGGGCTGCGCCTGATCGTCGGCTGCCGCCTCGACCTGGAGGACGCGCCGAGCGTACTGGTCTACCCCACCGACCGGGCCGCCTATGGCCGGCTGTGCACGCTGCTCACCCTCGGCCGCCGGCGCGCGCCCAAGGGGGCGTGCTTCCTGTCCCGCGACGATCTCGCCGAGCACGCGGCCGGGCTGATCGCCGCCGTGCTGCCACCAGAGGAGGGACTTACGGACGGCCGCGGGATGGACGCGTTCGAGAGGGAACTGGCCGCGCTTCGTGATCTGTTTCCGGGCGACACGTGCCACCTCGCCGCCCGCTGCCGCCTGGACGGCCGCGACGCCCGCCGGCTGGCCACCCTGGCGGCGGTGGCGGCGCGCGTTGGGGTGCCGCTGCTCGCCACCAACGGCGTGCGCCTGCACACGCCGGCGCGGCGCCCCCTGCTCGACGTGCTGACCTGCATCCGCGAGCATGTGACGGTGGACGCGGCCGGCTGGCGCCTCGCCGCCAACGCCGAGGCCCACCTGAAGAGCCCCGCCGCCATGGCCGCCCTGTTCGCGGACTATCCGGACGCGCTGACCCGCACGGTGGCGATTGCCGACCGCTGCACCTTCGACCTCGCGGATCTGCGCTACGAATACCCGGACGACATCACCCCGCCCGACCGCACCCCGCAGCAGCATCTGGAGGACCTGACCCAGGCCGGTCTGGCCTGGCGCTGGCCGGAGGGCGCTCCCGCAAGTGTCAGAGCCACCGTCGCGCGCGAACTCGCGATCATCGATCAGCTTGGCTACGCGCCCTATTTCCTGACGGTGTACGACATCGTCCGCTTCGCCCGCTCGCAGGACATTCTGTGCCAGGGGCGCGGTTCGGCGGCCAATTCGGCGGTCTGCTACTGCCTGGGGATCACCGCCATCGACCCCGCCCGCTTCGACCTGCTGTTCGAGCGCTTCGTCTCCGCCGCCCGCGACGAGCCCCCCGACATCGACGTGGATTTCGAGCACGAGCGGCGCGAGGAGGTCATCCAGTACATCTACGACACCTACGGCCGGACCCGCGCCGGGCTGGCGGCCACGGTGATCGCCTACCGCTCGCGCTCCGCCCTGCGGGACGTCGGCAAGGCGCTGGGCCTGTCGCAGGACGCCGTCTCGGCGCTGTCCGGCACGGTCTGGGGCATCTCCTCGCGCCCGCTGGAGGATGCGCAAGTGCGCGAGGCCGGGCTGGACCCCGACGACGCCCGCCTGCGGCTGGCCCTCGATCTGGTGGACCAGTTGCGCGGCTTTCCCCGCCACCTGTCGCAGCATGTGGGCGGCTTCGTCATCACGCGGGGCGCGCTGCACACCCTGGTGCCGATCGAGAACGCCGCCATGGAGAACCGCACGGTCATTCAGTGGGACAAGGACGACCTGGACGCCCTCGGCCTGCTGAAGGTCGATATCCTGGCACTCGGCATGCTGAGCTGCGTGCGCAAGGCGTTCGACCTGCTGCGGGCGACCGGCGGGCCGAACCTGACGCTGGCGAGCGTGCCGGCGGACGATCCCCGCGTCTACGACATGCTGTGCGACGCCGATGCCCTGGGCGTCTTCCAGGTGGAAAGCCGCGCCCAGATGAGCATGCTGCCGCGCCTGCGGCCGCGCGCGTTCTACGATCTGGTGGTGGAGGTCGCCATCGTCCGCCCCGGCCCCATCCAGGGCAACATGGTCCATCCCTATCTGCGCCGTCGCCAGGGCCTGGAGCCGGTGTCCTACCCCTCGGACGCCCTGCGCCGGGTGCTGGAAAAGACCCTTGGCGTGCCGCTGTTCCAGGAGCAGGCGATGCGGATCGCCATCGACGGCGCCGGATTCACCCCGACCGAGGCGGACCAGTTGCGCCGCGCCATGGCCACCTTCCGGCGGGCCGGCACCATCCATGGGTTCCGCGAGCGGTTCGTCGCCGGCATGCTGCGCAGCGGCCATGAGCGGGCGTTCGCCGAGAACTGCTTTCGCCAAATCGAGGGCTTCGGCGAATACGGCTTCCCCGAAAGCCACGCCGCCAGCTTCGCCCTACTGGCCTACGTCTCGGCGTGGTTGAAGCGCCATCACCCGGCGGTGTTCGCCTGCGCCCTGCTGAACAGCCAGCCGATGGGGTTCTATTCGGCGGCCCAGATCGTGCGCGATGCCCGCGACCACGGGGTCACGGTGCGGCCGGTGGACGTCACCCGCAGCGCCTGGGACAACACGCTGGAGACGGCGCGTGGGCCGGACGGCGCCCCATCTGACGCACGAAATCTGGCGCTCCGCCTGGGCTTGCGGCAGATCAAGGGCCTGTCCGGCTCCGTGGCGCGCGGGGCCTGCGACCGCCTCATCGGCGCCCGGACGGAACGGCGATTCCGCGATGTGGAGGACCTGTGGCGCCGCGCCGGCCTGACCGGTCCCGTGCTGGACACGCTGGCCCGCGCCGACGCCCTGGCCGGGCTGGGGTTGGACCGGCGGGCCGCCCTGTGGGCCGTCAAGCGCCTGACCGCGCCGCCACTGCCCCTGTTCGCGCGCCCCGGCGCGTCGGAGCTCGGCCCCGAGCCGGAGGTCACGCTGCCCGACCTGCGCGAGGACGAATCCGTGGTGGAGGACTACCGCAGCCTCCGCCTGACCCTGCGCACCCATCCGCTGGCCTTGCTGCGCGCCGAGCTGGACCGCGACGGCGTATTGTCCACCGAACGCCTGCGCCGGGCGCGCGACGGCGAACGGGTGCGGACGGCTGGGCTGGTGGTCTGCCGGCAGCGGCCGGGCACCGCCAAGGGCGTGCTGTTCATCACCCTGGAGGACGACCTGGGCGTCGCCAACCTGATCGTGCCCGCCCAAGTGTTCGAGGCGAACCGCCGCGCGGTCCTGCAAGCGCGCCTGCTGGAGGTGGAGGGCCGGTTCCAGTCGGACGGCACCGTGCAGCACGTCATGGTGGGTCACCTACTCGACCGGTCGGACCGTCTGGCTGCCCTGACCGGTGCCCCCTCCTCCGCGCTGGCCCTGGACCCCAGCCGCGCCGATCGGGTTGGGCGCTTTCCGCCCGCGATGGGCGCCACCGTCGGCACCGGATCGGCCTGAAGACCCCGCACGGGCAGCCGCTGCGTCGGATCCCAAAATCGGCGCGCACAGGCCGTTGCATGCCGTCACGGGATGGGCTATGGTCCGTCTCCCTCGCGGCAGGGTCCTGGTTTTGGATCACCTCGCCGCGCGATGATGCGCCCGTAGCTCAGCTGGATAGAGCGTCGGCCTCCGGAGCCGAAGGTCAGGGGTTCGAATCCCTTCGGGCGCGCCATTTTCTCCCCTCTCATACCGTCCGAACCATCCGCCCCCACCGTCAGGCAAGGGCGCGGCGGTGGCGCATCCGCGTCAGCAGCAGGCCGACGCCCACGAGACCGATCAACGCGCCTCCGTACAGATTGGTCACCGCCAGCAGACCCAGCCGCGGAATCAGCACTCCCGCAAGAATCGTCGGCAGGCTGTTCGCAAGGTAGCTCTCGACATAGAACGCGGCCATCAGACCCGCACGTTCATGCGGCGCGGCCAAGGGTGCGAGGCGCCGCATCGCCCCCGAAAAGCCGGCGCCGAACCCAACGCCCGCGATGACCGACCCGACGATCAGAAGGCTCGCGATCCCCTGGTTGGCGCCTGTCAACGTCACACACAGGCCGACGATCAGGGCCATCCCGCCGGCTGTCAGAGCCACCATGGGGCCGTGCCGGCGTATAACCAGGATAGCGGCCGCACCGCTCAGGGTCAGGGCCGCGACATTCCCCCCGGCCAGCAGGGCCGTCTGTGTGCCGGTGACCGCGGCGATCAAGGACGGCATCAGCGACAGGTAAAACCCGCCCAAGGCCCAAATGGACACGTTGATGGGCGTAATGGCCAGCAGTTCGGCCCGCGCCCCGGGCGGGATTACGAGACGCGGGCGCAGGGACCGCAGGGCGCCCGGCCGCCGCCGGACCGTCTCCGGCATGCGCCACGTCAGACCCAGGTTCAGACAGAAGACGACCAGCAGCAGAACGAACACCGATCCGAACGGTGTCGTGTCGACCAGAACGGCCGAGCCAAGGGCTCCGACGGCCATGCCCGTCATGGGCGCCACGCTGTTGATCAGTGCGCCCCGCTCCTGATGCAGGTCCAACAGGGTCGCCGCCAGGGTCGCGGTGGCGATACCGGTCGCCACCCCTTGCACCAGACGCGCGACGAGCAACACCGTCGGCGACCCGGCCACCAGGAAAACGCCCATAGCCACGATATTGAGCCCCAGGGCCAGCGTCAGCGCCGGACGGCGCCCGATATGATCGGACAACGATCCGGCGATCATTAGCGTCGCCAGCAGGGCCAGAACGTAGCTGGCAAAAATCAGGGTAAGCATCACGGGCGAGAAATGCCACGCCGCCTGGTACAGGCGATACAGCGGCACCAGAGCACTCGACGCCGCCAGAACGGCGATAGTCGTGCCGGTGTGAACAGCCAGGGCTCCGGTCTGTGCGGAGGAGGCGGCGCGGGGCGATCCCGACGCGGGGACGGTTGACATAGGGCGGCCTTTCCGACAAAAGCGAAAAATATGCTTTTGCGTAGATAGGGGCGACGCCCCTCTAATGCAAATACTTTGCGTTAGAGGGGCCATGCGAGCGACCAGAGGGACGAACGGGTGCGAAAGGACGGGGCATGACGGGCCGATGCGGGCCACGGCCAGGGGGGCGCAGCGCTCGCGTGCAAGCCGCGGTTCATGAGGCCGTACGCGCGCTTCAGAGCGAGGGAAGCCGGCTGGAGCTGACTGTTCCGGCGATCGCCGCCCGGGCCGGTGTCACCCCCTCGACCATCTACCGGCGCTGGGGCGATCTGGGACAGCTCTTGTCCGACGTGGCGCTGGACCGCCTGCGCCCCGACAGTGCGCCGTCAGACACCGGATCCTTTCGCGGCGACATGGAAGCCTGGCTCGCCCAGTACATCGACGACATGGCCTCTGACTTCGGGCGCGCCCTGCTGCGGGACCTGCTCAGCAGCCCCACCGCTCTCAATGCCGGCACCTGCGCCGATGCGCTCAAGGCCCAGTTCGACCAGATCTGCGCCCGGGCCGAGGCGCGGGGCGAAGATGTGCCCACCAGCACGGTGCTGATGGATCACATCTTTGCCCCCTTGGTGTTTCGCTTGCTCTTCTCAACCGATTCCGTGGACATGACGACAGCGGAAACCCTCCTTAACCGCCTATATCCGGTCGCCACCCCCTCGGACGCCGCACCGCCGCCGCGCGGATAGGCCGCGAACATGCCATCTCTCCGGTTGATGGCCGGGGCGCCCTACTCCGCGCACACCGCGTCGAACAGCCCGCCCGGATAGCGCCCCTCCTGCCACGTCAGCGCATCAATGAGCATCGCGGGATCCAGCGGTGTCTGCGGCGCCAGCGTAGCGCGGCGATGCCGGACGCAATCCACCACCACCGGCAGACTCAGGGTCGGATTGCCCTCCGCGACCAGGATCATCTCCACCAGATAGACGCCCGGCGCGCGCTGATGCGCCGCCAGAGTCGCCCGGTCGATGGCCGCGAAATGGGTGACGCGAGGCCACAGATACGTCCAGGGCTCGTAGAACGCGCTTTCGCGGTAGCGCTCGATCACCGTCACGCTGTCCGGCAGGCGCGCCACCATCAGGTCGGCCCAGGTGTAGCGGCTGTAGGTCACGAACACGAGAATCGACAGGCCGATGGCCGCCGGGATCAGGACCTTGGGCGGGCGCCGCCCCAGCGCCTTGAACACCAGCAGAAGAATCCCGGCCACCAGGGCGGCCACGCAGGCGGTGACGAGCAGCGTGATGAACATGGGAACCCCGGAACCCGAACGGAAACGCACACCAAAGACCAGCCCCCGCGCCCACGGCTCCGGGACGCGGGGGCCGGTGAGGATCAGCCGCCGAACACCTGCTGGCGCATCCGCAGCGCGGGCAGGTCGAAGTAGGCCTGATACGCCTCGGCCTGCTGGTTGAACGCCATGAAGGCCTCGTAGACCTTGTGGGTCACCTCGTCGCGCTCGGCGATCTCGGCCGCGACCTCCTTGGTCTTTTCGCCCATGGCCGCGATCACCGCGTCGGGGAAGGTGCGCAACTCGACCTCCGGGAACTTCTCCCGCATGTCCGCGAACACCTTGATGTTGTTGAAGGTGAAGTCGGCCAGCGTGGTCTCGCTGGCGGCGCGGGCGGCGTATTTGACGATGGCCTTCAGATCGTCCGGCAGCGCGGCGAGACGGTCCTTGTTCACGATCACCTCCAAGCCCGGGCCGGGTTCGTGGAAGGCCGGAACGTAGTAGTACTTCGCCGCCTTGTGCATGCCGAACGCGATGTCGAGCCACGGCCCGACCCATTCGGCCGCATCGACCGCCCCCGACATCAGCGCCGGCTGGATTTCGCCTGCCGGGGTCACCACCACCGCGACGCCCAGGCGCCGCATGACCTCGCCGCCGATGCCGGCAATCCGCATCTTGAGGCCCTTGAGGTCGTCGAGTGTGTTGATTTCCCGGTTGAACCAGCCACCCGACTGAACCCCGGAGTTGCCCGCGTAGAACGGCACGACGTTGAAGGGGGCGTAGACCTCCTCCCACAGCGCCTGACCGCCGCCGAAATAGATCCAGGCGTTCAGCTCCCAGGCGGTCAGCCCGAACGGCATCGTGGTGAAAAAGTTCAGAGCCGGCGACTTGCCGACCCAGTAGTACGGCGTCGAATGCGCCAACTGCGCCGTGTCCGCCTGCACCGCGTCCAGACATTCGAACGGCGGCACGAGTTCCCCGGCCGCGAACAGCCGGATGGTCAGGCGTCCACCGCTCATCGCGGTCACCATGTCGGCGAACCGCTGCGCATTAACCCCGACGCCCGGCGCGTTCTTGGGCCAGGTGGTGACCATCTTCCATTCCATGGTCTCCTGGGCGCGCACGATCGAAGGTGCCGCCAGGCTCGCCGCGCCGGTTGTGGCACCAGCGACGACCGCACCGGACAGGAACTCACGCCGTTTCATCCCTTTGACTCTCCCTTCTTCGGACCGAACCGGCCCGCCCCGGTCAACGGAGGGACCCGGACGCGGGGTTGCATTACCGTGCTCCACCCGCGCGCATCAGGCCTAGCATGAATTCCGGGACGCGCAAACGGACCGTGCGGGATCGTCACGCCCGCTCGCCCACCGCACCGGCCGTTACCCCTTGCCGCAACAGCGCTTCCAGGTCGTCCGGCGGCAGGGCGCGCGCGATCAGGAACCCCTGAACCTGATCGCAGGCCTGGGCGCGCAGGAACGCGAGTTGATCCTCGGTCTCCACACCCTCCGCGCAGACCTTCAGGTTCAGCGCGCGCCCCATGGCGATGATGGCCCCGCAAATCGCCGCGTCGTTGGCATCAGTGGTCACGTCGCACACGAACGACCGATCAACCTTCAGCTTGGTCAGCGCAAACCGCTTCAGGACGGACAGCGACGAATACCCGGTACCGAAATCATCGATGCAGCACCCGACGCCACGCTCATGGAACATCCGGATCACCGTGCTGGCGTTCTCCGGATCGTTCATGGCCGTGCTTTCGGTCAACTCCAGCTCCAGCGCCGCCGGCTCCAGCCCCAGCGTGTTCAGAGCATGATCTACGGTACCGATCAGCCTCTCCGGATCATGGAACTGCCGGCCGGAGATATTCACGGCCACCGAAATCGGGCCCAGACCCAGAGCGTTCCACCGCTGGGTCCAGCGACAGGCGTCTTCCAGGATGCGCAGGCATATCGCGTCGATGAGCCCATATTCCTCGGCGATCGGAATGAACTCGCCGGGGCCGACCGGCGGTCCATCCTCCGGCACCCACCGGGCAAGCGCCTCGGTGCCGACGATCCGATTGCTGGCGAGATCGAGCTGCGGCTGGAAGTACGCCCGAAACTCGTTCCGCTCCAGGGCGACGCGCATGCGATGGCGCATGGTCAGGACCCGGGCGGCCTGTTCCCCGATGTCCTCGGTGTACAGCCACGGACGCCCCCCGCCGGCTTGCTTCGCCTGATGCAAGGCTGCGTCGGCGTGCATGATGAGCGTTTCCGGATCGTCCCCATGATCCGGCCCCACGCTAGCTCCGACGCTGACGGACAGGTCATGCGCATGGCCGTTCGCCTCGACCGGGTGTTGGAACAGGCCGATCAGCCGGTCGCCGAGCCGGGACACATCCGCGTCCGCCCCGCAGTCCGGCACAAGGGCCAGGAAGCGGCCGCCGCCCGCCCGGAACAGCATCGCGCCCTCGGGCAGGGTCTCGCGCAACCGACGCGCCACCGTCTGTACGACCAGATCTCCCATCGTGTGGCCGAGCGTCGCGTTGATGATGCTGAGCCGATCGAGCCGGATCGACAGCAGCGCGATCCGACGGGCGCACCCCGCGTCCCCCCCCGATACGGGGGCAAGGTCGCGAAAACGCTCCAGCAGCTGGCTGCGATTGCCCAGGCCGGTCAATGGATCGTGATAGGCGAGGTACAGGACCCGTCTTTCGACCTGTCTCCGCTCAGTCACGTCCAGCGCGACCCCTTCCCAGATCACATCGCCGCTCTCCCCCCGGCGCGGCCGTGAACTGCCGCGCAGCCATAGGCGCGATCCGTCCTGGGCGATCAGGCTGTAATCGCCCTCCATCGGCTCCAGGGTCCGGGCCGACCGTGCCATGGCCTTCATGAACACGGCACGCTGGTCCGCCGGCATGGCGCCGTACAGCGCCTCCGCGTCCTGGATTACCGCGTCCGCCGTCTGCCCGATGGCTTTCAGAACAGAGCCGCTGACGAACAGAACCCGCAGGCTTCCGTCCGGTTTCAGCGCGAACTGAAAGACGAGCCCTTGCAGGGTATCGGCAATCGTGGCCAGCCGCCTCTGACTCTCCAAAAGAGCCGCTTCGGCCGCCTTGCGCTCGGTGACGTCGCGCACGACCGCGATAAACAGCCGGCGCCCCTCCGTCAGAACTTCCGACAGAAGAACCTCGATGGGGAACAGCCGGTCGTCGGCGCGCCGGCCCAGCATCTCCCGCGGCCCGGCCCCGACCAGGGTGCGCTCGCCCTGAATCAGGTACCGTCGCAGCAGGCCCATCAGATTGCCCTGCTCAAGCTGCGGCATCAGGACGGAGACGGGTTTGCCGATCAGGTCATCGGGATCACGGCCGAACACCCCAACCGAGGCCGCGTTCACCTGCTCAATCAGGCCGTCCTCATCGAGGGTCACGATCACGTCGGCGGCATGGTCCATGATCATGGCCAGCCAGTGCTCGGCCCGCTTGCGATCGGTCACATCAATCAGCGTGCCATGCCAGATGACGCGCCCGTCCGCGTCCATTTCCGGCACACTCGCCCCCATCAGCCAGCGGACCTCGCCATCAGAACCGATGGCGCGGAACTCCTCCGGGCAGCGCTCCCCGGTCCGCGCGGACTCACGGACACGATGCAGGTAGGTGTCGCGATCGGCCCAATGAATGAAGTCGAGGCAGCCATCACGCGCCACCTTCACCTCGTCGGCCCGATAGCCGACATAGGTGGCCAGAGACGGCGACACATAGGGGTAGGACAGCGTTCCATCAGGGGCCCGCACACGCTGGAACAGGATGCCCGGAACGGTCTGCGCAAACCGATCCGCCGACACACCGTCTAGGCGGACGACATCGTCCCCGCGGACCTCGCCATGCACGCCCCCGGCGCTTGCGGTGTCGCCCCGCACAGACTTTTCAGGCGGTGATGTCATGCCTCACGATCTTGGTCGGAGGGTTCACCCCTTGGCGACCGCAACAGGCCGGCAGGGATCGGCACAACGCTCGAGACGGACCCGAATGGAAACGTTCGGTACTATATATAACACGACACCACCGCGATGCCATGCGGAGGATCGGGGGGGGGGGGGGAGAATCGGGGGCAGCGCCCGCCGCCCCCCTACGTCTCCGCTGAAGCGCGACACATGAGTTTGCAGTAGCGGCCATTTGACTTTGCAGCACTCGATATCATGGATGGGAGGGAGCTGGAAGCGACCTCAGGGACGGTCCGAAGGCATCTGAGGGGGCTCTGAGAAGCGATCGAGCATCGTGGCCACATGGGTTGGGTCGCCGTCGGAGAGCCAAGCACGGCGACCGGCGGACACGGCCGCACACCCCAGCGACCCACTGCCCGCGAACGGGTCGGCGACCGCGCCCCCCTCAGGCACCAGAGCCTCGACCAACGGCACTAGCAGGTCTTGGGGTTTTTCGGTCGGGTGCCTTCGGGTTGCCGGCGTCACCCGGCGCGCCGGTATAACGGTCCCGATGGTTCGTGGCCCGCGCACCACAGGCCCCGGTCGCGTGAGCCAGAGGATGGTCTCATGGCGGGGCCGCACGCCGGCGGTTCCTTGCCCCGGCGACAGCTTGTCCCAGATCACAGTGGCGCGCCACCGATAGCCGGCACTCTCCAGGGCAGGCGCCAGACCGGGGACCATCCGCCAGTCGCCGAATGCCGCCAGCGATCCACCTGGCACCAGCGCACGGCCTGCGGCTAAAGCCAAGCTTCGCATCAACCAGCACAAGCCAAACGTCGTCATGGCGTCGCCCTGGAACCAGCCGCCGACGGCCTGTCCGGTTCGGGTCATTCCCCGGCTGGATTGCCGAGCGGCCTCCGTCGAACCGCCGGCACAGTAGGGTGGGTCGGTGATGATGGCATGCAGCGACGCGGCGGGCAGACTGGCCAAGGCGTCCAAGGCGTCGGCGCGGGCAACGCTCACCGCGCCGAGGTGGGTCCATTCGGGCATGACGCCTCTCCTTTGGGCGGACGCTCGGTGGCGCGCTGGGGAGGGGACTCGACGGCCCTCTGGATCGTAATGGCCCCGCAGCGGGGGCACTTAATGCTGATACCTCCGTGGCGGAGGTCCAGCAACTCCGCCAGTTTGCGGGCGCAGCCAGCGCACCGCATTGACACCACAGGTTCGGGCATGGCGATTCCCTCGTGCCCCGGCCGGGGCCGGCGGGCCGCGTTTCATGGCGGCCGACGTGGACGTGGGGATGCCTAGGACATTCGGCTCGGGGCGTTGCCGCGCCCCGGCCCCCGCCGCTTTCGCGTGGCGGGGGGTCATGCGGCCTCCGTCACCCACACGTCCGACCAACGGCCGGGCGGGGCGGTCCAGGGGACGCCGGGGGTGACGGCCTCGGTGCGCGGGGTATCCACCGGGTATGCGGTGCCGTCGGCGTCCGTGCCGACCAGAGACGCGGTACCGCCGACGGTCGATGTGAAGGCCAGGACGTCGGCGGCGCGGAAGGCC
>NZ_JACIGJ010000014.1 GCF_014197855.1 Roseospira marina
CCACGCGCTACGACAAACTCGCCGTCACTTTCACCGCTGCCGTCGCCATTGCGGCTATCGTCACTTGGTGGATCTGATTGAGTCTCAACCCTAGAGCCTCTAGAGCAAATCCCGAGCGATCTGGAACAGATCGCGACGACGATTTGCTTCAATATCAAAAAGTTAGAGCATTTTGCGTGATCCCGATGTCACGCAAAATGCTCTAGGGGTTCCTTCCCGTGCCGCCGTCGGATGGCGAGCGGCCGAACGCGCGGCGGAAGATGGCCTGCCGCTGAGCCTGAAACTCCTCCTCGGTCAGGAGGCCCTGGTCTCGCAAGCTCTTCAGGGTGGCGAGTTGCGCGCCGATGCTGGTCTGCGGATCGGTCGGCGGAGACGGCAAGCCGCTGCCCTCACCGCCCAGCACAATGACCGAACGAGGCGGCTCGGTCTGCGTCGGACTCGGGGGCGGCCCTTGGGCCGGTGGCGGTGCCGTGTCCGCCGGGGCGATCGGCGTGCCCTCGGGTTCGGTCGCTGGCGCATCGGGTTCGGTGGGGGTGGACGGGACAGCCGCGACCGCTGCGGGATCGGTGTCCGCGTCGGGGGCGTCCGGGCGCTCCCCAAGTGCGGCCGGTGCTTCGGTGGCGGGTGTGTCGGGACCCGGGGCGGCGGGCGCGGTAGACGCCTCCGCCGTCCGGTCTTCCGTCTCGTCTTCCGTTACGGCGGGTGCCGGTACGGCGGTGGGCGGGACGATCGCAACGTCTGTGTCGGTCTCCGTGTCCGCGCTCGGCCTCTCCGGGGCCGGCGAGTCCGCCACCTCGGGCGCCTCGGCGGCGTCTGGTGTCTCGGGTGCGGTGGAACCGGGCTTCGGGCCCAAGGCGGCGTGGTCCGGCCGGGGCGGCGGACGATCCGTATCGGTCGTTGCCGGAGGCGCGGCGGGTGCCGACGCGGGTGCCGGGTCGGGTGCGGCTGGGCGGGCGGCGGCCGTGCCGCTCCCGCCGCCTGTCCCCGACCCGAGCGACGCCCGAAGCTGCGCGCGGCGCGCCTGCAGGTCCGCGTCCCCGGGCGCGAGCCGCAGCGCGGTTTCGCAGGCGGTCAGAGCGCGACGGCCGCCGAGGGTATCGCACTTGATGCGCTCCACCCGAAGCCGCACGGCGCTGTCGTCGCTGGCCCGCGCTGCCGCCTGCTCCTCCTGATAGCGTTGTTCGTCCCGGTAGCTGAGGGCGAGCCGCAGGGCATGCGCGAGGTCGGCCCCGCTGGCGCCGGCCGCCTGGGCCTGCTCCAGGACCCGCACCGCCTGATCCGCGTCGCCGCCGTAGCGCAGGGCCTCGGCCAGCTTGATGGCGACCGGGCCGTTGGCGCGGTCGGTCGCGAACGCGCGCCGACACGGGTCGGCGGCCGTGGGTGCGGGCGCGGACAGACAGCGCGCGGCCGTCGCGTCATATTGCGCCAGGGCCGGCGCGCCACGGGCGATGGCGAGACTCAGGCCGAGAGCGGCGGCCCCAAGATGGCGGGCGACACGCGGGGGGGCGCGCAGCCGGCCGATGGATCGGGATCGCCGCGCCTCCGCCATGGCCGCCTCCTCAGTCCGTGTTGTAGGCGCCGACGGCACCGCCGCCAGCCGGATCCTTCCAGCCCCAGTCCCCCGACGGCAGACGGATCAGGTTGAACAGCCAGCGTCGTTCGACCGTCGTGTAGGGCGGGTTTTCCTGTGCGAGGGTGTTTTCCAGCGACTGGCGCATCTGACGCAGACCGGCCTCTGACACCCCGATCTGGCCATCGTGGTCGGCGTCGTCACCGGCGCGGACCGCCTCGGCCATCTGCGCCAGTTCCTGCGCCAGAGCGCGCGCCTCGCCGGTCGCGCGGGCCGCGAGCACGGCGTCGGAGAGGCCGGCCATGATGCCGACATCGGTGAGGACCGCTTCGCCCATCGCGATGAACTCCGGGCCCCCCGCGCGCAGGTTCGCGGAGGCGTCTCCCGATTCCATGGCGAAACGAACGTGGGTCACCGCGCCGTCCAGGGCGCGCCTCAACCCATAGCCCGCGCCGGGGCCGACCGGATGCAGCGTGGGGTCGATGGCGTGGCGCATGTCACGCACCCTCGCCTGAATGGTCGCAAGATCATTGGCGGATGCGGCGGCCTCGGCGGCCTGTGCGGCGGTGGTGGCCTCCCGCTCGGCGGTGTCCAGCAAACCGGCCTGACCCGGCGTGTCGGGCCATGCCGTCATGGTGTGGCCGACGTGTGTGTGGGCGATGGTCGGTCGCTGCACCGTTACGCATCCGGAGACTAGGCCGGCCATCCCCATAACGGCGAGTCCCAAGGCCAGCGTTCGTCCCAAGCGTGGTTTTGACATCGTCCGTTTTCTCCCCGGATCCCAGCCCTCGTCGAGGCAACCAGTCCCGGCGGGCGCGGTCGGGCGCACAGCCGGCACCATTCATCTACTATTGCAATGATGCCGAGTCCGGACAATAGCGGAGTTGCGGAGTAGGGTTTTTAGGGGCGTCCATCGGTCGGGGCGCGCGGCGGGAGCCACACGCCCACGAACAACGCGCCGGGGTGGATGCTGGAAGCGTTCTCAGGACCGGACCAGTGTGCTAGCGTTCCCGGCGCGATGTGCCCCGTATGGATGGGCGCGGGACGACCAAAACAGGGTCGGGCGTGGGGTCGGGCGGTGCGTGCCGCGCGGGCCGGCGGGCCCGGCCGGATCAGGAGCGGCGGGGTGGGCGGCGGTTGATGAACGACGGCACGCAACGGATCGAAAGCGCCAGCGCGTCCCATGTTGGACGGGTCCGCTCGGTGAACGAAGACAGCTACCTAGAGCGCCGCGAGATCGGTCTATGGGCGGTTGCGGATGGGATGGGGGGGCACAGCCGGGGCGATCTGGCCAGCCGGACCGTGTGTCAGGCGCTGTCGGAGATCGAGCATCCCGGCTCCGGCCTGGACCTTCTCAACGCGGTGCGCGACGCGCTGTATAACGCGCACGCTCAGCTTCTGGACCATGCGGCGGCGTTGGGTGGGGAGCAGACCGTTGGGACCACGGTTGTGGTCTTGATGATCTGCCAGGAACACTATGCCTGTGTCTGGGCTGGGGATTCGCGCTGCTACATCTTGCGGGAGGGGTCCTTGACGCGACTCACGCACGATCATAGCGTGGTGCAAGGCATGATCGACAGCGGAGTCCTGGACGAATCCCAGGCGGAAACCCATCCGTTGGCGAACGTGGTGACCCAGGCGCTGGGGGCGCCGGGAGATCTGGAACTGGCCACCGTGCATGGGCCGCTGGAGCCGGGCGATCTTCTCCTGCTCTGCTCCGACGGCCTGACGCGCATGGTGCCGGACTCGGTCATCGCCGAACTTCTTGGGTCACGGGGCCTTGCCGGAGTGGATACGTTGATTGACGCGGCCCTCAGCGCGGGCGGACGGGACAATGTCACGGCCGTCGTGGTCGCGCCGGATGGCGCCGGGCAGGGGCGGGGGGACCACGCTCCGGCCGACGATTCCCTCGACGAGGACGACGATACGGCCATTCACTGGGGGAACAACGGCCATGGCTGAGGCTGTGGGCCCGGAACGCCTGGGCAAGTATGTGCTGCGGCGTGTCTTGGGCAAAGGCGCCATGGGGATCGTCTACGAAGGCTATGACGAGATCCTGGAGCGCACGGTCGCGATCAAAACGATTCGTTCGGATTTGTGGGATTCCGACGATGCCGCCGAGATGCGCGAGCGCTTCATTCGCGAGGCGCGCGCCGTAGCGCGGATGTCCCACCCCAACATCGTCACCCTGTACGAGTTCGACGAGAAGGACGGCACCGGCTACATCGCCCTGGAGTTCGTGGCCGGCCAGACCCTGAAGGCGCATGTGGCGGCGGCCCCGAACCGGCGGCTGGAGCCGCGCGAGGCGATCACCATCGCCGTGCGTATCCTGGAGGGGCTGGCCTACTCGCATCGCATGGAGGTCACCCACCGGGACATCAAGCCGGGCAATGTCATGCTGACCCCGGACGGTCAGGTGAAGATCCTCGATTTCGGTGTGGCCCGTCTGGCGTCCGCCGGCATCACCGTGGCGGGCGCCATGCTCGGCACGCCCGCTTACATGGCGCCGGAACAGCTTCTCGGCAAGCCCGTGGACCATCGGGCCGACCTCTACAGCGTCGGTGTGGTCCTGTATGAGATGCTCACCGGGCGCAAACCGCACGAGGGCGACTTCAACCAGATCCACATGCAGGTGCTGCATACGGAACCGGACCCGCCGTCCGCCCTGGCGCCGGAGGTCACGCCGGAGCTTGACCGCGTCGTGCTCACGGCCCTCGCCAAGACGCCCGAGGGGCGGTACGCGGACGCCAGCGTCTTCGCGGCGGCGTTGCGCGACACTCTGGACGAGGCGCTATCGATGTCCATCGCCCAGCCGGCCCTGTCCGACTCCGAGGCCACGGTGGTGCGTCCCGGTCCGGACAGTCTAAACGGCACCGGGTTGAACGGCACCGGGCGCGGTCAGCGCGGCGCGAGCGGTACGTCGTCGGGCACGGGGCCAGGGACGGCTAGGGGCAAGAGCACGAGCAAGGGCGCCGGACCCGGTTCGCGGAACGGCGCGGGAGCGCGATCGGGCACGGCCACGGGAACCGCCGGCCGGCGCCCCACCGCGACCCGGGATGGGACGTCGCGGACCGGAAAACCCGGGGGCGGCAAGCCGGGCGGTGGGACCGGTGCGGCGATCGCCGCCATGATGGTCGTGGTCCTCATCGGCGGTGGCGCCGGCGGCGGCTGGTGGTGGTATACGCAGCAGCAGGGCGGATCCACCGCATCCTCGTCGATGGGTGGAGGAGGCTATGGCACGGGCGCATCTTCGGCCGCGGCCACGGATGACGCCTCTGCGGCCCGCTCGGGAGGGACCTCGGGGGCGCAATCCGGGACTGTGCCGTCGTTCAGTGGTGACGACGCTGGGGCGGATCCCGCCCTGCCGGATGCGACGCCGCCGGCGGCGGCGGACGAGGCCGCGCCTGAACCGGCTCCCACGCCGGACCCCGCGCCGCGTGCCGCGTTGAACGCAGACAGCCTCACCCTGAACAGCCCTCGTGGGACCGCGCCGTGGTATGATCCGGGCGAGACGCTGACGGTCTCGTTGCGGACGGACCAGCCCCTCTACACCTACTGCTTCTATGAAATGGGCCACGGGGACATTGTGCGCATCTTCCCCACGCAGTTTGCGCGGAACGCCCGGGTGGAGCCCGGCGAGACCCTGAACCTGCCGGGGTCGCAACCCTTCCTGATTCGGATGGATACCCCGGGTGAGGTCGAGCGCGTCGCCTGCATCGGCACCCAAGACGATGTGACCGCTCAGGTGCGGGTGCTTCTGGGAGGCGGTGGCTTGCAGGTTCTGCCGGTGGATTCCCTCGACACCATTCTCGCCACGATTGACCGGGCCGCGAATGGCGAGGCCGCGACCGATACCCTGACGGTTCGCGTCCGCTGACTCACCCCGAACCGTCCGACGTGACGTCCGAATGAACGTCCGACGCAAAGTCCGACGTAAAGTCCGACTGGGGGAATCGTACGGGTGCGGGTTGAGGCCTCGCTTGGGTGGTGGGGTGGCGCCGTGAGCGCCTGAGAAAGCGGTCCCGATGGGCGGCCTTGACCGGTCACGGAAAGCCTTGCCGTAACGATGGTGCCGCTTGGCACCCCCGGTTCAAAAGGTTATCCTTTCGCTCAAATATTGCCGATACACGAAGGGGACGTGTGCCGAGATGGTTGAACGGGTGTTTGATCTTGACGCTATGTTGGCGCCGATCGAGGGGGAGAGCCCGACCGGGGTCGACCTGCGGGAGGTCACGTCCGGCACAACCTCTCTTTATACCCTGCGCGACCTCCGCACGGCGGCCTCGACCGCCGAACGCAACATGGTGCTGGAGGAGGATGACGGCAGTGTTCCGGAACAGTGGGGCGATATTCTGGACTTGGCGCCCCGGGTTCTGGCGACGGAATCCAAGGACTTGCGGGTCGCCTGCCTGCTGATCGAGGCGGCCGTCCGCTATGAGGGCTTCGCGGCCGTGCGCGACGGCTTCGATCTGCTGATCGGCTTGATCGAGCAGTATTGGGACGGCCTATATCCGCCCATCGAGGATACGGTTGAGGACAAGATCATCGATCTTGTGCATCTGAACGGGGCCGGCGGCGACGGCACGCTGATCGCGCCCCTGCGCAAGGTGCCGCTGACCGACGGCATGTCCGGTGCGTTCGGCCACTGGCGCTTCGAGCAGGCCAGCGAACTGCGCAAGCTGAACGACGAGGAGAAGATCGCCGCCCGTATCGAGGCCGGGGCGATCACCTACCAGACGTTCGAACAGGCCGTCCTGGAAACACCGGCGGCGTTCTACACGAACCTGGCGCAGACGCTGAAGGACGCCCGCGAAAGCTTTGATCGCCTTGACCGGCTGCTGACGGAAACGTGCGGGGCCGAGGCGCCGCCCACCAGCAACATCCGGAACACGCTGGAACAGGTGGCCGACACCGTCACCTACATCATGCGCACCTGGAACAAGGGCAGCCTCGACAGCGGGGATGCGACGGAGGCCGGGGATGGCGCGGAGGATGCCGTCGGCGCGGGGGGCGATGGAACGGCGGGGGCCGTGGTGGCCGGTGGAGGCACGACCAGCGGCGGTGTCTCCGTCGCGGCGGCCGGGGCGATCCAGACCCGCGAGCAGGCGTTCTCGCAGCTTCTCAAGATCGCCGAGTTCTTCCGCAAGACCGAGCCCCATTCCGTCATTCCCCATACCCTGGACGAACTGGTCCGGCGTGGTCGCCTCCCACTCAGCAACCTGCTGGCGGAGTTGATCCCGGACGAAGACGCCCGCCAGAATTTCTATATCCGGGCCGGCATCATGCCACCGGAGGACGCCAGTTCATCCGAGTACGAGTAGACCCCACCGCGGTGGGGCCCGCCGCGCGCCGGCCCGCGTGCTTCGTCAGCGCGCATGCGGGGCTGTCGCGCGAACCGATCCCGGACGCGGCTGTGCCTCGTGGTGAGGCGCGGCCTCGGCTTCGGGAAGGCATCCGGCCCGCGTCCCGGCCACCGGACGCCCGTCGACCCCAGGACGGCGGCGCGACCAAGGACCGGGCGCGGATATGGTACAGGGACCGACCCTCGCGTTTTCGGGACCCAGGCCCGTGGACGCTCTGGCGCAACATGATGGGAGGCGATGATGGCGGAAAGCGTTCACAACCGATTGAACCGGGTGCGGAAACCCCGGGTGCACATCCGGTACGACGTGGAGACGGAAGGCGCCGTGGTCGAGCGCGAACTGCCGTTCGTGGTGGGTGTGCTGGGCTCGTTGTCCGGCGATCCGACCGCTCCGCTGCAGCCGCTGCGGGACCGGAAGTTCGTGACCATCGATCGCGATAACTTCGACCAGGTCATGCAGCGGATGACGCCGGGCCTGAACCTGCGCGTCCAGAACACGCTGAAGGGTGACGATAGCGAAATGCCCGTCAACCTGACGTTCAACTCCATGGACGACTTCGAGCCCGGCCGGGTCGCCGAGCAGGTGCCCGCGCTCAAGGCGCTGATGGAGACGCGCAACAAGCTGCGCGATCTGATGTCCAAGGCGGACCGGTCCGAGGATCTGGAGGCCCTTCTGGAAAAGGTGCTTCAGAACAAGGACGATCTGGCCGCCCTGCAACAAGCCCTGGGCGTCGAGCCCGAGAGTGAAAGCGCCGAGGGAGGGGACAAGGGATGAGCGAGGCACAAAACCTTCAGGACTCCGCCGCCGGCACCCAAGTCGCGGAGGGTCCGAGCCTGCTGGATCAGGCCATCGCCGCCACCAAGCAGACCGAGCCCGATCGCGCGCAGGAGCTGATCCGCACCCTGACGGAACAGGCGATGAAGGGGACCATCACCTTCTCGCGCAACCTGACGCAGACCTTCAACGAGGCCATTACGGCGATCGACCGGCAGTTGTCGGAACAGCTTGCGGCGATCATGCATCACGAGAAGTTCCGCCAGCTCGAAGGTAGCTGGCGCGGCCTGCACTACCTCGTGATGAACACGGAGACCTCGACGAACCTGAAGATCCGCGTGCTGAACGCCACCAAGCGTGAACTGCACAAGGACCTGACCCGCGCCGTCGAGTTCGACCAGAGCGGCTTGTTCCGGAAGATCTACGAAAACGAATTCGGCACCCCGGGCGGCGAGCCCTACGGGTCGCTCATCGGCGACTTCGAGTTCACGAACCACCCCGAAGATCTCGAACTGCTGTCCGGCCTGTCGAGTGTGGCCGCGGCCTCGTTCGCGCCGTTGATCTCAGCCGCCGCGCCCGAGCTGTTCGGCATGAACGACTTCACCGAACTGTCCAAGCCGCGCGATCTGGCGAAGATCTTCGACTCCATGGAGTACGGCAAGTGGCGCGGCTTCCGCGACAGCGAGGACAGCCGCTTCGTCACGCTCACCATGCCGCGCGTCCTGGCGCGCCTGCCCTACGGTCAGGCCACCAAGACGATCGAGGAGTTCGACTACGAGGAAGCGCCGTTCAGCGCGGATGGTTCGCCCCGGCAGATGGACCATGAGCACTATTGCTGGATGAACTCGGCCTATGCCATGGGCGTGCGCCTGACCAGCGCGTTCTCCAACTACGGCTGGTGCACCGCGATCCGGGGCGCGGAGGGCGGCGGCAAGGTCGAGGGCCTGCCGACGCACAACTTCATCAGCGACGACGGCGACACCGACGCCCAGTGCCCGACCGAGGTCGGCATCACGGATCGGCGCGAGGCCGAGCTGTCCAAGCTGGGCTTTCTGCCGCTGTGTCACTACAAGAACTCGGACTATGCCGTGTTCTTCGGGGCGCAGACCACGCAGAAGCCGAAGAAGTACGACCGGCCGGAAGCCACGGCGAACGCTGCCATTTCTGCCCGCCTGCCGTACATCATGGCCACGTCGCGGTTCGCCCATTACCTGAAGGTCATGGCGCGCGACAAGATCGGCTCCTTCATGGAGGCGCCGGACTGCGAGGCCTGGCTGAACCGCTGGATCATGAACTACGTCAACGCGAAGGAGGGCGCCGACCAGGAGTTGCGCGCCCAGTACCCCCTGCGCGAGGCGGCCGTTCAGGTCCGCGAGATTCCGGGGCAGCCGGGCGCATACAACGCCGTGGCCTATCTGCGGCCGTGGCTCCAGATGGAGGAACTGACCACCTCCATGCGGCTCGTGGCGCGCATTCCAAAGCAGGTCTAACGGCCCGTTGGGGCAAACGGGGGCGCGGCGGACCGCGCCCCCGGGGCCTCGTCAGGCTTCACGGTTCGGTGGATCGGGGTTCGGTCGTCGTGCCGCCATCACGAAAGCTGCACGACCGGAGGGAAGGCGAGCCGATGGGGAAGGCGACGTGACATCCGGACCCGGTGACACCGTAACCCGGAAGGCCGCCGCCCGAACAGGGGCCGCGGCGGAGCCAGGGGCCGGGCCCGCCGTGTCCGCGCGTGTGCGGGCCGGGCTGTCCGGTGTGTTGACCGGTCCAGGACATGCCTCCGGCAGCGGCCCAAAACGCGCCTCCGGCGGCATCGCCGCCCGTCCGGGTGCTCTACATCCCGAAGCCCTTCATCCGGATGCCTTGGCCCGGTTCCTGGCGATGGACCGCTGGGAGCTCGCCCTGGTGGCCTGGATCGGCACCGACCGCACGGTCGGGCGGGAGCGGTCCCGTCTGATGGCCGCCATCGACCGCGATATCGCGCTGATCGACCGGCTGCTGTCGGCGCAGTTGGACGCGATCCTGCACCATCCCCGGTTTCAGAAGCTGGAGTCCTCCTGGCGCGGCCTGCGCTATCTGGTGGGCTCCACCGAAGGCGACGACATGGTGCGCATCCGCGTGCTGGATCTGCGCTGGACGGAGCTCTGCCGCGATCTGGAGCGTGCTCTGGAATTCGACCAGAGCCAGTTGTTCCAGAAGATCTACGAGGACGAATTCGGCACCCCCGGCGGAGAGCCCTACGGCTTGTTGTTGGGGGACTACGCCGTCCAGCACCGCATGGACAAGACCCACAGCACCGACGACGTCGCCGCGCTGAAGGCCATGTCCGGTGTCTGCGCGGCGGCGTTCGCGCCGATGGTCGTGGGCTGCACGCCCGCCCTGTTGGGGCTGGATTCCTTCGGCGAGCTGACGGCGCCGATCCGCCTCGCCGGGTTGTTCGACAGCCCGGACTATGACCGCTGGCGCGGGTTGCGGGCGGGTGACGACAGCCGGTTCCTCGGTGTCGTCCTGCCCACCACGCTGATGCGCGACGCTCACCGCGATGACGGCAGCGGGACCCAGCCGTTCCGCTACGCCGAGGACGTCTCGGCCCCGGATGCCTCGGACTGGCTTTGGGCCTCGCCGGTGTACGCCTTCGGCCGCATGGCCATCCGCGCCTTCGTCGAAAGCCGCTGGTTCGGCACCATCCGGGGCGCGCGCCGCGACGAACTGGGCGGTGGCCTGGTCGAGGACTTGCAGGCTCCGGACTACGGTACCGATCGCCCGGGCCTCGCGCAGCGCATCCCGGTGACGGTCGCCCTGCCCGACATGCGCGAGAGCGAGCTGGCCGAGGTCGGCCTGATTCCGCTGTCGGCACACCAGCACACGCCGTTCGCGGTGTTCCGTGCGGTCGGCTCGATTCAGGCGCCCAAACGCTACGATCGGGCGGAGGCCGGCATCAACGCCCGCCTGTCCGCGATGCTGCACTACATGCTGTGCGTTTCGCGCTTCGCCCATCTGCTCAAGGTCATGGTGCGCGACAAGGTGGGGTCGTTCGCCAGCCCTGAGGAGTGTGAGTTGTACCTGCACAACAAGCTGATCCAGTATGTCCAGAGCCGCGCCACCGCCTCCTTCCTGGAAAAGGCCAAGCGGCCCCTGCGCGAAGCGTCGGTGTCCGTGCGGGAACTGCCGGGCCGGCCGGGGGTCTTCACCTGCACCTGTCATATCGTGCCGCACTTCCAGGTCGATCAGGTCCACAGCAGCTTCCGGCTGGAGCTGGACACCACGCCGCTGCGGACCGGCACCTGAGCGTGTCGGCGCCGCCCGTTCCATTCGTTCCGCGTCCCGGGGAGACTCACCGATGAGCGCCAGCACCGCCACCGATCTGTTCCAATCCGGCGACCTCGATGGGGCCATCGCGGCCCTGACGGCCGTCGTGAAGTCCAGCCCCACCGATGTGCAGGCCCGCGCCCGACTGGCGGAGATGCTCTGTTTCACCGGGGAGATCGACCGCGCCGACAAGATGATGGAAGTGGTCGGCAAGCAGGACACCGATCATGCCGTCGGCATCGCTCTGTTCCGCCGCGTGATGCGCGGCGCCATTCAGCGCGAGCAGGTGTTCCGGGAGGGCCGCGCGCCGGAGTTCATCGGTGAGCCCAATGCGTGCCTTCAGGCGCATCTGCGGGCGCTGACGGCGCTGCGGGCGGACGACATGGCCGGCGTGCGCGCCGCCCTGGAGGAGGCGGAGGAGGTTCGCCCTTCCGTGATCGGTACTGCCGGGGAGACGCCGTTCACCGACCTGCGCGACCTGGACGACCTGACCGCCAACGTGCTGGAGGTCATTGCCGCCAGCGGCACGTACTATTGGGTCAGCTTCGACCGTCTGGTCAGCCTGGACTTCCACGCGCCCGAGCGGCCGCGCGACCTGATCTGGCGCCGCGCCTCCATCGAGATCGCCGAGGGGCCCGAGGGCGAGGTCTTCATCCCCGCGCTGTACATGCCGCCGCCGGGGGTGGAGACGCGGTCCGACCACAAGCTCGGCCGCGTGACGGAATGGATCGGCGACGAGGACGCCGGCCCCATCCTGGGCCTTGGCCAACGCTGCTGGCTGGTGGGCGAGACCGACCATCCGATCATGGACCTGGGGACGCTCAGCCTGCCGACCAATGCGCCGGCGGCGCCGGAGGCGTAACGCCATGGCCTATGGCGCGCTGAAGCAACCGCCGCTGCCGTCCCTGCTCGACCGGTTGCGCGACGACGACGCGGTCGACGCGCTGACGGGCCCCAACGCCTCCGTCACGCGCCAGGTGGAGGCGTTGCGCCGCGCCGTGCGCCGCGACCTGGAACTGCTGCTGAACACGCGCGTCCGCTGCATCTCGCCGCCCGCCGACCTGGACGAAGTGCGGCAATCGGTGGTCGACTACGGCATTCCGGACTTCACGGGCGAGGACATGGCCGCGCCGGAGCACCGCGACGGCCTGCGCCGGGCGATTGAGGCGGCGATCCGCCGCTTCGAACCCCGCTTCCTTCAGGTGTCGGTCACCCTCTCCGGCGAAACGAACATGGAAGACCGCCGCCTTTGCTTTCGGATCGAGGCCCTGATGCGGGCCTATCCCTCACCGGAGCCGGTGGTGTTCGACAGCTTCATGGACCCCGTCACCCGCGACATGGAGGTACGACCCGGCGACCATGGTTGATGACCTTCTGCCGCATTACCAGTCCGAACTGACCGCGATCCGCCGCCTCGCCGGGGCCTTCGCCGCCGCCAACCCGAAGATCGCTGGCCGTCTGCGGCTGTCGGAGACGGTGGCTGAGGACCCCCACGTCGCCCGCCTGATCGAAAGCTTCGCCTTCCTGACCGGGCGCATCCGGCTGAAGCTGGACGATACTTTCCCCGAGCTGACCGACGCCCTGCTGGGGGTGCTGTATCCCCACTTTCTGGCGCCGATCCCGTCCATGGCGGTGGTCGGGATGACCTGTCAGGCGGACCTGTCCGGCGGCTATACCGTGGCGCGCGGCACCGAGATCGACACCAGTCCGGCTCATGGGGAGCCCTGCCGCTTCCGCACCGGCTATGACACCACCCTGTGGCCCGTGCGGTTGCAGGCGGCCGCCCTGGCCTCGCGCCCGTTCCAGGCGCCCAACAACCCGCGCGCCGGGTCCGCCGTCGCCTGTTTGCGCCTGACCTTCCAATGCCTCCAACCGGAGCAGACCTTTTCAGCGTTGGGCGTGGACCGGCTCCGGCTGTTCCTGAGGGGCGCGCCGCACGAGAGCTTTCCGCTGTACGAGCTGTTGCTGAACAACACGGTGTCGGTGGCGCTGGCCGACACGCCGGAGGACCGCGCGCCGGTGATCCTGCCGCCGGATGTGGTGCGGCCGGTCGGCTTCGCCGAGGACGAGGGCCTCTTGCCCTGGTCGGCGCGCTCCGCGCCGGGCTATCGGCTGCTGAGCGAGTTCTTCGCCTTCCCGGAGAAGTTCCTGTTCGTCGATCTGGCCGGCCTCGACGCCAAGGTGATGCTGAACGCGGGCAACACGCTGGAGGTCTTCGTCTACCTCGACCGCACGTTCGGTGACCTGGAGCGGACCGTGTCGGCGGGCAGCTTCGCGCTGGGGTGCACGCCGGTGGTGAATCTGATCCGCCAGCGGGCCGAGCCGATCGACGTTACCCAGGCCATGTCGGACTACCGGGTGATCCCGGACTCGCGCCGGCCCAAGGGGCTGGAGGTCTACCGGGTCGAGCGCGTGACGGCCACCAGTCCGGACGACGACACGGTGGAGGTGCGGCCGTTCTACGGCGTCTCCCATGGGCTGGGCGATCCAGACGACGGGCGGCCGTGGTACTGGATGACCGACCGCCGGCCCGGGGTCACGGACGACACCGGGACCGAGGTCTATCTGGGGCTCGTCGATCTGGATTTCGAGCGTGCCAACCGCGACGGCTGGGTGCTGTCGGTGGAGACGCTGTGCATCAACCGGGACCTGCCGAACCGGCTGCCCTTCGGTGGCGGCAACCCGAAGATGGCGCTGAACCAGGCTTCGGCGGCGGTGATCGGGGTCACGGCGCTGACCGCGCCGACCCGGACGCTGCGGCCGGGCGGCGGCCCCGGTGGGCGCTGGCAACTGGTGTCCCATCTCGCGCTCAACCATCTGTCCCTGGCCGGTGGGGACGAGGCGGTGCATGCCCTGCGGGAGATCCTGGCGCTGTATGATGTGCGCGGCACGGCGGAGACGCGGGCGCTGGTCGAAAGCGTCGTGGGGATGTCCACGACCCAGGGCGTGGCGCGCACCCACGCGCGGGTCGGGGCCGCCATGGCGCGCGGCCTGGACGTCGCGCTGGAGCTGGACGAGCGGGCGACACCCGCCACCGGGACGTTCCTGTTCGCCAGCGTGCTGGATCACTTCCTCGGGCTGTACTGTTCGATCAACTCGTTCACGCGCCTGTCGGTGTCCGTGCGGGGGCGGCCGGGTGTGCTGCGGCGGTTCGCGCCGCGCTCCGGCACGCGGGTCATGCTGTGACGGCCGCGCCGCCGAAGGGGGCGCCGGGACCGGCGGATCGGTCGGGCGTGATGGGGCGCTTGGCGGCCGAGCCGCACCGGTTCACGTTCTTGCAGGCGGTGCGTCTGTGGCAGCGCGAGGCGCGGCGCACCGGCACCGGGCGGCCGGTGGGGGGCGATGCGCCGCCCGACCAGGAGGCGGTGCGGCTGCTGGCGCATCAGGCGCTCAGCTTCCAGCCCGGTCAGGTCGCGCCGCCACGCCGCCGCGACACCAACGAGCACGGCATGCCGCACATCGCAGCCACGTTCATGGGCCTGACCGGGCCGAACGGGGCACTGCCGCAGTACTACACCGAGATGGTCCTGCAGCGGTCGCGCGAGCACGATACGGCGATGCAGGCGTTTTTCGACCTGTTCAATCACCGTCTGCTGTCGCTGTTCTGGCGCGCCTGCGCCAAGTACCGGCTCGACCTGTCCTATGAACTGCAGCCGGAGACGGGCCGGCCCGACCCGGTGACGCAGGGGCTGCTGTCGCTGGTCGGGCTGGGGCTGCCGGGGCTGACCGGGCGGCTGCCGGTCGAGGACGAGCGCATCCTGTACTACGGCGGCCATTTCAGCCGTCGCCCGCCGTCGGCCGTCGGGCTGGAGCAGATTCTGAGTGACTATTTCGGCCGCCCTGTGACCGTGGAGCAGTTCCACGGCCGCTGGCTGTACCTGCCGCCGGAGGAGCAGACCCGGCTGGGCGATCCGAAGGGCTGCCGTCTCGGCGTCGACACCGTGGCCGGCAACCGGGTGTGGGACGTGCAGGGGAGCCTGCGGCTGCGCATCGGGCCGCTGGATTGGGAGGGCTTCCGCGCCTTCCAGCCGGGCGGGCGGAATCTGGAGCGGCTGGCCGCGCTGGCGCGGCTGTACGTGGGGCCGGAGTACGCCTTCGACGTCCAGGTGGTGCTGGCGCGCGAGGCGGTGCCGCGCCTTCAGATGCCCAAAGGGGAGCCGAAGGGCGGCGACGCGCCGGAGGGCGGGCTGCGCCTGGGCTGGAACACCTGGATGGTGCACGAGACGCCGCGCCACGACGCCGAGGAGGCCGTGTTCCTGATCCGCGACCTGGAGCCCGGCCCGCTGGCGTGAGGCAGGGCGTTACACACGCGCCAAAACGGCAAGCCGCTTGGACGCCCTCCCCTGGATAGGGGAGGGCCGGGGTGGGGTTGATGCCGAGACACGCACCCGACGGGCCGCAGCCCCCTCCCAGCCTCCCCCCGACGGGGGGAGGAGGCCGGCGGCGGGTGTCGCCTTACAGCTTCGCCTTGGCGGCGGCGGTCACGGCTTCGGCGGTGATGCCGAAGTGCAGGTACAGGTCCGGCGCCGGGCCGGAGGCGCCGAAGCCCTCCATGCCGATGAAGGTGCCGGCCTCGCCCAGCCAACGCTCCCAGCCCAGGCCACCGGCGGCTTCGACCGCCACGCGGACGGTGCCGGGGCCCAGCACGCGGTCGCGGTAGCTCTGGTCCTGCTTGGCGAACAGCTCCCAGCAGGGCATGGAGACCACGGCGGTCGGGATCCCCTCGGCCTGAAGCGCGGCGCGCGCGTCCATGGCGATGGTGACTTCGGAGCCGGTGGCCAGCAGCGTGACCTTGCGGGCGCCGCCCCCGGCCTCGGCCAGGACATAGGCGCCCTTGGCGCTCGGCATGGCCTCGGTGTCGGGGCTGCGCAGGGTCGGCAGGCCCTGGCGGCTGAGGGCCAGGATGCTCGGGCCGCCCTTGTTCTGCAGCGCCAGCGCCCAGCATTCGGCGGTCTCGACCGCGTCGGCGGGGCGGAACATCAGCACGTTCGGCATGGCGCGCAGGGATGCCAGATGCTCGACCGGCTGGTGGGTCGGGCCGTCCTCGCCTAGGCCGATGGAGTCGTGGGTCATGACGTGCACCACCCGGATGCCCATCAGCGCCGCGAGGCGGATCGACGGCCGGCAGTAGTCCGCGAACACCAGGAAGGTGCCGCCGTAGGGGATGAACTCGCCGTGCAGGGCGAGGCCGTTCATGGCGGCGGCCATGCCGTGCTCCCGCACCCCGTAGTAGATGTAGGACCCGGCGTAGTCCGGCGGCGTCACCGGCTCCTGACCCGCGACCTTGGTGTTGTTGGAGCCGGTCAGGTCGGCCGAGCCGCCCACCAGCGTTGGCACCGCCGGCACCAGCACCTCCAGCGCCTTCTGCGACGCGACGCGGGAGGCGATTTTCGGCTTGTCGGCGATCAAGGCGGCGATGTGCGCCTTCAGCCCGGTGTCCCACCCCTCGGGCAGGTCGCCGGACAGGGCGGCGGTCATGGCGTCGCGCACGGCGGGGTCGGCGGCGGCCAGACGGCCCTCCCAGTCGGCACGGGCCTTGGCGCCGCGCGCACCGGCGGCGCGCCACGCCTTCAGGGCATCGGCCGGCAGCTCGAACGGCCCGTGGGTCCAGCCGAGGCCGGAGCGGGCGGCGGCGATCTCGTCATCGCCCAGGGGCGCGCCGTGGGTGGCAGATGTGCCCTGCTTGGTGGGCGCACCCTTGCCGATCACGGTCTTGCACGCGATCAGGCTGGGGGTGTCCGTGGCCTGCGCGGCGGCGATGGCGGCGGCGATGGCCTCCGGGTCGTGGCCGTCGATGCGGGTGGTGTCCCAGCCGCTGGCGGCGAAACGGGCCAGATGGTCATCCGAGGTCGACAGGCTGGTCGGGCCGTCGATCGAAATGCTGTTGTCGTCCCACAGCACGATCAGCTTGCCCAACTTCAGGTGACCGGCCAGCGAGATCGCCTCTTGGCTGATGCCCTCCATCAGGCAGCCGTCGCCCGCGATCACATAGGTGTAGTGGTCGGTCAGGTCGGCGCCGAAGCGGGCGGCGGCCATGCGCTCGCCCAGCGCCATGCCGACCGAGGTCGCGATCCCCTGGCCGAGCGGGCCGGTGGTCACCTCGATGCCCGGCGCGTGGCCGTATTCGGGATGCCCCGCCGTCTTGCTGCCGAGCTGACGGAAGTTCTTCAGGTCCTCGATCTCCATGCCCGGCATGCCGGTCAGGTAGGACAGCGCGTACAGCAGCATGGAGCCATGCCCGGCCGACAGCACGAAGCGGTCGCGGTCCGGCCAGGTCGGGTTGGCGGCGTCGAATTTCAGGACGCGCGTGAACAGCACCGTCGCCACGTCCGCCATGCCCATGGGCATGCCGGGATGGCCCGACTTGGCGGCCTGGACCGCGTCGGCGGCCAGGAAGCGGATGCAGTTGGCCATGTCCGCGTGGCTGGCGGTGGCCGCGGGGGAAGTCTGGTGCGTCATGGAGCGTTCCTCGTCACGCTGGTCCACCGACCGGCCGGTGTGCCGGGGCGGCGGAATCTTGCCGAACCGATCTTCAGGCCGGCTGGCGGAGTGAAGACGGTCGGCGGCGGCATGATCGCGTTGGACCATGCTCCGCCGCCGATCGCAAGTCTCTAGATCGCATGAATGCCCAGCGCCGCCTTCACCATGTGGTAGGCGATCAGAAGCTGGGTCAGCGCCAGCGGGTGGCTGACGACCTGCTCGTTCTCGGCATTGGTGAACTCGCCCACGTTGGCGCGCAGGTGGCTGGCCTCCGGGATCAGATCCCAGAGCAGGTTTTGCAGGGCGGCGGCCCGCTGGTCGGTGATCGACCCGGCGATGCCGAGCACGTCCACCGGCTTGCCGTCGTGGTCGCGCGCCAGATCGAGGCTGAGTTCGTTCTTGGCGCCGGCGTCCACCAGCGGGGCGAGGTTCGGGTGCGGCAGCGTCGGGCGCAGGATGTGGCGCACGTCCAGGCGGGCGCCGCTTTCGGCGGTCTGCCCCTCCGGCCGGCGGAACTGGATGACGATGTCCGCGAAAATGCGCTGGGGGTGGATGAAGGCGGGGCTGTCCGCCGCGCGCTTCTCCAGCGAGGCCAGGACCGCCTCCCGGGTGTAGCCGCGCTTGGCGGTGTCGCGCTGGATCTTCCAGTCGACGCGCAGATCCTCGTCCGGCTCCAGGTAGGTCTTGACGTCGTAGCAGTCGCGCATGGCGCGGGTGGTGTAGCCCAGCAGGCCCTCGACGATGATGTAGGGCTTGGGCGCGATGTACTCGGGCGCGACCAGATCCCCCGTGTCGTGGCTGTAGACCGGCTTCAGGATCGGCTTGCCCTGGCGGAGGCGGGCGAGGTCCTGCTCCAGGATGTCGATGTAGTTGGCGCGCGGATCCAGGGCGGACAGGCCGTTCTCGGCCCGCTCGCTGCGGGAATAGCGGTGGTAGTCGTCGGTGCAGATGGTGGCGACGCGATCCTCGCCCAGGATGCGGGCCACGCCGGCCGCCAGCGTGGTCTTGCCGCTGGCCGAGTCACCGACCATGCCCAGGATGATCGGGCGATCAAAACGCTTCAGAGGCATGACGGAGAGTCCCTCTCATCATCGTGGAAGGTGTGCGCGGCGCGTCAGGCCGCCGATCCGGTAACCGCCCCGGCGGGGCCCCCGGTGGTTCCCCCAGGTATGCCTTGGGGGCGGGGGCGCCAATTGATGAGCTTTTGCCGCTCCCCGCTTGCGCCGGAAATCAGCATGCTCTGCAAGCACTCGTGGGTGGCGGTGCGCCGCACGCCGTCCAGCAGCAGGCCGGTGGTGATGCCGGTGGCGCAGAAAAAGACGTTGTCGGAGCGGATCATGTCCTCCAACGCGTACCAGTGCGTCGCGCTCAGGCCGGCGTCGCGGACCGCCATCTGCTCGGTGGGAAGCTGCGGGTCGAGCCGCCCCATGAAATCGCCGCCCAGGGCGCGCACGGCGCAGGCCGACATGACGCCCTCGGGCGTGCCGCCGGTGCCCATCAGGCAGTCGATGCCCGAATCCGGGATCGCCGCCATCAGCGCGCCGGCCACGTCGCCGGCCGGGTACAGGGCCACGCGGGCGCCGGCGTCGTGAATGCGCTCGACCAGGCCGCGATGACGCGGCTTTTCCAGCACATAGACGGTCAGGTCGGCGACCGGCTTGCCGAGCGCCTTGCCCAGCGCGGTCAGGCGCCGTTCCACCGGCCACGTCGGGTCGATCTTGCCCCGGGCGGCCGGCGGCACCACCAGCTTTTCCATATAGAACGCCGGCCCCGGGTCCATCATGGTCCCGCGCGGCGCCACCGCGATCACGGCCAGGGCGTTGGTCTGGCCGTTGGCGAGATAGGTCGTGCCCTCGACCGGATCCACGGCGATGTCGAGCGCCGTGTCGCCCGGCGCCGTGCCCAGGCGCTCGCCGTTGTACAGGGCGGGGGCCTCGTCCTTCTCGCCCTCGCCGATGACGACGACGCCGTCGATGGCAAGCTGGTTGAGCGCGAGGCGCATCGCGTCCACGGCGGCGCCGTCGCCATCCTCCTTGCGCCCGCGGCCGATCCAGTCATAGGCGGCGCTGGCGGCGCCCTCGGTCACGGTGCGCAGGGCATACAGGAACAGGGGCGCGCTGCCCCCGGTCATGGTCATCATGGCCGGTCCTCTCTTTCCCGTCTGCGGCGGGAGCCCGGTGGAGATCCGTCGGACCGCGGCGCGGCCCCGGCCGGCGGGGGCGCCGGCCCGTGTGTATGCGCAAACGCTAATGTCGTGGGCGGGCTGGGGGAAACGCTCGGGCGGGGAGGGTCACAAACTCTTTAGGGGGATTGAGCCCTGCCCGAACGGGTAGGGGGGCGCCGACCGGACGGGACTACCACGCGCGGACGTCAGGTCTCTCCGGGCGGCGGTCGCCGCTCGCCACATAGACCGCCACCGCCCCGGCCCGGTTCGACACCGCCAGCTTGCCGAAGACGTTCTTGAGGTGGAACTTGACGGTGTGCACGGAGATGCCGAAGCGGTCGGCGATGCGGGCGTTGGACTGCCCCTCGGCGAGGCAGGCGAGCATCTCCCGCTCACGTGCGGTCAGCGCGTCCAGGGGCGAGGCCACCGGGGCGGTCCGTCGCGTGACGTCGGTGTAGGGGAAGGTCATGTGGCCGCGCGCCACGGTGTCGATAGCGGCCAGCAGGCGCTCCGGGCTTTCGGACTTGGTGCAGAACCCGGCGCCGCCCAGGTCCATCACCTCGCGCGGGATGGCGGGGTTAGGGTCGCCGGTATAGACCAGGATGCGCGGGGCCTCCGGCCGCTCCCGCAAGGCTCGCAGGACCGTGGCCCCGTCCATGTAGGGCATGATCCAGCCGATCACCCCGACCCGAAAGGTCAGGCGGTCCACCGCACGCAGGAAAAGCTCGCCGTCCTCGGCCGTGCCCAGGAGGTTGAACCGGGGATCCGCACCGAGCAGCGTCTTCATGGCCATACGGACGAGCGGACTCTTGTCGGCCACAAACACGTCGACGAGAGGACGTTCTCGAGTCTCCATGGTCCGCATTGAGCGTGGTCCCTCGTCCCGCCCGCCGGCACACCGGTGCGCGGCGGACCCGCTTGCCTTCATCCTCGCCCCGATTGAAAGTGGAGCGCAAGTGCGCAAATCGTGGGGGGTAGGGCCGTTTGCCCGCCCATGTCTTTACAGGAGTTTCGAGTACGATGAAGTATTTGCACACGATGGTGCGCGTGACCGACCTGGATGCGTCGATGGCGTTCTGGCGCGACAAGCTGGGGCTGCGCGAAACCCGGCGCACCGAGAGTGAGAAAGGTCGGTTCACCCTGATTTATCTCGCCGCCGACGAAAACCCGGAGGCCGAGATCGAACTGACCCACAACTGGGATCCGGAGGAACTGACCGGCGGGCGCAACTTCGGCCATATCGCGTTTGCCGTGGACGACATCTATGCCGCGTGCCAGCGTCTGATGGATGCCGGTGTCACCATCAACCGTCCGCCCCGCGACGGCCGCATGGCCTTCGTGCGCTCCCCGGACGGGATTTCGGTGGAGTTGCTTCAGGCCGGCGATGCCCTGCCCAAGGCCGAGCCCTGGGCGTCGATGGAGAACACCGGAACCTGGTAGGCGGTCCGCGTCCATCCGTCCGCTGGCGTGGAGGGGAGGGGTGACCGTATGGATTCCGTGCTTTTCCTCGACCGGGCGGAGTGGCGCATCCTCCATTTTGCCGGCCTTGCCATCTTTCTGGGCAACGTGATCGTCACGGCGGTGTGGAAGGCCTTGGCCGACCGCACCCGCGACCCCCGGACCGTGGCGTTCGCCCAGCGGCTCGTGACCCTGACCGACTGGGTGTTCACCGTCGGCGGGGTCGCGCTGATCCTGTCGAGCGGCTTCGCCATGGCCCACCTGATGGGGTGGGGCGGGTTCGAGCCGGCATGGCTGCGCTGGGGGCTCGGCCTCTTCGTGGCCTCGGGCGTTCTGTGGGGCGCCATTCTGATCCCCATCCAGATCGTGCAGGCCCGCATGGCGCGGGACTTCTGCGACGGGGGCCCGATCCCGCATCGGTATTGGACCCTGGCGCGCATCTGGTTGTGGGTGGGGATCGTGGCCGTCCTCCTTCCAATGGTGAATTTGTATCTGATGGTGGTAAAGCCCTGACACCGGTCGCGCTGTTGCGCCGCGCGTCGGTCGGGGGCAGGATGACGCCGGATGCCCGGCGGGAACCGGGTGCCGGCGCTTCGTGCCGCGCGGGGATACACACAAAACGAAGGAGGGTACGGCCATGACCAACACCAAGGTGCTGGTGGCCCAGGGGGGCGGTCCCACCGCCGTCATCAACCAGTCACTGGTCGGGGCCGTTCTGGAATCGCGTAAGTTTCGTAACGTGGACCGGGTGTACGGCGCGTTTCACGGGGTGCGCGGCATCGTCAACGAAGACTTCCTCGATCTGACGCAGGAGACGACGCACAACCTGGAGATGGTCGCTGAGACCCCGTCCTCGGCTCTGGGCTCGACCCGCGACAAGCCGGACCTGGAATACTGCCAGGAGATCTTCCGTGTCCTTCAGGCGCACGAGATCGGCTATTTCTTCTATGTGGGCGGCAACGATTCTTCGGACACGGTTCGCATCGTGGCGGAGCAGGCCGAGCGGGCCAATTACGAACTGTCCTGTATCCACATCCCGAAGACGATCGACAACGATCTGGTCATCAACGATCACACCCCGGGCTTCCCATCCGCCGCGCGCTACGTCGCGCAGGCGTTCATGGGCATCAACCTGGATAACTGGGCGCTGCCCGGCGTCTACATCGGTGTCGTGATGGGCCGCCATGCCGGCTTCCTGACCGCCGCCTCCGCGCTCGGCAAGAAGTTCCACGAAGACGGGCCGCACCTGATTTACCTGCCGGAGCGTGACTTCGACGTCGACCGCTTCGTGTCCGACGTGAAGGAGGTGCACGACCGCCTGGGCCGCTGCGTGGTCGCCGTCAGCGAGGGCATCCACGACAAGTCCGGCAACCCGATCATTGCCCAGCTCGCCAAGCAGGTCGAGCGCGACGCGCACGGCAACGTACAGCTCTCCGGCACTGGCGCGCTGGCGGATCTGTTGGTCCAGACCATCAAGGAGAAGGGCGGCATCAAGCGCGTGCGCGGTGACACCCTGGGCTACCTGCAGCGCTCGTTCGTCGGCTGCGTCTCGGACGTGGACCAGCGCGAGGCCCGCGAGGTCGGCGAAAAGGCCGTGCAGTACGGAATGTGGGGCGCCAAGACCGGTTCGGTGACCATTCACCGTACCGGGTTCTATTCGGTGGACTACCAGCTCTCCGATCTGACGGCCGTGGCCGGCAAGACTCGCACCATGCCGGACGAGTACATCGCCGACACCAACAACGACATCACCGACGCCTTCCGGCTGTACCTGCGGCCGCTGCTGGGTCGGGGGATGCCGGATGCGTACCGGTTGCGCTCCAGCAACTTCGTGGAGCGTGTGCTGCACAAGGACAAGCCCTGGACCAACGCGCCCTGGTCCACCGCCATCTAAGGGCGGATCACGGTCCCGGATCCCGGCCGTCTCCTGCATGGAAAGGCGGCCGGGATCCGCTCGGGGCCGTGACCGTTCCATGAAACCGTACGGCGGCCCCGGTGGATTCCGGTTGGCCGCCGCCCCCGCTTCGCGGTAGAGCCAGCCCGGTCAAGGGGCGCGCCGCTGGGCGGTCCCGTTCGTTGCCAAGGGAATCCTGACGTCATGCGCATTTCCATGATCGGCACCGGCTACGTGGGGCTCGTGTCGGGTACGTGCTTCTCGGAGTTCGGTGTCGACGTCGTCTGTGTCGACAAGGACGCGGGCAAGATCGAGCGCCTGAATGGGGGCGAGATCCCTATCTTCGAGCCCGGCCTGGACGCCATGGTGGCCAGCAACGTCGCGGGCGGTCGGCTGTCGTTCACGACCGACCTGGCGGCGTCGGTGGCCGCATCGGACGCCGTGTTCATCGCCGTCGGCACCCCCAGTCGGCGCGGCGACGGTCATGCCGATCTGAGCTACGTCTACGCCGCCGCGCGTGAGATCGCCCGGGCCATGACCGGCTATACGGTCGTTGTGACCAAGTCGACCGTGCCCGTGGGCACCGGGCGCGAGGTGGCCCGCATCATCCGCGAGGAGCGGCCGGACGCCGATTTCGACGTGGTGTCGAACCCCGAATTTTTGCGCGAGGGCTCGGCCATCCAGGACTTCATGCGTCCCGACCGCGTGGTGATCGGCACCAGCAGCCCGCGCGCGCAGCAGGTGATGCGCCAGCTCTATCGCGTGCTGTACCTGATCGAGACTCCGATCCTGTTCACGGAACTGGAGACGTCGGAGTTGATCAAGTACGCCGCCAACACGTTCCTGGCGACCAAGATCACCTTCATCAACGAGGTCGCGGATCTGTGCGAGAAGGTCGGCGCCAACGTGCACGACGTCGCGCGCGGCATCGGCCTGGACAACCGCATCGGGCGGAAGTTCCTGCACGCCGGGCCGGGCTACGGCGGCTCGTGCTTCCCCAAGGACACGCTGGCGCTGGTCCGTACCGCGCAGGAGTGCGGCGCCCCCCTGCGCATCGTCGAGACCGTGGTGGACATCAACAGCACCCGCAAGAAGGCGATGGCCGGGCGCGTCCTGGCCGCCTGCGGGGGCAGCCTGGAGGGCAAGACGGTGGCCGTGCTTGGCCTGACCTTCAAGCCCAACACCGACGACATGCGCGACGCGCCCAGCCTGGATATCGTGCCGGCGCTGGTGACGGCGGGGGCCACCGTGCAGGCCTTCGATCCCGAGGGCATGGCGGAGGCCAAACCGCTGCTGCCCGAGATCACGTATTGCGAGGACGCCTACGGCGCCATGACCGGGGCCGACGTCGTCGTGCTGCTGACCGAGTGGAACGAGTTTCGCGCCCTGGACCTCGACCGGGCCAAGGCGCTGCTCAAAGCGCCGGTGATGGTCGACCTGCGCAACGTCTACACGCCGGCCGACATGGTCGCGGCGGGCTTCACCTACAGCAGCATCGGGCGCCCGGCGCCGGAGGCGCCCCCGCAGGGGGACACGGCCGAGGCTGCCGCCACCCCCTCGTCGGCGCCGGCCTGACCGTCCGCCATCCCCGGCCGCTGGAGACCCATCCATGAGCGCGATCCGCGTTGTCCCCACCACGCCCTTCGAAGGCCAGAAACCCGGCACGTCCGGCTTGCGGAAGAAGGTGACGGTGTTCCGCACGCCCCGGTACCTGGAAAACTTCGTTCAGGCCATTTTCGATTCCGTGCCCGGCCGCCAGGGGGCCACGATGGTCTTGGGCGGGGATGGCCGGTTCCACAACACGGCCGCGATCCAGACCATTCTGCGCATGGCCGCTGCCAACGGCATCGCCCGCGTGCTGGTCGGCCAGAATGGGCTGCTGTCCACGCCGGGCGCCTCCTGCGTGATCCGTGCCCGGCAAGCCTGGGGCGGCATCATCTTGTCCGCGAGTCACAATCCGGGCGGGCCGGACGGTGATTTCGGCATCAAGTTCAACCCGTCGAACGGCGGGCCGGCGCCGGAGCGGATTACCGATGCCATCTACGAGCGCACCCAGACGATCGGCGAATACTGTATCCTCGACACGCCCGAGGTCGATCTGTCCGTGCTGGGCGAGACCGACGTCGATGGCATGGTGGTCGAGGTGATCGATCTGGTGGCGGACTACGCCGCGTTGATGGAAACGCTGTTCGACTTCGACGCCATCCGCGCGCTGTTCCAGGGCGGCTTCCGCATGTGCTTCGACGCCATGCACGCCGTGACCGGTCCCTATGCGACGGAAATTCTGGAGAACCGCCTGGGCGCGGCCAAGGGCAGCGTCATCAACGGCGTGCCACTGGACGACTTCGGCGAGGGCCATCCGGACCCCAATCTGGTCCACGCCCATGATCTGGTCGCGGCGCTGTTCGGCGACGACGCCCCCGACATGGGCGCCGCCAGCGACGGCGACGGCGACCGCAACATGATCCTGGGCCGGCGGTTCTATGTGACGCCCAGCGACAGCTTGGCCGTGCTGACCCTGAACGCGACGCATGCGCCCGGATACGCGCGCGGGATCGCGGGGGTGGCCCGCTCCATGCCGACCAGCCGCGCCGCCGACCGCGCGGCGGAGACGCTCGGCATTCCCTGCTTCGAGACGCCGACCGGCTGGAAGTTCTTCGGGACCCTGCTGGACGCCGGCAAGGCGACCCTGTGCGGCGAGGAAAGCTTCGGCACCGGCTCCGACCATGTGCGGGAAAAGGACGGTCTGTGGGCCGTGCTGTTCTGGCTCAATCTGGTGGCGGCGACCGGCAAGACGGTGGAAGAGTTGGTGCGCGACCTGTGGCGCCAGTGCGGCCGCATCTACTACACCCGCCACGACTACGAGGATCTGCCGAGCGGCCAGGCCGATACTTTGATGGCCGATCTGCGCGCCAGCCTGAGCGGCCTGTTCGGCACGGTGCAGGGCGGCCGCATGGTCATGCTGGCCGACGATTTCGCCTACACCGATCCGGTGGACGGTTCCACCGCCGCCAAGCAGGGCGTGCGCGTGCTGTTCGAGGACGGCGCCCGCATTGTCTACCGCCTGTCGGGCACGGGGACGGCCGGGGCCACCTTGCGCGTCTACATCGAACGGCCCGAGGACGATCCCGCCCGCCAGGACCTGGAGACGCAGGCCGCGCTGGCCGACCTGATCGCCACCGCCGACGCCCTGGCCGGGATCCAGGCCCGCACCGGCCGCGACAGCCCGACCGTCATCACCTGATCGGCGCGTAGGGTATCGGGCGCGCGACCCCGTTGGCCTGCGCGCGCGGAGCGGATATGGTGCCCGGGACGGACGAGAAAAGGGCAGGGCGGGAGACCAATTGTGAGAATCACACCCCTTCGGACGGCGGCACTGGCCATCGGGACGATCGCCGCCGTGAGCGTCACCACGCTCCCGACGACGCCCGCGCGGGCCGATTCCGATTTCAACATGATCGCCATCGGCGCGCTGGGCGTGATCGGCGCCGGGCTGGTGGGCGACGCCATCCGGGGCAACGACCTGTGGGCGGAAGGGCCGCCGGAGCCGGCGCGCATCGCCTTTGGTGCCGGCGCCTACAACGTCAATCTCGACAACGAGAACGACCACGGCAACTCCACCGTCTCCATGTTTCGGGTGGAGGCGCGCCTGCCCTACAAGCTGTGGCGGTTCACGCCGATCACCGGCATCGAGGTGTCCGACCGGGGCGCGTTCTACGGCTACGGTGGGGTCGCCCTCGACGTGTTCTTCGGCGATCATTTCGTCGTCACGCCCAACACCGCCCTGGGCTACTACAACGAGGGCAACGGCCGAGACCTGGGCTATCCGCTGGAGTTCCGCACCGGCATCGAGGCCGCGTGGCAGTTCGACAACGGCAGCCGGCTGGGCGTGGTCTATCACCACATCTCCAACGCCGAACTCGGCGACCGGAACCCGGGCATCGAGAACCTGTCGGTCAACTACGCCGTGCCCTTCGACATGATCTTCGGCGACTGAGGGGGCCCCGTCCCGCCGTGACTCCGGATGAGCCGCCCCCGGCCCAGGCCCCATCGTCCCGCGTGCGCGTCGTCACCTGGAACGTCAATTCGGTCCGCCGTCGGTTGCCGCAGGTGCTCCGCCTGCTGGAAGAGACGGCGCCGGACGTCCTGTGCCTTCAGGAAACCAAGGTCCGCGACGACCTGTTCCCGGCCGAGGCCTTCGCGGAGCTGGGCTATCCGCATCAAGCCATCTACGGCATGCCGGGCTACAACGGCGTGGCGATCCTGTCGCGCTATCCCCTGGACGGGATTCGCCGCCAGGACGGGCTGGGGCGCCCCGACGCGCGGCTGATCCTGGCGCAGGTGCCCGCTCTGGACCTCGACATTCATTGCCTGTACGTGCCGGCGGGCGGGGATGTGCCGGACCCGGAGACGAACCCGAAGTTCGCCGACAAGTTGGCGTTTCTGGATGCCGTGGCGGAGTGGTACGCGGCCTATTTCGGCCGGCTTGATCGCATCGTGCTGTGCGGTGACCTGAACGTGGCGCCGCTGGAGCGCGACGTGTGGAACCACAAGCGCCTGTCGCGCGTCGTCACCCACACCCCGGTCGAGATCGAGCGGCTGGGTCGCCTGCGCTCCAGCCTGCTGTGGGTGGACGCGGTGCGCGCCCTGGCGCCGCCCGACCAGCCGGTGTTCACCTGGTGGAGCTACCGCGCCGGGGACTGGCGCGCGGCCAACAAGGGGCGGCGGCTGGATCACGTTTGGGTCACGCCACCGCTCGCGCCGGCGCTGACCGGGTGGGAGGTGCTGCACGAGGCGCGCGACTGGATCCCGCCCTCCGACCACGCCCCGTTGGTGGTGACTCTGGACCTGGACCGGGCGGGCGGGAACGCGCCCACACCGTGAGCGGTTGACCTTGGCCCGGACATCCCTATTCTCTGACCCAGATACCCGGACCGTCCGCGTGGGAGAGACCGGCCGTCATCCGCCCTGAAGAGGGCGAGGGCGATCGGCGCCGAAGGAGCAACCGCCCCCGGAAACTCTCAGGCAAAAGGACCGCGCGGACGCGGGACTCTGGAAAGCGGGTGCGTGCCAGCCTTGGTTGGTGCGTGCCTCACCGAAGATGTAAGCCGCCGCGCGGGCGTTCACCGCTCCACCGGTCCGGTCAATCTTTCAGGTTCCATGACAGAGGGGGGCAAGGGATCGTCGGTCCGGAACCGCCGGTCTTTGTTGCTCTCCCAGGGCGTCCATCGCCCGCTGTGACAAGGGAACCGCCATCGTGTCCGAGTCCGCCGCCTCTCCGTCCGAGCCTCCGCTTCGCACCACCCCCCTCGACGCCCTGCATCGGGAGTTGGGCGGCAAGATGGTGCCGTTCGCCGGCTACGCCATGCCGGTGCAGTACCCGGCCGGGGTGCTGAAGGAGCACCTGCACACCCGCGCCAAGGCTGGGTTGTTCGACGTTTCCCACATGGGGCAGGTTCGCCTGACCGGGGACGATCCGGCCGGTGCGCTGGAACGCATCGTGCCGGGCGCCATCCGCGCGGTGAAGCCCGGCCGCCAGCGTTACACCCTGCTGCTGAACGAGACCGGCGGCATCCTCGACGACCTGATGGTCGCCAACGCGGGCGACCACCTGTTCGCGGTGCTGAACGCCGCGTGCAAGGCCGAGGATATCGCCCACCTGCGCGCCCATCTGACGGACGTCGATCTCGTCGAGTTGACCGAGCATGCGCTGCTGGCGCTTCAGGGGCCGGCGGCGGCCGCCGTGCTGGAGACTCTGGCGCCGGAGGTCGCGACCATGCGCTTCATGGACGCCTGCGCGCTGGAGATCCGGGGCGTGCCGTGCTTCGTCACCCGCTCCGGCTACACCGGGGAGGACGGGTTCGAGATCAGCGTGCCCGCCGATGCGGCCGAGGATCTGGCCCGCACCCTGCTGGCGCACGAGGACGTGGCGCCGATCGGCCTGGGTGCTCGCGATTCGCTGCGGTTGGAGGCCGGTCTGTGCCTCTATGGCTCCGACATCGACACCACCACCACGCCGATCGAGGCCGATCTGGCCTGGACCCTCGGCAAGGCCCGCCGGGAGGCGGGGGACTTCCCGGGCGCCGAGATCATTCTGGAACAGCTGCGCGATGGCCCCGGCCGCAAGCGGGTGGGCATCCGGCCCGAGGGCCGGGCGCCCGCGCGGGCCGGAACGCCGATCCACGCCCCGGGTGGCGAGGCCATCGGCGTCGTCACCAGCGGCGGCTTCGGCCCGACCGTCGAGGGGCCGGTGGCCATGGGCTATGTGCCCGCCCCGCTTGCCGCGCCGGGCACCGAGCTTGATCTGATGGTGCGCGGGCGTGCCCTGCCGGCCCGCGTCGTCTCGCTGCCCTTCACGCCGCCGCGCCAGCACCGGGGCTGAGCCGGAGCCCGCGGCGGGCTTCCCGCAGACTATACTATCGTTCGTCAACAGGGGGTTCTGGCTGCCATGAGCACGCTTTACTTCACCGAGGATCATGAGTGGATCGCCGTGGACGGCGACACCGCCACCGTGGGGATTACCGATTACGCGCAGAAACAGCTCGGCGACGTGGTGTTCGTCGAGGTGCCGGAGGCCGGCAAGACGCTCGCCAAGGGCGACGAGGCCGCCGTGATCGAATCGGTCAAGGCCGCCAGCGAGGTCTATGCGCCCGTGTCCGGCGCCGTCATCGAGGGCAACGCCGATCTCGCCGACGCACCGGCGACGGTCAACGAGTCCCCGATGGACGATGGCTGGTTCTTCAAGATGACGCTGTCCGACACCAGCGAACTCGACGACCTGATGGACCAGGAGGCTTACGACTCCTTCGTCGCCGGCCTGGACTGAACCCGCGCGCGGGCTGTTCCCGGTCCGGGGAGCAGCCCACCCGGCCTAAGCCGCACCGATCCGGGCGGTCCGCCCGCGACCTTTCCCGATCCGAGGACCCCGCTTCATGCGTTATCTGCCCCTGACCGATGACGACCGGCGCGCCATGCTGGCGCGCATCGGCGCCGCTTCGGTGGATGATCTGTTCCGCGATGTGCCGCCGGCCGCGTGGACCGGCCCCGATGGGTTCGACGGCCTGCCGCCGCACGCCACCGAAATGGCCGTGGAGCGGCAACTGTCCGCACTGGCCGCGCGCAACGTGGCGGCGGGATCGGTGCCGTCCTTCCTGGGCGCGGGCGCCTACCGCCACCATATCCCGGCGGCGGTCGATCACCTGATCCAGCGTGGCGAGTTCCTGACCGCCTACACGCCGTATCAGCCCGAGGTCAGCCAGGGCACGCTGCAATACCTGTTCGAGTTCCAGACACAGGTGGCGCTCATCACGGGGATGGAGGTGGCCAACGCCTCCATGTACGACGCCGCGACCGGTGTCGCGGAAGCGGCGGCCATGGCTTGCCGCATCACCCGGCGCAAGCATGTCCTGCTGTCCGGCGGGGTGCATCCGCACTACCGGGCCGTGACCGAGTCCTTCCTGCGCTACACCGACATCGAGACCGAGTGCCTCGCCCCCGATCCGCTGGGCGTCGAGGATCTGATGGGCCGGGTGACGGCGCAGACGGCCTGTGTCGTGGTGCAGAACCCGGATTTCTACGGCAATCTCGCCGATCTGTCGGCCCTGGCGGCGGAATGCCACGCCGAGGGCGCGCTGCTGGTCGTGGCGGTGGCGGAACCGGTGTCACTGGGGCTCGTGACCCCGCCGGGGGCCATGGGTGCGGACATCGTGGTGGGCGAAGGCCACGCCATCGGCAGTCCGCTGAACTTCGGCGGCCCGGGCGTCGGTCTGTTCGCAACCCGGAAGAAGTACGTCCGCCACATGCCGGGCCGCCTGGCCGGCGAGACGGTGGACGAGGAGGGCCGCCGGGGTTGGGTGCTGACCCTGTCCACGCGCGAGCAGCATATCCGCCGCGAAAAGGCGACGTCCAACATCTGCACCAACAGCGGCCTGATCGCGCTGGCCTGGACCATCCACATGACCTTGCTGGGCGAGGCCGGGTTCACGCGCCTGGCGCGCCTGAACCACATGAAGGCGGTGGAGATGGTCGAGGCCCTGGAGCGGGTGCCGGGCCTTAAGGTCGTGCCGCGCCACTTCTTCAACGAGGTCATGGTGCGCCTGCCCGGACAGAACGCCGCCGGCGTGGTCGATGCGCTGGCCGAGCGCGGCGTGCTGGCCGGTGTGCCGCTGTCGCGCTTCTACCCGACCTATCCGGAGCTGGCGGACGGCCTGCTGCTCTGTGCGACCGAGACCACCGACACCGCCGATATCGAGGCGCTGGTGTCCGCCCTGACGGAGGTGCTGCGATGACCCTGGATTCCCCCACCGTCACCGGCAACCGGGGCCTCGTCATCGAGGAACCGTTGATTTTCGAACAGGGCAGCCCCGACAAGTGCGGCGTGGATCTGCCGGAGCCCGACGACCGCCCCGACCGCCTGGGCGGGGTGGCGCGGTCCGGTCCCATTGGCCTGCCCGGCCTGAGCGAACCCGAGGTGGTGCGCCATTACACGCGCCTGTCGCAGAAGAACTACGCCATCGACGCCGGGTTCTATCCGCTCGGCTCCTGCACCATGAAGCACAACCCGCGCCTGAACGAGCGCATGGCCCGGCTGCCCGGCTTCGCCGATCTGCACCCGTTCCAGCCGGAATCCACGGTGCAGGGTGCCCTGGCCGCCATGGGGCACCTGAGCGACTGGCTGCTCGGCCTGACCGGCATGGAAGCGGTCGCGTTGTCCCCCGGCGCCGGGGCTCACGGCGAACTGTGCGGCATGCAGGCGATCCGCGCCGCGCTGGACGCGCGCGGCGCCGACGAGCGGCGGGTCGTGCTGGTGCCGGACTCGGCGCACGGCACCAACCCGGCGACGGCCGCGCTGTGCGGCTTCCAGGTGCGCGGCATTCCGGGCAACGACCGGGGGCGCGTGGATGTCGACGCGTTCAAGGCCGCGTTGGACGACCGGGTGGCGGCGGTGATGCTGACCAACCCCAACACCTGCGGCCTGTTCGAGTCCGATATCCTGGAGCTTTCGACGGCGGTGCACGAGGCCGGCGCGTACTTCTACCTCGATGGGGCGAACTTCAACGCCATCGTCGGCCGGGTGCGCATCGCCGACCTGGGGGCCGACGCGATGCACATCAACCTGCACAAGACGTTCTCCACCCCGCACGGCGGCGGCGGGCCGGGGGCTGGTCCCACCGTGCTGAGCGGCGCGCTGGCGCCGTTCGCGCCCCTGCCGCACATCGTCGCGGACGGCGCCGGCTATCGGCTGGTGGAGCATGTGGAGGGCGACATGCAGCCGTTCGGCCGCATGAAGGGCTTCCACGGCCAGTTCGGCGTGTTCGTGCGCGCCCTGTCCTACATGATGAGCATGGGCGTGGACGGGCTGCGGCAGGCCTCCGGCGACGCGGTGCTGAACGCCAACTACGTGATGGCCCGCCTGCGCGAGACGCTGACGCCGTCGTTCGAGGGGCCGTGCATGCACGAGGCCCTGTTCGACGACCGGTTCCTGAAGGGCACGGGGGTCTCCACGCTCGACTTCGCCAAGGCGATGATCGACGAGGGCTTCCATCCCATGACCATGTACTTCCCGCTCGTCGTCCATGGCGCCATGCTGATGGAACCGACCGAGACCGAGAGCAAGGAGAGCGTCGACGCCTTCTGTGACGCGGTCCTGGCTCTGGCGGACAAGGCGAAGGCGGGCGACGCCGCGTTCTTCACCGGGGCGCCCCGGCACACGCCACGCCGCCGTCTGGACGAGACCAAGGCGGCGCGCAACCCTGTGCTGCGGTGGGAGCCGCCGGCTCCGGCCCAGGCGGCGGAGTAGGGCGCACGGGATCCCGTGGGCGAGACACCGTCCGGGTTTAGGCGGAGTCCGGCGGAGGTGTCTGCTCCGGTGCTTCGGTATGCAGCGGCTGGATCAGAAGGCGGTCGAGCCGGCCGTCGCCGGGGGCGCGGAACACCGCCAGACCCAGGGTCATGGCGGTGTGGCCGTCCGCCGGCTGGGCCGTGTAGGTGCCGAACATTCGATCCCACCAGGACAGGGCAAAGCCGTAGTTGCTGTTCGTCTCGTGGGGGTGAACGGAGTGGTGCACCCGGTGCATGTCGGGCGTCACCACGACCCGGCGCAGGCTGCGGTCCAGGCGGGCGGGCAGGGCGACGTTGCCGTGGTTGAACAGCGCCGCGCCGTTCAGCAGCACCTCGAACACCAGCACCGCGACCGCCGGGGCACCGAGGGCGATGACCACCGCCATCTTGATGGCCATCGACAGCACGATCTCGACCGGGTGGAAGCGCAGCGCGGTGGTGACGTCCACCGCCGTGTCGGTGTGGTGCACCCGGTGCAGCCGCCACAACACCGGCACATGGTGGAATGCGACGTGCTGGGCGTAGATCGCGAGATCGAGCGCCAGCACGGAGACGGGCAGGGCCAGCCACAGCGGCACGTCCAGGAGGTTCAGCAGGCCCCATCCGTGGGCCTCCGCCCGTAGCGCGGCCTCGACCGCCAGGAGGGGCAGCACCAGCCGCAGGGCGACCGAGTCCACGACGATCAGCGCGATATTGTGCGGCCAGCGGCCCCGGCGGAGGGTATCGCGGCGCCGGGGGGTCCAGGCCTCCCACAGCGCCATGGCCGCGAACAGGCCGAGGAAGACGCCGGCGCGCACCGGCCCTTCAAGGGCAAGAGTCGTGTCGGGCATCGGCTCGTTCGTCCCGGCCCCCCGGATTAGAACCCGAGCATCGGGGCAATCATGCGGGGCACGAAGCCGGAGAAGCGCAGGGGGGCATCGGTGCCGATCAGGCAGATGCACTCCTCGCCGGAGTCGGCGATGGGCTGGTGGTCGGCGTCCTGGTCGAGTTCCGCCAGATCACCCGCCGTGAACCGGCCCTGTTCATCGGTGAACGAGCCGTGGAGGACCAACGTCAGCTCCAGGCCCATATGACCGTGACGGGGCAGCACGCGGCCCGGGGCGATGCGGAGAATCTTGGCGGTGTCGCGCCCGCGCGGGCGTTGGGTCACATCGACCTGACGAATGCCGGGCGCCATCCACTGCCAGCGGACGCCGGACAGGTCGCCGACGTAGGAGCGCAGGGGGGCCGGCAGGTCAAGGGTGGCCTGATGGGCGTGGCCGCCGCGCGGTGGCGTGCTTGGCCGGGCGGGCGTGTGGGCATGGGGCGTGTGGGCGGTGGGCGCTGTCCTCGCCGGGAGGATGCCGTCGTTTCCCGACTCGAGGCGATCCAGAACGGCGGCCAGCGCTCCTTCGTTCATCGAGACCGGCAGCGCCTCTTCCAGAAGGGCGCCGCCCACGGCTTCGGCTTCGGCCACCGCCGCGCGGCAGGCCGGGCAATAGGTTAAATGGGTCGCGACCAGCAGGGACACGCCCTCGCCCACATGCCCGGCGGCATAGGCGAGGAGCAGCGCCTCACTGGGATGATGCTTGACGGTCATGCCAACTCTTCTCCCACGAGCGCCTTGACCTTGCGAAAGGCCAGACGCAACCGCGATTTTACCGTTCCCAACGGAATCCCCAGGCGTTCGGCGATCTCCGAATGGGGCAAGTCCTCGTAAAACGACAGCGTCAGCACCTCGACCTGTTCCGGCGGCAACGTGGCCATGGCGTCGCGAATACGAACCTGGGCCTGGGCCGTGGACATATGGGCCTCCGCCGAGGGTTCCGGCTCGCCCACCAGCATCGGGTCGTCCGGATCGGGTTCCGGTCGGCGCTCCCGGCGCAGGACGTCGATCCGCCGGTTGCGTGCGATGGTGAAAATCCACGTACTGGCCGCCGCCTTTGCCGCGTCGAACTGGTCCGCCTTGCGCCACACCGTCAGCATGACGTCCTGGGCCAGATCATCGGCCTCGGCGTCGGTGGCGCCCTGTCGCATCAGAAACCCCTTCAGCCGGGGGCCGAAGTGGGCAAACAGGGCGGCGAACGCGCTCCGGTCGTGCGAGGTCGCGACGGATCGGATCATGCCGGCGAGAGCCTCGCCATCGACGGCAACGCGCGTCATGGCTGCCTCCCTGGGCAACGCGGCCCACGTCGTGACGGCGCTGAGGCGGTCTGCGCCGGGGGCTCGAGATAAGAACGTGTCGTCATGCACGAGGTCCTACGGTGAGAGTGGGCCCTGGATCACCGCGCGTTCACGAAAACACGCGACGGTCTCCCCGTCTGTTCGGACCCCTCCGTCCGATGTAGATGATTGGGCTCAGGCCCGGCCGATGCAACCCATTCCGCTTCCTTCCGGCCGGACTCTTTTCTCCTGAGAGCGGGGGAGCCCGCCCAGAGTGATCTGGTGCGCCAACCCTTCCGTAATCCATGGGTGTGGGCGTGGGGACGGGATCGTCCCCGGTCCCCGGACGCGCCGAGCCGCTCAACGCGACCGCTAAACGATGCCGCTAAACGATAGGGAAGGGGTGCCGCACGCCATGACGACGACCACGAGAGGACCCGAAGACGGCGCCACGGGGACCGACCGGCCACGGCGGCGCATCGGCGTGGTGGGCACAGGCATTGCCGGCATGGGGGCGGCGTGGTTGCTGTCCCAGGCGCATGACGTCACCGTGTTCGAGCGCGGCGATTATATCGGCGGACACTCCAACACCGTCGACGCACCGGGGCCGGACGGCGGCCGGATTCCCGTGGACACAGGGTTCATCGTCTACAACGAACAGACCTACCCCAACCTGGTCGCGCTGTTCCAACATCTGGGTGTGCCGACGCACGACAGCGACATGAGCTTTTCAGCTTCGCTCCGCGATGGCGGGCTGGAGTACGCCGGCACCGGGTTGGGGGGCCTTCTGGCGCGCCCCCGCAACGCCGTCAGCCTCCGCTTCTGGGCCATGCTGCGCGACCTCGTGCGGTTCTACCGCCAGGCGCCGGCCTTCCTGGAGAGCCCATGGTCGCGCCACGTTACGCTGGGGGAATACCTTACGACCCATGGCTACAGCGACGCATTCATCGAGGACCACCTTTTGCCCATGGGCGCGGCGATCTGGTCCACACCCACGGCGGACATGCGCGCCTATCCGGCGGCCGCCTTTATTCAGTTTTTCCAGAACCACGGCTTGTTGAAACTGCTGGACCGTCCGATCTGGCGCACCGTGACCGGGGGAAGCCGGGAGTACGTGCACCGCCTGACGGCGCCCTTCGCCGACCGGATCCACCTGAACGCGCGGATCAACCGTATCCGCCGGGTGCAGGGGGGCGTCGTGGTGGAGGACCGGCACGGCGACACCCACATGTTCGATGATGTCGTGCTGGCCTGTCATGCCGACGAGGCGCTGGCGCTGCTGGCCGACGCCGACGATCGGGAGCGCACCGTGCTGACCGGGTTCCGCTATACCCGCAACCGGGCCATCCTGCACAGCGACCCGAGCCTGATGCCGCGCGCACGCCGGGCCTGGGCGAGTTGGAATGTGATCGGCACAACCGACGCCAGCGACGATACGCCGCGCGTCTGTGTGACCTATTGGATGAACCGGTTGCAGGGGATCGCGTCGCCGAAACCCCTGTTCGTCACGCTCAACCCGCCGCGCGAGCCGGCGGACGGCAGCGTGATTCGCGGGTTTCTCTACGATCACCCGGTCTTCGACGATGCCGCGCTGGCCGCGCAGGATCAGGTCTGGCGGCTGCAAGGGCATCGGCGGACGTGGTTCTGCGGCGCCTATATGGGCGCGGGGTTCCACGAGGACGGCCTTCAGGCCGGTCTCGCCGTTGCGGAGGCGCTGGGTGGCGTCGCCCGGCCCTGGACGGTGCCGAATCCGAATGGCCGCATCCGGGTGGGCGATGTGCTAGGGGCCGATCCGATGGGAACGCGACCCGGCGAGGCCGCCGCATGACAGAGCCCGCGTTCGCCTCCGCCCTCTACATGGGAACCGTCATCCACCGCCGGCTGAAACCGCGGCACCACCGCCTGCGCTACCGCGTGTTCTCCCTGTTGCTGGACCTGGACGAACTGCCGCGCCTGGATCGGACCCTGCCGGGCTTCGGCCATAACCGGTTCGCTCCGGTCAGCTTCCACGATCGGGACCACGGGCCGGGCGACGGCGGCTCGTTGCGCGCCTGGGTCGAGGCCGAACTGGCGGCCGGTGGTATCGACCTCGGCGGCGGGCCGATCCGGGTGCTGAGCTATCCGCGCCTCTGGGGCTATGCGTTCAATCCGCTGACGGAGTTCTTCTGCTACCGGCCGGACGGGCGGCTGGGCGCCGTGTTGCACGAGGTCAACAACACGATGGGGGAGCGGCATTGCTACCTGATCCCGGTCACCGATCCCCCGGCGAACCGCCCGGGGGCTGCGGGGGTCGTGGTGCGCCAGACCTGCGCGAAGCGGTTCTTCGTGTCGCCCTTCATCGCCATGGAGACGACCTATCACTTCAAGATCCGCCCGCCCGATGACCGGGTCGCGGTCGCCATCGAGCAGACCGACGCCGAGGGGCCGCTGCTGCACGCCGCCTTCGCCGGCCGCCGCGTGCCCTTGAGCGGGCGAACGCTGGCCGGCGCGCTGGCCCGGCATCCCCTGATGACCCTGAAGGTGATCGTCGGCATCCATTGGGAAGCGCTGCGACTCTGGCTGAAGGGGGTGCGGCTGGTGCCCCGGGATCCGGCGCCCGCCCGTCTGGTGACCGTGGTCCCGCCCGACGGAGAGGCCCCGCCGTCCTGCGCCGGCTCCTGACCGGACGCCCCGCCCTCAACTCATTCTGATCCCTGCATGAGGCCCGACGCCATGTCCGACCGCTCCGCCGCTGTCCGCGTTGCCGATCCGACCGCGCCGTTTCCCGGCGCACCATCCCCCCCCGCCGTGTCCGTGTCCCGGGTGACCCAGGGCCTGCCCGGTGAGGGGGCGCTCTGGCTGTGGGCTGTGGATCGTCTGGCCCGCCAACTGCGGCGGGGCCGGCTGACCCTGGTCGGTCCGGACGGGCGGGCGCGTCGGTACGTGGGCGCAGAGCCCGGCCCGGAGGCGGAGGTTGTTCTGCGGTCGCCCGTCGCCGCGCGGCGCCTGCTGCTGGGCGGTGCGGTCGGTTTCGGCACCGGCTACGTCGACGGGTTGTGGGACACGCCGGACCGGACCGCCGTGCTGAGCCTCGCCTTGGCGAACGACGACCGGGTGTCCATCGCCGGTCTCGGCTCCGCCCTGGGGCGGCTGAGCCACCTCTTGCGGCACCGGCGGCGGGCCAACACGCGGGCGGGCAGCCGGCGCAACATCGCCTATCACTACGATCTTGGGAATGCGTTCTACGGCGCATGGCTCGACCCCGGCATGACCTACTCGGCGGCGCTGTGGGCGCGGCCGGAGGATTCACTGGAGGAGGCCCAAGCGAACAAGTACCGCCAGATGTGTCGCGACCTGGATCTGCGGCCGGGCCGGCACGTGCTGGAGATCGGCTGCGGCTGGGGTGGCTTCGCCGAGATCGCGGCGCGGGAGTTCGGCGCGCGGGTGACCGGGATCACGCTGTCCCGCGAACAGTTGGCCTACGCCCGCGCCCGCATGGCGCGGGCTGGGCTGGCGGATCAGGTGACCCTGGACCTGTGTGACTACCGCGACGTGACGGGCCAGTATGACGCGATCGCTTCCATCGAGATGGTGGAGGCGGTCGGGGAAGCGCATTGGCCGGCGTATTTCGGGACCCTGGCCGCGCGCCTGAAGCCGGGCGGCCGGGTCGCGCTGCAAGCCATCACCATCGAGGACGCCCGGTTCGAGGACTACCGGCGCACGCCGGACTTCATCCAGACCCACGTGTTTCCGGGCGGCATGCTGCCCACCAAGGGGCACCTGCGCGCCGGTCTCGCGGAGGCCGGCCTGACGGTGGCGGACGAACGCGCGTTCGGTCTGGACTATGCCCGCACGCTCGACCTGTGGCGGGCGGCGTTTGAGGCCGCGTGGCCGGATATCCTTGCCTCCGGCGCAGGGTTCGACGATCGCTTCCGGCGCCTGTGGCTGTACTACCTGGATTACTGCAAGGCCGGCTTCGCGTTCGGAAGTATCGACGTTGTGCAGATCCGGGCCGACCGCCCGGTCTGAGACACGCGGAGCCCGGCCAAGACGGGAGGGACGCTCCATGCTCAAGACACAGGTCGTATTGGGGCCCGCGTTGGGGCCCATATCGGGCGCCGGTTCGCGTTGGTCCAGAGGGCTGAGCCCGTTCCGATGGGGGCGTTTGCGCGCCCTTCTGACCGCTGGTCTCCTTTTGTCTGTTATCACAATCCTGACGGGGTGCGACGACATGAAACCGCAAGACTTTGCCGCCGCCGAGCCCACGCTCTTCCTGGAAGAGTACTTTCCGGGCAAAACCTATGCCTGGGGCATTTTCGTCGATCGCTTCGGCACCTTGCGCCGCCAGTTGCGGGTCGAGATCGACGGCACGTGGGACGGCGAGACGCTGACCCTCGATGAGCATTTCGACTATGCGGACGGCGAGACGGACCGCCGGGTCTGGCGCATCACCCGGACGGGATCGGATCGGTACGAGGGCCGGGCCGAGGACATCATCGGCGTGGCGTCCGGCCAGATCGCCGGCAATGCCCTGAACTGGACCTACACCATGACGCTGCCGATCGGCTCCACACCCTGGAAGGTTCGGTTCGATGACTGGATGTGGCTCCAGCCCGGCGGAGTGCTCATCAACCGGGCCACGGTCTCGAAATGGGGCTTCACGCTGGGGACGGTGACGCTGTTCTTTAGCAAGACGCCGCCAAACGAGGGGCGCGATCCGAAGTAATGGCCCCCATAAGGGTGTTGTAACGGCGTGACAGACTTATACCGTGTCACGATGTCCTCCGATCGTGTCATGGCAAGAATATCCCTATGTTTTTGAGTAGGCCTTCAGGTGATACTCCCTCCGGGGGCGGCTGAACGCCGCGGCGCGGGGCAATGGGAGCCGAACCCGTCAGAGCGGTGGCGGGGGGGCGGATTGCGCCTGCGTCGGGGGCGCCTGGACCGGGGAGCCGGACAGGGGCGCCCAGGCGTTTGGTCGGAGAGGGATGGCACGTCGTGACGGAAGCGCTGATCGAACACCATGCCGCATGCACGGTCGTCGTGCGGCAGCATCCCTTGCCCGATGGTCGGACGGCGCTCGCGTTCGCCATTCACGGTGAGTTTTCCTCGGGCGATTTCGCGGTGTGTCTGGAACGCTTCCTGCCCCGGATCGTGCTGCCGGGGCACAGTCTGGTCGTCATGGACCTGCGGGAGGCAATCCGCAGCACAGATGCGCACGGCCTGTTCCAGCAGGCCGAGCTCCTGACGCGGGCGCGGGTGTGGCGCCTCTCCGTCAGCTATGTTTCGACCTCGGAAACCGCGGAGGCGGTGATGCCCCTGGTCCGGGACGTTTTCGAACAGGTGAACGTCGCGATCGACACCCACATTGCCCCCACCCTCGAGGACGCCCTGGTCTGGCTGGCCACCCAGACGTAACGCCGCACCCCGTTGCCGCGTGTGGTGCGACGCGCGCGGCGGCGATGAGGCCGGCTCTTTGCCACCGGGGCCCGGCCCCTCAGAACGCGTGCAAGTACAACGTCCAGTGGTCCTCGATGCGCCGGAGGAACAGCGCGTCGAGTCCCTGGTCTGAGGCCTGCGCTGCGCGGGCGGCGGCAAAGGCGTCATCCAGATCCGCGACCCAGGTGCCGCCGGCCGGCTCTTCACCCGGGGCTTGGTACAGCAGGCCCTTCTCCAGGCCCGAGACGCTGATCCCGGCGCTGTAGACCGGAAACGCGACCCCGCCGAGGGTGGGGTCGTGGGCGGCCAGCGTTACGTTCGCGGCCCTGAGCCGTGGGGTCAGCGGGTCGTCCGTCGAGTCGGCCGATTCGGTGTCCAGGGTGGTTCCGGGCGGGCGCTGGAGCAGAGCCTCGCCAACCTCGGTCAGCGCGGCCCGGTGACGGTCCAAGTGCGCCAGCAGGGCGGCATCGTCGGGCCGGCTCGGGCCGCGAAACAGGGCCACGGCCAGCGCCCCCACGAGTCCCATGCCGGCCAGGACTAGGATCGATGTTCGCATGATCGAGTCTGCCGTCTATTTGGTGTTCAACGCGGCCGCATCGGCACGCACCGCGTCGATGAGCTGCTGAACCGTCAGTGTTTTGCCGTAGGTGTCCCACAGCCGGGCCCCCAGTTCGATCGCGGCCTGGTCCTTTGGGTCGTCGAACGCGGCCAGAAAGTCGGCATCCCCTATACGCTTGAACCGCCGCGACCAGTACCCCGGCGGCGATGTGCCGGCCTGGAGCTGGGCATGCCCGGCCCCGGCTTTGAGGACGTACGTCCAGAACCCGGCGGCGCGACCGACGTAGCCGTAATGGACGTTGGACCAAATGTCGAAGCCGTAACTCTTTCCCGACGTGGCGTCGGTGGACCAGTCCCCGTATGTGCTTTTGATATGGCGCTTGTGATCCCAGGGCTTGCGGTTGCCAACCTGGGCCTTCCAGAGTTGGCACGCATCGTAGAAATTCAGGGGGTACGTCAGACCACCGGAGGTCAGCAGCGTTGAGATGCTGGCCACCACCGTCGACCCGGCGTTCTTAATCATCTCGCCCCATATGTACCCCGCCACCGCGACCATTTTTGTCATGGATGCCCCGCTTCAGACAGTCAATCCCGCAAAACGATGTTAGTCCGAAAATACAGCGAAATCACGAAAACAGGCGGCGCCCTGCCGCGAAATCGACCCGGCCGGGTCCCTTTTGGGCTCGTGTGGACGGGTGGCTGCGTCCATGAAATCCCATGCCGGGGCCTGTTTTGAGTCTTTAGAACAAAAGAAGAACGATCTTCGGCGTAGTGCCAGATGGCATTGCGATTCGCATCTTATTACCAACGGCTTGTGCCGTCTCTTTCATTTTCCTTCTCAATATCTTGTTGCGCCCTGTATCTGTTTTAGTATCCCATGAGCGAAGGCCGTCGAGGCATTGACGCCCATGAAATCCCATGCGATACCATATCGATCCCGTTCGGGATCGGTGGGCGTGGAGCATCCAGGACGGAGAGCGAACCAGCGGGACCCAGCCAGGCCAAAACACACGGAATGAAAGGCGAACGGCCATGGGGCTGTTCCTGTCCACAATCACCAACAAAGTGGACAGCAAGGGACGGGTCTCCGTTCCGGCATCGTTTCGTGCCGCGCTCAAGGACCAGGAGTTCCAGGGCGTCGTCCTGTACCCGTCGTTCACCGCCCCCTGTATCGAGGGGTGCGGCATGGACTTCCTCAAAAGCCTGAGTGAAGGCCTCGATACCCAGCCGACGTTCTCGCCGGACATCGACGAGCTGACCGAGCTGGTGTTCGGCTCCAGTCAGCAACTGCCTTATGATCAGACCGGACGCATCGTGTTGCCTCGCGACTTCATGGAGCACGCCGGCATTACCGATCAGGCCGCGTTCGTCGGGAAGGGACGGACGTTCCAGATCTGGGAGCCGGCGGCACAGCAGAAAAAGAAGCAGCTCTTGCTGGAACGCGCCCGCAAGGCGCCGCCGCGCGGCCCGGCCCTGGCGCCGAATGGTGATCGTGGGGGCGAGCGCAGCGTCGATCGCGGCGGGGGGGGCTCGGCATGAGTGTGCTCGATCCGGCGTTGTCTCATGTGCCCGTGATGGGCGCCGAGGTTGTCGATGCGCTGGCCGTCCGGGATGGCGGTGTGTACGTGGACGGGACCTTCGGCGCGGGCGGTTACAGCCGCGCCATCCTCGCCGCTGCGCCGACCTGTGTGGTCTGGGCGGTGGACCGGGATCCGGTCGTGGCGCACTTCGCCGATGCGCTGGCGGCCGAGCATCCGGGGCGGTTCCGGCTGGTGCCGGGCTGCTTCGGGGCCATGGACCGCCTTCTCGCCGCCGAGGGCGTGGCGGGGGTGGATGGGGTCGCGCTCGACCTTGGTGTGTCGTCCTTGCAGATCGATGATGCCGCGCGCGGGTTCTCGTTCCAGCAGGACGGGCCGCTCGATATGCGTATGGGCCGCGATGGCTCGTCGGCGGCGGATCTGGTCAACACGGCCGATGAGGCCGAGCTCGTGGACATCATCGCGAGCCTAGGGGAGGAGCGGCACGCCCGCCGTGTGGCGCGGGCCATCGCGCAGGCCCGGGCCGAGGCGCCGATTGTGCGAACCGGTAAGCTGGCCGAGGTGGTGCGCGCCGCCATTCCAGGGGCCGCGCGCCAGCAGGCCCGCGACGGCATCGATCCGGCGACCCGCACCTTCCAGGCGCTGCGGCTGCACGTGAACGACGAACTGGGCGAGTTGGACACGGGCCTTGAGGCCGCCGAACGGCTGCTTGGCCCCGGCGGACGGCTGGTCGTCGTCAGCTTCCACTCGCTGGAGGACCGCCGCGTCAAAAGCTTCATGCGGGCGCGCACCGGGGATCGGCCGGCGCCCTCGCGGCACCAGCCGGTGGCGTCTAACGACCAGCCGCGCGCGACCTTCCGGGCCGTCGGCCGCAAGGCGGTGCGACCAGGCGACGCGGAGGTGTCGGCCAATGCTCGGGCGCGGTCCGCCCGGATGCGGGTGGCGGAGCGCACCGACGCGCCCGCGTGGGACCGGACGACGGGAGGCGAACCATGAGACTGCGCGGCATCGCGGTGGTCTGGGGCGTTCTCGCGGTGGCGGCCGCGGCGGGCCTGTTCCGCCTGAAGTACGAAGTCATCGCCCTGGAGGAGCGTCTCGCCACCCTGACCCACGCCATCGAGGCCGACCGGCGCGCCATCCATGTCCTGCGGGCGGAATGGAGCTACTTCAACGACCCGGACTCGCTCGATAAGCGCGTGGGGGCGAAGCTCGACCTCGTTCCGATGGATCCCGCGCACATCATCGCGCTGGACGCCTTGCCGTTCCGGCCCAAGCCGGTGGGGGAAACCGCCGGCGGTCCCGCCCGTCCGCCGCGCGTGCTCAACCCGGGCAGTGCCGCGCCCATCCCCGTGCCGGGGCAGAAACCCGCCACTCTCGCCGAGTACACAGTCATGAGGACGCAGCCATGATGCCCGCTCTGCTTCGGTCCCTGGTCCGGCGGTCCTCCCGGCGTGGGGCGTTCCTGTATCCGGGCGCGGAAATCCGTGACCTTCCCGGGGCGCAGGGGCGGCACCCGGCCCGGGTGCGCGTGAGCGTGGAAGGCCAGGCCAAGGCCGCCGTTGAGGTCGGGCGCAACCGGCTGGCCATCACCGCCGGCGTGTTCGCGCTGGCGTTCTGCGTCATCGCCGGGCGTCTGGTGGATCTGATGGCCCTGAACGGCGGCGAGGCGGAGGCCATGGCGGCGGCGATGGCCGCCAGCGATGGCCCGGTGGTCGGGGCCGTGGTGGCCCGCAGCGATATCGTGGACCGCAACGGGGTCATTCTGGCCACCAACCTGCCGACCGTGAACCTGTACGCGGACACGCGCGCGATCCTCGATCCGGAAGAGGCGGCCCGCCGGCTGGTGCAACTCTTCCCTGACATGGAATACGGCGAAACCCGCGACAAGCTCGCCTCGGGCGGTCACTTCGTCTACCTGCGGCGGCACCTGACGCCGGAGCAGCAGGAGGCCGTGAACCTGCTCGGCCAGCCCGGTCTGGAGTTCGAGCCGACCGAGCGGCGCGTCTATCCGCAGGGGCCGCTCGCCGCCCATGTTCTCGGCGCCACGAGCACCGACAACCACGGCATCGCGGGCATCGAAAGCAGCTTTGACCGGTACCTGCTGGAAAAGGCGGAGCCGCTGCAATTGTCGCTGGACGTGCGTGTGCAGCATGCCGTGCGCGACGTCCTGTTGAAAGCCGTGGACCGTTTTCATGCCATCGCGGGCGCCGCTCTGGTCGCCGATGTCCGCACGGGTGAGATCTTGGCGCTGGTCAGCCTTCCAGACTACCAGCCGGAGGCCTTCTCCGGCGCACCGGCGGACTCGCGCCGCAACCGTGCGACGCTGGGCGTCTACGAAATGGGGTCGACCTTCAAGCTGGTGAACACCGCGCTGGGCCTGGAGGTGGGCGGCTACCATGTCACCGACGGCTTCGACGCATCCCACCCGCTGCGCATGGCCGGGTTCACCATCCACGACGACCATGCCCAGGCCCGCTGGCTGTCGATTGAGGAGATCCTCGTGCACTCCTCCAACATCGGGTCGGCCAAGATGGCCCTGGCGATCGGCGGCGACGCCCAGAAGGCGTTCCTCGACCGCCTCGGCCTGCTGTCGCCGATCAGCCTGGAGCTGCCGGAGGTCGGCAAGCCGCTCTATCCGGACCCGTGGCGGCCCATCAATACGGTCACGATTTCCTATGGCCACGGCGTGGCCGTGACGCCGGTGCATATGGTCAACGCCGTCATGCCCCTGGTGAACGGCGGGTGGTATCGCCCGGCGACGCTGCTGCGCCAGGATCCCGAGGCGCCGCCGCCGGGTCATCAGGTGGTGTCGGCACGCACCTCCGACACGATGCGGAGCCTGATGCGGCGGGTCGTGACCGACGGCACCGGCCGCAAGGCCGACGTGGCCGGCTATCTGGTGGGCGGCAAGACCGGCACCGCCGAGAAAAACGAGCACGGGCGCTACCGTCACAAGGCGCTGTTGCCGTCGTTCGTGGCCGCCTTCCCGATGGACGACCCGCGCTATGTCGTTCTGGCGATGCTCGACGAGCCCAAGGGGATTCCGGAAACGCACGGGTTTGCGGCGGCGGGCTGGAACGCGGCGCCCACCGCCGGGGCCATGATCGCCCGCATCGCGCCGATCTTGGGGGTCCGCCCGCGCGGCCCCGAGACGCCCGTCGCCCCCGAGGTGCGGTTCGCCACGGCCTCCGGGGATGCGGGCCGTGCAGTTCACTGACCTGCTGGCTGCGGGAGAGATAGACGACATCATGATCGGCGACGCGCCATCTTCGGCTGAGGCTCTCGCGGACGACCGCGCGCTGGCCGCTTTCGGTCCCGAGATTCGGGGGCTGACGGCGGATTCGCGGGCGGTGGCGCCGGGCTTCCTGTTCGCGGCCCTGCCGGGCGCGCGGGCCGATGGCCGTGCCTTCATTCCAGAGGCGCTGGCGCGTGGCGCGGTGGCGGTGCTGGCGGCAGAGGGGACCCCGCCGCTGGAGGGCCCGGCCCGGCTGGTTACGTCCGCTAATCCGCGCCGGGCCTTCGCGCGCTTGGCGGCGCGCTTCCACGGCCGTCAGCCCCGGACGGTGGTGGCCGTCACCGGCACGAATGGGAAGACCTCGACGGCGCGCTTTGCCGCCGGCCTGTGGCGGGCGCTGGGGTGCGCCGGCGGAAGCCTGGGCACCCTGGGCGCCGAGGCCCCCGGGTACGCGCGCGCGGGATCGCTGACCACGCCGGACCCGGTTCTTCTGCATGAGATCCTGGCCGCGATGGCGGATGCCGGCTGCGACCGGCTGGCCATGGAGGCGTCGAGTCACGGGCTGGACCAGTACCGGCTGGATGGGGTGCGGCTGGCGGCGGCGGCCTTCACCAACCTGACGCACGATCATCTCGACTATCACGGCTCCATGGCGGCGTATCGGGCCGCCAAGACCCGGCTGTTCACCCAGGTGATGCCCCCTAATGGGGTCGCGGTTCTCAACGCCGACTCGGCTGAGGCGGAGGATTTGGATGCCCTCTGCCGCGCCTGCGGCCATCGGGCGATTACGTACGGCCGCGCCGGGGGCGACCTGCGCCTGGAGGGCGCGCGCCCCACGCCGGACGGCCAGGACCTGCGCCTGATCGTGTATGGCCAGCGGGTCACCGCGCATCTGCCGGTGCCGGGCGAGTTCCAGGCCCTGAACGCGCTCGCCGCGCTGGGGCTGGTGATCGGCACCGGGGCCGAGCCGCGCCGGGCTGTCGCGGCCCTGGAAACCCTGGCGGGCGTGCCGGGCCGCATGCAGAAGGTGGCGGCGCTGGCGAACGGGGCACCGGTCTATGTGGATTACGCGCACACCCCGGATGCTTTGGAGACGGTGCTGAAGGGGCTGCGCCCGCACGCCCACGGCCGGCTCGTCTGCGTGTTCGGCTGCGGTGGCGACCGCGACCGGACCAAGCGGCCGGAGATGGGCGAGGTCGTCGCACGCCTCGCCGACGTCGCGATCGTGACCGACGACAACCCGCGCACCGAGGATCCCGCCGCCATCCGCGCTGCCATCCTGGCCGCCTGTCCGGGCGGGATCGAGATCGGCGACCGGGGTGCGGCCATCCGCGCGGGCGTGGACCAACTCGGGCCGGATGATCTTTTGCTCGTCGCCGGCAAGGGGCACGAGCCCGGGCAGACCGTCGGCACCACCGTCCTGCCGTTTGACGATTCCGCGCAGTCCCGCGCCGCTGTGGCCGAGCGCGACCAGCGGAAGGCGCCCGCATGAGCCGCACCCTCACCCCCACCCCCGCATCAACGGCGTCCCTGTGGACCACGGCCGAGGCCGTGCGCGCCACGGGCGGCCGCGCGGACGGCGCCTGGGCGGCGTCCGGGGTGTCGATCGACAGCCGCAGCGTTGCGCCGGGCGACCTGTTCGTCGCATTGCAGGGGCCGACCTTCGACGGGCACGACTACGTCGCGGCGGCGCTGGCGGCGGGCGCCGTGGCGGCGGTGGTGGCGCGCGTGCCGGAGGGCGATGGGATCGATCCGGCCCGGCTGCTGGTCGTCGGCGACACCTTCCAGGCGCTGTGGGATCTGGGCCGCTTCGCCCGGTCGCGGGCGCGCGACGTGCGGGTGGTCGGCGTCACCGGCAGTGTCGGCAAGACCGGCACCAAGGAGATGCTGGCGCTGGCGCTCGGCGCCCTTGGGCCGACGCACGCCACGACCGGCAATCTCAACAATCATTGGGGTGTGCCGCTGACCCTGGCGCGCATGCCGGCCGCGACGCGGTTTGCCGTCATCGAGATGGGCATGAACCATGCGGGGGAAATTGCGCCCCTGTCGACGCTTGCCCGTCCCGACGTCGCCGTCATCACGGCGATCGCGCCCGCGCACATCGAGTTCCTGGGCAGCGAGGAGGCCATTGCCCACGCCAAGGCCGAGATCCTGACCGGTCTTGCCGAGGGCGGCACGGTCATTCTGCCCCGCGACAGCCGCCATTTCCGGCGGCTGCGGGCGGCGGCGCGCGCCGCCGGCGCCGGTCGCGTGGTCAGCTTCGGGGATCATGTGGAAGCGGACGCCCGCCTTCTCGACGTCGCGCTCGATCCGGGCAATGTGCGGGTGTTCATGGTCGCCGACGGGGCGCCGCTGGGCTACCGCCTGGGCGCCGACGGGCGGCATTGGGCCATCAACAGTCTGGCGGTGATCGCCGCCGTGCAGGCCCTGGGTGCGGATCCGGTTGCGGTGCTGGGCGCCCTCGGGCAGGTGAGCGCGCCGAAGGGGCGCGGGCAACGGCGGACCGTCGCCCTGCCGGGCGGTCGTCTGCATCTGATCGACGAAAGCTACAACGCCAGCCCGGCGGCGGTGGTGGCGGCGGTCGCAACGCTCGCCCTGGTGCGGCCGGGCGCCGGCGGGCGCCGGGTGGCGGTGCTGGGCGACATGCTCGAACTCGGCGATGCGGGGCCGGATCTCCACGCCGGGTTGGCTGCGGCCCTGATCGACCATGGGATTGACCAGGTGTTCACGGCGGGGCCGCTGATGCGCCATCTGGATGCCGCTTTGCCGGACACACTGCGGGCCGGGCATGCGTCGGACGCCCTGACGCTGGCGCCGATGGTGGCGGACGCGCTGGGGCCGGGCGACGTGGTGATGGTCAAGGGCTCCCTGGGCAGCCGGATGAGCGCCGTGGTGCGCGCCATCCTGGCCCTGGAGGTGGGCGACCAGGGCGAGGCCCATAAAGACGAGGACGAGACGGCCGCCTGATGGCGTCGGTCGCTCGATTCAATGGTGACGGAATGAGGTGGGGCACTCACTAAGATGTTGTATTGGCTGTATCAGTTTTCGGACCAGTTCGGGGCGCTGAACGTCTTTCGCTACCTGACGTTCCGCACCGGGGGCGCCGTCATGACGGCGCTGCTGGTGGCCTTTGTGTTCGGCCCGGCGGTGATCCGTTGGCTGCGCAGCCGGCAGGGCAACGGCCAGCCGATCCGGACCGACGGTCCGGAAAGCCATGTGCTGACCAAGCAGGGGACGCCGACCATGGGCGGGGTGCTGATCCTGCTCGGCGTCGGGGTTGCCACGCTGCTATGGGCGGACCTGTCCAACGGCTATGTCTGGGCCGTCCTGCTTCTGACTCTGGGGTACGGCGGACTGGGGTTCGCCGACGACTACCTGAAGGTCTCGCGCCGGCATCACGCGGGCCTGCCGGGACGCTCCAAGCTGTTGGGTCAGGTCGTGCTGGCGGCCCTGGTCAGCGGCTGGATCATCTGGCTGGGCGATCCGGCGGACAGCACCGGGCTGGCGTTTCCGTTCCTGAAGGATCTGCTTGTCGACCTGGGGTTGTTCTACATTCTGTTCGCGGTGTTCGTGATCGTCGGCGCCTCCAACGCCGTCAACCTCACCGACGGGCTGGACGGGCTCGCCATCGTGCCGGTCATCATCGCGGCCGGGGTGTTCACGCTGATCGCCTATCTGGTCGGCAACACGGTGTTCGCCGACTACCTGCAGATCCACCACGTGCCGGGCACCGGCGAGTTGGCGGTGTTCTGCGGTGCCCTGATCGGCGCCGGCATCGGCTTTCTGTGGTTCAACGCGCCCCCCGCGATGGTGTTCATGGGCGATACCGGGTCGCTGGCCATGGGCGGCGCCTTGGGCGCGATTGCCGTGGTGACCAAGCATGAGTTCGTTCTGGCCATCGTCGGCGGCTTGTTCGTGCTGGAGACGGTGTCGGTGATCGTCCAGGTGGCGAGCTTCCGGCTGACCGGCAAGCGCGTGTTCCGCATGGCGCCGCTGCACCATCACTTCGAAAAGAAGGGGTGGGCCGAGCCCACCATCGTCATTCGCTTCTGGATCATCGCCATGATTCTGGCGCTGGTCGGTCTGTCCACTCTCAAGCTGCGCTAACCCATCGGAGGCTGCCACCGTGATTCCCGTCTACACCTACGCTCTGGAGCCGGTTGCCGTCATGGGCCTGGGCCGGTCCGGACTGGCCGCCGCCCGCGCGCTCATGGCGGGCGGTGCCCGGGTGATGGCGTGGGACGACAACGCCGACCGGCGGGCCGCCGCGGCGGACGCGGGTATCCCCGTGGTGGATCTCGCCGATGCTGGTACGGACTGGACCGGGGTGCGGGTGGTCGCCTGGAGCCCCGGTATTCCCCACAGCTTTCCTTCGGTCCATCCGGTGGCCGAGCGCGCCCGGGCGGCTGGGGCCGCGCTGGTGTGCGACATCGAGCTGCTGGTGGGGGCGCAGCCGTGCTCGTTCTACATCGGGGTCACCGGCACCAACGGCAAGTCGACCACCACCAGCCTGATCGGCCACATCCTGCGCGCGGCCGGGCAGGCGCCGCAAGTGGGTGGCAACCTGGGGACCTCGGCTCTGGACCTGGAGACGGTGGACGCCTTCGGGACCTACGTCCTTGAACTGTCGAGCTACCAGCTTGAACTGACACCGTCGCTGGTCTGCGATGTGGCGGTGCTGCTCAACATCACACCGGATCATCTGGACCGGCACGGCGGCATGGAGGGCTACATTGCCGCCAAGCGCCGCATCTTCGACGGGGTCGTGCCGCCGCGCACGGTCTGTATCGGGCTCGACGACACGGTGTGCCGCAACATGCACGCGGAGATGACCCGCTACGGCAGCCGCTCGCTGATCCCGTTCGCGACCGGCCGCGCGGTGCCCGGGGGCGTGTCCGCCAAGGATGGCGTGCTGATCGACGATACGGAGGGCAAGGGCCAGCGCGTTCTGGATCTGAACGGCCTGACGGCGCTGTCCGGGGAGCACAACTGGCAGAACGCGGCCGCCGCCTATGCCGCCTGCCGCGCCCGGGGCGTCGGCTCGGAGGTCATCGCCGAGGCGCTGAAGACCTTCCCCGGCTTGCCCCATCGCCATGAGACGGTCGCCACCATCGACGGCGTGCTGTTCATCAACGACAGCAAGGCGACCAACGCCGAGGCCGCCGAGAAGGCCATCGTGTGCCACGAGGATATCTATTGGATCGTCGGTGGTCTGCCCAAGGAGGGCGGCATCGCCAGCCTGACGCCGCACTTCGACCGCATCGTGCACGCCTATCTGATCGGCGCGGCGGCCAAGGACTTCTCGGTGGTGCTGGACGCGGAGGAGGTGCCGTTCTCGCTGTGCGGCACGCTTGAGGCCGCCGTGGATCTGGCGTTCCAGCACGCGCTGGAGGACGAGGAGGAAGACCCGGTCATTCTGCTGTCTCCGGCCTGCGCGTCGTTCGACCAGTTCCCCAACTTCGAGGCCCGCGGCGAGGCGTTCAAGGCGCTGGTCGCCGATCTAGCCGCCGAGGTCGCCGTTTCGGACGACGATCCCGATAGGGACGACTCCGATGCGGGCTCCGACCCGGCCGACGATGAGGTGGACTCATGAACCGACGCCGCGCCCAGGCGCTCGTCCCGCCGCCCCTCGCCGCGACCCCGCGCCCCGTGCTTGGTGGGTCCGGGCTCGGTGGGTCTGGGCTCGGTGGTCCCGGTCTGGCGCCGCCACCGGCGCCGGCGGCGGGCGCGGGCGGGCATGCGCGCCGGGTGCGGTTTCGCGCCGGGGACTCCAGCGTCATCGGCCGCTGGTGGAACTCGGTCGATCATCTGATGTTGGTCCTCATCGCCGTTCTCGTCGTGATCGGCGTGGTGCTGATGCTGGCGGCCGGCCCTCCGGCGGCCCAGCGCATTCACGCCGATACGTTCCACTTCGTGCGCCGCCAAATGGTGTTCACTCCGGTGGGCGTGGTGTTGATGCTCGGGGTGTCGCTGCTGTCGCCCCGCGGGGTGCGTCGGTTGGCTGTGATCGGCTTCGCGCTTATGCTGGGCCTTCTGGCGCTGACGCCGCTGATCGCCCCGGAGATCAACGGTGCCACCCGCTGGCTGATCGTGTTCGGCCTGACGGTGCAGCCTTCGGAGATTCTCAAGCCTCTGTTCGCCGTGACCGTGGCGTGGTTGCTGGCCGGCGGTCTGGAGACCGAGGAGGTCCCGGGAACCGTCATCTCGCTGGTCCTGGTGGCCATCGTCGCGGGCCTGCTGCTCAGCCAGCCCGACGTCGGCATGACCCTCGTCATCGTCGCGATCTGGTGCGCCGAGGTGTTTATGGCCGGGTTGCCGCTGGTCTGGGTCGGGGTGATCGGGGCGCTTGGCCTGGGTGGTGTGGTCGGGGCTTACTTCCTGTTCCCGCATGTGGCCTACCGCGTGGACCGGTTCCTGGATCCGAGCAGCGGCGATACCTATCAGATCATCCAGTCCATGAAGGCGTTCGCCGAGGGCGGGTTGTTCGGGCGCGGCCCGGGCGAGGGGCGTGTGAAGGAATTTCTGCCGGACGCCCACACGGACTTCATCTTCGCCGTGGCGGGGGAGGAGTTCGGCCTGTGGCTGTGCCTGCTGGTGGTCGCCTTGTTCGCAGTGCTGATCGTGCGGGCACTGACCCGCGCCATCGGCAGCCGTGATCTGTTCATCATGCTGGCGGTCGGCGGCCTGTCCGTGCAGCTCGCCATGCAGACGATCATCAACATGGCCTCCAGCCTGCACCTGATGCCGACCAAGGGGATGACGCTGCCGTTCCTCAGCTACGGCGGCTCGTCGATGGTGGGGGTGGCGCTGGCGACCGGCATGATCCTGGCGCTGACGCGGCGGCGGGGACGGACGGAGGAGCGGCCATGACGGCGCCAATGACCTCCTCTCCCAAGACGCCGACACAGGCGCCCTTCATCCTGCTGGCGGCGGGCGGGACCGGCGGCCACGTCTTTCCGGCCGAGGCCCTGGCAGCGGCGCTGGAGGCGCGCGGCTGCCGGCTCGGGCTCGTGACCGACACGCGCGGCGCCGTCCATGGCGGCGCGCTGGGCCGGCTGGAGACCTGGCGGGTCGCGGCCGGCGGTCTGGCGGGCATCGGCCTGAAGGGGCGTGCGACTGGCGTGCTGCGTCTGGCGCGCGGCATGGTCCAGGCGTGGCGCCTTGTGGGCCGGCTGAAGCCCGACGGTGTGGTCGGGTTCGGGGGGTATGCGTCCGTTCCGGCCGTGCTGGCGGCCACCCTGCGCCGCACACCCAGCCTGATTCACGAGCAGAACGCGGTGCTGGGCCGCGCCAACCGGCTGCTCGCCCCGCGCGTGACCGGCATCGCCACCGCGCTGCCCGAGGTGCGGTTCCTGCCCGACGGTCGGGGGCAGCATGTGGGCAATCCGGTGCGGGCGGCCTTCCTGGAGCGGCGCGACGCGGCCTATGCGGCGCCCGAACCGGCGGGGCCGATCCACATTCTGGTCACCGGCGGCAGCCAGGGGGCCCGTGCCCTGACCGATCTGGTGCCGGAGGCGATGAACCGGCTGCCCGCGCCGGTGCGCGCTCGCCTGCGGATCACCCAGCAGTGCCGGCCCGAGGATTTGGAGCGCGCTCGCGCCACCTATGCCGCCGCCGGGATCATGGCCGAGACCGCCGCCTTCTTAGACGACATGCCGGCGCGCCTGTCCGGCACGCATCTGGTGATCGCCCGCGCCGGGGCCTCCACGGTCGCGGAACTGACCTGTGTCGGCCGGCCGGCGGTGCTGATCCCGCTGCCGGGCGCCATCGACGACCACCAGACGGCCAACGCGCGCGCGCTCAGCGACGCCGGGGCCGCTTGGCTGATGCCGCAGGCGGAGCTGACGGCGGAGCGGTTGGCCGCGCGGCTGGAGCCGATCCTGTCCGACGGTGCCGGCCTGTCCGCCGCCGCCGCACAGGCCCACGCGCTGGGCCGGCCGGATGCCGCCGAGCGGCTGGCCGATCTCACCCTGTCCCTGACCACCCCTAACGCCGGAAGGGCCGCCGCATGAGAGCCCTGCCCCTTGATATCGGGCCCATTCACTTCGTCGGCATCGGCGGCATCGGCATGAGCGGCATCGCCGAGGTGCTGCACAATCTGGGCTATGCCGTCCAAGGCAGCGACATCGCCGCCAACGCCAATGTCGCGCGCCTGCGCGATTTGGGGGTGCGGGTGGCCATCGGGCACGACGCCGCCAATTTGGGCGACGCGCAGGTGGTCGTCATCTCCTCCGCCGTGAAATGCGACAACCCCGAGGTCGCGGCGGCCCGCGCCCGGCTGGTGCCGGTGGTGCGGCGGGCGGAGATGCTGGGCGAGCTGATGCGCCTGAAGTGGGCCATCGCCATCGGCGGCACCCACGGCAAGACCACCACCACGTCGATGGTGGCCGCGATCCTGGAGGCGGCGGGGCTCGACCCCACCGTCATCAACGGCGGCATCATCAACGCGCGTGGCACCAACGCCTATCTGGGCCACGGTGACTGGATGGTGGTGGAGGCCGACGAAAGCGACGGCACGTTCACCAAACTGCCGGCGACCATCGGCGTCGTCACCAACATGGATCCGGAGCACCTGGACTTCTACGGCAGCTTCGAGCGCATGCGCGATGCCTATAAGACGTTCGTACAGAACCTGCCATTCTATGGCTTCGCCACCCTGTGCATCGACCATCCGGAGGTGCAGTCGCTGATCCCGGAGGTGCTCGACCGCAAGATCGTCACCTACGGCTTCAGCCCGCAGGCCGATATCCGCGCCGTCAATCTCTCGCTCGGGCCGGACGGCGCGCGCTTCGCGGTGACGGTCACGGACCGGGTCACCGGCGGGGTGGAGACGGTCGAGGACCTGCACATGCCCATGTTCGGGCGCCACAACGTGCAGAACGCGCTCGCCGCCATCGCCATCGGGCACGAGATGGGCGTGGGGTTCGATGTGATCCGCGCGGGTCTCGCCGCCTTCGGCGGGGTGCGGCGGCGGTTCACCCGGACCGGCGAGGTCAACGGCGTGACCGTCATCGACGACTACGGCCACCACCCGGTCGAGATCGCGGCGGTGCTGCGCGCGGCCCGTGACGTGGTGCGCGACCGCCATGTCATCGCCGTGGTGCAGCCGCACCGCTACAGCCGCCTTCAGGCGCTGTTCGAGGACTTCTGCACCTGCTTCAACGACGCTGACGAGGTCGTCGTGGCGGACGTGCACCCGGCGGGCGAGAGCCCCATTCCCGGCGTGGACAAGGGCGCCCTGGTCGAGGGCCTGCGCACCCATGGCCATCGCAATGTGACGGCCCTGCCGGACGCGGACGGCCTCGCGCCACTGGTCGCCCGGCTGGCGAGTCCCGGGGACATGGTCGTCTGCCTGGGCGCCGGCACCATCTCCGCCTGGGCGAACGCCCTGCCGGACCAGCTGCGCGCGCTCGGCACGAAGGAGGAGGTGGGATGATGGTGGCGCCCCGCATCGGCTCCTCCGAGCACCTGATCGACCGGCTGCCGTCGGTGCGCGGGCGCCTGCGTCCGGACGCGCCGCTGTCGAGCCAGACGTGGTTCCGCGTCGGTGGCCCGGCCGAGGTGCTGTTCCGGCCGGCCGACGCCGAGGATCTGGCCGCCTTCCTGGCGGAGACCCCGCCGGAGGTGCCGATCACCGTGATCGGGGTCGGCTCCAACCTGCTGGTGCGGGACGGGGGCGTGCGCGGGGTGGTGATCCGCCTGATGGGCGGCTTCGCGGACGTTCGGATTGCGGGATCGCGGGTGCATGCCGGCGGCGCGGCGCTCGACGCCACGGTGGCCAAGGTGGCGCGGGACGCGGGGCTGGAGGGGTTGGAGTTCCTGTCCGGCATTCCCGGTTCGATCGGCGGTGGTGTGCGGATGAACGCGGGCGCCTTCGGCCGGGAGCTCAAGGACGCGCTGGTGGAGGTCCGGGTCGTGGATCGGTCTGGCCGGCTGTTCACCGTGCCGGCGGACCGCCTGGGGCTGTCCTATCGGCACGCGGACGCGCCGCCCGACTGGATTTTCGTGGAGGCGGTGTTCCAGGCCCAGCCGGGCGATCCGGCGGCGATCGCCGGGCGCATGGACGAAATTCGCGCGGCGCGTCAGGCCAGCCAGCCCGTGCGGGGCCGCACCGGCGGCTCGACCTTCGCCAACCCGCCCGGCGCCAAGGCTTGGGAGCTGATCGACCGGGCCGGGTGTCGCGGGCTGCGGTGCGGCGGGGCGCAGGTGTCGGAGCTGCATTGCAACTTCCTCATCAACACCGGTGGGGCGACGGCGGCCGATCTGGAAGACCTGGGCGAAGAGGTGCGCCGCCGCGTGCGGGACACGAGCGGGGTGGAGCTGCGGTGGGAAATCCGCCGCATCGGGGAGGCTCTGGCGCAGCCGGGCGAAGTGGAAATGAACGGGGCCGCATGGCCGGGGAGTACCGAATGAGCCGACGCGTCACGGTCCTGAAGGGCGGCTATTCCGCCGAACGCGAGGTGTCGCTGAACAGCGGCGCCGCCGCGGCCGCGGCGTTGAGCGCGCAGGGCTACGCGGTGGCCGAGATCGACGTGCCCCGCGATCCCGCCGCATTGGTCGAGGCGCTGCGCAAGACCCGGCCGGACGTCGTGTTCAACGCCCTGCACGGCCGGTTCGGCGAGGACGGACGCATTCAGGGCCTCCTCGATATCATGGGGCTGCCCTACACCCACTCCGGTGCGCTGGCGAGCGCGATGGCGATGGACAAGCCGACCGCCAAGGCCGCGTTCTCTGCCGCCGGCATTCCGGTCGCCGAGCACGTGGTGGTGGGGCCCGACGCCTTCGCCGACCCGGATGTCGAGCCGATGACGCGGCCCTATGTGGTCAAGCCGCTGAACGAAGGCTCCAGCGTCGATGTGCATGTGGTGCTGGAAGGCGTCAACGACCTGGAGCGGCTGCGCACCGCCTGGCCCTACGGGCGCCGCGCCATGGTGGAGCGGTTTATCCCGGGGCGGGAGCTGACCGTGTCCGTCATGGGGCAGGGGGACGGTGTGCGCGCCCTGGCGGTGACGGAGATCACCACGCGGCGGGGCTTCTACGACTACGACGCCAAGTACGTCACCGGGGGTTCGGTGCATGTGCTGCCGGCGGACCTGCCGGCCGGGATCACGGCGCGGTGCCTCGATCTGGCGGTTCGGTCGCACCAGGCGCTCGGCTGCCGGGGGGTGAGCCGGGCCGACCTGCGGCTCGACGGCGACGCGCTGTATGTCCTGGAGGTCAACACGCAGCCCGGCATGACGGCCACCTCGCTGGTGCCGGAGCAGGCGGCCTACGTCGGCATTTCGTTTCCAGAGCTGTGTGCCTGGATGGTGGAGGACGCGACATGCGATGGCTAGGACTGGGAGGCGGCGGCCGCGCCGGCGCCTCCTCCTCCCGCCGCAAGAGCGCGGGAAAAGGGCGCGGGAAGGGGCGGGCCACCGGTCGGACGACCGGCCGGACCACGGGCCGGACGACGGGGCGCGGCACCGGGCGTGGGCGCGCGCCCGCCCGCACGCCCTGGCGTCCGACCTGGGCCGGGACCCTTCGCGCGGCGCGCCTGACGGGCGGGCTGCTGCTGCTGGTCGGGGTGACCGGCGGCGGGGCCTGGGTCTGGCAGTCGGGTGTCATCGGCCGCCAGATCGACGCCGCCGGGGCCGCTGTCGAGCGGGTGGCCGCCCGGGGCGGCTTGGTCGTGCGCTCGGTCACGGTGGAGGGCCGGGACCGGACCGACGGGACCGACCTGCTCGCGGCGCTGCGCACCGGACGCGGCGAGCCCATCCTGGCGTTCGATCCGCAGGCCGCGCTCGTGAGGGTCGAGGCCCTGCCGTGGGTCCTGTCCGCCCGGGTGGAGCGCCGGCTGCCGGACGCCATCCATGTCGTGCTGCGCGAGCGCACGCCGCTGGCTCTGTGGCAGCGCGCGCCCGACGATTTTGCCGTGATCGACCGTCTTGGCGAGGCCCTGGACGTCGACACCCGCCCGTTCGCCGCCCTGCCGGTGATCGTGGGGCGGGACGCGCCCGCCGCCGTGCCGGCCCTCATGACCATGCTGGCGACCGAGCCCGACCTGATGGCGCGGGTGCGGGCCGCGACCCGGGTCGCCGGCCGCCGCTGGACCGTTCACCTGGACGCCCTCGCGGACGGCATCGACGTGCGCCTGCCCGAGCGCCAGCCGCAGACGGCGTGGCGCCGCCTGGCGGAGCTGCAACGCACCGACGGTCTGTTGGAGCGGAACATTTCGATGGTTGATCTCCGCCTGCCGAGCCAACTCGTGGTGCGGCCGCGCGGGCCCGTGGTGCCGGGGACCGGCACCCCCGTGACTCCCTCGGACACCCGCCGCGTGCCGGTTTCCGGCCCAGCCCAGGACACGTGATGACCATGATGCTGTTCAGCCGGTCCGAACGGGATACGCCGCGCGAAAGCGCCCCCTCGCCGCTGCGACGGCGCGGCGGTCTGATCGCTGCGTTGGATGTCGGCACCACCAAGGTGGCGTGCTTCATCGCGCGCGCCGACGACGACGGGTCGGTGCCACGCCTGCTCGGGATTGGTCATCACCGGTCGCGCGGGGTGCGCGGCGGCCGCGTCGCCAGCCCGGACGAGGTTGAGGTCGCGATCCGCACCGCCCTGGAATCCGCCGAGGACATGGCGGGCGAGCGGGTCGACGGTGTCGTGGTCGCGGTGACCGGCGGCGCGCCCGAAAGCCAGCGCATCGACGTCGAGATGGACGTCTCCGGCCATGAGGTTCGGGACGCCGACGTCCGCCGCATCCTGTCCTGCGTCGGCCAGCATCCGCTGGAGGCCGACCGCGAGCTGATCCACTGCATTCCGGTCGGCTACACCCTGGACGGCACCGACAGCATTCTCGACCCGCGCGGCATGTACGGCGAGCGCCTGGGGGCCCGCATCCATCTGGTGGCCGCCGCCAGCGGACCGCTGCGCAACCTGACCTCGGTCATCGAGCGCTGCAAGCTGGACGTCGATGGCCTCGTGGCCGCGCCCTACGCCGCCGGGCTGGCCAGCCTGGTGGAGGATGAGCGCGACCTGGGCGCCACCGTCATCGACATGGGCGGCGGCACCACGTCCGTCGCCGTGTTCCTGGGCGGGCACGTCATTCACGTCGGCGTCATCGGCGTGGGCGGTGGCCATGTCACCAACGACATCGCCCAGGGCCTGTCCACGCCGCTGGCCAACGCCGAGCGGCTGAAAACCATGTACGGCGGCACCCTTGCCTCGCCCGCCGACGCGCGGGAAATCCTGCGCGTGCCCCTGGTGGGCGAGGACGAGGACCAGCCGTCGCTGGAAATTCCGCGCTCGTATCTGGTGCAGATCATCCAGCCCCGGGTCGAGGAGACCCTGGAGTTGGTGCGGGCGCATCTTGAGGCCGCCGGCGTGGATCGGATCGCCGGCCGTCGCGCCGTCCTGACCGGCGGCGCCAGCCAGTTGCCCGGCGTGCGGGAACTGGCCGAACAGATCCTGGACAAGCAGGTGCGGCCCGGACGGCCGATGCGCCTGCGCGGGCTGGCCGACAGTGTCGCCGGCCCGGCGTTCGCGACCTGCGCGGGACTGCTCAGCCACGCGGTCCAGGACCATGTCGAACGCCCGATCCTCGACGATCCCCCGCGCGCCGGCGGCGTGCTGGGGCCCGTCAGCCGGATCGGGCGCTGGCTGAAGGAGAATTTCTGATGACCCACCGAGGCGACGATCCGTTCGAGGGTTCCGCGCCCGCGCCAGACGATGCGGACGACCGAACCCCGCCGGAGGCCCCCGCGACCCGGTGGGCTCACCCCGGCATCCCTCGGGACGATACCCGGGAGTCCGACAGAACGACGGACCCGACACCGCACCAAGACGAAGGGCCGGCCAACGGCTCCGTCTACCAACGCGACTCATCCCACCAGCATGAGGGGCCCGCCATGGCGCGCCCGCGGAACGACGACACAAGGACGGAGGCAAACATGAGCATCAATCTGGGCGTGCCCGACGATATCGAACCCCAAATGAAGCCCCGGATCACCGTCATCGGGGTCGGGGGCGCCGGCGGCAACGCGGTCAACAACATGATCGAGGCCCACCTGGAGGGCGTCGACTTCGTCGTGGCCAACACGGACGCGCAGGCCCTGGCGCAGGCGCGGACGGACCGGCGCATTCAACTGGGCGGCGAGACCACGCACGGTCTAGGCTCCGGCGCCCGCCCGGACATCGGCCGCGCCGCCGCCGAGGAAAGCTATGAAGCGGTGTCCGCCGAGATGAAGGGCAGCCACATGTGCTTCATCACCGCCGGTATGGGCGGTGGCACCGGCACCGGCGCGGCGCCCGTGGTGGCCCGCTGCGCCCGCGACATGGGCATCCTCACGGTCGGCGTGGTCACCAAGCCGTTCCAGTTCGAGGGCACCCACCGCATGCGTCTGGCGGAGGGCGGCATCGACGAGCTGTCGCAGTACGTCGATACGCTCATCATCATCCCGAACCAGAACCTGTTCCGGGTCGCCAACGAGAAGACGACGTTCGCCGACGCCTTCAAGATGGCCGACAACGTGCTGTACGCGGGTGTGCGTTCGGTCACCGACCTGATGATCATGCCGGGGCTGATCAACCTGGACTTCGCCGACGTCCGCACGGTCATGATGGACATGGGCCGCGCCATGATGGGCACCGGCGAGTCCGCGGGCGAGAACCGCGCCATCGAGGCCGCCGAGGCCGCCATCGCCAACCCGCTGCTGGAGGAAACCTCCATGCGAGGCGCGCGTGGCGTGCTGATCAACATCACCGGCGGCAACGACATGACCCTGTACGAGGTCGACGAGGCCGCCAACCGCATCCGCGAGGAGATCAAGTGCGAGGACGCCAACGTGATCTTCGGCTCCTGCCTCGACAGCTCCATCGAGGGCACGATGCGGGTGTCGGTGGTCGCCAGCGGCATCGACGCCGTCACCCAGGCGCGGCCCCAGGAGGGTCTGGAGGCGAGCGGCAGTGGCTTCGGCCTAGGGCTGGCGGCGGGCCGCGCGGCCATCGGCGGTGCGGAGCGGACCGCTCGTCCGGGTGCGCCGGACCGCGAGTCGCGGCCGGCGGCCGCGGCGAGCCACGCCGACGTTCAAACCCATGCCACGAGTGTCGGCGCGGCGTCGGAGCGTGAACCGCAGGTGTTGGACGACACCGCCGCCGATCTGCGCGGGAGGGAGACCCGCGCGGGCGACGACATGGTCGATCCGGCGGCCGTTCTCGACGAACAGGGGCGGGCCAAGGCGCGGTCGTCCAACGCCGCCGAGCGGGCGCCGTCCCGGTCCGAAGGCGCGTCGTCCTCGACCGGTGGTCATGGGGGACACGGGGACGTGGCGTCCCGTCCGTCCTTCCCGCTGCAGCCCGGACAGGGCGGCGGCGGTGCCGGGGCGTTCATTCCGCAGCGCGCGGCCCAGCCGCCGGTGGCCAGCGGCGCCCGCCTGACGCCGCCGACGGCCGGCGGCGCTCCGGGGGCCGGCGGTCAGGCTGTCGGTTCGGGCAACGGTTACGCCTATGGGCACGCCGAGGGGGTTCCACCGGTCAGCGGGCAGAACGCGCTCGACCGCAACGCCCAGCCGCGCCCGACCCTGTCCCAGCCGATGCATCCGGCGCCGCAGCCGGGGCGTCCGACCCTCCAGCCCGGCATTCAGCCCGGCCTGCGGGTGGCCTCGGAAGGGACGCCCAAGCGGGATGGCGGCGGCTACGAGGTGCGGGAGTACCATGGTCCGCGTCGCGACGCCCGGGACACGCGCGAGGAGGAGCGGCGCAGCCAGCGGCCGTCCCTGTTCCAGCGCATGACCGGCTTCGGTCGCGCCCGCGCCGAGGAGGAAGAGCGCGAGCGGGAGCGCGAGGCGGCCCTGGAGCGGGCGCGCGAGCGCGCCCGTCAGCCCCGGTCGTCCGAGGAGACCGGCGAGCCGCGTGCCATGACGGTCAATCCGGAGGACCGGCCGGTCTCCTCGCACCGCGAGGACCAGCTTGAGATCCCGGCCTTCCTGCGCCGCCAGGCGAACTGATCCCCGCGTCCGGCCCCGGCATGGGGCCGGACCGGTCTGGTTCGGAATCCGGCGGATGGGGCGTCCCATCCGCCGTTTCCGTATGCGGGACGCCCCGTATTCGGGCCGCCCGGTCCGGTTCTGCCGCAAAAGGCTTTTGCCAACACGGCCGCCGCCGGGCCATTGTGGGGCCGCGCACGAGGCCCGGCGTGGGGCGGGACCCGGCGTCCAGACGACACAGGAGCATCATGGGACAGGGCACGGAACACGGAACCGGAGGCGGCGTGCAGCACCGCGATAGGGCGCCCGCGCGGCCGGTCCGTTGGGGACTGACTCTGGCGGCGGTGGTCATTCTGCTCGATCAGGCGACCAAGTATGCCGTGTTCGCCGGCCTTCAGCCCGCGCCGACCGGCGTGCCGGTGACCGGGTTCTTCTCTCTGGTCCGGGTCTGGAACCCGGGCGTGTCGTTCGGCTTGTTTGCCACCGGATCGCCCTGGACGCCGATTGTGCTGACGGGGCTTGCGCTCGCCGTGTCGGTCGGTCTCGCCTGGTGGCTGCGCCGGGCCGGCAGCCGCGTGGCGGTCGGCGGTCTGGGGCTGCTGATCGGTGGCGCGGTCGGCAACGCCATCGACCGCATGGTGCATGGGGCCGTGATGGACTTTCTGGATGTCCACGTGGCCGGATATCACTGGCCGGCGTTCAATGTGGCGGATTCGGCGATTACCGTAGGGGCGGTCCTGCTGGTGTGGGATGCCTTGTTCGCGGGCGGCAAATCGCCTAAGACCAACGGCGGATGAGTCGGACTCATCCGTCGAGTGGGCGGACCGCGGATGCGGACGGTCCTGGTTCGTCACCGTCGGTCCAAGATTTCGGGGCGCGGATGTCATTGGGTGGAGCGTTGACCATGCGAGGCTGGATCGCCGCGGGCATTGCCGTCGGGCTGCTGGCCGGGCTGACGGGCTGCGACAATCCCAAACGGGCGCTTGGGTTGCAGAAAGAGCCGCCGGACGAGTTCGCCGTCGTGACCCGCGCGCCGCTCAGCCTGCCGCCGGACTTCAACCTCCGGCCGCCGAGCCCGGGTTCCGCCCGGCCGCAGGAAGGCACGACCCGCGATCAGGCGCGCCGGGTGATTACCGGCGCCCCCGGTGCGGGCGGCGTTACGCAGCGCGCCCTGCCGGAGGGCGCCAGCGAGGGGGAGCGCGCCCTGCTGACGCGCGCCGGAACCGACCGCGCCATTCCGGATATCCGGGCCGTGGTCGAGGAAGAGACCAGCGTTCTGGCCGAGGAGAGCCGCGGCTTCGCCGATGTGCTGCTGTTCTGGCGCGAGCCGGAGTCCTTCGGCACGCAACTGGACGCCACTGCCGAGAGCCGGCGGCTGCGGGAAAACCGCGCGCTCGGCCAGCCGCCCACCACGGGCGCCTCGCCCTCGATCGAGCGGCGCGAGAAAGGCATCCTGGAAGGGTTGTTCTAGAGCAAATCCCGAGCGATCTGGAACAGATCGCGACGACGATTTGCTTCAATATCAAAAAGTTAGAGCATTTTGCGTGATCCCGATGTCACGCAAAATGCTCTAGGCCCCTTCCCGATTCATCGGACCCGATGCGCCACGGGCTGCGGCGGCCGGATGGTCAGGCTCGCTGACGCGCCCTTTCCTCCGCCTGACAGGACCCACGCCCATGCCGCCGAAGGCCAACCCGAAGAAACTTAATACGCTTCAGCTCAAGACCCTGACCCTGATCCAGGAACTGGCCCAGGATCCCTCGGTGGCGACCAAGGACCCGGCCACCGGGAACATCACCATCGGCCGGCTGCCCCATCCGCACGGCAATCACTTTCACCTGGGCCGCTACGTGGTGATGAAGGCCGACGCGAACGGCCTGGAGAACCAGGGCGTGTGGATGGCGCTGATTCGTAAAGGTCTGGTGGTGCCGGGCGAGGGCGGCATGGCCCTAACGCCGGAGGGCCAAGCGTACGAGACCGGCCTGCGCGAGGCCATCCTGCACGGATCGGATCACTAAAGCGGGTTTGTGTGAGCCGGATGTCCCGCACGATGCTCTAAACAAAACGCCCGGCGCGATCCGGAGCGGATCGCGCGGACGGCGTTCAAAACAGCAGGTCCGAGATATCCGGCTCGCCGGGGGCGGCCGGTGCCGGTGCCGGAGCGGGCGCGGATGTCGGCCGCGAGCGCGGCCGGGAGGGCCCGGGCGATCGCATCGGCTGGGCGCCCTCCTGAAACAGCGCCTCGTGGATCTCGCGCTCGTCCGCCATTGTGTAATGCGTGCTCAGGAACGCCAGCGCCTCCTTCCGGGCGGCATCCAACGCGGCCCCCTGCACGTGGGGCGAACAGCGCTGTGCAATGTCGGCCAGGGTGGCCTGACACTCCCCCAGGGTCGCCAGCATGGTCTGGCGGATCGAGAAGGTTTCCACCGACCGGTCCACCGCGCCGGCCAGGGTCTCCGCCTGGGCGTTGACGGCGTGCAACCGGCCGTCGGTCTGGGTCACCAGGGTACGAACCCCCTCGTCGAAGGTTCGCAACACCGTATCCAGGTCCTTCAGCAGCGTGTCGGTCTCGCCGCCCTCCTGGTTGCTCAGCACCTGGGAGGCGTTCACGATGCTGTCCAGCGCGGTCGCGATGTTCCCGGCAATCGTCCGACTGCGGCGGGCGAAGCCCTGCAACTCGACGGCGACGACGTTGAGCGCCCGGCCGCGCGAACCCAGGTTGCCGCATTTGATCGAGGCGTTCAGGCCGATCACGTGCATGTCGGCGTCGATCTCGTTGATGGCCTTCAGGGCCTCGGCAATGTCCTTGCTCATGGTGGCGATCCGCGTCATGGCGGTCTCGGTTTCGTGCCGGGCGTCCCAATACCGCCGCAGCACGACGTCGGCGCGCGCCAGAACGTCGTTCAGACCGGACAGGAACGACCCGTCGTCGCCCGAGGCCGCGGCGTGGATCCGCTGGACCCCGTCGTGGATGTGGCGGATTCGATCACCGACCAGGGTCAGGCGCGACTCGATGACCTCCGTCTTGTCCGCGAACTCGGCGCCGATCGCTGCGAGCTGATGCGCCTGAAGCTGGCAGAGCGCGTTGACGACGACCGCGCTGTGGGCCGAACCGGGGCCATCGTCCCGGGCCGTCTGGCCCAACAGGTCCGAGGCCGTGTCCAAGGCGTGTTCGACATGTTCCAGACGTTGGCGGATGGCATCGGCGGCTTGCAGAGCGCCGACCATGTCCGACACGGCCGAGCGGATCTGCGCCATGGCGGCCGGAATATCGTCCAGGGTGCTCCGCGCGGTCTGCTGACGGGACCGCAGGGTCGCCACCGCGCCTTCAAGCTGGGTCCCGATGGCGGCCATCTCCCCGTCGTGCTGCTGGCGGAACGCACCGCGCAGCCTCACGGTTTTCGCCAGAAACGTTTGGAGGGTATCCAGCGCGGTCCGCACCGCCTGAATGCTGGCATCGCCATGTGCGGCCAGTTGCCCGATCTCGCGCGTGAACACCGAAAAGTCGACGGTCCGATCCGACAGGACGGCGGCCTCGATGCGCGCGTTGATCGCCGTCATGCGGACCTGACCCATCATGGTGGCGAGTCCCTGGACGGCGGCGCGAATGGCCTTCACGGCCTCGTCCATGCGGCGTAGCTCGGTATCGGCCGCGTCCGCCTTGAGCGTGGCATCAAGCACGCCCAGGTTGGCGTCGAGGCGGCCGGCCACATCCGTGATCCAGGTTGCCCCCAGAACCTCTGCCAGGCCGGCGGCCGCCTCCGCCATATCGCCCGTCGCCCGGTGGGTGACCGACAGGTGCTCCCCGATGGCGACAAACCCGCTTTCGCACGGACCGTGGAGGTCCAGAAGCGCCGCGCGGGTCTGATCGATCCGCCGCGCCCATTCTGTGGCGTCGTGAGGCATGTCAGCGCCGGGTCTCCGGACGGGACGGGTCGCGGGGGGTGTCGGGCGCATGTCGGTCATGACGAGCCTTACGGGTTTGGGACGGGGGCATGGTCAGGCGGCCGCGCGGGCCGTGGCTGGTTCGGTGCGAATCGGCCGGCGGGTTCTCCATGCTCCGGATCCAGACGTCGCCGGTGGTCGTCAGCATCCGGGTCACGATGCCGGTGGTGCCCAGCACGCGCTCGTTGTCGATCGGGATGGACAGGTCCCGCAGACGTTGGCGCGTCAGCGCCACGTTGCGCTGGCCGATGTCGGCGGGAGACGCGGTCGCATGCCCGTTGGTGCGGGCCAAGAGGCCGCCGCCGCCGAAAATCTTGGCGCGCAGCCGCGATTCGTCGGCGCCCAGGTTCAGCATCCGTTCGACCAGGGCCGTGATCGCGTAGTCGCCCTGGCGCGCCGACGGCGCGTGGCCGGCGGGTAGGAACGGCAGCACGATGTGGTTCATGCCGCCGATCTCGGCGATAGGGTCATGCAGGCAGACCGCGACGCACGAGCCAAGAATGGTGGAGATGAGGCAGGGGGCCCGAGAGGCGTGAATCTCGCCGGGGCCCAGGAACCAGCGCGGCACGGTCTGGAACACCGCCCGCAAGGTCTGGGGATCGCGGCTGGGTGCGGACGGCGGGGTCATGCCGGGCGCCGCGCGGTGCCGGGCAGCCCGGCGTTCAACTCGGCGTGGGCCACCATGATTTCACGGGCCATGCGGTCCAGGGGCACCTCGCGGATCACAGCGCCGCGCTCTTTGGCCTCTTTCGGCATGCCATAGACGACGCAGCTTGCTTCGGTCTCGCCCAGGGTGATCGCGCCGACCGTGCGCATCTCCAGAAGGCCGCGCGCCCCGTCGTCGCCCATGCCGGTCAGGATGACGCCGACCGCGTTCGGCCCGGCGGCCCGCGCCGCCGACCGGAACAGAATGTCCACGGACGGCCGGTGCCGGCTGACCAGCGGTCCGTCCTTGATCCGCACGGAGTACCGGGCGCCGTCCCGCTGGATCAGCAGGTGCCGGTTGCCGGGGGCGATCAGGGCGTGGCCGCGCAGAATCGGGTCGCCGTCCTCCGCCTCCTTGACGCCGATGCCGCACAACCCGTCGAGCCGCCGCGAGAACGCCAGGGTGAAGTGTTCCGGCATGTGCTGCACCACGACGATGCCGGGGCAATCGAGGGGCATGCCCTGAAGCAGGATGCGCAATGCTTCCGTCCCGCCGGTCGAGGCTCCGATGCAGACGATCTTCTCCGTCGTCGTCCCCACCCGGTGGCGGGTGACCGGGGGCACCATGACGTCCGGGCTCAGCTTCGGCGTCGGGCGGTCGGCCGAGGCCCGACGCAGGGCGTTGAACCGGGACATGTCCACCCGCGCCGCCGACTTCACCGCGTCGCGGATGCGCACCTGGGAGTCCAGCAGGAACTGGCGCGTGCCCACCTGCGGCTTGGCGATGACATCAACGGCTCCGGCGGCCAGGGCGTCGGCCAGGGTCTGGGTGCCGTCGGCCGCCAGGGACGAACACACCACGACGGGCAGCGGATGCTGGTCCATCAGCTTGTGCAGGAACGTGATGCCGTCCATGCGCGGCATCTCGATGTCCAGCGTGATCACATCGGGCACCACGGTGCTGAGGCGTCGGGCGGCCGCGTAGGGGTCGGGCACAGTCCCGACCACCTCGATCTCCGGGTCGTCCGACAACAGGTCGAGCATGGTCTGACGGACCGTCGCGGAATCATCGACAATCAGAACCTTGATGGCCCGCGGGCCCCGTGCCGGCATGTTACGCCTCCCCCGTCGGGGCCGCACCGAGCCGCTGGTACACCGCCGCAGCAACGGAGCGGAGCGGCAGCGCCATGCCGTGCAGCGCCTCGGAATGGCTGACGAAGAGGTATCCGCCGGGCCGAAGGCGCTCGCACAGGCCCCGGAGCGCTTTTTCCTGGTTGTGCCGCTCGAAGTAGATCAGGACGTTGCGGCAAAAGATGATATCCGCGCTGCCGGCCGGACCCCAGTCCGGGCTGAGGAGGTTGATCGGTTGGAAGGTCACCATCCGCCGCACCTCCGGTGCGATCCGGACCGTTGCGTTTTGCGGCTCACGGGCCTTCAGCAGATAGCGGCGGCGCAGCGCCTCGGGAATCGGGTCGCTCATGGCGGCCGGATAAACGGCCCGCCGTGCCACCGCCAGGGCATCCGTGTCGATATCAAGCCCGAGGACGGAGGAGCGGAATGCCCCCTGCGTGCGGGCGTATTCGCTGAGCACCATGGCCATGGTGTAGGGCTCGGCGCCGGTTGAGCAGGCCGCACTCCAGATGCTCAGCGGCCGTGTGTGTCCGGCGCCCGTTCGCGCCATCACATCGGGCAGCGCCCGATCCCGAAGACAGGAAAAATGCGCCGGTTCGCGAAAGAAATCGGTTTTGTTGATGGTCAGAGCGTTGACCAGGTTGGGGAACTCGACCGCAAGCCGTTCTGGGGCTTTCAGAAGGGCGGCGTATTCGCGTAGGGACGCCAGGCCAAGCGCCCGCACGCGGCGGCGCAGCCGGCTTTCGACCAGGCACAGTTTAGCGGGCGGTAGCCGGATGCCGACGCGCTCCTCGAACAGGGCGGCCAGCCATCGGAATGTTTTGGGGTGCAGCGAGTCCTCAAAGGCCCGCGTCGCACCCGTGACGGCGCGGGCCGACAGAACGCGCCGGGTGGCCGGTGTCGGTCCGGGGACGCGGGTCCCAGCGGCCGGGTCGTTATGTGTTACAACGGTGGTGGACGCGACGGCGCCCGCGCGCGTGGGCTCAGAGGCGGATATCATCGGCGGACGCCATCGTGAGATCGGTGAGACTGAAGACCTTCGCAATGTCGAGCACGACCACGAGGTGGCCCTTGCGGCGGCCCAGACCCGCGACCGCCGGGGATCGCCACGCGCCGCCCAACTCCGGCGGGGCCTCGATGTCCGCCTCGTCCAGCGCCGTGACCTCGAACACGCGGTCGGTCAAGGCGCCGAGCACGGCGGCGCGGTCGCCGAACGGGACCTCCAGCACGACAATGCGGGTGTGTTCGGTCTGTTCGCCCGAGCTCAACCCGAACGTTACGCGAAGATCGAACACGGGCACGCTCTGGTGGCGCACGTCGATCATGCCGCACACGGACGGCGGCATGTTCGGCAATCGCGTGAAGGGTTGCGGATCGATCACTTCCCGGACGCAGGCCACGTCCAGCGCGAAGACCTCGCGATCGACGCCGACGGTGACATATTGTGTGTCCGCCTGTGTCGACCGCACCTCGGTCGCGGCCGCACTGAGGCCTCGGGGCGGTCCGGAACCCGGGCTTCGAGGCGCAGGGTTCGCAGTCATGGCGCCAGTCCTTCCTTGATGAACGCCGGGACGGTCGGTGTTCGGGCCCGTCGAGAACGCGGGGCGGGGGTGTGGCCTCAGTAGCGTTCGTACCGCGCGTCCTCGTCGTCATCGAGGTCGAGGGTGATGCCGCCGCTGCGCGCGGGCGCGGACGCCCGTTCCGGACCTTGGCCGTTGGTCCCCGGCCGGGCCTTCGGGGCGGCGGCCGACTTGGCCGCGGTGTTGCCTGGTGCGGGGCGAACGCAGGCCGGTTTGGCGGACGTGGACGATGGCGCGGAACGGACACCACCGCGCGGCGTGTCGTCGAGGTTGAAGAAGGCCATCGTGCTGTCGAGCTGCTGGGCCTGCGCCGACAGTTCCTCCGACGTGGCCGACATTTCCTCGGATGCGCTGGCGTTCTGCTGCGTGACCTGATCCAACTGCCGGATCGCGGTGTTGATCTGCTCGGCGCCGGCGTTCTGTTCCCGGGCGGCGGCGCTGATCTCCTCGACCAGTTCGGCGGTGCGGCGGATGTCCGGCACCAGCTTGGTCAGCATGTCGCCGGCTTCGGCGGACACGGTGACGGTCTCCGACGACAGGGTCATGATCTCCGATGCGGCGGCCTGGCTGCGTTCCGCCAGTTTGCGCACTTCCGAGGCCACGACCGCGAAGCCCTTGCCGTGCTCGCCGGCGCGGGCGGCCTCGATGGCCGCGTTCAGCGCCAGAAGGTCGGTCTGGCGGGCGATCTCCTGCACGATGTTGATCTTCTCGGCAATGGTGCGCATGGCCTCGACCGCCTTGGACACCGCGTCGCCGCTGGCTTCGGCATCGCGGGCGGACTGGCGGGCGATCTTCTCGGTCTGGGTGGCGTTGTCGGCGCTCTGCTTGATGGTCGAGACCATTTCTTCCATGGAGGACGAGGCCTCCTCGGCGGCGGACGCCTGTTCGGACGCGCCTTGCGCCATCTGCTCCGACGTGGCCGAGAGCTGTTGGCTGCCGGACGCCACCTGTTCGGCGGCCCCCAGAGCCTCGCTGACCACCGTGCGCAGGCGGTCCAGCATGTTTTCTAGGGCGATGCCCAGCGTGTCTTTGTCAGACAGACGCTTGGCGTCGACGGACAACTGACCGTTGGCGATGCTCTCCGCCACGCTTGCCGTTTGCTTCAGGTTCGCCGTCATGCGGTTCAGGGCGTCGACCAGATCCTTGATCTCGTCGTTGGCCTTGACCTCGACGGTCTGTTCGAGGTCGCCGAGGGCGACGTCGTTGGCGAGACCGACCGCCTTGCTCAGCCCGCGACTGACCGAGAGGGAAATCCATGTGGCGATGATCGTGCTGGCCACCACGATGAAGATCATCGCGCTGATCATAAACGTGCGCACCGAGTCATAGGCGGCTGTGCTGTCCGCGACTTCCTCGGTCATCAGCTCTTTGCTTCGTGTGGAAAGGTTGTCAACGGCCTCGTCGATGGCATTGGCGATGTCGCGTGCTTCCGTGTTCAACAGGGCGAAGGCCTTGTCCCTGCTGTTGATCATGGAGAGCCGGCGGATCTGTTCGGAAGTCGCGATGTAGCGGGTCGCTGAGTCTCGAAGGGTTTGGACGGCGGCCGGATCAAGATCGGTGGCCACGCGGTGCAGCGTGTCCAGACGCTCCACCCATTCGCGGATCATCGTCTCGGCGTCCGCATTGAGGCTTTGCAGGATCTCCGGCGAGGATTCGATGATCATCTCCCGCTCCGCGATTCCCAGACGGTGCAGGGTGTCGGAGAACTGAGCGATCAAGAGGCTGTCCCGATCATCGGACCGCAGGCGAGCGGCCCGGGCAAGTGTTTCCAAAGCCTCTTCCATGATGACGACCTCGGCTTCGCCTTCCGAGTCCATCATGATGCCGGCCTTGTGATTCGTGTTCTGTTGGGCAAGGCTGTATATATCATCAATAAGCGCGCTGTATTTTGTGACGCTTGAGATCAGGTTTTCTGTATTTCTTCGGCCGTAGTCGGTCTGAAGCAGGGGCTTTAAATCATCGATAGCAGCATTCATTATGGATATATCAGTTCCTATATTATCCATGAGCCGCTTCATTTCCTCTTCACTGTTGGTCTGGACCATGTCGCGCGCCCGACGCTGCGAGTTCAGGAACCGGGCTTTGATCTCGCCCGTGAGTTCAACCTCGCGGGCGTTGACGTCGACGATGAAGCCGACGCGGTCGTGCATGTCCGACATGGCGTCCAGGGCCAGCAGGGACGATGCCCCGGCCAGGAGGACGATCAGGGTGAAGGCGGCGGCCAGCTTGGCCTTGATAGTGATGCGCATGAGACCTCCTGGTCTTTTATCGGTCACCGGTCCGGGTGACCTCGCCACGTCGGATGGGCTTAACGGCCAGTGTCGCCGTCGACCCCGAAGACTTTTTCCACGTCGAGGATGACGATGAAGCCGTCGTCGCGACGGCTGATGCTCTTGACGAACTCGGCCCGCCAGCTGATGCCCACGGCGGGCGGGTCGCTGAGTCGCGCGGTATCGATGTCGACAACGCCATGGACCTTGTCGGCCATGATCCCGACCAGCGTGTCCTCGCCGTCCATCGGCACGGACAAGACGACGATCCGGCTGTCGACGGTCCGTTCGCTTTCGGTGGTCAGGCCGAGGCGAGCCCTAAGCTCGACCACCGGCACGACCTTGCCGCGCACATTCAGCAGCCCCTTGACGAAGGCGCCGCCGTTGGGCACCGGCGACAGGGGCACGACGTCCAGCACTTCCAGCACGATGGCCGTTTCCAGGGCGAACACGGTTCCGGCCAGGGCCATGGACAGCACGGTGTGTGTCTCGCTGTCTGCCGCGCCATGGGCGGCCAGGGACGGGCCCGGGGCTGAAACGGGGGTGGGGGCCGCGTGCGTCATGGGTGCGCCTCCGTGGCTGTCGGACGCCGCTCGTCCCCCGATCCGGCGGGCGGACGCATCTTGACCAGACGGGGCACGTCGATGATGAGGGCGACGGTGCCGTCGCCCAGAATGGTGGCGCCCGAAAAATCGCGCACATGGGCCAGAATGCGGCCCAGCGACTTGATGACGGTCTGGTGCTGGCCGACCACCTGGTCGACGACCAGACCGATGCGCGCGCCTTCGGCCGCCGCGACCACGATTTTCTGGTGCGCATCCGGGGGGGGCTCGGCCTGGAACAGCTCGCGGAGCCAGAGGAACGGCACCAGCGTGTCGCGGATGTTCAGGAAATCGCAGCCGTCCTTGGCCTGACGTGTCGCCGCAGGCAGTTCGACGCATTCCTCGACCGCCGAGAGCGGGATGACGTAGTGGCCGCGGCCCACGCGCACCAGCAGGCCGTCGATGATGGCCAGGGTCAGCGGCAGCCGGAGCGTGACGGTCGTGCCCTGACCCGGCGTGCTCGACATTTCAATGGTGCCGCGCAGGCTGTCGATGGTGCGCTTGACGACATCCATGCCCACGCCGCGCCCGGACACCGCGTTCACCTCGCGGGCGGTCGAAAAGCCTGGATGGAACACGTAGGCGAGCAACTCGCTGTCGGAGAGGACGGCATCGGGAGCCAGCAGGCCGCGCTCCTCCGCCTTGGCGCGGATCGCGTCGCAGTTCATGCCGCGCCCGTCGTCGCTCACGCGGATCAGGACCTGCGTGCCGGAGTGCGCCGCCGACAGATGCACATGGCCGTGCGCGGGCTTGCCGAGGCGCACCCGCTCTTCCGTGGTCTCCAAGCCGTGATCGATGCAGTTTCGAATCAGGTGAACAAGCGGATCGTTCAGCCGCTCGATCACCGTCTTGTCGAGTTCGGACTCCTCGCCCTCCATGGTCAGGTCCACGGTCTTCCCGAGGTCGCGGGAGACATCCCGGACCACCCGGCGGAAGCGGCCGAACAGGGTGGCGATCGGTACCATACGGATCCCCATCGTGGTTTCCCGCAGGTCCGTGGACAGGCGCTCGATGTCCTCGGCGACGTCCCGCAGATGCGGGTTGTCCGTCTCGCCGGACAGGCGGGTCAGCCGCGCCTGGGCAATGACGAGTTCACCCACCAGATCCATCAGGCTGTCCAGCCGCTCCGCCTGGACACGAATGGTGCTTCGGGCGCCGTCCGTCCCGCCGGCGGCCGCCCCGTTGGCGGTGGCGGTGCCCTGCGCGCGGGCCCGTTGCTCGACCAGCGCGGACACGACCCGTTCCGAGGACACGTCGCCACTGCCGACGAGAAGTTCGCCCAGCGGCCGCTGGCGTTCCAGCGTCGCGGCGACGGTCGTCGCCGTGATGTCGCCCCGGTCCACGAGGATTTCACCCAAGCGTTGCGGCACATCGTCCGGTTCGATGGGCTCGATGCGGATGGTGGCGCCGTCGGCGACGAACAAAAAGATATCGTCGATGGCGGAGCGCGGCTGGTCCGTGGTCAGGAAGATGTCCCAGGCCATATAGCAGGCTTCGGGGTCCATCTCCGCCAAGGGGGGGATGGCATCGGGCAGGCCGATCGTGATGCACGGCCCCAGGGTCTTCACCTCGTCCAGAAGACGAAGGCAGTTGGTGCCGAACGCCATGACGTCGGGCGCCAGCGTCAGCCGGATGTGCCACGAGTGCGGGGCGCCCGCCTCGGGCGCGGACGGCGCGGTGTTTTTGGGACGGGCGGCGGTGTCTGCGTCGCTCGGCCCGTCGGGGGCCTTCTGCCACAGAGCGCCCAGCCGGGCTGTGATCCAGGCCTCGCGCTCTGGCTCGTCTTCGTTCTGGAGAAGGCTTCGGATGTGATCGAGGGAGACCAGCGTCACTTCCAGTAAGTCCGGCGAGACCGGAGCCTCTCCGTCCCGCACACGTTGAAACGCGTTTTCGACCTGATGCGTGAAGGCGGCGACGTGGTCGAACCCGAACACCGCGCCCGATCCCTTGATGGTGTGCAAGGCACGGAATACGCGGTTGATCTGATCGGCATCCTCAGGGCGCGTCTCCAGGTCGAGCAGGCCGGCCTCAAGCTCCGCCAGGAGGTCGTCCGCTTCGGACAGAAAAACCTCGGCGTTCGGCTGCTGAATGCTGCTCATGGTGGACCTTCTTCCAACCGTTGGGAGCCTCTGGCCGGCGCTTCTGCTAGCCAAGGAATCGTTTGACGACGGCAACCAGTTGTTCGGGTTTGAACGGCTTGACGATCCAGCCGGAGGCACCGGCGGCTTTGGCCTGCGCCTTTTTCGTCTCGTCGGACTCCGTGGTCAGGAAGACGATCGGCAGGAACTTGTGGGCCGGCGTGGCTCGGATATCCCGAATGAACTCCAGGCCGTCCTTGTTCGGCATGTTCAGGTCGGTGATCACCATGCCCACAGTGCCCGCGCGCAGCTTGGTCAGCCCGTCGACGCCATCGACGGCGGTGACGGTGGCATACCCGGCCCCGTCCAACGTGAAACTGACCATCTGACGGATGCTGGAAGAGTCATCGACCACAAGAACCGTGTTCGCCATGATAACGTGCGTCCTTTTTGTAATGTTCAGTGCCCGGACCAGAAGGGATTGAGCCACCCCTGTTCCGGGCCATCGGGGTGCGCAAAACCGCCCGAGATCAGGGCGCTGGCGAGAGCGCCGCTGGCCGGTGCGGCCAGGACGACCGGGCGGCCGGCATCCTGGCCACCGGCGCGCGCGGCCAGAAGGATTTGCAGGAAGGTCAGATCGGCCTCGGTCACGGCGCGGCAGTCGACGACCACGCGTTTGGCGTCCGGCGTGCTCAGGGCCGCCAGGAGGCGGGCGCGGATGGCGCCGGCCTCCGCAATGCCGCAGGCGCCTTCGAACGGCACAACGATGTCGCCGGCGGCCGGCAGGGCGGGACGGGAGATGGTGGCACCATCGGATGACTCCGGGGTGGTTTGGTTCGGTGATTCCAGCATTGGTGCCCTCGATCGTTCGGCGTGGGCAGGGGCGGATGGCTCTGCCCCCGCAGCGGGCTACTACTGACCGGCGCCGTTTGTCTCTTGGCGCCGACTCGACTTCGGCTTTGTTTTTCAAGGGAAATGAAAAAACAAAAAAGATAAATTTATTAGCACTCTGTATGAATTACAAGGGGCATGGATGTTCTCTTTATGATCCAAGTTTTATTGTGTTTTACATTTCTTCGCTAAATCATATTTGTTGACAATGGAGTTCATTAACGGACAGTGGAGTGAATATTCTGATCGTGTGTTTCTGGCTCGGTTCGAAACGAAAGGCGATAGGCTGTAGGTGCGGAGAAGAGTGTGGGTCTTTATGCGTAATGCTGTCACAGTGCCCATAACAACTTTTCTCTCATTTATCCAGGCATTGAGCATAAGACATGGTTATACCTGCGCGATTGTTGGTACAAGCGCGCTTGATGTATGGCTTTGGTTATGGTGCATAACAGGATGGTTGAGAAACCGGCGCCTAACTTACTGAAGAGAAGTCTAAAAAGCCGTGTCATGATGACCGAGCACGAGGCGCGTTTTGATTTATATGCGTCGCGTGAACATCTTATAGTGTGAGCGGGGAGGTCTGTGCGCTGCGCATACCTAAACGATTCAACAGCTTTGGCGCGCGCCCGGTCCTGAGTTCGCGATCTGGTCTGCGCCGAATCGCGCACGTTCGCCACACGGCCGTTCAGGGGATCCGCATGGTTCATATGGCGAACGATATAGGTGCACGCTCAGATAAGGCGACGGCCCGATTCTGGGGGGCGATCGTCGCCGGACGCGCGCGTCACGTATCAACCCCGAGGGATTTGGCGGATTGTCCGCAGGCTCGGCGGATCTACCGGGCCAAGACGATGCGCGGGGCTTCGTCGGTCACGTGGCGCACCACCCAGTCGTAATAGACGAACCCGTTCGGCCCCGACTGGATGTCCTGCGCGTTGTGCTGCAAGACACTGGCGTTGGTCGCCACGCGCATCTTGCCGCGCGTGTCCATGCCGGCGGCGAGGAGGCGTTCCTTGTTGGCGTCCGTCAGGCCGTGGGTACGGACGATCATCAGGCCGTCGGCGCGCGAAATGATGGCGATGACCCGGGCGTTGGAGCGCAGGAAGTAATAGCTTTCGTCGCCTTCGACGTGGCCGGTGGTCTGATAGAACACGCGGAACCGGCCGGAGCCCTCGTGTTCCACGGACTGGAAACCGGGGTAGCGTGTCAGGTCGGTGCGGATGTTCTCGACCTTTTCGGCGATTTCCGCCTCGGACAGCTTGCCCTCGCGGATGTCGGACCAGAGCGGCGCCCAGGTCAGGGTGCCCTTGTAGGTCAGTCCGAACGCGCCGTCGCGGTTGATGCGCACCTCGACCAGGAAGTCGTCGGGCACGTAACAACTGGCCACCAGCGGGATCACCAGCAGCACCGCGGCAAGGGCCCGCAGCGCAATCGCCGCCCGGGTCCTCAGCCCACCTCGCCCTTGGCTTCGTGCCATAGCGCTTCCATCTCCTCAAGCGAGGCGTCGGTCGCCTCGCGGCCCGTGGCCGCCAGCCGCGATTCGAGGTAGCGGAACCGGCGTTCGAACTTCGTGTTCGTGTGCCGCAGGGCCGATTCGGCATCGACGGAGAGCTTACGGGCGAGTTGGACACAGGTAAACATCAGGTCGCCGACCTCGTCCGTCACGCGCTCCTTGGGGGCCCCGGCGTTGACCTCGGCACGGACCTCGTCCAGTTCCTCCTGAACCTTGTCGAGCAGCCGGTTCGGATCGGGCCAGTCGAACCCCACCCGGGCCACGCGCTGGCCGATCTTCTGCGATCGGACCGTGGCGGGCAGCCCGACCGTCAGGCCGTCCAGCACGCCGGTATGCGCCTTGGCGGCGCGCTCCGCCTGCTTTAGGGCCTCCCAGGCTTCGGTCTGGGCGGCGGCGTCGGCAATCGCCGCGTCGCCCCCGAAAATATGCGGATGGCGCCGCTCCATCTTGTCGGCGATGGCCGCCACCACATCGGCGAAGGTAAAGTGCCCGGCCTCTTGCGCCATGCGAGCGTGAAACACCACCTGAAAGAGAAGGTCGCCGAGTTCGTCCTTCAGGTCCTCCATGTGGCCGCGTTCGATGGCGTCGGCGACCTCATAGGCTTCCTCCAGCGTATGCGGCGCGATGGAGGCGAAGGTCTGCGCTAGGTCCCAGGGGCACCCGCCCTCCGGGGTGCGCAACCGGGCCATGATCGCCAGCAATCGCTCAAGGTCGCCGGGTGAAGCAGGCGAGGGTACGGGGGGCGTGTGATCGTCGGTCATGCGCTCTGGCGTACCGGCTTCGTCGGGCGAGCGCAAGCGCGCCGCCACCGTCGGTCGCTTGTGCGCAGCACCGGCGCCGGACGCCGGAACGGACCCGGCACAATTCGCCACGCCGCGCTTGCGGCGCTGCGGGAGACCGACTATATAGCTTGGTTCGATTGAATTTTTCCTCGGGAGAACACGATGGCGCGCGTCACCGTCGAAGATTGCATTGAGCGGATTCCGAACCGGTTCGAACTGGTGCTGTTGGCCGCCCAGCGGGCGCGCGACATCGCCGCGGGCAGCCCGCTGACCATGGACCGGGACAACGACAAGAACCCGGTGGTCGCCCTGCGCGAAATCGCGGAGCGGACGGTGGTTGAGGACGACCTGACCAATGGCCTCATCACCGGCCTGCAGAAGCACGTCGAAACCGACGAGCCCGAAGAGGACGAGTTCGACGCCCTGGCCGCGCAGCGCCAGATTCCGTCCGACGCGCGCGACGCGGCCAACGAGGCGGAAGAGGTGTTCGCCGACGGCCTGACCGTGCACGGCGACGGTGGCGAGGCCGAGGACGCGACGCCCGCGCAGGCGGTTGCGGTGGACGAGGCCGAGGCGGACGAGCGGGGCTTCCCGGAGGAGTCCTGATCGGCGCCATGGCAGGGTGTAGGGCAGGCTGCGGGGCAGGGCGCGGCGCGCCCGAGCGGCTGGACCCCCGGGGCGTGTCCGCGACGTCAGACAGGATGGCAGGCCCCCCACGCGCGGCGGCGCGTGATCAGATCCGAGTGGAACGCCCACGCCCGGTGGGGCGATCCCTTCGTCGCGACTCGGCGGACGGGAGGGCGGCCTCATGATGCGGCAAGTCGAGTTGGTCGAACGCGTGGCGGCGTACGACCCCAACGCGGATGAGGGCATCCTTAACAAGGCGTATGTGTATGCCGTGAAGATGCACGGTTCGCAGCTGCGCGCCTCGGGGGATCCGTACTTTTCCCATCCGGTCGAAGTGGCCGGCATACTCACGAACTACAAGCTGGACAGCGCCTCGATCGTCACGGCGCTGCTGCACGACGTCGTCGAGGACACCGACGCCTCCCTCGACGACATCAAGCGGAACTTCGGGGCGGAAGTCGCCACCCTGGTCGACGGCGTCACCAAGCTGGCCAAGATCAAGCTGGCCCCCAGCGGCAGTACGCGCGAGGCGGAGAACTTCCGTCGGCTGGTGCTGGCCATGTCCAACGATATCCGCGTGCTGCTGGTCAAGCTGGCCGACCGGCTGCACAACATGCGCACGCTGCATTTCATCAAGAAGCCGGAAAAGCGCCAGCGCATCGCCCTGGAGACGATGGAGATCTACGCGCCGCTTGCCGAACGCATCGGCATGCACGAGATCAAGGACGAACTCCAGGACCTGGCCTTCAAGCAGATCCATCCCGACGCTCGGGATTCCATCCTGGCCCGCCTGGAGTACCTGCGGTCCCACGGCGGTGAACTGGTGCCGGTGATCGTGGACGAACTGCGCCAGGTCATCTCCGAACAGGGCTTGCAGGCGCAGATCGCCGGCCGTGAGAAAAGCGCCTACTCGATCTGGAAGAAGATGCGGGACAAGGATGTCGGGTTCGAGCAGCTCGCCGACATCATGGCCTTCCGGGTCATGGTCGAGTCCCTGGAGGACTGCTATCGGGCGTTGGGCGTCATCCACGCGCACTATCGCATGGTGCCGGATCGGTTCAAGGACTACATCTCGACCCCGAAGGCCAACGGCTACCAGTCCATCCACACCGCCGTGCTGGGGCCGCGCAATCAGCGCATCGAGGTCCAGATCCGCACGCACGACATGCACGAGGTCGCGGAACGCGGGGTGGCCGCGCACTGGTCCTACAAGCAGGGCCGCCACGAGCCGCTGGATGGCACGCAGTACCGCTGGCTGCGCGAGCTGATCGAGATTCTGGAGCACACCAGCAGCCCCGACGAGTTCCTGGAACACACCAAGCTGGCGATGTACCAGGATCAGGTGTTCTGCTTCACGCCGAAGGGGGACGTCATCAACCTGCCCGCCGGCGGTACGCCCGTGGACTTCGCCTATGCGGTCCACACCGACGTCGGCAACAAGTGCGCCGGGGCCAAGGTGAACGGCCGGCTGGTGCCGCTGCGCCACGTGCTCAACAACGGCGACCAAGTGGAGATCGCGACCAGCAAGACCCAGACGCCGTCGCCGGACTGGGAGCACTTCGTCGTCTCCGGCAAGGCGCGGGCGCAGATTCGCCGCTTCATCCGCCTGAAACAGCGCGAGCAGTACCAGGACCTGGGCCGGCAGATGCTGGTCAAGGAGTTCAGCCGCGCCGGCGAAACCTACACAGAGAAGGGGCTGGAGGGTGTTCTGGGGCGGTTCCGGGCGCCGACTCTGGAGGACCTGTGCGCCGAGGTCGGGGCCGGTACGATCGCCGCCCGCGACGTGGTGACGGCGGTCTATCCCGGCATCAAGACCGCGCCGCGCCTGCCGCGCGTTCTCCCCACTCTGGGCAAGGGCTGGACCCGGTCCAAGCCCGACCGCGACGCCATTCCGATCAAGGGCCTGATTCCGGGGATGGCGATCCACTACGCGCGCTGCTGCCACCCGCTGCCGGGTGATCGCATCGTGGGCATCGTGCACACGGGCCGCGGGGTGACCATCCACACCATCGATTGCGACCAGCTCGAACAGTTCCAGGACACGCCGGAACGCTGGCTGGATCTAAGCTGGGACGAGGACGCCACGGTCAACGCCCACACCGGCCGGCTGAGCGTGGTGGTGGGGAATCATCAGGGGTCCCTGGCCGAACTGACCACGGTGATCGCCAAGAATCTGGGCAACATCAGCAATCTGAAGATCACGGGGCGGACCGCCGATTTTTTCGATATGATCATCGACGTCGAAGTCCGGGACGTGCGGCACCTGACCAACATCATCGCGGCCCTGCGGGCGTCGAACGCCGTCAATTCGGTGGAGCGGTCGCGTCGGTAGGGGGCCCGTGAGGTGCCCGCACGTTGATCGCGGCGGGGCGCGCTCCATATCCGGCGCGCGTGACTGCGTGCGGCTGCCCGATGGAAGCCACAAAGACACCCAAAAAAAGATCCCCTGATAAAACCACCACGAAGGTCTGTCCGATGAGCACCGGTTCCCGTTCCGCGTCCGCGCTTCGTCTGGGCGTCAACATCGACCACGTCGCCACCATCCGGAACGCCCGGGGCGGCCTCGCGCCCGACCCGCTGCGCGCGGCCCTCATCGCGGCCGAGGCGGGGGCCGACGGCATCACCGCGCATCTGCGCGAGGACCGGCGCCACATCTCCGATCACGACATCGCGCGCCTCAGCCGAGAGCTGGACCTGCCGCTGAACCTGGAGATGGCGGCGACCGCCGAGATGCTGGACATCGCCCTGCGTCACCGTCCGCACGCCGCCTGCATCGTGCCGGAGCGCCGCGAGGAGCGCACCACCGAGGGCGGTCTGGACGCCGCCGGTCAACAGGCGCATCTGGCGCCGATCGTGGCGGCGCTTGGCGACGCGGGCATCCGCGTCTCGCTGTTCATCGAGCCTGCGCCGCACCAGATCGAGGCCGCCGTGGCGTTGGGCGCGCCGGTGGTGGAACTGCATACGGGGACCTACTGCGACGCCATGGGGGAGGCCCGCTTGGTGGAACTGGAGCGCCTGCGGGCCGCCGCGCAGCTTGGGGCGCGGCATGGCCTGGAGATCCACGCCGGGCACGGGCTCGCCTACGACACCGTGGGCCCCATCGCGGCCATGCCGGAGATCCGCGAGCTCAACATCGGCCATTTCCTGGTGGGCGAGGCCATCTTTGTCGGCCTGCATGCATCGATCCAGCGGATGCGCGCTTTGATGGATGAGGCCCGGCCCGATGGTCCCCGCGAACGGGCCGCCGCGTCCGGCCAATCTTGACTTTGAGGGGAGGGGCTGTCTTGATCGGCGCGCGTTGGAACGGAGCGGATCGTACGAAGAGCGATGCGGCGCGTTCCCAGAATTCCGAGGGGTGCGCGAGCGGCTTCATGCAGAAGAAAAAAACCGGTGGGTTCGGAGAAACGATCCGGACCGTGATCTATGCTGTTCTCATCGCCATTGTCATCCGTACCGTGGCCTATGAGCCGTTCAACATCCCGTCGGCCTCAATGGTCCCGACGCTGGAGATCGGGGACTATTTGTTCGTCTCCAAGTTCTCGTACGGTTACAGCCGGCATTCGATGCCGTTCAGCTTTCCGCCGTTTCCCGGCCGGATCCTGGTGACGGAGCCGAAGCGCGGTGACGTCGCGGTGTTCAAGCTGCCGTCCGATCCCTCGGTGGACTACATCAAGCGGGTCATCGGCCTGCCCGGCGACCGAATCCAGATGATTCGTGGTGTGCTGCACATCAACGGCGACCCGGTGCCGCGCGAGCGCGTCGAGGACGCGGTGTGGCACGATCAGATCGGCAGCGTCCACCGCTCTCCGCGCTACGTTGAGACGTTGCCCAACGGTGTCACGCACTTCATTCTGGAAGATCGCCGCGACAGCGGGCCGTACGATCAGACCCGTGAATTCGTGGTGCCCGAGGGGCACTACTTCATGATGGGCGACAACCGCGACAACTCGGCCGACAGCCGCGCCGACGTCGGGTTCGTGCCCTTGGAGAATTTCGTGGGGCGGGCCGAGGTGGTGTTCTTCTCCAACGACGGCTCGGCCGCGCTGTGGGAAGTCTGGAAGTGGCCTTGGGCGATTCGGTTCGACCGGCTGTTCACGGTCGTCAATTAGAGGCGTGCGAACGGTGGCGAAGCGGCGCACCCCGATGGACGTTTCCGGGGCGCTCGGGACCGGAGACTCGCTGGCACCCCTCGAGTCGCGGCTGGGGCATACGTTTGGGGACGCGACTCTGTTGGCGCAGGCCCTGACGCACGGCAGCGCCGGCGGCGGGCCGCGCAGTTACGAGCGGCTGGAGTTCCTGGGCGATCGGGTGCTCAGTCTGGTGGTGGCCCATATGCTGTTCACGCGCTTTCCGGCCGAGCCGGAGGGCGCGCTGGCGCGTCGGCACACCGCCCTGGTGCGTGCCGAGACGCTGGCCCGCGTGGCGCGCAATCTCGGCCTGCCGGCCCTGATGCGGCTGTCGCGCGGCGAGGCCGACCTTGGCGGGCGCGAGAACCCGGCGTTGCTGTGCGATGTGTGCGAGGCGGTGCTGGGTGCCCTGTACCTGGACGGCGGCTATGCGAGCGTCGACCGCTTCATTCGGGCGACCTGGGCGCCGCTGATGGAAGAGAACCCGGCCCCGCCGAAAGACGCCAAGACGGCGCTTCAAGAGTGGGCGCAGGGCCGAGGCCTCCCGCTGCCGGTTTACGAGACCGTGGCGACGGCGGGCCCGGCGCACGCGCCCCTGTTCACCGTGGCCGCGCGGGTGGAGGGCCACGACGCCGCCACCGCCGAGGGCCCCTCGAAACGCCAGGCGGAGCAACGCGCCGCCGCCCGACTGATGGACCGACTGACCCGCTCATGACCGACGATCTCGAACCCGCCGTTCCCGCCGCCGAAGAGGGCGACAGCCGTTGCAGCTTTGTCGCCGTCGTGGGGGCGCCCAACGCTGGCAAGTCCACGCTGGTCAACACGCTGGTGGGCACCAAGGTCAGCATCGTCAGCCCGAAGGTGCAGACGACGCGGACGCGCGTGCGCGGGGTGGCGCTGCACGGCCCGGCCCAGATCGTGTTCATCGACACGCCGGGCATCTTCACGCCGAAGCGGCGGCTGGAGCGGTCCATGGTCGCCGCCGCCTGGGACGGGGCCGCCGATGCCGATCAGGTGATGGTGGTGGTGGACGCGCACCGCGGTCTCGACGACGACACCCGGGCCATCATCGCAGGCCTGCGCGAGCAGGGCCGCACCGACTGCCTGCTGGCGCTGAACAAGATCGATATGGTCCGGCGCGACAGTCTGCTGGCGCTGGCCGCCGCGCTGAACGACGAGGGCGTGTTCCGCGCGGTCTTCATGATCTCCGCGCTCAAGGCCGACGGCACCGAGGACCTGATCGCCCTGCTGGCGCGCGAGGCGCCGACCGGTCCCTGGATGTATCCCGAGGACGAGATCTCCGACCTGCCGCAGCGCCTGTGGGCGGCGGAGATCACGCGCGAGCAGATCTTTCACCAGCTCCACCAGGAACTGCCGTACTCCGCGCTGGTGGACAGCGAGTCCTGGCAGGAGCGGGCGGATGGTTCGGTCCGGATCGATCAGGTGATCTACGTGCAGCGCGACAGCCAGCGCGCCATCGTTCTGGGTAAGGGCGGCAGCCGGATCCGCGCCCTGAGCACCGCCGCGCGCCAGGAGATGTCCGCCCTTCTGGAACGCCCCGTGCACCTGTTCCTTTTCGTCAAGGTGCATGAGCGCCTGTGGGAGGACCGTCGCCACTACGCCGACTGGGGCCTCGACTACGACGTCTGATCCGGCGGCCGTCTGCCTGGGGGGCAAAGGGCCGTGCCGTCGGATGAGGAGGGAGCATGATGGACGGATGGGCGCTGATCCTGTTCGCGGTCGGCGTGATCAGCCTGATCGTGCTGGTCGGGCAGCACCTCTGGACCCTGCCGCGTTGGATGCCGCCGGTGCTGATCTTCTGCGGGTTCGGCGGGGTTCTGGCCGGCCTGGGCATGTATACCCTGGCGCTGGCGTTCCGCTGATCGGCCGGGCCGCGGTCCTCCCGGCCTCCCCAACCACGAAAGGACACGACCGTGGCCGTTGAGTGGCGCGACGAGGCGATCGTGCTGTCCGCGCGTCCGCATGGCGAGACCAGTCTGCTGGTGGCGGTGCTTTCGGCGGCCCACGGATGGTGTCCGGGCCTCGTGCGCGGGGGGCTCGGCAAGGCGGCGCGCGGCCTTTGGCAGCCGGGCAATCGGGTGCAGGTCACGTGGAAGGCCCGCCTGCCGGAGCACCTTGGCACCCTGTCCGGCGAAATGGTGGACGCCGTGGCGGCCCGGGTGATGGGTGATGCCGGGCGGTTGGCGGTGCTGTCGGCCGTGTGTGCGGTGACACAGGCCGCCTTGCCCGAGCGTGAACCCATGTCGGCGGCCTATGCGGATACGGTGGCGCTGCTGGGGTGGCTGTCCGGACCGGAGGCTCCCGCCGATGCCACGGCGCTGGGGGTCGCTTATGTGCTGTGGGAGCGGGGCGTTCTGACCGACCTGGGGTTCGGGCTCGACCTCTCGGCCTGTGCGGCCACCGGCACCCGCGACGATCTGACCTATGTCTCGCCGAAAAGCGGCCGGGCCGTCTCCACTGCGGCCGGCGCGCCCTGGCGGGACCGGCTGTTGCCGCTTCCCGGGTTCCTGCGGGCCGCATCCGATCCCGGCGACGCCTCGCGGGAGGATGTGCGCGATGGCCTGCGCCTGACCGGCTTTTTCCTGGAGCGTCATGTGTTCAATGCGCGCCACGCGGCGCCGCCGGCGGCGCGGGACCGGCTGGTGGCCCGGATGGAACGAGCGGCGACCCGATCCGACGACGGGTAACGCCCCTGCTGTCGTGGCGCGTGCCCCGTCACCGGTATCCCCGGCGCTCGTCCTGTCGTCCCCGGCTCAACCGTTCGCCTTCGACGGCTCCTTCTCGGACGGCGGCGCGGCCCCGTGGTCCAGCGGCACGGCATGGCGGATCGTGGCTCCGCCTGCGCGTTTGGCGGTGAACATGGCGGCTTCAGCGTGCTGAAACAACGTCTCCAGGTTTGTGGCATCGTCCGGAAAGACGGCCACACCGATAGAGGCCGTGACCTGCGCCGTCTGTCCCTTGAGACTCAGCGGTTGGGCGATCGCCGTGATCAGATCGGCGGGCCGGCCCGGCTCCCGCTCATTGGCGGCTACGCCTTCCGTGAGCACGACGAACACGTCGCCGCTCAGGCGGACGGCGGTATCATCGACGCCGATGTGGTGGCGAATGCGGCGCGCGATGTCCTGCAACAGCCGGTCGCCGACGGCGTGGCCCAGGGTTTCGTTGACGGTCCGGAACCGGTCGAGGCCGATGAAAAGCACGGCCACGCGGCTGTTGTCCCGCCTCGCCCGCCCTATGGCCCGCTCAAGCCGCTCCTCCAGGATCAGGCGATTGGGCAGGTTTGTCAGGGCGTCATAGAACGCCAGGTAGCGGATCTTCTCCTCGTTTGAGTGACTGTCGGTGATGTCGCGGCACACCGCGACATAGCGTACCGAGTCTCCGAAAGGATCGGATGCCTTATTGATGGTCGTCCACTGCAGATAGGCTTCGCCGTTCTTGCGACGGTTCCAGATCTGTCCCTGCCATGCCCCCTTTTCGAACAGCGTATTGGTTATGTCGTAATAGAACATGTCGCTGTGCATGTCGGATTGGAGGATCGCGGGCGTCTCGCCGATCAGTTCCTCGGCGCTGAAGCCGGTCATGCGGGTGAACGCGGGGTTGACCGTCAGGATACGGGTGGCCGGGTCGGTGACCATGATGCCTTCGGATGCGTGCTCGTAGACGGCCGCCGCCGAGCGAAGCTCTTCCTCGGCTCCCTGAAAGCGCCGATAGAATCGATGCATGGCCTCGATGGACGTGCAGACAAGCAAGGCGTCGATGAAAAAAACGGCATTGGAGAGGAGCATGCCGCGCTCAAGATGGAGCGCCCAGCTCATGTACGGGGGCCAGAACAGATAGCTGGCCATCACAATCCCGATACAGGCGGCGAACATGCCGGCGCCGAAGCCCCCGATGACCGCCGCGATGGCGACGGATGGGAAAAAGGTGATGTACTGGATGCCGCCGTCAATCGGAGCGATGGCCAGCCGTATGACGAGCGCAAGGCCCATCAGCGCGACGACGAACAGGTAGGTGAAGAGGCGCCCCCGACCGGATCGGGCGTGCGCTTGAACAAGTTTCAGAAAAGCGCTCGACAGGGGCGGTTGTTTTTGCCGTGTGTGTGACATGGGGCTGGCTCGATCTGACGTCTTGATGTGTCCGCCGTCATCGGGAAAAGCAACTATAACGGATTTCACTCCCTTAAGCATACATCGGAAATAATGACGCCGTCCCGGTTAAGAAACCCCGGAGCGTCATCGAAGCCGCCGACACTGTCGCGCAAGCCATCGCGTGCAAGCCATCGCGCGCATGGCGGGCGGGATGCCTCGGCGCCGGACCGCGCGCACGGGAGGCGGGATGGTCGGCTCAACCGGCGATGCGACCGGCCGCGACGCCTTAGACCTCGTGTGCGGTGCGGACTGATATCCGCGCGCCGGCTCGCCCGCGCGTGGGCGCTTAAGGGGCGTCCGAAAAACAGGTTGATGTCGTTTGGTTTCGGGTTTAAGGCGCCGTGTGTTCAGATCAGAACGCTGGCGTTCCTGATGAGCACGATTTTTGGTTGATTCAGCCAGCGTATTTTTTGGTTTTGACGCAGCATAGAGACAACTTCAAATAAGACAGCGGCGAAAGCAAAGCGTTTGTATGGCTGTGGCAAAAGCCATGGGGGCAAAATCCGTACCGCGCAGCCCTGCGTCAATAGAAAAGAAAGAAACGATGTGCGAACTTTCTGCCTTAAAGGCGCGGCCTTCGCCATGCGCGGCATTGATCGCGTGGGACTCGCGTCCCACGCGCCGGTGACCCGACCGCGGCGACCGCGACGGCCATGACGGCCATGACGACCACGACGACAGGGATGCCGTCGTGCTGATGTGCCGCGTCTGTCAGCCGGAACTCGGTGTCTGGGAGGGGGGCGAGACGACGGACGGTGACGGGGGCGCCCAGAACGGGGCGTCGCGGGGCTTGGATCGAGTTGGGTCACGAGAGGGAGAAGCCGATGTTACGGAATGTGCGTATCAGCACGCAACTGCTGGTTCTGGGTCTGTTTGTTCTGGTTCTGATCGCGTCGCTGGGCGTGTTTTCTGGCTACACGTTGCTTGGGACCCGGTTCGAGGATCGGCGCGAAAGCCTGCGCATGCTGGTTGAGATCGCGTCGAATGAAATTGCGGCCGTCAAGAAACGGGCTGATGCTCTAGGGCTGACGGATGAGCAGGCGAAGGATGAAGCCCTGCAGATCCTGAAAAATATAAATTACAACGGGAACAACTACTTCATTGTGACGGACATCAGTGGAACGCTATTGATGCATCCGTCGCGCATGAACCAGGTCGGCTCCAGTCTGCTGACGGCGGAAAAAGAGACGACGCGCACGCTGTACACGGCGCTGATGCGCGTGGCCCGCGACAACGGCACGACCGGAGGCTTCCATACCGCGCTGGGGCGCCGCCCCGGATCCACGAAGAACGACAGCCAAAAGATGTTCTTTGCGGCGCAGGAGCCCACGTATGGCTGGGTCGTGATCACGGGCATGATCGTGGACGACATCTGGGATTCCATGGCCCGGAAGTTCTGGTCGCTCGGCATCGGTGTCGCGATTGCCTGCGCGATCCTGGGCGCCTTCGCCTGGTTGATGGTGCGCGGGATCAGCCGACCCTTGGGGACCGTGGTGCGCGGCCTGGGCCACCTGTCCACTGGGGCGTACGACGAGTCGCTGGATCTCAAGGTCTCGTCCTCTGAAATCGGGCACCTTTCCAGTGCGTTTGAGTCGCTGCGAACCTTGTTGCGGCAGGCGGAGGACGACCGGCAGCGCAGCCGGGACGAGGCCGAGCGCACGGCCAAGGCGCGCGAAGCCGAAATGGAAGGTTTGGCCCGCCGCTTCGAAAGCCAGATTGGCTCCCTGGCGGACGGGCTGGGCAGTGCGTCGCAGGAGTTGAAGACGCTGGCGACCACCATGTCGGATGGGGCGCAGGAAACCCTGCGGGAGTCGGATGCCGTCGCGGCGGCCGCTGAGGAATCATCGCGGAACACCCAGACGGTGGCGGCGGCAACCGAGGAGTTGGCCAGCTCGATCCGGGAAATCAGCCGGCAGGCCAGCCAGTCGAGTTCCATTGCCCAGACCGCCGTCGATCGCGTGGATCAGACCTCGGAAACGGTTGCGGCCCTCAAGGCGGCGGCCCAGCGGGTCGGCGACGTGGTGGCGTTGATCACCGATATCGCCAGCCAGACCAACCTACTCGCGCTCAACGCCACCATCGAGGCGGCGCGCGCCGGTGAGTCCGGCAAGGGCTTCGCGGTGGTGGCCAACGAGGTCAAGACGCTCGCCAACCAGACCGCCAAGGCGACCGACGACATCTCGCGTCAGATCGAGGAAATCCAGGGCGTCACCACCAGCACGGTGCAGGCCATTTCCGACATCGGGGAAACCATCGCCAGCCTCAGCGAGGTGGCGAGCGCCATCGCTGCCGCGGTCGAGGAGCAGAACACAGCCACAAACGAGATCGCGCACAACATCCAGCAGGCCGAGACAGCCTCGCAGCGGGTGAGCACGGCCATCGGGACGGTGCATGACGCGGCCCGCCAGGGCGGCGAAACCGCCGGCTCGGTCCTCAGCTCCGCAGAGGCTCTGATGAGCCGGAACGTGGAACTGAATGATGCCGTCTCGGCGTTCCTCAGCGGCTTGCGGGACGACTCGAAAACGGGGCGCGGCGGTATGATCGGCTAGAGTATCCGTGTTGATCAAGCGGCTTTTGGCATCCAGGAACGCCCTGCCTTGAGCAGGGCGTTCGAGAGGCCGACGAGGTTTCGCATGATGGCGGTGATGGCGATTTTGGCGGGTTTTCCGGCCTTGACGAGAGCGTCGTTATTTCGTCTTCAGGTCGGGAGTGAAGCGAGCCGCGACGAGGGCGGACATGTGACGAGGGCGGGCATGGAAGGGCGCGGCCGGTCCATCGTCTGGATTGCCGGGCGACCGGGGCCAGACCGGCGAGGCCGGCGGCTTGTCCTGCCTCCATGGTGCCGAGTTCCGGCATCTCGATCAGCATGACGAAGGCGGTCAGGCGGGCGATCCCCGGAATGCTCGGCCCTTCGTCCATATCGGTGCTGAACGGGGTGCCCTGGGCTCGGGCGGTCTTGAGCCAGCGGACGGCGGTGACTTCGCCTTAGACCCGTTCAATCCGCTCCGCGTCCTCGCGGATGATGTCCCGCTTGTGGAGGGGTGCGCGCAGGTCGCGAGTCTTCAACCCGAGCCTGATGTCCGTGCCGAATGGTTTGCCGGTGAGGGGATTGGTCTGATCCATGAGAGCGTCGGGAGTCCGGTGGCGAAAGCACCAGCCTTTCCCGCGTGGGCGGAACAGATGATGTGATTCCAGCACGCCGTCCCGCATGCCGATGTTGTGCCCGGTGGACAACAGGCATGTCGATAACAAGGCATATTGTGCTGGAAAATCAGTAACTTAGGAGAATTGGCGTCCCCTAGGGGATTCGAACCCCTGTTGCCGCCGTGAGAGGGCGGTGTCCTAGGCCTCTAGACGAAGGGGACTAAGGCCGGACGCGCTTTGTACGGCGGGCGATGCCCGCTGTCAACACATTGCACGGGGCGTTTGCGCGTCTCGTTCACGGTCGCGGATCGGGGCACTGGCCCGGCGCGCGCAGCGGTCTTCAGCGCGCGGCATGCCTCGATCCTTACCCCTCCGTGCGGGGGGCGGGGGCGGCGCGCGGTCGGGCGGTGCGGCTCGCGTTGCCCCGCCCTCCGGCGTTTGCTAAGGTCCAGTCCCTTTCCCCTGCCCGCGCCGGGGCCCGCGCGGTTGCCGGGCGTTTTGGCCGTGGGGCGCGCCGCATCACCGCACGCTCCGTCGGCGCGGTCCGGCGGGGAGAGATCCCGACACCCGTAGGCGATATCCGACCGTGACACCCCCCTCAGACGCTCCCTCCGACAACGACATCTCGCCCGTCACCATCGAAGACGAGATGAAGCGCAGCTACCTCGACTACGCCATGAGCGTGATCGTGAGCCGCGCCTTGCCCGACGTGCGCGACGGCCTGAAGCCCGTGCACCGGCGCATTCTCTACGCGATGAACGAGAACGGCTACACCTACAACCGGCCGTTCCGAAAATCGGCGCGCATCGTCGGCGATGTCATGGGTCAGTATCACCCCCACGGCGACAGCGCGATCTACGACGCCATGGTGCGTATGGCGCAGGACTTTTCCATGCGCCTGAAGCTGGTGGACGGCCAGGGCAACTTCGGCTCCATGGACGGCGACAAGGCCGCAGCCATGCGGTACACCGAGGCCCGCCTGTCCAAGGCCGCGCATGCGCTGCTGGAAGACATCGACAAGGACACGGTCGATTTCCAGCCGAACTACGACGAGAACTCGGTTGAGCCGGTGGTGCTGCCGGCGCGCTTCCCCAACCTTCTGGTCAACGGCGCCGGCGGTATCGCGGTCGGCATGGCCACCAATCTGCCGCCGCACAATCTGGGCGAGGTGATCGACGCGACGCTGGCGCTGATCGACGACCCGGACATGTCGGCCGAGGATCTGATCGAGATCGTGCCGGGACCGGACTTCCCGACCGGCGGTCTGGTGATGGGCAAGGCCGGTATCCGGGCGGCCTATCTGACCGGGCGCGGCAGCATCGTGATGCGCGCGCGCTGCGCCATCGAGACCATGGCGCGGGATCGCGAGGCCATCGTGGTCTCTGAAATGCCGTACCAGGTCAACAAGGCGGCCATGATCGAAAAAATGGCCGAGATGGTGCGCGACAAGAAGCTGGAGGGCATCTCGGACATCCGCGACGAGTCCGACCGGCGCGGCGTGCGGGTGGTGATCGAGGTCAAGCGCGACTTCCAGGCCGACGTCGTGCTGAACCAGCTCTATCGCTACACCCAGCTTCAGACCACGTTCGGCGTCAATATGCTGGCCCTCAATAAGGGCCGGCCGGAAATGCTCACCCTGCGTGAGATCCTGACGGCGTTCATCGATTTCCGCGAAGAGGTCATCCGCCGCCGCACCATCCACGAGCTGGGCAAGGCGCGCGACCGCGCCCATGTCCTGGCCGGTCTGGCGGTGGCCGTGGTCAACGTGGACCGGGTGGTGCAGATGATCCGCTCGGCGCCCGACCCCCAGACCGCGCGCGAGCGCCTGATGGCCGAGGACTGGCCGGTGGGCGAGGTCGGTCCGATGATCGATCTGATCGACGAGCCGGGCCACATGGTGGTCAACGGCCGCTACCGGCTGTCGGAGACCCAGGCCCGCGCCATCCTGGACCTGCGCCTGCATCGTCTGACCGGGCTGGAGCGCGAGAAGATCCAGGAAGAGCTGCGCGAGATCGGCGCCCGCATCGAGGAATACCTGGCCATCCTGGCGTCGCGCGAGAAGCTGTTCGCGGTGATGCGCTGCGAGTTGGCCGAGGTGCGCGAGGCCTTCGCCACCCCGCGCCGGACGGAGCTTCAGGACGTCGAGTTCGAGGTCGACGACGAGAGCCTGATCGCGCGCGAGGACATGGTCGTCACGGTCACCAACACCGGTTACATCAAGCGGGTGCCGCTTTCGACCTACCGGGCGCAGCGGCGCGGCGGCAAGGGCCGCTCCGGCATGGCGATGCGCGACGAGGACTTTGTTACCACCGTGTTCGTCGCCAACACGCACGCCCCGCTGCTGTTCTTCTCGTCGGCGGGCATCGTCTACAAGTTGAAGGTCTACCGCCTGCCGCAGGGCACGCCGCAGGCGCGCGGCAAGGCCATGGTCAACCTGCTGCCGCTGGGTGAGGGTGAGACCATCTCCACCATCATGGCCCTGCCGGAGGACGAGGACACCTGGGGCGAGCTGGACGTGATGTTCGCGACCGCCTCGGGGCATGTCCGCCGCAACAAGCTGTCCGACTTCACCAACATCATGGCGAACGGCAAGATCGCCATGAAGCTGGAGCCGGGCGACTCCCTGATCGGGGTCCATACCTGCTCCGAGGATCAGGACGTGCTGCTGGCGACCCACGCCGGCAAGTGCATCCGGTTCCCGGTTGGGGATGTTCGGGTGTTCGCCGGGCGGACCTCCACCGGGGTGCGCGGGATTCGGCTGGAGGGGGGCGACCGGGTGATCGCGCTGGGCACCTTGCGCCACGCTGATTTCGATCCGGCGACGCGGGCCGCCTATCTGAAGCGGGCCAACCAGGAGCGGCGCCGACCCGAGGACGAGGAGGGCGAGGCGGATCACTCCCCGGACGTCGAGGCGGAGGCGGTCGAGCCGGGCGCCCTGACGGATGAGGAGTGGGAGAGCATGGTGGCGAGCGAGGAGTTCATCCTCACCGTCACCGAGAACGGCTTCGGCAAGCGGACGTCGTCCTACGAATACCGGGTCACCGGACGCGGCGGCAAAGGCATCGTGAACATCGACACGGCGCCCCGCAACGGCCACGTGATGGCCTCGTTCCCGGTCGGGCACGACGACCAGATCATGCTGATCACCAACGCCGGGAAGCTGATCCGCATGCCGCTGAACGATGTGCGGATCGCCAGCCGCAAGACGCTGGGGGTGCGGCTGTTCCGGACCGCCGAGGAGGAAATGGTGGTCTCCGCCGCGCATTTGCCGGCGTCTTTGGCCGAGGACGGCGAGGGCGACGAGGACGGCGAGGACACCGGGAACGGGGCGGGCGACGGTCACGCCACCGCTCCCGATACCGGGGACGTGGATGGCGGGGACCCGGAGACCTGACGCCTCCGAACCGAGGCGCAATATAAGAGGGGGGGAGGCGCGGATGGCGCGCAAGCATGTGGGCCTTTACCCGGGGACGTTCGATCCGGTCACGGTCGGGCATCTGGACATTATCAGCCGGGCCACGCGGATCGTGGATCACCTCATCGTGGGGGTCGCGGTCAACGCCGGCAAGGGGCCGATGTTCACCCTGGAGGAGCGGGTGGGGATGGTCCGCGAGTCGCTGGAGGAGTTCGGGACCCGCGCGGTGGCCCGCATTGAGGTCATGCCGTTCGAAACCCTGCTGGTGAACTTCGTGAAGGAGATGGAGGCCTCGGTCATTATTCGCGGTTTGCGGGCGGTGTCGGATTTCGAGTACGAGTTCCAGATGGCCGGCATGAACGCCCGGCTCGACAACACCGTCGAAACCGTGTTCCTGATGGCGTCAGAGCGGTCGCACTTCATCTCCTCGCGCTTCGTCAAGGAGATCGGACGCCTGGGGGGGGACATCTCCACCTTCGTGACGCCTAGCGTGCATGACAGGCTGTTGCGGCGGTTCGCCGAGGAGGGGTAGGCTGCCCGCCATCCTGCCTCTTTATCGTTCACTGCATTGACCGGAAAGGCGCCACCATGGCCGAGACGTCCGATCCCGAGAACACCGTCAAGATGGAACTGAAGGACGGTGTCGTGACCATAGCGCTGCGGCCCGATCTGGCGCCCAACCATGTGGAGCGCATCAAGACCCTGACCCGCCAGGGCTTCTATAACGGTGTCGTGTTCCACCGCGTGATCGAGGGCTTCATGGCCCAGACCGGCGATCCGACCGGCACCGGCATGGGGGGCTCTGATCTGCCCGACCTGAAGGCCGAGTTTTCGGAGCCGAGCCAGGCGCGCCACCTGCGCGGCACCTGCTCCATGGCCCGGACGCAGAACCCGAACTCGGCCAACAGCCAGTTCTTCATCTGCCTCGCTGACGTGCCCCACCTGGACGGCCAGTACACCATCTGGGGTCAGGTGGTCGACGGCATGGATGCGGTCGACGGCATCAAGGTCGGGCCGTCGGCGCGCAACGGCAAGGTCGACGATCCCGATTCCATCCTGAAGATGTGGGTGGCCGCCGACGAATAGGCGGATCGTGGGGCCGCGGCCGGTCCTTGGGGCCGGGTCGCCGGCCCCCTACCGGGGTGTCACCCGGACGGTGACCCGGCGGTTGATCTCCTGATTGTTCGGGAGAGGGTTGCCATCGGGGCCCCGGTTGGGGACCTTCGGCGCCGTATCGGCGAAGCCGACGGCACGCATCCGCTGCGACCGCAGCCCCTCGTCAACGAAGAGCCGGATGACGCGCGTCGCCCGCTCCGCCGACAATTCCCAGTTGGAGGGAAACGCCGGCGTGCTGATGGGCGTGTCGTCGGTGTGGCCCTGCACCTCGATGCGGAAGTTGCGGTATTTGGGGCCACCCAGGGTGGCCGCGATCTGCTTGAAGACGGGCAGGGCCTCGGGCCGAAGCTCGGCCGAGCCCGGCGGATAGAACGCCGCACTCGCGAACTCGATCACCAGGCCCTGCTGGTCGACGCCCAGCCCCACCACGTCGTCGACCTTCATCAGGTCGATGGCGGCGGTGATGTCGTTGCGCAAGGCCTCGATCGGGCGATCAATCTCGCGCTGGCCGATGCCTTCCGCCATGCCGGCCTTGACCTGCTCGAACATGACGGGATCGACCTTCGAGATCGCCGCGAGAAGGATGAAGAACGCGAGCAGCAGGGTCGCCATGTCGGCGAACGTCACAACCCAGTCGTCCTCGCCCTCCTTCCGCACGCTCTTGCGGGACCACTTGTTTCCCATGTTTTCGAACATGAGGCGCTCTCCCAGGGGCGAACCGCGTCCGGTGTGACGCGCGTTTGGGCGGGATGGACCGCACCGCGGCCTTTGCCGTGCGCGGCGCCGTGTGCCGCCGTGCGGGGGGCTCCCCGCGCGGCCCGAGAGTTATGGTGCGCGACATCCGGAGCCCGCATCATGCTCTCGCCTTCTGACCGTGAAGCCCATCGTGCCCTCGTCTTGGGTTGGGGGGCGATCCGGTCCCGATCGCGCTCGCGCGCGATGCGCATTAATCCGACGCGGCGGCGCTCGGGGGCGTCGCCGCCGGCTCCTTACGGTCGCGCATCATGCTGTCGATGCTGAAGTGCAGGGCGGGGTCGAGGTAGCTGTTCATCTTGTCCTGGATGTAGCGGGGGCTCTTGCGCTCCGCCAGCAGGGCCAGCCCTTCCGCGAGCAGGTAGTTGCGGAAGCGCACGATCTCCTCGCGCTGCTGCACCTTGTTGGCGGCGGGCAGGAACACCAGACGCGCGGCCAGCACGCCGTACAGTGTTGTCACCAGGGCCACCGCCATGCCCGGCCCGATTGAGGCCGGATCGTCCCCCATGTTGTCCAGCATGATGATCAGGCCAACCAGCGTGCCGATCATGCCGAACGCGGGCGCCGTCGAGCCCATGTTGCGCAGGATATCGGAATAAACCGTGTTGCGCTGGAACGTCGTTTCCACCGTGTTGGCCAGGATGTCGCGGACCTCCTGGCCGGTGTAACCGGTGACCACGAGGTCGATTCCGTAGCTCATGAAGCGGTCCAGCTTGCGGGCGCGGCTCGAGTCCGTCTCCAGGCCGGCCAGCCCGCCTTTCTGAATGATGTAGCCCCAGCGGATCACGCGCCCCACCTCATGGGTCAGGATGGCGCGACCGACCTCATGGGTCAGCAGGATGCCCGCCATGACCCGCAGTGCCCGCACCACGAACTTCGGTTCGAACGAGATGAAGGTGGCCGCGAGAGTTCCACCCAGCACCATGATGAAGCTGGGGAGATTGAGGAAGACGAACACGTTATCGGTGCTGAGGACGACCGAGCCGACGAACAGGCCGAACCCGAATACGACGCCAAGAATAGTGGCAATGGACATGCCTACGGGGTCCTCTGATGAAGCCTTCGCGTGCGCCCGGTCCGGGACCAGACCAAGGGACGCCGTGCCTTGGCGGCGCGCTGCCGGCCGCCGCTCGCCGGAGGCGGCCCATCCGGCCCAGGTTCTGGGCTCCGATCCTCAAGGCGCGCCGCGACGAAAGTCTAGCACGGGTGGGGCTGTAGAAATCAAATCCTGAGCGGCTTTTTCCGCCCGGAGGCGACCCCGTCCAGGGCGTGGTTCAACGCTCCATTGCGTCGCCGCAGCCTGGGGGGCATGATCGGCCATTCCCTTTGCGGAGACCAAGTTCCGCCGGGATCAAGGTTGGCCCGACGATGGATGGTACATCCGTGTTTGATTTGGATTCCGTGCTGACTGGCGTGGTCATGGCCATGGTTCTGGTGTCCTTGATGCGTGGGACACCATCTTTGCGCATACTGGGCGGGTGGTTCGCTCTCGCCTTGGCCTGTGGGGCCGCAACCGGAGTCGTGGAAAACCTGCTGGGCGTTGACCCGCCCGCCTCTGTGTTCCTGATTGCCGCGCTCCATGGGCTGGTGCCGGTTCTTATCCTTCTCGGTCTGCGGTCGGTTGGTGAGCGACGGATCAGCAGTGGCCTGATTATCCTTGTGATCGTTGTCATGCTGACGTGGGTGGGGGCGACGACTAGCGCCGGTTTTGCGGTGGCCTGGGTCGTTGGGCCGGTTCATCTGGTGCGTGGGGGAGTGTTCCTGGTCTGCGCATGGGCGGCCATGCAGTTCGGCGGTCGGCGCGGCGATCTGGTGGCGACGGTCGCCGTTCTGGCGGGTCTTCTCAACCTAGGGTTAGTCGTGCTGGCCGTGCTCCAGCCGGATATGGCGGAGTTGCACCGGGTGGATGGGGTTGAGAATGCGCTGACGCTGGGGGTGGTGCTGACGGCGGTTTGGGCGACGGTCATGCCGGCCAACGGCCACTGGTTCTCCCGCGCCGGGCCGTCCGCTCCGGATCGGTCGGAGGACTCGTTTGATCCGATCGATCTGGTGGAGCAGGGGGTGTTGCGCATCGGCGTGGAGGGGCGCGTAACCTGGGCCAACCGCCATGCCCACCAGGTGCTTGCCGAGGGCGAGGATGGATTGGTCGGGTCCGCCTGGACCGACCTCTTTCCGGACCTTGCCGCGCGTGGGGACCTTGTGGATGCGCTGCCCCGCCGGGGCGGTGGCGGCACCCGTCACGGGGACGGGGACGGTGACGGGGGCGGGGCGGACGTGGACGCCTGGATGGTCACCGTCGCCCGGACGGTCCAGGGCCATCCCGCGCCGGTCGATCTGGCGCTTCCTGACACGGTGCCGGTCGCCCTGCGGCGGCGGGGCGAGGTCGTGGTTCTGTTGCGCGGGCAGTGGCCGATCGCGCACAGCCAGATCGGACGCACGTCGATCGGGATCGACCGGCATGTACTGGGGGGCGATTCCGTCGAGGAGGTCTGCGGCACGGTCGCGAAGGGAGTCGCGAAACTTGAGGCGGCGTCCCTGGTCTGGATTGCGCTCCGGCAGGCAGACAATGGCCTGACGGTGACGGCCGCGGGCGGGCCGCGTGCCTCGGCGCCGCAAAACGGAGTCGGTCTGCCACTGCCGGAGACGATGACCGGCGTGGTCGATTCCGTGATCGCGGCCGGACAGGCGCGGCTGGTTCCGGGGATGTGTCGGGAGAGCGGCGGGGCGCCGGAGACAACGTCGGCCGTCGCGCCCGGCGCGCCGGATTCGGCCTGGCGTCACCTGACCGGTGTGTTCCCGGTGGTGTCCGGTGGGCGGGCGTTCGGGGCCATGCTGGTTTTTGCGGGGCCGGCGGGTCTGTCCGCAGGCGCCTTGAGCCGCTGCGACGCGCTGGTCCGGCGCCTGGCGGTGGCGATCCATCTGAGTCAGGAGACCGCGTTCCTGCGGCTTCAAGCCGCGGCCATGTCCGTGGCGGCGAACGCGATTTTCATCACGGGCCATGACGGCCGGATCAAATGGGTGAACGAGGCGTTCACCAAGCTGTCCGGGTTTCCCAGCGACGAACTGCGCGGCAAGACACCGCATATCCTGTTCTCGGGCCAACAGGACCGCTCGGTGTATGCGGACCTCTGGGCCACTATCCGGCGCGGCAACGTCTGGCGGGGTGAGATGGTGGAGCGTCGTCGTGACGGCACTCTGTACACCGTGCAGCAGACGGTGACGCCAATGCGCGGTCCGGACGATGGCTCGCAGTACTATGTGGCCGTGCACGAGGACATCAGCGACCGCAAGCGGGCCGAAGAGCGAATCCGCTACCTGTCGAACTACGACACCCTGACCCGCCTGCCCAACCGGACGCTGTTTCGCGAGCGCCTGAACCGCGCCGTCCAGCAGGCACGCTGGCTGGGGGGGACGGTGGCCGTGCTGTTCCTGGACCTGACCCAGTTCAGCCGGGTCAATGACACTTTGGGCCATGACGTCGGCGATCAGATCCTGATGACCGTGGGCTCGCGGATCAATGCGGCCGTGGCGGACGAGGTGGACGTGGTCGCCCGCATGGGTGGGGACGAATTCGCGCTGGTCCAGGGCGGGCACAGCGACGCCGAGGCGGCGGCGGGGCTGGCGCAGCGGCTGGCCCGCATCATCGAGACCCCGGTGGAGATGGGCGAGCATTCCGTCAGTCTGCGCGCCACCATCGGCATCGCGATGTACCCGGATGACGGCGCCGACCCCGACAACCTCATCAAGAACGCGGATCTGGCCATGCATCGGGCGAGCCGGTCCGAGGGCGAGGTCTACTGCTTCTTCTCCACCGAGATGAACAACGAGGCGCAGGTGCGCCTGGGGCTGGAGGCCGACCTGCGGCGCGCCATCGAACGCGAGGAGTTCGTCAACTACTATCAACCGCAGTATGACATGGCCGGCCAGCTTGTGGGCATGGAGGCCCTGGTGCGTTGGACTCACCCGACGCAGGGTCTCGTGATGCCGGGCCAGTTCATTTCCACCGCTGAGGAGACCGGCCTGATCGGGGCGCTCGGCGACATCGTGCTGCGCAACGCGGCGGCGGACATCATGCGGTGGCGCGGCCTGGGCTTGCCGGTCGTCCCGGTGGCGATCAACATTTCGGCGGTCCAGTTCCGGGACGCGCGGCTGGTCGATCGCATCTTGAGCGTTCTGTCCGAGCATGGGCTGGCGCCCGACGCCCTGGACCTGGAACTGACCGAAAGCATCCTGATGGGCGAGCAGGCGGGCGCCGTGGGATTCCTGAACCAGCTTGCCGCCGAGGGGTTTCGCATCGCCATCGACGATTTCGGGACGGGGTACTCATCGCTCGGCTATCTCAAGCGGTTCCCGGTGCACAAGCTGAAGATCGACCAATCGTTCGTGCAGCACCTGCATGAGGATACGAACGACGCCATCCTGGTGCGTGCGATCATCAACCTCGGCCATAGCCTTGCCATGACGGTGGTGGCTGAGGGTGTGGAGACCCCGGAGCAGTTCGCGTATCTCCGCGACGAGGGGGCGGATGCGGTTCAGGGGTATCTTTTCAGCCGGCCCGTGCCCTCCGAAGAGATGGAGCGCCTGATGCGCGATGGCGTGCCGTCTCTGGAGGGGAAGGCGGCGCCCGGCTGATCGCGTCCGGCTGCGCGGACGACATGGCCCAGCGGACGACATGGCCCAGCGGACGACATGGCCCAACACCGACCGCGGCCCACAGCCGGTCGCGGTTGAGCCGGCCCCGGCTGTGGGCCCAGATTTGGGCCGGTCCGAACGCAGGTCCGTCCAGACTCAGCTTGAACGATGCCGTCCAAGAATGGCGGTAATCGCGCGTGTGGCGTCGGCGCCGGTCAGGTACTGGACGGGGGCGGCGCGCAGTCCCGCCTGTGCGGCGTGTGTCGCCGGGTGCTGGCGGCCGGTCGGCGTGGCCGATGCCGGGTTCGGGTCGGGCGTGGGCGCTTGCGCCATGTCGGTCGGCCCGTCTGCTGGTGCCATTGGGTGGAGGCTGGAGGCCGGTCCGGGGGCGACTGGCGGCGGATGGTCCCCCGTCGTGGGTGTGGCTGTCGCGGGGGGAGCCCCCGCGGTCGGCCAGGGCGCGGCGTCCGGCTCAAAGGCGCCACGCGCCGCGCGCGCAAGGGCCAGGAAGGCCGTGCCGGCGTTGGCGTCCAGGGTCGGCAGGGTATAGGAGGCCGCCGGGTCGACGTCGGCCGGGGCCGGGGAGGGTGACGACGCGCTTGGCCCCGGCTCCGGGGCGCTGTCCGGTGCGGCGGTCGCGCGGTGGGCGACCGCAACGGCGTCCGGTGCGACGGTCGCATCCAGCGGCAGGGAGTCCAGCAGGGCCGCGACGGCGACGGCGGACGCGCCCGGCAGGGTGACACCGCGCGCCGCGCTTGCATCCTCGACGGCGCGGGTGGCGGTCAACACGCGGGCTATGGCCCGTTCGGCCTCTGCGGCATCTGCTGGACGCACGGCGGGTATCGCGCCGCTTTGCGCGATGCGCACATCGGGCGCGGGCGCCGGCGGTGGGGCCTCGGCCGGGAGCGGGGCGGCGGGGGCCACCGCGCCCGGCGGGTGCGGGCGCGGTCCGGGCGGCACGGGCGGTCCGGCCTCGGCGAGGCGCGTTGCCCCCATGTCCTCGGGTGGGGGGGGCGCGGGTTTCGCGCCGGGGGCGATCGGCGGTCCGGCATCCGCCGCGCGGATGGCGCCCATGTCCTCATAACCGGGGGGTGTTGGTTTGCGGCCGGGCGATGTGGGGGGGGGGGCGGCTTCGGCGAGGCGGGTCGCGCCCATGTCCTCCGGCTGCGGCGGCACCGGCTTTGTGCCCGGGGGCGGTGGCGGCGGGCCTTGGGTCAGGCTCTCGACGCCGGCGAAGCGCCGCATGGCGTCGTTGATGGTGGCGTGCAGCAGGCGATGGAGCTCGTCCAGGCTGCGCGGTCGGCCGGCATGCCAGAACAGGCCTGGGTTGCTGGCGGCGGCCTCGGGCAGGACCTCGGCGGCGGGACGGTGCGGGGTCTGCGCGGCGGCGGTCAGGAAGGTCACCGCGCCGCCCGGCCCCAGGAAATGGGCCAGATAGATATCCGTGGTCCCGGCCGGGCGCCCCAGGGCGTGTTGCAGGTAGGCCTTGTTTTCGGCGGCGTATTCGGCCGCCATGATGGCGGACAGGCGCGGGTTCTGGCGCAGTGCCAGAACGCGGTCTTCCACGTCCGGGTCCGAGATCCAGAGCCGCCCTCGGGTGTTGGTCTCGATCTGTGCGGCCACGTCGCCGAGCCCATGCTTGGGGCCGTGACGTTGCAGGGTGTCAAGCCAGGTCTGGCTGGTGAACTGGAACAGGCCGCTTGCGGTGCCGCGATGGTTCACCGCATCAGGGCGCAGGCCGCTCTCCTGATTGGCCTTGGCCAGCATATACGCGAAGTCGACCCCGGTCTTGAGGCTGGCGTCGCGAATGCCGGTCAGCACGTCCCGGCCCACAAGCCGGTTGCCGAGTTGCACGTTGGTTGCGAGCTGCTGCGCGAGCGCGGTGTCGGTCGGTCCCGCCACGGTCTGTCCCCGTTTTTCGTCACCACGCGCGACGCTGGCGCGCGGAACTGCCCTGCCCAAATCGCCGCCATCAGTGACGTTGGCGGACGACCCTCGACGTCACCGAGGATGTGGACAAAAGAGTGGATGAGCGGTTAACGCCGGGGGATAGCTGGAGGGCCGATCTTAAGGTGGTGCGATTATAGGACTTTTTAATGGATTGATAAAAAAGACAGAAATGCCGTTGTGTATGTGAATTGTAAAATCCGGGGCGCCGCGAACCCGCGGTTCCGGTCCCGGTGGATAACTGGGGAAAACGGGGGATGTTTCGGGGGCGTCCGTCGCGGGCCCGGCGCGACCAGGAACGAGTCGACGCGGCGGATCGCCGCCATGCCGCCCGCCCAACTGGGGGCGGCCAACTGTGGGCCGCCTGGTTCGTGGGGGATCGGGGCTTTGTAGTCTGATATATCAGGTAACATTCCATCCGGCGCGTTGGGGTTGCCCGCATGGAGGGGGAGGGCGGCCCCGTGCAGGCGGAGGGATTGTCTCCGCCCGGGGTTGCCAAGCGGGCGTCATCAGGAAACACTGTCGCATCCTGGGGGGACGCGGCCGGAGGCCGGCGGGGCGGGCCGATAGGGCGCCGCGCGCGACGGTCTTCGCGCGGTGACCGCCAAGGTCGGACCCGCGCGTCGCGGGCTCCTCAGATCGCAAAAGACCTATCGGGACCGCAGGAGGAACACCGCATGAAGATGTTGCCCAAGGCGTCGCTCGGCGCCGCGCTGGCTGCCAGCCTGTTCGCCGCCGGCGCCGCGTCGGCCGCCGAACAGCAGTTCATCACCATCGGCACCGGCGGCGTGACCGGCGTGTACTATCCGACGGGCGGCGCGATCTGCCGCCTCGTCAACAAGAACCGCGCGGAGCACGGCATCCGTTGCTCGGTCGAGAGCACCGGTGGCTCGGTCTATAACCTGAACACCATTCGCGCCGGTGAGCTGGACTTCGGCGTGGCCCAGTCCGACTGGCAGTACCACGCCTACCACGGCACCTCGAAGTTCGAGGACGCGGGGCCGTTCGAGGATCTGCGCGCCGTCTTCTCCGTGCATCCGGAACCGTTCACCGTGGTCGCCCGTGCCGACGCCGGCGTGCGAGACTTCGATGACCTGAAGGGTAAGCGGATGAGCATCGGCAACCCCGGCTCGGGTCAGCGCGGCACCATCGAGGTGCTGCTGGACAAGATGGGCTGGACCACCGATGACTTCGCGCTGGCCGCCGAACTGAAGGCCGCCGAGCAGAGTCAGGCGCTGTGCGACAACAACATCGACGCTTTCGTCTACACCGTCGGTCACCCGAACGGCTCCATCAAGGAAGCCACCACCGCCTGCGACGCCGTCCTGGTGAACGTGAACAACGATGCGGCTCAGGCGCTGGTCGCGGAAAATCCGTACTATTCGATGGCCACCATTCCCGGCGGCATGTACCGGGGCACCGACGAAGACACGACCACGTTTGGTGTGCGCGCCACCCTGGTCACGTCCGCGTCGGTTCCGGATGAGGTCGTCTATCAGCTCGTGAAGGCGGTCTTCGAGAACTTCGAGGACTTCAAGAAGCTGCACCCGGCTTTCGAAGTGCTGACCAAGGAAGAGATGGCCACGGCTTCGCTGTCCGCGCCGCTGCATCCGGGTGCGGAGCGGTACTACAAGGAAGTCGGCCTCATCGAGTAAGGCCATCCTCCGCCGGTCGGCTCCGGTGCCGGCCCCATGGTGCCTGTTTCAGGGCGCACGATGCATGGGGCCGGGCCGGGGCCGGTCGACGGGGAGGGCGGTCCGGGGGTGCGCCTCCGGCACCACACACCGTTGCCGTGTCGGCCGGGCTCGCCGGGGGTGAGCCGGCGCACGGAGAGATCTGCGGCCGTAACGTCCAGGCCCGGACAGCCGGCGCGCGCTGAAGTCGGGGCGGGCTCCGCCCTTGAAGGGGAGACGTCAGCACCGATGAGCCAGGACACCCCTCCCGCCGCACCGCTCGCCTCGGACCGATCGTCCGATCGGGATTCTGATCGCGCCGCCGCCGAGGACATTGTCGCCCAGGTCGAATCCGGGTCCCGCACACCCGACGGCTTGTCCGGGCGCATCATCATCGCCGTCTGTCTGGCGTGGTCCCTGTTTCAGTTGTGGTATGCGTCGCCGTTGCCCTTCATGGTCGGGTTCGGTGTGTTCAACGGGACCGAGGCGCGCTCGATCCATCTGGCCTTCGCGCTGTTCCTGGCGTTCACGGCCTATCCCGCGTTCAAGTGGTCGCCTCGCCGAAGTATTCCGATCCAGGATTGGCTGTTCGCCATCGTTGGGGCGTTCTGCGCGGCCTATCTCGTGCTGTTCAACGACGCCCTGGCGGATCGGCCGGGGGCGCCCACCGCGATGGATGTTGCCGTCGGAGTGGTGGGGCTGGTGTTGTTGCTGGAGGCGACGCGCCGGGCGTTGGGGCCGCCCCTGCTTGTGGTGGCGCTGGTGTTCCTGGCCTACACCTTCGGCGGCCAATACATGCCGGACGTGATCGCCCACAAGGGCGCGTCGTTGCAAAAGGCGATGTCGCACTACTGGATCACGACCGAGGGCGTGTTCGGCGTGGCCCTGGGCGTGTCCACGTCCATGGTGTTCCTGTTCGTGCTGTTCGGCGCCTTTCTGGAGCGCGCCGGGGCCGGGATGTATTTCATTCGCGTCGCGTTCGCCTTCATGGGCCATCTGCGCGGCGGTCCGGCCAAGGCGGCCGTGGTGTCGTCGGCCATGACCGGGCTGATCTCCGGCTCGTCGATCGCCAACGTGGTCACCACCGGCACCTTCACGATCCCGCTGATGAAGAAGGTGGGCTTTCCCGGCACCAAGGCCGGCGCGGTCGAGGTCGCGTCGTCCACCAACGGTCAGCTCACCCCGCCGATCATGGGCGCCGCAGCCTTCCTGATGGTCGAGTATGTGGGCATCAGCTACATCGAGGTGATGAAGCATGCCATTGTGCCGGCGCTCATCAGCTACATTGCGCTCGTCTATATCGTGCATCTGGAGGCCTGCAAGGCGGGCCTGAAAGGCTTGCCCCGCGTCCACGTCAAACCCTGGCATCAGGCCGCGATCGGGTTCCTCGGCAGCTTCCTTCTCGTCGCGGGCCTGGCGGCGGCGGTGTACTTCGGCCTGGGATGGATCAAGCCGCTGGCCGGGGACGCGACGCCGTACATCGCAGCCGGGCTGCTGGTGGTCGCTCATGTGGCCCTTGTTTGGGTCGTTAGCCGGGTGCCGCCCCTGCCCGAAAACGCGGACATCAAGGAACTGCCTCCGGCGGGGCCGACGGTCCTGTCGGGCGTCCATTTCCTGCTGCCGGTGGTTGTTCTGGTCTGGTGCCTGATGATCGAGCAGCTTTCGCCGGGCCTGTCGGCCTTCTGGGCGGCGGCGGCCATGATCTTCAACATCGTGACGCAACGCCCGTTGGCCGCCTTGTTTCGGGGGCAGGGCGGGGCCGCGCGTGTGGTGGCGGCCCGCCAGGGCTTGGCCGACCTCTATAACGGCTTGCTCATGGGCGCCCGCAACATGATCGGTATCGGCGTGGCCACGGCGGCCGCCGGCATCATCGTCGGCACCGTGACGCTGACCGGTGTGGGGCAGGTGCTGACCGAGATGATCGAATACATCTCCGGCGGTTCGCTCGTGCTCATGCTTCTTCTGACGGCGGTGGTCAGTCTGTTGCTGGGCATGGGACTGCCGACAACGGCCAACTATATTGTGGTTTCGACGTTGATGGCGCCGGTCATCGTCACCCTGGGGGCGGAGAACGGGCTGATCGTACCGCTGATCGCGGCCCACATGTTCGTGTTCTACTTCGGGATCCTGGCGGATGACACGCCACCGGTGGGGTTGGCCGCCTTCGCGGCCTCGGCCATATCGGGCGCCGACCCGATCAAAACCGGCATCCAGGGCTTCGCCTACGATATCCGCACGGCGATCCTGCCGTTTCTGTTCATCTTCAACACCGAGCTGCTGCTGATCGGGGTCACCTCCTGGTGGCACGCGGGGATGGTGTTCGTGTTCGCCCTCATCGCCATGCTGACCTTCGCGGCGGCGACGCAGCGGTTCTGGCTGGTGAAATGCCGCTGGTACGAGGTGATCGGGCTGTTGCTGATCGCCTTCACCATCTTCCGCCCCGGCTACTGGATGGACCGGATCGAGCCGGAACTGATCTCGGTCGAGCCTGCGCGGATCGAGGCGATGGCCGAGGAGGTGCCGCCCAATGGCCGCCTGCGCGTGCGGGTCGAGGGCATGACCCTGGAGGGCGAGGAGGTGTCCAAGGCCGTCATGCTGCCCATGGGCGCGCCGGGCACCGGCGCGGAGCGGCTGGAGAGCGCCGGCTTGATCCTGCGCACGGAGGATGGCCGCGTTCTGGTCGACGACATCGTGTTCGCCAGTGCCGCCGAACGGTTGGGCTTCGATTACGACTGGGAAATCACCGAAGTCCTGATGAAGAACCAGGACCGGCCGCCCGAGGAACTGATGTACATCCCGGCGTTCGCGCTTCTGATCCTGATGTGGCTGGACCAGCGGCGCCGGTTGCGCCGCCAGGGTGGCGAGCCTCTGCCACGGGAGTCGTGACCGCTTCGTGGGTGGGCGGCCGCCGTCAGGCGGTGGTCGGACCCTCGGGCGGGGGACCCAGACGCAGGACGCCCTTGGCGGTTGCGGGGTCGTCGACCGGTTTGCCCTTGCGATAGAGCGCGATGCGTCCGGACGCCGCGAGGCCCCGCGCGGCCGCGCCCACCGGCTTCAGCCACGCGCGCCAGTCGTCCGGTGTGCCGGCCTGCGCGGCCAGCGTCTTGGCGACATCGGACGGGCTCACCGTTCGCCCCCCGGGGCGCGCGTCGATGTGCTCCAGGATGGCGTCGGCAAGGCGGTCGGGGGTCAAGGGGGCGGGTCCGTTTCGGTGGCATGGTGGTGCGGTGTGAGGGCGACCGTGTGCCCGATCGGCTCTTGTGGCGCGAACGCCCCTAACAGAAGGCATACCGGGACGTTCACGGTCGCAAAAGAATTGCCGAGATGTCAATTTTTTGTCAAAGTACAGGGGTCGGCCGTCCAGCGGCCCGACAGGGAACGACAGGACGGACACACCCGCCCGAACCGTTACAAACGCATGACAGGCATGCGCTGGACGGGGCTTCTCATTGGGGCGAGACACCGTACTGTCATGACTCTATGTCAGACATTTTCGGCCCCCGGTCAAGATGGTTGCCGGGGGGACGTTTACTGCCGGTCCCGCGTTCGTGCGCGGCCCTCTGATGCCGATCCCATGGCATTGGTGGCCAGGGCGCTGCGCGGGTCTTGCTCGGCCGGGAGGCGATGGCGCTTCGCTGGCCAACACCGTGCCATGCGAAATGCCGACGAGAAGGATGCTTTGGATATGACCGATGCGGGACTGTATATGACCCTGGAAGCGCGTTCCAACGTGCGTGCGGGCGGCACATACTTGCGCCATCTGCGTGAAGGCCGGGAGATCACCCGCGCCGAACTCGCCGAGCAGTTGTTGAACGTGACTGAGCCGTTCGTGGCGGACGTTGAGACCGGGCGCATCCGCCTGCCGGGCCACGCCATGGGCCGTTGGGCGGCCGCCCTGGGCGTGCGCCGCGATGCCCTCGCCGACGCTTTGGGCCGTCTGTACGATCCGCTTCCGTTCGATTCGTACTGGGCGAAGGCGGCGGCCTGAGGCTGTCCCCGTCGGCGGCTGTCGAAGTCCGTCCGGTCTGATCCACGACCCGGCCTGCGGTGCGCGCACGGCCGGGTTCGTCGTATGGGGCCCCCGGAACCGCCAATGAGCGCCGCCAACGAACACCCCAAACGGACGCGGGGACCGAACGTCGAGATTCGCTCGCGATGTGCTTTAGGGTCAAAACTCAATTAAGGTATTGAGATATTGCACCTGCCGTGATTCAAGGGAAGAAACGGCAGGGTTTGGATCATGGCAAGCGAATTTTG
>NZ_JACIGJ010000015.1 GCF_014197855.1 Roseospira marina
CGGGGCACGTCGGGACCGACCGCCTGGAACGCAGCACCGTCCCAGAGGATCGCCGAGGAGGCCCGCGAGAACGTCGCGGCCGGTTGCACAACCCCGGCCGTGACCAGGTCGATCCGGTCCCCGGTGGCAGGCCGAGGGAGCGCCGGGATGGCGCGCGGTATGGCGTTGCCGAGCATCAGGCGCCTCCTCCGATATGGGCCGCGAAGGACACCGTGCCGGTGTGCGTGACGGCTACCACGTCGAGGGCGCCGGCGGCGGTCTGCCAGGACGGGGCGGTTCCGCCGAGCCAGCGCACAGGAGCGCCGTCCGCCGTCTGGAGTGCGGGCGTGCGGCCCCCCGTGCCGTCCTGAATCAGGACGAGCAGCACGGACAGCCCGCGCCCGGCCGGCGGCGTCGGCAGGGTTAGGGCGGTGTCGGCCGTCAGGGTGAGGGTCTGCATCTCGCCCTCGGTCAGGGCGATCGTGTGCGCGGCGCCCAGGGTCGCGGTGTGCACCCGGGGCCGGCCGGCGGTGTAGTCCAGCAGGCCCAGGGTCATGTTCCCATGGGTCGCATCCCCGAGTATCGCTGTCACCCACGCCGGGCATCGCACCATCTTGACGTTGCCCTGAAGATCGGTCAGTGGATAAGCGCCGTCGCCATTCGGCCCGCCACTCACGGTGCCACTCAGCCACGCGATCATCTCATCCTCGCGGCGCTTCCAACGCGCGACAAGATCCGCCATGCGACTGGCTAGGTCCGCGTTGGTCGTGCTGGTGAAGTTTCGGATGATGCTGTAGCTCTGATCGCGGGCCGATGCGCCCGTGTATGCCGGCCAAATGGTCAAGCCGACGTCTGATGTCACATCCGCGACCATGTAGAATTTATCACGGTCGATCGTGAAGATGTCGCCCGCCTTAGCCTGCTTCGTCCAGGCCGTATCCGCCCCGACCACAACGGTTGAGTTTTGATTTACAGTGACGGTGCCGGCACAATACCAAGCCATCAAGAACTCCCAGCAAATGGATTTAGAGCATATCCAGGAACAGACGATAGGTCAATTCTGATGTATCAATCGGGCCACGAAACATAGGCGGCCAAATGCTCGATCTCGCCAGGCGTCGTTGCTGTGTCGATCGCGGCCTTGGCGTTGAGCCTGGCCACTTCGACCTTCGCCAGAAACGTCCTTAGCTCACGCTGCCTTTCGATCCACAACGCAGCCACATCCATCGGATTCTGACCTAGTCGCTTCGTCTCGGCCGACAGAAACGGATAGTCCGCAAGGTCCGGCGAGCCGGCTATAGCAGCCGCCTTGTACTGCTCCGCCTCGCGAGTCTTTTCGGCATAGATCGCGTCGACGCCATAGCTGGCGCGAGTGTGCCGGATCGTCACGGCGGCTTCGTCGACCCGGCGCTTGGCTTCGATGCGCAGCGCGATCAAGTTCTTGGCCAGGCTCAACTTCATCGCGCGACAATCTCCACGTCGAGAGCGGTATAGGGAAATTGTTCAGGTACGGAGATGGCGTAGGTAGCCGGCATAGCGGAAGTGACCTCCAGCCGACCGCCCTTGATCGTGTATGTCTCGCCGTCCACCATCACGACCGCCGGATCCGGCAGATTCTCGATCACGGCCGCGTCCCTGTCGTTGGCCGCGATCTCGGTCTTGTCGATCATTGGTGACAAACGGGGCGCGACATGGCTGTTCACCACATAGTCGGTCTCGTGATTGCTCTTTTCCTGGATGACGAAGCCGAGATTTTGGTCGGCGACGTCCTGCAACATGACGTCGTAGGCGGTTTCATCGCAGTAGCCGCTCGAATGAATGCGACCCTCGCGGTTAAAGATCGTGTAGTTGATCGCAGTCATCGCATCACACCCATAAGAACTATAGAAGTTGAGGCCGAGCTGGCTCCCTGAACCTGGACCCTTAGAGAATAATTCGCAGCAGCGGCCCACTTTGCATAAATACCAGATGACGTGAAACTGCCGTTTAAGCTAGCACTCTCTGATTTGTGCATGACACTCGCCCCGTTCAGAAAGGCTTTGACGCCGACAGGAGTATTAGGAGTGCTGTCATAACCGGACACATTTACCCAAGCTATAAGCGTTCCAGGCTGCCTCAGATTGATATAGGCTGTGGTGTTCTTGCCGCCGCCCGCCGCCGCCGTCTGCGAGATAGCGCCGTTCGCGATTTTTATGGTGCCCACCGACAGATCGCGTATATGGGCCGCATCGATCGTCACCTTACCGTTGTAGACGGCAAAGGGCATAATGCCGGGATAGCCGGGATGCACGACGCCGAAGGCGTTCGCCCGGATAATGAACTCACTGTACGGCCTGCCGTTGACGGATGTGCTGGCGAGACCGAATCCAGAGACCAGGCCGTTATTGTCAATCTTGACCGTGTACTGCCCTTCAAGACCATTCACGCTCCGCGAGACCTGCGAAATCGCCGTCGTGTGCCCGTTCACCGACGACTGAAGCGTCGTCACTTTTGATGACACGGCGCTATCGGCGTTGGCACGGGTCCTACGCTCGGTCCGGATCGCAGATTCGGTGCTGCCGACACGTGAGACGAGAGAATTGATGCTGCTAGCCAGCGCATCGTCCTGACTCGTACGCGCCGTCGTCTCCTCGGTGATCGCGGTTTCGGCCTGTCCCATGCGGGCGCCCAAAACCTCGACGTCTTCGGCCAGGGCCTCGTCAGCATTCACGCGCGCCGTCGTCTCATTCTGAACCAGCGCCACGTTGTCGTCGACCCGCGCGCCCAGCGTGGTGATTTCTTCGGCCTGGGCCGACGTCGTGTCCTGCATGGCCGAGAGCGTCGTGTTAATGCTCGCGACCTGACCGTCCGTGGCCGCCGACAACTCCGTGATCTGCTGGGCCAGCGAGGCATCTGCTTCAGCCATCGCGTTGATGTTCTCGCTCACCAGCGCGATCTGATCGTCGAACTCGACCGCGACGGTCGTGACACGCTCGGCCAGGGTGGCGTCTTCCGTCACCAGCTCCTGCACCTTCTCGTCGACCACGGCGGCGCGACGATCGGTGATGCCCCGATTGGCCTTGATCTCCTCGAAGTGCTCGTAGCCCAGCGTCAGGGCGTCGAGCAGCGCCTCGGACAGAGCCTCGACCTGCGGCACATCGATGTCGTCGATGATTTCCTCGACCCGCGCGATGATGGCATCGGAGTCAATCAGGTCGATCCGCTCGCGCAGCTCCGGGATGAGCATCGAGCGATCGATAATCTCCTGGGCGATGTCCTCGGCCCGAAGGGCGGCCGTGACGGCGCGCACGCCTTCCTCGGCGTTCCAGGCCGAGATCAGGCCGGTGCGGGTGACGCAGCGCACCCAGTACCAATATTCGGTCGAGGACTCCAGGCTGGTGTCTGTGTAGGTCCAACCAAAGCCGGTACCGACGTGCTGGGTGGCGGCGCGGTTGTTCACCTCGGCGCGCCACACCTCGACGCCATTGACGCGCGGATCATCCGGCAGGTCCCACGACAGCTTCACGCCACGTAGCGTGCCCGTGGCGATCAGGTTGGCGGGCGGCGCGGGCGGCGTGGTCGATCCAACGACGACATAGGCATAGACCGGCGTATTGGCCCGCGTGGCTTTTTTGCCATCGGCGTCGATGCTGACGAGCTGGATGCGCAGATCATCGCCGGCGCGAGCCACCAGGGTAAAGCTGGTCGCGCCGTTCGTCGTCGTGGTGTAGAGCGTGAGCGGGTCGCCGTTGATGCCGATGTAGACCTCGGCGCCGGCGTACACGCCAAACCGCGGCAGCGGCCAGGACACATGCAGGCGCATCGTGAACGCATCGACGTCCAAGATCTCCTCGCGTACGCTGTCCACGAAACACTGCCCGATGGTATCGGGCACCGCCGGCATCGTGGCGTCGTTGGCAGCGTCGTTCACACCCTCGGGATCGAGAAAGACCCGCTCGTTGTACTCGACCGCCTTTATGGTCCGCGTCACCTCGATACCGTCGCCCTGGATCGAGGTGACGCGGAACAGCTTGTTGAGCCGCGCGATCGGGCCGAACATCCACTTAGCATAGGGGTCCGGGGTCGCGGTCATGCTGACCGGGATCTCCATCACCTCGCCCGTGCCGTGGACTTGAATCTCCTCCGTGACGTTTGTGTCCCACATCTCGATCACCTGACCGGCCGACAGAACGCCCGTGGCGTCGGTGTCGAGGATCAGCTCGGTCCAGGTGCCGGGAATGGTGCGAATCACGCCGAACTCGTGCGTTCCCTGACGCACGCGCTTGATCGCGCCGCTGGGCGCGCCGGCGATCATGATCGACCGGCCCGAGGCCAGAGTGATCGTGGCCGTGCCGCGGTTCACCGCAGAATGCAGGATCAGCAGCGCGTGGGCCTCGCCCTCCGCAAACGTCACCGGTCGGTCCAGACGCGCCAGTGTGCGCGACGAGCCCGGCTCCAGTCGGCCACTGAAGGTCCACGCCGGCATGTCGTGCTGAAGCAAAAACACGTCGCCGATTGTGCAGGCGATCGCCTCTAGCGGAGTATCGAAGGTCACGGTCTGTTGAATGACGCGGTTGGACGCCATCAGGTAATTACCTTCAAAGACCGCCTGATTTCGACTAGTCACGCCCTCCAGGGTGACGGACGTCACCTTCTGCGGCAGACCGAGACGCAGGGCGCGCTCGTCGATCATACGCGCCACCTTGCGTCGATGGCTGTCGGTGCGATCGTAGTAGTTAACCTCAACCTCGTTGGCTCGATCCTCCATCGGAAGCCATTCGATCTGGAGGGTGTCCTTGATGATGTTGCCGGCGCCGAACATCATGCTCGGTGTCTGTGGCTTCTCGATCGCCAGGGAATACATCGTGCCAATGCGCACGATCTGTGCGTGACCAACGCGCAGCACTGTCTGCACGCAATCCCACATGTTCGACTTGCGGTCGAACACACCGTTGAAGACAAAGCCGCGCTCCTCGCACCATTCGGCCCATTCCGCCCAACGCGGCAAATCGATGCGATGAATGCCGATTCCGGCGCCGTGATTGGGATCAACCAACATGTCCAGCACAATCCAGGCTGGATTGTTGCTCCAGCGCATAGTTTGATAGACGCTGGTCGTATCGTAGATACGCACCACCAAACCACGCACGCGGGCGCTAATCTGCGGAATGTTGTTGATCTGTTCGGAGACCTTGACGCGCAGTCCGTAATAGGCGGTGTTGTTATACGCCACCTTTTCGGCAATAACTTCGCCGACGTCGGTCCACGTCACCACATCCATGGTGCGGCCGTCGTCGGCCTCCGGGCTTTCTCGACGGACGCGCACGTCGTAGATGCCTTCGGGCAGCGTGGGCGTTACGAAGGTACGGCGCAGAGGATTTCGTTGCGTGCCCCGAATAATAGCACTGGCCGGTCGCATCGCCCAGCCTCGCACAAGACTACCGCCCGTAACGCGAATCTCATGGGCGCCGGCCGGAAGCCCTTCAGTATCAAAGGTGTGCGTGCTGGTAATATTCGCACCCCAGCGATCGTCTGTGCCGCTCGCCTGGCCCACCGTGATCCAGGAGCCGCCCGGTGTGCGATACTCGACAGTCAAGTCATACCCGCGCACCGGGCGCACCGAATTATTGTCGCCCGTGTCGTAATGGTAGACTTCGCCGGTGTCGAAGATCGTCGGTGCGACTTCGACACGCAGGCCCGTCGCATCGGCCGGCGTCACAGCACCCTCGAAGCTCTGCCAGTCGCTGGCCGGGGCCATGGCCGTCCAGGCGCTTTCCGGCGCGCCGGACGCTTTGTACTCGATCTGGATGCGAACCTCATGTTCGCTGATGTCGCCGTTGTCCTCGTAGTAGCCGATGCCCTGCGGCATAGTGACGTCGATGCGGATCGCATCCACCTCACCCTCGGTCACATGCGCGGCCCACACGGTGTCCTGAAGAACGACGTTCTTGTTGATCTGGCGCGTGGTGCTGGAGAACCAGTCGGAGAGTTCCTGAGTCGCATTGCCGTGACGCCACGTCGTCTGAACGCCCTCATAGTTCAGTGCCGGCTGATTGTTGATCTCGATGTCGTAAACGCCCTCGATCGGGCCTTCCGAAACTACCGACATGAGTTTGAGATATTGAACATCATCAATGTTCTCGGTCTCGGCGGCGACGAGATTTCCAGCCACGCGAAACTCGCCGTACACTAAAGGTACAACGACATCTTCGGTCGCAGTATTCTTCGCGCCGTCGATGCCGTAGTTCGGACTTTCTTGCGACGCGTCGGCAATTTCCGGCGTCCTGGGCTTGGACGGCGGCAGTAGGGCGTTCATCAACAGACCGCCCACAATCGTGATCGCGCCCGTGATCACCGACCCCATGATGGAGCCACCCATCGTGCCCACCATGGAGGCTGGCACCAGTCCCGGCCCCGCCCACGCCGCGATCGCGGCGATCGCGATCATGCCCACGATACGCATGATGCTTTTGCTGCCGCCGCCACCTTCCGGAATTACGACCACCACCACGACGTCGTTCGGCTTAACCAACGTGACCGGCCACAGGATATGGTCGACGCCCTCGCCGTTCAGCGCGATGCCCCACTCCAGGTGTTCGGGCATACCCTGCATATAGTCGGCCAGTGTCTTGGCCGGCGACCACAGGATATGGTCGACCGACTGGATCTCGGGCTGAAGGACGTTGTAGACGATATGACAACGGAACGACGGAAGCGTGTCAGTCGGCGCGGGCAGGTTCGTCGTGGTGCGGCAGATCGGCGAAGTCATAGAAGCCCAAAACCCTTTGTTTCCAGTGGCTTAGTCGTTCGATACACACGCCGCCGGTCCCCTCCCAGGTGTGGATGAACCGATCGTGCCGCAGAACCAGACCGACGTGCGCGCCGTACCCCTTGATGCGAAACGTTACGGCGGCGCCGGGCCGGGACTCGATGGGCGTCCACCGCCAAAGGCCGTCCGCGAGCGCGGCCGCGATGTCGTGCAGTCGCGTCGGGCTGCGATAGTCCGGCAGCATCACGCCTTTGCGCCGATACAGCTCCATCAGAAGCCCATAACAGTCGAAGCTGTCGGGGCCTCGCCCGCCGTAAGCGAAGGGTTTTCCGATCAAATCCAGTATAGCGGACTCAGGAAGATCAGTCACGGTTGATTTACCTACGAGCGCAGCATGAGTCCCGGAAAGCCGCCGAAACGAAGATTGTTGCCGTGCGCCGCACAGCCGTTATCGCCTTGCAGCGTGTAGTCGCAACTCGGCATGTCGCCGGCATATCCGCACTGCGGTCCCTTGTAACGCCAGGGGCAGCGATCCCGGTACTGAAGCCGCGTCGGACAGCGCATGGTCAGGGGGTTCTCCGCACCCAGGGTGAAGCTCACCACGAACGAGCGGATGGACGCCTGGATCACCTTGAAGCGTTCCGAGATTTCCGGCGGCGCATCGAGGGCGCCGCTGTTGATGACCAGAATCCGCGCCTCGAATCCGACGCCGCCGCCATACAACTCCATGGGCTTGCTCAGCGCGTTCGTGTAGTCGGTGATCGACAGTGTGATGTTGGGCGTCTCGCCGGCGGCCGTCTCGGCGCCGACGGTGAAGTGGGTCGCGATGTAGGTCTGACCATTGAAGGTAATGTCCTCGTCGTTGCACACGGCGCGCATCGTCTCGACCAGCGTGTTCGTCACCGGGTCGACAATATCGACCTCCAGCGCGATCAGAAACGCGGTCTCGGAGTGGATCCGATTGGCCTCGATGATGGTTGCGACCGACAGATGGTTCGGCATCTCACACCTCCTGAACGGTCAGACCCGAAACATCCCAGCGGCCGCCGTGGACGCCGTCGTCCTGAAGAATCGAGCCCGTGTATTCGAACTTCATGGTGCTGCCGTCGGCGAAGCGCACGGGCACGACCTCACCGGTGATCGGCAAGGTCAGATCGAAGGCCGTCGAGCCACCCCGCACTTCGTTCCAGAACGCTTCCAGGGTCGCCTTGTCGTCGTCGTAGATGTTGGTCAGCCCGAGCGTCCAGCTCCGGCGCGGCCGCCGGGTGAAGCGCGGCCGCGTGATCACATAGCCGCCCTCGGTCTCGGCGCGCATGGCCGGGTCCTGGTGGGTCTGCTCGAACTTCTTCGCGTCCAGACGGGCCTGAAGCGCGGGCGGAAAAGCCGTCATGTGCCGAATGCTCCCTTCATACCCTCGCGGAACGCGCCGGGCTGATTGGCGGCCTGAAGCACGATGTCGAGGATCATGCCGCGAGCGTCGAAACGCTGCTGACTCTTCGCATCGACCTGCTGGCCGGTCTGGTTGATCACATTGACCTCGACCGGGCGGGCATTGTTCATACCCAGGGCCTTCATCTGGCCTTCTGTGAACACGCCCTCGCCGCGCCGAAGTTTGGCCGCCACCTCGTCGGAACGCAGACCGGCGAACCCACCGTTGTGATAGCGCCGGGCCGAGGCGAACATCTTCTCGATCGGCTGCATGTTCTCGACGCCGGCGATGCCGCCGCTGTGGTAAATGCCGCCCAGTTGAGCGTTGCTTACGGTCGGCACGCGGTCACCCACTAAGCTCAACGGCGTGCTCACATTACTTGTGGCGCCCGTAGTGCCGAACAGGCCGCTCGTGATGCCGCTCAGCGCGTTGCCGATCCCATCCATAATCGAGGTGCCCATCTTAGCCGCGGCCGCCTGCACCTGGATGCGTAGGATGTCCGCCAGGATCGCCTCCGCGAAATCGGCAAAGGCGAACTTGCCCGTCTTGACGAAATTGACGAATCGATCGGTCAGGTCATCCAGCCAGTCGGCGCCGGCGTCACGCATCACGTTTGTGGTATCGCTCCACTCGCGAAACATCTTGGCGAAAGAGCTTTCAGTCGCGCGCTCCAGCTCAGCCTGCTTGGCGACGAGCCACGCCTGATACTCTTCCTCAACCTCTCTGCGATCGGCGCCATACTGGACATACAGCTCGATGAGCCGGCGCTGCCGATCCACCTCAGTCTCGTACTGCTGCTGGGCGCGCTCGCGATCAACCTCGGCCAACGGCGCATAGGTGTTCATGTCACTCGTCCTTCTGCGCCTCGTTCGTCTCGGCCGCGAGCGCCGCGTTCAGAGCTTCGGCCATGTCGCCGATCTTGGCCGCGGCGTCCTTGGCCTTCTCGGGCTCGTCGATCCCCTCGACCACGACGTCGCCGTCGTTCATGTCTAGACGGTGCGTCTTGATCAGGCCGCGGGCCTCGCAGTAGCGATCCTCGGCGTCGAGGATGTCGTGGATCAGCTCGGCGATGCCGCGCCCCTTGACCTCCCACTTCTCGCCGATCTCGCGCAGCATCTTGATACCACCCTCATCCGCGATGGCGCCCAGCTCCTTCTCGGAATAGACGCGGGGCGGAAGGCCCTCAGCAACGGTCTTCGGCACCGGCGCCATGACCTGCTCCGGCAGGCCCCGCACCAGGGGCGAGATCACGGGGGCGACCTCGTTGTGCGCCTCGACCATGCGATCAGCCACGCCGGCGGCCTGGCCCTTCAGGTTCTCGATGCGAACGTTGGCGGCTAGGCGATCCAGCTCATAGGGCTCAACATCGCGCAGCGACACGCCGTTCTGAAACTCCACCAGGCCGAAATGCCCCGTGAAGGATTCAAAGCCCGGCTCGACGATCTTTACCTTCATACGTTCACGCTCCTATGCGAAGGGGCGCGAGTTGCCCCGCGCCCCTAAATGATACGTCATATTTGATTTATCATCAACGCCACGATTAGACGTTGCTGATCGCCCGCAGACGCGCCACCGAATGGGTCGCCTTCAGGGCACTGCCCACGTACCACTTCACCCGCCAGCGTTCGGCGTCCTTGTTCTGGACGGTGCCGACGTTTTCCACGACGATGCCGGCGCTTTCGCCCCCATAAAGCATGTGAAAACCGTCGGTCTCGTTCAGGCGCAGCGCGTAGATCGACGTCAGATCATCTCCGGCGCCCTGGGTCTCGTCGGCGGTGATGTAGTTGTTGATGATGACCGGCTTGCCATTGTAAGCGGGAATCGACTGGCCGAAGTTCTCCAACATGATGTACTCCGGCGTGATGCCGCCGGTCGCGCGCAGCAGCGCACGAATGGCGCGCCAGGTGCCTTCGCGCATCATCAGGCAGTCCGCGCCCAGAGACACAGCGTCGATCAGCTCGTCGAGCGCCATCAGGCTCACGGCGCCGCCATCGTTACCCGCGACCAGGGTCTGGTTCGCCGGCATCAGCTTCTTCAGACCGTCGAACTCCTTGGCGTTGACGCTGTTGTCGCCGTTGATGATGGTCCGGCGCAGCGCGCGGCCCAGGGCCTTCGCCTTCGCAGCGAGCTGGATGGCGAGCTGCGGATTGGCGTCCGACATGGTGGACATCAGGAACTTGTCGAGGTCGACGTCGCCGGCCAGGATGCGCAGGCGCGTGACGACCTCCTCGAACGTCGCAGCACCTTCCGGTACGACATCGTAGGGATCCAGGAACTGGCCTTCGCTCAGCGTACCCTCGCGGTTGTAGGTGTACGCCTTGTTGTCCACACCCATGAACGGAAGAAACTGGAACAACTCGTCGCGGTCGATGATCTCTTCGATCACGCCACGCTCCATGAACTCCTCGGAGAGCTTTTCAGCCTCCACCTTCAGAAGCGGCATCTACTTTCTCCTGCCAAGTGAATAGTCCGTCGCCACAGACCTAAAGAGGCATCCATTATACGCTCGCCGAAAGAACTGCGCCAAGCGGAAAATAAATCAAATGTGATTTACGTTCTCGCTTGGCGCGACGGCTTACTTCTTCCGCTTGTTGAGGGCGGCCTGGATGCGCGACGCTCCGTGCAGGCTCGACGTGGGCGCCGCCTTGGCATCACTGTCGGTCCCGCTTCCGGCGCCCGGCTTGATCTTGCTGCGCAGCAGCGAGCCACTGTCCGGGTCGTTTTCAATCAGAGACCGGATGGCGGCCTCGAAGCTCATCGTCTCGCCGGCGCCCGTCACCATCTTGGTGCGATCAGCGGCGCCACGAGGCTTGTTGTAGGCGACCGGCCGCCCATCCTCGACATCGAAGTAACTGCCGTACAGAGCCCGCGCCTTCGAAGGCGGCAGCACGGTCTCGCCGGTGATAAAGCCGCTGGTGTCGAAATTGCTGCCGATCGTCAGATCGTTGATCGTGTCCTCAGCCTGCGCCAGCGTGGCCTCAAGCTCAGCGACGCGGCCCTCGAACGTCGCGGTCAGCTCGGCGACCTGGGTCTTCCAGGCGTCGATCTCCCGCGCGTGTTCGGTCTTCATCATGTCCCTGGCGCGCTCGAAGTCGCCGCGGGTCTCGGCGTCCTTCTGTTCGCGTTCCTGCTGCGCGCGCAGCAGCTCGCGCACCTGATCCGGGTCAATGCCGTCGAACCGCTTGAGCGCCGTCTGCGCGGCTTCCAGCGCCGTGGACAGCTCGGCGATCTTCTCCTTCTTCTGCATCACCTCATGCAGAAGCGAGGAATCCTCGCCCTTGTCGGTCTTGGCATCCTTGGTGCCCTTGTCGTCCGCGGCGCCGTTCTTGGCGCCCTCATCCGCGGTCTGACCGCCCTTGCCTTCCGGCTCGAAGCATACCCGCGGCCCGAACAGGCTCATGCCCATAAGGGACAGCGCGCCCGAGGCGATGCCCGAGGCGATGATGGCGTCGTCCGTCGTCTTCTTCGTCATGATCGTTCCTCTTGTTGACCAGTCTCTCGGTCTGCGTCGTCGGGCCGGTCTCTTGGCCCAGGAGGTGCGGTGTGGCGATCCCGCACGGTCAGGACCCGGCGTCCGCGGTATTCCGCGTCACCTGGCCCTGGCGATTCTGTTCTTCGGCATTGCGCGGCAGCTGATCCTGGCCCGCGCCACGGGCGGCCGCGCCGGCGCCGGCCTGCATCGTCTCAATCATGCCCTCGGCGGTCGGCGGCCAATCCTTCAGCTCGCGCTCGATCTCGGCGACCAGATCCTTGCTCAGCGCCGGGAAGAGCTTGTCCACAACATCTTTCATCTGCTCGCGCCGCACCACGTCGGGCGCTTCGACCCGCGCCAGGCGTTCGGCGATGTCGAACTCGTCGTAGAGGCCGCGGGTGTCGAAGTCGCGCGGGTAGCGCACCAGGTCCGCCTCGTCATCGGCGCGACTCTTGCCGGCCCACAGCAGGATGAGATGCACAAGTTGGTTCTCGGCGCGATCGAGGGATTCCGCCTTGCTGACCAACAGACTATTCAGGCGTTCGAAGTCATACGCCTTGGCGACGCCGGAGCTGTTGTCGATGCCGACGGCGTTGTCCTGCTTGGTCCGCTCGCCGGCCATGCCGACGGAGTGATAGATTTCGGAGATGATCTTGTTGATGACGCCGACGATGATCTCGGCCTGCTTGACGTCCGGTGAGATGTACATCGGCACCCCGCCGCCCTCGCCGTTGAACAGGAAGATCCGCTTGGTGCCCATCTCCAGCAACTTGACGTAATCGTCCTCACCCGGCATCAGGTTCTGCGCTGGCATGGCGAGCTGACTGAAGGTCTGGTCCTGAATGATGGCGTCCAGGTTCGACAGATAGTTGGCAACGGCCCGGTCCAGATAGGCCGTGTCGGCGATCATCGCGTCCGAGACGTACTTGCGTTCACCCAACATGTGATCGAGCGCGAAGCACGGCACCTGACCGAGATTGTGCATGGCCTCGTCCAGCAGCACGGCCTGGCCGGATCCGCGCTTCTGCTTATTGACCTTAAACAGATGCCAGGAATCCCGTGTCCACAGGCGGAACCGCTCCTCGACCTTACCATCCGCGCGCAGCGGATCCTCGTCGTTGCGGTGATACTCGCGCACCAGGATCCAATTCAGGTCCCCGGTCTCGGTGAAGCCCATGTCCATTGCGTCCTGAGGCTTCACGAAGTAGGAATAGAATCGCGTCTTGGCATCTTCGCTGATAGTCAGGGCGCCATCGCGCCGGTTGTTGTCGACGAACACCCACACCCGGCCGAACACGCTCGACCGATTGGCCAGCAGCTTCATGTACTGGTCGACGTTCAGCCCGGACAGTGTGGCGTTTTTCCAGAACGCCTGGACGACGCGATCAGCATCCTTGGTGTTGCGCGCGATCGGCGAGCGAAAGATGTACTTGTTCAAAAGATCAACGATTTCGCGCGTGTGATTGAACCGATAGGCGCGCGCAAGGCGGTCCTTGAACTCTGCGTCACCTTCCTTGATGTAATGGAAGATGTGGTCTTCGAACCAGGCGCGGCCGCCCCTGTAGGTCGCCTCCAGAAAATCCCAGTGCCCTACATTTTCCGCGTACTCCGGGTGGCGCCGCTTGATAAAGCGGCTCATCTCTTCGGAGTTGGGCAGATTTCCACTGAACAGGGGCACGTCAGTCCTCGTCGTTTTTCAACACGCACGCCGCATGATAAGTCAAATATGACTTATCCACAAGGCTAGATCGAAAGACCGCCGACCTTCACGCGACAGGCCGGGTATTCGATGTCCGCGCAATAGCCGAGACCGTCGGCTGAGTGCTCTACGCCGAGCGACTTGTCGACCTCGCGCGTGCCGGGCTTGTAGATCGTCTGTTCCAGCGAGTTGATCAGGTGTCGGCAACGACGGTCGATGCGCAGGATGACGGTGCCGTCGGCCGCGCACAGGATCCGATTCACCGCGTTGACGCGATCAGCCACCGGCGGGTGCTTGCGCTTGTACTTCATGATCCGAAAACCGATCTCGCGCAGAATTTGCAGATCGGTCTCACCGCGAGTGTGCGCGCGGTTGGCGCCGGCCGAGTCCGGATAAAAGATGACCTGCTTGAGGTGACGCCAGTACCGGCGCGCCAACTCCTGCCCGGTCTCCTCCGTGTTGGAGCCGAACAGCACCAACTCATCCACCGCCCACAGCTCGCCGTTCGGCTGTGGCTGGAGGATCACCGACGACATAGGGTCGATGTTGAAGTCCTGTCCGACCCAAATGGGCAGTTTAGGATTGAATGCGAAATCGCCAAGGTGCTTGCGGCGGTCGAAGGCGTAGTAGACACGCCCGCTCATCGTTTCGAACCGAGCGTTGAACTCCTGATTGAAGCTCTTCTCGTCCATGTCCGACTTCGCGGCCTCGATCTCCGAGGCCGGAATGAACGGCGACATCATGGTCGGGAACTGCCAGGAGCGCCACTGATTGCGTCGGCGCTGACCATCTTTGGTCAAATAGGTCTCGCCGCGCTGACCCAGCATGTAGAGATCGTAGAACCAGTTGAAGCTCTTCGGTGTGCCGATGATCAGCGCCGTGCCGCGGGTGCTGGCCAGCGTCGGCCGCAGCACCTTGAACCAGGTGTCGGGCCGGATGTCCTGCGCCTCGTCGATCACCAGCACGTCGATACCCACGCCGCGCAGCGTGTCGGGCTTGTCGGCGCCCTTCAGCTCGATCCGGGTGCCGTTGATCAGCACGATCTCCATGCGCGTCTCATGCGCGCGAGCGATCCACTCCGACGGCAGGGCCGCGATCATCTCGTGCCACATGATCTGACGGGCCATGCGGTAGGTCGGCGCCACGTACCAGATCAGCTTGCGCGGCCGGCGCGCTTCCTTGATCAGCGCCGCCTTGGACGTGACCGTCTTGCCCCAGCGCCGTCCGGCCACGACTACCTTGAATCGGTGCCGATCGCGGAACACTTCGGCCTGGCCGGCGTGCAGGCTCAGGGCGTGCCGCGACGTGCGCACCTTCGGTGCCGGCGGCGGCGGGCCGGTCATCGGTATGACGGATGCGCGTAGCCTCAAAGATCAACCTCCGGGACGTCGGAAAGATCCACGTCCACGTCGAGACCGTCGCCCTCATCCTGTCGGCGCAGCTCATCCACCTCATTGTCGGTCAGATCGCGAATGACCAGCTCCGGCAGCTCGGCCATGTCGATGTCGCTGGGCACATCCAGAATCTCCCAACGCTCCTGACGGCCGCGGGCGATGATCTCCATGGCGTTTCGGATCGCCTTCAGATCACCCTCGGCGTCCGACAGCGGCGTGCCGTCCTTCTGCGCCTTGAGCACCCGGCTCATGGCCAGCTTGGACAGAGCCGCGGACCACTCGTAATGCTCCTTCTTGGTGTCGTTGATCCGCTTCTTGCGCAGCTCGGCGCCGTCTAGGGCGTCCTTGACCGCAGTCTCCCGGACGGCCTCGGAGACTGCCTCAGAAACGGAACGGGCATGTTCCGCGGCCCGGCGCCCCTTGGTCGCGCCGCGGCTCTTCAGCCCCAGGCTCAACGCGGTCTCGCTGATCCCGAACTCAGCCGACAGGTCCGCGAGCCGGACAGCACCAAGCTCCCACTTCTCCACCGCCAAGGCCCATTGAGCCGGGGTGAGCTTGCGGCCTGTCTTCTTCTCGCCGGGTTCAGTCTCTGCGGGCATTAAATCAGCTCTGATGTAATAAAAAGGGCAGACTTTGGCGCCCACCCATATCGTCTGCAAGGAGAGGGGTTCTGGGAACCATTGCAAGTGTGATGCAATTGTTCCGCAAAGTCAATCAATTTTGATTTACGTTCGGCGACACCAAGATGAGAGGCCGGATCATCTTGAACGCCGGACCGAGATTTGAGCCGGATGATGTTGGTGGGCCGGAGAGGTCTGCTGAGTTCGGATTTTACCGGGCGTTTTGACCCGTGCCCGTTTAAGAGTCTCTAATTGTTATTCTCTTATATTTTTTGATTCATGACTCATTACGTTTTATTCTGCCCGTCTCAGTCTTCGACGAACATAATATAGACACGGGTCGTTATCGTGCGCAGGGTTTTTGCGTCACCGGAAGATCCGATACCCGGAAAGTGTCGGTTTTACAATGACTTGTCGTCGAGAAAAAATTTTCTCGTAGCTGCGGACGAGGACCCCGTGCTGCTCCAGATAGCGGATTGAACTCTGGATGGCCTGAAGGGTCACGTCCGGTCCATACGACATCTTTTCCTTGAGGCCCCGGATCGTCAAAACTTCTCCGGCGTCGGTCGCCTCCAGCACGCACTTCATGATCTCGCGCTGCTTGGGTGTGAGCGCGAGCCGGCTCATGCGTCTAGCCTCGTCAAATCCAGGGGCTCATACGGCTTCTGCCAGCCGAACGCCGTCAGCGGCAGGCTCTGGGGTAAACTCTCCCGGCCGGCGTCCGGATTCATGTAGAGGCCGTACATGGGTGAGGCAAGCACGAGCTGCTGAAGCGCCTTGACGATGGAGTGGATGTCCATCTTGGCCACGCGCTCGGCGCCCTTCTCGCGGTTGTTGCCGGTCTTCTCCAACGCGGAGTGCCGGTAGTAGAACTCGCGCCCGGCCTGGATCATGCGCTCGCGCACCGGCGCATCGGCGCTTTCGATTTCCTGAATGATCAGTTCGGAATCCGCCGGGTTGGCCGCGAACGTCGAGCGAAAGAACCGCAGCCCGATGTCATATTTGCTGGCGTTCTGCGGCCGGACGAACGTGAAGCCCGCCTTCGGGCCGAACTGGTTGAACTTGCTCATCGAGGACTGGATCTCGATGAGCCGGCGGCCCTCCAGACGCGCGACCAGGTTCATCATCCGGTAGCCGATACCCACGCCGCGGAACTGGGTGTCGGTCACGAAGCGCGACACGACCCGGATGTTGTCGTTGATCCAGTCGGTGCGGTAGCGGTTCGTGAACCAGGTCTCCTTGCCGCCGGGCTTGATCTTGGACAGCGCCACATGCCGCTCGCGCAGCATCAGCTTGGGCAGCCCGATCACCAGCACGGCGATGGTCCGGTCGCCCAGGCGCAGGCGCCAGAACTTCGGTCCCATCGGCAGGTTCTCGGCCTTGTAGTGCAGATTGTGCAGCAGGTCCCAATCGACCTTTGCGCCCCGCTCGACGATCATGTCGTCCAGCAGCGCAAAGCGCGCGCTGGGTGCGCGCCGACGCTCGACGTGCGTCGTTGCATCACTCTCGCTGAGACGCGCACCAGGGGCGCTCCCTGTGATGATGTCGCGCAATTCCATCAGTAGTCTCCCTCGCAGACCTGGAAGCAGCGCACACCCTGATCACGCCACATGGCGACGACGCTGCTTCGATCCTCGAAGGCGAACAGCGGCTCGAAAACCGGACGGATCTGGGCGTTCAGGATCTCGGCCTTGACCTCGAAGTCCGGCCGACGATCGTCGTTCGCCCGCATGAACAGAACGGCGTAGGGCAGACCGTGCTCGCGCAGCCAGGTCTCGGTCAGAGCCCGCTCGCTCTCGCGTCGGCCGGTAACGACGAACGTGGGATAGTGCGCCGCGAGCAGCCGCATCAGGGCCTGCATCTCGGGGAACGGGGTGTCGTCAGGCGCGGCGGCGAAAAACGCATCCCAGGAGCCGCCGTTGGTTGGCAGCAGATGAAGCCGATGGGTCGGGTCGGCGATCGTGCTGTCGATGTCCATGATCACACAGGGGAGGGTCATGATGCGGAAACCTTCTTCGCGCGCTTGACCTTCTTGCCCTTGGGCTTGATGGGCGCCGGCAGGTTGACGGGACGCTTGAACGGGGCGCCGAGCAGGCGGCGCCAGGTGGCGATCTGCGGATCCAGGACGAACGCCTCGCCCTCGATCGCCTCCAGCATCTGCTGCCCGACAGCGTGGATGGTGGTGTAGCTGCCCTCCTCCATCGCCACGCGGGCCTGGAACAGCTTGTTGACCTGAACGTTCGGCCCCAGCTCGTCGGTCAGGTCGGTGTGGGTAGTCGCGATCATCAGGGTCTTGCCGGCCTGGCGCGCCACCTTCTGCATGTTGAAGGCGATCACCTTGGCGGTCGTACGGTCCAGCACGGCGCCGAACTCGTCGGCGATCCACACGTCGGCGTCGCTCTCGATCAGCTTGGCCAGGCGCAGGCGGTAACGCTGCCCGTCGGACAGCTCCGAGGGCTTGCGCAGGTAGATGTAGGCGTCGGAGATGCCCGCCTTGGCCAGAATGTCGGTCGCCTTGAAGGTGTTCGGACCGACCAGCTCGATGACCGGCTTATCCTCCAGCACCACGTCGCCCAGGTCGGCCACCTTGAGCCCGTCCGCGGTCATGAGCCGCTTCAGTTCCTTCAGCAGCAGCGACTTGCCCGAGCCGGACTGCCCGGTGATATAGACGACATCGCCCGGCTCGATCTCGATCTTCGTGCCGTCGTAGATCGTGAACTGCTTGTCCGACAGGCCGATGCCGAACGCCTCGGCGATCTCCAGCACCCGAGGCGTTCGATCCACACTCGTCGTAAAGCTCTTCTGAATGACGTACTCGGTCACGCCACGATCTCCCAATCCTCGGCGGCCATGTCGCTCTGGCTCGGCTGCCAGGGCACGACGGAGCCGTCGGCTGTCTTCATGTCGATGTGCGGCTGGTAGGTGATTTCGGTGCCTTCCGGGTAGATGCCGAGCAGCGGCGGGCGGTTGACCCGGAAGCGGCTGCCGGCGACCTGAAAGACGAACATTCCCTTGCCGTTCCAGCCGGCGCGGGCCAGGCGGTGTCCCGCCTTGATGGCCCGCAGGGCGTCGCTGAAGTCCATCATGCCGCTCGCTCCACAACATCGTAGGTCTGGTAAAAAATCTCGGGCTTGCAGGGGTAGAACTCGCCCGCGACACCTTCGATGACGAAATCGTCGGGGCCGACCCAATGGGACCCTTCGAGCGTGGCGATCGAAAGCTGCCACTCGCCGAAGGGGTTCAGGTCCATGCTGGCCGGCGTTTTGGAGCCGCGCGTCCAGTCGATGATCGCGCGGTTGGAGTCCGGCGTTCCGGTCGCCTGCATCGCGCGGATGACAACGGGCTTCTTGCGGTAGGAAATCGGAGATTGGGTCATTCCATGTCCTCGGACTCATCATCGAGCGAGCCGCTCATGGCGCGGTCGATCAGTTGAAACTTCAGGAAGTCGAGATCGCCCACGACATCGCGGAACTGCATCATCACCGGGCGGTCATCGGTCGGATCCAGAACCAGCAGCGCCGTGCTGTCGCCGTCGGCGAAGCCGATAAGCCCGACGACGGACACGACCGCGCCGTTCTCGGCGTCGGCCAACACCTGCCGCAGACCTTCGACGAGCCCAACATTGGCGAAGGCACCCTCGAAGACCGGCTCGGAACTTTCCGCCGCGGCATCCTCCGCCGGCACGCCCGACGGAAAGCTCAGCACCTTGACGTTGCCGCGGTCGCGGCCATCGACGGCATCCCACACGGCCCGCATTCGTGCCCGCAGCTCGACGAGCTTCTCGCTCATGCCGCAATGTCCAGGGTGTCGAGGTAGGCGATCAGGGCGTCCGGGCCAGTCTTGCCGGTCATGCTCTCGATGCGCGCCATGAACGCCTTGACGTGGCGGATGTCGCCGGTGCGCATCTTCTTGAACCCGAAGGCTTCGGAGATCGGCAGCTCCTTCTCGTCGATCTCCTGGACGTGCTGCTCGTTCTCGGCCCGCTGAAGCTCGACCGCCTCGCCGATGTCGTCGACGAAGGCGGTCGCGTCGATCTGGCCGAGGTCGGCGAGCATGAAGTTCAACTCATGCTCGCCGAAGCCGGTGTCGGCCAGATCGAACTCGATGTCCTTTAGGCCCTGAAGAGCTTCGCGCAGCAGATCGGTGTCATAGGCGGTCGAGGTGGTGCGGTTGTCGGCCAGGCGCAGGGCCTCGGCCTCAGCCGTGGTCAGATCGGTGCGACACACCACCGGCGCGCGGGTCAGACCCAGGCTGAGGGCGGCCAGTCGCCGGCCGTGGCCGGCGATGATCACGCCGTCGCGGTCGATGACGATCGGCTGGGTCCAGCCGAATCGCTTGATCGACCGCGACAGGGCCTCGATCTGCTCGTCATCGTGCAGCTTGGCGTTCTTCTCGTAGGGCTTGATATCGTCCAGGCTCCAGCTCTGGACCGGCAGGGCTTCGGCGTCACTCATCGTCGTTGGTCTCTTCAAAATGTGGGGAATCCGAGAGGTCGAGATCGTCCAGAGCGCGCTCTTCGAAATTCTCACCGATCGTGCAGGAAGCGCACGGGTAGGTGCCGATGTGCTGGCAGTCGCGACAGTCGTCGAACTTCGCGCGTCGGAACCGCTTAGGCATCGTCGGAGGCACCCAGCAGCGCGTGGACCAGGGCGTCGCCCGCGTTCGTCAGGGCATCAGCCTCCGTGAAGCCCTGTTCCGTCTGAATGGACTGGATCAGCTTGGAGACGCGCTCCGAGTCACCGATAGCCACCTTGAAGCGCATCACAACGTGCGTCTTGGCCGTCTTTTCAGACGTATCCGTTGGCGAAGTATCGCTGGGCGCTTCACTTTCGTCGTAATCCAGCGCGTCAACGTCTATATTGACTGACGACATGATCGAATCGAGATCGGTGTCGGTGTATGGCAGAAATGATTCGAGGTCGTCTTGAGAAACACCCAGTCCATCCAACAGATGCGCCAGCCCCATGATGTCGTCGGAGCCGTAGCGCGCGTTGTCGGCCAGGCTGATCTCCTTGGCGCGAACGTCGTCGATCCGGCCGACGCTGATGACCGGCACTTCCTTGATACCCAGGCGGATCGCGGCGTCGCGCCGGTGTTCGCCACCCAGGATCTGGAAGCCGTCGTCGGTCTCGCGCACCACGATCGGCTTGAACATGCCCATACGCCGGATGGCCGTATCGAGCTTGGCCTCGTTCTCCGGCGACATCTGGTTGGTATTCCAGGGGTTCGCCTTGAGGTCTTCGGGATTTGCATAAAGCTGGGTCGGCGTCATTCGGCTTGCCCTTCAATCAAAACTGATTTATCCATACCGCAACTGGTACGAATTGGCAAGGCGTGAAGATGGCGGATACTCTAACTTTGGCAGCATCTTGCGTCGGCGCGCAGGTTCTCGGCGCAGACCGCGAGGTAAAGCTGTTTCTGAGCCAGCTCTTGTCTTACCGCGTGGACGGGGCTGAATACTCAGGCGCCTTCAAGGCGGGCCATTGGGACGGGCGCAGCAGCTTCTACAACTGGGGCACCAGCAAATTCCCGGCCGGCTTCGCCATGTTCGTTCACGACGCGCTGATCGCGAAGGGCTACAAGGTTCGGTTTGTGCGCAAGCCGGCGCCGGGGCCGCGCGGCCCCGAGACGTTCCATCTGTTTCGCGGGCGCGGCACGGATCCCCGCTACGACTACCAGGCGGACGTTGTGCGCCAGCTCATCAAGCACCGGATCGGCATCGCGCGTGTGGCCACCGGTGGCGGCAAGAGCTGGATCGCCACGCTCGCCATTCATCGCATTCGACGGCCGACGCTGTTTCTGACCACGCGCGGCGTGCTGATGTACCAGATGGCAGATGGTCTGAAGGAGGCTGGGTTCAGCGTCGGCATTCTCGGTGACGGCGAGTTCACGCCCAAGGCCATCAACTGCGCCATGGTTCAGACGCTCGCGGCGCGCGTCGAGGACGTGAGTCGGGACGATATGGTCGAGCGCGAGCTGCTGTTCATTCTGGAGGCCGAGACCGAGAAGGTGAACGCACTGCGCAGCCAGCTCAAAAAGGCGAAGACGCCGGCCGCCGAGATCAAGCGCAGAACGATGGATCTCGCCGCCGCGCTGGAGAAGGCGCGCGAGCCCGACGCCTCCATCGTGGAGCGGATGACCGAGAAGCACCGGCTGCACCACATCCGGCGGCGCAAGACCATCAAGCTGTTGGAGGTGATCGAGTTCGTCATCGGCGAGGAAGCGCACGAGGCCGGCGGCAACAGCTACTTCGAAATCCTGAAGCACTGTCGCAATGCCCATTATCGCCTGGCGCTGACGGCCACGCCCTTTATGCGCCCGGACGCCGAGGCCAACATGCGTCTCATGGCCGCCTTCGGCACCGTGATCGCTGAGGTCAGCGAGAAGATGCTGATCGACCGGGGCATCCTAGCCACGCCCTACTTCAAGATCGTCTCCACGCCCAAGCCGGCCAAGCTCTACAAGACGACGACGTGGCAGCGGGCCTACAAGATCGGCATCGTTGAGAATGAGGCGCGCAATCGGGAGATCGTGAAGCACGCGGCACAGGCGGCTCGGCTCGGCCTGACCGCCATGGTCCTGGTGCAGCACAAGGCGCACGGCGTCCAGCTCCTGAAGATGCTCAAGGCCGTCGGGATGCGCGCGGCCTACATCTACGGCGAACATGACCAAAACGAGCGGAAGCATCGGCTCAACCAGCTCAAGACGGGCGAGATCCAGTGCCTGATCGGCACCACCATCCTCGATGTCGGCGTCGACGTGCCGGCGGTCGGCATGGTGATCCTGGCCGGCGGCGGCAAGGCCGAGATCAGTCTGCGCCAACGCATCGGTCGCGGTCTTCGCGAAAAGAAACGCGGCCCGAATGTGGCGCTCGTCATTGACTTCGCCGACGAATACAACATGCACCTGCGCAGCCATGCCCAAGAGCGCCTTGCTATTCTCAAGTCAACCCCCGGCTTTTCTGAACGCATACTTGCGCCCGGCACAGACTTTGATTATCGTGGGCTTGGGTTCACTCTTGCATCGTAGGTTTTTATGAAGCGCGTCGATCCTATTCACTTCTTCGACGACAAGGGTGTCTCAGCTTTGGTTCGGGAGAACCTGGAGGCGGAGAACGCGGCTCTGCGCGAGAAAAACGCGCGCCTTGAGCGCACCGTCCGGTCCCAGGCCCTGCGTATTCGCACGCTCATGGGACCGGATACGCTTACATAGTCCGCGGGCGCGTGTTGAAATTGTTGCGCTTCTCGCATTCTCTACTTGACGCCTTGCAAAAGATAAATCATAAATGACTTATTCTCAGTCGACAAAGGATAGAGCCCATGTCCCGTCAGCAGGTGACGGTCACCCCCGCGATTCATCAAATTCTCAAACGTATGGCTGCGTTTGAGAATTTGAAAATGAATGATCTGCTCTGGCGGATGATTCAGCAGCGTCTCGCGACCTACCAGCCGCACACGCGCCAATCCGTCATGGAAGGAGTCAAGACGAAATGACCACCAAGTCCAACAAGCCGGCCGTTGATCGCACTACCGTCGCCCTGGATCGCACTCTCGTGCGTCAGGCCGATCTCCTGGCCACCGTTCTCGGAATGTCGCGCGCCGATCTGATCTCTCGCGGCATCACGATCATGTCGCAGGGCCAGCCGGAGCACATCAAGCAGACCCTGAAGGATATGGCCGCGCACACGCCGGCCACCAACACAGCCTCGGCTGCGTGATGTCCAAGCCCTTGCCCTTCGCGGTGTTCGCTGGTCATCCCCTCGCCGGCAAGACCACCGCCGCAACGCTCTTCGCCCAGCTCCGCACGCCGTCGACCCTGATTGATGATGCAGCGCCGCTTCGGGAGATCGCGATGCGCAACTTCGGTCTGACCTGGCAGCAGGTCAGCACCGCGGAGGGCAAGGCTCAGTCGGTCGAGGTGGCCGGTGCGACCATGACGGTGCGCCAGATCCTCGGCCGGCTCGGCAAGTCCCTGGAAAACGAGCTGGGTGAGTTCATCCTGCCCTGGATGGCCACACACCGTCTCCCGGACGATGTAGCCGCTCTGATCGCCTCGGCCCGGCGCCGCAACGGCGCATACTATCGCCAGCGCGGCGGTATCGTGATTCAGATCGACAATCCTCTCGCCGGCCCCTCGGGCAACGACTTCGATCTGTGGGATCGAACCGAGGTTGATTTCGTCGTCCTGAATGACGGGCTCGCGGGCGGCCTGTCGGAAGACCAGGCCAAGGACGATCTGCGGCGCAAGCTGGCCACCATCGCCGTTCTGTTCGACTAGGAGCACTCCATGTTTTCGTGGACGTTTTTTATCTCTGAGGTGATCTATGCCGTCATGTTGTTGGCTGCGGTGTTGTGGAGCGTCCTCTCGGCCGGCGCGGCCGTCGTGTTCCTTCTGATGCTGCTGAGCGCCGTCATCGGCAATCCCACGTCGCTTTTGTCGCTGGGGTAGTACATCAATTTTGATTGCTCTCTATCATGGCCATCGTTCGCGATCCCGCGCTTCTTCCGATATCAGACGCGCCATCCTTCGGCGCGTCCCGTATGACCGACGCTTGCGGCGCGGCGCCATATGACACCTGGCGGCAGCCGAAGCCGGACGTCGACACGACGAACTGCCCCCAGGTTTGGCTCAAGCGGTCGGACGATGGCGACGCCGTCTTCGTCGGGCACGTCAATCTATCCATCAACAATCTCGCGCGCGTCGTGTCTCTTCCTCTGATGATGTACGAGGATGACGCTGTGGGGCTGGGCGCGGACAGTTTCGGTCCGCGCTACCGCACGATTGATCTGCCCGTCGGCCGCTTGGATAGAGTCATTCCCAACGCCGAACTGCGCCACAGTCTCCACATCAAGGACGAGCACAACATTCCGGCCTACGCAATCGAGCACCAGGACGTGTATCGCGACGCCACATGCTTCAGTTGGCCGGCTTTATCCGCGACCCTGGAGCAGTATGAGGATCTGTTCGACCTCGACCTCTTCGTTCCCGGCGGTCGATGAGCGCGATCTACGAGGATCTGTGGTCCGGCGAGCTGGACGATTTCATCTTTGGCCCACTCATCGGCGAAGGCCAGGATCGCCAGGTCTACGTCTTTCGGCCGGACCCCACCCGCGTCATCAAGGTCGAGCGGCCCGGCGTCGAGTTCGCCAACGTCGCCGAGTGGGCGCTGTGGCACGAGGCGAAGCACGCCGGCGTAAACGAGTGGTTCGCCTCGTGCTTCGGCATTTCCCTGGGCGGCAATTTTCTCGTCCAGGCCCGCACGGAGCCCGTCTCCCCGCGCGATCTGCCCGAGCGACTGCCCAGCTTTTTTTGCCGACATCAAGCCCAGCAACTTCGGTCTGTTTGATGGACGCATAGTCGCGCACGACTATGCTAATCACAGCGTATATACCCGCGGTTTGCATAAGTGGACGCTGCGCAAGGTCTCCTCCAAGGATCGGAATCGGTAGACATCGGCCGATTTAGGATCCATTGTGCGATTTCGCGTCTTAACGACTTCGCGGAATCACCCCATGAACACGCTCGTTTTCGCCTCGATCTCTCAGAAGGGTGGCGTCGGCAAATCCACGATCGCCCGTCTTCTCGCGACGGTTTATGCTGGCGCCGGCTGGGAGATTAAGGTCGCCGATTTGAACCTCACCCAGAAGACGATCATCAATTGGCTTGCCGATCGCCTGCAAGCCGGCGTTCAGCCGGAGATCGCGGCCGAGCCCTTCGGCTCGGTCAAGAAGGCGCTCAAGCAGGCATCCCACTACGACGCCATGATCTTCGACGGCGCGCCGGACTCCCATCAAAGCACCCTAGAGATCGCCAAGGCGGCGGATGTGATCTTCGTGCCGTCCGGCGTGACCAAGGACGATCTGGTGCCGCAGGTCCTGCTCGCCAACGAGCTGGTCGACGTCCACAAGATCAAACGCGATCGGATCATGTTCGTGCTGAACAAGGCACTTGACAGTCAGGTGAGCGTGGATGAGGCCCGCGGTTTCATCGAGCGCGCCGTCTACACCTGTGCCAAGACCGCCCTGCCCGCGCGCACCGGCTATCAGCGTGCCCAGAACGCCGGCCGCAGCGTCATTGAGACGGAGTTCCCGACCTTAAACCAAACCGCCGACGCCCTCGCCCAGGAGATGGTCAACTTCATCGAGACCCGTGCTGGCCTTAAGGAGGCGGTCAATGGCTGAGGTCAGCAAGCCTGCGCGGCGCGGTCAAATCGGACGTCTGGGTGACGAGGCGCCGCCCGCGGCGGCCTCGTCCAATCTCACGGCCAAGACCTATCGCGATCTGAATTTTAAGGTGCCTCTCCACTTTCGTCAGCGGTTCAAGCTCGAAGCCGTGCAGCGTGACATGAGCCAGGTCGATCTGCTGCAAGCGGCATTCAACTACTTCGTCGCCCACAATCCACGAGACGGTCATGACGACGACGAGTAGCCCCTGGGTAGTCAACCTGCGTCGGAACTGCGTCTGGAACGCGCGGCGCGGGCTGAGCGTCAAGGTGCGGATCTACGTTGATCCCGTCGGCGGCGTGGAAGTGTGCGGTCGTCCGATCGGCCCCATGCCGGAGGGCATGGGCTGGGACGAGATTCAGTCGCTCATCAACCAGGGGACCGACGCCTTCCTCGATGCCTTCGTCCGCACGAGTGAGGAGTGCCGGCGACGGGATCTGAACCCGCAAGACCGCGACGATCGCCCGGATTTTTAAGCTCTGCACGTCTACCGTTCCGCCACGCCGACACTCCACGGTGAGATCTGTTTCACCACGAACCCGCGTCAGGGGCGCCACCCCAAGGATGTTTCGCGCGGCCCACGCCAGAATCCTGGATGCCGAGCGTCGAGCGTCGTGATCCAGAGCGCCCGAGCGCCGGGAGCTGGTGCGACATTCTTCAAGGCGTCGTCGAGCCGCGCTCTCCAAGGGCGATGCCGGGAGCCGCCGTGGTTCGGCTCCATCCCCATCACGAAAAACAGCACCCTTCTAAGACTTCGCGCGCCTCAGAAGCGTTTCGATATCGTGTCGAACGTCGATCGTTGCGCGTTGCGAACGTCACACTGACGTGTGGTCTTTGTGTCACATTATGTGTTGCATAAAAGACATAGCTCTAGATCGTCCAGGGAACGCCACACATGTGCATGTGTGGCGTTGGCTAGGGTTGGAGCGGAAACAGGAAAGACCGCACGCCAGCAACGCCACAATGCGGCCTAGCGTGCATGATCCAGATACGGCAAAGCCCGCGCTGCTAAGGCGCGGGCTTTCTTGTATCGTTACGCTTCCATGTTCGTTCTATTGCCCATCCCTTCGTTTAGAAGGTGGGAAGGCCGGATATACCGGCCCGCCCAAACTCCTTACTGTGCCACCAATTCCGCAATGTACGCGGTCAAGGGGTTTTTGTTTGCGCGGTACGCTTTGTTGCGCTGTTCGTCCACAACGCGGACAATGCCGCATGTTTGAAGTGCTCGCATTACCGGGCTTCCCTGCCCCGCTCCCGTTCCCTCTGCTTCATTGTTTCGGCGAAACTTGACGCTCCATTTTGCGTCAAGTGGGAGCTTGTCGGAAACGGACGCTTTCGCCATTGCATAAGTAAACGGCACCTTCTCTTGTTCAGTAACTTGAATGTTATGAAGAACAGCCCGCATATGCTTATTTACATCGGGGAAATTACCGTAGTAAAGCATACTGCCCAGATTAATAAGCTTGTCCATCGCATATACATTGTATAATGCGCCCTCTCTCTCTTTGCCCATAACAAAAGAAGGCGGAACATTTGCGGCAATACAGAATGCCGCAAAACACGGCTTTTTGCCGTTCTTATGATAACGGTCCAGGTTTTTCTGAATATTGGCGTTTGTCTTAGCTTTCTTTTTCTCGAACATTTTCCGCGCGTCAACAGACGCGGTAAAGTCAGAAAGCCAAGCCTCAATATCCGCTTGAGGAATAGACTTCATGATTTCCGGGAATGTGTTTTCCGGAGCATTGTTAGCGACGGTCGCTTTGATGTTCTTAGCAGCCATGTTCGGGACTCCGCTTGTGTTTGTTTTTGTGTCGCCATTTCCTTGCGACAATTTGATAAGAGCACGTTTCTATATGGTACGTCAATCCTGATTTATCATTTATATTCATGTTTAAAAACAATGCGTTACGCGCCGTTGCCACAAACTTACAAACGCACCATGGGAAATTCATAGCAAAGTCGCGCGACTCGATTCGTCAGATTCGCCAATCGACCGACAACCGGCCAAGGCACACATACATGTTTTGTTGCGTTGCTGTAATTGTCACGATACGACATTATGTCATTGTGCATTCGTTTCGTTGCGCTTCCTGACTCTTCCGCATACGCAATAACAAATATGCGAATGCTATTAAGATTCGTTCTTATATGAAACTATTAAGATATGTACATATCTACTTTATTGCAATGCCGCATTTATTGCGCTCTCGTGTCGTTACGTATACGCAATATCGCATATGCGACTGCGTCGCAAGTGCGATGGGCCGCCCATGGCCTCTCCATAGTCACCCCATGGCCGTTCCCATTCCCGTGACCTCATGACCGTTCCCTATGGGCCAGCCATGGTCGACCCTACGTATACCCGTACCCGTGATCCCATGGCCTTTCCCTTCCCCTTCGTCTGCCCGTGGCCGTTCCTCATAGGTGCGCCATGGGAACTCGGTCCATGGCGCACCCGTCCAGACCCATGCTGCCCACGGCGCCACCGAGGAGCAACCGTGGATCGGCGACGGGGCCTCCATGGGGACGCTGTGCGTGAAAGAAAGGGCGCATCGTCGCGCCCTTTCTCGCGCTATTGGGCGCGACGTGCTGCGCGCTCGCGCAACAGACGCTCACGCGCTGCGTTGCGTTCAGCAAGACGCCGCTGGGCGCGCTCGTACAGCGCGATGGGCATAACGTCGATACCCATCGCGCGCAGCATGGGCGCGAAGCGGGTCATAACAATGTTATCGTAACAGACGTGAATTTTCTCAAGACGGGACGCATCATCTTCGTTGTCGACGCATGTCGTGAGGGACGAGCGGTCAAGCTCGATCATGTCCGCGAGGGCATCGACGATCTTTCCGTCGAGAACTGCGAGACGGGACATTTGCTTACTCCGTTGTTTGTTGCGTCGCTTATTTGCGACACTGTGATTGTTTCACACAGACAACGGGTACTCTCGCGGGCTCTTTGCGGGTTATTTTCGGGTGTGGAGCTGGGCGGCCTGGTCTCGGAACGTCCGTGGCCTGGTCTCGGACGTCCCAAGGACGGAGTGTGGCTGGGACGAGGGAGAGCCATGCTCTCCCCTGCCCTCACGCTGTGAGCACGACGAACGCGGCCCAAAAGAGTACGAGCCATCCGACTGCAATAATCGCTTCCGCAATGATCGTCTTCATATCTTTCCTAAATCAGGTTTGATTTACCGTCGGGCGCACACGACTGCACGCTCGTCCTTGTTTCCGGTCGAAGCGTTCGCTTTACTTTCTTTATTGCGCTCTTTATTGCGAACGAGTATATAATATGACGTAACTACTAGGAATATAACTGGGTTCTTCGCGGTTTCCTTGTGGGTGTGGGCCGGCCATGTTTAATCTCGGGACTCCCGTGGCCGCGCGCCCTTGGCATCCCCGTGGCCGTTCCCCGCGGATCGTCCATGGTCATCGCACGGGCCGATCTCGGACGACCCATGGCCGTGGCTCTTAGTGCCCCCTTAGCCGTTCCCTATAGCCTGGAGCGCGCCGTTCCCGGATTTCCCGAGCCAAAAAGAAACCCGACTGGATGAACCAACCGGGTTTGAGTTTGCGGAGCAACAAAGTCTGTCCATGTCGGCGCCGGAGCGGGGCTCGACGCCGCCTCCTCTCAGAACCCTAGACCTTACGCAGCGTCACCTCCCCCATCGTGGTCTTGATCACCAGCTCGTTTGGCGCGCTCATGGCGACGATCGCCGTCAGCTCGAACGAGCCATCGCCCTCCTCCGGCGGATCCAGCATGACGTCGCCATCCAGATCGAACGTCTTGCTCAACCCCGCCGTCTGAAGGGTCTGCACGACGGCGCCCAGCACCGCCTGCACTTCACGCTCCGTCATCGCTTTCTCCTCGTCTGTATCAGCGCGTATCAACGCGCTCTCGATGACTGTGTTGTAGCGCAGCAGCAGCGGGATGTCGGTTAGGTTCGCTCCGGGTTCTGACGCTGCGAAAGAACGTCACTGAGCGCGCTCCAGTACGCTGTGCTGTGCTGATACGCGCGCGACACTGGAATGCGCTCACGCACGCGCGCTGTGACGATTTCGCGCGTTCCCGATGTCGCTCTTTCGAGTTTTCGCTTTTTTGCGTTTTCGCGAACGCGCGAGGTCGCGAACACATGGGCCGGCCTGGCGCCGTGGACCGGCCTAAAACTCACGGACCGGCCGAGAACGTCCGGACTTAGGAGGACCCATGGCTGGCCGCGCGACGCGAAACCCCTCGCTGAAGAGCGAAGGGGCTCGCGTGGGTTACGCTGCGTGGACGACGAACAGAGCTTCAATCGCGCTCGGGAGCGGGTTGTCGTAGGCGCTCATCAGCGACTTAATATCGTCACGGGTGAAACCGTGCGCATCCCGCAAGAACGTGACGAAGGCGACGAAGTGAACGAAACACTCCGGGACCATTTCGGACGTGTCGTAGGCGCGCTCATCCGTCTCGAAGTTAAAGAACACAAGAGCCGCAGCGAAGTGCGTCGCGTCACAACACTGAATATTCCAGGGCGACCCCGTAAAGCTGAACGCGCTGTCCGCATCCGTTTCGATCTTGAAGGAGTTCTCGAAATTGAGGGACTGCGTGATTTCGTCTTTGACGATGGTGAAGAGTTGGGCGGCAGTCTGAAACACTTGGAAAAATACAGGCCAGTGTTCTGCCTCATAAGTAAAAGTGTCGTTGAATTTCTGGGCGAAACGACAAAGGGCGATGTTCCCATAGTAGCATCGCAGCACACCCATAGACGTCTCATCGGGCGTGGCAAACGGTCCCTTGAAGTCGTTTCAAGCTCAGCGAACTGCGCGGGCGTGAGCACAATACGGGCAAAGTCTTTCTCGTTCATGGTCGTCTCGCTTTGTTGCTCATCAGCGTTGTTGCTGACGTCACAATGTAGTGCGCAGCGTGTGGAATTGCGGCTGGAGCTTCGACGGATACGACACTCCCCAATCCCGGTCATGGCTCTTCCGTGGAGAACTCCACGCGCACGGAAACCCCTCGCTGAAGAGCGAAGGGGCTCGCGTTGATCAGGTGGACAACGTTTGGACAGCCACGATCTCGAAGTGATTGGGCCAGTCGATTTCCGCCGCGCGCTCGCGGGCCTCATCCTGGTCGTTGGCCTCAAGGGTATCGTTGAACGGAACGCCCTCCTCGTCCACACACGAGACATGGAACAGATGGCGGCGCCGGCCCTCGATGACGCTCTGGGCTTTGAAGAACGTTGCGGCCAGGTCCGGCCACTCGCTCTGGAACTCTCGCAGGTCATTCGGGGCCGGATAGGCCGCGTTCACATCACTCACGAACTCGCGCAGCAGCGTGATGGAGTCAAACTCGTTCATCTCGATCCTCCTCGACTCAAAGACGCAGCACGCCGGGCGATCCGCTCGATCAACGTGTTATCCACGTAGTGCCCGATCACGTCGCCCGGCGGTTGAAGTCCCGTTACGCAACGTCGATGGCGATGTAAGCTTTGGGCGGAGGATCACACCGCACACACTCCAAAACGCCGGCGGTCATGGGAGAGTCCATAATACTCGCGTACTTGGTGGCAGCGTCGATTCGATCGCCCGCTTCGACGTTGACCTCGCCTAACTTCGTGTCACGATTCGAATAAACGCCAAATGTGTAAACGCTCATCTTCTTGCTCCGTGCTGTTGTTATCGACAATCACAACGTAGCAAGCGCCTGTTGGGGACGCGGCTGGGGACTTCGCGGAATAGCGAAAGCCCGATGTCGCTAAAAATCGCGCACAGAGCGTCACTGAGTGCGTTCGTTCGCTGTGCGCTGTCTGCACACACAAACGACAATGGAGCGCGCTCAGCGACGCTCTGTGCGATTTTCGACGTGTTTTATGCTGGGGTGCGCGCGTCTGTCGCTGCGTCGCGCAGTGTGGGCTGAAAGACCCTAAGACTCTTCAGGGGCTCTTTCCCTTTTCCGTCGAGAGTCCCGCGATCACGCCCTTGGGTGTTCCACGGCCAGTCCGTGGGGATGCTCATGTGCGAAGAAAGGGAGCTGGGCGCTCCCTCCTCCGTCCTACTGTGCGAGCTGCTCGATCTTGGTCTTCGTGCAGCCACTGCCTTTCGTGACCAGCTCCCGAGCTGTGCATTCCCGGCCGTTGGGCATCAGCCACATCCAGACGAAACCCTTGTCCGGGGCGAGCAAGGGTCGGGAATAACTCGTGACGTGCGGGCGATACGAACCGCCGCGAGACGTCGCGTGAACGTTCATGAGCGGCGCGAGGGCCAGACTCAAAGCGAGTCCGGCGAGAACAATGAAGCGCAACATGGGGCGTTCCCTCGGAAAAGAGGGAGAGCCGAAGCTCTCCCTGCGTCAATTACACGGCGGACAGAGCGCCCCAGGTGGCGCGCAGGGCGCGCGTCAGGGCATTGTCCAGCAGCTTGATCGTGGGGTTGCGCCCACCGTCCTTGACGACGATGCCCAACGTCTCCAGCGCCTGTACTGTAGACGACGCTTGCGTGGGCGCTGTGCTGGGAGACATCGTGTGCCGGACGAGATGCGAGCGCGCCCGTGACGCAACGTCGCTCTGATCGGGCTTGGGCGTGTAGTTTTGAGAGACGCACATCTTGGCGGTCTCCATGTCGAAGCTGAGCCCGGCGCTCTCGATCTTGAACAGCGACGCGAGAATGGCGCGATTGACCGCGTTCTTCGTCTCGTCACCCACCAAGCCCGCGACGAGATCGCCCAACTTACCGATCGCATAGACGTTGTACGCCGCACCCTCGCGAAGCTGACGGTTCATAAAGTCGGGTGAACGCTGCGCGGCGACGAACAGACGTCCCGTCGCGCGTCGCCCCACCTGCTTGCGCAGCTTCTTGATCGTGCTTTGGATGGACGTGTTGTCCGGATTCTTCTTGGCTTCACGATCCGCGCGCTCATCGAGCGCGTCGGCGATCGCGTGGTTCATGACGTCGGCGTCGCTGTCCGGAACCTGCATCATCAACTGCTGCAACGTCATGGGCTGTTCGGGCTCGATGGACATGATGGGCGTGTCGTCAATAGCAATGGCGTCGATCTCCGCATCCGTGATTATCTCCTCCACGGTCGGAGCCGCAGTATTCTTAGTCTTACGAGCAGCCATGATGTACTCCTATGATTTAATTGTCGCGCCGAACGTCGTTGCGTTCGACAGTTATATTTATCTCATGCTAATACTGGGGGCGCGGCTGGGTTGTGCGTGGGGATTTTGAGCGCCTGGTACTTGAACGCAAAGAAATGAACGCGCGTGCGCGTATCGAAAATAACTTGGAAAGCCAAGTGGGAACGCTGCGGGATCTTTGTGGACGTGAGCATCATGGCGTTGGAACCCCACACCTCCCATGGGCTTTCGCGGGGCTCATGCAGACTCTGCCCATGGTGCGCCTGTAGGAGTCCCATGGGCCGGGCGTGTATGGGATCACCACGGGCCGATCATGGGTGTGCGGTTCATGGAGCGGCCTAGGAGTGTCCATGGCCGGGCTCTCCACGGGTCGGCCGCGGGGTACGCACGGGATGACCATGGGCGGGGTTCCCACGGGTGTTCCGTGGGGACGGTCTTTGGGCGCGGTTCGCCGTCACCCTTTCCCTAAGCCGGCTCCTTGCCGTTCCCAAAATGGCAGATGGACGCGGCGAACCGTCGTGGTACGTCTAAGCCGGCTCCTTGCCGTTCCTGAAATTTCCGGCGTGTTTCTTTAAGGTGCGCCCACCAACCACTAATTCGCCCTCTCGCGCTTTCGCTAAATAGCCCTTTCCGGAAACCGCCCATTCGTTCTTTCGCTCTTAGGCGATCTCGCTCCGCACTGACGCTGCCCCTCTCCGGACGGACGCCCCCTCCCCCACTCCCACTCTCTACGTCCTCTGTTCCCGTGGGTATCGTCCGGACAAAAAAAGAGACCCGGCTCTCTTATGAGAAACCGGGCCTTGAGTTGGCGCCTGGAAGCCAGGCGCTGCGGAGTAGCAAATGACTGCTACGAGGCGGATGGTCTCGCGCCAGTGGCTAGCGGTCAAGGACCGGATCCGCCTCGTAACCTAGCAAAACTGCGGAGATCAGCCGCTAGCGCGTGTGCCGTTCTGAGTGCGCGCCGCCCCTGAAGGAGACCCGAAAACAACGTCGCGAGTGACGCTCTGTCTTGCTGATTCTGTTATAGCGCGATGCTGTCGGGCTTGCGATCGGGATCGTGCTTTCGCTCTTAGGCTAATTCGCTGGATCGCTCTTAAGCCGGGTCGCTGGATCGCTCTTGAACGAAGGTGCTAGATCGTTTCTGGATGACCGGCCGAAGATGATCTTGTGCTTGGATGATCGTCGCGGCCTGATTTTGATGGACTGTCTCGGTTCGGAATGATCGATGGCCTGCGTTGTCTGGACCGGAACGCTTTGACCTGTGATAGGCGGACTCTTGTGATTTAGATTTTAATTTTTAGGAAAGTTATCTGTTGGTGGTTTTTAACTGAGACTAAAAGAACATTTCATGAACACTTAAAGGTCTTCACCATGTGCCCCAGGCTGGCTCATGCTCGTAGGGATCTTTTTTGGGCGTGTTGATGAAGCCGATCTCCCGGAGAACCTCTGTGCGGATCACCTTGTTCAACCACGTCTTGAGCATGGTGTCTGTCTGTAGGCTCTCCGGCTTCCAGTCTGCTTGCCGGGTCCCCGCGTCCAAAATCTCCTCATTGATTAGCTCGCGGATGGCACGAGCCCGGATCGTGGGGAAGGCCATATCCTTACCTATGTATCCTTTGAACACGCTCGGGCTAACGCCTTCGGTCTCGAACTGAATTTGGAAGATCACGCGGTTCAGAGACACGGAGGTTTTGAGCTTGGTGACCGTGTGGTCCGGGAAGTCCGCGAACGTCTTTTTGATTTGCCGGAGGAGGGAGCTTGCCGTGCAGTTGATCATGGGTTCCTACCACAGACCCCAGGCTGGATGCGCCGCGGTGAGATCCGATTCAGGCGCGGCGTCGGCGATCTCTGTGTCGATCTCGATACCAAGACCTCGAAGAATATCCGGCCGGATCACCTTGTTGATCCACGTCATGAGTACCTGTTCGACCTCTGGGCCGATCCACTGCGCCATCTTGTGATCTTCTGGTAGTAAACGGGCGTTGACTAGTTCGTCCGCGGCTTTCGTTAAAAGTTCCGACCAGTTGACGCATGCACCTACGCGAGCGCCGATACAATTAAAAGCGTCGCCGTCTTTGAAGCCGATGCCTATCCGAATGTAGTCGTCATATTGGTTCTCACGGGTCACGATGTTTGTGACTGTGGCGTTTGGATTCTTGGCGAGTTTCACGCGGATTTTCTCGATCAACTTGCGTGTGGACAAGACCTCTGCGTAACTCGTCATTAACCGTTTCCTACCACAGACCCCAGGCTGGGCTCTTTCCGTAATGCGCTCGCTTCTTTTTGGCGCTGGTTCGAGGTGGATTGTTGGGCCTTTGGTCGCGAACCCATTCTTTGATCAGGACGTTCGTCGCGAGCATTCCCGGCTGCCAGTCCAAGCGCAGAGTTGTCGCGGGCAATTCGCGCCAGTTGTTTCTGTCACGGACGATCCGGTCAGTAACTTCGGCCCAGTGGTCGTCGATGACCTGTCCGACAAACTCGATCGGTTCCTGGTTGCGCTGCTTGAACTGGATACATACGCAAACGCAGCGATCAATCCTCGCCGTCGTGACCTCTGCGACCTTGTGGTACGGAAGGCTTTCGATCGTGTTTCGAATGTGATTGATGAGCGCGCTTGGCGTGTACAAATCCACTGTTCCCTCCTACCAGAGACCCCAGACGGCATTGTCTCGATTGAGGTCCGGCGTGGGCGGCTTGGGAACATCCGCGCGAAGACATTGGTTGATCCACTTGCCCAGCCACGTGGCGGCGAGACCATAATCCGGAATGAAGTTGTCCACGCCCACGCAACCTTGCGAAATGAGCCCGTGATCCGCCAGATTCTGCGACATGAGAATCAGCAGCGCCGGCCAATCCGATCTGTCGGACAGATGCGCTTCGACGGCGAGGCGCCCGCCGGCCGGTCGCTGAAACTCCACGAAGAGACAGGTGAGTTTGGCGGGCCAATGTGGATGCGCACAGGCGCGCACGGTCGCTTCGCTTTCTCGCGAAATCGCGACTGCGCGCTTTAGCTCCTTCACGAAATCGTCCGTCGTGTAGGACATCGACATGACGTCGCCTCAGAGCTGATACCCGTGCGCGATCAGGACGGCGGCGATGTTCTGCGCCTCCCAAGAGCCGGGCCGAACGCTAAGATGCCCCACGTCCTGAAGGAACATCGCCGCCATCGTCTCGACGGTGAGATGCCCGTGTGAAGTGGAGTCCGGGTTGGCGTCGTTGAAGGTCGTCAGTAGCTCCACGAGGTCTTCGTGAAGCGCGTCCGGAATTTCAAACGTGATCTGCGCCACCGTTCATCTCCTGTTTCATCTCGTTGAGCCGATGTCCGTAAAGAGCGTTCGCCAGCGCCCGCATCAGCGCCAGGGCACCGCTGTTCTTGGAGGTCGTGGCGGCGAGGGCGATCGGCCCCTCGCTCTTAACCTTCACCACAGCCCCGATCCAACCATCACTCCGCTCGATGTGCCAGTATTCAACAAGCGTGTGGCGGATAAGCAGATCGGTCGCGTCGTCCAGCGAGCCGATGTAGTTCAGACAGCCATCGAACCCATGCGTCGTCTCGATGCTGCGGCGCCAGCGGCGGGCCGGCAGAATACTGTCCGCCTCGACCGGATAGAGCCAACACTTTCAGTCCCGGCTCCGGCGCTCCATCACGTAGTTGTCCAGCGCGACGGCGATCGCGACGTTGGCGAGGGTCGCCGCGCGCGGCTCTGTCAGCGCCTGATCCGTGATTTTATTCTGGATGTCGCGCAGCGCGGCGAGAACAGGGTCTTCCTCTTCGGCTCGAATACGATCGGGCATCGTCTTGGCCGGGTGTTCCATCACCGTTCTCCCATGCGCGATTTCGCGTTTTCGTTCGGAGGTGCTTTCGCTATTTCGCGACAGACGCGAACCGTCCGGTCGCAGGCGTCCGTGTCGAACATGCCGATGTGACAGGCGTCGCGGTCGATCTCCAATTTCTCCGCCAACCAGGCATAGGCTTTTGCCCGCGGCATGATGCCGCCGCGCCAGATCGCATCAAACGCCACGTGCGCCTCATTCTTGGCGCGACGCAGCTCGGCGTTGGCGAGGCGGCCGAGAGGAGCGTGCCGGCGACTGTTCTTGTGACAGCCAACCCAGGCGCCGCACGGCGCGCAGCGCCAGAAGTGCTTGCGCGCCAGGTCGGGGCGATGCGGATAGATCACAGCACCTGTGACCAGCTCCGCATCGGCGCCGCAGTAGGGGCAGGGGACGCGCATCACGCCGCCCGTTCCCGAACGACGCCGGCCTCGAAAGTGTAGTCCGGCGTGCAGGCCAGCACGTCCGCCTCGCGCACATAGAGCGCCCTCTGAAAGTCGGGCCGGCACCACTCGTCCTCGGCGATGGCAATCTGCACCACCACGTCGTCATCAGTGTCGTCACACAACAACATGTAGGCGCCCACAGCTCGTCGCCCGTCACGCAACCAGAACTGCCCGTAATGAGGCTCGTCCGTGTGCTTCGCCATTATGCTGACCAGCATGGTCGTTCTCCTCATATCCGCAGTAGGGGCAGCCGGCGGCGTCCGCCGTCCACTCATTCGTCCACTCGTCACCGCAGCGCGGACAGGTCCGCCACTGCGGATGACGGCGGGGCAGGGGGCTTGGGCGCATCACTCGGCCGCCATGCTCTTGGCCGTCGACACGTCCATGATCGTGGTGAACTCCAGGCCCAGGCGCGCGATCTCGGCGAACTCGGCCGGCGCCACCTTGTGCAGGAAGAACAGCGCGCGACGGTGCAGCCGGCTGCCCGCCAGACACTGCTGCCAGACGTGCCCAACGGCCGCCTCGTCCGACGCGATGCGGTCCGCCTCGTCGTAACGCTCCAGGCAATAGCCCTTGCTATCATGCTTGAAGAGCCCCCAGCCTTCATTGAGCGCCTGCCGCTGATCGACCTGGTTCCAGTCCTCTTCGGTGATGATCAGACCGCTCGCGCGCGCGTTCATCTTCGCCAGCGGATGGACAGACATCGCCGTGATGGTCGACGGCGCGTCGGGCTCGTCCACGTTGGACATGCAAAGCGTTGGCAGCTCCGCCTTTTCGTCGGCGGCGATCAGGCTGATCGCGGCATCGCGATCAACGGCGCGCACAAGGTAGTGGCGCTTCAGTACGCGCGATCGGCGCGTCTCGCTCACGACTTCAAAAATAGGCATCGCTCTCTCCGTCACTGTGTGCTGACAGAATAAATGTACTAACGAAAACAAGGTCTTACAAAAGGGTACATCAGCTTTGATTGAGGAAAAAGGGTGGGTTTTGCCCACCCTTTTTCTCCTCGCTCAGGCCGCGCGGATGGGCACGATAAACACTTCCATCGTCGACACCCCATCTTCGGGCTCCGTCCGCTCGGGCTCGGGCTGCGTGCCCTCACGGTCGAGAATGGCCTTCATTTCCGCCACCTTTCCTTCTGCCATCTTGATTTCCCGGGTGAGGGTCCGGATCTGGCGAATAGCGCCGTCGAGATGCCATTCATGCGCCTTCTGGAGCGACGCCACGATGGTCTCGTGATCGGCATACGACACCAGATTGCCGTCGGGCGTCGGATTGAGCCCGAGCTGAAGGCTGCCGGCGGGCGTACCTTCCGTCACGCCGAGGGCCAAACGCTGGATTTTGAACATATTCTTTCTTTCTCGTGGGTTAGTGGGCGTTGGGCATGGTCATGATCTGGACGTCGTTCGCGTCCAGCGCCTCCAGGATCGGCATCAGCGTCTGCTGGAGATTGGCGTCCGCGGCGATCAGAGCCATCAGTCGGAGCGTGTTGGACTGCTCCACCATCGCCGCTGACCATTCGTCCGGGTTCTCGGGGTAGGTCTCGGTCGTGAACACCTTCACCTCGCCGGCAGCGGTCAGAACCACGCCGGCGTCACCAGTTTCGATCGGCCCGGACATCGGGGTGATACTTTTCACGGGGGCGCTCCTGTGTGTTTGCGTATCGAACGCAACGCGCATTCAATCAACTCTGACTGTATAACGCATCGTTCGCGGGACTGCGAGCGGAAATATACACAACGGGGTGTACTAATTTCTCTCGTTCGCTCTTTCGTTCTTTCGTTCTTTCGTTCTTTCGCCAATAGGGTCCATCTTGATTCGGAACGAAAACGGATCAACGAAAAATTTAGTACCTAAAAACGATATTGATTTTTTTCGATATTTTTTTTTCCTCGACCTTCGTCTAGGGTCGAAACCCGCTTTCGTCGCACCCGTTCTATTTGCGCCTATTTATTGTTCCCGCTGTGCGGTTCGGTTAATACATAGAGTCACCTTTAGTTTTCAAATATAAAAACGTTTGTAAGCGGTCATACCGTGGACATATCCTAACCGCCGTCAGAATTGACGTACCACCAAGAGGAGGGCTTAATTGGGATGGTGTACGTAAGTACAGTTGAGTTGGAACGACTAAAGAAACTGGCATATACGGCGGCTATCGAGGGTGCCACTCAAAAACTCAAGGCTAACGGTTACGATGTTGAACCTTGCTTAGAGGGTATTTTAGAACGACAGCATCGACCCGATGTCGGTCTTTTTCTTGGCGTCGTTTTTGACATTTGGGACGACTATACGCGCGAGAATGATGGCAATCCGGGGGTTCGGACGGCTTAGATCAACTCCATTCGTCTTTGCTTATAACTGTGGAGGGGATGGGCTCATAGCTCTTCCCCTCCACTTGTTTAAAACGCACCCCAGTTGGCGTCCGTCCCGTAAATTTTAAACCGACGTTCATCCTCGATGACCTCAGCCGTCCGCTCGATCTGCGGATCATTGTGACCCGTGAGAATATTCCACGCACGTTCCGCGTAGAACTCTGCGATCACATCCTTCATGTATTGGGCCTGACGCTCCGTCATACCCTTCATGACGCGCGATTTGCGGGCGATGTCCTGCATCGCGCCCTTGTGCCCATTCAGGACCGCGGGCGCGCCGCGCGCGATCGCCGTTCTGTGCTGCTCCACCAGCGTCTCCAGCGTCCGAAACACTAGGTCCGGCCGCGCATCGAGCAGGTCTCGCACCGACCTCGATCTCTCCTTTGGGGTCATAACTGTCTCACTTCAAATTGTTCTAAGCATGTTGTAGCGCAACGCTGTCGGGGATGCGCCAGGGAAGTGCGCCCGCAGCGCGTCGCGCACGGCGCACAGGAAGCGTCTCTGAGCGCGTCTCGCTCACGCGCGCACATCGACACGCGCTCGACAATGGATCGCGCTCAGTGACGTTCTCTAAGCGATTCCACGATATCGCGCTTTCGCTCTTTCGCGAACGCGCGCTCTGAAACGCAACAAGGGGCGCCCATCTGGACACCCCTTGCGCGGCGAGAAGAATGAGGTGGTCTGCGTCTAGGCGACTACCTCGACCAGCACCACATGGCCAATGCTAGCCGGCAGCACGATGCGTCCATTGTTCTCCAGATGCGCCCGGAACTCGTCACCAGTCATGCCGTTCACACTGCCCGACAACATGATCGGCGCCTTGCCTTCATTGGCCCGCAGAAACCGCTCGATCGGCATTGTACCCAGCTCTTCCGAGCAGCTCTTGGACTGGTCTATCTCCGTCACCTTGATGCGCATGACCTACGACTCCGCCGAGGCGCGGCTCGCCGTCAGAATGGCGTCGAGCTTGGCGGCAAGCGCGGAGTCGTTGCGAAGGGTCAACCGATTGCCGCTGCGCGTGGCGATCCCGAGCGTGTCGAACAGCTTCATGATCTGGCCGGTCTGCGACCGAGCGGTGCCGATCGAGTACGAGCGCGCCTGAAGCGCCGTGACCAGCTCGGCCGACGTCACCTCGTGACGCTCCTTCAGCACCTCGAAGCATCGGCACACATAGACGCTGGGCTGCTTGCCGACCGAGAGCGAACAAATCAGGTTGTGAACCTTCTCCGCCACCTTCTTCTGAGCCGGAACGTTCGCGAGAATCTGCGCCTTCGTCACCTGAGGATCCGCATCGCCGATCTCCAGCACGAAGTGCTCGGCGGCCAGGCTGGACATGTCCTTCGGCACGGACGGCGCCTTCGCCGGCTTGGCGGCCGTCGGCGCCTTTGTGACCTTCTCCGTCTTGCTCTTGGCGTAGTGCGCCTTCTTCACCTCGTCGACCTCGATGGCCGAAGCGACGCTCTCGGCCTCCGCGTCGGTCAGATCAAGACCTTCGATTGCATCGAGCGCGGCCGTGATCTCATCGTCCGACGCATCAGCTTCGGCCGCCGGCGTCGCTTCGGGCTCAGGCTCGACCACTTCCGTCTTCTTGGCCTTCTTGGACGACTTGGCGGGCTTCTTGGGTGCCTTGACGGGCTCGGGCTCGGGCTCGGGCTCGGGCTCGGGCTCCTCGATCACGTCGTCCAGGTTGACGTCGGCGAGCAGCGTGTCGATTTCGTCGATGTTCGGGTCGTGCGCCGCGCCAGCGTCGATGATCTTATCCGTCATGGTCTTCTCCGTACTCATATGTGTTAAAAAGCCGCATCGCGTCTTGCGATGCTTTCGTTTTATCGTATGCCTGTAGGATATACGGCTGGGTTTTTAAATACTGACGCGGACAATAAAAAGGAGCGCGGCCGCGCTCCCTATGCTGCATTTGGCGGAGGCGGATCGGGCAGCGGCTCGATCACGCCAAGTGTGGCTCGCGGACGTTCCCGAGACCGTTCGATCGGCGGGTGTGAGCACCGCATGGCAATCACGTAGCCAGTCTCCAGCGGCGAGGCGATGACCGCGACGACGCGCATGCCGTTTTCGTCGCACAAGGGGCAGGACATGATGATCTCCTTCACGAACGCGACGAGGGCGAGAGCCGGCCGATCAGGCCCGCCACGAGCAGAAACACCCGCGTCCCGGCGAACGTCACAAGCGCCGTGACGAGGAAGAGCAAGGTGCGGGCCAACGTGGTCAGCGGCTTGTAGGTTAGCTCGAACAGATGGTGCGGCGACCAGAACAGGCCGCCCAAACCCAACAGCGCCGACTGGCGCCAGCTTGCGTTTCGTTTCCAGCACACGTCGGTCGGTGTCTTGAACATGTGATCGGCCTCCTAAGCCGCGTCTCTGATGACGGAAGAGGGCAGGGTGATCCAGCCCCAGTCGAGAGCCTTGAAGAAACACTCCATCATCACGGTCACGTCGTAGTCCGCGCCGTGTGCAAGGTCGTGGTCGTAGTAGACGCCGCAGGAGAAGCACAGCTTCTCCAAAGACGGCACGGCGCCGGTCGGCGTGGCGAAGCGCCCGTTCAACATCGTGTCCAGGAACGGCCCCACCTCCGACAGTCCAACCCGGCGGAACTCACCGTTGATGAACGGCGCGTCAAAGCCGACGCCGTTGTGAGCTACAGTCATAATTGACTTATTCAAAATGACGTGCGTTTTCGGCGCCACTTCGTCCCACAGCGGCTTGCCGATCAGATCGGCCGCCGTGATGCCATGCACAGCCTGGGCCTTCTCCGTGATCGAACGCTGCGGATCAATCCGTTGTACGAAGTTGAGTTTGCGGCTCCGGCTCTCCAGGCACCAGAGTTGCACACAGACCTCGACGATCCGCTGATCACCGGGCGTACCATCCTTGCCGAGCAGACCTGTCGTCTCAAGGTCGAGACCAGCGATAAGAGCCATGATGGTGTCCTTGTCGTAGATGATAAATCAACTCTTACTTATCTCGCGTCGCAACGCAAGACGAGTCTGATTGGTCAATTCGATCACCTCGTGGTCGGCGAGGCCCTGACAGAGGTCCAGGGCGGTGTCCACAGCGATGAACGCCGCCTTTGGGCTCATTTTGCCATGCTCCAACTTCCAAGCGATCGTGCCCAGGAGATCGCTGAGCTTCCGACTCAGCTCTTGGGTATGTGTCGGCCAGTCGTCGGGCATGATGGTTCTCCACATTCGGTATCAGTACAGCGATCCACAGGCTGAGGTCATAAAGTCAACCTGCACTTGATTCAAATCACGCTCGCGCTCGGGCGTGTCTTCATCTCTGCTAAAAATCTCAACTACAAGTTCCTCCCGTATTTCTCTCATTCTATCATTCCCAATATCAAAAAGATGCGGGTACACAATCTTCATATATTGTTTTCTATCACCATAGATGACAATTTTCTCCTGAAGGTCACGATCCATCGCCCTCTGTTCCATAATGGTATAAAACAAGAAGCAGCGCGCCTGATACTCCCTTGCCTGTTGCGGATCAGCGTGCGCCGAAGTTCCGAACAGACCGGAGAAGATCAGCGTCATCATGGCAGCTTTGGATACGCGACTCATGGTCATTCCTTTTTCGTGACACGGGCGCGAACACGCACCCGATAGATGACGTTGCTTGACGTCACCTTGGTATCACGATGCATCGGGTCCGTGTAGAAAATCCCGTAGCGCGTGCGATAGGCGGAAACCGTGACGTCGCCGTCTGATCGAACTGGTCGCGTGTTTTGGCGCGACCGAGAACATAGCTGGAGGCAATCATTCGGCAGCCTCCGGCTTGAGCGCACCCTCATCGCTTTTGAGGTCGCGGAGCGCCTGGCGTACGACCTCGACAGCCGGGCTGGTGCGCGCATTCATGAACGCCAGATCGGCCGCCATAGACAGCAGGTCGAGCCGCGGGCTTGGGACACACGCGCGCACGTTCGCCGCGCGCGTGTGTCCCACGATCTCGTTGATCGCCGCATCCAGCTCGATCGTCGTGTACGGGATCCTGTTGGGTCGCGCCGGGCGGCGAGCGATCGGGCGTAGGCGCTCGTCAATCATGGCGCTCTCCATCCTCGCTGATCTCTTCGCTGTCGCAGGGACTAATGGCGCGCTCGTCGCACTCCGGGCATTCCTCGTCGCACATCGTGCCCCATTCGCTATCCCATTCATGCCCGCAGGCCGGGCAGCGGTAGTAATTCACATACCAAGTCATGTCTGATTTACCTTGCTACCGACTCAATCGACGTACCGGCCGGCGGCCGTCAGATCCTCGATCGTCTCGAAGAACTCGGGCGCTTCGTCGTCCGACACCCTCCCGATTGTCGACGTTCTTCTTGAAGAACCAGGAGAGACCACGAAGGTCCGGCCCCAAGCCTATTGCTGCCTTCAGGCAAGCGGCGCAGATGATTTTTCGAAGGATCACTGGTTGGTCTCCTTGGGTGTGATCTTGATGCTGACCTGGAACTGGTCAGCAAGCATCTGAGCCACCTCCTTGGAGACCAGTTGCCGCATGGCTTCTCGATCGCCATACCGATCCATCACGGCCTGCAAAACCGTCTTTCGGGCCAGATCCTTCGGGTCGAAGGAACCGGACCCCTGATGTGTGAGATGCGTGACCTGCTGGGCGACGGCTTCGCGGATCCACTCGCGCAGGTTCTCCTTGGTTACACCAAGGTCGTTAAACATGAAGTTGCGGAAAGCCTCGTACTTCTCCGCGTTCGACATGAAGGTCCCCATTTACTGCTCCTCGTTCTCGTCGTTCTCGTCGACCGGCACCCAAACCCACGCCCGCACATAGCAACCCGGATCGTCGCCCTCAGAAACCATCTCGGACAGGGCGGCATCGTCGGCCGGCTCGTCGATCTCGATCAGGCCGTCCTTCGCGTACATGTCGTGGGCCTTCTCGACGATCTTGCGCAGGCGTGCGGTGTCGATATCGTCGTTCTTTTCGGCTACAGGCTCGTGCGCCGCAGCGATGTCGCTTTCGCTCGGCTCGTGACCACAGGAGCGGTAGGCAGCGTTCCATGCACGCTGATACAGCCACGGTTTTCCCCGTGCCTGCGCCTCATCGCTCGCCGCGTTCGCCTCTTTATGCGCGGGCGCGCGCGAATTATTGTTCGCGAACGCAGATGACCAAATCACCCGCTCCGCCTGTTTAACAAACTCGTCGTCCGTTAATTCCGACCAATTGATCTCGCTCATGCTAATATTCCTCGTGACACGTCCAAAGTCTCAACAAACAAGTCATTCGACTTTCCGCACGCGCAGGCTTTCACCAAACTCCCGCATCCTCAGAACGTGCTGAACGTTGATCTGACGGATCCGCTCCCGCTGATCGTCGGTCAGGTCTTCCCACGCCGACCCGCTTCGACCGGCACTCACAAGCGCCTCCTCGTACCGTTCCTTGTGATCATCCTCGACGGCCTGAGCGACGAACGCCCGGCGCTCGGCTTCGTTCATGTTGAGCCACCACTCTTCGCTCATCGTGCATCTCCCAATGTCGCACCACATTCCTCGGCAATCAGCTTGTTGGCCTTCTCGACCAGATCGGGGCGCAGCATCCAGAGATGCACGTTTCCGTTCTTGAACCACTTCACACGGAAGTAGCTGTCGCGGTCGATGATCTCGCCGCGCTCGATGCGCTCGCCGCATCGCTTGCCGGCGCGCACGGCGTCGAGGATTTGCGAGGGCAGGGCGGCGCACCGGTCCGGCACGGGCTTGCCGTCCAGGACGTGCATTACGCGGTCCAGATCAGCGATCCGATCGTCGTCGCGGCCATACCGCGTCCAGGAGCCGAACTCATTGAGCGCGTGCCCCAGCACGATCCGATCGTCGATCTTGAAGGCGTCGTGACTGCGATAGCGCCGGTCAAGCCGGCGAAACGTTTCGACCAGACCGCGCCGAAAGATCACGTCGGCGTCGGCGCGCAGCGCGCCGAACGTGGCGCGCAGGTTCTCGACCGTGACCTCCGGCGGATCCTTCTCGATGTCGTCCTGGAACTTCGCCTTCGCCGTCGCGTCCATGACGGTATAGAGACCCAGGCTCTCGGCCATGTAGGTCCAGACGTCGCGGTCGATCTCCTTGCGAACGTCGTCCATCGCGCGCTTCGTGATGCCGCTGTAGACGACGCTCCACATGGCCCCGGTGCTGGACGTCAGGCTGCTCAGACCGTGCCCTGTGCCGGCGGCAGTCTTGTACGCCTTCATGCCCTCGATGATGGCCTCGAAGCCCGCCTCGATGCGCTCCAGCGCGCGGTCGCGGTGCCCGACCAGCTCCTCGGCGCTCGCCTTGCGCACCATATCGGTGCTGGCGTTTGTCCAGGTGCCGCTCATTCCTCGCCCTCCCGACGACTGTCGGCGGACACCGGATCCGGGCCGGGCAGGGGGCCGAAGGCTGGCTTCGCGGCCTGCTTGGCGCGGATCCGGTCGATCTTTCCCCAGACGCGCGTCAGCTCCGTCACGCCGCAGGTGTGCATACACACGTCGTGCGCCAGGCAGAGAGACGCGAGCGTGACCATCACGCCGCCGATCTCCTGCTCCAGCTCGCCGACCGGGCGGCCGAACACATAGTCCACGAGCTGATGCGCCTCGGTCGCCGTGCAGCCGGCCGCCTGAACCAACTCCAAAGCCTCTTCGAGGAACCTGTGGTTCCGCTCCGTTCGATCGTTGGCGATCTCCTTTCCAAAGCACGCCTCAACCCAGGGGGCGACCGCGCCCTGGAACAGCAGGGTCTGAATTTCGCAGGAGACCGGGACCGAGGTGATCGACCAGCGATCGCTACACCCGAGAAAATCGCCGTTCGTCGGCTTAGGCCCTTCGTTCCAGTCCCAGTCACTCTTGAGGCGTTCGTGGACCCACTCACGTGCGGCGGCCTCATGAAAGAAGCCGTGGTTTTCGACCTCGCCCGGCATCGTCGACCGGATGGACGCCAGATACATGACGTCGTTCATGACGTTTCTCCTCGCAGCTTCGCGAACGCGAATTGCAGCGTCTTGCTGGGGTCGTCGATGTTCAGATTCTCGCGCAAGATGTTTGGTGTGACGCGGCTCATGCCTGACACGCTGTGTCCGCACTGTCCGCACGATGCCAAAAACTCCACCGCCTTCGCCTCGTCGGGCGTCAGCAGCACGCCGGGCTTCTCCGTCTCGACGATCGTCCAATTCTCTTCAGGGTCCGCGTTGTCGCCCCAAAAGAAGGCGATCGGGTTCTCGCCGGCGCGTAGCCGATCCTGAAGCCCAGGATCATGCGCGGCGAGTTTCGTGAGAGTCCTGCGCACGAACGTGCGCAGGAAGTCCTCGGCCTCCTGGCGGGTCGTGAAAGACGCAGCGAGGGGGCGGGCGTCGTCAGTGTTCGCCGTCTCAATGATGGCTGTGTAGATTTTCATCGTGCTTTCGCCTTTTTCGCTTTGTCGCGCATTCGCGCATTCGCGATTTTCTGACTCTAGCGAACGCGCGACGGCGTAGCGAATGGGTTCTTGACCCTTGATGCTCGTGATTGGGTGTATGTGCCGACCAACTCCACCTTCCCGGCACAGGAAGCAATCGCGAAATACCCTCGTATTCGGCGTTTCGCGAACAGTTAGTCGCCTTTTTCGGCGTTCGGATCCAACGCAGGCAGTCCAGTGAACGACACCGTGATGCCCTGGGCGAGGGCCTTCTGGAGTTCTCCGTCAAGGCGCCTCTGAAGTAAGTGAAGCGCCTTATCCACGGCCTTCTTCACAGAGATGCCATCCCCAGCCGTAACCTTGGCGTACAGCTCGTCCGCCAGTCGCTGAATGACCTGGTTTTTGATCTCTGACCGGATCTGGTTGGGATCGATACCTTTCAATGCCTGTTGAATGAGTGTCTGAGTCACCCGGTCAGAGGCGCGCCGGATGATCATCTCGCGCTCTTGCGGTGTCAGTTCGACGTTCATCGTTGTGCGCCTTCAACCCTTGATGTTGATGACCGGACGTATGTGTCGCTCAATGGCGACCAGTTCCGTCTGCATACGCATCACGTCGAAGGGGTTCTTGTAGGCATCAGGACTCTCGTCGAGCGTTTCCTCGACGACACGCGCGGCGATCCCCGTCATGCTCTCGCGGAAGGTTTCCATCGAGAGCGTTTCGCGAGCGGCCCGGCGACCAAGAACGCGCCCGGCGCCGTGCGACGAAGACCACAGGCTCTCCGGGTTGCCCAGCCCGCGCACAATGAAGCTGCCGTCCCGCATGTTGCCGGGGATGACGCCCAGCATGTCCTCTTCGGCGTGGGTCGCGCCCTTTCGATGAATCCAAAGCCCGTCGCGCTCGACGACGTGGTTATGGTTGCGATTGATCACGTCGGTCATCGCGGCCGGGCCACCCTGATCCAGTCGCTCATGCAGACACCGGATCACGCGGCTCAAGATGCTCATGCGGTTCACGAGTGCGAACTCCTGACAGAAGAAGGTATCCGTCAGGTACTGCTTGCCGTCGCCACCAGGGACGTCGGTACGAAGACCGAAATGCCCCTCGCGCGCCTTGCCATCGCCGGACGCGACCTTCATCCAATGCGTCGCGACCTTGTGTCCAAGATTCCGCGACCCGGAATGAATGACCACCCATACCTGGTCCACTTCGTCCAGACCGATCTCGATAAAGTGGTTTCCGCCGCCCAGCGTCCCGAGCTGACACCAAGCGCCGGCATCGAGCTGGTCCTGGATCACCCACGAGCGGTCGAGAAGACACAGGCTCGATGCCGGAAAACCGTTCGCGTTGTGTTTGAAGCCAACCGGCACGGCTACGTAGATGTCATTCAGCAGAGCGTGCGCCTTGGCGCGCAGCTCGTCGGGATCGACGCCGACGAAGGGCAGGGCACACATGCCGCACCCAATGTCGTAGCCGACCCAGGCCGGCACTACGACGTCCTGGGTCGCTACGACCGCGCCGATCGGCAGGGCGTAGCCCTTGTGCGCGTCCGGCATAAGGGCACCCTTCACGCTGAAGTCGCACTTCAGCGCCTCGTGAAACTGATGAATGGCGGCGGGGTCGATGTTCTCTTCGCCGTAGATTTTGATCGGCTTGCTCATTCCGCCGCCTCCGCGTAGGCGGGCGAGCGCGCCGCGTCACAGGCGGCGGACGTCAGACCGCGCCGACCCATGTGATTGCACAGGATCGCGCGGTCCTCATCGCTCAGCGCCACGATCGCATTGTCCGTCGGCGGCACACCGAACAGGTCGATCTCGATGCTCTTCACCTCGGGCCAGGCGGCCAGCATGTCGCCGTAGGTCTTGGCGGCCGTGATCATCTTGGCGGCGGCCCGGAGGAGCTTACCCTCAGCGATCGCCAGGGCATGACCGGCCTCGTACATCGCACGCGCCTTGACCCAGACGTCTTCGTTCCACCACTCCGCGTCGCCAAAATACATTTCAGGCTCGCGCGACACCTTGGTGTTGATCGGCACCAGACGGCTCTCACCGTCTAGGAACTTTACGACAAAGCGATACTTCTTGCGGGCCTCGATCATCTCGTCGTCCGATTGCCGCGACGCCCAATATGAAATCTCAGCGCCGACGCCATTGGACGTTTTGGAATACGTATCCACCGACGTCGGCTTGATCGTCTTAAGTTCGTCGCGAGTGATCGTTTTGCCGTCCACAACGAACTTTTTGGTACCCACCTTCACCCGGATACCGCAGAACGTGACGGCCGTCACAGGCGCAACCAGTTTGAACTTTTCCAACACCTGCATCTCGGCCGTCGAGCGATCATCAAGCTGCTTCATGATGGCAGCAACCGCCGCGCTCTGCGCGGCGAGATACGCCTGACGCAGGTCCGGCTCGATCAGCGTGGCCTTCGCCAACTGGAACATTTGGGAGCGGTGCTTTTGCGTGAGCTTGCGGCTTTCAAGTTTGACGGTCTGCGCCATGCGACGATCTCCTTCGGTATGTGTGCAGCGTCGTGTCGCTGCTGATTTATACATAGCAGCGACACGACGGAGATACATCAATTTTGATTGACCGCCCAATGGAAATTAGTGCAGCGACGTTCCCGCGCGCTGTTTCTCCAACGACGCGAGACGCTCCTGAACCATGCCCACCGCATACTGCAAGCGACGGTCATGGTCCGTGACCGCGGCATCCATGCCGACAATGTGTCCGCACTTGGACACACAGCGCATGGCCAAACCGCTGACCAGCGCGTCGATCTGGAGCTGATAGGCGCGGTTCTCCGGCGGCTTGCCCTCGGCGGCGTCGTAGAGGATTAGGGGAGGGACCACCAGAATGGAGGCGAACTGACTGACCGCCATTTGCAGACAGATGGACACGAAGTCGGCGATCTCGTCCGGATCGACCGACGGATCCGCGAACATGCTGGTCTCGGCCAGCATGTAAGCGGCGATGTCCAAGGGCGTTCGATCCGTCACGAAGGGCCGGAGGCCAGGCCCAAGAACCTTGCTTGCATAGAGACCCAGATACATCTTCTGGACCTCCAGGCGCTTGCGCAGGCTCATCGGCGCCACCGGGTCGATGCCCAAATCCTTGAACTCGGCCGTCAAGGAACTGGACACATAGGGGATGCCCATCGTCTCGCTGATGGCCTTGGCCAGCGTGGTCTTGCCGCTGCGATGCGCGCCCGCCAATCCGAACGCCATCATGTCGCTCCCGTCGAGCCGAAGCCACCGACACCGCGCCCTGTCTCCGGCAGCGCGTCAACATACTCCGGCGCCGGCCGCGCGATCTTCTCGATGACGAGCTGAGCGATCCGATCACCATGCTCGACCGTGAACGGAATACGGCTGGTGTTGAGCAGGATCACGCCGATCTCGCCGCGATAGTCCTCGTCGATGACGCCGGCCAGCACGTCGATGCCGTACTTGAGCGCCAAGCCGGAACGCGGTGCGATCCGACCGTAGTGCCCCGGCGGAATAGCGACGGCGAGGCCGGTCTTGATCAGACGCCGCTCGCCCGGCGCCAGCGTCGTCATCATTGGATCGTTTTTGTGCAGATCGGCGCGAAGATCGAGGCCGGCGGCATATGCGCTGCCGTAAACCGGCGGCTCCGCGTACTCATTCAGGAGTTGAATGGGCAATTCCATGATGGTCTCCCTACCAAGTGTTCTGGTTTAGCCGTTGTCGATGGCGTGCATGACCCATGCAAGCAGCCCCAAAACAAGAGTGAATGGGCCGAAAATGACGTCGAACGTACAGGGTCTGGGCACGCCTGCGGCGAGAAGTCGCCTGCCGAAAAAGCGACGGCACAAGATGACGCCCAGAGTGCCTGAGCCGCCCCAGAGGAGACCGTAAGCAAGTCCAAAAAGAAAAGACATCATCCTACACCTCTATTAGTATGTTTATGATGGTCTCCCTACCAAATGATCTTCTGTTGGTTCTGGTTGATGGTGTGTGCGCCCCATGCGTAAAGCCCGAGAGCCAGAACAAGCACGCCGAAGATCGAGCCGATCGCAATGGCGGCCGGCAGATCGCCGACACGGAACCGCCCGTCGAAGAAGCGAAAGCACAGGGCCACGCCCGTGATGCCCAGGATGATCCAGACGAACGCGCCGCCGAAGCCCATGAGAATGGTCATGATCACACCTTGATGTGCGTGTTGGTGACGCTCTCGATGCCGTCGTGGTCGACGAAGATCGAGGTGTCGGCGAAGCTGATCGGCGCCAGGGTTTTCAACTCGCGCGCCAGCGAAACCGCGAGACGGCGAATTTCGAGATCGGCGTGCATGTTGCCGCGCTGCTCGATGACGTTGCGCGCGGCGCGCATATTCATGGTGAACACGAGCCGCGTTTCGGTCGCCTGCGGAAGCTGGAACCGAGCCGCCTCGTTGGCGCGCTTCTTGGCGAGCGTCGACGACAGCCCCAGCGTGTCGTTGGTCCATGCCTTCAGCCGCTGCTGCCACTTGTTGTAAACGTCGATCTGTGCGGCGAAATCGTCGTGGAACTCCGTGAGCAGATCGTGCCCGCGGATCGCTTCGAAATCGGCCGCGCCTTCCTCGCGCCGGGTCAGCTCCAGCAGCAGCGGCGGCACGACGCAACGGCTCGCACGATAACCCACGACCGCGATCTCGCCGCCGTCCGCCGTCACAAACCGCTGGCTCTCCTGCGACGGATTGGTGCCGGCGTGATGACGGATCAGCTCGTGCGTCAGCGCGCGCGACACGCCGGTCATGATGAAGCTGATGTTGGCGTGGGCCAGCACGCTGCCGTGCTTCTCCGCGATCACATTGGCGATGTACTCCTCCGTCGGGCGACCCTGGCCCCAGGCCCGGTAACAGAAGCGGCCGGCGAACTCCGCCAGCAGATCGGTATCCTGGTAGTGATGTCGCGGATCGTCGACGCTGAATTCGGCAGCATTCGCCGGCTTGCGCGTTCCTTCGATCGCCTCGCACAGACGCCGGATCGGTGTATCGCCCTCCATCAGCGGATCGAGACCGTGATCCCCAATGAAGTCGCCCAGGGTCTCGTAGTCGATCATCGGTACCGCGATCGGCTTAATCCAGGGCTGGAACACAAGATCAACCATGCTTCTTGTCCTTCGGTCGATTGATGGGTTGGTAGAGGGTTGGACCGTCGTAACCGCGCTCCCACACGGTCCAGCAGACCTCCATCGTGGGGCTTTTCAGTCCCTGGAAGTCGGGGCGCCAGAGCAGCGGGTAGACGATCTTGGGCTGCCACAGGCTCCACAGCGCCTGACGACGCGCGGCGTGCCAGTAGGTGCCCTTCAGCACGAGACACAGCTTGGTGCAGCGCAGGGCGTGGGCCTGGCGCACGAACTCAGCCGCGAATTTGAAGGGTGGATTGGTGACGATCGCGACGGTTTCGGGCAGCGTGCCCCTCACCGTCAGAAAATCCTGTCGTTTGGCATTGATCATCGCGCCGCGCGGCTCGATGTCCGATCCGATTGTCTTGAAGCCGAGGGCCTTGAACACATCAAGCATGGCCCCGTCACCACAGGCCGGGTCGTAGATGATGTTCGGCAGAGCCTCGACGGCCGGCAGGGCGCGCGTGACGTCCGGCGGGGTCGGGTAAAAGTCGTTCGGCACTCGGCCGCGCTTCGGATTTCCACCCGTCATTGCCGCACCAAGTCCCATGTTCGGTCTCCTGCGGGGAGCGTTGCCGCTCCCCGTGTTACATCAATTTTGACTTTTCGTTTCAGGCACGCGGAATCTACGCCCCGAGACGCGCGGCCAGATCCTCGTAACCTCCGATCAGCACTTCACCCGTCGGCGTTCGCGCATAAACCTTCGGGAAGGTCCAGCCATCCGCCGGCACGCCGCGACGGATAAAGAACGCGCGCTGCACCTCGGCCGTCTTGATGGTCACGACCCCGTAAGACGCGCCGATGTCGTCCAGCAGCGCCTTGGCCTTGGTACACCAGCCACACTCCGGCTTGGCATAGATCATGAACTCGACGTCCGCGGCGTCCGCAGCGGCGTCGATCAGCGACTGGTCTTTGAGGCCGCCCTCGATCTCGGCATCGGTGTTGAAATCCACGGGGCAGGCGCCCGAGGCGCAGTCCACATGTTCCAGGCCGACATCTTCCTGCATGGCGCGCTGGATCGCCTGGGCGATCATCTCGAACTCGGCCTTCGTGACGGCCTGTTCCGGCTGGTATTCGAACGCGGTCGTGTCGATCTGCGGCATCACCGAGCAGCAGCGGATTTTGAACTGACCGTCCATCATCGTCGCCACGAACGTCTTGAAATCCGTCACGGCCGGCTCGTACTTGGCGGTGTAGCTGACCTGGTTGCCGCGATCGTCCGCCAGTACCTGCATGGCCTCATCCACGCCCCGAATCCAGAACGTCTCCAGCAGGCGCAGGTAGCGGTACTGCTCCTCCATGCCGGCCTCACCGGCCGTAATCAGCTTGTCGCCCATACCAAGCTGGCAGATGGCCGGCTGCGTCGGAAATCCAACGACCGTGGTGCCCGAATAGGTGCGCAGCTCCCGCACCGGATAGCCACTTTTGCGGTAGGTCTCGACCAGCGGATCGTCGTTGCGGAACTGAACCCAGCGAAGATACTCGCGCATCGCGGGAAGGTGGGCGCCTTCCGTCAATCCAAAGAGCTTGCTCGTTGTGCCAGCAGGCTTGATGGTTCGCAATGTGTGCGGCGTGTTCACGCCGAGGCGTGCGCAATAGGCGTCCGCCTCGTCCTGAACGGCCCGCGCGAACCGCGCCAGCATCATCCACATCGGCAGCGCGTCCGGATGCGGGCGCACCATCGTCTGCCCGTTGGCGTCGATCATAGTCGCGCCAGACGGATCCTCCGCCACGATGTCGCGGAAGCCGAGCCCGAAGCGTGCAAAGATCCACTCGTGCAGGCCGGTGATCCCGACGCCGATGCGATTGGTGCGCGCGACCTCGCGCCGGTACAGGCTGCGCATGGTGTTTGTGCGGATCAGGGCGCGGGTCGCCGTGCGAAAGGCGCTCTCCGCATCGGCGTCGCTCTGTGCGTGGAAGGGCACCACGTCGGCGATCACGCAATAGCCGCCGAGCATCAGCAGAGAGATTTCGCCGCAGGGATTGACGATGAACTTGTAGGGCATCGCCAGGACGCGCTTGGCCAGCTCGATCGCCAGGGGCCGGGTCGCCTCTTCCAGACCATCCTCGCCACCGAACGTGACGAACGAACCGTCCAGATACGCCTTCAAGCCATCATCGTTCCGGTTCAGCCGGTCCACCATGATCAGACCGGGCTCGCCGGTGCCGTCGAAGTACGATGCGGCCGCCAGCGCCATGAACACACGCCAAGCATGAGCTTCCAGGCCCGTGATGGTCTTGTCCAAAACCGCCTTGCTGAGCCACATCTCGATGGAGTTGCTGAACTGCGGCCAATCGACCTGCCATTCGACCTCCAAAGCTTCGTCACCGAACCCCTGTGTCCGCACCAGGGCCGCGACTTTCTCGACCGCGATGCGGAACTCGTCGTCGATGGTCACGCTGTTGTTGGCGCTCCACAGGAAGCCACCGCGCTTGACGCCGATGAACTCGACGACGGTCACGTCGCGCCAGGTCTTCGTTGCCATGCGCGCCGCGCGACGTGCGCCACCAACCAGCACACAGTCGGCCAAGTAGTGGTCGGCATACATCGCCGCGCGCCAGGTCGGCATACCGGCATCGCGCAGGCGCGCCATGTTCGAAACCGCCTGCATGAGCGGGCCGGGGCCGGACGCCGGACGGTTCTGCATCCCGCGGATCGGCTCGCCGTAGCCGCGCACGTCGGAGAAGTCCAGCAGCAGCACGACGTGACGCTTCTTCTGGAACGCCATGCGCTCGATGATCTCAATGGCGCGCGCCCAGCCCTCGCGACTGTCCGCGACGGTGTGCCGCTTGATGATCGAGCCGGCATACAGATGCTTAGCCTCGCGCCCCGTCAGATAGCCGGCGATCCGGCCCGACTGCACGTCGGCGTGTGTGTGGTCGATGACCGGCACCACGATCGGCATATCGTTCATGTCGGCCGCGGTGACGAGCGCGTCGTCGTAGCAGCCGCCGACACCGGAGCCATTCAACAGCAGCCGGAAATTCAGGCAGCGCATGACGGCGGTAGAACAGTTGGTAAACACCTCCTGCGGGCGGCCCGCCTGGGTCTCGTCGCCATGCTGAAGGTGCCGGCCGCTCATCAGCAGCGAGCCCTGCCGCAGATGGTGGCGCATCGACAGACGCTCGACCTCTTCGGTCGCGGCCTGATCGGTCGTGCGCAGCAGAGAGGTGTTGCCCAGAGCGACGCGATCCGCGACCTCAGCCCAGGTCTCCACGCGGGTTTCCGGCATCGCCGTCATGAACGCGGCGCTCGGGTCTTCAGTAATGGTGATGCCGCTGTACATGGCGGCCGACGTCATGCGCTGAAGCAGGGGGTCCTTCGGATTCAGGGCGACGGTGCTACCCAGACGGGCCTTGACGGCATCCGTGAACATGCGACGGTTCACGGTGCGATCAGCGACGGCCTGGCCCATTCCAGGAAAATAGTCGCGCGCCGGGGTCTCCAGCTCAACGACGGCGGTCACAGCGGACATTCATTGTCTCCACATAGTCTGATCGGGGAAAGGCAACGATCTTAGATCAATCAATTCTGACTTACCAGTCTTGACGGAAGCTGTTGCCTCTGAAACCCATGCTCACACTACATATAGCGGGAATCGTTCAACGCTGCGCAGGGTTACGCGGCGTGGATAATGCCGCCCATGAGTGCCAAAGCCTGACGAAACTCCGTCGTCAGAATGCCCGCCTCAATGGCCGCCAGAGCATCCGCCAGATGCTCGTTCTTCTTCGTCAGTTTCATCGCGCCGCCCGACTTGTGCCGGATCCATGGGGCCTCCGGATAGGTCGCGACCGCCCACTTGATGATCTCCGCCTTCGATGCCGTCCTGGAACCGACCGACGCCAGCTTGGTCTCAAGTGGCTGCACCTGGATCAGCGGTGCACCCATCATGTCGAACGTCGTCATGAGACCAAGTGCGATGCCCAGACCCCAGGCGGCCCGCGCCGACTGCGCCCCCTGGGGAATTTCCGCCATGGCGAGAGCGGCACCGTCCGCCGCCTTACGAATGCCCCGGCTGATCTCCTGCGCGCGGCGCAGATCATCGGAGTTCCGACGCACCTGTTTGCTCGCCACGGGCTCGGTCGCGATCAGAATCAGATCGTCGACCACGATCTCCATGGACGGCAACAGAAGGCGCGTCACGGCAACGCCCGTGTTGCAGAGTGACGGATCGACACCGACAATTCTCAATTCACGCATCACCAGGAACCCCATTCGGCTGTTTCAATATAACCTTCCTTCTCAACCGCTTCTTTCTTTTGCTTCTGTTCTGCCGCCTCCTTTTTGGCGCGTGCGCACTTTTGTTTCTCCTTTTTTCTGAAATCCGCCTTGAGCGCGCCGAAATTGCTGTTCGCATGTTTTTCGATAAACTCATGCGCGCTCTTGAACATGTCGAAGAACTGGAACCCCGGAACCTCGATGTACGAGTACGCCTGCTGGTCGACCGGCGTGAGCCGGAACATCACGTCGTTCGTCTTGTAGCCCCGCACACTGGCCAGAAAGAACTCCTCGCTGCCGCTGAGCGGCGCGCGAATGATCGTCTTGTTGGGGCATACCGCCGTGACCGTGCGCGGCCCAACCAGCTCCAACACCTGATCGATCGGCAGCGTCTCGCACAGGTATTCCGCCAACGCATCCATCGCCGTCTTCATCGCAACCTCAATCAATTCTGATTGATACAATATAGCACTTTTGCGACGGCGCGCGTCAGGTCACCCATTCGACACTCGCCAAGCCGCCGTGCTTGCGCACCGTCAGCACCTGCGAGATCCAGTCGCGCAGAGACCGATGCGAAATCACCATGACGGTGCCGCGTTCGCGCGCCTTCTCCTCCAGAATGCCCATGAGACGTTCCAGACCGGCGCTATCGAGTGCGTCGTCGATCTCGTCGCCAAAGAACAGCTCGATCGGCTTGGTCGCGCGGCTCGCCACCAGGTCCTGAAGGGCGAGGGCGCACGCGACACGCACCTTGCGCTTCTCGCCGCCAGACAGCGCCGCAAAGGAGTCCCCGCCGGCGGCGTGTACAACGTCGATGGTGAACTTCTCCCGCAGCTCGCCCTTCGCCGTGCGCGTCAGCGTCGACCATGTGGCCTGGGCGTGGCCATCGGTCAGCGTGCCGAGGTAGCGCGCCGTGCGCTCGTTAAGGAACGGCGTCACGGTGTCGAGAATGAGGGCGCGGACGCCGCCCGGTCCATAGACACGCACGACCTGCTCGGCCACCTCGACCTTCTTCTGGCCGGCGGGCAGGGCGGTTGTTTTGATGGCGTTGATCTTCTCGGTCAGCGCCGTGATCAGCGCGGTCTGCTCAGCCACCTCGGCGTCGTGCGGATTAGGCTCGGTTTTGCGCGTCTCGGCGTCGGTCAGATACTTGCGCGCCTGCTCGGTGTGCCGCGCGACCTCACTCAACCGCGCGGCGCGTGCGTCGATATCCCGTCTCAGAGCGTCACGCTGCGCGTTCAACGCTGCAACGCTTGTCATGCTCGCGCGATGTTCTTCCAACGCATCAGCGAGCATCTGAGCGCGCGTCTGTGCGTCATCCGCGACTGTTTTCTGTGCTTTGCAGCGCGCAACGACGTCGTGCAGGGATTGACCGAGGTGCGCGCGCACCTCGGTCAGATCGCCCGTCTCGTAGGTCTTGCCACATTCGCCGCACGGGGTACCGACCAGCTCCTCCGTGTTGGTCAGACGCGCCTTGGTCGCGCGCACCTCGTCGACCAGGCGCGTGAGCTTGGAGCGTTCGATGCCGGCGGTTCGATCAGCCTTGGCGGCGTCATCGGCCAGCTCGCGCTCGCGCTGCCGTTCGCCTTCAAGACCGGCGATCTTGGCGTCGACCTCCGCGAGCTGCGCCGCCAGTTCGGTCGGATCATAGACCTCAGCCGCGCGCGCAGCCGTCTTCGCTTCACCCGCCGCAGCCTTCGCCAACTCGCGCGCCGCCAAGACGCGCGCGGCGCGCTCGCGTTCGAACACCTCCTGCCGGCGCTCGGCTCCAATCAGATTTGACTGAACAATTTCCAGACGATCATTCAGGCGCGCAAGGTCGCGCTCCACCTCCGACAATTGGGCGCGCTCCGCGACCAGAACGGCGCGCGCGGTGTCATGCGCCTGCTCCAGCAGCGTGATGCCGGCCGCCTCCTCGACCAGCAGCTTGAGTTGCTTGTCAGTCAGCGCCGGCAGATCAGGCATCTGCTCCTGGGCGGCGTACACGGCCGCCCGAAATACCTCGTAAGAGCAGCCGATGACGCGCACGACCTCCGCCTGTGTCAGCTTGTCCGTGCCCTTCGTCAGATCGGTACTGGCGCCGGTCCCGTCCAGCTTGAGCAGATGGACCGCGTTCTTGCCCGTCTTGTGCTTGCGATGGCGGATGATCCGGTAGATGTCCTCCCCATCCTTCACATCGAGCTGGACGCACGTCTCTTTGCCGACGGTGCGGTTGACCACGCCGTCGCCGGTGACGCCGCGCGCCGTGATGCCGAAGAGACACCACGACAGCGCATCGGCGATCGAGGACTTGCCGGCGCCGTTGCTGTCGGCCGACGAGTCATCGTCGTTGACCCCCTGGATCAGCATCAAACCCACGTCGTCGAGCCCGATCGTGGCCTCGCCGATCGTGAGGAAATTCTGGATGACCATATCCGTGAATTTCATCGGCTCGCTCCCACTTCAGCCGCCTCGCTGCGACGCGGACGGCCCGATCCGGCCGGCTGCGGACGGCGACGGCCAAGAACCTTCGTCAGCCCCGCCGCACGCAGGCGCTGCTTGGTCTTGCCCGCGATGCTCAAGTCGGCCACCGTCAGCATCTCCACATCGTGCGGCGCCATTCGATGACACGGCGAACGCGCGAACATCTCGTGGATCGCTTCGACCTGCCGGTGCCGGCGCAACATGCACAAAAGGCTGGCGTCTTTGTTCGGCCAGAGAATGTCGCCCAGCCGCGGCGCCACCTCCCACGCCTTGTCCATCGAGCCGAGCTGAAGATGGATGAGGCGAACCTCCTTCCAGCCGAACGTGGTGGGAACCTCATAGAGGGCGGTGAACTTTGCCTTTCGCTCGCTCATGCCCGCTTCTCCATCGCTCGCATCTCGGCGTTGATCGCATCGGCGTAGCTGCCGCCATCGACCGAAGCTGGCCGCGACGCGGCCGGACGATCCGTCCGGCTATTGGGCTTCTGATGACGTGACGCGGCCGGACGATCCGTCCGGCTATTGGGCTTCTGATGACGTGACGCGGCCGAAGCGCCGACCCGGACGCGCGACCGATCGTTGCGCTCCGCCTTCGTCACGATCACATTCGCGTCCGGGTGGCGCTCCTTGTACCCCTGCGCCGTGACGAAGGGGAGCCCAGCGTAGGTCTCCTGGATCATCTCGACGCGCTCACCGACCCGCGCGCCCTTGTCGTCGTAGGTGTAGATGATGCGCTTCCGCTCCATGCGGACGGTGAACAGATCACCCATGTTGCTCTCCTCGTGTCTTCGTGCCATCGCGAATTAGCGAATTCGTATATTCGCGAATTCGCGATGGCATAGCGAATGGATTAGTCAGCGCGCGCGAGGCTTTCGCGCGTCTTGATCAAGACTTCCTCGGCTAGACAGGTGACGGCGGCCTTGTCCTCGTAGTCGAGCATGGCGACGAAATCGAGCACCGACGTCTCAATTGAGGCGCCGGCCGAGACGCTGGCCCCGGCGCGCGCGACGGTGGCTGTTTCCCGCACAGCCTGGATCACGACGCCCTGCGCCTTCTTGTCCATCAGGATCTGACGCAGCTCTTTCTCCTGCGCGGGCTTGATGCTCTCGAAGCGGACGCGGACATAGTTGCCGTCGACCGTCAGAGTCAATTCGTCCTCATCGGCCGCATCAACCTCGGTGATCTCGATAAACGACGGCGCCCGGCTTGCCCGGAACGTCACCTCGTCGTCGACGATCAGGAAACCAGCCTTGCTGCCGATATCGCGCCACGTCTGCTGCGTCGTAGCGCCGATCGAGAACACGCCGTGCCCGAGACAGGCGTGATTGTGAAAATGCCCACTGAAGACGCGCCGGAAGCCCCAGCCGATGTCGCCGATCTCCTTCGGATCCAGGGCGTTGTCGAACGCCACAGGCAGCGAGCCATTGATCGGCGCGTGGATGATCAGATCAGCGCCTCGACGCTGCTCGGCCGGGATCGTGTTTACACTCTCGCGCAGGGCCTCCAGCGTGGCGCGCCAGGGGACCATGAACACGACGTGATCGTCGACGTCGACGGCCGTCGGTCGCGTGACCACGGTGAAGCCCTCGATCGTAGACAACACCTGAATGGCGTTGCCCAGCTCCGTCGTGTCGTTGGACTTCAGGTCGTGGTTGCCGGGAATGGCGTGAATCTGAACGCCCCGATCCACGATGCCGCGAATGGTCTCAACGACGGGGTTCAGCACGCTCGGATCGACCGAGCCGCGGACGTGAAACAGATCGCCGGCCAGGAACATCATGGTCCCGCCGCGCTCCAGCAGTTCATCGGCCTGGCGGGTCAGCTCCTTCAGGATCGTGGAGAGCCGCGAGTTGACGCCGCCCTCGGTGGTCTCGCTGAACGCCGACCAGTTGTGGCAGTGATGATCGGACGAGATCGAGTAGGGGATCATCGCGCATTTCCAATCAGATTTGATTTATCATTTCGGTGTTGCGGCGCCTAACACGCGCCAGGCGCCGCAACCTTTCGAACTAGGAGTTCTGGATGTCCTGTTCGAAGCGCCGTGCCCGCTCCACGAACCGCTCGATATGCCGGATCGTTGGCTCGATGTCCTCGCTTCGCGCCAGGGCCTGCGCATGCCGGATTGCGCTCTTGATCTGCCGGCCGTTGAGGTCGTAGTGCGCCAAAACGTCCGGGTCGATATGGTCCAGCCCGGCCGCCAGCAGCAGATTGCCCCAGACCCTCTTGCGCCACTCGTTGTCGATGGCGCCGAAGCGGATCGCCAACGAAACGCGGCTATAGAACGCGCGGTCAATGTTCCGCACACGATTGGTCGTGAGGAACATCACGCCCTGGTGATACTCCAAAAGGCGCAAGAACACGCCGACCATCGCGTTACGAACGATATCCTTCTCGTCGCGCTCCTCCAGGAAGATGTCGGCTTCGTCCAGCAGAATGACGGCGTTCCACGTCATCGCAACGTCAAGGATCTCGCGAAGCGACACTTCCAAAGCCCGCGGATCAGTGCCCAATTCACCGACCGAAATAGTGTAGAGAGGCCGGCGCAACAGCTCCGACACCGCCTCGGCCGTCAACGTCTTCCCTCGGCCCGGTTCGCCGTGCAGCAGGAAGATGGTGCCACCACCCTTGCTCTCGATGACGTCCTCGAAGCCGGTCTGACCGTTCCGCACCAAGACCTCGATCAGCTTCTTGTCCTGTTCGTCCAGAACGAGCTTGTCGTAGGCGTCTTCGCGGAATTTGATCTCCCGCAGATCGTCGATGTCCAGGCGGCCCCACTGCTTACAGGCGAACGAGAAGCCATGAAGAGTGGGCAAGCACCGCCAGTATTCGCTGGTGTCGATTCCCACGGCGTCAGTGTTCGAGTCCGATTCGATCGTCTCAACGTCCAAAGCCCGAAGCTCGTTACGCCATCCGTCCGGTTCCATCTGCCTGAAGGATCGCACGTCGATCATGACCCGTCCGGTCGCCCGATACGAACGATCAGCAAAGTACGACGACCGAACCAGATTGCCCGTGTAGGCGGCGTACACGGCGCCCTCGCAGAACGTTGCGAATTTCTCGCCACGAGTCTGCAACATCGCCTTGGTCTCGGGGTCGATCTTGTGGAGCCTCAGATCGCTAATCAGCATCCGATCAAACGCCGGCACCACGAAGTCAGTCGTCGCCTCTTCGATCTTGCCGTTGATCGCGGCGAGAACACGGAGCTTGAGCGTCCAATATCGCAAGAGCCACCCCTCGGTGAACTCGACGTCCTCGACAATTCCGCCGACGCGCTTGCCCTTCTGAACGTACCAGACCTCGCAGCCTTTCTCGAAGAAGGCGTGCATATCGTCATTTTCGATTTCACCGCGCTCGAACCGCTGGTTCTGACGCTCCTTCAACTCCTTTTCGAACACCTTGAGTGCGCCGACAAACGAAGCGGCGTGCTTACGGTATTCAGGGTTGGTAAACTCAACATCGGCGATCTCGTTCTCGATCGTCTTGACGTGTTTCGCCAGCAGGTCGATCGGAAACCGCAACTCGTACTCATTGATCCGCCGACTGGACATGGTTTCATTCAAGGCCCGGCGAACCACACCATTCATATACCGACCCGCAAGATCGAAATACACGACGCCGCGATCGTCGATCTTTTTAAAAAGATCAGTACTCTCCAGAACCACGACACCGGTCGACTCGCCGATCGTTTCACCTTCAGCTTCGGTCGTTTCGGCCACAATCACGCCACCATCCATAATCATCTCTCCGTTGCGCGATACGTCAGAATTGACTTATGCACTTTATATAGCAGACACACAGCGGGGTTGCACAAGAAAACAATCAAACCTGATTTATTTTTGTAGCGCGCGGACGGCGTGCAAAATTCTGAATAGGAACCATTCGGTAGCTGCCGGCGCGGATCATGACCGCGCGATCCCAAAAGGCGCTCAGGTGAACCAGGAACTTTTCGCCGGTCTCCTTGACCCGCACGACCACCAGGTGAACGCCCTTGGCCCGCAGCGCCATCAGAATCTCCTCATGGATACTCCAGCACGCCACGCCCTTGCTCAAGGCGGCCGCGATGCTCCGTTCACCCTGACGGCGCACATCGCGCAGCCGAGATTCCATGACGAAGACCAGCGTGCCCTTGGGCCAACGCCAAAGGGCGCCGACAACGCGGCGCCCTGTCTTCATTGGTTCAACCGTCACGCCAGTCGGCGGCGTCTTCCGTCTCATAGGTTCTCTCCAGGTCGATGATCGTCACCTGACGGTCGACCGTCATCATCTGCGGACCGTAGCCGCGTCGCAAAACCTCGAACAGACGATCCTGGGCGCCGACGACCGGCGTATCGAGCTGCGTGTGGTTCTGCTGGGCGATCTCGTCGGTCAGCTTCGACCAGTGCATGGTGCGCAGACCAATCACGATAGCTTCGCCAATGAAGACGTCGCGCACGCTGTTCCACAGCGTGACGGTGCGACCGATCTGAAGCCGATTCATCCATGCCTTGCCCAGTCGCACGGTGTTGAACCGCGCATCCAGACCTACCGCGTCCCGGAAGGCGAGGTGAGGGCGGTAGCCCGGACATTCCGCGATTACCGCCTTCGTCTCTAGCTCGCCCGTGATCTCCGCAAGGCGCGCGTGCGTGATGCACATGGAATTGATGGCGCAAAAGTCGCACAGGTGCAGGGCGCGCTCACGATCCTTGGGCGTCATCAGGGTCCACCGACCCGTTTCCGTCAAACGAACGCGGCGCAGATTTGTTTCAAACGTGGGCATAGCCATCCTCTCAAACGGTCTATACCCACGTTACACGAAATCGCTTTTTAGCGCATTAGCGATTTACGACGTTTGAATCACATCATCGGCATCATCGGCCATACACAGCATGGCGATCGTCACCTCGTTGACCGCGCGAATGGCGGTTGTGACCTTGAGGGTCACGTCGGCCGAGCCGCCATTGATAGCCTCGGCCAACCCGTCGATCTCATCGGGCGTCGGCAGGGCGTTCTCGCCATAGTTGGTCACGACGGTCTCGATCTCACAATTCAAGGTGCCGTCCTTGAGGGCCTTGTGCAGCAGGTTCAAGCTGCCCAGCAGCGCGTCGCGCTGCGCGCTTGTCAGCGCCAGCGTCACCATGTTCTTGCCCGCCAGATCCATCACGTCGGCAGCATCCATTGCGTCCGTCATGCCGCATCTCCCATGTTAGATTCGCTCATAACCGGCACCGGCGCGTTCAGAACGCGCTCGATGCCATGAAGCGTCCCACGCAGTGCCTCGATCTCCGCAAGCGCCTGGCGGCGATAAGCGTTCACTGCCTCGGCGCACAGACCGTCGAGATTGTCGTCAATGAACACCACGATTCCGGGATCAAGCGCATCCAAGCTCTGCTTCAACTTCGACATGACCACGTTGAGCGTGGGGTTGATCTCCGACACAACGTCGATGACCCACCGCGTCTGATAGCCACCATTCATGTGCGTGACAAAGCCGGACACCTTGAACGTGAAGTCCTTGAACAGGACGACATCGACAGGCTCGACCCGAAAGTGTCGCTCGCGCCGGAACCCCTCCATGATGCGCTCGATGTTGAAGGCCGCGACCCGTGCGTCCTGCGTCCGAAGGGTTTCGAACAACCCGAACGGCGCTTCGCGCAGTCGAATATTCAAGGTGCCCAAGAGCCCGGTCTGCAAGATCATGTCTGCCTCTCAATCAGATTTGATTGATCTATACTGACAGAAAAAAGGCGGGAACACGGGCGGGAACTATATTCCCGCCAAATCTCCATCAGTCGAGGGCGTCCAGCAATTCGTTGATGTCCAGATCATCCGGAACATCGTCGATCTTCGCGGGCGTCTCATCCTCTTCATCTTCGGCATAGACGATCGAGGATTTCTTCTTCGGCTTGGGCGGCTCAACCTTCACTTCCGCCTCCGGCTCGGGTTCCGGCTCGGGCTCCGGCTCAGGTTCCGGCTCCGCCCCAAGCTCGGGCGTTACCAACGTGATGTCTTCAAACACGGCTTCGGCTGCGGCCGAGCGCGCCGTCTCAATCGTGCCGTCCTGCACGGCCTTCTGCCAATTGGCCGGCAGCCGCATCATGTCTTCGTCCGAGATGACCTCGCCGGCGGCCTTACGCTCGATCAGCTCCTGCGCCAGCGCACGCGCGTTCTCGCCGCGAACGCGCTTGATGCCGTCGCCGCGCACCGTACTCAGACTGAAGCTGCCGATCGCCGTGACCTTCGGCGCGTCCATGATGGCCGCCACGGAAGTATCGAATGCGGTGACGGCTTCGTTCAGAAACTGGGTCATCTGCTCGGCCACGTCGGACGTCAGGTACTCCGGGTTGGCCGTGATCGTGGCAAGCTGCTCCTGGAGCAGTCCGCCGATGCGGTTCACGCGCCCAACGAGGGCGCTATCGAACTGCGATTTGGTGATTTTCTTAGGCATCGTCATCTCCGTTACGCGGCGGGCTCTTCCCAGCCGCCCTCTTTACCTTCAGGAACTTCCACGACCGGATCGTCCACCTCCGGCAACATGGCGACCAACTCGTCGTAGCGGCCCTCACGCTCGATCAACTCAACAACCTGTGAGCGATACAGGTTTTTCCCGTCCCACTGGATGCGCGAGCCGGACGCTTCGATCAGCTTGTTGCTGGCCATGAAGTCGAGCAGCGAACCCACCGTGTCGAACTTGCCGGAGCCGTCCGACTGGAACATGAAACGCCAGGCGGCGGTCTGAAACGGGCGCGTGATCTTGTTCTTCACAGCCTTGGCGCCGATCTCCTGGCCCAACACGTCGTCGCCGCCTTTGGACTTGATCTTGCGCGCGCCAAGCTGGATACGAATCGAGGCATGAAACTTCGGCGCGTCACCGCCTGGCGTCGTGGTCGGATCGCCGTAGACGACGCCAGGCTTGGTTCGCATCTGATTGAGGAACAGCGCGGTGATGCCCAGTTCGTCGCAGAACTGATCGAAGGCCGGAAACACCGCCGACGTCGCCCGCGCGAGCGCCGTGTTGTCGTGCATCCCGTAGCCGCTAACGGACTTCTCCATCTTCGACTTCGGAACCATCGTGGCCAAACTGTCGAAGGTCCAGAAGATCGGCGCGTCCGGGTCGATCAGCCTTTTCTCGCGCACGCGCTCCGCGACGGCGATGCACAGACTGATACTGTCCTCGAACGTGCGCGGCTTCTTGTAGATCCAGGAGCCAGGCGTCGTGTTGAGCCCCAAGGCGCGCGCCAGTCGATCCGCAAACGAACGTTCGTGATCGGAGAAACCAGCGATGCCGCCGAACCGCTGCGCACTGATCGACGCCATCGTCGCGATGGCTGTCTTGCCGGACGAGGGCGGTCCAAACATCTCGATGATGCGTCCACGCGGGAAGCCGCCGTCGTAGCGTCCGGACAAAACCCGGTTCAGCGGCGGGAATCCCGTGTCGATGAAGGAGCGAACCTCGGCCGGCGCGTCGTTGCCGCCGATGAACGTCTCCATCTCCTTGGCCAAATCTGTCATGCTCATGCCCATTCAATCCTCTTCGATGAAGCTCACGCCGTCGTTGTCGACCGGCCGCGCGGTTCCTACCAGTCGACCGCCTTTCGACAACATCGAAGCACGCTGAACCGGGACCGCAGATGCCTGTGATTCCGCCATGGGCTTTGGTTCAGCCAGACAATCCAGCGAGGCGTCGTTCGCGCGGAAGACATCCTTGACGCGCGACGTGCCGGCGACAAACATCCGGGTCTCCACGTCGCCCATGCGCTCGCGCAGGAAGAACACCGCGCGCCGCACGCTGTCCTCGCCCAACGTCGCAGCGTGACGCTCGCTGTGCTCGGCCAGGCGGTCGAGGCTGGAGGCGAGCGTGTTGACCAACTCTTCCAGCCGACCTGTTGGGTCGATTTGCTTAGTCATGCCGCCTCCTTCTGCGCGTTTTCGAACGGCTCCAAAAAGCCGTCGAGATCCTTTAGAATGGATTGGAAAGCAAAGGCGCCGCAGAACTCCGTGAACGCATCGCGATCCGGCGCGCCCTTGATGACGCGCAGTCCAACGATGCTCGGCCGCGCCGATGTGCGCAGGTCAACCAAGGTTTTGTTGCGCTCGAAGATGCTCTGGCCCGGCAGCGTCTCATCGGCGAAGTCGCGGAACGCCTTCGGCAACTTCTCGTCCTTGAGCGAGCCGTCCATCCAGGCGTTGAGAAAGCCACCAACAGATCCGAACCGCTCCAGCAGATCGCGCGCCTTCTTGGCGCCGATGCCGCCGACGCCGGAACCGGGACCGAGATCGCCCGGCTCACCAATGAGGCATTTTTCTTCGACGAACTGGCGCGTGTTGACGAGGCCGGTGTGTTCGTTGAACGTACCGGCCGTGATTATCTTGCCGCGAATGGGGTCGAACCACGCGACCTTGTTGCCGACGAGTTGGAGCCAATCCTTGTCGCCGGAGATCAGCAGAATGCGCTTGCCCTGTTTGCGATAGCGGTCGGTCAGGATGGCAGCCAGATCGTCCGCCTCCATGTTCGCCGCAATCACCTGGTCCACGCCCATCAGGCTAAGACCGCGCATGATGTCCTTCTTCTGCGCCTTGTAGCTGTCGCGAGCGGCGCGCTGCGCCTTCTCGTGCGCGGTCACGGCCGGCTTGCTGCGATGCGCCTTGTACTCAGGATAGACCGTGTGGCGCCAACCCTTGCCGTCCCACAGGACGATCAGGCGCCGCGTGGCGCCGTACTGTGCGGCGAACTGCCGCACCGATCGGATGACGCCGAAGATCGCCGTCGTATCGCTGCCGCCGGCCGACAGCTTGTGCGACGTTTGTGCCGCGAACCCGATCGAATTGCCGTCGATCAGGACATACCCGTCCGACATGATACCCTCCATACTGCGGAGACAAAGAGGACGGCATCGCTGAGCAACACCGTCCTCTTTGCGTCGAAGGTTAGTCGTCGAGAGCGGCGAGAATGTCTGCCATGTCGTCGTCCATGTCGAACGGCGCGTCATCGGTATCTTCGGGCGGAGTGGCCTTCGGAGTGGCCTTCGGCGTGGCCTTCGGCGTACCCGCGCCCTTCGGAGCCGGTGCCGGTGCCGGTTCGTCGACCTCGATGTCGCCCTCGGCGTCGACGATCTTGCCCGGGCCGGTCAGCATGGTCTTGCTGGCATAGCCCACGACCGGCACGCCAGACATCTCCTGGATCGCATTGAGCGCCTTGGTCTCCTTGTTGAAGAACTCGTTCTTCACCAGCTCGCCCAGGTCGACCACCTTATCCATGACGCCCTTCGGCACCGGCGTTGACTTGCGCGAGGCCATGACGGTGTACTTGGTGTCGAGGCCCTTGCCGGTGCGTTCAATCACCAGGTCGATGCCGTTCTCCAGATCGGTGCTGTCGAAGCCGTCTTCGTCCGCGTACTCCTCCATCATGGAAGCGATGGCAGAGAAGGTGGTGGAAGTCAGACTGAGAACGACCGGATCGTCGGAGGCGTCGGCGCCGTCACGAATGAGCGCGTTGACCAGGACCTCCTTGCGCGCCTTGCACTCCTTCAGGACCGCAACCTGATCGTCGTCGGACGTCGCGGTCAGAGCCCGATCGAGCGCGACGCAGACCGGACACGGCGTCTCGTAGGTGTGGTCGTGACAGCCGGTGACGGCGAGGGGCTTGCCGTCCTTCTCGGCCTTGACCCAATGGAGGCCAAGGTCGTGCCAGAAGGGCTTTTCGGGATTGGGGTTCGGAAGGATGCGAACCTTCGTCTTGCCTTCCTTGATCTTCTTGGTCGGCGTGTAGCCGCCGCGCTGATGTTTCTGCTTGGCAGCCTTCATGCGCTCAAGAAGTGCGGGACTCATAGCCATGTATCTGTTTTCCTTGACTGCTCGGGACTGTGCCCATCTGTCGATCTGCCTGACGTATCAGACGACACTATTATAGCGCATTCGCGTTTGCGTTTTTTCGCTAATTCGCGATTGCGCTAATTTCTCCTACTTGGTCTTGGTTCGAACGACACGGAGCGCGGCGAGCGGGCCAAGAGTGAAGATCGTCACCACGCCGTCTTCGCCCATGACCGTTTTGAAGCCGATGTACGCCACCGGCTCGCCGCTCAAGACCCAAGGTGACGCGCCAGCCAGACGTGCGACCAGCGAATGCTCCACCAGATCGAACGCATCACGCCGCTTCCTGGCCCGACGTGCCGGCGGCCCCGCGCAGTTTTCCAGGCAGCCGGTCGCGCACCGCCTTCTCCTCGGCTGCACGGGCCTCGCCCATTGCGACCCGGATTTCACCCTGCATCTCGGTGCGAGCCTGGGCTCCGAGCTGAACGAGCATGTCGCGCCGGTGCCGCAGGCTCTCAACGGCGACGTCGGCGAGGCTTTCTTGAAGCCGCGCCTCGCTCAGCATCTTGGCGAGCTGGACCATCTTCGGATGCGCGGTGATCTGCGCCGTGATGGCGCTTTCGGTAATCTTGCGCCCCTCGTCGGACGCCTGCTCACGGACCTCCTTGTCGATCTGCGCTTCGGCGAGCTTCTGGAGCTGCTTGACGCGGTCGACCTGATGCGCGGCGCGCCCGGCCTGCACGCCGTAGTGCACCAGCAAGCTGCTCTGTTCCAAAAACGCATTATTCAGATCAGTGCCATTGATCTGAACGTCCTTGTTGATCTGCTCGGGATCAACGTAAGACTTTACAGCCGCACCTTTTTTCTCATCCGACACGATGTATCTCCTCGTGTGTGTTTGACAGTTTCAATATAGCGCATTTGCGATGGGATTACAGTCAAATCTGATTTACCTTCACAGAATTTCTGAAACCTGCGCGAACAGGGTGTCCAAAACCTCCTGTTTGGACGGATCGAACCAGATTTGACCGGGGTTGAAACCGACGATGATATTGGTGTCGGTTTTCTTGTCGTAGACGACCTTGCCCGCGTGATCGACAACCGCGCCCTTGATGTCGGGCACGAAGCGTCGAACGACGGCGTTGCCCAACAGCAAGATCACCGGCGGCTTTAGGATCGCGATCTCTTGAGCCAGGATCGGCCAGAACGTCTCGATGTTCTCATGTGGAATGGTCGACCCCGTCTTCGGGCGCTTGAGAAGCCCCGTCCAATAGGCGTCGTTGCGCGCCAAGCCCGCCTCCGCGAGTGCCGTTGCTATCGACGTGAAACTTTCCGAGTGCGCGAAGGATCCGACGCGCTCCTCGCCGCTCGTCGGCGCGTCGGTGATGACCATGAACCGCGCGTCACGCCCGAGGTACGGCTTGACCAGGCCCAACCCCTCGTCCTGATACATCTTGACGAGACGACCGAGTTGACGGCGGCCGTCGGTGTCGACCGTCATCTCGCGCCGGATCGGCACGATGGCGTTGACCAGCCCCGGCATCAGCTCTTTCTGCCGTGCAATGCGGTCAGGATGGCGCGCCGCTAGGCTGCCCGGCACGATGTCGGCGAACGCACCCACATCCTCCAGTAACGTGCGGTGCTTGATGTTGCACTTGCGCCGCTCGACACGCTCGATCAGATCCTCGACCGAGGTGAACGGACCTGCGGCGCGCGCCTCCAGAATGGCGTTCGTCGTATTGTCCGAGATGCCCTTGATCCGATTGAACGGGATTAGCAGCGTCGTGTCGGTCAGGATCTCGAATTTGCCGGACGACTGGTTGATGTTCGGCGGCAGCACCTCAATGCCCAGCCGCTCCGCCTCGCCCAGCAGTGCCGGCAGCTTGTCCTCCTTCATCAACGACAAACAGGCTGCGATAAACTCAATGGGATAGTTCACCTTCAGCCACATCGACTGATAGGAGATCAGCGTGTACTCGACCGAGTGGCTGCGGTTGAAACCGTAGCCGGCGAACGCCGCGATCTTGTCGAACAGGGCTCCGGCGTGCGTCTCATCGAAGGTGCCTTGCGCATCGCAGCCCTCGACGAATTTGTCGCGATACTCCGCCATCAGCTTGGGGTCTTTTTTACCCATTGCCTTGCGGAGCTTGTCGGCTTCGGCCATCGAGAAGCCAGCCAGGTCCCGGCTGATCTGCATGACCTGCTCCTGATAGACCATCACGCCGTAGGTCTTGTTCAGGGCGTCGGCCATCTTCGGATGCTCGTACAGGACATCCTCCGTGCCCGCCTTGCGGTTCACGTAGCTGTCCATCATGCCCGAATCCATCGGACCGGGTCGGTACAGGGCGGTCGCGGCCACGCAATCCTCGAAGGTGATGCCTTCCGCGCCCAGGCTCTTGAGCAGACGGCGCATACCGCCGCTTTCGAACTGAAACACGCCGACCGTACGACCTTCGGCGAACGCCTGAAGCACCGCCTCGTCATCGAGCGGGATGGCCATCAGATTGATGCGCTTGCCGTGACGCTCACGAATATAGTCGAGCGCCCGTGCGACGACATCGAGGGTTTCGAGACCCAAGATGTCCATCTTGACCAGGCCCTGATCCTCAACGATGCGCTTGTCCCAATTGACCGTCGCCTCGCCCGATCGTCTCTCCACGACCGCGCGCTCCGTCAGATCGCAGCCGGCAACCACGACGCCCGCGGCATGGCGACCGAGATTGCGCATCACGCCTTCGAGCGACGTGGCGACCGTCCAGACGTCGGCATTCGCGTCACGAAACGCCGCGATCTCGCCAACCTGGTCTGCGGCCTCCGTGAGACCGATCGGTTGACCATGCTCCTTCGGCACCAGCTTCGAGCAGGCATAGTCCCGCTCGCTCAGCCCGCAGATGCGCCCCACGTCGCGAAGCGCCGAGGCTCCCTTGAGCTGGCCGTAGTTGCTGATGCCGGCGACGCGATCGGTGCCGTACTTGTCGGCGAGATACTGGATGACCTCGTGCCGTCGCGCCGACATAAAGTCGAGGTCGGCGTCGGGCAGATCGCTACGTTCCGGGTTGATGAACCGTTCGAACAGCAAGTCGAAGCGGATCGGGTCGCAGTCGGTGATGCCCATCAGATAGGCGATCAAGGAGCCGCCGACCGATCCGCGTCCAGGCCCCACGCGGATCCCGCTGTCCTTGGCCCAGCGCACCAGATCCTGCACGAGCAGGAAGTAGCCGCAGAATCCGAGATCGCGCAGGACTCGAAACTCATAGGCCAGACGGGGCTTATAGAGCCGCTCCAGCGCCTCCGCGTCCGGCCGGTGTCCAAACACCGGCCGACCAAACCTCTCGCTCCAGCCGGCCTTGCAGGCGGCCAGAACGGCCTTCGGTTCATCCTCGACTAGTTTGGGCAAGCTGACAGGCGACTTCGCCCAGCGATACGTGACCCGCTCGACCAGATGCGCCGTGTTGCGCAGCCCCTCCGTCCAAGTGCTTACGGGCACCTCCCCCTCATATCGCTCGCGCAGTCGCTTGATGGTGCGGGCCGTTTCACGGCCCAGCTCAATGTCCGTCAGCGCGTACAGCCCGCGCTCGACGTTGGACCAGTGCCAGACGTCCGTGATCTGTGTGCGCCGGAGAATGCCTTGATGGACCTCCTGGACATCGGCGCCGTCTTTCGGATACAGCACGGGCCGCGCGACCAGCGTCGGTGCGCCCAGCTCCTTCGCCAGCGCAAGCGCGCGCATGTTCATGGCGTCGTAGTACGGCAGGTCGATCGGCGTGAGTTGCAGGTAGACGTTTTCGACGCTCAGCGCGTCGATCATGTCGCGCAGTATCTCAGCAGCGTTCTCATGACCCACGACGCTGTAGACGTCGCTTGTGACGATTGCGACGTCATCCATTGTCACGCTTGAAAGCGCGCCGATCACGTCAGAGACGAGCAGCTTGGCGGTCTCGTAGAAATGCTCCGCGTCGTTGGCCTTGGTCAGCAGCCGATACAGCGCCGTCAGACCTGCCGCCGACAGCACATGCCATGTGATCCAATATTCCGGCGGCGCCTTCGTCTTGTTCTCGCCGCGCACCCGGCGCCAGGTGATGTCGTCGACCAGGCGCAGCCGACAGCCGATGATCGGCGTGATGCTCTCTTTGGTGCAGCGATTGGACACGTCGATCATGCCCGAGATCGACATAGTGTCGATCAAGCCAATGGCCGTGGCACCGACGCGCTTCGCCTCGTCGAGCACCGCCTCAGTCGTGAGAGTGCTTTCGCCCAGCGAGAAGTGCGACCGCGTGGCGAGCATCGAATGGACTGTTGCGCTCATTTATCAAACGTCCTCACCAGCCGACCATTGCGTACCTCGGCCACGCCAAGCGCCGGCATCAGGTGAAAGGTCTGTGTGACATGGGCACGCGCCGTCTTCTCCGACCAGTCGAGCTTGGTCTGAAGGCAGGTGCGCAGCGTGTCGCGATCAAAGCCGCCGTCCAGGCGCATCAGCAGATGCGCCGCGATCTTCAAGGAGTTGCGGCTGAAGGGGTTCCGACCAGCGCGCAACTCGCCGCCGACGTCGACACCCTTCTCGGCGATCCGATCAACGATCGCCTGAACCTTGCGGGGCAGGGCCGGCATCAGCGCGCGCGATCCGCTCGGCTCTTCCACCTTCCGCTTCGGCCGCTTGGCCCCGACACCCGGCAGATCAGCAATACCCAGGCGCTCGTACAGCACCTTGCGATGCTTGGCCGACAGCGGCCCACATGCCTCAGCGAACGGACACGAGGCGCATTCGGGCGCACGCGCATCGAACGCCACGACGCTGCCGTAACAGCCTGGTCTAAGGGAGCTGTCTACCATCATTTCTGATTTACCTACTTTTCCAAGACTCAAGTTCCCTGTAGACGGTGCGCCGGGTCATGCGATCCAGGCCCATCACGTCTGCAACAAAGGCCGTGGTGACACGCGTGGTGGTGCTGCCGCGGCCGCCGCGAACCTTCCGCTCGCGCGCCCACGCCATGCGGTCTTGCAGCGCCTGGATCTCGGCGTACAGCTCGGGCGGCGGGCTCTCCAGCAGCTCCAAAAAGCGTCGCGCCAAAGGTGAGAGTTTCGCCAACACGCGCGATCGGCGCTCGCTCAGACGGACATTTTCCTCGGCCGACACGACGCTCGTGTCTTCCACGACCTCGTGCAACGAGGCGTCGTCCGTGAGCTGATCGTCCAGGCTCAAACCAAAAATTTTGACGTCCGTCTGTTCCATCTGTCGGCACCACTGATTCATGTGGCGCATGGCACCGCGCCAAAAGTAGGCACCGAACGGAACCTTAGAGGTCGGATCGTAGCTGTCGCGCGCCCTCGTCCAGGCGATCCAAATCTCCTGACGAATGTCGGCGCTCTCGACGAGGCGCGCGCCCGCAGCGGTCATCCGCCGCGAGACGCGCCAGGCGAGCGTGTTCACAAGATGTTCGACAGCCTTTGGGTCCAGCGGATCCTCGGTGATCTTAGCCTTCATCAGCCGAACACACGCTGCGCGAACTGGTCGATCGTTTCCTTGTCGACGCGCGACAGCCGGTTCATGAACGCCAGCTTGAGACCGGCGCGCCAGTTAGAGCCGCGCGCTAGGCCGATCCGACCGGCGTTGATCAACTCACGCGGACTGATCGTGGAGCTGACGCGACCGCCCTTGAACGCCTCGCGCACCTGATTGGCGAAGTCCACGATCTTATTGGCATCCTTGATGTTGATCGACGCCTGGCTCGTCACGATGGCCGCCTCGATATCCGCCGTCATGTAGACAACCTCTTCGGTCACGCCGAAGCGGCTGTAGTTGGCGGCGTTGCCGAGTTGCGTGCCCTGGTAGAGGCCGGTCTCGTCACCGCAGCCGTTCGTGTTGCCGGTCGCGACGAAACGGAAGTCCGGATGCGGCTCGATGTGCCGCCATTCGGCCGGCGCCTCCTTGATGTAGAGCGGTTCGCCTTCAAGCACCGGCTGATAGACCGACAGCACGGCGGGCATGGCGAAATCGTACTCGTCGGCGCAGTAGACCCAACCGTACTTCATTGCCAGGGTCAGCGGACCCGGCTCGAAGTAGGTCGAGCCATCGCGCGCGAGCATCTGCCCGACAATGTGCGCCTCTTCGGTGTTGATAGTGTGCTGGACGCGTACCCAGGGCCGCCGCGTGACGGCGCAGATGTTGCGCAGCGACGAGGTTTTGCCGGTGCCGTGATAGCCCCACAAATAGGTGGCCATGTTCAGCTCCAGCGCCATGAGAACCGTCTTGGTCAGGTCCAGCTCGAACACGTAGTTCGGATCGAGCGCCGGGATCATGTCATCGTAGCTGCTCGACCCCTTGAGCGTGACCATGATCGACCCGCCGCGCGCGTTGAGTGCGCCCGGCACTTCACCGAAGCCGAACAGCTCGTGCATCTTCTGCTTGGTGTCGCGACTGCGCGTTGGCATGGCAACCACCGTGTCGTCGATCGCCTCAGCCGCCGAGGTCTTCATTTCGGCGCGACGGCGACGGACCAACTCTTCAGCCTGCGAACTGAACAGTGGTGCATCCGGGTACTCCCGCATGTACCGCGCGACGTCCCACTCCGGGTGGCAATCCGCGAGATGCTTCTTGATGATATGTACCTTGGCGCCGCAGACCTGACACAAAATTTTGCCCGACATTTCCCTGTATTCTCCGTGCGTTACACCCTGTCGCGTGTGCGAGCGACTATGTATGTTTTACGCGACACACGACGGGTCATCAAGTCAATTTTGATTTACCCTTGCAGGAGTATCGCGCGCAGCTCCTTCATCACCTGGCTGGGCAGCGCACTCAGCGTGTCCAACACGACGCGCTTCGGATAGAAGTGTTCGACGGCATCGGACATGATGCCGATACCCACCGTCTCGACGCCGGCCACGCTTAGGTTTTTGATCGTGTTCCGTAGATGGCGAATCTGATCAGAAGAACTGCCCTGGGCGCACGGTGCGCCATCCGACAGCACGATCAGAACGCGGCGACTGGCCCGCTGCTTGAGCAGCCGCTGACCGGCGATCTCCACGCATTCGCCGTCGACGTTGTTGGCGAGACCGCAGACATGCGGCGCCGCCGCGAAACGGCGTCGAACCTCGGCCGTCAGACGATCCTCGAACCCTTTGAAGATCGGCATATACAGAGGCTCAATGCGCGAAAAATGGCGCCCTGCTTTTTTCTCTTCCGCTTCAAGCAGCGTCCCGGACAGGCCCCGGTGTCGTGCTATACCAAACCCGTCTGTCGTGAAACCCAAGCATTCGTGCCGGACGTTCACGCGTTCCAGCGTTTGCGACAGAGCATAGGCCGCGTCCATCGCCATCTTCATCTTGGGGCCACGCATCGACCCGGAACAGTCGACCAGCAGCGACACCGCGGTATCCATCGACCGATTCTCCTGCCGGCGCCGGAAGACGCGCGTGTCCCTCGTCGCGAGCCGATGTAGACTGGCACTGTGAAGGCGACCGCTACGGTAGCCCGGCACATGCGTGATCTGGCTGCGCGCGGCCATCAGCCGCTCGATGTCCTTCTGCATGACGCCGACCATCGAGCGCGTCTCGTCATCCAGCCGCGTCATCCATACGTCCTTGAACGCATGCTCCGAAAAACTGAACGTCTCGGTCCGGTCCCAATCGCGCGTGTAGATCAGGTATTCGGCGGCGGCGGCGGCGTCGGCAGCGGCGTCGCCGATGATCTTTGACGCGCCCTCGTCGAAGTCCATACCCTTCAGACTCTCAGCGTCGAGGTCGTCGGCCCAGGTCGTCGGCGTCTTGCCCTTCCTGCCGTCGTCCGCGCCCTCATCCGCATCGCCACCGGTGTCAGTTTCGTCCGCGCCCTCATCCGCATCGCCACCGGTGTCAGTTTCGTCCGCGCCCTCATCCGCATCGCCACCGGTGTCAGTTTCGTCGGCGCCCTCATCCGACTCGAACTTGGGCTTGGGCTCGCCTTCGCTATCCGGCTCGGACATCGGCCTATCGGTAGATTCGGTCTTCGGCTCCTTCTCGTCGTCTGCCTTCTTGTCCGGCTCCTTGCGCTTTTTTCCAGTCTCGCCTTCACCTTCGCCTTCGCCTTCGCCTTCGCCCTCCATGCTAAACTCCGGCTGCGCTTCGAGAGGCGTGTTCAGCGCCTCGTCGATCTTGATGGCTAGATCGAGCGCCTCTCGCGAGGCTCGGATCTTCGGCACATCAAGTTTTAGATCACCGATCCGGTCGACCGGATCGGTGATCAGCGACCAGCGATCCTCTTCATCGAGAAACGCCTGGAAGGCGCGCTGACCGGCCCAGGCGCGCATCGCCGGCACCAGCAACACGGACAGAACCTTCTTCGGGTGGCTGCACGCCTTTTCAAGCGCCGGCTTTGTCAAATGCTCGATGAAGAAACCGTGAAGCTTTTCGAGGTTGTAGGCGCTTCCTGGAAACTTTCGCCAGATCATACGCTCGATGAACGTGTCCTCGACGACGTTGTGCAGGACGCCGACCCGCTTGTTAATTTCGCCCGCTTCTTTCACGACCGACCAGTCCGTGAAAAGAATGTGCGCAACCTCGTGGTCAATGAAGCCCTGAATACCCAGGATCAACGCTTCGGTGGCGTTGTCCGGGATGAACGGGATGTTGACGCGCTTCGGTTTAAGCGTGCGTGCATCCGTCTCGACATACGCCGAGAGACCGCGCTGTGTGACGATAATTCCCCTGCCCGCGAGCAACTGTGTGACCTGTGTGCAGGCGTCGCGCAGTGTAATAATGTCTTGATTCATTGCAGCCTCTAATCAGATTTGATTTATCAAGTAAAACAAGAGACAGATGGAAATGCGAGCGTTCCGACTGTCTCTTGTTAATCAAATTTGATTTACCTTACAACAACGGCAGGTTCGAACGGCCCGTACAAAATCTGGACCTCTTCACCGTCGGGGTCGAGCCCCCACACCAACCGCGTCCAATTACTCACTGCCACCTGCTTATTCGTCAGGTTTCCTTCCAGTGCGAACGCCTTATCCGAAGGCGTTTCCTCGATCCGGCGAGTTTCTGTCACCGTATTAGTCTCCATTTAGTCCTCACTCACGACGGAGAGCCGAGGGTCGAAAATACCCTCGGCTCTGTTTGACAGGAATGGGTAGTCACTTGGACGAAAAGACCTCCTTGAGACCTTGGCGCACATCGTCATCCAGCGCCGGGTTTCCTTCATTGGAAACGGTGCGGATGTACTCAATGATGGCCATTTCGTTTTCGGATACGACACGTTTCATGATGCTGTTCAGTTCGTACCACGCCCGATCATCGGCGGGCCAATACTGCTCAAGACCAAGTCGCAAAAGATGCGCGAGATCGACATCAATGGCTCGCGCCAGTGCCGGCAGTCGATCGAGGGGAATTTTAGCGTCCCCGCGCTTGAACATACTGACGATGTTCGCGCGGTCATAGCCCAGCTCCTTCGCGATCTGCCGCTGCGTCTTGACACCCTGGAGATTCGTCAGTCGCTCATCCAAAAAATGCGCAATACGAGTCTTCGACGGATCACCCGCCGGATGAGCTTCTAAACCGGGCATATGACCTCTCTCCTTTCTGTTTAATCACGTATGATTGTTTGATCAACGTACATTGGGTTTTTATCCAGAGCAAGCGTTGAGTCAAACTTGATCTATCAAAGATATACCGCCCGCGTCGCACTTGAACAGCGGGAAGTTATAAAATTTTGGCCGCCTTATAGGATTTCGTATCAATCGGCGATCTGCTCGGCGCCAGCACGATGCCGCCCGGCTGAACCGTGACGTTGGCCTCGGGATAAGCTGCCAGGGCGTGTTCCAAGTTCCTTTGAAACTCGGGGCGAAATTGACGCAGCAGGCTCATGCCGCCACCAAACTGACCGTACAGCGCAGACCAGGATAGACTCAGTGGCTCGTCAAGAATATGCAGCCGCCATGCGAGCCAACAGTAGATGTCTAGGGCCATTGGTTTGCTAGCCAAGACCCGCACGGCGGCCTCAAGCAGCGGCACAGGATGCTGCAAAAGACTGCGATAGAACATCTCGTTGAGAACCACCTCTTCATTCCACAGCACGAGCTGACGCGGATTGGAGCTGGTCATGAGGATTTCATCATCGACAAACCCGCCATTGTGCCGAAGCTGGGTTTGAACGCCGCCGGATTCCGTCGTCAGGAAGAAGGTGAGCTTGCAGGCGCTGATGCGGCGAGCCTGACGCCGAACCTCGGCGTAGGTCTTGCCACCGGCGGCGATGCCCATGTTCTGAAGCCACTCAGCCATGGACCGGCCCAATTCGACGCGGCGGCTGTTGGTTTGCTTGGCGCGGGTCTGGAGATAGATCAGTATCATGCGCGCTTTGGCGCCGGCCGGCAGACCCACCGGGGTCTCGCCGTCCTCTTCCATGCCGGACTCGATCAGTAGAGTTACGTTGGCCCCAGAGCGTCGCCACACGGTTTCCTTGGGTGTGCGCAGGGGAAGCGAGGTTTGCGAGAAACCGGAATAGATCAGATTGAGGCTCCGGTGTTCGTCTGCCAGAACTCGCGCTGCCGGATCTACCAAATGTCTCTGTTCCAGGTCGATCATGTCCTTCGCGGCATGACGCCCGTGCAAGAGGATGAGGTTGTGTATCTCACCCATTTTTTCAATCTCCGCCCTAGCAAACCCTCAAAAGCAAAACATCCACAGGTCGAGATGTCCAGTTGGACCTTTCCGACGGTACTATTAGGGTTTTTCCTATAATGGAACAGTGTCGGTAAGTTCCAGTGGATAACTCGATTCGCCTGTGGATAACCGCGAGTCGCGTCGGTAAGGTCCAAAGGTGGCGTCGGTAAGGTCCAAACTCACCCTGTGGATAAATCGATGCGTCGGAAAGTTCCAAGGCGAGTCTGTGGGCAACTTTCGCCCCAGTGCGGTGTTCCGAGTCGCAGACTGCATTTTCGTCGCTCCGAGACAGAAGGTCGGCGAACAGAACGAGTACGGCTTGGACCTTACCGACGCTGTGCAGAGTGAGCCGGACATTGAGTGCGCTATTCGGTATCCGGATCTGGCCGCCCGAGCGTGTCAGCAGGCTGAGCGCGCTCAATTCCGTGACGTCGCGATGCAGACTCTCGACCAAATCCTGGATCGTGCGTCAGAAGCGTCGGTATCTTCCAAATCCCGAGCTTGGCGATTGCGCGGGCTCTATAGTCCGGGCGATCGTGGAAGAGCTTCCTGGCCCACATACGGGCGCTTATACCATATAGCGACAAGAAAGGGCACGAACGTGACGACGGCCAGCGCGTCAAAGCGCGAGTTCGTGCTTTCGCTAATTCGTTATACGCGCGTGCACTGCTGCGCGTCTATAGCGTCGAGAACGTGCGCAAAATGCTAGGATTCGCACGACTGAGCGCATAATGTCCCTTATGCGCTCAGTTTGAGGCCCAATCGAACCGCGGCGCCAAAGCGAGAGGATCGTGTCAATGGCCCGCCAAGGTCGCCAAGCGCAAATTCTGGATCCTAAGCGTCATCTCCCGACGCTGCTCGACGCCTGTGCCGGCTCGCGCTACCCGCACCGAGATCGCGTCGTGGTGCTGCTGTCCGTCCGCGCCGGCCTGCGGCGCATGGAGATCGCCGGTCTCAAGCGTCGACATGTCCTAGGTCCCTCGGGCGACGTCGGCACGCACATCAATCTGGAGGACCGGATTTGCAAGCAGGGCAGCGGCGGCCGGATCCCGATTCACCCCGAGCTGCGTCAAGCTCTCTTCGATCTGCTCCAGAAATCGCCCGGTCTGCCGAACTGGCCGCTCATTCTGTCTGAGCGCGCCGAGGCGGCCGCGACGGGGCGGGGCACCAGCGCCGGCGAGACGACGCGATCGGCGCCGCTCGACGAGCCCTATCACATGCGCGCCGACGCCATCGGCTATCTGTTCTATCGGCTCTACCGGAAGGCGGGGCTGACGGGCTGCTCGTCACACAGCGGCCGGCGCACCTTCGGCACCCTCGCGGCACGCCGCGCCATGCAGACGCCCGGCGGTTCCATTCGTGACGTGCAGGTGCTGCTGCGTCATCAGAATCTCGCGACAACCCAGAAGTACATTGAGGCAAACAGCGAGGTTCACGAGAAGCTGGTGGACTTCTAAGCGTGCTGCGTTCGTTGCGTTGGTTTCGTTAATTGCGTTTGAAAACCGAATTTTCGAGGCGTAAGATCGTTGCCCGGCGAAAGTCACCGTGTGCAGGGAGAGGCACATGAACGCACTAGCTCACATTTCCCCGCCGACGGCCGAGGATATCGACCTCGCTCGGGCGTCGGGGCAAGCTCTTGCATCCATCATTCACGAGACGGGGCCGGTCGAGTTCTCGGTACGCCGAGGCGACGAAGAGAGCGCCGTCCAGTTGCCGATCGAGGCGTTCGACCTGCTCGTCAACATCCTGGGCGACATGGCCGCCGGCCGTGCCGTTACCCTCGTTCCGCTGGATGCCGAACTCACCACCCAACAAGCCGCCGACTTGCTGAACGTATCCAGGCCCTATCTCAACAACCTGATCGACAAGGGAGAGATTCCGCACCGAAAAGTTGGAAGGCACCGCAGGCTGCGTTGCCAGGACATCATAGACTATAAGAAAAGGGACGACGCCGCCCGACGCGCCGTGCTTGATTCGCTGGCCGCCGAAGCCCAGGAATACAACATGGGATACTGAGTTTTGAATCAGTTCACGGCCTTTTTGGATGCGTGCGTCCTATTTCCCGCGCCCATGCGGGATCTTCTCATGGAACTTGCGGTGTCGGACCTCTTCAGACCGAGGTGGTCCGACACCGTTCATGAGGAATGGATCACGGCGGTTTTGCGAGGACGGCCGGATCTGACCCGGGCTGTTCTCGACCGAACCCGCGAGATGCTGGAGTCCCACGCGCGAGACGCGCGCGTCACCGGCTTCGAACCTCTGATCGAGGGCTTGGTTCTGCCTGACGAGAACGATCGGCACGTTCTGGCTGCGGCCATCAAGGGTCGTGCCGATCTGATCGTCACGAACAATCTCCGCGATTTCCCGCCCGACGTTCTGGCACAATGGGATTTGGAAGCGCGTCACCCCGACGCCTTCCTGGTTGACCAATTTCACCTAAGCAAAAGCCTTTTTCTCGAAGCTGTTCGAACGATACGAGAGCGTCTCAAGAACCCGCCGAAACACGCCGATCAATACCTCGACGCTTTACGTAAATGCGGGCTCGTGGCGACCGCTAAAGAAATCGAACCCTACAAAAATCTCATATAAAAAGGGCGGCCCAAAGGCCGCCCATTGCACATATACGGAGAACACTGAGGCCCTGACCTTGATCAGGGAAGAAAGACTATAGCAAGCAAAGACGCGGAGCGCAATACTTATTTGAGCGCCTTTTGTTTTCGCAGCGTCTCATTTTCGTTTCGAAGACGCTTAACCTCCGCCACCAAAAGACCGATGTTGGGGATACAGGACGTGCAGAGCGTGGCCCATTCTGTCCAGGAGCGAACTTTCCGGCCGCGCGGACGCGATCTATGAAGAGGCGCGGTGGCCTTACCGATCCCACCGCAGTATTCACAGGTCGCGAAGCCGAGTACCCCGTCGCGACCGGCTCCGCCACAACTGGGGCATGTGCGCCAGCCCATCAGCGGGCGCGTCGGCATGGAGTGAGATGCTTGCGTCATGACAGGTTCCGCGCGGCCGCCGATCGACTGCGACGAGCATATTCGGCTCGTCGCAGTCGGCTCTCGATCGGCCCCAGATCCAGCATTACGCCGCCTCCTTCCATAGATCGTCCTTGTCGTCGCGGAAGTCGACGAACCGGGGGTGCCGCAGAGAGCCGTCCGGCGTCTTCTCGTGATACTCGACCTCGATCAGATGGCCAAGGGCCGTGCAACCCTTCGCGAACGCCTCCGTCGCGAACGCCTCAGTCAGCGGATCCGCCGTCAGACCGCGCTCATCGTCCGCCTGGAACCGTTCCCACAGACGCACGCGCTCCTCATCCGAGAACCCACCGCCGACGCGCACCGCCACGCCGCTGTGATCGACGATCAAACCGCCGAGCTGGCCCTCGTACTTGCCCGTTCCCTCGAACGCACCGATGACGCGCAGATCGAGAGTTTCCTGCGCCTTGATCTTCATCCAGCCGTAGTGGCGCTTCTTGTGATAGTGTTCGCTCATCGGCTTGACGATGGCGCCCTCAAGGCCCCGATCGCGGAAGCTCTGATAGAAGGATTGGATCTCGGCCGGCGAGTTGGCCAGGTAGCGCGACACCAGGCGCAGCGGCCCATTCTCCGGCGCGTGCATCAGAACCCATTCAGCGAAGGCGCGCCGCAGCGTGTAGGGAAGCGGCACGACGTCGTTCGCCATGAACGTGCGCCGCGGCAGCACCTCGAACAGGTTCAGCACGGTGTCGCTCGCGGCCTCGCTCTTTCGCCGCAGCGCGCCCGTCGTCTCGTTGAACGTGCCGGCGACACCCTCACCGTCCAGCACGACCGAGAGACCATGCTTGCCCAACATGCGCGAGAACGCCTCGCGCCGCTTCTCATCGAGCGGACAGTCCGGCGCGTCCAGGACCGCACGCGCCTTGTTCAGCGTCGCCAGGATCACCGGCGCCAGGTGATCGAGAGCGGCGAACGGCTTGCCGGTGCGCGAGAAGAACTGAACATCGGCGTCGTTCACCACAATGACCGTTCGCAGGCCATCGAGCTTGGGCTCGACAGCGACCGGCCACGTCTTGATGCGCTTATCCTCGAACTTGTGCGCCAGCATGACGGTGAACTCCGGGATCATGCCCGGCGCCACTTTGTTGATGGACTTGGCCGTGATGCCGCACCGCAGATCCTTGTTCAAGATCATGGTCGCGACCTTGCTGCTCGGCTCGTCGAGAACATCGAGCAGCCATTCCTGCACCAGGTCGCGCGCCGCGTTCCCGGTGATCGTCCGGCTCGCCAACTGCTCCAGCACGGTCCAAAACTTCGAATCCATCGTGAGAGACTGCGGGCCGGCGCCGACGCACTTCGGCGGGGTGAGGCCATAGGTCACGAAGGGATCGTACGCCGCCACGAGAACCCGCTTGAACACGGGATCGCTCATGTGCCGGCCAAGAATGGCGATCTTCTCAGTGCGCGAGGACGTCTTGGCGATGTCCTCAAGAATGCCGTGAACCATGTAACCATCCATCAAGATGCTTCCTTCATGTGTACGGCGGCCGCCGTCACCGCGGCGGCCATGTCGCCGGTTTCGGCGGCCGCCGGGGCGTCGTCATGCGCGGGGCGCGGCGTGAGAGTGGATTTCGGGGCTTGGACCGCACCGCGACGGCGCTTCGTCTTAGCCACCTCGTGCCGCGGCGTTGTCGCGGCTTCGATGAATGCGACCTCCTTCGAGGTACATCCAAATTGATTTATCATTTTGGACGAAACAACGATGCAGCCGACATCTTCGAGAATGTCGTCGGACAACGTGACCATCGCCGGCGTCTCGGAGAAGTAGACGGGCCGTGGCGCCCGAATGCTCTCTTGCACCATCAGACGCGCCGGACATTTGCCGGCGGCCATACAGGCGTTGCAGCCGGCCCGCTTCGGGTGCGGCTTGCCCTTCATGAACAGATCATGGACCCGGAAGCAGGTTCGAACCTCAACATCCAGTGGAAAGACAGGGCATGTCATGCGCGCCATGTTCTGCGGCGCCAACATGCCGCGCTTGTAGACGAACGTGTCCATCAAAACATTCCCCAATTGGCGTTTTCCTCGATCAGCTCCGCCGGCGTCCGCTCAAGCTCGGCTTCGACCTGGGCGTGCCGCGGCACCCTCTCCGCCGGCCCGAGCGACGTTCCATCCTCGTCCCAGCGAGCCGAGCTTCCGGTGCCGGCGCCGGCGCCGCGCAGCTCCGCGGCGTGTTCGGGCAAAATCGTCAGGAGCGGATCCAACATGTCCCGCCACATACGCACGCCGATGGCGTTGCGCAGCTCGGCGATCGACGTGCAGGTCTGCTCCCTGTTGCTCTTGACGACGTAGCCGCGCCCTTCTTTCTGACACTGCAAGGTTTGCCGCTTATGTGGCAAGACCCGAGACTTGTGAATCTCGAATTGGGTCTGACCGGCCGCGCCTTTCTTGCCCCATTGCTTGCCGAATACGATGTCGCGTCCTGGACTATTTCGATCCTCGACAACCAAAATCTGATAGCTTTTGGTGCCGCTAGCGTGCTCCATCTTTGTTTTTGTAACGGTAATTTCCATTACGTCCTCCGACGTGATCATGCGTGCAGACTTTATATAGCAAGAATCACGCGGAGATGAATCATTTATGATTTATCTCCTGTAGGGATTTCGCAAACGCCAACGCACGATCTGCGCCGCGGTCGCGCGCTTGGCTTGAATGAGCGCCTGACGCAGCACATCCGACGGCACCTCGTTCGGATCGCACCCCTTCGGCAACAGAGCGATCTTAACGGCCAGGCCGATGCCGCTCAGCAGCGTGGCGGCCTGACAGGCGGCCTCCAGGGCCGCCTGCTCTCCATCCCAGCAGATCGTCACCTCGCGCACCCCACCTCGCCGCAGCGCCAGGAACGCACCCACCTGGTCGCGACCGTTGTCGTTGACCGACAGGTGCTTGCCGAAGGTGCCGACCGGCACCATGTCGCGCAGCGCCGACCCACCGTCGATGGCCTTCTTGAGCGCCATGACGTCGAACGCACCTTCACCAACCACCACGCGGCGCGTGTGCAGGACGTTGTGGCCGTTGTAGAGGAAGCGGCCCGTCGCCGGCAGCGTCGCGGGGAACAGGTACTTGCGGTCGCTCGTGCCGGTCACGTCGCGCCCCTGGAACGTCACCAACTCTCCGTCCAGGTCGTAGACCGGGATGATGACCCGACCGCCGAAATTCTGTCCGCCGCGGCTGCCATCCTCCTTGGTGTAGTTCCACCACGCATCCTGGCAGTAACTCAGTCCGAAGGCGCGCACGAGGTCGATATCGAACCCGCGTTGCTCCAGATAGATCAGGTTCTGTCCTTCATGAGGCAGCGGAATTGAGGTCGGGATTTTGATCTCGGCCGTGTTCTCCGTTGCCACGACGAGCGTCCGGCGCGGCCGCCATCCCTGATCGCGCGTCGCATCGCGAATGTGCCGGAAAATCTCGCCGTTGCTGCATCCGCCAAGATGCTCGCGCACGAAATTCCACTTGGTGAACGTGGCGTCACAGACGAAACAATTCCCTAGGCCCGTCTCAGCGTTCAGGTAGGCGCGCCAGCGCGTGTCACCACAGACCGGGCACTCCTTCAGGTTTAACTGCTGCCCGCTCTGCCCGGAGCTGATCTTGTAGGTCAGGCCCTCGGCGTCCAGGTACGCCTCGATGTCGAAGGCGTCCAACAGCTCCTCAAGGTCCCCCATCAGAACGCGCCCCAGGCTGGATTAGCCGCGATCTCCGCCGCCACGTCGATCCGGGTCGGCTCGGCCGTCTTGTACTCGCCCTCATCATCGAACGCCTTGATGCCAAGGGTTAGACCGACCGTCGTGTCCTTCATGAATTTTTCGTTGATGTCCGCTATAAGAATGCCGGTCTGATCCGTCATCTTGCGTCCATCGTCATCGACCCGTGCGAACACGTACAGGTCCGCCAAGTCCCTACCCTTGGCGCCTTTGCGCTTCGTTTCAATGTCGATTAGTACGAACGGCGTGAGCGCCGGGAATGACTTATTGGTCCAAGCTCGCATTCCTGAACTGTCATCGAATGTAGGCAGCAGCCATTTTTTTATTTTCGCACCGCGGCTGCGCAAAAACGGCGTAGCGAACGCATACTCGTCACCACGGTATCGGAATCCGTCGCCGATCTTCATGGCTCACTCCCGACCCAAGACCTTCTTGATAAACTTCATCCGGCTCCGATCCTGCTGGATCCGGATCGTGAAGCCATCTTCTGTGTTGCGCGACGCCGCGAAGTACAGACGCGCCTCGCCGGTGTCCTTCTCCTCCTGCGTGGCGTTGATGGAGATCACGATGTCGGCTGTACGGATCTTGTTGAAATCCTCGGCCACGTCCGTCATCGACGATGTGACCTTTTTGGCGCCTTCGCGGTTCGTCTGCGTCGCGGTCAGCATGGCCAGGTTGCCCTCGGACGCGATGCCGCGCAGGTCGATGTAGATTGAGCGAAAGTTGGAGATGTCGTTGTCCGAGCGGTACTCCGGCGCCATGATGTCGGCGTAATCAACCACCACCAGATCGAAGATGATGCCCTGCGCCCGGTAGTTTTCGAGCAGCCGCCGCAACTGCGACGGTTTTAGCGTGCCGGTCGGGTACTCATGGATCTTCAACAAGCCGGCGTTGGCACGGGCCTTCTCGATCGCGGAACGAACGGAGTGCGGGTTGTCCTTGAGAGCCTTCATGGCCACGTCGGACAGCGCCGAGTCCAGACGATCCGCGTAGATCGGCGCCGACACCTCCAGCGTGACCAGCAGCACGTTGTACTTTTTGGGGCTCAGCGCGGCCGCCTGGGCGAACTGGCCCAGGGCGAGCGATTTGCCGCCTTTGGCTGGCCCCATGATCAGCGACAGCTCTTTGCGGCCCCATCCCCGGTGATAGAGGATGGCATCCAGCTCCGCGATGCCCGTGGTGATGCCGTTGTAGGCGTGTGTGCCGGCGGCCATGGCCAGGCGCGTCTCGGTGCGACCCTCGATCGTGGCGAAGTAGTCATAGGCTTGATCCGCCTCGTTCGCGCCGACCAGAAGGGCGTCGCGCATGAGGCGGTCGATCTTGCCGAAATCACGCCGCTCCAGCAGCTCCAGCGACTTGAGCATGGCACTTTCGACCGCACGCTCACGGGCAAACTCACTGACCTTCTCGACGACGAACGCGCCGCCGGACAGATCGGCTGTGAACGCGCCCCGCACCGCGTCCTTGACGTCATCCAGGATGTCCTTGCGGATCTTCTTGGTGGCGACGGCCTCCTTCAGCAGCACACCCAGCGTGGCGCGATCCGGCGGCCCCTTGAACTTGTCGAAGTGCGTGGCGGCCAAATCAAACAGGGTCGCATAACCCACGTTCGTCAGATACTCCGGCCGCACCAGGCCCGTCGTGCGCGCCAGAAACGAGGGATCGCGCATCGACAGCGCGACGATCTTGGCCTGGAACTCCTCGCCAAACTCATAGCGAACTGTCTCGGGCTCCGCCTCGGACGGTTCCGCCACGGCGGCCGCCTCAGTCATTCCACCACCCGATAGTCAAGAAGCGCCGACTTGAAGAACGTGCGCACCTCGCCCGTCCGATTTCCGGAAAGCCGCAGCTTGATCGTGTAGGGGTCCGCCGCGAGTAAGAAGCCGACGCGCTGACGCAGATCGCCACCGACCGCCAGCTCGATCTCGACCTTCTGGCCGATCAACTCCTTCAGCTCGCCCTGATGGGTCCAGGCTTTCGGGCGCGGCCGCGCCGGCTTCGGTACAACCGGCTTCTGTTCACTTCGGTCACGCATAGCGTCCTCCTGTGATGTGCGCGTGCATCTGAGTATATAATCATATTTGATTTATCTGTGCGTGGAAAATTGCTCAGCGCAATCCCAACGCCTCATTCACCAGGGCGCCGTCGAACCGAGCGCGCGCCGCCTCCTCGCGGATCAGCGGGTCGACCGTCAGATGTTGCTCCAGAAGATGTAGCTGGGTGCCGGGGCTGCGGCGGATGATCTGCGTGCAGACCCAGGATTCATGAGCGATCTGTGCGGGCGTGCCGGCCCAGGCATTGAGCCGGTAACGCGGATCCTGGGCGATGATGAAGCGGCCCCTGGTTCGCTCCTGCCAGCCGCCCTCGACCGCCTCGATGATCTGATCCGAGTAGAGCTGTTGCGGCCGCGGCATGTACTTGCGCTGCCAGCTCAGGGCTTTGGTCATGGCCAGCTCGATGAAGAGCGGATACGGAATACCCAGAGCGTCCGCGGTTTGCCGGCCGCGCCAGCAGGCCGAGATCGTGCCCGACTGCGACTTCAGCAGCTTCTCATCATCCGTTTTGGCGAAGATATCGCCCAACTTGATGCCGGCGACGTAACGCGAGACGTCTCGGTCGATGTGCCGCGCGAACAGCCGTCTGTAAACGTCCTTGTAGCACTGCGCATAGTACGATGTCGCCATCGTCGGGTGCATGAAGCGATAGTCGAACCACTTGTGCTGGAAAAGAACACGCTCGGGTTCAAGACGCTCGCGTGGAATACGGGAGATCATCACGTATTCGCACGCGGCTGCGGAACGTTGGGCGCCCGGAAAGGCACCCAGTGTTTCGGTTTCAGGAATCATTGCATCCGGCCATGTTAGCTGGCCCGGAGCATCCTCTCCAGACCAGCGCGTTCACTCTCGACTGTTTGCATATAGCGATTTTCGCACAGTGCTGATTCTGGCACGGGGCGCCGGTAGGCCAGAATGACCGTCTTACACATCCCCGAGCGCACGATGTCGTTGGGCTCGAAATGCACAGCGCCCACGCCCGTCTCGTCGCGCAGCCGGATCCAGGCATCGTGCAGGCCGGACATGCCGATGTTCGGCAGGTCGCACTGCTCGGGATCGCCGTTCAGGATCATCTTGCAATTTTGGCCGAACCGGCTCAGCAGCAGCTTGTGTTGGGTCCGCGTGGCGTTCTGCATCTCGTCGGCGATCACCCAGGTGTTGTTGAGCGTAACGCCCCGCAGGAACTCCAGGGGCGTCACCTGAATGCGACCGTGTTCGACCAGGTAGGTGTAGTGCCCCGAGCCGAGAAACTGCTCCAGGGCCTCGCGCACGGGCAGGAAGTAGGGCGCGAACTTCTCCTCCAGGGTGCCCGGCAGATATCCCAGGCTGCCGCCGGCCTCGATCGCCGGCCGGGTACAGACGATCGTGCTGATCTCGCCGCTCATGAGCGCCGCGCAGGCCCGCTTGACGCTCCACCAGGTCTTGCCCGTGCCCGCGACGCCGAGACCGAACACGATCTCCTTCGTGGTGATAAACTGGTCGTAGAGCGCCTGGTTCGGCGTGGCCGGCGCGTACTCCGTGGTATCGGCCCGGCTCGGCTTCACTCTCGTCATCTCGCGCGCCTCCTGCTCACGCACCAGACTCAACAGGGGTTCGGCGTTGCGCGCGTCACGGACTCTCATCTTTTTCTGCTCACGACTTTGCGCCCGAGTGGGCTGGGAAATCTTCCGGGCCATGGCGGTCCTGCACTATGTCGATTTGGTTCCGGTTCAATGAAAAGGCCGCCTCGTGGGCGGCCCGATCATCAGCGACGTCCTTTCCGCCAGTCATCAATCCGTGCGTAAAAGGCCACACCTGCGGCGACAAGAATGATGGTACCGAGAACGAGACCGACCCACGTCCCGGTGTTGATGTGCTGCTCGGCACTCTGTGCGGCCTGAATGATTTCCTGCGCGGAGTCTGCCACCAGACCCGCACCGCCGGCGCCGGCGGTAGCCGACCCGATGGCTGTGCGCGACTTGGCGAGCGACTTGATTTCGATCGCCTCGGGTGCTTGCGGCATGTCGCCGTCCTCGGCAACCGTGCCGTCCTTCGACATCCACAGATCAACCTCGGAGGCTCGACGCCGGACCAGACCCAAACTGACCTCCAACGCGCCGGTCTCTGGATCCCGCACCTTATTCCACCGCTGCATCTCATCCGGCACGGCGCCGTAGTTGCGGGCATTGAGCCTTCGACGCAGCGTGGAGGTGCGCAGATTTTCACGGCCGAGATTGAACGTCCAACTCACCAAAGCTGAGAACTGATTCTCGGTCAGCGCGACCTTGATCAGCTCGCGAACCGCCCGCTCGGCGGCGGTCAGATCCTCACTCAACAGGCGTTCAGCCTCTTCCATGGTGACCGTATCGCCGCGCTTAACGCCAGCCGTGTGACCAAAGCCGATCGTCCATTTACCAGCCGGACACAGGTACGCTCGTCGGCGAAACCCCTCCCAACGCTTGATGAGGCTCAATCCATTCTGATTGATCTTTTGAGTCATACGTCTACCATCCACGTTACTTGCCGCTAGATTCCGGCCCAGATGCGTACCGGCGTATCCGGATGACGCTGCTCGCCACCCCGGGCTAACAACGCTACGAGAAGCGCCTGAGCGCGAGCCTCGCCGGTCGCGCGATACATCAGATTGGTGTGAAAACCAGCGGCCCGAACTCCACTCGTCGTCTTCTGGCCATTCGAGTCATAAACTGGCTCGATCTCCCACGGCTGAATACCGATCACATCGAGCATCACCGCGCCGTCCGCTGTGCGTGGATATCCAACCTCTCTGTCTGGCCTGCGCACCACCCAGGTGTCGCCGTCCAGCAGCTCGGGCAGGGCCTCGACAGCGGCGGCGATCAACGCGGCCTCATCCGGCGCCCACAGATACAGGGTCTCCATCATGTCATTTCCGCCCAAATGTTCGACCATAGACCTGCCGGCGCGGTCCACTGCATCCCAGAGGTGAGAAGCTCAATCCGCGGCACAGCAGTCGAATAAACAGCTCCGTCGACATCGGTACCAACCAGACGCACCGTACCATCGGTTGCGGGCGTGTAGGTCAATTCGTCAACTGCGCGCGTCGCGGCGCCCTCGCCGGTCGCGATTAAAGATGTGGGATGTGAACCGCGCTCAAGCTGCCGGCCATATATATCAACAGAACTCCCCGCTTCTGCCACGAACCCAATCGTAAGGATATAAAACTTGGCGGTATCGGCCACAAAAGTAATAGAACAACGATAAATATCGTTCTTCATGTTTTTAATAACGCTCTTGTACTCTTTCTTTTCCTCAGCAACCATACCATTTGCTAGATCAAAAGTTGCTTTCGGATAACTAGTTTTTTGCCGGCCTTGTATAAATATGTCATCGTGTGTTTTTGCACGCGCATAGCAAGAAAACGTATAAATCTCGCCAACAATCATACCACTGGCTGCACCAAGAAGCTGAGCGTTCCTATCTTCGTTGGTGGTCAACGTTGCCCAGGCTCCGACCCCAAAATCATCACTTTTGGTAACGGTGCCGAAGCTGGACGACAGAATCCATGTATCCGCGGAATGATATGCCCCGTTCGTCGCCGCGCCCTCGATCAGCAGCGCGCCGGCCTCGATGCGGGGCACGTCGGGACCGACCGCCTGGAACGCAGCACCGTCCCAGAGGATCGCCGAGGAGGCCCGCGAGAACGTCGCGGCCGGTTGCACAACCCCCTCAACAACCAAGTCCACCCGAGCCGGCTCTACAGCGCCCCAACCTGCGGTAAGGCCCGACTTTGGACGGTAGACTTTCGGGTCGAGACCGCCGTTCGTGACCGGGATCGGACCCCGAAACACGCTCTGGTAAGCTGCGATATCGGCCACCGTCGGTTCGAAATCTCGATCCAGAGGCAGCGTGATGTTGTTCGACAAAATCGTGTCCGCTGGCGCGGAAATGCCGTTGGCGATATTGTCTATAACAACGTTGTTCGCCGAGATCTCCCCGCCGATCATGATTCGCGCGTCCGACACGCCATCACGCGGCAACGCACCAAGAGGATTGAGGACCGTATTGTGACGGATCGTAGAATCCTGCACGTCATCTACCGACAGACCGCAAATTCGCGCCACAACGATCAAGTTGTTCACGATCCGCCAGCGCTTTCTGAGTTGAATAGCCTTGTCAGTCAAGCCGCCGTAAATGCCCCGGCCTCCGCTAACATACTTCGGCCCCAGCCCCCGACCAAGAAAGCAGCCTTGTATCGTCACATCGTCCTGCTGCCCGACATCTCGCGACGCGAACTGAATACAATCGCCGTATTTGCCGGTATCGCCCTGAATGACACAGGTCGCGTTAAGCGGCAGATCCGAACTGTCGTAGGAGATAGTCAGTGTGTCGCCGTTCAGCGTGTAGTTGTCACCGACGAACCAACCTTCCAGTGCTCCGGCACCATCGCTGAGGCCATAAAGCGTCCAGCCTTTGGCCCGGCCCAAATCGGCCGCGCTCGTCAGAACAAGATCGGTCTTCGCGGGATTATTCGGATTCGGACGGATCGACGTAACGTCGATCGCCACGTAGCTCAAAGCCTTATCGACAATTGCGCAGTTCTCAATTGTCGTTCTGGAACAGATACCCGCGAAGATGCCGTCCATTAAAATTCGCCGCATCACAAGGTATGAAAAATATACGTCATAGCCCTCAAAGTTAATGCCTTGTAAGCACCCGTCGAACTCGCAATCAACAACCCGAAGGCGATCCGCACGAGACATCGTTCTAATCGCCACGCGCGCGTTTGGTGCCGTATTTTCCTGCCAATTCGAGATAAACAGACAGCTTTCGACACTGACGTCCCAGCCCTCGATCTCCAATAAGCTGGGGCGTCCGACGGCGTCACCCGTCAGGTCGTCGACAAAACTCAAACCACGGAACGTCGTGAAAAGCGACGTGTTTGGCCCAGCATCGCCCGGGTCGAGACGTACGCCTGTGAGTTGAACCTCTTGTTGCGGATGCGCACCAATGATGACCGGGTTTTCTCTACTCGCTTCGCTCGGCGCGCCAGACCGGCTTATACGTCCGCCGTCGGCCATCAAATACAGGCCGCCTGCGAACAAGACGGAATCTCCGCCACGAGCCGCGCCGTATGCGGCGCTGGCCGCATTTACCGAGGCGACCGAATAGGCGCGCGCCATGGCGCCCACGGCGATGATCGTGACCGTCGCCGAGTTGGAGCCGCCCGGCCCCGTGGCAGTGATGGTCAGCACATGTCCGTCCGCGACGCCGCCGGTGCTCGCCGGATACAAACGCTCGCCGTCGATCCGATAAGCGTCCGCATCTACGCCGCTCAGTGTCCAACCTTCTATCGGGCCGCCCTTGTTGACCAACGCGCTCGACAACCGCACTCCGCCGTCCGAGCGAGTTAGCGCCCCCATATTCACGTCCTGATCCACAAGCTGTGGCGGCGGCGGCGGCGGCGGCGGCATGACGACGCTGACCGTCGTGACCAAGGCCGAGGCGTTGTCCACGTCGTCGCGCGCCGCAAACGCCAGCACTACGCTGCGGCCGAACGGCAGCCCCGTTCCGAAGCCCGTGTTGGAACCGGTCGTCAAAACAGCCGAGCCTGAAGCAAGAGGAGCCAAGCCGCCGGCTGCCTGACCACTCAGCACCTCCTCAACGCTCGGCGTCATCGCGTCGTCCGGGATCGCCACCCACCTCAGCGTGCCCGTCTCGCTCGCGGACGCGGTCCACGAAAACGTCGTTGAATCTCGCGCTTCGGCCACAAGCGTCACAAGGCTTGGCCCGACTTTGTCCAGCATCGTCGTCGTGGTGACTGGCAGAGCTTCGTTGCCCGCGGCATCCTTCACGACTATCGAGAGCGTCAATAGTCCGCTCGACAAGCTCGAAACGTCGATGTCGAAGATTTCGTTCGCGGCTGCCGTCGTACCGGTCAGTACGATTGGATCGCCACCGCCGGCCGAGGACACATGCAGCCGCCAGGCTGCGCCGATCTCGACGTTTTCCAGCATCACCTCGACGGCCACGGCCGTCGAGGCACCATATCGGGGCGCACCGGTCCTCAACGTGTGGCCGCTCGGCGCCACAATGTCTATCGCCATGATGGCGTAGTTGAACATAATCTCGACACTGCCGGCGCGGTTCGTTGCTCGCACCGTCACGACACCGGTCGCGTCCCTATTGGGCGCAATCCCAGTAATACGACCGGTGTCTTCGTTGATCGTCATCCAGGCCGGCGCCAAGACGAGCGCATAGGTCAATAACAGACCTTTGAAGGCCGGCGTAGTCTCAACCATGAGGCTGCTCGTGCCGTCGATAGCCACGTCCGCAAGGGCCTCGCCCAGCGTCGGCGCGACGATCTCGATCGGCGCATGTGTTGCTAGAACGGCCGCTGCGCTCACGTTGAAACCGAAGCCGAGCATTACCACACCGCCACGATATGAGTGGCTGTGGTGCCAGAGGCCATCACGCGGGTCACGCGCAGCGGCGCCCAGCCCTGGATCGCCTTCAGGGTCATGGTCTCGCCACCCAGCATGGTGACGGTAACGTCGCCCTGACCGCCGATGTAAAGGGCGCGCGAGACGAACGCGAGATCCGCGACGTCATTGGGCGCGACCGTCACGCCGTGAGTAGCCGGGCTTTCTGGACGCAATTCAGACAGATCCCAAGTATCCTTCGCCATATCCCGCATCGCTCTTCTTCCTCATAAGTCATAATTGACTAAACTAGCGGAACATACCGCAGGACGTGCCCTCGCCGCTTCCCTATTAAGTAATATATTAGCTATATATCTTAATAAATTCACGACTCTTAAGCGGCGCCGTGCCGCACCTGCCCTATCTACATGCTTTGGTAATAATTCAAAATGTTCTGTGCTTCCTCGACCCAGCGAAGAAGTTCGGCTTTGTTCCTGAGCATGATCCGGACGCTTTCTGGCGTCATGCAATATCGCCCATTCTCGGACAACGAAAAGGTTTCATTCTCCAGCGCCACCGGACGGGGAGTCTCGGGGTGCGTAATGGGAACCAGCTCCGGCGCTGAGACGTGTTGCGTTGTGGAGCAACCGATTAAGATCGGCATTAGCAGCACCAAGACGATCGGCAACTTGGTCATCACGGGGCGCCTCCAGATCGAGCCGTGCAAGGGTTCCGGTCAGCGTCGCGATGCGTGCCTGACTGGCTCGGTCGGCGGCCACTAGCTCCTCAAGGCGCCGGGTCGCCTGGTCATGTTCTGCTCTCCAGAAGTCGCTTTGGGCGACAGCTTCGATGCGTGCGCGACGTTCGTCGCGGAATGCGCTCTGGGCGTCGTTGAGCGCGTCCCTGAGCGATGTCACGTACAGCACGAGCGCAACGACAGCGACGAGCGCAAAAAGCGCACCCACGAGCTTTATAGAGCGTCTTCCGAAAAGACCGAGAATCCAGGTGACGAACAGCGACATCAGCTCTTCCACAGATTGACAAAGTAGGTCACGACGCCGCCAAGTATTACGCCAATCACCGCCAAGGCGCCGCCCTTCACTACGTCCAGCTTGGCGATGCTGACCGCCTGACGCGTATTGTCCTTACGGATGTTAGCCAACACCTCGGCGATCTTCGTCATCTCCTGATGCAAAAGCTCGATCTCCCGGTCCTGCCGAGTTAGTTCAGCCTTCAGCTTCAGCTCCAGCACGACGATCCGCTCACGGTTCTCCGTCAGCTTCTCGACCGCGACAGTGACGCGCTCCAACCACTTTTCGATATTCTCGATGCGGGCATTGATCTCGGTGCGGAACACCGTCAGGCCCTGTTCGGGAGTCGTCATGTCACCGCCCATAAATCAAACCTGATGTATTGTACCAGCAACAACAGATTGAGGCCAGAGACTATTCGGGCCAACTCGTTTTGATTGGGACCCTCGCCAGGTCATTCAAGATTGCCCGCTTGGACCGCGGCCTCCATGACCCACACGTCCGACCAGCGGCCGGGCGGAGCGGTCCAGGGCACGCCGGGCGAGACGCCCACGATGTGAGGGGCGCCCGCCGGGTATGCGGTGCCGTCGGCGGCCGTGCCGATCAAGGACGCGGTGCCGGTGGTCGCGGGTGTGAACGTCAGGACGTCGGCGGCGCGCGTCGCGGCGCCATCGCCGGTCGCGATCAGGGACGTGGCCCGCGGCCCGCGCTCAACCTGCCGGCCGTAAAAATCGGCTGATTCCCCGGCCAGCGCCGCGAACCCGAGCGCGAGAATGTACGGCGTCGTGGCGTCCGCGACGAAGGTGATGGCGCACCGATAGGCGCCGCCGGTCAGCGGGGTGATGACACTGGTGTATTCGGACGCTTCGGAGATGATCGTCCCCGATGTCACGTCAAAGTTCGTTTTCGGATACCGATGTTCCCGGCCCTGCAAAAAGATCTGATCGCGTGTCCCCGCGCGGGCATAGCACGAGAACGTGTAGGTCGCCCCGACCGTCATGGCGTCGGCGCCGGCGATCAGTTGGGCTGTGCCGTCGGTGGCGGCGGTCAGCCGAGCCCAGGATCCGACTCCCGCGCTTTCGAGCCGAGTGAACAACCTGGAACTCGATGCGAAGACGGCCATGTCCGTGGACTGGTACGCGGTGTTGGTCGCCGCGCTCTCGATCAGCAGCGCGCCGGCCTCGATGCGGGGCACGTCGGGACCGACCGCCTGGAACGCAGCACCGTCCCAGAGGATCGCCGAGGAGGCCCGCGAGAACGTCGCGGCCGGTTGCACAACCCC
>NZ_JACIGJ010000016.1 GCF_014197855.1 Roseospira marina
CGCCACGCGCTTCGACCGGCGTGCCATCCACTTCCTCGGCTTCCTGCAGATCGCAGCCGCCATGCTCTGGATGCGCTGAATGTCGAGTCAGCCTAGACGGCCAGGAGCTCAACTTCCGGCCGCTGGTTATCGGCAGCTACGGTGTCTTCTTCGCCACGAGCTGGGCGGTCTCAATCCTGACCGCTGAGCGGCCAGGGACTCAACCTAACCTCTTGCAACCCCATGGACAAGCGCAATAGTTTTGGGCATGTTTCCACAGGTCCAGCATCTTTATCCGACGTTCGCCCTCAGATTTGGCCTTCAAACCCATCAAAAAGGCCATATTATCATGTTAAAACAGAACGATAATAATTTTCCACACCCCTCGCAAACACCCCTCGCAAGGCGTGTTTGAGCACATGGTGCGCCTGGATACGCTCCAGGAGGCCTGGGAGCGGGTGCGCGACAACGCCGGCGGTCCCGGCGGCGACGGGCAAACCGTGGGGCAGTTCGCGATCCAGAGCCCCACGCGGCTGCTGCGCCTGCGCCGCGACCTGATCGGTGGCACCTATCGCCCCGGCCCGTTGCGGCCGGTGGACATTCGCAAGGACGACGGCAGCCTCCGCCGCCTGTCCATCCCGTGCGTCATCGATCGCGTCGCACAGACCGCCGCGGCCACCGCGCTGATGCCGGTGCTGGAGCCGGAGATGCGCGTTCTGTACATCCTGATCGGCCGCGACAGCGTCACGGGGGTCATGGGACAGATCCTTGTGTGGGAGAGGATGGGGTGCCGGTTTCTGCTAGCGTCTGGCGCTTGCGTCACCGGCGCGCGGTGGCTATGATGCTTGCATGAACAGCAAGCACAAAAAGACCTTGGAGGCCGTGTTCCGGGATCCCGTGTCCGGGACCATCGCCTGGGCGGATATCGAGGCGTTGCTGCTTGCGGTGGGCGCGGAGCGGATCGAGGGCAGCGGGTCGCGCGTCCGGTTCGCACGGGGCGATGCGATGGCGTCCTTTCACCGGCCGCATCCGGCCAAGGAAGCCAAGCGCTATCAGGTCCGGGATGCCCGCGCCTTCCTCCAGGCCATAGGGGTCACGCCATGAGCACCATGACCTACAAGGGCTACAGCGCCCGGATTGAGTTCGATGCCGACGACGAGATTTTCGTGGGCCATATCGCCGGCATTCAGGACCGGGTCGGGTTCCATGCCGACACGGTGGCCGATCTGAAGACGGCCTTTCATGAGGCGGTCGACGACTACCTCGACGCCTGCATCAAGGTCGGCAAGGCGCCGCAAAAGCCGTACTCCGGCAAGGTGATGTTCCGGGTCGATCCGGAGGTGCATCGCCGGGCCGCCATGGCAGCGGAACTGGCGGGCAAGAGCCTGAACCAGTGGGCCGAAGAGGTCCTCGACCGGGCGGCGGAGTGACGCGGTTCGCCCCTACCGGCCGAGGGCGGCGTTGATGCCGGCGAGCAGATCGGTGCCGGCGACGACCATCTTGGCCGGCATCAGGCCGATCTCGTGCAGGGTCTGGTCGCCGATCTCCCAACGGAAGTAGCGCACGCCCTTGATGGTGTAGCCAAGGCCGGCCTTGTCCTCGCGGGCCCAGGTGTCTGTCGGCGTCGGGCTGGGCGAGACGGCCCTCGTAGACCAGAACGCTCGGGCGGGTGGTGCCGTCCATCTCGTCGACCAGGGCGCCCCGGAAGGTGAAGGTGTCCACGGCGCCGGGCGGGCGCAGCAGCATGCGGTCGTCGACGGGCGCGCAGGTGGCGGCAATGTCGGCCTCGGCGTCCTCCAGCGCGGCGGCGGTGACGCGCTCCGGCATCCAAGGCGGCGCCCTCGCTGGGACGATACCCCGTATTCACCATGCCCAGCAGAATGGCCCGCGCCTCGCCGTTGAGGCCGTTCAGCGCCCCGGGTGCCAGAAGCTTCTCGCGAATCCAGCGACTGGAGAAGGGCGGCCGGGTCCGCTGCTCGCCTTCCCGAAAGGCCAGTTCTCCAAGGGGCAGGTCCAGCCCGAGCCGCTTCACGCTGTTGACGGTCTTTAGGACGGCGCCCAGGTGGATCAGATCTTTGTTCGCCGATCCCGCGCCGACGTCTCCGGACTCGATGCGCTCCAGCCACCATTGCCGGAAGTCCAGCATGTCGTCCCGGGTAATGTCTTCGATCGGCTTGTCGCCGATAACCGCAATGGCGTTATTGACGGCTTTGATGCGAGGATTTCGCCAACGGCGCAGCTGATCCGGGCTTTTCCCTAGGGTCTTCTCGCGGGCAAGCGTCCAGTATAGGTCCAGGGCTCGCGACAGTGTGATGGCCGGGTCCTGAACCGTGCCCAGCAAGGCGGAGGCTTCGACGGAATCCGGCGTGCCGGATGGGGCCGGCACGGCCTCGACCCGGTCCAGCAAATCCTCGCCGGGCAATCGGGCCACGCGACCGACGTCCAGATAGCGGTATCCCCGCACCCGGGCCAGATCCTGGGCCGCAGCATAGCGGGCTTCGGCGTCTTCCGTATCGCCCGCAAGCCGGGCTTCCCAGGCTTCGATCATCTGCGCCCAGGCCCGATCCGCCTTGCCTCGGGCGACCGTTTCAGAGTCCGTATGCAGGCTGATCCAGACGGTTTTGCGCGGCTCTACTGGCTCATACCGACAGGGTACACGCCGACGCAGATGGTAGGTTTTGCCCCGGAGGAGGATGCTCACCGCCGTTCCCTGTGTGCTGCGTTTTGTGTAGCACAAAGTGTAGCACGAACGACGGACCCAACCCAAACGCACATTGCCCGAGCAAGGTTTTCCATGGCCGGGCAATGGGTTAGCATGTAGGCGATATGCTTCAACTGGCGGAAGGGGTGGGATTCGAACCCACGGTACGGTTGCCCGCACGGCGGTTTTCAAGACCGCTGCAATCGACCACTCTGCCACCCTTCCTGACCGCCCCGCCAGACCGTGCGGCCCTGCGACTCACGGCGGACGCCCTTTTTGTCGAAGCCGCGACGGCGGGTCAATCCCTACGCGGTTCCGCGTTCACATCGGGACGAAGGGCGTCATATCGGGCGGGCCGGCGGCGAACCGGATCACGGGCGGGCGCGGGTCCAGCGCGGGCGCCGGCAGCGCGATCTGGGTGGCGCAGATGGTGCCGAATCCGCTGTCGTACGCGAAGCACATGCCGGCCCCGGCCATCGCCGCATCCGGCGGCGGCCCCATCGTCTGCACGGCCGTCCAACCCGCCCACCCCTCAGGCGCTTCCGGGTCCGGCACGGCGGCCGCCCGGAAACGCGGCAGGTGGGCGGCGATGCGCGGATCGCCCGTATCGTTGACGTCGGCGGCCGTCAGCATGGAGAGCCCCTCCGCGAGCGCCTCCACGGCGACCGGCCCGGTCCCGGCGTGACGCACCCAGAACGCCTCGTGCGTATCGGCGACCACCAGATTGAACGGGCGGTAGGCCTCGGGGTTCAGGTCCGCGAAGACCTCTGCGGCGTCGCGGGCGTCGGCGTGATCCAGAGCCTCCAGCACCAACTCACCCCGGCTGCGCTTGCCCTCCTGCGGCCCCAGGGTGCCGTGACGGTTGAGCATCGCCGCGACCACGCCGTGATCGTTCCAGCCGAGCCACGAGCCTCCGGCCAGATCATCGCGTCCGGCGATCACCTCGGGCCGATCCGGCCAGTGGCGGCCGGGCGCGGTCCAGGGCCGGTCGCGCATTTCATCGCGATTGGCCGCCAGAAGCAGCGGCCAGGCGTGACCGGGGCGGCGCAACAAAACCAGAGTGCACATGCGAAACGATCTTTCCTGAATGACGGGTGCAGGACCGATGGTCCGGCGGTCCGTCGCAATAAGGGGCGCTGTCCGCGCATCCAACTTTAGGGTAGGCCCGTTGCGGTCGCGAGGGTATAAGGGCACCCGTTCTGCCAGTAGGCCTTGCGAACGAAGAAGGGGGGACCATGAGCGATCCGTTCCGCGACCGCGAAAAAGGGTTTGAAGCCAAATACGAACACGACGAAGCCCTTCGTTTCCGGATTCTGACACGCCGCAACAAGCTGCTGGGGCTGTGGGTGGCGGCCGAGATCGGGAAGACCGGACGGGACGCGGACGTGTACGCGCAGGCGCTGATCGACTACGCCCTGGTGCACGGCGCGCCGGACGCCCTGGCCTCTCGGGTCTACGCGGACCTAACCAACGCCGGCGTGGAGATCACGCGCCATCGGCTGGAAGTGCGCATGAGCAAACTGCTGCATGAAGCGGAAGCCAAGATCAACGAGGAACGGGTTGCGGGCTCCCCCAGCTTCTAGGTGTTTGGTCCCTGCGTGTGATGGCTTGGCGTTCGGTTGAAGACCTCCAGCATGGCCTCGCAGATCGAGCGGATCGGCTCGCGAGGTATTTTAAATCGTAGTGCCTTACGTTGCTTTCCTTTTTTTTATGCACTGGGATGCCGGGCCCACAAATCGTCCCACGATCGGGCTTGGGTATGACCGTTTTGGCCGGGAGGTCGGTGACGCGGCGGCCCCTCATCGCAACACGAACCGGATGGTAACGCGGGCGGTGGCGGAGACCGGAATGCCCGCCCGTCGGGCCGGTCGGAAGCGCCAGCCTTCTACGGTTCTCGCGGCGGCGCGATCCAGGAGGCCGTAGCCGCTGCTGCGCGTGATGGTCACCTGATCCGCGGCGCCGTCGGGTAAGACCCGGACGGACAGCACGACGGTGCCCTCCTGGCCGAGTCTCCGCGCCTGCTGCGGATACGTCGGGGCCGGGTTCCGGGCGCTGCCAAGGGTGTAGCCCGGGGGGTGATGTGGATCACCGCTCCCGGCCGCCAGAGCCCCCTGCGCGCCGGCCGTCGCGGTGGTCGCCGGCCGGTCCGAGCGGGCCGTGTCCGGTCCCGTCCGACGCAGCGCCACCGGGGTAGGGGGCGCCCGATCCGGTGCCGTTTGCGGGGGGGGCGTGGTGCGCGATGGAGCGGGCCTTTGGGGCTCCGCCGGGCGCGGTGGCGGCGGGCTTGGTGGCGGTGGTTCCGGCTCAGGCTGGGGCTCGGGCTCGGGCTTGGGGTCCGGTATCGGTTCGGGCTGCGGTTGCGGCTCGGGTTCCGGCTCGGGTTCCGGCGTGGTGTCGACGTCGGTTTCGGGTGGCGACGCGGGCGCCGTGTCCGGCGCGGATGCCTCCGTCGTCTCCGGCGCGGGCTCGTCCGCCGTATCCGGGGTTGGTTCCGGCGCCGTCTCTGGTGCGGCTTCCGGTGCGCCACCGCCTCCCCCGGGTGGTCCCGCCAGCAGGACCGCGAACACCGGCGGCCCGACGGGCTCAGGCTCCGGCGCGGACCCCGACCCCAGAAGAACGGCCGCCGCGAGCACGCCATGGATCCCCACGGAGGCCAGACCGGCCAGCGCGATCTCGCGCGGCCGGGCCGAGCGAACGGCGGGCGCAGGGCGGTCCGTCTGGGTCCGGGGAAGGGCCGCATCGTCGCGCATGGCCGCCTCCGTTGCCGTCACGAGGCATGGCGTTGCGGTTCACGGCGGCACTCTTCGACGTCGAGCCGTCGGACGGGCGTCACCACGGGCACCGCCTGAACGCGCCCCTGCCCGAACCGAACGGCGTAGACGCGATCGAGCCAAGGCGAGGCCAGAACCGCCTCCGCCGGGCCTGCGGTGACCACCCGGCCCTGATCCATCAACACCAGCCGTTCGCAGGCGCGGGCCGCCAGCGACAGGTCGTGCAGGACGACGACCACCGCGCGGTGCTCAGCGCGGGCCTCGTCGCACAGCATCTCCATGACCGCGAGCTGGTGACCGGGATCCAGCGCCGCGACCGGCTCATCCGCCAGGATCACCGCCGTGTGCGCCGCCAGCACGCGCGCCAGCAGGACTCGGGCTCGCTCGCCCCCCGACAGGGCGGTGACGGGCCGGTCCGCGAACCGGGTGCTGTCGGTCTTGGCCAGGGCGGCCTCCACCGCCGCCACGTCCGCGCGCGCGAGCGATTGCCAGGGGCCAAGATGCGGCAGGCGTCCGAGTTCGACGGCGCGCCGGGCCGTGACGGGCCAGTGCACGTCCTGACCTTGCGGCAGAAACCCGATCAGACGCGCCCGGGCCCGGCTGCCCGGGCGAGGCAGCGGCGCGCCATCCAACGTCACCCGTCCCGCATGGGGCAGGACCCCGGCGATCGCCCGCAGCAAGGTGGACTTGCCGGCGCCATTGGGGCCGATGACGCCGGTGACGGCCCCGCGTGGCGCCTCCAGCGTGACACCGTCCACGAGCGTCCGTCCGCCGATACGCACCCCCACGTCCTCGATCGCAAGGCCGGTCACGAGCCCTGTCATGGCATGGTCCTCCAGTGCCGCAGAACGAGTGCCAGGAAGAACGGCGCCCCCAATATCGCCGTCAGCACCCCGACCATGACCTCCTGGTGGGTCGGCAGGACCCGCGCCAGGGTATCCGCGACCGTCACCAGGGCCGCGCCGCCCAAGGCGCTCGGGATCAGCAGGCGGCTGGGCTGGTGCCCGACGAAGGGCCGCATCATGTGCGGCACCACCAGCCCGACGAACCCGATGGCACCGGAGACCGAGACCGCCGCGCCCACCACCAGCGCAATGCCCACGATCACCAGCGCCCGCAGGCGCCCCAGGTGGACGCCCAAGGTCTGCGCCGTCTCCTCGCCCAGGGTCAGGGCATCCAGGCCGCGCGCGGTGGCCAGCAGCAGCCCACTGCCCACGATCAGGAAGGGCAGCACCAGCACGACCTCGTTCATCGACCGGTCCTTGATCGACCCCATCAGCCACAGCACCATCTCGTTTAGGGCATAGGGGTTCGGCGCGAGGTTCAGGGCCAGCGAGGTCAAGGCCCCGGCCAGGCTCGACAGGGCGATGCCGGACAGAATCAGGGTCAGGGTGCCGGGCGCCCGCCGGGCGATCATCAGCAGGATCAGCGTGGTGGTCGCGGCCCCCAGAATGGCGGTGGCCGGCAGCGCCCAATCCGCCCAGGCCATCAGACCGAAGTGAAAGGCGATCACGGCCCCCAATGCGGCGCTCGACGACACGCCGATCAGGCCGGGCTCGGCCAGGGGATTGCGCAGCAGGCCTTGCAGAGCCGCGCCGGCGAGCCCCAAGGCCGCGCCCACCTCCAGCGCCAGCAGGGTGCGCGGCAGCCGGACCTCGCGCACGATGGCGGTCACCACCGGGTCGCCGTGTCCGGCCAAGCCCTCCAGCACCGCCAGCGGTCCATAGGGCACATAGCCGATCATGAGGCCGCCAAGGGCTCCGACCAGCCCCACGGCGAGCAGCCCGATCGCAAACGGCACGCGGGCGCTCATGGCTGGAGGTCCGCGGCGTTCAGGTGCTCCAACCGGCTCTGCAGGACCGCCGCGGCTTCCGCCAGGACCCAGCCGCCGCACACCCAGTTCCGGCCCGGTACGTCAATACGGTCGATCCGCGCGGCCCGGCGCACGAAGGCCGGATGGTTGCTGAACACACGCGCCCTTGCGGCGCCCGGAGAATTAAAGAAACTGGTGATGATCACCTCGGGCGGGGCGGCGATGAAACGCTCCAGGTTCCACGACGTCCAGCCGGTCAGCCCGGCCTCCGTGGCCTGATTGCGCAGACCGGCGGCCTCCATCAGCGTGGCGACGTACGCACCGTCCGCCGCCGTGCCGCCGCCCGGCCGCAGGTACAGGGCCAGGCGGTCCCGGCCCGGCGCGGCCTGACGCAACGCGTCCACCCGCGCCACAAAGCGCGCGGCCAGCGCGTCCCCGCGCTCGGGCTGGCCCAGGGCATGCCCGATGTCGCGGGTCATGGCCGCGATGGCATCCATGTCGTTCAACGTCGGAATCCGGACGACCCGCACGCCGAACCGTTCCAGAAGGCGGGCCGTGGTGTGGTCGGTCCACGCGTTCGTGATGAGCACATCCACCCCGGCGTCCAGATATGCCTCTGCGGCGTTGGGCCGGCGCGGATAGGCCGCCGCGTCTTCGGCCAGCAGCGACAGGCGTGGATCGGTGGCCTGCGACGACAGGGCCGCGATCTGCGCCGGGTCCGCCAGCGCCAGAACGTACTGATCGCCGCATACGGTGGCGGACGCGACGCGCGGCAATGGCGTCGCGCCCGATGGGCTGGGTTCCCCCCAGCTCTGTCCCCCACAGGCGAGACCGATGATCAGCAGGAGCGCGCCGACCAGGCTCCCGCGCGCCATCAGCCGCCCCCGCATGGGTTCCCATGGCCGGTGCGGTCCAGGGGATCCGGCTCCAGCCCCAGATACCGCCGACGCAGGTCATCCCAGAGATCCAGGCGGGACCAGTCCGGCGTTTCCGTGATGACCTCGCCTGGGTCCAGGAACGGATGCGGCAGGAACACGGTCATCTGGTTCTCGTTCTGGCCGTTGAACAGCCTCACCTGCCAGCTTCGCGGCGTGCCGTCCGGCCGCAGCATGCGGGCGAGTTCGGCGCGGTGGGTCCGCCGGTGCGCCGCCAGCGCCGGGCTGGTCGGGCGGTGCGGCAGGCCCTTGTTCTCGCCGATGCAGACGTGGAAGTGCCACGCGCCCAGGTCCACGGTGGCATAGCCATCCAGCAGACTGATGCGGCGCGGTGGCTCGGTAAGCTGGATCTCGTAGACCGCGCCCTGGATCAGCGTGCCGAACACGATGCGATCCCAGGCGCCCTCGAATAGGTCCTTAAGCAACTGCAGCAGGGTCGCCTCGTCGGTGGGCAGGGGGAAGATCTCCACCCGGCCGGCGCCCGGTTCCTCGACGAGGTAGGGAATCGGCGCCGGCGTGGCCGTCGTCTGCGTGGACATGGCATGAACCTCCTCGCGATGGGGGCGGGATGGCGGTGCCGATATCAAAACCGGACCGTCAATCCGGCATAGAGCGCCCGCCCCGGCGTGCCGTAGGCCGCGACCTCCTCGTAGTCGGCGTCGAACAGGTTCTCGACCCGGCCGTGCAGGGTCACGGTCTCCAGAATGTCGTAGGCGAGCCGGACGTCGGCGGTCCAGAACGCGTCGCTCTTGCCGTTGAACCCAGTGGTCCGGTCACGGTAGCGCAGCCCCACATTCGCCGTCCCCTCGCGCACGAACCGCCACGTGACGGAGGCGGTCCCTTGATTGACCGGGATATTGTCCAGGCGCTTTTCGGTCTGATTGTCGATCGCGTTCTGCCACGTGTAGGAGAGGCCGACGTCGACATCGGGGTGCGGACGCGCGGTCAGGCCCACCTCGACGCCCTGGGCGAACGCCTCGTCGACGTTCACATACCCGCCGCCGTAGCAGCCCGGCCGGTCCGCTGGGCCGCCGCGCCAGGCGAGTTGGTCTTGCGTCGAACTCTCGAAGTAGGTGACATGGCCCAGCACGCGCTCATCCCACAGGCGCTGGTCGAGGCCGATGTCCCAACTGCGGCTGGACTCCGGCTCGAGGTCGGTGTTGCCATAGCAGGGGTCGTAGCGCTCGTACAAAGAGGGCGTCTGCCATGCCGTGGCATAGCTGCCGCGCAGCGTGGTGCCCGTCGGCTCGATCGTATAGGCGGCGCCCAGGCGATACGTGGCCTCTGATCCATAGCTTTCATGCGTGTCGGCGCGCAGGCTCGCGGACAGGTCCAGCCCCTGCAGCGGCGTCACGCCAAGGCTGATGAACCCGCCGCCCTTCCAAAGCTCTTCATCGTTCCGGGGCGCCAGGGCATTGCCGCCGCTGGGCGCGTAGACATCGATGCGCTCGTTGGTCGCATCGCCGCCCACCTCGACCGAGACGCCCTCCATGACCGCCCAGGATGCGACATAGTCCAGCCGCGTCTTCCCGCCGTCATAGGAATCGTTGCCCCGTCCCGCGCCATCGAAGTCGCGGGTCGACAGCGTGTCCGAGATCCCCAGGGTGTGAATCAGGGTGTCGTCCAGCGTCTCCAGGGTCGCGGAGGCCCGCACAAACCGCTTGGTCTGCCGGTCGGCGCCGTCGACGTCCCCGGTGGCGTAGTCCCACTCGAAGCGTTCCTGCAGATACCGCCCGACCAGATCGAACCGCAGGTCGTCGGTGGCCTGAAGCCCGAGACGACCGCCAATCGTGAAGGCGTTGTAGGGGTCCTCTTCCCGACCGCCGCGGTTTTTGTTGAAATCCGAAAAGCCGTCGGAATACGTGCCGCTGGCCGACAGGCGGAGGTCGATGGGGCCCTGCTGGCCGCCGATGGCGCCGCTCAGTCGGGATGTGTTGTAGCCGCCGTATTCGGCGTCGACATGACCGGACAACGGGCCGGTGGCGCGCTTGGTGGTGATGGTGATGACGCCGCCCCCGTTGTCCGCACCAAAGCGTCCGGGGCGCGCGCCGCGCAGAACCTCGATCCGCTCGACATCGGACATGGTCAGGTCGTCGGTCAGATACTGCGCATTGGCCCGGCTGGTGTCGCTGACCTCGATTCCGTCGATGAACACGCGCGTGTTGCGCGGCCCCAGACCCCGGATGGAGATCGCCTGCGGCTGGCCGACGGACCGTTGGCCGTTCAGGGACAGGCCGGGCACGAGGGTCAGGGCGTCGTCCAGCCGGCGGATCTGCTGGTCTTCGATCTCCTCGGCGGTGACGGTCGTGTCGGCGCCGGTCGCGCGCTCCTGGGGAACGCCCTCCAGCCGGGGCGCGGAGACCGTGATCGCGGTGTCGGCGATCGCATCGTCGTCGTCGGAGTCTTCAGCGGCCCAAGCGATACTGGGCGCCGACAGCGCGAGTGTGCCCACCACCGCAAGGCGGGCCAGAACGGAGGATAAGGGATAGCACGGATCAGACGGACCCATGGGCGCGCACTCCATCGTCGGGGCGGCCCATGCGCGCGGGGGTGCCGGATCGGCACACGTCCCCTCTGTTCGCGCCACGCCACCCCACCAGGTTGACGACGGACGTCGGCCATCAGCGAACGGTCCGGCGCGTCACGGACGCACGGCTTCCATTCCCTGATCCTGGACATTGGCGGAGGGCGCGACTGGCGCGCATCCATTCGACAAGCCCGGCGACGTCCACACGGCGCGTCACCGCAACGGCTTGCCCGCACCCCCGGCACACCCCGACCGTGGGTAGAGTGACGCTGTCGGTGGCAGGTCTCCTGGCTCGCGGGTCACGGATCCGAACCACCTTCCCCGGTCCCCGAAGGGGCCGAGTGGCCTTTCGGAACGGATCTCGCCGCTCACAGTTGCGGGGGCAGCCACGGCTTGCGGTTCCGGTTCGGACCCGCTCCGTCGTTCCCTTTTCACCTCCGGCCCGAAGACCGTGAGGAACCACCAACATCGTCACCTTTAGGAGCCACCGATCCGCCTGTCAAGGCGGAGGCGTTCATTCGGCGCGCGTGGTCACGGTCGCGAACGCCGTGGCCCGGGACGCCGCCAGGGCCGGGAACGAGCGCCCATCGGGATCGGCGGGCAGGGCGGCCGTGGGGCGGGCGTGTTGCAGCACGATGTCCCGCACGCCCATGGCTGCCAGATCGGCGGCCAGCCGGTCGAGCGCAGCGGCGTCCAGCAGGGCCGGATGCACGGTGGTGCGGGCCTCGAACGACACGCCGCTGGCGATCAGTCGGCGCAGGCTGTCCCGCGCCGCCACCCCGCTACCGGGTACGCCGGTCACGGCCGCATAGTCATCGAACGGCGCCTTGACGTCGAATCCCACCCAGTCGAGCCGGGGCAGCGCCGTCGCCAGCCGCTCCGGCCAGGGGCCGCCGGTATGCAGCCCCACCGCGAAACCAAGCGCCCGCACGGCATCGATGGCGTCGGACAGGCCGCGCTGCGCGGTCGGTTCGCCGCCGGAGAACACCACGCCGTCCAGCAGGCCGCGCCGGCTGTCTAGGAACGCCAGGATATCGCTCCAGGCGACGTCTTTGGCGTCGTCCGGCGGATGCGCCGTCAGCAGGTCCGGGTTGTGGCAGTAGGGGCAGCGCCAGGGGCAGCCGCGCAGAAACACGGTCGCCGTCAGTCGGTCGGGCCAGTCCACGGTGGAGAAGCGGGCGAGGCCCCCAATGCGCAGGTCCCCAAAGCGACGGGGAGCGGTTGGGTCAGTCAACGGTGCGGCTGTGTTCGCGGAACGCCACGCGGTCGGCGAACTCGCCCTGCTTGCCCTGGTTAAAGGACGACACCGGGCGATGATAGCCCATGACACGGGTCCAAATTTCGCAGGGCTGGCGCTCCTCGTCCTTCAGTTCCAGGACGGCGGGCGTGCCCAGCATGTCGGCGGTGGTCAGGTGGCTCATGGGGATCGGTCCTTGTCTCAGAGATCGGTGTTGCGGTCGGCGTCCCGGCGCTTCCGCGCCAGGAGTTCGGCATCGCATTTCGGGCAAAAGGCGTGCTCGCCGGCGATGTAGCCGTGCGTGGGGCAGATGGAGAACGTCGGCGTGACGGTGATGTAGGGCAGAGCGAACGACCCCAGCGCCCGCTTGACCAGCGCCTTGCAGGCGGCGACCGAGGAGACGCGCTCGCCCATGTACAGGTGCAGCACGGTGCCGCCGGTGTACTTGCGCTGAAGCTCTTCCTGGCGCTCCAGGGCCTCGAACGGATCGTCCGTGAAGCCCACGGGCAACTGGCTGGAGTTGGTGTAGTACGGCTGGTCGGGCGTGCCGGCCTGAAGGATGTCGGGGAAGCGCTTCTTGTCCTCGCGGGCGAAGCGGTAGGTGGTCCCTTCGGCCGGCGTGGCCTCCAGGTTATACATGTGGCCGGTTTCTTCCTGGAACGCGACGATGCGCGCCCGGATATGGTCCATCACCCGCACGGCGAAGGCATGGCCCTCGGCGGTCGTGATGTCCTCCGCGTCGCCGGTGAAGTTGCGGATCATCTCGTTGACGCCGTTCACGCCCAGCGTCGAGAAGTGATTGCGCAGCGTGCCCAGATAGCGGCGCGTGTAGGGGAACAGGCCGGCGTCCATGTGCTGCTGGATGACCTTGCGCTTGATTTCCAGGCTGGTGCGGCCGATCTCCAGCAGCCGGTCGAGCGCCGCCAGCAGCGCCGCCTCGTCCCCCTTGTGGAGGTAGCCCAGACGGGCGCAGTTGAGGGTCACAACGCCCAGGGACCCGGTTTGCTCCGCGCTGCCGAACAGACCGTTGCCCCGTTTCAGCAGTTCGGTCAGATCAAGTTGCAGCCGGCAGCACATGGACCGCACCATGTTCGGCGACAAATCGGACTTCAGGAAGTTCTGGAAGTAGGGCAGGCCGTACTTCGCCGTCATCTCGAACAGCCGGTTCGTGTTCTCGCTGTCCCAGGGGAAGTCCTTGGTGATGTTGTAGGTCGGGATCGGAAAGGTGAACACGCGCCCCTTGGCATCGCCGGCCGTCATGACCTCGATGTAGGCGCGGTTGATCATGTCCATCTCGGCCTGGAGATCGGCGTAGGTGAACGGCATCTCCTCGCCGTCGATCACCGGGACCTCGTCGCGCAGGTCCTCCGGGCAGGTCCAGTCGAAGGTCAGGTTGGTGAACGGCGTCTGCGTGCCCCAGCGCGAGGGCACATTGAGGTTGTAGACCAGCTCCTGGATGGCCTGACGCACCTCGGCATAGCTCAGCTCGTCCTTGCGGATGAACGGCGCCAGATAGGTGTCGAAGGAGCTGAACGCCTGCGCGCCGGCCCATTCGTTTTGCAGCGTGCCCAGGAAGTTGACGATCTGGCCCACGGCGCTGGACAGATGCTTGGGCGGGCTGGCCTCCACCTTGCCCGGCACGCCGTTCAGGCCCTCGGTCAGTAGGGTGCGCAGCGACCAGCCGGCGCAGTAGCCGGACAGCATGTCCAGGTCGTGGATGTGCAGGTCGCCCTCGCGGTGGGCGCGCCCGACCTCGGCCGGGTAGACGTGCGACAGCCAGTAGTTCGCCACCACCTTGCCGGAGACGTTCAGGATCAGACCGCCCAGGGAATAGCCCTGGTTGGCGTTGGCGTTCACCCGCCAGTCGGCGCGGTTGAGGTATTCGTTGATGGAGCGTCCGACGTCGACCACCGTCTCGCGGTCGCGGCGCAGGCGGGTGCGCTGTTCGCGGTAGACGATGTAGGCGCGCGCGGTCGCGGTGTGGTTGGCCGAGATCAGGGCCTGCTCGACGACGTCCTGGATCTGTTCGATGTGCGGCGGCCGGTCGTGGAACCGGTGGGACAGCACCTTGGTGATTTGGATGGCCAGTAGGTCGGCCTCGCTGCCGTCGAACTCTCCGGTCGCCTTACCGGCCCGTTCGATCGCCAAGCGGATGCGGTCGCGGTCGAACGGCGCCTCGGTGCCGTCGCGGCGCACCACCGCGCGCGGGGGCGCCACCAGAGGGCGCCGCGCCACGATGCCGGGCGTGGATTGGGGCTCAAGGAACGACGACGAAGTCATGCGGGCGATCCACTCCGAACACAGGGAGGCGGAGGGACCGGCCGCGGACGCGACACCGACGCGCGAATCCGAGAGGACCTCGCACGGCACCGACACCGCTCCACCGGGGCACCCCGCCCGAGGGAGAGTTAGGGCTCACGGCAGGTCTCCTGGCTCGCGGGTCACCGCAACCACCCAACCTTCCCGGCCCCCGGAGGCGCCAGTGGCTTACGCAAGGCGGTCACTCGCCGCTCACAGTTGCGGGGGCAGCTTCGGTTTTTGGCCCTGGCATTCGCCGGGAAGACCGGGCGCACCAAATTCCCTCTTGGCACGGCACGCCCCATATCTGGAACGCGCAGTGACCGTGAGCGCGATATATGGGGCCCAAGCCCACATCGATGTCAAGGATTAAGGTTCTCGATCCGCCGCGTAGGGCGCGAAGCGGCGGCGAGTCTCGTCGATGCGCAGCGGTTTGCCCAGCGGTTTGCCCAGGGGTGGAAAGGCGCGTTGCGGGCCGTTCGGGCGTTCGCAGACCGTGCCGTCGGCGCCGATGGGAGCCGCGGCGGCCGGGGTGGTCAGATCCGAAGCGGTCGCAGAGATCAGCCGCTCGGCATCACGACCTGTTTGATGTGGCCGGGTTCGAGGCCCTCGACCCGTCCCCCCGGGAAGGCGACGGACGTCGAGTCTGGGCGCCTTCAGTCGGCTTCATGCCGACGTCCTATGGTTTTACATAGTGCATAAAACGTCGTTTTGGCTTGGGTCGGGTTGCCTTGCGACGGATCGCACCCGCTCATCACAATTGGCTTGATTCATTGAAAAAATTCTGTCGGGGCAGGATGGGGCGGTCCCGTCATTCTGCTGAGTTCCCGACCGCCAGCGTTCCGAAAGCAGCCCTATGTGTCCTACACTCTTGAGAAGAAACGCATCGCCTCGGCGCGTCTCTTCGGGGTACATGTCTTATGGTGTGTTTGGGTGGTTTTTCGGCCTAAAATAGAAGGCTGCGTGCTCTTGACCAAGCGAGGGGCGGGACGGTGTGTCGCGCGCGACCATGTCGACCGCGCGACACACCGTGTCCGTCGACACAGACGCGGCGCCAAAGGCGTGCACGCACGGTCACTAGCGCTGCGCGCATACAATGCGTGCGAACAAATGGATTGAGAACCGGTCCCATACGGTCAACACTTCCCCAGGCGACTCACATGCCTCCGCTGACCCGACGTCTCCGACACAGTCCCAAGCCGCTGACGATGTCACAGTATGCACTGGAAGACCTCGTGTACCAGGGACACCCCTTCCGGTATCTGCGGGCGTTCGACCGCGGGCAGGGGCAGCGCGTTCTCATCAAGACGATCACTGCGGACGTCTCACGCGAGGCGGCGTCAACGCTATCCAAGAAGGATCTCGAACGAGAGGTCCGGATCCTGTCGCGAGGACAGGGGACGCGGATCATGCGCCCGCTGTCGCTCACTCTGGTCAACGGGGCGCCGGCCGTTCTGTTCGCGGATGCGCCCGGCACGATCTTGTCGCATGGCCTGGAGGAGGCTCCGGTGCCGTGGATCCGCGTCCTGTCGTGGGCGGTGGATATCGTCGACGCGCTTCAGGACCTGCATGGCGCCTGGGTCGTCCATCGCAACGTCAATCCGTCCAGCTTCTGGTGGTCGCCGGAGACGGATGAGGTGCGTCTGATCGACGCCGCCTGGGCGGTGGAACGGGACCCGGGGCATCCGTATGTCGCCAACTCCAAGGATCTGGTGGGGGCGTTGTCCTATGTGTCGCCGGAGCAGACCGGGCGCACCGGAACGCCGGTCGATCACCGGAGCGACCTGTACTCCCTGGGCGTGCTGCTGTTCGAGGCCCTGACCGGCGACGTGCCGTTCCGCGCCGAGGACCCGATGGCGGTGATCCATGCGCATCTGACCCGGCCGGTTCCTGACGTGTCCGGCCGCAACCCCAGGGTTCCGCGTCCGGTGGGGGGGCTGGTGGCTCGGTTGTTGGCCAAGGATCCCCGGGACCGCTACCAGAGCGGCTATGGCCTGCGGGTCGATCTGGAGGCCCTGCTGGCCCAGGCGCGTGCGGGCGGGGCCCTGGACTCCGTGCGGTTGCGCACCGCCGATCCACCCAGCGACCTGCGGCCTCCGGCCCGCACCCACGGCCGCAACAAGGATATCGCGGTGCTGCAGGCGGCCCACGCCCGGGCGCGCCTGGGCGGGTTCGAGGTCGTGCTGGTGGCCGGAGAATCGGGGAGCGGCAAGACCCGGCTGGTGCAGGAACTGGAGGCCGCGGTCGGGACGGTCGGGGACCGCTTCGTGTCGGCCAAGCTGGACCCGTCCGCGCAGTCGGTGCCGTATCTGCCGATCAGCGAGGCTCTGGGGCACCTGGTCTCCGACATGCTGGCGCGGGACGAGGAGACGGTGAACGCCTTTCGCCGCAGCCTGCCGGAGCGTCTGGATGAAAACACGGCGCTGGCGGTGGAACTGGTGCCTGGGCTTGCCAATGTTCTGGCCCCCACAACCAAGGCGTCGGCAGGGCCGACCCAGGAGGCCCAGGCCCGCGCGTTTCTGATCCTGCGGGAACTGGTGCAGGCGTTCACCGCCCAGGGTCAGGCCCTGGTGCTGTTTTTCGATGATCTGCAATGGGCCGATGCGGCCTCGTTGCAGACCCTGGCCGCGTTGGGGCGCGACGACGGTCTGCACAATCTTCTGCTGATCGGCGCCTATCGCAACACCGAAGTGCTCGCCGGTCATCCCTTGCTGGACACGATGGCGGTGCTGGAGACAGCGAACGTCACCCTGTCCACGATCCATCTCTCGGGGTTGGATGGCGATACCGTGGCGGCCTTGGTCGCCGAATGCCTGAACTGTCCGGTCGAGGATGTCGCCGATCTGGCCCAGGCCTGCTGGACGAAGACGCTTGGCAATCCATTCTTCGTCACCCAGGTGCTGCACACCCTTATTCGGGCCGGGGGGCTGGTCTTTGACCACCGGCGAGGCCGATGGGAGTGGTGCGCCGAGGTCGTGGGTCGTCTGGCCGCCGCCGACAACGTCGCGGGCTTGATGGTCGAACGGCTGCACACGTTGCCGCCGGCCACCCAGCGGGTTCTGTTGATGAATGCGTGCGCCGATTCCGCAGTGGACCTGAGCACGCTCGCGGTGTTGAGCGATCAGTCGCTGGAACAGACCGTGCGTGCGATCACCCTGGCCCGGGAGGCCGGGCTGGTGGCCGCCACAGTGCGATCCGCCGGGACGGGGGCCGTGGGGGATGAGGCGGCGGAGCGGCCCTCGGTCGACCGGCCCGATACCACCTACCGGTTTGTTCACGACCGGATCCAAGAGGCGGCGCTGACCCTGGTGGACCACGCCGAGCGGACCGCCATCCACCGGCGTATCGGGCGGACTCTGCTGGCGCGGTTGCCGAGCACCGCGATCGACGATCACGTTTTCCAGCTCATGTATCACTACGTTTGGGCGCGGGCGCTTCTGGAGGATCCGGCCGAGTGCCAGGACGTGGCCGACCTTGCCCTGCGGGCGAGCCGAAAGGCGGCCGCGACCGGCGGCTTCGGGCCGATGTTGGAGTACGCGAGCTTTGGTTTGGCACTGTTGCCCAAGGACGCCTGGCAGCAGGCCTATCCGCTGACCCTGGGTCTGCACGACCAGTGCGTGGCGGGGGCCTACATCAACCATCAGCACGCTCAGATGGACGCCAGGATCCGGGACGTGGTGGCCAACGCCGCCCGGCCCGTGGACAAGACAGGGGTGATCGCCTACCAGATTTTGCGGGCCAACGCCGACGGCGCCATGGGCCAATCCATCGACATCGGGTTGGCGTTCCTGGAGGAGTTGGGGGTGCCCTTTCCGCGCCATCCGACGGCCGAGGACGTCGGTGCGGGGCTGGCGCAGGTTCAGGCGCTGTTGGGGGACCGCGCCGTCGACACGCTGGCCGCGCTGCCCGAGATGGTGGATCCTGTCGCGCATGGCTTCATGCGGATCTGCAATGCTATGGCCGGCCCGACCTACAACGCGGAGCCGGCCCTGTTCCTTTGCATGGTGTTCAAGCAGGTGGAGTGGTTCGTGACCCACGGCAACAGTGCCGATGCGGTCGCGGGCTATTCGACCTACGCCATGGCTTTGTGCGTGGTGGCCCGTCGCTACAAGGACGGCCAGGCGTTCGGCGCTCTGGCTTTCAAGCTGGCAGATCGCTATAATGCCGGTTATATAAAGGGTCGCCTCTATCTTAACGTGTACCTGTTCGTGCACCACTGGCGACACCATTTGACCGAAACCCTGGCCCCGTTGATGGAGGGGTGCCGTCAGGCCTACCGCCACGGCGATCTTTTGTTCGCGTCTTTGAACTCGACCGTGTACTGCCACCACTCCTGGTGGGCGGGGGCGCGGCTGGCGGAGGTCGAGGCGACCATGGCCGACCGTCACGCGTTTATTCAGGATGCGTGCGGGCACCACGGGATCGCGCGCTGGACCCGCTTGTACTGGCAGACCGTGCGCAACCTACGCACGGCGAGCGCGGATCCGGTCGCGCTCGTGGGTGACACCTTCGATGAACGCGCCAGTGCGCCCCAGCCGGACGAGACCGACCAGACGTATGTGCTGCTGTACCACCTGTGCAAGCTGATCCTGGCCGTGCAGTTCGAGGATAGGACGGACATTCCCCGGCACCTGGAGGTGGGATTCCAATACCTGTCCGCGTGCAACGGTATCGTCATCGTGCCGGTGTTCCACTTTTTTGCCTTTCTGGGCCGTGTGTTGGTGCTGCGCGATCCCGATATCCCACCCGCGCCGGAGCAGGCCGAAGCGATTCGTGCCGGCCTGGAGGCCCAGGCCGAGGAGATGCGGGTGTGGGCCGAGAATGCGCCGATGAATTTCGCCCATAAGCACGACACCATGCTCGGCCTGCTCGCCTGGCTCGACGGGGACGCCGCAGGCGCGCTGCACCGGCTTGATTCCGCGATTGCTGGCGCCAAACGCCATGGGTATCTGTGGGATCAGGCGGTCATTCAGGAGTGGCTGGGGCGTGTCTGCCTGGACCTGGGCCACTCCCAGCTTGGCGCCATGGCTCTGCGCGAGGCGCTGCATACGTACGCGGCGTGGGGAGCCGGGGCCAAGGTCGCGCATTTGACGGCGTGTTATGGTGCGTGGGACGCTGGCGACCGCGGTATCGTCCCGGGGCGTGTGGGCGACGGCACGGGCGGGGTGTCCGACGCCATCACGCACAGTGATCTCGATCTGGCCACGGTGTTGAAGGCGTCCCAGGCGATCGGCGCGGAGATCGTGCTCGGGCGGCTGTTGGACCGTATGATGCAGACGGTGCTGGAGAACGCCGGCGCCGATCGCGGTGTGTTGCTGCGGGTTGAGGTGGGCGCTGGCGGCCTCAGGCTGTGGGCCGAAAAACGGGCGGGTGACGCGACCCACGTGGTGCCGGACGCGAACGGGATGGTGACCGAGGGGATGCTGCCCCTGGCCCTGGTCCATCGCGTCATGACCACCCGAAAGACGGTGATCGTGCCCCAGGATGGTCCCGATGGGCGGGCGCGGTTCGACGTGCCGCTGGACCGGCATGGGGTGCGCTCCGCTCTGTGCTTGCCGATCCGCGTGCGGGATGCCGTGCCTGCCGTGCTGTATCTGGAAAACCGGGTGACGCCGCACGCCTTCACGCCGCAACGGGTGACCATCCTGGACATGCTGGCCGGCCAGATCGCCGTGTCGCTCGAGAATGCGCGCCTGTACGAACAGCTTGAGGTGCGCGTGGCGGAGCGGACGCAAGAGCTCCAGGCCAAGATGGCGGAGCTGTCCGAGGCCTACGAGGCGCAGCGCACCACCCAGATCAAGCTGGAAGCGCAGGCCATTGAGCTGCGGCAGGCCATGCAAATCGCGGAGAACGCCAATCTGGAACTGATGGAAAAGAATGCCGTCATCCAGAAGATGGCCTCGACCGATGCCCTGACCGGTTTGTGCAACCGGCGCTCTTTTGATGACATCCTGGCTAAGGAGGTGGAGCGCGCGCGACGCTACCAGGACACTCTATGCTTGGCCATCGTCGACATCGACCACTTCAAGCGGTTTAACGACCGTTACGGTCACGCGTTCGGGGACGTGGTTCTGGACACGGTGGCGCGGGTCTTGGTGTCGCGGGTGCGTGCTGCCGATACCGTGGCCCGCTGGGGCGGCGAGGAGTTCTGTATCCTTATGCCCGAAACGGACCTGGATGGTGCCCATACGGTGTTGGAGGATATTCGCACGGCCATCGCCCAGATCGCGTTGCCTGACGTCAATGAATCGCCCACGGCCAGTTCGGGCGTTGCGGCTCTGGAGGCCGAAGAGTCGCCCGACGCTCTGTTCAACCGTGTGGACGCGGCGCTGTACGCCGCCAAGGAAGGGGGCCGGAATCGGGTGCGGATGTTTCGCCGAGGGCGGCTCGAATAACCGTCTGAGCGACCGCCCCGGCGCCCGTCACCCCTGTTCATCACCCGTGGCCGTCATCAGGGGCCGTCATCAGGGGCCGTGGACACGGCCCTGAAGGTCCGGTTGGGTCAGCGCGATATACCCGGGGGAATCGCGCAACGCCCGCAAGTGCGCATCGAACCGTGCCACGAAATCAGCGGACACGGTCTTCTTGGAAAACATGGCGTAATAGCGTGTCTGGGCGGCGATGCGATCAGTGTAGATGTGAAGCGTGTTCTGCAAGGCATTTTTCTCGATCAAATGCGCGCAATTCCGAAAGTCGCAGACCGCGTAGTCAATGCGGCCGCCCTGTAGCATAAGAAGGTTCTGGTAGTTCTGGTCCACGACCTCGGTCGTGACGTTTTGCTTCAGGAACGTGTCGAACGGGTCGCCATACCGATACCCGCGGACGACGCCCACGCGGCCGCGTTTCAGGTCGTCCCAGGAGGAGAAGGGGAACCGCGCGCGATCCGCCGCGCGCACGGCCACGACCCATTCGGATTCGATCAACGGGGTTTCAGGAAACCACAGGGCATCCCGACGGTCCTCGGTCAACACGCCGCTATAGGCCAGATCGATGTCGCCGGCTTCCGCCAGCCGGACGGCGCGGCCCCACGGGTAGACCCGCACCTCCTCAATGGGCACCTGCATGGACTCCAGCACCGCCAAAACGATGTTGGTGGCGATGCCGGCCACGCTGTTTCCGACCCTGTATTCGTAGGGAGACCACTCATCGGTCCCGAGGCGCAGGCCATCGGCGCCCGCCCAGGTTGCGCCACCGATGGGGCCGCCGAAGGGGCGCAGCAGAAGCAAGAGAAGCAGCGGTCCGCCGCCTACCCACAGAACCAGCCGCCGCATGGTGCCCCTCCCCAAACTGGTGGCCTCCGGCGGCCTTCTGCTATCGGTGCCAACGACTGTACCAGAAAGCGTGCGGACTCCTGAACAGGGAATGGTTGTGTCACGATGCGGTCCGGTCGCGCCGACAGCCTGGCGAACGACCTGTCGTTGTGTCTTGGGCACGTCGGGGATGCCATACGGGCCCGTTCCAGGCGACGCGCTGGGGCGCGCGGTGACCGCCGGGGGGCGTTCCGCCCTCGAGGCTCAGTGTCCGGTCGGACGGGCCCAGGGGCTCGGCCACGGTGTGTGTGACAATTAGGCGGGCGGGTGCCGTATAGAGTGGGTTCGCGGCGGAAGGCACGCGGGAGGCCGTTAGGCCGTCTCGACACGACAACACTTGTAATAACATATATCGTCTATCATATCCGCATCTAGCGGAAGGCGTAGCGGGTGGCGATGGAACAGAACAGATCGCTTGTGTTACGTTCGTTCTGTGGTGTCCTGCGGCAGGGCGGGGAGCAGCGGGCCCTGGCGTTTCGGGATTGCCTCCCCGCAGGTCATGGCTCATGGTCGTTCCATCGCTTGCCAATCAAGCAGCCAAAGGTGCCACGCAATGAGCACGTGGGCGGACGATTACAATCAGTACCGGAGCTGGTTGACGGACCAAGGCGTTATATTCTCTTTTTCCGGGTATTTGTCAGAGGATATGCTCTCTACACTCGCGGCGGCGCTGAAACAGCGCATGGCCCTGACCGAGACGGACTCCAACGTTGCCAAGCGAGTCTTCTCTGTTTTTGTGGAGCAAGTGCAGAATATTATTCGATACTCGTCGGATCGCCTGTCAGCCCAGGCTCCGACGGTTGAGATGAGTGCCGGAATGGTGTCGGTCGGCGCCGAGGCGGGACGATTCTTTGTCATCTGCGGCAATGCGGTGGACGCGCCGCGCGTTGCGACGCTGCGGGAGCGGCTGGAGTTCCTGGCCGGCCTCGATCGCGATGCGTTGCGTGCGTACTATCGGCAAAAGTTGCGGGAGGCGCCCGAGGCCGACAGCCTCGGGGCATCCATAGGACTGATCGAGATCGCCCGTCGGTCCAGTGAACCGATTGCCTATGACTTTGTATGGATGGACGAGGAGCAAAGCCGGGCATTCTTCTGTATCAAGGCGTTTATTTGATGAACGATGGGCTCGTCAGCATGGATATGATCCGCATTGAGGCGACAGACCGTTCTCCCGAGGTCGTGTTCGATTTCGACCAGGGGCGTTTCACCCTCTCGGGCGAGTCGTACCCCGAGGACTCGGCGGCCTTTTTTGCCCCTCTTTTAGCGGCCGTCCGGACCTATCTGAGTGACGAACAGCCAAAGCCTGTTACATTCGATCTGTCCATGCATTACTTCAACAGCAGCAGTGCCAAGGCCCTGATGAACCTGTTTCAGGACCTTGAGGAGGCGGCGGAACAGGGGTGGCCGACGACCGTAAACTGGCATTATCACCCCGATGACGATACGATGGCAGAGTTTGGCGAAGACTTTGCGCTCGACTTCAACCATGCGGAGTTCCGCCTGTGTCCAACGCCCGAAACCGCGTGACGGTGTCGTGACGACGCCTCTGAAACACAGCCCGGACGACGCAGCTGAATTCAGCCTGTTCGAGGTTGAGGAGCGCGTCCTGCGCGAGGCGGATGCGATGGTCCGCAAGCTCGACGAAGTGGCGGGCGGGGTGAACGCCCTCGCGGCCGCCTATCGGCGTGGGTACCGGGAACAGCGGCGTCTGGTGCGGCTGAGCGACCGTATGCAGGGCGAACTGCATCAGGCCAACCGACACCTGACGGACCAGGCGCAGGCGCTGAAAAAGCTGAACGCGGCCCTGGAAGCCGAGATTGTGGAGCGGGAACGCCTGACGCTCGAACTGGAGCGTCTGGCGACCGTGGACGAACTGACCGGCTTGGCCGGACGACGGCATTTCATGGTTCTGGCGGAGCGTGAACGCGCCCGGACGGAACGGTTCGTCACCTGCCTGTCGGTCCTGATGCTCGACCTCGACCGGTTCAAGGCGATCAACGATACCCACGGACACGGTGTCGGCGACGCTGTGCTGCGGGCCTTTGGCGCCGTGCTCCAGCGGGAGTTGCGCCAGATCGATGTGGCGGGCCGGCTGGGTGGGGAGGAGTTCGCGGTGCTGTTGCCGGGCGCCAATCTGGGCCATGGCCTGGAGGTGGCGGAACGCCTGCGTGCCGGGACCGCGGAAATCGGCCGGAATTCCGCAGACCTCCATCGTGATAGCGGGGCCGAGGCGCCGCCGGTGCCGGTCACGGTCAGCATCGGCGTGACCACGTTTATGCCCGGCGATACGTTGGACGCTCTGTTGAAGCGCGCCGATACCGCTCTGTATGCCGCCAAGCGGGCCGGGCGGGATCGGGTCCTGTGCTGGACGTCCGCGATGTCGGACGATAGGGGGGCGGCGGAGGCGTCGTGATCTCGGAGGCCCGCCAAGAAGGGCGGGGGGCGTGATGAGAATGGGGGCACGGATCATGGCCACGGCCACGGCGTCGGTTTCGGCAAGCGCGGTGGCGGCCCGCTCCGTTCGGGCAAAAGGGCGGCATCGGAGGCGCGCTGGGCGGATGGGGGGCGTGGCACGGCGTGCGGGTGTCGCTGTTGTGTGTGCGGGCATCCTGACGATGCTGGTGGGCCGGGTGGGTTTTGCGTCGGCCGAGGAGCCGGCGGACACTCGGTCCTCCTACACGGAGGTGCTCGTGGTCGGTGTGGAAAGCGTGGCCTATCGCCCGCTGTACACCGTCGAGGCCGGAACGTACGAAGGCTACGCGCGGGCGCTGCTGGATGCCTTCGCGGCGGATACGGGCCTGACGCTGGACTATCGGCCCATGCCGGTCACGCGCTTGTACGCAAGCTTTGCGGCGGGCCGGATCGACCTGAAATTCCCGGACAATCCCGCCTGGAACAGGCCCTTCCGAGACCAGCATGCCGTGGTGTACAGCGTGCCGGCGGTGGCGGTCCTTGATGCATCGGTGGTGCGCGCGGATCGGGCGGACCTGACCCCGGAGGCTGTGCGCACGCTCGGCACCGTCGTGGGGTTCAGTCCCTGGCCGTGGGCCGAGCGGATCACGATGGGGTCCGTGACACTTGTTGAGAATGCGGATTTCGTCTCCCTGGTGCGGCAAGTCCTGGCCGGTCGGGTCGATGCGGCCTACGCCAGCATTGCGGTGGTGAACCGGGTGCTGGACGTGGATCTCAAGCAGCCCGGCGCGCTGGTGGCCGCGCCCCATTTGCCCCAAGATTCCGTCGAATACCGTCTATCGACCATCGCGCGGCCCGACATCATCGGCCGCTTCGACGCCTGGATGGAGACGCAGGACGCGCGCGTGCGGGCCTTGAAAGCGGACTATGGGGTTGAGCGCGGTGTCAACCGTGACGGGAGCCTTGGGCGCGGGCCATGATCGAGACATCTCAGCCGTTGGATCCTCGCTCATCCTCGGTGCGCCGCCGCCTCTGGCGTGGCCTGACGCCGCGTCTGGCGCTGGTCACCCTACTGGTGGCATTGGTCGTGGGCGTTGTGGGCGGGGCGCTTGAATTGGCCCTGGACCTCCACGAATCGCGCCGCACCGCGCGGGAATCCCTCGATAACATCGTGAATTTAGTGCGGGCCTCCGCTGCCGAGGCGGCCTTTCAACTCAACCCGGGCGTGGCGCAGCGGGTGGTCGATGGTCTGGCGCGCAACGAGACCGTTGCCAGCGTGGACCTGCGTGACAACTTTGATGGCAGGCTGGCGCACCTGGAGCGGGATACGGCCGACGCGGACGCCGGGCCGGGCGTGTTTGGCGGCTTGTTCGCGGACATCAGCCGGAGGGAGGTCGCGCTGACCTACGATACCGGCGGCGGTGCGGAACTGGTGGGCACACTGACCATCACGCTGTCGCCGCGCGCCCTGGGGGAGCGCTACGCCTATCGGGCGTTCACCGGTGTCGTGGCGGGCGCGTTGCGCGCCCTGCTGATTTCGGCGGCGCTGGCTGTGGTGTTTGCCGTGGTCCTCATCCGGCCGCTGCTGCGGCTGTCCGCCGATATCGGGCGGGTCGACCCGACCCATCCCGGGGCGTCGTCCATCGCCATGCCGCGCGGTCACGCCGGGGATGAACTGGGGGACGTCGCCGGGTCCCTGAACGACCTGCTTGGCGCCTTTCAGAGCAGCCTGGATGCGCGCGACCGGGCCGAGGCCGCGTTGCGGGCGCTGACGGCCGATCTGGAGGAGCGCGTGCGCCAGCGGACCAAGGATCTCGAAGACGCGATGGATGAGTTGGCGGCCGAGAAGGATGAGACGGAGGCCGCCTTCGCCCGCCTGGACGACGCGCATCAGGCGTTGGAGCACGCTAACCGCATGGTGCTGGAAAGCATCCGGTACGCGCGGCGAATTCAGACCTCCCTGCTGCCGGACAAGGCGGCGATCGACGATCTCGTGCGCGAGGTCCATGTGTGCTGGGAGCCGTTGGATGTGGTCGGCGGCGATTACTTCTGGTTGGAGCGACTGGATGACGACACCGCCGTGCTGGCGGTGATGGACTGCACCGGCCATGGGGTTCCGGGCGCGTTCATGACCTTGCTGGTGGCCTCCGCCCTGGATCAGGCGCTGCACGATCGCCGGTTGCGCGCGCCGTCCGATATTCTGGCCGCGTTGGATGCCAGCGTGCGGGCGCGGTTGCGTCAGGACCACCCGGACTCGGACAGCGATGACGGCCTGGAGGCGGCGGTATGCCTGTGGAACCGCCGGACGGGGACTCTCACCTTCGCGGGGGCCGGGTTGCCGCTGCTGTATGCCTGTGACGGCGTGGTGCAGGAGGTGCGGGGTGATCGCGCCTGGCTTGGCTACCGCTCCCTGCCCACCGCGCCGGCCTTTACCGATCATGATATCGCGGTGCGGCCTGGGATGGCCTTCTACCTCCTGACGGACGGTGTGCCGGATCACATGGGCGGGCAGCCGCGCCGGCTGTTCGGACGGCGGAAATTGGGCCGTATTCTTCGCGATCTTCAGGGACGCCTTATGGCCGATCAGCTTGCGACCCTGCGCACGGCGCTGGAGGACTATCGGGGGCCGGAGCCACGGCGGGACGACATGACTTTGATCGGTGTTATACCACTATGACCTGTTATCAGATCTGATTTGGCGCGCGCGTCGCTTTACCTATGGTCGGGCCTGTGGAATGCTCGCCCTCTTTTTTTTAACAGTGGCAAGCCGTGTCCGATCCTTTGCATACGGAATCGAAGCTGTCCCAGGACGGGGGCGGTGGGGACCCCGCGGCGTCGACCGGGGCGTTGGCGGCGGCTGCGGCGCGGGCGGACGGTCGCCTAGACGCTTCGACGGCCGATGGCACGGCAGCATCGCTACCGACGGCGGGCGTGCGGCGGGAGGTCGCGCCGTGGCGTCGGACGGTCTACGTCGTCAGTCCGTCGCGGAAGCATCGTTTGACCGTCTCAGATGTCCTGGCGGGGCGTTATACTGTGCGGGTCTTCTGGGAGACGTCCCTGATGATCCTGGCCACGATGAAGCGCCGGCCGGATATCATCATCCTGGACGAGGCGGCTGTTCGGAGTGGGGCGGAGGCGGCTCTGAACCGGCTCATGGAGCATCCAACGCTCCAAACCGTGCCGCTGCTTGGTCTGGCGCAGGCGCCCCGGTCGGCCTTTACGGCTCTGCTGCGGGCGCGCGCGATACCCTTCCTGACCCGGGACGTGCGACCGGACGATCTGCTGTCGCTGGTCAGCGACATGATCAGCGACGGTGTTGAGCGAAACTGGATCACGATTGAGCCGGTCCAACGCAAAGCTCTGACCGATAGTGTGGCGATGTTCCGCACCGTGTCCCGTCTGGTGGTCGCGGGCGAAACGATCCCATACAACCACGTTCGGGAAAGCTGTGCGTCCCTGGTCACGGCCGTGTCCAATCGGAATGTTTTCAGCCTGTTATCCAGCGTGAAGGGGCACGACAATTATTCCTATGTTCATTCCGTTCGGGTTGCGACGTTTCTGTCGCATTTCGGGTATGAGTTGGGCTTGCGCGGCGAGGAATTATACACCCTGACCGCCGGAGGGTTGCTGCACGATATCGGCAAGTCGGCGATTCCCCATCACGTTCTGAACAAGCCCGGGCGGTTGACCGAGGGCGAATGGGCGACGATGCGCACGCACGTCGATGAGGGCCTTGCCATCATCGACCGCGTGGACAACGTGCCGCGCGGTGTTGTCACCATCGCTGCCCAGCATCACGAGCGACTGGACGGCAGCGGGTATCCGCGCGGTCTGAAGGGGGCGGACCTGAACGATCTGGCCCGCCTCGCGGCCATTGTGGATGTGTTCGGGGCGCTAACGGACCAACGCACCTATAAGGCGCCCCTTCCGGCGGACCGTGCCCTTGCCATTATGAGGGACATGACCGGGCATCTCGACATGGGTTTGGTTCGCCTGTTCCAGGACATGCTCATGAGCACCGACACGCTGCTCGACACAGGGTAGCCGGTCCTCCGATCGTCCTTCTGTGTTCACGGGCGGTATTTTGCACGGCACCGTCGGACCGTGTATTGCACCGCACACTTCTGCGGTGCGTCCTCGAATAGTCAAAATTTTAGGTTAAAGTATCTTAACGTTATGTTACAGTAACGCACTGAGGCGATCGTTGCGGAGGGGGGCTCAATGTTCACGCTGTTTCGATTGGTGCCGAAGCGGGATGCGATAATAGCGCATGTGCCCGTTTTGGTGGTGTCTCTGCTTATGGCCGAACTGTTCTACACCTTCGGCAGTTTTATCCTCCAATGCTTGGCCTTCCTGGCGACCTGGTTCCTGGTCGATCTGGTGGTGTCGGTCGTGCGCGGCGCATCGGGGGAATCCGAGCCGGGACTGTGAGTTCGCCACCTCCAAATGGACCGGCCATCCTGCTTTGGCGGGCGTGACGTCGTAACCGGCGCCGACTCGGCCGTTGTGGCCGCGCGAGGGTGCCGAAGGGGCCAAGGTGCGCGCGGTATGGCAGATCATCACCGTGGTTCTACGCGGATATCGCGATCTTTCTGCCCGGTCTTGGCCGGTCTCTCCAAGGCGCAAAACGCTTTTGTTGCAGGATAAATCGCGCGAGCTTATACCGTTTTGACCCGAGTGCCGCGCTGCGGTAAACGAGAGACGAGTCTCGTCCGAGCGCCGTAAGGCCCGGAGACATAACGAAATAAAGTACCGTTGCGCCAACGTATTCGATAACAGTCTTGCGTTTCCTGATGCTGCGCCGCATGGTGTCGCCCCGCGCCGCAATGTGGTGCCGTGCGGACACGGTCAAGGACGAGACGAGCAGGAACCCCAAAAATGCAGGACATCATTCGTCAGCTCGACGCCAAACGCGTACAGGCCCGCCTCGGCGGTGGCCAGCGGCGCATCGATGCGCAGCACGCCCGCGGCAAGCTGACCGCGCGGGAACGCATCGACCTGCTGCTCGACCCGGGCTCCTTCGAGGAGTGGGATATGTTCGTCGAGCATCGGTGCCACGACTTCGGCATGGATGAGACGCGCGTGCCGGGTGACGGCGTGGTGATCGGTCAGGGCACCATAAACGGGCGCCTGGTGTTCCTGTTCAGCCAGGACTTCACGGTGTTCGGCGGGTCGCTGTCGATGGCCCACGCCGAAAAGATCTGCAAGATCATGGACAAGGCCATGAAGGTCGGCGCGCCCGTAATCGGGCTGAACGATTCCGGCGGCGCGCGCATCCAGGAAGGCGTGGATAGCCTCGCGGGCTACGCCGAGGTGTTCCAGCGCAACGTGCTGAGCTCCGGCGTGGTGCCCCAGATTTCCATGATCATGGGGCCCTGCGCGGGCGGCGCGGTGTACTCCCCGGCGATGACGGATTTTATCTTCATGGTCGAGGACAGCTCCAACATGTTCGTTACCGGGCCGGAGGTCGTGAAGACCGTGACCCACGAGGAGGTTACGGCCGAGGAGCTGGGCGGCGCCATGACCCACACCGGTACGTCCGGCGTGGCCGACCTGTCGTTCGCCAACGATGTGGAGGCGCTGCTGTCGCTGCGGCGCTTCATGGACTTCCTGCCGTCGAGCAACCGCGAGGACCCGCCGTTCAAGCCGACCGAGGACCCGTTCAATCGCATGGAAATGTCGTTGGATACGCTGATCCCCGACAATCCGAACAAGCCCTACGACATGCGGGAACTGCTGGAGAAGGTCGTCGACGAGCACGATTTCTTCGAGATCGCGCCGCGCTACGCCCAGAACATGATCATCGGCTTCGGTCGCATGGAGGGCCGGACGGTCGGCTTCGTCGCCAATCAGCCGATGGTGCTCGCCGGGTGCCTGGATATCGACAGTGCGCGCAAGGGGGCGCGGTTCGTGCGCTTCTGCGATGCGTTCAACATCCCCATCGTGACCTTCGTCGATGTGCCGGGCTTCATGCCGGGTGTGTCGCAGGAGTACGGCGGCATCATCAAGCACGGCGCAAAGCTGCTGTATGCCTACGCCGAGGCGACGGTGCCGAAGATCACGGTCATCACTCGCAAGGCCTACGGCGGCGCCTACGTGGTCATGGCGTCGAAGCATCTGCGCGGCGATCTGAACTACGCCTGGCCGTCGGCGGAAATCGCGGTGATGGGGCCGAAGGGCGCGGTGGAGATCATCTTCCGCAAGGACCTGGACGATCCCGAGAAGATCGCCCAGCGCACCGAGGAATACCGCAGCCACTTCGCGAACCCGTTCGTGGCCGGCGCGCGCGGCTTCATCGACGACGTCATCATGCCGCACGGCACCCGCAAGCGTCTGTGCAAGAGCCTCGCCATGCTGCGCGGCAAGAAGCTTGAGAACCCGTGGCGCAAGCACGGCAACATCCCGCTCTGAGCCTCGGCCGATCGCCACAGACCCAGACGCCACGCACCGTACCGACCGAGGACCAGGGCACGACCATGTTCAAGAAAATCCTGATCGCCAACCGTGGGGAAATCGCCTGCCGCGTCATCAAGACGGCGCGCCGCATGGGCATCAAGACGGTGGCCGTCTACTCCGACGCCGATGCCGACGCCCTGCACACCCAGATGGCAGACGAGCGGGTGCACATCGGCCCGTCGCCGTCGGCCCAGAGCTATCTGGTCATCGACCGCCTCGTGCAGGCCTGCAGGGACACCGGCGCGGAAGCCGTCCATCCCGGCTATGGCTTCCTGTCGGAAAACAAGGCGTTCCAGCAGGCGCTGACGGCGGCCGGCATCGCCTTCATCGGGCCGGACGCCCACGCCATCGAGGCCATGGGCGACAAGATCACCTCCAAGAAGCTGGCCCAGGAGGCCGGCGTTACGACCGTGCCCGGCTTCATGGGAATCATCGACGATCCGGAGGAGGCGGTCCGCATCGCCGAGGAGATCGGCTTCCCGGTGATGATCAAGGCCTCGGCCGGCGGTGGCGGCAAGGGCATGCGCGTCGCCTACGATGCAGACTCCGCCCGCGAGGGCTTCGTCTCGGCCGCCAACGAGGCGCGCTCCAGCTTCGGCGATGACCGCGTGTTCATCGAGAAGTTCATCGAGCAGCCGCGTCACATCGAAATCCAGGTGCTGTCCGACGGCTCCAACTGTCTGCACATCGGCGAGCGGGAATGCTCCATCCAGCGCCGCCATCAGAAGGTGATCGAGGAAGCGCCGTCGCCCTTCCTGACGCCCGACGTGCGCGAGGCCATGGGGGCACAGGCGATCGCGCTGGCCCAGGCCGTGGGCTACAAAAGCGCCGGTACGGTCGAGTTCATCGTCGATAAGGACCGTAACTTCTATTTCCTGGAAATGAACACCCGCCTTCAGGTCGAACACCCGGTCACGGAAATGATCACCGGGCTTGATCTGGTGGAGTGGATGATCCGGATCGCCGCCGGCGAGCCGCTGACGCTGGCGCAGTCGGATATTCACTTCAAGGGCTGGGCGATCGAGTGCCGTATCTGCGCCGAGGACCCCTTCCGCAACTTCCTGCCGTCGATCGGCCGTCTGGCGTGGTTCAAGCCCCCGGCCGATGAAGACGGCTTGGTCCGCGTGGATGCCGGCGTCATGGAAGGCGGCGAGATCAGCATGTATTACGATCCGATGATCGCGAAGCTGATCGCTTACGGCGGCACGCGCGAGCTGGCGATCCGCCATATGCGCCGGGCGCTGGATGCATTCTACATCCGGGGTGTGGCCCGCAATGTGCCGTTCCTGTCCTCCGTGATGGGCAAGGATCGGTTCATGCGGGGCGACCTTTCGACCAACTTTATCGCCGAGGAGTATCCGGACGGCTTCCATCTGTCCGATCTGCCGCCGGACGACCCGACCGTCCTCGTCGCGGTGGCGGCCTGCGTGCACCGCAAGCACGTCGAGCGTGATGCTCGCATCAGCGGTCAGATGCCCGGGCACGAGAAGGGCGTGCGTGACGACTGGGTCGTGCGCCTGGGGGACACCAACCACCCCGTGACGGTCACCCTGCTGGAAACGGGATTCCGGGTGATCGTGGACGAGGAGCCGGTGGTCATCCGGACCGACTGGCGCCTGGGCCAGAGCCTGTTCAAGTGCGAGATCAACGGCCATCCGGAGTCGGTGCAGATCGACCGGCTGGGTGTCGGCTATCGGCTGTTCCACTCGGGCGCAACCGATATCGCCGTGGTGATGACGGCCGAGGCCGCAAAGTACGCCGCCCTGATGCCCAAGAAGGAGCCGCCGGATCTGTCCAAGGTCCTGCTGTCGCCGATGCCGGGCCTGTTGGTGTCGCTGCACGTCGAGGAAGGCCAGGAGGTCAAGGCTGGCGAGACCCTGGCGGTGATCGAGGCCATGAAGATGGAAAACATCCTGAAGGCCACGAGCGACGGTACGGTCAGCAAGCTGGCCGCGCAACCGGGTGATAGCCTGGCGGTGGATCAGGTCATCCTGGAATTCGCCTGATCCGGCGAGCACCGTCGTCCTGCCCCGCCCGTGACGATGATGCCGGGCGGGGTGGTGGGGCCGTAACGGAGACGGTCAGGTGACGACGTGAAGACCGGCGCGTCGCAGTTGGTCCACGTCGATGTCGTGGGTGTGATGAAAGGCGATGTGGACCCCCTCCGGGCCGAGGGCGACCACTTTCCCGTCCCAGGCCATCGACGACCGAGGCGCGCTGATGGAGACCCGCGTGCCGACCGCGAGGGACGGCAGCGGTTTCAGAAGGGCCCCACCGGCCGAAATGTCGATCAGTTCGCCGTCCCGGGTCTGGTGTCCATCGTGGACCTTGACGGGCGCGGACACGGTGAAGCGTTCGTACTGGCGGCGGTTGGTCTCCTCGGTCGAGGTCCGGATCGCCTGCACCACCGCGCCCTTCAAGTGGGTCACTGCCGCCGCAACGTCCGCCGACGCGCGGATCAGGTCCTGGGAGCGTGCCTCCGTGGTGCCGGCCTCGTCGGAGACGATCTGGATCTGGCGGGCGACGTCCTCGGCCGCGGTGGAGGCTTCGCTGACGCCCCGGCTGATCTCGTGCGTCGCCTCGGCCTGACTTTCCATGGCCTCGGCAATGGCGTTGGCGACCGTGTCGATCTCGCGCACCGTCGTCACGATGTCGTTGACGGCGGTCACCGCCCGTTCGGTGACCGCCGTGACGGACTGAAGCTGGTCGGTGATGCGCTTCGTCGAGGCGGCGGTCTGGTTGGCAAGCGCCTTGACCTCTTCGGCGACCACGGCGAATCCCTTGCCGGCGTCGCCGGCGCGGGCGGCCTCGATGCTTGCGTTTAGGGCGAGCAGGTTGGTCTTGGACGCGATGGCCTGAATAAGCTCCGCGATGTCGCTGATCTGCCCGACCTCGGCGGTCATGGAATCCAGAATCGCGCCGGTTTCGCTGCCCCGGTCGACGGCGCTGCGCGTCACGTCGGCGGTGCGGCGGACCTGAGCCCGGATCTCGCGAATCGACGAGGTTAGCTCCTCGCCGGCGGCCGCGACCGTGTGGGCGCTGGCCTGGGACTGGTTGGCGGCGGCGGCCACGGTCGAGGCGTTTTGTGAGACGACGCGCGCGCCCTCGGCCATGGCCTCCGCGTTGGCCCGCATGGCCTGGGAATGCTCCGCCACCTTTTCGACGGCCGCGTTCGATTCCGACTCCACCGCCGTCGCCATGCCGCGCAGGGCTTCCTCGCGCTGGCGACGTGCGATGAGTTGCAACTCCTGCTGCTCCTGCCGCGCGAAGGTCAAATGTGCGCGCACCGCGTTGAGCAGCAGAGTGATCCGCGTGAACTCCTTGATCGGCGAGGGCGTGACCACCTGACTGAAGTCGCGTAGCGCGAACCGGTCGAGGTGCCCCTCCACTTCGGCCATGGGGCCGCGCATGCCGGCGGCCACACCGAAGGCGGCCATGGCCGACACGAGGGCCGTGGCGGCCAACAGAAGCGCCGATATCAGCACCAAGTTGCCGGTGTTCGGGCCGGCTTCCGACAGGACCATGCCGAACTGGGCTACCATCAGGGCCAGGACGACGGCGAACCCGGCAATGGTGCGATTCAGGACGCTTCGGCTCAGGCGCTGGGCACGGCCCATCAGGGACAGGTCGACCACCTGACCTTCGCGAACGGTCAACCGGCCGGCGGTGTTGCTGTTGATGGCCTTGTACAGGGCGGCGGCTGCGTCGATGTCCGCGCGGCTGGGTTTCGTGCGTACGGAAATGTACTCAACGACCGCCCCGTTCTCCACAACCGGGGTGACGTTGGCGCGGACCCAGTAATGGTCCCCGCTTTTTGCACGGTTCTTGACGATGCCTTCCCACGGCAGGCCCTGCTTGATCGTGTCCCACATATCGCGGAACACGCTGGGGGGCATGTCGGGGTGGCGCACGATGTTGTGCGGCCGGCCCATCATCTCGTCGCGGGAATATCCAGCGACGGCGATAAAGTCGTCGTTGACGAAGACGATCTTGCCCTTCAGGTCCGTGCGGGACACGAGACAACGATCGTCGGGATAGTCGATCTCCTTTTGGGTGACGGGCTCGTTCACACGCATCGGTTCGACATCCTTGGCCCTGAAAAAGTGTAAAAATCAGAAGAGTTTGCAAGACTACGTCCTGGAATACCACAAGAGACGCCCTATGCTCATGGGTTTTTATGGCTGGGCCCATCGACGGGGTAGCGGAAAGGACCGGGGCCCGCGACCCGCCATGACCGCCATGACCGCCGTGGACGTCGCCGACCGGAGGAGTCAGGATACCCAGGCGCTGGCGGCGGCGGGGGGCCGCGCCTTGCGAACCGGGAGCTTGCCCGATCAAAGGGCCCGACCGAAGGGAGTGACGCGCATGACCCAGATCCCCGCCACGCTGATCCGGGGGGATGGCATCGGCCCCGAAATCGTCGACGCGGTTCTCGCGGTTCTGGAGCCGTTGGGCAATCCGTTCGCCTTCACGGAGGAATCGGCAGGCCTCGGCGCGCTGGAGGCCCACGGGGATCCGCTGCCGGAGGCCACCCTGGCCAGCATCCGCCAGACCAAGCTGGCGTTGAAGGGCCCCCTGACCACGCCGGTGGGCTCGGGGTTCCGCTCGGTCAATGTGCGCCTGCGCGAGGCGTTCAGCCTGTACGCCAACGTCCGCCCGTGCCGGACCATCGTGCCGGGCCGCTTTTCCGACGTGGATTTGGTTGTGGTGCGCGAGAACCTGGAAGGTCTGTACGTCGGTCAGGAGCACTGGATCCGGATCGAGGACGACCCCTATGCCGTTGGTGTCGCCACCGGGTTCAACACGCGGGCCTCCTGCCGCCGGATCGTCGAGTATGCGTTTGACTACGCCGTCAAGCACGGCCGGCGCACCGTGACCGTGGTCCATAAGGCCAACATCCTCAAGGTGCTGACCGGCGTGTTCCTGCAAGAGGCGCGGGCCGTGGCCAAGGCCTACGACGGGCGCGTGGCGCTCGACGAGCGGATCGTGGATGCCTGCGCCATGCAGTTGGTGCAGGATCCGTCCCGCTATGACGTGATCGTGACCACCAATCTGTTCGGCGACATCCTGTCGGATCTGGTGGCCGGCCTCGTGGGCGGCCTGGGCTTCGCCCCCGGGGCCAACATCGGCAAGGACGCGGCGATTTTCGAGGCGGTGCACGGCTCCGCGCCGGATATCGCGGGGCAGGGCAAGGCCAATCCGGTCGCGCTCATGCTGGCGGCCGGGCTGATGCTGGACCATGTCGGCCGGGATGACGACGCCCAACGCCTGCGGGCGGCGATCGCGGCGACGATCAGCGGGGGGACGCGCACAGCGGACATCGGCGGAACCGCATCCACGTCCGATTTTGGAAAGGCGGTTGCGCAGGCGATCCGCGCCGGGTCGTAAGACCGGCCGCCTCTCACGATCGGGCGGCGGCGCGCTCCAGGATACCGGCGATCACCTCCGCTGCGCGCGCGCTGGGGGTGGAGCCGTCATCGTGGCCCTCCAGCCGTGCCCGCGCGTCGGCCAGGGCCGTGCGTTGCGCGTCGGCTTCGGGACCGCCGTCAAGCAGCGGCGCCAAGGCGTCCACCAGCCGATCCGGTCGACAGTGTTCCTGCAACAGTTCCGGCACCACCAGCCGGTCCATCAGGATGTTGACCGGTCCGGCGTAGCGCAGCGGGGTCATGACGCGGAACATCAGGGCCGAGAGCGGGTTGACCCGATAGGCGATGACGTGGGGCACGCCCGCCATGGCCAATTCGAGGCTGACGGTGCCGGAGGCGGCGAGGGCGGCATTCGCGGCGGCGAAGGCGCCGTACTTTTCGGCCGTGCCGCGCACGGTCAGGACGGGCACCGGCCAGGCGGCGACCGCGGCTTCGACCGTCTCCGCGACCGTCGCGACCGTGGGCACGACCACCCGCAGGTTCGGCCTGGCGCCAGCCAGCCGTTCGACCGTGGCGCGGAACACGGGCAGCAGCCGCTCCACCTCGGTTCGGCGGCTGCCCGGCAACACGACGATCAGGGGAGCGTCGGCGGGCAGGCCGTGGGCGGCCCGGAACACCTTCGCGTCCCCGGCGTCGGCGCCCGACTCCGTGACCGCATGGCCGACGTGTGTGCAGGACAGGCCCAGCGGTGTGAAGTAGGCGCCTTCGAACGGCCAGAGCGTCAGCAGGTGATCGACGCGCGCGGCCACGGCGTGCTTGCGGTTCTCCTTCCAGGCCCAGACCATCGGTGCGACGTAATGCACGCGGGGGATCGTGGAGCCGCGCGCCTTCAGCGCCTCGGCCACCCGCCCGGTGAAGCCCCAGGAGTCGACCGTGACCACCACGGCCGGCTGTTCGTGCAGGATATGCTCGACCGTTTCCGTGATGCGGCGTTTGAGCGCCAGGGCGCGCGGCAGGACTTCCAGGAAGCCCATGATGGCGAGTTCGCGCTGTTCGATCCGGCTGGTTAGGCCTTGCGCGGCCATGGCCTCGCCGCCGATGCCCGCGAACCGGATGCGTCCGTCGAAGCGGGCGCGCAATGCCGCCATCAGGCGCCCACCCAGCAGGTCGCCCGACGGTTCCCCGGTGATGAGGTAGACGAGGGGGGGCGCGCCCTTTGGCGTGGGCGGCGCGGGGACCGGTGGCGTATCGGTCGTGATGGCGGCATCGGCCGTGTCGTCCTGAATTCCGATCAGGAACAGGCCCAGCGCGTCGGCGCGGGCGGCCATGGCCTCCGGCGCCAGAAGAAGGGTCGCCCCTGCCTCATACGCAATACCGCGCAGGCCGGCGCGGTGGGCGGCCTCGACGCTGGAGACGCCGAGGGTGGGAAGATCGGCCCGGGTGTCCTGGCCCGGCTTGCACAGTTTGACCAGCACACCGCCGGCGCCGTCCAGGCGCAACGTTCCACACCGCTCTAGCAGGGCGTCCGTGCCCTCCAGGGCCTCGACGCCCAAAACCACCCCTTGCTGAACCACCACCGACTGGCCCACGTCCACGGCCCCGAGGGCGCGCCCGACCGCAAGGCCCCGGCGGATGTCCGTCCAGGCTGCGTCATCCGGATCGTGCTGGCCTTGTCGCCCGGCTTGCCCCACCACGTCCCCGAGGAGGCTGGGCACCGGGTGAATCCGCAGGCCCTCCGACTCCATCTGCGCCATCACCGCGCGCAGCAAGCCGTCGTCGCCCAGCGCGCGCATGCCGACCCGGGCCACGAAGCGGGCGGTGTAGGCGTCCGGCCATAGACTCGTGAGGCTGGGACGCCGCACGCCGCCTGCCAGCACCAGGTCGTGGATGCCGTGTGTCCGCACATAGGCCAACGCCGAACCGCCCTGGCCGAGCCGATAGGTCTGAACGGGGACGCCGAGATGGGCATACACGGCCGGGTCGCCATGATCCTTGATGACCAGCACATGCAGCGGGCGACCCTCGCTCCGGCATCGCTCGGCGACCCGCAGCGGCAAATCGCCCCGGCCCGCGATCAGGGCCAGGGGGGTGTTCGGGGGCACGTCGGTCATCGGTCCGCGCGGGCGGATCAGGTCAGTTCGGTCCCGGGATGCGCCGGCCGGCACAGACCCCGGTCGGACTTGGTCCGGACAAAGTCGAGTACTTCCATGACCGGGGCCACCCCGTCGAAGCTGGCCGCGACCTCCTCCGCCTTGTCGGCGATAACGCCGTCGTCCTCGAACAGCATGCGATAGGCCGACCGCAGCGCCTGGATCTCCTCGCGGGAGAACCCCCGCCGCTTCAGGCCAATCAGGTTCAGGCCATGCAGGCGCGCCCGGTTGCCCATCACGGAGCCGAACGGGATGACGTCGGTCTCGACCCCGGAGACTCCGCCGACCATGGCGTGCTTGCCGATGCGGACGAATTGATGCACCGCACTGCCGCCGCCCAGGATGGCATGGTCTTCAATACGGATATGCCCGGCCAACAGGACGTTGTTGGCCAGGATGACGCCGTTCCCGATCTGGCAGTCGTGGGCCACGTGGCACCCCACCATGAACAGGCCGCCATCGCCTACGCGGGTGACGCCACCGCCGCCGGCGGTGCCGGGGTTCATCGTGACGTGCTCGCGAATCGTGTTGCCCGTGCCCAGGATCAGCTGGGTTTCTTCGCCGCGGTACTTCAGGTCCTGGGGAGGCGTGCCCAGGGACGCAAAGGGAAACACGCGGGTGTTGGCCCCAAGGTGTGTTCGGCCATCGACGACGACATGCGAGACGAGGGTAACGCCGGCGTCCAACGTGACATCGGGGCCGACGGTGCAGAACGGGCCAATGGTGACATCGTCCGCCACGCGGGCAGCGGGATCGACCACGGCGGACGGATGAATACTCGGCATGGGAAAGCGGATCCCCGTGTTCGGGTGAGCGCGGGCACGCCGGCCGCCCCGCGCGCGGCGGCCCGGCCCGGCGCGCGTGTTCGCGACTTTATTTATCCAGGATCATGGCCGAGAACGTGGCATCGGCCACCACGGTGTCATTGACGACGCCGCGTCCGGTGAACTTCCAAACGTTGCCACGGTTGCGTTGCTTGGTGACCTCCAGCCGAAGCTGGTCGCCGGGCACCACCGGTTTGCGGAAGCGCGCCGCGTCCACGCTCATGAAATAGACCAGCTTGCCCTCCGCCGAGGCTCCCAGCGTGGCCACCACAAGCACGGCGGCGGTCTGGGCCATGGCCTCGACCACCAGCACGCCGGGCATCACGGCCATGCTGGGAAAGTGGCCCTGGAAATGCGGCTCATTGTTGGTGACGTTCTTGACGCCGCAGGCACTTTCATTCAGCCGGACGTCCACCACCCGGTCCACCATCAGGAAGGGGTATCGATGGGGGATCATGTCGCGGACCCGGTCCGCCTCAATGACGATGCTGTTGTCCTCGACCTTTCCGAAGTCGTCCATCCCCTCAAGCCTTCCTGTCAAACCGGTCCCCGGCACCGGGCACGCCCACCGAAACAAAGCCTGTGTCCACACGCGGACACGGCGCCTAAGCGGCTCTTCGCCGCCGCGCACACAATATTACAGTCGGCGCTGAAGACAAGCCACGGCGCGCGTCCGGGGCACATTACTGGCCGCCGTCGCCCTGCGTCGGCAGCGCGGCCGGGTCCGGGAAGGAGACCTTCGGCAGCCGCTCGTTCAGGCGGGCCAGGACGTCGTCGGTCATTTCCATGCGCGGATCGAACAGCGGCACCTGCGACCGGTACAGAACCAGGTTGATGCCGCGTTCCGCCGCGACCTCGTCCGCGACCACCGTGATGGTCTGCTGGACCTGGGACAGGGCGATGGACAGGGCCCGCTCCAGGTTGCGCCGCCGCTCGGCGACACGGCGTTCGAAAGTGGCGACCTTGCCACGGAACGCCTGCGCCTTCTCCTGCAACTCGGGGCTCGGCGCCTCATTGGGGCCGATGGACAGGCTGCGCTGCTCTTCGCGCAGGGCCTGCTCTTCGGCGGCGGTTTCGCGGTTGTAGGCCTCCAGATAGGACTGCCGTTCCTTTTCGACCCCTCGCGCGGCCGAGGAGTCCTGCAGGATCCGCTGCATGTCGATGATGCCGATGGCCGCGTTGGGGAAGGGATCCTGTGCGCGGGCGTCGGATGCTGGCAGGGTCGTCACGGCGGCAACCGCGATCACCAGGGCCAGGATGGCCGGGAACGGGCGCGTACGAAAGAACGACGGGAACATCATCACCTCGGTTGGTCGAAAGAGGGGGGGCCGCCCACGCGCGGCCCCACGGGTGCCGGACGCACTCTAGACCGGCGCGCCCGGCGAAGGCCAGAGCCATAAATGTGGCGGACGTTCGCGAGCGCGACCGGTGTGCCTGGCGGGGGGCTCGGTCCTAAAAGCGCGACCCGAAGCTCAAGCGGAAGAATTCCTCTTTGTCGTAAGGCTGTTTGACGACCGGCACGGCCAGGTCCACGTTGACTGGGCCGACGGGCGAGGTCCACAGGAAGCCCATGCCGACCGAGCCGCGCAGGGCCGTGTCCTGGTTCAGGTCCTCGTCCGGCACGCCGTCCGGTTCGCCGGACAGGCCCCAGTCGGTGAATATCTTGGCGCCGAGTCCCAACTCGTCCGGCAGGCCCAGGGGGACGCGAAGCTCCAGACCGCCGTCCACCATCCAGTCGCCGCCGAGCGCGTCGCCGGTCGCCCGGTCGCGGGCCGAGGCGCCGGACTGCTCGAACCCACGCAGATTGCTGCCACCCAGGAAGTAGCGGTGACGGATGGAGACATCCTTGGACAGCCCGACGATGTAGCCGGCGTGGCCTCGGACTCCGAGCACCCAGGTTGGATCCCAATTCAGTTCGTCGCCGAGCGGATAATGGTACGACCCGTCCACGTCCGTGCGCAGGAATCGGGCGTCGCCGCCCAGGCCGGCGACATCGTTGCCGATCTCGAATCGGAAGCCTTCGGTGGGAACGATCCGGGAGTCGCGGTCATCGTAGGTCAGCGAATGGCCGATCATCGACAAAACCTCGACGCCTTCCTGCTCCTTGATGAACAGGGAGGCATCGTCTTCAACGTCAAAAATATCCTGGCGTTGCAGGGTGTACTTGTAGTCATGCCGCCAGCGATTGGAATACTTGTACCCGAACCGGAGCGCGCCGCCCTGCTGCCGGACCTGGTGCGAGCTTTGGTCCTCCAAGTCTTCTTCCGTGGCGAACAGGTCGAAGCCCGCCGACACCGGCCGGTCCATGAAATAGGGTTCGGTGAAGCTCAGCTCCACCTGACTGCGGCGTTGCGCCCAACTGACACGCGCCGACAGGTCCTGACCGCGTCCCAGCAGATTGCGCTCGCGCACACCGACCTCGACCATGGCGCCGACGCTCGACGACCACCCGACGCCGAAGGACAGCTCGCCCGTGGACTGCTCCTCGACCTCGACGCGGATGACCGTCCGGTCGGGCTTGTCCACGACCGGCTCGTTGTTGACCTCGACGGATTGGAAGAACCCGAGGTCTCGGACCCGCTGGCGCGATCGCCGCAGTTTGGCGGAGTTAAAGGCGTCGCCCTCGACCAGCTGGAATTCGCGCCGGATGACCTCATCGAGGGTGCGCACGTTGCCCTCGATCTCGATGCGGTCGACGAACACACGCGGCCCTTCGCGTACGTCGAAGGTCAGGGAGATGGTGTTGGCCTCGCGGTCGCGCTCGACGCGCGGACGGACATCGACGAAGGCGTAGCCCAGCGAGCCCACCATGTCCGTGATGTTCTGAACCGTCTCCTCGACCCGGTCGGCGTCGTACCAGTCGCCTTCCTCCATCTCCAGTGTCGGCGTCAGCATCTCGGGCGTCAGGTCTTCGAGGGTCGTTTCGATCCCGACGCTGCCGATCCGGTAGCGGTCGCCTTCGTCCACCGTGACGGTGATGAAAAAGCTCTCGCGGTCCGGCGTCAGTTCGGCGACGGCGGAGCGCACCTCGAAGTCGGCGTAACCGTTGGCGAGATAGAACCGACGCAGCAGTTCACGGTCGAACGTCAGGCGGTCGGGGTCAAAGGTGTCCGAACTGGACAGCAAGCGGTACCAGCGCTCTTCCTTCGTCGCGATGACGTCGCGAAGCGAAGAATCACTGAACGCGCTGTTGCCGACAAACGTGACGCGGCGCACGTAGGTGGCCGGCCCCTCGTCGATCTCGAACACCAGATCGACCCGGTTTTGCGGCAACTCAATGATCTTGGGATCGACGGAGACGGCGTAGCGGCCGGACCGCCGGTAGACGTCGAGGATGCGCTTCACATCCTCCTGCACCTTGGCCCGCGTGTAGACCGTGCGCGGGCGCATCTGGACCTCGGGCGCCAGCGCATCGTTCTGGATGCGCTTGTTGCCCTCGAAGGCAACGCGGTTGATGATCGGGTTTTCCACCACGACCACCACCAGATCATTGCCCTCGCGGCGCAGCGATACGTCCGCGAACAGTCCGGTCAGAAACAAGGCCTTGAGGGAATCGTCAATGCGGCCGCGGTCAAACGGGTCGCCCTCGGTGACCCGGAGATAGGTGCGGATGGTGTCGGGCTCGATGCGCTGGGCGCCCTCGACCAGGATCCGTTCGATCACCGGTCCGCCCTGGGATCCCGTGCTCGGGCCGCTTTGGGCAAAGGCGGGAGACACCGAAAGGGGCGCGGCGACAAAGGTCGCGGCCCATGTCAAGACAAGCAGCCCCGCCGCCAAAATCGTGCTCACCGTCCTCAACACATCCCCCCGCATTCCGTCGAGACCGGCACGATACGCCGTTGTCTCCGCGCCGTCATCCTGTGGTCGCCACTGACCGGGACCATCCGTTAGGCATCAGCCTTCGAGGAACTGATGAACCTCGCGGACGATGTCATTCCAGGTCACGAACACCATCAGGGCCACGATGATGGCAAGCCCGACACGGAAGCCGTATTCCTGAGCCTGCTCGTTCAACGGACGTCCCCGAACGGCCTCAATGCCATAAAACAGAAGGTGGCCGCCGTCCAGCACGGGTATGGGGAGAAGGTTGATAAGGCCGAGATTGACCGAAAGAAAAGCCGTGAACAACAGCAGGCTGACAAAGCCCAGTTCCGCGACCTGACCGGACATTTCCGCGATCCGCAAGGGGCCGCCCAGGTCCTCCGTGCCGCGCTCGCCGGCGATCATCTGGCCGACGCTGATGACGGTCGCTTCCGTCAGGCTGTAGGCCTGCGTGAACGCCGCGACCACGGCATCAACCGGGCCGAGGCGTACAAGGTCATCCTCGCTGCTGCTGGCCGAGATGCCAAGAACCGCCTGCTTGCGGGTTTCGCCCAGCGAGTCCGTCACCTCCTGAATATGCGGCGTCGCCATCAGGGTCAGCGTCTGGCCGTCTCGCTGAACGGACAGCTCCAGAGCGGCCCCGTTCGACAACGGCACAAGGTGCTGCAACTCTTCGAAGCGCTGAATCTCATGCCCGTCCACGGCCAAAATGCGGTCGCCCGGTTCCAGGCCCGCTTCCGCCGCGGCGCTGTCCGGTAGCACATCCGCGATGACGGGCGGCGTGGCCATCTGTCCAAACGCCGCGTAGATGATCGCAAAGACGACAATGGCAAAGATCAGGTTGGCAGCCGGCCCGGCGAAGACAATGGCAATGCGCTGCCAGACCGACTTGTAGTGAAAGGCGACCTTCTTCTCGTCGTCGGTTAACTCGGCCTCCTCGGCCGTTGCGCTGCTCGCGTCACCATCACCGAAGAACTTGACGAACCCGCCCAAGGGCAGGGCCGAGACCTTCCATCGTGTGCCGTGCCGGTCGTTGAAGCCCACCAGCTCCGGCCCGAAGCCGATGGAAAACACATCGACGCGGACGCCGTTCCACCGGGCCACCAGGAAGTGGCCCATTTCATGGACGAAGACGACGATGCTGAGGACGACGAGGAAGGCGAGGACGGCAGTCACGGCGGCGGCGTCTTTCGTAAGGGGCCGAGGGATACGACGGTGCCGGTCAGGCCGCCGCCGCCTGGATCAAGTCCGCGCATACGGCGCGGGCGTCACGATCAATGGCCAGAACATCCTCAAGGGAGGTCGGGGCCGCGTGCGGCACGCGCTCAAGCGAGCGTTCCACCAACGCGGCGATGTCCAGGAACGCGATCCGGCGAGCGAGGAACGCGGCCACGGCCACCTCGTTGGCAGCATTGAGGATAGTGGGCGCGGCCCCCCCTGCCTTCAAGGCTTCACGCACCAGTCGAAGGGCCGGAAAACGCGTTTCGTCCGGGGCCTCAAACTGAAGCGTGCCAATCGTCCCGAGGTCCAGACGCGCCGTCGGCGCCTCCATCCGGCGTGGCCACCCGAGGGTGAAGGCAATGGGGGTTCGCATGTCCGGCGTGCCGAGTTGGGCCAGCACCGATCCGTCGACGTATGACACCATCGAATGAATGACGGATTGCGGATGCACAAGAATGTCGATCCGATCGACGGGCATCGCGAAAATGTGGTGCGCCTCGATGAACTCCAGCCCCTTGTTCATCATGGTGGCGGAATCCACGGAAATCTTGGCGCCCATGGACCAGTTGGGATGCGCCACCGCCTGTTCCGGCGTAACGGCCACCATCTGCTCGCGCGTCCAGGTGCGAAACGGGCCGCCGGAGGCCGTCAGGATGATGCGGTCGACGCGGCTTCTTTGTTCGAAATCAAAGACTTGGAAAATAGCGTTGTGCTCGCTGTCAACCGGCAGGAAGGTCGCGCCCTTGTCCGAGACCGCCGTCATGAACAGCTCACCCGCGCAGACAAGGCACTCCTTGTTGGCCAGCGCGATGGTGGCGCCACGGTTGACCGCCTCCAGTGTCGGCTCCAGGCCGGCGGCGCCCACGATGGCCGCCATGACCCATTCGGCCGGGCGTGCGGCGGCATCCTTGAGCGCCTGAGGGCCGGCCGCGACCTCGGTGTCCGTGCCGGCCAACGCCTCCTTAAGCGCCCCGTAGTGTGCCGGATCAGCCACCACGGCGAGCCGGGCATTGAAGGCGCGCGCCTGGGCAGCGAGGGTCTCGACGTTGCTGTTCGCGGTGAGGGCCTCGACCTGATAGCGGCCGGGGTTGCGTCCGATCAGGTCCAGCGTGTTGGTGCCGATCGAGCCCGTAGAGCCGAGGACCGTCACCGTGCGGGGCGCGCCGGATTCCGCGTCGCCGAGAGGGGCCGTCGTGCGTCCCACACCGGGCTCCGTCGCACCGGGGCCCCTACCAATCAAGCCTACCACGTCTGGATCCCTCCCTCCGCCGCGAGCACGGCAATCGCCAGAGCCGGCGTTGCCGCGATAAGACCATCCGCCCGGTCCAGCAGACCACCGTGACCCGGAATGAGGTCGCCACTGTCTTTGACCCGGAACCGCCGTTTAAAGGCCGATTCAAACAGATCTCCGCCCTGTGAGACAATGCCCAGCAGAAGCGCGAGGCCCGCAATGTCCACCAACGCGTCGGCGCCCATCATCCAGGCGGCACCAACGCCAACCACTGCGGCCGACCCAACCCCGCCGATCAGACCGGCCCAGGTCTTGTTCGGGCTGACGCGCGGCCAGAGACGGGGGCCTCCGATGCGGCGCCCGAAGCCGTAGGCCGCGATGTCCGTGGTCCAGACCACCAGAAACAACCAGAGAACGGTTTGCCAGCCCGCGTCCAGGCGAATCCAGGCCAACCCGATGGCGGGCACGCCAATATAAAGACAGCCCGCCGCGATCCACAGGGGGCGGCGCCGGTCCACGTCGACCCGATAGAAGGCGACCAGAAGGCCCAGAGCCGGTGCCAGCAGTGCCCAGGCGCCGAACGGGTCCACCAGAAGGGGCGCTACGGCGACCAGCGCCATCAGAACCTTGCCGAGCCCGCCGCGCCGCCCGCAGCACACGGTGCTCCACTCCCACGCCACCACCACAGCGGCGACGGCGACCATCAGGTCGAACCAGAGGCCGCCCAGAACGACGGCGAGAATAGCCACCGGCCCCAGCACCAGGGCCGACAGCACACGCGCGCGCAGTGCATCGCGTTTGCCCTTGTCGGACGTCATCGGGTTGGCCGTCATCGGCGTGTCGGCCTACCCGGAAACGGCGCCGAAGCGCCGGTCCCGTGCGCGGAACTCGTCCAGGGCCGCCGCCAGATGCGCCTCGCCGAACTCGGGCCATGGCGCATCCACGAACACAAGCTCAGCATAGGCGATCTGCCACAGAAGGAAGTTGCTGATCCGCTGTTCCCCGCTGGTCCGGATCAGAACGTCCGGATCGGGCATGTCGGGTGCGTACAGAGCGGCGCAGACCTGGGCCTCATCAATGCTGTCGGGCGACAGGTGGCCGCTCTGGACCGCCTCGGCCAGATGGCGGGCAGCGCGCACAATTTCCGCGCGTCCGCCATAATTCAGCGCGATCGTGAGGTTCAAGCGTGTGTTTGCGCCGGTCCGCCGTTCGGCCTCTTCAATCAGACGCAGTATGTCCGCACTGAAGCGGTCGCGTTCGCCGATGACTCGAAGCCGAATCCCCTCACGCTCCAGCTCGTTCATGTCACGCCGCAGGTACACCCGCAACAGACCCATCAGCGTGGACACTTCCTCGATCGGACGGCGCCAGTTCTCCGAGGAGAAGCCGAACAGGGTCAGGTGGCTGACGCCGAGGCGTACCGCGCCCGTGACCGTAGCACGGACCGCCTCAGCGCCCTTCCGGTGGCCTTCCGTCCGCGCCAGCCCGCGGGAGCGCGCCCACCGGCCGTTGCCGTCCATAATGATGGCGACGTGCAAGGGATCGGGGGGCCCGTCGTCGGATTGGGGTGCTGGGATGTGCGACATGGAGGGTTCCAGGGAGAAGAGCGGGGGCCCACGGCGGCGCGGCATGCCAGAACCGCGCCTTTAACGGTACACTACAGAACGGCACCCGAACACGCACGGTCTGCGTAACATTCGCTCGCTCTGCACGGTATGGTCTGGCGCCTGACACCCCATCCGTCCGTCAGACCTGCATGATCTCCTCTTCCTTATGGTGCAGCGCCTCGTCCACGGTCTTAATGGCGTCGTCCGTCAGCGCCTGGACCTCAGTGCCATGTTTTTTATGGTCGTCCTGCGAGATGTCGCCGTCCTTTTCCATCCGCTTCAACTGGTCCATGCCGTCGCGGCGGACGTTGCGGATGGCGACGCGGGCGTGCTCGGCATACTTCCCGGCCACTTTGGTCAGCTCGGTGCGGCGCTCCTCGTTCAGGGGCGGAATCGGCACGCGGATGGTCTGGCCCTCTCCGGCAGGATTCAGGCCGAGACCACAATCCCGGATGGCCTTCTCGACGGCCTTGGCCATGGTCCGGTCCCAGACCTGGACCGTCAGCATGCGCGGTTCCGGTACGTTCACGCTGGCGACCTGATTGAGCGGCATAGAGGAGCCGTAGGCGTCGACCATTACGGGGTCCAGCAGGCTCACGTGGGCCCGTCCGGTGCGGAGGCCCGCGAACTCCTTGCGCAGAACATCCAGCGTGCTGTCCATCCGGTGCTTCAGGTCCTGCTTCAAGGCCGCGAAGTCCGCTGGTTTATCGCTCACGTCACGTCTCCTCACGAATCATCGTGTACCGCCCCGCGCCGCGCAGGACGTCCGCCAGTGCGCCCGGCTGTTGCAGCGAGAACACGAGGATTGGTATCCCATTGTCCCGCGCCAAGGCAATCGCAGAGGTGTCCATGACCCGAAGGTCCTGGCGCAAGACGTCGCCAAAGGTCAGCGTTTCGTAGCGCGATGCGTCCGGAACCAGCTTGGGGTCGGCGTCGTAGACGCCATCCACCTGCGTGGCCTTCAGCAGGGCGTCGCAGTTCATCTCCACGGCGCGCAAAGCCGCCGCCGTGTCGGTGGTGAAGAACGGGTTGCCGGTGCCGGCCGCGAAGATCACCACGCGCCCTTTTTCCATGTGCCGCACGGCGCGGCGCCGGATGTAAGGCTCGCAGACCGAGGCCATGGGGATCGCGGACTGCACCCGGGTCGGCACGCCGGCCTTCTCCAGGAAGTTCTGCACCGCCAGGGCATTCATGACGGTGGCCAGCATGCCCATGTAGTCCGCGCTGGTGCGATCCATGCCACGGGCGGCCTTGGACAGGCCCCGGAAGATGTTGCCGCCGCCGATGACGACGCACAACTGAACGCCGGTCTCATGGACGTGGCGGATCTCCCCGGCCAGCCGCTGGACGACGTCAAGATCGATGCCGTAGCCCTGCACGCCCATCAGGCCTTCGCCCGACAGCTTCAGGAGGACTCGGCGGAACGGGAGGGGGCAGGTGTCAGAGGCGTCCGCGTCGTGCCGTGCCAGGGGCTCCGCCATCACCATGTCTCCATCCTTCCACACATATTCCGGGCGGACGCACCGATTGCGTCGCGCCGTGCCGCGCCAGGGCGCGGCGGCGACCACCCTAGGCCGGTCCAGGGCTCCTTGCCAGTCTTCGTCAAGGCCCTGTCGCGGGATCGACCACGGGGTGGCGGCCGGGGGCCGGAACAGCCCGCGCCCGGGTATGGGCGCGGGCCGCCAGCGATGGTCTGGTCCTACTTGTTGAGCTGCTGCGCGACTTCGGCGGCGAAGTCCTTGTCTTCCTTCTCGATGCCCTCGCCGAGATTGAATCGCACGAACCCCGTCAGCGCGATGGGGGCGCCGATATCCTTGGCGGCGGCCTCGACCACTTTCTCGACCTTGGACTCGTTGTCCATCACATAGATCTGGTCGAGCAGGCAGACCTCTTCATAATACTTGCGAAGGCGGCCTTCGACCATCTTTTCGATGATGTTATCCGGCTTGCCGGAGGCGCGCGCCTGCTCCGTCAGAACGGCCCGCTCGCGGTCCAGGGCGTCGGCGTCGACCTGAGTCCGGTTCAGGAACTGCGGCGATGCGGCCGCCACGTGCATGGCGAGGTTCTTGCCCAGTTCGGCGAGCTTGGCGGCGTCCCCCTCGGACTCGAGCGCGACCAGCACGCCGATGCGGCCCAGGCCGGGACGTGCGGCGTTGTGGACGTACGCGGACACGAGACCGTTGCCCACCTCCAGCACCTGGGCGCGGCGGAGGTTCATGTTCTCGCCGATGGTTGCAACCTGATGCGTCAGCTCCTCGCCCACGGTGCGGCCGGTGCCCGGGTAGGCCTTGTCTTTAAGCGCCTCGAGATCGTCGCCCTCGGTCAGGACGAGGTCGCCCAGGGTCTCGACGAGCTCCTGGAACGTGTCGTTACGAGCGACAAAGTCGGTTTCGGCGTTCAGCTCCACCACGGCGCCCCGGGTGCCGGTGGCCTTGACGGCGATCAGGCCCTCGGCGGCCACGCGGCCGGCCTTCTTGGCGGCGGCGGCGAGACCCTTCTTTCGGAGCCAGTCGACGGCGGCTTCCAGGTCGCCATCGGTTTCGTTCAGCGCCTTCTTGCAGTCCATCATGCCCGCGCCGGTCTTTTCGCGCAGGTCCTTGACCATGGAGGCGGTGATCTGGGCCATGACTCTTCCTCTTCGTTGGCGAGTGTCGCGGTCCCGCCGGGGGCGGGCGGGGCCTCATGCGGAACCGCCCGGACGCGGCGCGCGGGAAGGGCGCGGGCCCGGGCGGGCAGACAATCTCAGGCGTCGAACCGTCCGGTCCGTCCGGACGGTGGTACGCGCGTCGGGTCACGAACCGGCGTACAACAATGGCGGCAACCGGGGTCGCCGCCATCGTGTTGTCCGGCGCGGCGCAATCAGGGCGCGCTGGCCGGATCCTGCGCCGTCTCACCCTCGGTCGGCACCTCGGCGGCGTCCGCGTCCTCAAGGGCCGGTTCGCTCACCTGTTCCATGGCGCCGATGTCGACGCCGGCGGCGCTCATCTCGGCCTGAATGCCGTCCAGGGCGGCGCCGCTGATGAGTTCGCAGTAGGTCTGGATGGCGCGAATGGCGTCGTCGTTGCCCGGGATCGGGTAGGTGACGCCCTTCGGATCGCTGTTGCTGTCGAGAACCGCGACCACGGGGATGCCGAGCTTGGTGGCCTCGTTGACCGCGAGGTCCTCTTTGACGGTGTCGATGATGAACAGGATGTCGGGCAGGCCACCCATCTCCTTGATGCCGCCGAGCGCGAGGTCGAGCTTGTCCTTTTCGCGGGTCAGGTTCAGCAGCTCTTTCTTGGTCAGCGCCGCCAACTCACCGGAGTCCAGCTTTTCCTCAAGATCGCGCAGGCGGCGGATCGAGTGCGAAATGGTCTTCCAGTTCGTCAGCATGCCGCCGAGCCAGCGGTGGTTGACGTAGTACTGACCGCAGCGCCGCGCGGACTCCGCCACCACGTCCTGGGCCTGACGCTTGGTGCCCACGAAGAGCACGCGGCCACCGCCGGCCACGACGTCGCGCACGGCCTGCATCGCCCGGTGCATCATCGGCACGGTCTGCTGCAAATCGATGATGTGGACGTTGTCGCGCACCCCGAACAGGTACGGGGCCATCTTGGGGTTCCAGCGGCGCGTGTTGTGGCCGAAGTGGCAGCCAGCTTCGATCATCTGGCGCATGGTAAAGGTCGGCATCGTCATCGTCGTGTTCCTTGACTTTTCCGGTTAGGCCGCCGCGGGATGTGAGCCGACACGCCGAAACGCGCCGACACCGGAACGACCCGCTGGCCATAGTCGCCGCATGGCGAAGGGCCCGGGCCGCGTTCCCGCGTGTGGGTTTGTGCGGCGGGTTCTACCCCTTCGGCGCACCCTTGACAAGCCCTTGGGGAGCGCTCTTACGACACGCGCTTGGGGCAGGGGGGCGACAGTGACGGGAGAGACCTGCGGGCTGTTCGGGCGGCCGCCGAACACATGACCTTCTCCCGAGGCGTCTGTCTCGGCAGCCGCGGCGCCACTTGCGCGCACCCGGCCGTGATCCGCGGCGGCGACGGTGCCGACGCGCAGCATGTTGCCGGCGCACCCCGGCGCCCCGCGCTTACAGCGGGATCCTATCTGGCTTCCTTGCCTTCCCAGACCTGCATGGCGTGGATAACGCGCCGCATCAGATCGAGGAAGGTGGCGCGCTCCTCGTCGGATAAGTCCGTCAGGGCCACCCCGTTCTGCGCATCGGCGGCGTCGGTCGCCGCGTCCCGGACCGCGCGAGCCTTCGGGGTCAACCATGCTTGATGGGCGCGGCCATCATCGGGATGCGGTCGGCGTACGATCCAGCCGTCGCGCTCCATGCGTCGCAACGTGTTCGCCATGGTGGCCTGTTCCACGTCCAGGCGTTCAAGAAGCTGTTTCTGTGTCAGGCCGTCCTCATCCCACAGTTCAAGCAGGGTCATGAACTGTGCGGGCGCGAGCCCAAGCGGCTGAATGCGGCGCTGCAGTCCGTTGGCGAACAGGCGCGCCATGTGGTTGGTCAGATAGCCGGCTGACTCGCTTTTCTGGAAGGTCATCGCTTCATGATGTCTCGATAAAATCGCTCAGGGCCATGGTGACTCACCCGCATATAGCATGCTATGGTTTTTTACATAGCACGCTATATTAACAAGATCCGGAGGCTCTAGCTATGACCAAGACCCTGCACCCTATCGCCGGCACGCTCGCGCTCGGCCTGATCGTTCTGTTCTGGATCGCGACCGTCGTTTCGGAGCTGTTTGCTCCCCTCCCCGTCGTCGTCGCGGTCAAGACGGCGATCCCCTGGGCGTTCCTGGTGTTGATCCCGGCCTTGGTGCTTGCCGGGGCGAGTGGGGCCTGGTTGAGTCGGACGGCCCCCTCACCGTTGGCCTTCACCAAGCGCCGGCGGATGCCCATCATTGCCGCCAATGGCCTTCTGGTGCTTGTGCCCGCCGCTCTGTTTTTGGCGACCAAGGCGGCATCCGGCGCGTTCGACACCGCGTTCTATGTGGTTCAGGGCGTCGAGTTGGTGGCGGGGGCGGTTAACGTGAGTCTGCTGGGTTTAAACCTGCGGGACGGCCTGCGTATGACGGGGCGCGTCGGCCGTGTCGCTCCGTGATCCCTGCGACGGACGCGCGATCAATGCCGCACGCACAGCCGCGCGCTTTCCCGATACCGTCGCCGAGAATCAGCCGAGAATCATAGGTGGAGCAAAGCCAACAGCGCTTTAACCACCATAGGGCTCGTTTGGAGTGGGGGCACGCGACTACATTCTGCCGGGTCCGAACCTGGCGGTCCGAGGTCCACGCATTCGACGTCTCGGGGATTTTCACGCCGCGAATCGAGCATGGACCGAACAGGAGTTGGTCGCCGTCACCCTCGCGCGTTCACCGGAGCGCGAGAAGGCGACGTGTTGCGCCTGACCTGGGCCCAGATCGATTCGCCGGGAGACGACGGACTGCCGTCTGCGATCCGCTACCGCCAGGGCAAGACCGGGCGTGCGTTGTGACTTCCCGTTCATCCTGTTCTCGCCCGCGTCCCGACCGAGACGCCGTGCCATGAAGGCGATCGAACTCTTGCAGAAAGCAGAAGAACAGACGATGAACATACGGTCAGGTATGGAAAACGCTCACCCCGAATATGGAAAAAACGGTCAGGATCGCTGACCGTTTTTCAAGCGAAGTCTTTGAAAAGACTGGTGCCGCAGGAGGGACTTGAACCCCCGACCCACGCATTACGAATGCGTTGCTCTACCAGCTGAGCTACTGCGGCATTCTGGATTCGGCATTGAGTCCGAATCAAGCGACGCGCGACTCCCATCGACACGTCCCGACGGGCCCCCTTGGGCCGAACGGACGCGCACCATACTGAGGCCCGGCCGCGCTGACAAGAGCCAATCCAATACCCATAACCGCGACCCGGCATTGAAGACGTGCGGTGGAGCCCGGTATGCTGTCATGCAGCATGGCTGGTCGCGCAACACACCTCGGAGGGAGGGGCGCGGCGGTCTGTGGTCCCGCCAACCAGGAGTCGCCGTCATGCCAGAGGGCCGTCCCCGCATCTATCTGGCCGGACCCGAGGTGTTTCATGCCGAGGCCCGGTCTCTCGGCGCGCGCAAGGTGGCGATCTGTTCCGCCGCGGGGCTGGACGGCGTCTACCCTCTGGACGGTGTGCCGGACGATGAGCCCGAACCGACACCGCGTGCCGGCCTGGCCATCTTTCAGCACTGCCTGGAGACCATGAACGCCTGCGATGCCCTGATCGCCAACCTGACGCCCTTTCGGGGGCCGAGCATGGACGTGGGGACGGCGGTCGAGATGGGGTATATGCGCGGGCTTGGCCGCCCGGTCTTCGCGTACAGCAACACGGCGTTGCCCTACATCCAGCGGGTGACCGTGGCGTTGGGGGGGCGGCTGCCTCGGCGCGAGGACGGGACGCCTGTCGATCCGGAAGACATGGCGGTGGAGCCCTTCGGCCTTGCCGACAACCTGATGGTGGATGGGTGCGTGGCCGACTCGGGGCACGGTGCGCGGGTCGTGACTCGTGAAACACAGTTCGTCGCGCGCTGGACCGACATGACTGCGTTCACAGAGGCCGTGCGCCGCGCCGCGGCGGTCCTGCTGACGCCGCCCTGTCGGGAGCGCGAGCCCCTGGATATGGGGGGAGAGAGGGTGTGACGGGGGGCATCCCGCATCACCGGGTTCAAGGTTAACGGGCCGGCGCGCGCTTTCGCGCTGTCGCCCCGATCACCAATGTCTCGGATCTCAGCGGTGTTTCGCTGCACTTCACCCAAACGGCCCTGAACCGCGTCACGGGACCTTGACCGTCACGATGTCGTGAGCGTCAGACGGGGACACGGATGGGGGTGGCTCAAAAGTCGGTGCATCGCCCCTTCTGTTCCCAATCGTTGTAGCGCGTGGGTTCCGGTCCCTTCGGGCCGCCGACCTCGGTGACGTCGGCCCCTTGGTTAACTCCATGGTCGGTCTCTGCGTCGACTCGGGCCGCGTTGAACGAGGCACGCCGCAGGGCCTGACGGGAGTGCATGACCGCGCCGGTGGGCTCGGGCGGTGGCGCCTCGGGGGTCAAGGGGAGGGGCAGGGCGTCGCCCCAGCCGGTGGCGGGGTTCGGCGTGCCGGAATCCCGGGTGTTCGACGTCGTCATGGAACCAAAACCCAAGGTCTGATGGGTGGGGACCGGCATCAAGATGCGGCCGGACGTCAGGATCGCCGTCTCGGGCCGGCATTTCAACCGTGCGGGTCAACCGCGCTGGCCGGTCATGGCATCGTCGAGTGAACACCCGTGCCGCAACACGGCATCCGCCGCCGCTGTGGGCGGACCGTCCGGCGTGTGCAGGACCAGCCCCGGCCATAGGGTCGCCGGTCCCCGGACCCCCTTGCGCGCCCGCACGATCACGCGGCGGGCCGGGCGGGGTCCACCATCGGAGCCGGGGCCGGGCCAGAGGGGCAGGATTTCGGCGGCGCCGGCCCGGCCGTGCAAGGCCGCCAGCAGAGCATCGATCCGGTCGGCCCGATGGATGACCACGAAACGCCCTTTCGGCCGCAGGCGGTCCAGACAGGCGCCCACCCAGTGCTCCAGCGGAACAACGGTGGCATGGGCGCGAGCGCGCCCGGCGTCTGGCGACGGGGTGCCGTCCTCCAGGTACGGCGGGTTGGTCAAGACCGCGTCGAAGGGGGCGGCCGTCAGGGCGGCGGGCGGGGCGCACAGATCGCCGGTGAGGATCTCCAGCCGGTCGGCCCAGCCGTTCAACGCCGCTGACCGTGCCGCCAGCGTCGCCACGGTCGCCTCGATCTCCAGACCGACCACCTGGAGGCCTGCTCTTACATCCGCCCCCGCCCGGGCCAGCAGGCAAAGCGCGGCGGCTCCGGTGCCGGTGCCGGCATCCAGAACGCGGGCCGTGCGGCCGGGGCCGGTCAGGGGGACGGCGGCGGCGAGCAACACCGGGTCGAAGGCCACGCGGTACCCCCGCACGGGCTGAAGCAGCCGTACGCGCCCGTCCAGGAGGGCCGTTTCCTCGACGTCCGCGTCTTCTCGCGGGGGGGGCGGGGCCGACGGCCCGGCCGCCGTCACGGCGAGGATCCCCCCTGTGGCTCCTGTTGTGCCCTCTCTTGGTCTCCCTCCTGTACGCCGTCTTGTGCGTGACCGAGCACCCAGCGGGCGCGTTGCAGCCGATGGGCCGGAACGAGCACCCGTGCCCGGATGGCGCCAATGGCGCCGCCGAGCGCCGCGCTGGTATGCTGGTCGAGTACGGTGGCCTCGATCTCCTCCTGCTTCAGGCAGGCCAGCAGCCAGGACAGGAAGACCGGGTCCTCGATGCTGGTCAGTTCCGCCAAATCCTGCATGGCCGCGCGTTCTCCTGGTGGGGTGTGCCGGACACGATGGGCTCCGAACGTCGGGCGGGTCATGGCCCTTGACCCCGATCAGAGCCCGCTCCTATGCTCCGGGCGCTTGGGCGGAGGCGTCAACCCTGTCGTGCCGGGTCCGCCGTCCGCCGTCTTGTCTGCTCCCTCATCCTGGTCGCCATCGTGAACGCCTCGACTCAGCCGAACTCCTCCTCCTCCGGCGCTGATTCCAACGCCGGAGCCGATCAAAAGGTCGCCTTTGACGCCCTGATGGACCTCGTTGGCGAGGACCTGAAGCGGGTCAATCAGGCGATCCTGGATCGGATGCACAGCCCGATCGCCCTGATCCCGCAGTTGGCTGGCCACATCATCGCGGCGGGCGGCAAGCGTCTGCGGCCGCTGCTCACCCTGGGGGCGGCGAAGCTGGTCGGGTACGAGGGCGAGCGTCATATCCAACTCGCCGCCTGCATCGAATTCCTGCACACCGCCACGCTGCTGCACGATGATGTGGTGGACGAGAGCGACAAGCGGCGCGGCCGCGATACCGCCAACGCGGTGTGGGGCAATAAGCCCAGCGTTCTGGTGGGAGACTTCCTGTTTGCGCGCGCGTTCGAGCTGATGGTCGAGGACGGCTCGCTGGAGGTCATGGGCATTCTTGCGCGGGCCTCGGCGGTGATTTCGGAAGGCGAGATCCACCAGCTTCTGACGGCCAACAACATCGAGACGACGGAAGCGGACTATCTGGAGGTGGTCGGCGCGAAAACCGCCGCCCTGTTCGCCGCCGCCACCCGCATCGGCGGTGTGGCCGCCGACCGGCCCCGCGAGGAGTTGGATGCGCTGGATGCCTATGGCCGGAATCTCGGCATTGCGTTCCAGATCGCCGACGACTTCCTGGATTATTCGGCGCGCGAGGCGGATCTGGGCAAGTCCATCGGTGACGACTTCCGCGACGGCAAGCTGACGCTGCCGGTGATCCATGCCATCGCCGCGGCGAACGATGAGGAGCGGGCGTTCTGGACCCGGGTCCTGGAGGAGCAGGCGTTCAGCGACCCGCACGGCGACGCGGATTTCACCCACGCCATGACCCTGCTGAGCAAGCATGGCTCCCTGGAGGCGACGGTGCGCCGGGCGCATGACTTCGCCGAGGCCGCGCGGCGCTCGCTCGACATGTTCCCGGATAGCCCGGTGAAGACCGTTCTGACCGAGGTGGTCGATTTCAGCGTGGCGCGCGCCTACTGAGACACGCCATCGTGCACTGAAGACCGGAACCGCCGGGGCCGCGTAGACGGCTCCGGCGGTTGCCGTTTCGGAGGTCGGCTCAGGTGAAGCGGATGGTGGGCGCGGCCGGGTGCGCGGCGTCCGACCCGCCCTCGAGCTGCGCCAGCACCGCGTCCGCGATGGCCAGGTACGCCTGGGCGTGCGCGCTGTCGGGTTCCGCCGCCACGATCGGCGTGCCTTCGTCGGCGTTCCGGCGGATGGCGATGTCCAGCGGGATCGCCCCCAGGAACGGGCATCCCATTTCGGACGCCGCCGCCTCGGCGCCGCCATGGGCGAACACCTCCTCGCGGTGGCCGCAGTTCGGGCAGACGTAGTAGCTCATGTTCTCGACGATGCCGAACACCGGCACGTCGACGCGGCGGAACATGTTCAGCCCCTTCCGGGCGTCCAGCAGTGCGATGTCCTGCGGGGTGGAGACGATCACCGCCCCCGCCAGCGGCACTCGCTGGCTCATGGTCAGCTGCGTATCCCCGGTGCCGGGCGGCATGTCCACGACCATCACGTCGAGCTCGCCCCACTCTACATCGCGCAGCATCTGCTCCAGCGCGCCCATGACCATGGGGCCGCGCCAGACGACGGGGTCCTCCTCGTTCATCATGAAGCCGATGGACATGACCTTCAGGCCGGGCCCGTCCAGCGGCAGGATGCGGTCGTCGGCGACCATCGGGCGCTGACCCGCGAGCCCGAACATGCGCGGCATCGACGGGCCGTAGATGTCGGCGTCGAACACGCCCACTCGCTTCCCGCGCGCGACCAGCGCCATGGCCAGATTCGCGGCCGTCGTCGACTTGCCCACCCCGCCTTTGCCGGAGGCCACGGCGATGATGTGGCGCACGCCGGGTGGGGCGATCGACTGCGCGCGGCCGGCAGTGCCCTGCCGCGGCTGTCCGGAGGCGCCCGGCTGGGCGCCCTGGGCGCGCGGCGCGGTGAGTACGACGGTGGCGGTCAGGACGCCGGGCATGGCGTGGACGGCTTTTTCGGCGGCCTCGCGCAGGGGCTCCAGCGCCGCGCCCCGCTCCGGTGGGACCTCCAGGGCGACCGTGACATGCCCCTCCTGGACGGCGAGGCCCTGCACCCATCCAAGGGCGACCGGATCGCGTCCGGATTCGGGGTCCGACAGCCGACTTAGGGTGGCGATCACGTCGTCCCGGCTGGGGGTTGCCATGCTTGAAAACTCCTTGTTTCTGTCCGATATCCGGGGGGCGTCGAGGGGCGCCCCCCGCAACCCGGCCGATTGGATCGGGGCTGGGTGGGGTGCCGTTGCCGCGTCGCTCGTGGTGTCCTATACCAGGGCTCGACTTAAGGGTATCCCGAACGCGGGACCCCGGACGGGCGGGGCCCTGGATGAGTGGGCGGCGAGTGGCGTCCGGCTTTTTTTCCTGCCCTGAACTTGGAAGCGGAAGGATATTCGTCAATGGCATGGAATCCGCAAGGCGGAGGAGGCGGCGGCCCGTGGGGCGGCGGTGGCGGCGGGGGCAATGGGCCCTGGGGGCGCGGAACCGGAGGGGGCCCATCGGGCGGCGGACCGCGTAACCCACCGCCGGACCTGGAGGAGATGCTGCGCCAGGGGCAGGAGTGGCTGCGACGGAAGCTCCCGAAAAAACTGGGTCCGATGGCAATCGGCCTTCTGGTCCTCGCCTTGCTGGGCCTTTGGGGGCTCACAGGCGTCTATTCGGTACAGCCGAATCAGCAGGGCGTTGTCATGCGCTTCGGCGAGTACGTCTACTACACCACAGAAGGCCTGCACTGGCATCTGCCGTATCCGATCGAGACCGTGCGCAAGCCGAACGTGACGCGTGAAAACCGACTCGTGATTGGCTTCCGGCAGGTCGGCACCAACTCGGACGCCCGTCGCGACGTCCCTGAGGAAAGCCTGATGCTGACCGGTGACGAGAACATCGTTGATATCGATTTCTCGGTCGTCTGGGTCATCAAGGACGCGGGGCAGTATCTGTTCAATCTTAGGGATCCGGAAAGCGCCGTGACCATGGCCGCCGAGAGCGCCATGCGCGAAGTGGTCGGCCAGACGCCGATCCAGGTGGCGCTGACCGAGGGCCGGCAGGAGATCGAGATTTCCACCAAGGACACGCTCCAGGAGTTGCTGGACGAGTACGAAGCGGGCATCTCGATCCGGCGTGTCCAGTTGCTGAAAGCCGATCCGCCGGCCGAGGTGGTGGACGCCTTCAACGATGTGCAGCGCGCCCGCGCCGACCGCGAGCGCTTGCGCAACGAGGCCGAGGCCTACCGCAACTCGATCATCCCGCAGGCGCGCGGTCAGGCGGAGCAGCTTCTTCAGGAGGCCGAGGCCTACCGTGAGGAAATCGTGAACCGGTCCGAAGGTGACGCCGCCCGGTTCAATTCGATTTATCAGGCCTATACGGCGGCCAAGGACGTGACCACCCAACGCATATATCTGGAGACCATGGAAGAGGTTCTGGGCAACGTGAACAAGGTCATCCTCGGCACCGAGGGCGGCCCCGGTGTGGTGCCGTATCTGCCCCTGCCCGAGGTTCAGCGCCGTCTGGACGAGGGATCGGGCTCCACCGACGGGTCCAGCGGTGGCCAGCGGCGGACGTCCGGGTCCGGGCTCGTAATTCGTGACCAGGGGAGGGCCGGCCAGTGAACAGGATCGTTCTTATCGTTCTGGGTGTCGTCCTCGTCCTCGGCGCCATCAGCCTGTCCAGCGCCCTGTTCATCGTGCGCGAGATTGATCAGGTCATCGTCCTGCAGTTCGGCCGGCCACAGCGTGTGATCCAAGACCCGGGCCTGCACATCAAAGTCCCGTTCATTCAGAATGTGCAGGTCTATGAACGGCGCGTTCTGGGCTCCGATCCTCCGGGAGAGGAGGTGATTCTGGCCGACCAGAAGCGTGTGGTCGTGGACACCTACACCCGCTGGCGCATCCATGATCCGGTGCTGTTCTATCAGGCGGTGAACAGCGAGGTTCAGGCCCAGCAGCGACTGTCGGATATCATCATTTCCGCGCTGCGTCGCGTGCTCGGCAACTACACCCTCACGCAGTTGCTGTCGGAGCAGCGCACCGAGGTGATGGCGCAGATCCGCGAACAGGTGGATGACGAGGCCAAGGCCCTCGGCATCGCGGTGACCGATGTGCGCATCCGTCGCGCCGATCTGCCGACCCAGACCAGTCAGGCCATTTACGACCGGATCCGGTCGGAGCGGGATCGCGAGGCCCGCGAGGCTCGCGCCCAGGGCCGCGAGTTGGCGCAGCAGATCCGCGCCCGTGCCGACCGTGAACGTACGGTCATCGTGGCCGAGGCGGAAAACCGCGCCCAGGCCATCCGGGGTCAGGGCGACGCCGATGCCATCCGCATCTACGCGGATGCGTTCGGTCAGGATCCGTCGTTCTTCTCGTTCTACCGATCCATGGAAGCGTATCGCAATTCCCTTGGAGACAGCGGCACCACCATGGTGCTGTCGCCGGACAGCGATTTCTTCCGCTACTTCGGGGATATCTCCGGGGGCGCGGGGGCTTCGGCGCCCGCTCCGGCCCGGTAAACCCACGGCCGAGACCAAAAGAAACCCCGGTGCGTGTGTACGCGCCGGGGTTTTTTGTGGGGGCGGGCCGGGGCGGACGGCGCGTGCGTGGCCGATCTATCCGCAGCGGGAGTAGCCGCAGCTCGTGCAGGTGTCGCACCCTTCCTGTCGGATCAGGGTGGGCTGGGCACATTTGGGGCAGAACCGCATGGCGGCTGGCCGGGCCACGGGCTCGACGGCTTGGGGACCATGCGACGTCGCCTTGGCGTTGTCTCCGTCCTCGACCACGAAGCCCTCCGGCGCGCCGAGGAACCCGGTCTCGATCATATGCTGCTCGATCACACCGCCGATGGCGGCCAGCAGCGACGGCACATAGCGGCCGCCCATCCACTGCCCGCCGCGTGGATCGAAGACGGCCTTCAACTCCTCGACCACGAACCGGACATCGCCGCCGCGCCGGAACACGGCGGAGATCATCCGCGTCAACGCCACGGTCCAGGCGTAGTGCTCCATGTTCTTGGAGTTGATGAACACCTCGAACGGGCGCCGCCGGCCGTCCGCGCCGACCACATCGTTGACGGTGATGTAGATCGCGTGGTCGCTCTCCGGCCAGCGCACCTTGTAGGTCTGGCCGGGCAGAACCTCGGGCCGGTCGAGCGGTCGGGTCAAATGCACCACGCGCCCGTCGTCTGACGTCCGGCCGGCCGGTGTTCCCACCGGGGTCGCCACCGGATCCGTCCCCGGGGTGGCCAGCGCTTCGGGTGTCTGTTCGGGCGCGGGCGTGCCATCGTCCGCCGGCGCTTCGGGCGCGGCCGCCGGCGCGGCGACCGACAGCACCGCGCCCGTCACAGGGTTGGGGCGGTAGGTTGTGCAGCCCTTGCACCCGCTCTGCCACGCCTGCCAATAGACGTCCTGGAAGGCATCGAAGGGCAGGTCTTCGGGCACGTTGATGGTCTTGGAGACGGCGCTGTCGATATACTTTTGGACGACCGCCTGCATGACCAGATGGTCGCGCGGGGCGAGGGACTGCGCGTCGACAAAGGCGTCGGTCAGCGGGGCGTCGTCGCCCTTCCGCGCCCGGTACAGCCGCCAGGCGTAGTCGGACACGGTCTCCTCGCGCCGGCTGCCGTCGTTCTGGAGCACCGCCCGGGTGTAGGTGAAGCTGAACACCGGCTCCAGCCCCGAGGAGACGTTGTCGGCAAACAGCGAGATCGTCCCGGTCGGGGCGACCGATGTAATCAGAGCGTTGCGGATACCGTGCTCGGCGATGCCCGCCCGCAGGTCCTCGTCCAGCGCCTGGATGGTCTCGCCCCTCAGATAGGCCTCGCGGTCGAACAGCGGGAAGGGGCCTTTCTCGCGCGCCAGATCGATGGACGCGGCGTAGGCGGCGCGCCTCAGGGTCGCCATCCAGTGGTCCGTGAGGGCCACCGCCGCATCGGATCCGTAGCGGGCGCCGCACTGGATCAGCGCATCGGCCAGCCCGGTGATGCCGAGCCCGATGCGGCGCTTCGACGTGGCTTCCTGCTGTTGTTCGGGCAGGGGATAGCGCGAGACGTCGATCACGTTGTCGAGCATGCGCACCGCCGTGGCGGTCAGCGCGGCCAGGGCCTCGGTGTCCAGGCGGGCGTCGGGCGTGAACGGGTCCAAGACCAGACGCGCCAGATTCACGGACCCGAGCAGGCAGGTGCCATAGGGCGGCAAGGGCTGCTCGCCGCAGGGGTTCGTGGCCTGTATGTGCTCGCAGTACCACAAATTGTTCTGTCGGTTGATGCGGTCGATGAAGATCACGCCCGGTTCGGCATGGTCGTAGGTCGCCCGCATGATGCGGTTCCATAGGTCGCGCGCCCGCACGGTGCGGGCCACCGCGCCGTCGAACACCAGATCCCAGGCGTCATCGGTGTCCACGGCCGCCATGAAGGCATCGGTCACCAGGACCGAGAGGTTGAAGTTGCGCAGGCGCCCCGGTTCGCGCTTGGCCTCGATGAACGCTTCGATGTCGGGGTGGTCGCAGCGCAGGGTCGCCATCATGGCGCCGCGCCGTGAGCCGGCGCTCATGATCGTGCGGCACATGGCATCCCACACGTCCATGAACGACAACGGGCCGGAGGCGTCCGCGCCGACCCCGTGAACCGGGGCGCCTTTGGGGCGGAGCGTGGAGAAGTCGTACCCGATGCCGCCGCCCTGCTGCATGGTCAGGGCCGCTTCCCGCAGGTGAGCGAAGATGCCGTCGATGGTGTCGGGCACGGTGCCCATGACAAAGCAGTTGAACAGGGTCACCACCCGGTCGGTGCCGGCCCCGGCCAGGATGCGACCGGCGGGGAGAACCCGGAAGTCATTGAGGGCCTGCTTGAAGCATTGGGCCCAATAATCCGGGTCTGATTCGACCGCCGCGAGCGCCCGTGCCACCCGCCATCCCGTATCATCAACCGACTTGTCCACAGGCTCGCCCGCCGGAGTCTTGAACCGATATTTCATATCCCAGATCTGGTGGGCGATGGGTGCCATCGGCGCCGATGTCACGTCGGTCACGGGGCGGTCTCCCTGTGTTTTGGGGGTGTGGAGCCGTCGACCACCCAGTCCTGGTTTTCGGGCGCACCGATCACGGCCCGACATATGTACGGTCGCCGCGTCGGCCCGTCAACGCACGTTCATGCTACGTTCTGGGTTCCGAGGGGTGTGTATCCGGCGAGGGAGTTCGGCCAGGGGTCGGAGCCTCCGGGCATTTCGGTTTTCGCCCCCAGAGTTATCCACAGGGCGGGGCCGCCCCGGAATCGCCGCGGTTGTGGTCAGGCCGTCGGTGAGGGCAGGGCGGCGCAGGCGCCCTCGACTTGGGTGCGCAGGGTCGCCAGGAAGGCCTTGCGGTCCAGCCCGGCCGGGACCGGGGGTAGCACGCGGACCGTGATGGTCCCGGGCTCCTTCCAGAATGCCTTGCGGCCCCAGAGCAGTCCGGAGTTCAGCGCGACCGGCACGACGGGCACGTCGGGAAACCGCGTGTAAAGGGCGGCAACGCCGGGATGGTAGGGCCGGCTTTCGCCCGGGGAGACCCGGGTTCCCTCCGGGAAAATGACGATCTGGCGGCCCTCGGCCAGGGCGTCGCCGCAGCCCTTCATCATGCCACGCAGCGCCTGGGCGCCGGCCGAACGGTCGATGCCGACCATGCCCGCGACCTGCATGTACCAGCCCACCAGGGGAATCCGGAACAGCTCGCGCTTCAGGACATAGACCGGGTCGTCCAGCAGGCTGTGGAACAGAAAGGTGTCATAGGCGCTTTGATGCTTGGCGGCGACGATAAGGGGACCCTTCGGGAGGTTCTCCAGGCCCTCGATCCGGCAGCGCACGCCCGCGATACGCTGGGCCATGGCGCGCAGGCCGGCCAGCCAGAAGCGGCACCCGCGCTGGATCGGCCGGCGCGGCCCCGCCAGAAGGGGCAGGTAGAGAATCCCCAGGATCAGCGTCCAGGTGACATAGAAGATGTTGAACACGAGCGAGCGCATGACGGTCATGGGAGCTCCGGACGGGGAGGGACGGGTGCCGGCCCGCGCAGCGACAGGCCCAGTTCAAGACGCAGCAGTGCCACCAGATACTTCGTATACTCACGCGCGAGAAGGCCGGCGGTGCCCGGAAAGCGCCACCAACTGTCCTGTTTGACGTGCGCGGGATAGACCGGATGCGGAATCACCGTGATGTCCGGCATCTGGCTGTGAAACTCCAGCAGGGCGCGACGCATGTGATAGGCGGCCGTGACCAGACGCAGGCTGTGCAGGCCGTTGGCCCGCGCCCATGCCATGGTTTCGACCGCGTTGCCCAGCGTGTCGGCGGCAGCGTGCCCCAGGATCACCCGATCCGCCACCTCTGGCGACGGGGCGACCCCGAGCGCATGCCACAGATCGGCCGGGGTGACGGGGGCGGGAACGCCGCTGATGAACAGGCGGTCACCCAGGTTCTGTTCGAGCAGGTCGAGGCCTTCGCGCACGCGCTCGCTGCCCCCGGTCAGCACGACGATCGCGTCGGCGCGCCGCGCGGCGTCTTCGGGCGCCGGCACGGGGATGGCGGAGGCATACCAGATCAATCCGGCCAGCCAGCCCAGTCCGAGGCAGACCGGAATCATCAGGATCGGGACAACCCATCGCAAGGGCCAGCGGGACACGGGGTGAGTCACGGATCGCAAGGTCCAGCGCGCGGTCACGGCATTCGGGCCAGGGTTCGCAGCACCGTCAGGCGGGCCGTCAGCATGACAAGACCGGCTGCGGCGAACGGCAGCAGGGTCAGTACGATCCAGTCCAGGACCGACAGCCCGACCGTCGGGACGAGCCCGCCCTTGACGCGGCCGGCCAACAGCCCGAGTCCGGCCAGGGCCGGCAACGCCAGCATGAATCCGCCGGCGCCGCCTTTCAAGCCCTGGCGCAGGGCGTGGGCGGCGAACTGTCGGGCGATGTAGTCGTCCTGCGCACCGATCATGTGAAGCACCTCGATGACGGGCCGGTGGGTCGACAGACCGGCCAGGGTGGCGTGCACGACCGCGACCGCCGTCGCGAGGCCGACCACCAGAACGACCGTCACGCCCAGCCAACCGACCGCCTCGCCGAGATCGAGCAGCCGCGACAGCCACAGGCGGTGCTCGTCGAGAGTCGCGCCCGGCACGGCGGTCCGGAGCACTTGCGCCATGGCGCCGGGGTCGAGGCCGGGCAGCGCGTCCGGGCGCATGGTGATGTCGATCAGCCGGGGCATCGGCAGGTCGTTCAGCACTTCGCCGGACCCGATCCAGGGTTCGATCAGGGTCACCAGTTCGTCCTCGGTCAGGGCGCGGGCGGCGGCGACACCGGGGTAGGCGTCCAGCACCTCCAGCGCGCGCGCTACGCGGGCGTCGGTGGCGGCGCGCGCATCCTCGCCCAGACCGGGCACGGGGGGAATCTGCGCCGTCAGATTGCCTGCGACGTCGTGGGTCCAGCGGTCCAGCACGTTGTTCAGCGCCAGACCACCGGCGGCGGCAAGCACGGCAAGGAACACCATGACACCGACCAGCACCGTTACAAGGCTGGACGAGCGGTTACCGGCAAGGGGCAGGTCGCTGCGCATGAGGCGGGCGGGACCTCAGGGGTACGGACGGTCGGTGGAGCGGCGTGCGGTGCCGCCGCCGTTCCACGGTTCCGACCCCACAGGGTGAAGGGTCAGCCCGCCCTGATCCAGGTGCAGGCGCGGATAGGGGAACCGCCGCACGAGCTGCTCGTTGTGCGTGGCGATCAACACCGTGGTCCCCATCTTGTTCAACTCCTCGAACAGGTGCAGCAGGCGCATGGCAATGCGGTCGTCCACGTTGCCGGTTGGCTCGTCCGCCAACAGAAGGTCCGGGCGGTTGATGACCGCCCGCGCGATGGCGACGCGCTGCTTCTGGCCGCCGGATAGAGTCGGGGGGCGGGCGTCCAGATGATCGGCGAGGCCGACCCAGGCCAGCAACTCCGGCACATGGTGGCGGATATCGGTCTCCGACACGCCGGCCACGCGCAGCGGAAGCGCGACATTGTCCATGGCCGACAGGTGATTGATCAAGCGAAAGTCCTGGAACACCACGCCCATCCGGCGGCGCAGGCGGGGCAGGGCGGCGCGGGGGGCGCGCGTCACATCGCGGCCGAACAGGGTGACGGCGCCGCGTGTGGGCCGCAGGGCCAGATAACACAGACCGAGCAGGGACGACTTGCCAGCACCGGAACTGCCGGTGAGAAAATGGAAGGAACCACCCGGCAGGGAAAAGCCGATATCGCGGAAAATCTCGGGTCCCAGGTCGTAGCGCAAGCCGACCTGATCGAATTGAACGACGGCCTCGCTATCGGGTGGCCTATTTCCCCAGTTTTCACCCATTTCGCGCATCATGCCCGCGCTGGTTCCTCTTCCGGTGCGCCGGCGGAGTGCGCGCGGTCGCGTCGTGATTCTTTGGGTGCCCCGTCGCTTGTGCCCGTTGTTCCCAAGTTCTATAACGATGATAGCTTTTGCCGCCAACCAATTGCCGCATGAAAATAACCTGCCCGAATTGTGCGACGCGATTCGCCGTCCCGGATGAGGCCCTTGGACCCAAGGGCCGGACGCTGAAGTGTGCCCGCTGCGCGCACACGTGGCACCAAGCCCCGGTGGATACACCGGAGCCAGCCACGCGACCCGAAGCGCGCCCCGCGCCGGCTTCGCCGCCGGGCGATCATCGTCCGCTCGCCGAACATCTGGAAGATCCCACCGCCGGGCCTGAGCCGGATCCCGATCTGGATGTGGGGCCGGAGCCCGCCATGGAGGTCGACCCGGCGCCGTCCGACACCGGGCTGGGCCGGGGCCGCGACGGGTGGCCCGACGGCATTGGGGAGGCGGTGATCGGCGGCGATGAAGCGTCGCCGCGGTTCCAGGAGTCCGCGGACGACGACGAAACGGACTTCGACTCCATCCTGGCGCGTCTGGAATCGCAGGAGAAGGAACGCTCTGGGCGGAGTGGGAGCAGCAGCGGGTCCGACGATATTTTCGGTCATGATGACGAGTTGCCGGGTGTCCTGCGCGGCCGGCTTCGTGATGGCGAGACGGGGGCGAAACGCCGCCGACCCCCGGCGTGGGCGACCTGGGCCACGGCCGGCCTCGTGGTGGTGATCGCCGTGCTCGGCGGGCTGTATTTTCTGCGCGACAGCATCGTTGCGGCCGTGCCGTCCACCGAAGGGGTGTACGCCGCACTGGGGATTCCCCTTAATCGGCCTGGCCTCGGTCTGGCCCTGGACCAGATCGTGCCGACCTTCGAGCAGGATGGGGCTGATCAGGTCTTCGTGGTGCGCGGACTCGTCGTCAATCGAAGCGAGACGGATCGCCCGGTGCCAACCCTGCGGCTTATGGTTACCGACGCCGAAGGCGTGATGGTGCAGGAGAAGACCGCGCCGCCGCCCCAGGACCAGCTCGCGCCCGGCGAGACGACTCCCTTCCGCATCGTCCTGCGTCACCCGTTGCCACAGGCGGCAGGCGCTCGGGTGGGCTTCACCGAACGGCCCGCCGATCCCATGATGGAGCCGCCGCCTCGCGGGCAGGACGACCATGGGGACTCTGCCGCCCACTGACGCGGTCGGGCCGAGCCGCTGGATACAGAAAGGGCGCGCGGTTCAGCCGCGCGCCCTTTCGTTTTGGGGTCAGGTCCGCCGGGGGATCAGGACGGTGTAATCGAGATCGAGCACCACCGATCCCAGATAGACCCCGTCCTCGTCCCGATAGGGAAAGTCCTCGCAATCCTGGTCCTTGACCGCGACAGTACGCAAGCGCAGGGCGCCGACATCGGACCGGTCGGGCAGTTCCATCTTGTCCAGAACCTCGGTCCAGGCGTGGATGGTGTCGCCCGCGAAGCTCGGATTCGTGTGCGAGCCAGCGTTGATGGCGGCCAAACGGAACCCGTTCGCCAGCCCGTTGAACGACATGGCGCGGGCGAGGCTGATGATGTGTCCGCCGTAGACGAGGCGCCGGCCCACCGGCCCCTGCGCCTGGGCGAACTGGTTGAAATGGACCTTCGCGGTGTTCTGGTACAACCGCGTGGCCATTTGGTGCTCGGCCTCCTCCAGCGTCATGCCGGTCTGGTGGTCGATCTTCTCGCCCACGGCGTAGTCATCCCACAGGTCCGCCTGACCGACCAACTCGGGGTCGTAGTCGTTCAGGTCCAGGTCGTCGGGCACGATCAGGTCGGCGGCCGGAACCACGTCCATCACATCGGGCAGCACCGGCGGCATGAGCGGGAGGCTGTCGTCGCCGGCCTCGCGCTTGCGCACCATGACCCAGCGGACGAAGTCCACCACCACCTCGTCGTCCTGGTTGACGCCCGTGGTGCGGACATAGACCACGCCGGTCTTGCGGTTGGAATTCTCCTTCAGTCCGATGACCCGGGATGTCGCGCGCAGGGTGTCACCCGCGTAGACCGGCACGCCGAACACGCATTCGGCATAGCCCAGGTTGGCCACGGCGTTCAGGGAGATGTCGGGAACGCTCTTGCCGAACACGATGTGGAAGACGAGCAGGTCCTCCAGCGGCATGTCATCGAACCCAATATCCATGGCCATTTCCGCCGAGCAGTGCAGCGGGAACCGAGAGCCGTATAGCGCCATGTACAGCGCCTGATCGCCTTCGGTGATCGTACGCGGAGTGGCGTGGACGATTTCCTGATCGAGCTGGAAATCCTCGAAATAATGGCCGGGATTGGTTTTGCTCTTCGAGCTTGCGGACATCGACGGCACTCCTGGGCGGGGAAGGGGGGCGGCGGTCCGGGGGCGCGGGCGGTCAGCCCTGCGCCGCCAGATCGGACTCGAGCGCGGCGATGGCCTCGGCCAGGGCCACCAAACGGCGGGCGTTCGCGACGTGCAGGTTCTCGATCAGCTTGCCGTCCACGACCACCACGCCCTGACCGGCCTTCTCGGCCTCGGCGTGGGCCTCGATGATGCGGCGCGACCACGCCACCTCATCCTCGCCGGGCGCGAACGCGGCGTTGGCGGCGGCGACGGTCTTGGGGTGGATCAGCGTCTTGCCGTCGAAACCCAGTTCCAGCCCCTGGCGGCACGCTTCGGCGAAGCCGTCGGCGTCGTTCAGGTCGAGATAGACTCCGTCCAGGATTGCCAATCCGTGCGCCCGCGCCGCCAGCAGGCAGAGGCCCAGCGACGTGATCATCGGCAGGCGCATCGGGGTGTGATGGCAGTGCAGGTCCTTCGCCAGATCCGACGTGCCCATGACGAACCCACCCAGGCGAGCCGAGGCCCCGGCGATCTCGGCCGCGTTGAGCATGCCGAGCGGGGTTTCCATCATGCACCAGATCAGCGTGGAGTCCGGCGCGCCGTTGGCGGCCAGAAGCGCCTCGACCTGGCGCACGGTGTCCGCGCTTTCGACCTTGGGCAAAAGAATGCCGTCGCAGCCGCTGGTCGCGGCGGCCTTGATGTCCGCATAGCCCCAGGGCGTGTTCAGCCCGTTGGTTCGGATCAGCACCTCGCGCCGGCCATAGCCTCCGCTGGCGGCGGCGGCCACGACGTTGGCGCGGGCTTCCGCCTTCGAGTCGGGGGCGACCGCGTCCTCAAGGTCGAGGATCAGGCCGTCGGCGGCCAGGGTCTTCGCCTTCTCCAACGCGCGGGTGTTCGACCCGGGCATGTAGAGCACACTGCGGCGAGGGCGGGCGGGAGCAGCCATGGCGCGGGAACCTCCATCCGAATTGTTGTTTCTGCCCCAGGCGCAGCGTGGCCGCGCGCGAAGCGTCCGTCCGGTCCGGTCGGCTCCGAAGGACGGGGCGGCACACTATAAATGAACACCGGGACGTGGCAAGCTGCGCGCCGCAGCGCAACATGCTGCCCGTCTTTCAAGGAGCGTTTTGCTGGTGGAACCGTCGGGTCCGTTCATGCCCATCCTGTCCATTCAAAGCCACGTCTGCGCCGGCCATGTCGGCAACACCGCCGCTGTGCCCGCGTGGCAGGCCCTGGGCCGCGCCGTCTGGCCGGTCTACACCGTGCTGTTTTCGAACCATCCCGGCTATGGCCGTCTCCGGGGGCAGGCGGTCGATCCCGCCGTGGTGGACGCATGCCTGCAAGGGCTGGCCGAGCATGTGGCGTGGCCCGACCGCGCGGCCGTGCTGTCGGGCTATCTGGGCACCGCGGGGGTCGCGGACGCGGTCGCCGACGCCGTGGACCGGGCGCGCGAGGGGCGGCCGGAGCTGCCCTATCTGTGCGATCCCGTGATGGGCGACACCGGCCCCGGGCTCGCTGGGCCGATCGGTCCCGGCCTGTACGTCGAGGCCACGATTCCCTCGGCCATTCGCGACCGCTTGATTCCGCGCGCGACCATCGCCAAGCCGAACCAGTTCGAACTGGGCCTGTTGACGGGGCGATCGTGCGAGACCCTGGCCGACGTCATCGACGCGGTCCAGGCGCTGCGCGCGATGGGGCCGCCGGTCGTGGTGGTGACCAGCGTCGAGGTGCCGGACGGCCCGGAGCCGGACGGCGCGCGCTGCCTCGTGGCGGATGGCTCCGGTGTGTGGATGGTCGCGACGCCCCGGCTGCGCTTCCCCCGGGCGCCCAACGGCGCGGGTGATGTGCTGGCCGCGCTGTTCCTGCATCATTGGCTGCTCGACCCGCGTCCGCCGGTGGCGTTGAGCGCGGCTGTGTCCGGCTTGTTCGAGCTGCTGGCGGAGACCCTGCGGCGCGGCGATTGCGAACTTGCGTTGCTCGCCGTCGGGGCGCGGATCGGCGCACCCGAACGGATCTGGGCGCCGATCCGCCTGTAAGGTCACCCGCCTGCGACAGGGGCCGGACCCGGTCAGCGCACCCCGATGCAGATGCCGATGCGCAGGCCGAGGGCGCTGTCCGCCCGGCCCTGGTTGACGGCAATCTCGGCGAGGCCGTTCGCGTTTTCATACCAGAAGGCCTGACCCACCGGCACGTCGGAGAAGGTGCGCGCCCGCCGCGCCGGGCGGCCGTGGGCGAGCAGTTCCGCGTCCGGGGCCAGGGTGGAGGCGCGCCGGCCGGTCATGACGTTGCCGTAGCGGTCGATGTAGACCACGCGGTCGAGGTCGTCGGGCCAGTCCGACCGATCGATCGTCTGGAGCGGCCGGGCGTCCGCGTCGTCCGGCCGGTCGCCCCGGGCCAACCGGGCCGCCGCCGGGGCGAACAGGTCGCGGCCGTGGAAGCTGGCGCTTACGGGGCCGGGCGGGCCGAACGTTTCGGTGGCCTGCGCCGACGCGGCCCGGCGCGAGACCATGGCGAACAGGCCGTTGTCCGGGCCCACGAACCAGCGGCCATCCGCCTCCAGCATGACCGTGCCCCGCTCCGAGCCCACGCCCGGATCGACGACGCCGAGTACGACCGTTCCGACCGGAAGCGCGGGCACCAGGGCCGCCAGCAGATAGGCCGAGGCCATCGGGTCGAACATCGGTGCGTCGGCGCACAGATCGATGATCGGAACGCCCGGCGCGCCCGCGTGCAGCGCGGCCTTCATCTGGCCGGTATACGGTCCCTCAAGCCCGAAATCGGTGAACACGGCGATCAGTGTCACGGCCCTCTCTCCGTCCCAAGGTGTGCGGCGCGATCCTGGGGCAGGACAGGCCGTGACGCAATGAACGCGACAGTCGAGAGCGCCGAAAGACAGGAATGTTCCGTTCCGATGGGAAGATGCTTTCCATTGTTCCACGTTCCCGACCCTGTGTATGCTGCCTGCGAACCAAGGAACGCGCCGTGACTCCGTTCTCGCGGCGCGGTCTGGCCGTGTCGGGGGGGGCTCCCCGCAGTGAGCAAACAGGACGGTGTGAACCAGGACGGGGCCCACACGAGGGTCCATCCGTCCCCAACAGAATTCAGGGAGATCACGGACCATGAAACGTCGCGAGTTTCTGTCCGGCGCCGCCGTCGCGGGCGCCGGTGCCGCCGCCGCGTCCACGCTGGCCACACCGGCCATCGCGCAGGACAAACGCGAGCTGAAGATGGTCACCACTTGGCCGAAGAACTTCCCCGGCCTGGGCACCAGCGCTGAACGCTGGGCGCAGCGTATCACGGCGATGTCCGGCGGGCGGTTGAGCGTGAAGGTCTTCGCGGCGGGGGAACTCGTGCCGGCGTTCGAGGCGTTCGATGCGGTGTCGTCCGGCACCGCCGATCTCTACCACGGGGCGGAATACTACTGGCAGGGCAAGTCCAAGGCGTTCAACTTTTTCGCGGCCGTGCCGTTCGGCCTGACCGCCACCGAGATGAACGCATGGATCTACCACGGCGGCGGGCAGGCCCTGTGGGATGACCTGTCGGCCGGCTTCAATATCAAGCCGATGCTGGTGGCCAACACCGGCGTGCAGATGGGCGGTTGGTTCAACAAGGAAATCAACAGCCTGGAAGACTACAAGGGCCTGAAGATCCGCATGCCCGGTCTGGGCGGTGAGGTGCTGCGTCGTGTGGGCGCCACGGTCGTGTCGCTGCCGGGCGGCGAGATCTTCCCGGCGCTGCAGTCCGGCGCGATTGATGCCACGGAGTGGGTCGGCCCCTGGAACGATCTGGCGTTCGGCTTCTACAAGGTCGCCCAGTATTACTACTACCCGGGCTTCCACGAGCCCGGCACCTCGCTGTCCGGCGGCGTCAACATGGATGTCTGGAACGGCCTGAGCGCCGAGGACAAGGCGATCATCGAGGCCGCGGCCGCCGCCGAGAACGACTTCACGCTGGCCGAGTTCAACGCCCGCAACGGCGATGCGCTTGATACGCTCGTGAACGAACACGGTGTCGATCTGCGCATGTTCTCCGACGAGGTCATGACCGGCATCGGCAACGCCGCCGGTGAGGTCGTCGCCGAGGTCGCGGCCGAGGATCCGGTGACCCAGGCGATCTACGATTCGTTTGTTGCGTTCCGGTCCAAGGCCATTGGGTGGTCTCGCATCGCCGATCAGGCGTACGGCACCGCCCGCGAACTTCCCTACACCTACAAGAGGGGTTAAGAGGACCCTGGGGCTTGTCCTCCCGTCGCTTGGTGCACGCGGCGCGCTTCCGGTTCCCTGCGTGGAACCGAGCGCGCCGTTGGCCCTTTTCGCGGGCTGGGTTCCCAGGGTCTGTTTCCGAGGGGGCCGTGTCCACGGACCGGTGTGTCCGGGGCAGCGGGGGGGAGGCATGTCCCTTCCATCCATCGTGCGTCATAGGAGTCCATGGTGTCGACGCTTTCCGCGCTGGCCCGCGCCATCGACGGGTTCAGCCGTTTGGTCGGTCACACGACCGCGTGGCTGGCGCTGATCATGGTGCTGGTCCAATTTCTGGTCGTTGTTCTTCGGTATGTGTTCGGCCTCGGCTTCATTTGGATGCAGGAAAGCATAACCTACATGCACGGCCTGCTGTTCATGGTGGGAGCCGGCTACACGCTGCTGATGGATGGGCATGTTCGGGTTGATGTGTTCTATCGGGATGCCTCGCCGCGCCGGAAAGCGATCGTCGATCTCCTTGGAAGCGTGTTCTTCCTGATCCCGTTCTGTGTCCTGATCCTCTACGTCTCTTTCGGGTACGTCATGAACGCCTGGAGCGTGTTTGAAGGGTCGAAGGAAACCAGCGGTATCCAGGGCATTTATCTGCTGAAGACCGTCATCTTGGTGTTCGGCGGGCTGGTCATTCTCCAAGCTCTCTCCATGATCGCGCGCGCCGTGCTGACGTTGGCCGGCGCCGAGGGGGGCTACACCCCCGGTGAGACCGCTCCCGACGGGACTGGCCCCGATGGGGAGGCGGCCCGATGAATCTGATGGAACGCGAGATCTTCGCTATCGCGATGTTTGCCGGCACCTGCTTGTTTCTGATCTGCGGGTTTCCGGTGGCCTTCACGCTGGGCGGATCGGCTCTGCTGTTCGGGATCGTTGGCTGGTTCATCGGCGCTTTCGACATGAGCTTCGTCGCCGCGATGCCGCAGCGCATTTTCGGCACCATGACCAACGAGGTGCTGATCGCGGTGCCGCTGTTCGTGTTCATGGGCGTCATGCTGGAGCGCTCGCGGGTCGCGGAAGAACTGCTCGACAGCATGGGCAAGCTGTTCGGGACCCTGCGCGGCGGTCTCGGCATCTCGGTGTGCATCGTCGGCGCACTGCTGGCGGCCTCGACTGGCATTGTGGGGGCCACCGTGGTGACCATGGGCCTGCTGTCGCTGCCCACCATGCTGCGCCGGGGCTATGATCCCGCGTTGTCCTGCGGCACCATCTGCGCCGCTGGGACCCTGGGGCAGATCATCCCGCCGTCGATCGTGCTGGTGCTGCTGGGCGACCAGATCTCCAACGCCTACACCGACGCCCAGCGCGCCATCGGCAACTGGTCCCCGGAGCCGGTGTCGGTGGGAGACCTGTTCGCCGGCGCCCTGCTGCCCGGTCTGGGTCTGGTGTTCCTGTACATCACCTATGTGGCCGTGACCGCCTGGCTGCGGCCCAAGGCCTGTCCGCCGATCCAGGACGAGGCGGACGCGCACCTGAGCCCCTGGGAGATGATGCGGACGCTGGCGCACGCGCTGATCCCCCCCGTGGTGCTGATCGTGGCCGTGCTGGGCTCGATCCTGACCGGGGTCGCCACGCCGACCGAGGCGGCCGCCGTGGGTGCGGTTGGGGCTCTTCTGCTGGGCGGCATGCGGCACGAGGGCGGGCCACGCTGGCCGATCCTCGTAACCTTCGCGGCTCTGATCCTCATGCTCCTGCTGGCGCGGACGCTGGATCTGCGGGTCGCCCGGGATGTCATCGGCACGGTCGACAGGGTGGGCATTTGGGTTGCGGTCGTCTGCACCGGAATCGTGTTCCTCGGCATCGGGGAGAGCCTGCGCCGCGTCTGGTCCATGGGCATCCTGAACGAGGTGATGCGCCACACCCTGACCATTTCCTCGATGGTCTTCGTCATCATCGTGGGGGCCGGCCTGTTCTCGCTCGTCTTCCGGGGGCTCGGCGGCGAGGAGATGGTGCACGAGTTTCTGACCAACCTGCCCGGCGGCGTGTTCGGCGCCATGCTGGTGGTCATGCTGGTCATGTTCGTCCTGGGCTTCTTCCTGGACTTCATCGAGATCATTTTCGTGGTCGTGCCGATCGTGGGACCGGTGCTGCTGCGCATGGATGTCGATCCGGTCTGGCTCGGTGTCATGATTGCCATGAACCTGCAAACGTCGTTCCTCACCCCGCCGTTCGGCTTCGCGCTGTTTTATCTGCGCGGCGTCGCGCCGCCGAGCATCCGGACCCTGTCCATCTACAAGGGCGTGGCGCCCTTTATTGTGATCCAGATTATCGGGTTGAGCGTGCTGGCGCTGTGGCCGTCGCTGGCGACATGGTTGCCCTCCGTCATCTTTCGGTAAAGCTGGATGCGCACCTTAGATCGCGCGGCGGCCTTGGGGCGAACTGCGCCGCGTTATCGGGTGGCGGGGCCGTGACTCCGTCGGACGCGGTCTCTCCTTCCAATGCGCCGATTGACCGGCGGTCCGGCCTGCTGCGATGCTTTCGTTTCGGGGTACATCGTCGGAGGGTTGTCGGATGACACCGCGTGAGGCCGCCAAGGGATGGCTGCGGCAGGCCCGGAACGATTTGGTGCACGCGCGCTGGTCCTTGCAGGCCGGGCACGCGGACTGGGCGTGTCTGGCGGCGCACCATGCGACGGAGAAAGCGCTGAAGGGCCTCACCCTGGATGCCGGCCATCGGCCCCTGGCCACCAGCAACCCGGCGCTTCTGGCGGTGGACCTGATGGAGTTGGGCGTGCTGGACGAGGCCGATGTCGCGGGGCTGGGGAACCTGGACGATCTGGCCGCGACCGCCCTCCGGATTCGGGATCCCGAGCGTGCCGATGGCCTCGGCGCGGCGCCCGATGCGGAGCGGGCGGACACGCTGGCCCGACGCGCGGTGGACCTGAGCGAGCGGGTGCTGGCGCTGGTCGGCGCGATTGCCAAGGGACGTGGCCTACCGCTCGGCCTGGAACTGGCCACATCGCATGTCGTCGCCGGGCGCTCGGCGCGCGGCTGACCGACGGTGTTACAGGCCGGATGCCGGTGTTCCTGACGCCGTTACCTCTGGTCCGCGTTGCTGTGTGAGGGGGGCGGGGGACCGTCGCGCCGGTCTCCTCGGCGCCGGTCGCCCTGGCGTCGGCGGTCCTCGCGTCGGCGATCGACCCGGCGGCGGTCGCCGGTGGGGGAGGGCTCCGGCACCGCATCCATCGGGGACACCGCCAGGGCGCGGGCATAGGCCGCGCTGGCCCGGGTGGCATCAGAGACTATGGACGCCTCGCCCAGTTCGGGTGGGGCAGCGCCGCGCGCGGCGGTCAGAATGCGATGCGCCTCCTGCGAGACCACCTCCAGGCGGTCCAGGCTTTTGACCAGTGTGCTCAGTCGGGAGGCATATGCCCGTGCGTCTCGGGACGGCAGGGCGGACACGGCCGCGCAGATCTCGCCCACGCGGACATCCAGACGCGACAGATTGACGACCTGATGACTGCGCGCCAGACGCTCCGCCGTTGCGACCAGACTCAGCACCTGTTCCAGCGCCGCATCAATCTCCTCGCATGTGCGCAGGCCAGGCGGCGTCGCCGCGTCGGCGGGGGAGGGGGCATCGGTCATTCGGGACCTCTCCAATCGGAACCGGTGCTGGACGGAGACCGCGGCGCGCTGGACTGGTCGGTCCGGGCCGGCGGATCCGCGAACAGGGCGGACCATCCCGTGAGGGCCTCGCGCGCTGCCGCGTCGCCCCGGGGCCGGTCCCCGGATTGCCCCCCGGGACGCCCAACGGATCGCGTGTCGTCCGCGTCGGTTTGGCCGTGTCCCAGGCGCCCGTTGGCACGGTAGACATAACTCAAGATTTCAGCCACCGCAGCCAGGGCCTCCACCGGGATTTCGCTATCGACCTCCACCGCGGCCAGGAGCTCGGCCAAGTCGGCATCCTCACGAACCCGAACGCCCTGAGCGAACGCGATGGCGAGGATCTGTTCGGCGACGGTGCCTCTCCCACTGGCGAGGACCGTGGGTGCTTTGCCCTGGCCCGGCTCGTACCCGAGGGCGACCGCGATGGCGTCGGTGCGTTTCGACCGTGCCGATCGTTCGTCGGCGGTCGATTGCGACGATTCGGACATAGCCACCGGCTCCCGAGCAATCAAGGATGGCAGCCTCTTTATCGAAGACCCGCCGTGAACAATCCGTTAAATGGGCCGTCAAGCGGCTGGTTTGGTCGGGTTGGTTAAGGGCGGGGGCTGTCGACCGGTCCGGCCCGTGCCTGGCACTTTACCGAATGTTAAAAGCCGGACGGGATACTGGCTGCGTCGGAGTGCGCGAGGGCTCCGACCGGGCCGTGGCCCGTCATGCATCCTCTTTCCTGTGCATTGTGCGGGGTTCCATCCATGGACCTGACGAACCTGCCGTTCTTCCGATTGGCCAAGACCAGCATGGACTGGTCCGCCCAACGCCAGCGTGTTCTGGCGCAGAACGTGGCCCAGATGGATACGCCGAACTACCGCCCCAGCGATGTGGCGGAGCCGAACTTCAAGCGGCTCGTCGAGCATGCCGAACGTCCTGCCTCGGTCAAGGTGGCAATGACGGATCCGGGCCACCAGCCGGGAACGCTGCCGGAGCCGGACCGGTTCAGGGCGCGGGTCGACCGCCGCAGCTTTGAAACCACGCTCGACGACAACGCCGTTGTGCTGGAAGAGCAGACGCAGAAAATGGGCGAGACCAAGAGCCGATACCTGATGGCCTCCAACCTGTTCGAGCGGAACCTCCGGCTGCTGAAGGCGGCGATCGGCCGCGACAGCGGCTAGCTGGTGGAACCGCGGCGCGGCCGCCGTGGAAGGAACGACGATGGACGAACTGAAACAGGTATCGCGGATCGCCGTGGCGGGCATGAAAGCCCAGGCGGAGCGTCTGCGCGTTATCTCGCAAAACCTGGCGAATGTCGATTCCGTGGGGCAGTCCCCCGGGGAGACCCCGTATCGGCGCAAGCTGATTACCTTCGAGGATGCCATGGATCGCGAACTCGGCGCCCGCAGTGTTCATGTCCGGTCGGTGACGGAGGACATGGCGCCGTTTCCGAAACGCCTGGATCCCAGCCATCCCGCCGCCGACGCCGACGGCTATGTGCTGATGCCCAATGTGAACCCTTTGGTCGAGATGATGGACATGCGCGAGGCGCAACGGTCCTACGAGGCCAATATGAGCGCCATTTCGGTGGCGCGCGAGATGTCCAAACGCACCCTCGACATGCTGCGATGATCCCGGTGTCCCGGCGGCTTGCGCCGGGCGCCCGTTGAAGGACCTGATCCATGGCCGACGTCAGTTTCAACAGTGCCGTCGCGGCTTATCGGGCCGCCGCCCGTCCGGCCAGCGACATGATGCCGAATCCCGCCCAGCCGGAATCCGCGGGCCAGGGTGACACGGGGTTCGCGGCCATGGTGCGCGACGTGGTGCGGGAGTCTATCGACACCGTGCACCAGGGCGAGCGGATGAGCCTGAAGGCGGTCTCCGGCGACGCCGACATGCGCGACGTGGTGACCGCCGTCAACAGCGCGGAGTTGACCCTTCAGACCGTTGTGGTGGTCCGCGACAAGGTTGTGAGCGCCTACGATACCATCATGCGGATGCCGCTCTGACGCGGGTCTTCGGCGCCCGTACAGATCCGGCAAGGGACAGGTCTTTATGGAGGAAGCCCAGATCCTGGATGTGGCCCGCGACGGAATCATGACGATGATTCTGATTTCGGCGCCGGTGCTGTTGGCGGGCCTCACGGTCGGTCTGGTCATTTCCCTGTTTCAGACCCTGACGCAGATCCAGGAAATGACGCTGGTTTTCGTGCCAAAGATTATCGTCGTGTTTCTGGCGGTCCTGATCCTGCTGCCCTTCATGATCCGACAGCTGACGGAACTGGCGGTGCGCCTGATGGATATGGCGGTCAGTCTGCCGTGACGGGCGGCACCGCGCCATTCTCCGGAGGCCGGGCGTGCTGGAAACCCTGATCTCGACGTCCGTCTTCAACATCATGCTGGTGTTCACCCGGCTGGGTTTCGCGTTCATGCTGATGCCGGCGTTTGGCGCGGCCTATGTCACGCCGCGAACCCGCCTCATGATTGCCTTTCCTCTGTCGATCATCATTGCACCGGTGGTCGCCCCGGTGTTGCCGCCGGCGCCGGAAAATGCGGCCCTGCTGGTCCTGCTGCTGGTGTCCGAGGTCCTGATCGGCCTGTTCCTCGCCTTCGTGATGCTGCTGCTCCAGGCGGCGCTGCATCTGGGCGGCACGGCCATCGGTTTCGCGGGCGGCCTGATGCACGCGCAGGCCTTCGACCCGAACACCACCCAGACCAGTTCACTGGTGGTCAACTTCCTGATTTTGATCTCCATCGTGCTGATCTTCATCACCAATCTACACCACCTGTTCCTGGAGGCGCTGGTGCAGAGCTATCAGGTGTTCCCGCCCGGTGATCTGCCGCCGACCGGCGACTTCGTCGAGTACAGCGCCCGGGTGCTGACCCAGTCGTTTCGTCTGGGGTGGCAGCTCGCGGCGCCCATGGTGCTGTTCTCCTTGGTGTTCTTCGTGTCCATGGGCATCATTTCCCGCCTGATGCCGCAGATGAACGTGTTTTTTGTTGGGTTGCCGCTCAACATTCTCCTTGGTCTCGGCATGCTGTTCGTCATCCTGCCGGTCGTTATGCTGGTTTACCTGCGCTATCTCGACGAGGGCCTGCGGTCCTTCATGACGTTCTGACCCTGGCCGGTTCGGAAGGGCGCCGATGGCAGACGAAGACAAGGCATCAAAAACAGAAGAGCCGACCGACCGGCGTATCGAGGAGGCGCGGAAGGAAGGCAACGTCCCGAATTCGCGCGAGATCAGCAGCTTTGCGGTTCTTCTGGGCGGCGCCCTGTTCATCATCGGAATTCTGCCGTGGGCCGCGGATGGCGTTGCGGTTCACCTGGCGAACTTCCTCGCTCGGGCGCATGTCTTCCGACTGGAACGCGATAGCTTCGCCATCGGGATCTTCGAAGCGACCGTCACCTTCCTGCCGTATGTGCTCGTGCCGGCCATCCTGTTTGCGATTCTCGGGATCGTGGCCCAGGTCGGACAGGTCGGTCTGCTGGTGACCACGAAACCCCTGACGCCCAAGCTCGACAAGCTGTCCCCGATCCGGGGCATCAAGCGTATCTTCTCGCTCAAGCAACTGCTGGAGATCGTCAAGGGGATCGTGAAGATCACGTTCGTCGTGATCATCGCGTACTTTGTGCTCCGGCCGGTCTGGCGCCAACCGCAGCGGTTCGTGGATCAGGACATCGTGTTCACTATGCGCGACCTGCATGAGCGGTTGATCGCCCTGATCGTCGGCGTCCTGCTGATGATGACGGTGATCGCGGCCATGGATTTGGTCTTCACGCGGTTCAAGTACCGTGAGGACCTGCGGATGACCAAGCAGGAGATCAAGGATGAACACAAGTCCAGCGAGGGCGATCCGCAGGTCAAGGCTCGGATCCGAAGCCTCCGTGCGGAGCGCGCCCGCAAGCGGATGATGCAGGCTGTGCCGACGGCCGATGTGGTGGTGACCAACCCGACACACTTCGCGGTGGCTCTGAAATACGATATGGCGACTATGCAGGCGCCGCGTCTGGTCGCCAAGGGGCAGGATCATCTGGCCCTGCGCATCCGGACGCTGGCGGAGGAAAACAACGTGCCCGTGGTCGAGAATCCGCCTTTGGCCCGGGCCCTTTATGCGGCGGTCGATTTGGACCAGGAAATCACGCCCGAGCATTATCAGGCGGTGGCCGAGGTGATCGGGTATGTCATGCGTCTCCGGAAGACGTTTCATTAAAACGCCGACACTCTGGCTTCTGCTGGGCGGGGCTGCGGCGCTCGTGGCGGCGGTCGTGGTCGGCCATCCCGCGGTGGCGCATGTCTGGCCGATGGTGCCGTCTGGAACGGCGGCGGCGCTGGCCGGCATCGGCTGCGCGCTGATGGTGCTGGCGCTGGCGGGCGTGGCGCGCCTTCTGGCGCACCAGCGGCGGGCGGCGGACCTGGGCGTGCTGCTCGGCCGTACGCTGGAGAGCGAGGGGGAGGCCCGCCTGCTGCGGGACGCCGAGGGGCGCGTGCTGTTCGCCAACGCGGCGGCGCGGCGGTTGTGGCCGGCGCTGGACCCGATCGCGGACACGCGCGCCCGCCTGTACGATCCGCGCCGTCTGCCGACGCTGGAGGATGGGGTCGGCCGGCTGGAGCGGCTCGCGGCGGCGGCCGAGGTGGCGTATGCGGAACGTCTGACGCTCGCCTTGCGCCATGCGCTGGACGGGGACACGCTCTCGACCGACGGCGCGGCCGGGGCGAGTGAGCCGGTGCCCTGGACCCCGGCCCTGGATGAGCCCGAGTGGTGGGATGTAAGCGTGCGGATCGTCGGGGAGCCGATGGAGCGTTGGCGCGCCCGGTGCGCCCCCCGGCTCTGGGTGGCGCGCGATATCACCGCCCAGCGGGCCATCGACGAGGTGCTGACGCGCGAACGCGAGAGCCTGTCCGATTTCCTGTATTTCCTCCCGGTGGGGCTGTACGCCGTCGATGCCGACGGCCGGTTGCGGTTCGTGAACCAGCGGATGGCCCGGTGGTTGGACCGGACGCCCGAAGAGGTGCGGGGCATGGCGCTGGCGGCCGTGGTGGACGGCGGCACGCCGCCCCTGGCGGACGGCGACTGGCGCGGGGACATGCGGTTCGTCTCCGCCGACGGGCATCGCTTTTCGGCCCTGGTCAGTCAGGCCACCTATGAGGATGCCGGCGAGCTGATGACCCAGGGGGTGGTCATGCGCGAGGCGGCGGACCTGTCGCAGGAGGGGGAGGAACCCGCTGCGGGGGCGCCCGGCACCTGGCGCTGGGACCGCATGTTCCGGTGGTTGTTCGACGGGGCGCCGGTGGGGATCGCGCTGATGGATCCCGACGGGCGGCTGACCGACTGTAACCGCGCGCTTCAGGTGCTTCTGCGCCAGAGTCGCGAGGATCTGCTGGACCAGTCGCTGACGGCGTTGGTGTCGGACGCCGATCGCGCGGCGGTGGCCGATGCGCTGGGGCGGCTGCTCGGTGGTGGTGACGCCGGGGGTGTGCAACTCGATATCACCCTGGACCCGGAGCCCGCCGCCGCGTCGCTGGACGTTCCGGCGGAAGGGGCGGGGCAGGGCCATCCTCCACCCCCAGCGCGGCCGGTGACTGCCGCCCTGTTCCTCGGACCGATGGGCGGCAAGGAAGGCGTGTTGGTCGAGGGAGTGATCGCCCATCTGATCGATACCTCCGAGCAGCGCAGCCTGGAGCGCCAGTTCGCCCAGGCGCAGAAGATGCAGGCCATGGGCCAGCTTGCCGGCGGGGTCGCGCACGACTTCAACAATCTGCTGACCGCGATGATCGGCTACTCCGATCTGTTGTTGCAGCGCCACGGCACCGGCGATCCGTCATTCGCCGACATCATGCAGATCCGCCAGAACGCCAACCGTGCGGCCAATCTGGTCCGCCAGCTTCTGGCGTTCTCGCGCCGCCAGCCGCTGCGGCCACGGCCGCTGGACGTGGGCGCTGCCCTGTCGGAGCTGTCGCACTTGCTGCGCCGGCTGCTGGGCGAGACCATTCTGCTGCGGCTGGTACACGGCCGCGAGGTGGATCGGGTGCGGGTGGACCCAGGCCAATTCGATCAGGTCATCATCAACCTCGCCGTCAACGCCCGCGATGCCATGCCAGGCGGCGGCGAGTTGACTATCGCAACCCGGTTGGCGCGCCTGGACGCGCCGGTGGACCGGGGGGCGGAAACGATGCCGGCCGGCACCTATGTCGTCATCGAGGTGCGCGATACCGGCAAGGGCATCAGCCCGGACAATCTCGGCCGCATCTTCGAGCCGTTCTTCACGACCAAGGGCGGCACGGCCGTGGGCGCGGGGACGGGGCTCGGCCTGTCGACCGTGTACGGCATCCTGCGTCAGACGGGCGGTTTCATCGACGTGTCGTCGACCATGGGCGAGGGGACGACGTTCTCGATCAGCCTGCCGCGCGACGTGCCGGCGGCCGAGACCGGGGCGGGGGATGTCGCTGCCCGGGCGGACGGTCCCCACGACGCTGTGCCGTCCGCTGCGGAACCCGCGCGGGGGGACGCGCCGGAGGTCGAGGATCTGTCCGGTGCCGGAACCATCCTGCTGGTGGAGGACGAAGACCCAGTGCGCATGTTCGCGGCCCGGGCGTTGCGCAACAAGGGGTACACCGTTCTGGAGGCCGGAACCGGCGAGATGGCGTTGGAGACGATGCGCGACGGGCCGCCCCTGGCGCTGCTCATCACCGACATGGTGATGCCGGGCATGGATGGGGCGACGTTGGCGCGGCAGGCCCGCGAGCAGCGGCCCGAGCTGCGGGTCATCATCATCAGCGGCTATTCCGAGGACACGGCGCGCGGCGATATCCTTGAGCAGCCGCACATCCATTTCCTGCCGAAGCCGTTCAGCTTGAAGCTTCTGGCGGAAACCGTGAAAACCGTCCTGGCGGCCTGATCGGGACGGTGCCCGAAAGGCTTGGGCGGGGCCTTAAAAGGCTTGGGCGGGGCCTTAAATGCTGTCGCGGACATCCCGGGCCGCGTTGGAGATCGCGTGGCCGCCCGCTTGGATGTCCCGGCCCATGCCTTCGACCGTGCCACAGGCGGTCAATCCGATCGTGCCGGTGAGAAGAACAAGACACGCCACCAACTGTGCGACGCGAGATCGGATCATCGACAGGGACCTTTCGGAACCGGGGCGGACGGAGACTCCCCTTGTTGATACGGGATTGGGGTGGAATGAGGGCGGCGATGCGGGCGCTCAGGGGAACGTCGACACCCGGCATGACGAGGATGGGGCCACATCGACCCGACGGCGGAAACGGGTGGTGGTGCGCGTACAACCTCCGGGTCTGGGGGAGCACGGGAAGGGCCCCCGACCCCACCCACGCGGGCCCGCCACGGGACGGCCCCGATCAGGCGGTGGTGAGCCCAGCCTCCTCCGGGGTGCGGGCCTTGATGGCCAGGGCGTGCACGCGCTCGCGCAGTTCGTCCGTGAGCAGGTCGTTGACCATGCGGTGCCGGTCGATCCGCGACTGCCCGGCGAACGCAGCGGAGACGACGTCGACCCGGAAGTGCGTCTCCCCCTGGCCGTCGATGGGGGCGTGGCCATGATCCGCGCCCTGCTCGGCCAATGCGGCCATGCGCGGGCCATGATGCGCGTGTTTGCGCGAGTCGTCGACGATGGTCAGGGAGACGGGGTCCAGCGCCGCCCGCAGCTTGGTCTCAATGCGGGTCCGGTACGGGGCAGTGTCGGTCATGGTGGGCGGCTCCTCGCGAGTCACGGGGGACCCCAGCATGTGGCGTCCGTTCGGCGGGCGATCAAGATGGGGGCCGGGGGCTCCGAGGGGGCTCCAAGGGTGGTTTCTCCCCGAATCGGGCACGACGGCGCGTTGAAGGACCGCGCGCACCTTTGCTAAACTACGACACCCCGGTCCCCTGGATCCTGGATGGACACTGGAAGGGTTCCCCCTCATGACGGATGCCCCGATGCGCTTTGCCGAGGACTTTGCTCCGGCCAGCCACGCCGATTGGATGGCGCTGGTCGAAAAGGCTCTCGATGGCGCTCCTTTTGACAAGAAGTTGGTTTCCCGCACGCTGGACGGCTTGGCGATACAGCCGCTGTACACGCGGGAGCACTGGCCGGCCGAGGGCGATCCCTCCGGCATGCCCGGTGCGATGCCCTTCACACGCGGGCGTAAGCCCTTGGCGCAGGCGGACAGCGGATGGGACATCCGGCAGCTCCACGCCAACCCGGACATCGCGGCGACCAAGGCGGCCATCGCCGACGACCTGGCCAACAGCGTGACCTCGCTGCTGCTCCGCCTGGATGGCGCGGGGCGCGCCGGCCTGGACGCCGATGATCCGGCCGCCGCTGATCTGTTCGGCCAGGGTGGCCTGTCTCTGTCGTCGATGGCGGCGTGGGACGCCGTGCTGAGCGATGTGGACCTGACCAAGATCCCGGTGGCGCTTCAGGCCGGCCCGCAGGCGCCGGTGGTCGCGGCCATGCTGACCGCCCTGTGGTGCCAACGCGGGGTCACGGAGACGAACGCCAAGGGCGCGTTCAACGTCGACCCGCTGGGCGCCCTGGCGGAGTTCGGCCGCCTGCCCACCAGCATCGAGACGGCCCTCGGGCACATGGCGTCGCTGGCCGAGAAGACGGCGCAGACCTTCCCGACCGGGCAGGTGACGACGGTGGGGGTGGACTCTGCGGCGTACTACGATGCCGGCGCCAGCGAGGCGCAGGATTTGGCCTGCTCCATGGCGACCGCAGTGGCCTACCTGCGCGCCATGGAAGAGGCCGGGCTGCCCATCGACGACGCCTGCGGTCAGATCGCGTTCTCGTTCTCGCTCGGTACCGACCAGTACCTGAACATTGCCAAACTGCGGGCCGCCCGCCTGATGTGGGCGCGCATCACAGAGGCCTGCGAGGCGTCCGAGCCGGCGCGCGCCGCCCGCATCCACGCCGTGACCGCGGGGCGCGTCCTGACCCGCCGCGACCCCTGGGTCAATCTGCTGCGCGGTACCATGGCGTGCTTCTCCGCCGCCGTGGCCGGGGCCAACAGCATCACGGTCATGCCGCACGACGCCGCGCTGGGGCAGCCGAGCCCGCTGGCGCGCCGCATCGCGCGCAACACCCAGCTCATCCTCCAGGAGGAAAGCCAGCTCAACCGGGTGATCGACCCGGCGGGCGGCTCCTGGGCGCTGGAGCGACTGACCGAGGACCTGGCCGGCGCCGCCTGGGTGCTGTTCCAGGACATCGAGAAGGGTGGCGGTATGGCGCAGGCCCTGACTTCCGGCCGGATCGCCGAGCAGATCGCCGAGGTGCGCGAGGCCCGGCGCAAGGACATCGCCAAGCGCAAGGCGCCGATCACCGGCATTTCGGAATTCCCCAATCTGGCGGAGCCTGCGCCGGAGCTGGCCGATCCGGATCTGGACGCATTGCGCGCGACCGCATCGGCCGATCTGGCGGCGGTGCGCGAGGATTCCACGGCCGATGTGCTCTCGGTCGAGGGCGCGGCCGAGGAACTGGACGCCCTTCCGACCGAAATCGCGACCGCGACCATCAAGGGCGCGACGCTGGGTGAACTGGTCCGGGCCTCGACCCGGGACGGTGCCGACGCGATCGACATCGCGCCCCTGCCGTCGTACCGGCTGGCGGAGGACTTCGAAGCCCTGCGGGACGCCTCCGACGCGGTGCAGGAGGCTACGGGCGCCCGGCCCGCGATGTTCATGGCCAACATGGGGCCGATCGCGCACCACACGGCGCGCGCCACCTTTGCCCGGAACTTTTTCGAGGCGGGCGGCATCGAGTGCCAGACCAACACCGGGTTCAAGGACGCCGACGCCTGCGCGCTGGCGTTCCGCGAAAGCGGGGCCAAGGCGGCCATCATCTGCTCGTCCGACAAGGTGTACGAGGAACTGGCCGAACCGACGGCGCGCGCGCTGAAGGCGGCGGGTTGTAAGGCCCTCTATCTCGCCGGTCGTCCGGCCCCCGAGGTGAAGACGGCCTTCGAGGCCGCCGGCATCGACCACTTTATCTATATGGGGTGTGACGTGCTCGGCACGTTGCAGGGTCTCCACGCCGAACTGGGAGTGACCAGCCGATGAGTGCGATCCCCGACTTTTCCGGCGTTGCCTTCAACCCGAAGGGCAGCGGAGACCTGAAGGACTGGCGCGAGGCCGCGGAGGCCGAGTGCGGCGGGCACCTGGATCATATGCTGTGGCAGACGCCGGAGCAGATCCCGGTCAAGCCGCTCTACACCGCCGCCGACATTGATGGCCTCGACTTCCTGGACACCGTGCCGGGCAAGGCGCCGTTCCTGCGCGGTCCCTATCCGACCATGTACGTCCAGCGGCCCTGGACCATCCGCCAGTACGCCGGCTTCTCGACGGCGGCGGATTCCAACGCCTTCTACCGCCGCAATCTGGCGGCGGGGCAGAAGGGCCTGTCCGTGGCCTTCGATCTTGCCACGCACCGGGGCTACGACAGCGACCACCCGCGCGTGGCCGGTGATGTCGGCATGGCCGGCGTGGCGATCGACTCCATTCTGGACATGCGCCAGCTCTTCGACGGCATTCCGCTCGACAAGATGAGCGTGTCCATGACCATGAACGGCGCCGTTCTGCCGGTGCTGGCGCTGTACATCGTGGCGGCGGAAGAGCAGGGCGTGAAGCCCGAGCAACTGGCAGGGACCATTCAGAACGACATTCTGAAGGAGTTCATGGTCCGCAATACCTACATCTACCCGCCGATGCCGTCGATGCGCATCATTTCGGACATCTTCGCCTTCACCTCGCAGAAGATGCCCAAGTACAACTCCATTTCCATCTCCGGTTATCACATGCAGGAGGCCGGCGCGACCGCCGACCTGGAGATGGCGTACACCCTGGCCGACGGCGTGCAGTACGCCCGCGCCGGCATGGACGCGGGGTTGAGCATCGACGCCTTCGCGCCGCGCCTGTCGTTCTTCTGGGCGATCGGCATGAACTTCTACATGGAAGTCGCCAAGATGCGCGCCGCCCGCCTGCTGTGGGCCCGGCTCATCAAGCAGTTCAATCCGAAGAGCGAGAAGTCGCTGTCCCTGCGGACCCACTGCCAGACGTCGGGCTGGTCGCTGACCGCGCAGGACGTTTTCAACAACGTGGTCCGCACCTGTGTGGAGGCCATGGGGGCCACCCAGGGCCACACCCAGTCGCTTCACACCAACGCGCTCGATGAGGCGCTGGCGCTGCCGACTGACTTCTCGGCCCGTATTGCCCGTCAGACGCAGCTGTTCATCCAGGAAGAGGCCGGCACCAACCGGATCATCGACCCCTGGGGCGGCAGCTACTACGTGGAGCGCCTGACCCACGACCTCGCCGCCCGCGCCTGGGCGCACATCCAGGAGGTCGAGGCCGAGGGCGGCATGGCCAAGGCGATCGAGGCCGGCATTCCCAAGATGCGCATCGAGGAAGCCTCCGCCCGCACCCAGGCCCGCATCGACAGCGGCCTTCAGACCGTCGTGGGCGTGAACAAGTACCGCGCCACCGGCAAGGACAACATCGAGGTCCTGAAGGTCGAGAACGCGGCTGTGCGGCGGGAGCAGGTCGAGAAGCTCCAGACGCTGCGGGCCGAGCGTGACAACGAGGCCCTGCGGCCGCATCTGGAGGCGCTGACCAAGGCGGCCGAGACCGGCGAGGGCAACCTGCTGGAGCTGGCCGTGAACGCCGCCCGCGCCCGCGCCAGTGTCGGCGAGATCTCCGACGCCCTGGAAAAGGTCTACGGGCGGCACAAGGCCGACATCCGCGCCATCCAGGGCGTGTACGGACGGGAGGTGAGCGCCGTGTCCGATGTGGTGGGGCGCGTCAAGCGCATGGTCGAGGAGTTCGAGGCCAACGACGGCCGCCGGCCGCGTATCCTGATCGCCAAGATGGGTCAGGACGGCCACGACCGGGGCCAGAAGGTGATCGCCACTGCGTTCGCCGACCTGGGCTTCGACGTGGACATCGGGCCGCTGTTCCAGACCCCGGAGGAGGCCGCGCGGCAGGCGGTCGAGAACGACGTGCACATCGTCGGCGCCTCGTCGCTGGCGGCCGGTCACCTGACCCTGGTGCCGGAACTGCGCGCCGCGCTCGACAAGGAAGGCCGCGACGACATCATGATCGTCGTGGGCGGCGTGATCCCGCCGCAGGACTTCGACGCGCTCTATGCCGCCGGCGCCAAGGCGATCTTCCCGCCCGGCACGTCGATTCCGGACAGCGCCATCGATCTGGTGGCGAAGCTGAACGAGGCCCTGGGCTACACCACCAAGGCCGCGTAGGGCGGTCCAATCCGGATACATAGGTAACAGAACAGACCGGAGACATGGGTAACAGGTCGTCAAGATGGTCGCGGAGGTGCGGCCATGGTTTGGAAAGA
>NZ_JACIGJ010000017.1 GCF_014197855.1 Roseospira marina
CCCCCACCGTGGCCGACGACACCATTGACTGGGACGCATTTTTCACCCTGCACCACGACATGCCCCGCGAGGGGCCGGGCAGCGACGCGATGACGCCTACTTCTTCCTCAAAATCCGCGACGCCTTCCCCGGAATTCCGTCATGAACCAAAAAAATGGGCCGCTCAAAATCCGCGATATCCCCCTTTTATCGCTTACAAAACCCTGATCCGCCAAAAAACCGCTGACGCATCCGGGTTCGAGGCCCACGGCGCCCGCATCGACGCCGTGCTCAGCGACAATGGTCGGGAATTCTGCGGCCGACCGGACCGACACCCCTACGAGTTGTTCCTCCAACTCGAAGGCATCAAGCACAAACGCACCCAGGTCTCCCGGCCCCAGTCCCACGACATCGTCGAGCGCCTCCACCGCACCCTGCTCGACAAGCACTTCCGCGTTGAGGGCCGCAGGACCTGGTTCGAGACCGTGGACGAGATGCAAATCGCCCTGCAGACTTATCTCGCCCACTAAACGAGAAACGGCCCCACCAGGGCCGCAGGGTGAACGGAGGCGCGCCCTGCCGGGACGATTTCGTACCGGCTCTGCCTACTGGTTCGTCGAGCGCGCGCAGTACGCGAGATCGAAGCCGGTGCAGCGGTTCTTCGACTGGCTTCGGGAAGAGCTGAAAGCATGTCTGGAATGACCCGGCAACCCCAACGGATCATCGTGACCGGCGGCAGCGGGCGGCTTGGCAAAACAATCGCCACGGCCGCCCGACGGGCCGGTGCGCATGTCGTCTCCTGCGATCGAGTTCCGGCGCCGAACGCGGTGACTGCCGACATTCGCGATCTGCAGCGTCTTGCCTCGCTGTTCGACGGCGCGGATTGCGTAATCCATTGCGCCGGGCTGCACGCGCCCCATGTCGGCGTCCAGCCGGACGCGGAGTTCCGTGACATCAACGTCGAGGGGACCGCAACCGTTCTGCGCGCCATGCGGCAGGTTGGGGTCCCCTCCCTCGTGTTTACCAGCACCACGGCCCTGCTCGGCGGCGGCGCGCAGCCGGGGCAACCGGCGCGCTGGATAGATGACACGACTGCTCCCTACCCACGGAGCATCTATCACGAGACAAAGATGGCGGCGGAGAATCTTGTCAGATCGGAATGCGGAGCGTCGCTGTCGGCATCAATCCTGCGCCTTGGTCGTTGTTTCAAGGAAGCGCCAGACATCATGGCGATCCACCGGCTATCGCGGGGTATCGATCCCCGCGACGCTGCCATGGCGCATTTGCGCGCCGCCCGGTTCGTGGCCCAGGAACCGGAGCCGCTAATCGTGAGCTGTTCTACACCATTCCACCATGCGGATTGCGCAGCTCTTGGCTGCGAGGCGGACAAGCTCATCCGCAACCGGTGCCCCACCTTGGCCCGGAACTTCGACGCTCTTGCCTGGCGCCTCCCTGCCACAATCGACAGGGTTTACGACAGCCGTCTCGCCCAGGGGCGATGGGCCTGGCGACCACGCTTCGGCGCGCAGAGCATTGTCGCGCGATGGCTTAGGCCGTAGACTCATAAGCTCTGGCACCACAGGCGTACCGAGACGAACTTGAGAGCGGCGAGGAAATTGTCGGGTCGCTTGTCGTAGCGGGTTGCGATGCCTCGGAACTGTTTGATCCGATTGAAAAACCGCTCCACGAGGTTGCGCTGCCGATAGACCCAGCGGCAGAAGACGAAAGAGCCCTTCCGATTGGCCTTCGGAGGAATGTTGGCCCACGCCTTCCGCTCATCGGCTTTCGCCCGGATGGCGTTGCTGTCGTAGCCCTTATCGGCCAGCAGGATGTCGCCTTCGCCAAGGCCGTCGATCAACGCCTCGGTCTCCGTGCAGTCGGCGACCTGACCGCCGGTCAGGCGGAGGGAGACGGGGCGTCCTTCGGCATCGACGATGCGCGTGGATTTTGCTCGTGAGCCCGCCACGGGAACGTCCCATGCCGCCATCGTCTCCCTCCCCCTTTTTCCCGTGGCCGCGTGCTGATGAACACGAACACAGGTGGAATCGATCATGACGATGTCGCCGTCGTAAGCCTCGGAAACCGCTTCGAGAAGCCGATCCCAGACACCGGCCTTCCTCCAACGGACGAAGCGATTGTAGCAGGTCGTCGGCGGGCCATAACGCTCCGGGATCTCCGCCCAGGGGGACCCCGTCCGAAACCGCCAGAGGATGCCGTTCAGCACCCGGCGATCATCGACACGAGGAACGCCGCGCGGTTTGTTGGGAAGCAACGGCTGGATAATTGACCATTCGTGGTCGGTGAGTTCTGAGCGTCGGCGCGTCATTCAAGGCTCTCTCGTTCGGAAGCCTTGAATCATGCCAGGCCGAAAGCGCCAAGCCGATTTATGAGTTTACGCCCTAACCCCAACCCAGGGCGGCACTGTCAGGTGATTACCCTCTCTGTACACCTCGATGTCTTTCTGCCCACCAAATGTGCCAACGACTTCAAAGCTGCCGGCTATTCACACTCATCTTAAGCACGCTCTACTGAGTCTGCGGCCTACGACGCGGTCAGCGCACGCGGCCTTGCTCCGATCGAGACACCTCCACGACCGTGGCTGGGTCGGCCCGGTCTTGCCCGACCAAGACTGTGTTGATCGCATGAGCCCTATATATCGTACCTTTTACACATAACAACCCGTATATAATGCGTTTTGGCGAGTCCACTCGTGTTTGGCACAAGGCACCTCGCGCACATGCAGACCAAACGCGCCATCCAATGGACGACTCAGCCCTCCAAAATCAGCCGCTACCGACACTTTTCTGTTGACCGCTTTTGTCAGTCCATGTCATTTTATCGGCCGAGTTAGAGGGGGGCCATCCGCAAAGCGGCACAGGCACGCGCTTTTACCCAGCCCCCTCCCCGGACGCACAACACTACCAGTAATCCCGTTATCGTTGGCATTGCCGGTCCGGCCTTATCGCTACAATTCGCGCCAGGCCGGAACAGTTCTCCACTGAACTCCCTACGTTTTTTTTAGCGAGGGTGCCATGAATGCCATTCCTTCGCAGATATCTTACCCCCTCCCCTCTCAAACCAATCTTCCACGAAATACTGCACAGTGGAGGGTCGACAAAAGTCGAGCCGTATTATTAATTCATGATATGCAACGGTATTTTACACGTTTCTTCGCCCGCCAAATGCGCGCCTCTCTTATTCAGAACATCGCTAAAATTCGACAAAAAAGTAACGAGCTTTGAATACCTGTTGCTTACTCCGCTCAACCAGGTGGAATGGACACTCACCAGCGCGGTTTGCTCAGGGATTTCTGGGGCCCAGGCATGGCCATTAATCCCGAGGATCGCAATATTGTGGACGATCTTAACCCCGGCTCAAATGACTGGCGTCTCACAAAATGGCGATATAGTGCATTTTTTAACTCTGATTTGCTCGAAAGAATACGATTAAGTCAGCGAGATCAAATCATATTAACAGGTGTCTATGCGCACGTTGGCGTCATTGCGACAGCAGTCGATGCCTTTTCAAACGACATACAGCCATTTTTCATAGCCGATGCCACAGCCGACTTTACCGAGCATTTCCATTACACAGCTCTCTCTTATGCAGCTCAACGCTGTGCGTTCGTCACAACTTCTGAGAGGGTCTTCGTATGAGCATCACAGCGCCGTGTTCAAATACTCCGCCGGAAATGCTCGAAGCTGTGTTCTCCAATACACCGCCTCCCTACGCGCTTATTCGCCGCCACTCGAGGCACAACGGCGGACAGCTGACCGACTTTCTTATCGGAACCGCTGCCGTATTAAATACACTTGCCGATCTCGAGCCTACAACGGCCTCCTGGAGATCCCCTTATCCCGAGCATGGTGTGCTCGCTCTGTTACCTTTTCGTCAGATCCGCGAGCGAGGCTACGACTACGTCGATGACGGCGCAGATCTTATTGCACTCAGCATTACAAAATCGGCCTTAATTTCATCCGACGAACTCATCCGCAGGCTTCCACAAGAACACATCGAGCTTAGCGGAGAATGGTATGATCTTGACGATAACACATACTCAGAACGAGCTCGCACTATTATTCAGGACGAGATCGGCGGCGGCGCAGGTGCGAATTTCGTCCTTAAGCGGTCATGTTTGGCTAACATTGCCGGGTTCGACAATCTCAAAGCTTTAACTTTATTCCGCCGTCTCATGCTGCACGAAACCGGAGCCTACTGGACGTTCATCGTCCACACGGGCGACCGGGTGTTCGTCGGGGCTTCGCCAGAGCGGCATGTCAGTCTTTCCCGTGGGATTGCCACGATGAACCCAATCAGTGGCACGTATCGATATCCCCCGTCCGGGCCAACCCTAGACGGCTTGATTTCGTTTTTAGCCGATAGAAAAGAAACGAACGAACTTTATATGGTCGTTGACGAAGAACTTAAAATGATGGCCCGCATCTGCGCAACGGGCGGGACCATTTATGGGCCTACTATTAAGTTTATGTCGCGACTTGCCCACACAGAATACCATATTAAGGGTGAATGCACCCTGCGACCCAGTGAAATACTGAAAGAAACTCTGCTCGCTCCCACAGTAACCGGAAGCCCGCTCGAAAGCGCTTGTCGAATCATCAAAAAATATGAGCCTGACGGACGACTATATTATAGTGGCATAATCGCCTTAATTGGCCGTGACAGTGATGGAAACCATGAACTAGATTCTTCCATTCTTATAAGGACGGCCGACATCAGCTCCACAGGCAACCTTCGCGTGAGTGTCGGGGCGACCCTGGTGCGGGATTCGGACCCGCTTTCGGAAGCCGCCGAGACGAAGGCCAAGGCATCAGGCTTGTTGCTGGCGTTGAAGACCAGCGGAGCGGATCAGGGCGAACTTCCGAACCCACGCAACGGAATCGCCGTGACGTTCAAGGAACTCGGGCAAGACGCGAGGGTCTGCAGCGCACTCGCCGGACGTAACACAAACCTCTCTCGGTTCTGGCTTGAGGATTGGCGGCACCGCATTCGTCCACAAAAGGGTCTTCTGGCGCTGAGCGTGCTGATCGTGGACGCTGAAGACACCTTTACGTCGATGATACGCCACCAGTTGGAGTCCCTTGGCCTTTCGGCTGTTGTCCGACGGCACGACGAGCCATTCGACCTAAATTTGTTCGATGTCATCGTAATGGGGCCTGGCCCTGGAAACCCTCTGGACGCGAGTGACAATAAAATTGCCGCACTCGAACGCGTTATTGACACCGTACTATCGGAGCAACGCCCCTTTATTGCCGTATGCTTGAGCCATCAGGTTCTTTCGCGAAAACTCGGGCTCGATTTGTCTCGGCGCCACCGGCCTAATCAGGGGAGGCAGTGTCAGATCAGCCTTTTCGGAAAACAGGAATTCGTTGGTTTCTACAATTCATTCAGCGCCACATCCTCGGTTAGTAATATTACCTCGAAGGACGGCTATAACGTCGATATCTGCCGCGACATTGAAACAAATGAAGTATTTGCGCTACGTTCAGAATTTTTTGTTTCTTTCCAGTTCCATACCGAGTCAGTGCTTTCCCGCGCGGGCGATCAGATCCTCAGTCACTATCTCCAGGACGTTGTTCGCGCGCGATCCTATCTGCGCACCGCTCACCCACGCCTAGACTTGGCCGTCGAGCCCTGATGCACCGGAATGCAAAGGATACGCACTTATGGCTAACAGCTCCACGCTCGTAGTGAGCCGCTCCACCGAGGACGCGATAAAACGGCGTGCCTGGCTTGGACTTCTAACCATTCTTGGCCCCGTTCTCCTCGTGTCAATGGACGGCTCGATCCTTTTTATTGCGATGCCTCGCGTGACATCGGCCATCACGCCTACGGCCGACCAGGCGCTGTGGATTCTTGATATTTACGGCTTCGTGGTCGGTTCCCTGTTGATTGCATTCGGCAATATCGGTGATCGCTTCGGCCGTCTAAAGCTCATCATGGCCGGCGCTCTCCTATTCGGTGTCGGATCGACGGGAGCCGCCTTTTCGACCAATCCAGAGAGCCTCATCGCGTGTCGCCTGCTGATGGGGGTGGGTGGGGCGACCCTGCTTCCTTCCGGTTTGGCCATTGTTGCGGCACTCTTCCCTGACTCCCGGAAACGCGCGCAAGCGATCGGCATATTTGCGGCGACTTTCGCTATGGGTTTCGCGATCGGGCCGGTGCTCGGCGGTTTCCTTTTGCAGATCACCGATTGGTGGGGTAGCGTTTTCCTAATAAACGCACCAATTGTCATCGGATTTCTGGCCGTGGCGCCCATCACTTTAAAAGAAGTACGATCCAGCCATTACGGGCGGATCGACCTTCTCAGTCTGTTCCTGTCATTTGTCGGCATTCTTCTGTTTACATATTCTGTAAAACGTGCGGCAGCGTTCGGACTCACCCAGGAGCAACTTCTGTATGGTGTCGTGGGCATTGCAGCCGTCGTGTGGTTCATTCGACGTCAGCGCGCCATTGAAGACCCTCTGGTCGATCTCCGCCTGTTTGGGGATCGGGTATTTACGATCTCCATTCTGGCGGGATTTCTGTCTCTTGTTGTGTGGTCTGCTGCCGGATATATGACCAGCGTCTATCTTCAATCGGTCTTGGGATACACGGTCTTTGCAACGGCACTGCTAATGCTCCCGGGCGCCGTGGTCATTACCGGAACCTGCATTCTCACGCCGTATATCATCGAGCGCATCGGAAAGAGAGTTGGATTAATTGCAGTTTACTTGCTGATTGCGATTGGCGTAGGTCTTCTTTTGTTTACCGATGTTGACACGGGCGTCACATTGGTGGTCGTATCAACAATCATTGCTGGTGTTGGGTACGGTATATCGTTCAGTCTCGTCGCGGACGTTGCCGTATCGGCCGTCCCGGTCGAGCGAGCGGGCGCAGCCGGCGCGATCGCCGAAACGAGCAACGAGCTTGGCAATGCGTTCGGCATCTCCCTTCTCGGGTCAGTCGCTGCGCTCGTCTTCCGCCTGTACGGCCCGGGACTTGCCGGGACCCTAAACGAAACCTTAGACACCCCGGACATTGCTGCCGACGGGATTATCCGCGCAAACGAAGCTTTTGTCTTCGGGTTTCATATAGCGATGGGTATTGCCGCCGTGATCATGTTGTTCGTCGGTCTGATCGCCGTTCGATGGCTCCCCCGAAAACTTCCTGAATAAATCTCGATCGACGACCTGTACCATCAAGGACTTTTGGTGCCACCCCTAGGCAGGATGACGTTAATGCGTCTCGCTCGAACAGTCGAAGAGGTTATGTCCAAGTTTGCGGACCGCCCGGCGATCGCAGAGCGGCGCACACGCCTCGTTCGCGATCCCGTAACGTCGCGAATGGCGCTCGATTACGAGCACTCGTACACCGCGACGACATATCGGGAGCTCTGGAGGCGAGCGAACATCATCGCTGCGGAGTTCGCACAAAATGAAGACCATCCGGTGCACGCTAGAGACAAAGTCGCCTTCCTGGCTTTTGCCAGCGGCGACTATGCGGCCCTTGATCTGGCCTGTATCCGCTTGGGGGCGGTCACGATCCCACTTCAAACAACGTCATCTGATGCGGAACTCGCTGCCATTCTGGCCGAAACGGAGCCGGTGATCCTGGCGGTGAGCCCAGAGTATCTTGAACGAGCGACGCCCCTGGCGCTTGGGGCACCGTCGGTCCGGCGCATGGTGCTGTTCGATTTCCACTCTCAAGTGGATGATCACCGCGAGATGGTCGAGGCCACCAGAGATGTTCTCGATAGAAACGCAGGCCCGTCGTTAACTTCGCTCGTGGACGCTCTGGAAAGGGGAGCCGGTTTGGCGGAAGCGGACTGGCCTTCGGAAGACGAAACGCACGACCCCCTCGCGATGCTAATCTACACTTTCGGCAGCACCGGCTCTCCAAAGGGAGCGATGTACATCGAAAGTCTAGCGGCCGGAATGTGAGGGGGATCATGGTCGCAGATCTTTTCTGATGAGCGCGCCATCAGTATTCACTACCAGCCGATGAGCCATGTCGCGGGACACTCCTCCCTGAAGAACACCTTGGCCCGAGGAGGGACGTGCTATTTCACGGCGCGCAGCAATCTATCGAGTCTTTTAGAGGATATGCGCTTAGCAAAACCGACGGAATTATCTCTGGTCCCGCGCGTCTGTGAGATGCTCTATCAGCGATACCATAGCGAGCTTGCCAAGCGACGTCCTTTCCTGGTTGGCAACGAAAGCACACTTCGAGCGGACATTCTAAGCGAACTGCGAACGGACGTTCTTGGGGGCCGCGTGCGATGGGCGAGTTGCAGTTCGGCCCCACTTTCGGCAAAGCTCAAGGAATTCACTGAAGACCTTCTTGGCACTGAACTTCATAACGTCTACGGGTCCACCGAGGCTGGCGCAATATGGATTGATAACAAATTGTTAAAGCCGCCCGTCCTCGAGTATACGCTTATTGATGTCCCAGAACTCGGCTATCACAAAACGGATAAACCATACCCGCGAGGTGAATTGCTTCTTAAGACCGCGTCCATCATACCCGGCTATTACAAAAGGCCCGACCTATCAGAGATTTTGTGTGACTCCGACGGGTTTTATCGAACTGGGGACATCGTCACTGAAACCGGTGAGAACGAATTACACTTTATAGATCGACGCAAGAACGTGATAAAACTTTCTCAGGGCGAGTTCGTTGCAACGGCTAAACTGGAAACTCTCTTCGCAGCGAGCCCGCTTATCCGCCAAATCTTCATTTACGCACGAAGCGAGTGGTCGAGCCTATTGGCTGTGATCGTGCCGGCAGCGCATATCCGCGATCAATTCGTCGATATGGAACATGAGCTCAAACGCCTTATTTCCGAATCCTTTCGGGATATAAAGAAAAAAGAACAACTCAAACCCTACGAAGTCCCACGAGACTTCATAATCGAGTGGGAATTTTTTAGTCAGAATAACGGTCTATTATCGGATCACGGCAAGCCGATGTGGCCCAAGCTTCGACAGCGCTACACCACCGAGCTTGACCGACTGTATGAAGCACTCGCCTCCCGCGAGATCGAAAAGATGCAGGGCATTTACCATAATCGAAACGGGCAAACCGTGATGGAAACCGTCAAAATGGCGGTTCGAACTATTATCGGCAGTTCCGACATTGATGTGAAGCCGTCCGACCAATTCCGGGATCTCGGTGGCGATTCATTGTCGGCCGTCCAGCTATCGACCGTGCTTGAGGACGTATTCGACACGCGGATACCGGTCGATATGATCATTAGTCGGGGATCAGATGTCCAGAGCCTTGCTGATTACATCGAACACAAACAGGGTGCCGTGATTGACCGTCCCACGGTAGCATCCATTCATGGTGTGGGAGCAACCGCCTTCCACGCAAGCCAATTGAAGCTCGACAAATTCGTTAGCCCGAACCTATTGGCGCAAGCCAGCACCCTACCTCGCCCAGGCGGGGCGTCGCGTACCGTGCTCCTCACAGGCGCTAGCGGCTTTCTTGGCCGTTTCCTCTGTCTCGCACTTCTTGCAGATCTCGAAGAGTGTGGTGGAAAGCTTGTTTGCATTGTTCGTGGAAAAGACAACGCCTCCGCATACGAGCGGCTTGCCGGCGTGTTTGGGCAGCATGATCCGAAGTTGGATCATGAGTTTCGTAATCTGTCTGCCCGGCGTCTGGAGGTTATAGCAGGGGACATCGCACTTCCGCAGTTTGGTCTCGATCATGATACGTGGGAGCGATTGTCCGGCGAGGTGGATGCGATCGTCCACGCTGGCGCTCTGGTCAATCATGTTTTTTCTTACAGCCAGATTTTCGAGGCAAACGTGCTCGGCACGACGGAATTAATCAAGCTGGCGTTGACCGCGCGTCTGAAGGAGTTTGTCTTCATATCAAGCATTGCGGTGGCGAGCCCGACCGAAAGCAGGAACGCTCTCGATGAGGATAGCGACATCCGCGTGTCTCTTCCGAGCATAGCCATTGATGGCAATTACGCAACTGGCTATGCGACGAGCAAATGGGCCGGCGAGATATTGCTGCGGGAGGCAAATGAAAAATACAGCCTCCCCGTGACAGTATTCAGATCAAGTATGATTCTTGCTCACCGCCGGTATATTGGTCAGCTTAATGTCCCGGACGCATTTACGCGCTTGCTCGTCAGCATCATTCTTACGAGACTAGCGCCCGTGAGCTTTTATAACACGAATGCTATAATGTCGTGTTTGACAGCACATTACGACGGGCTGCCCGTAGATTCCACAGCGGATGCCATCATCACTCTCGGGCTTGGCCATCACGAAGGCTATCGTACCTATAATCTTGTCAATCCACACGACGACGGCATTTCGCTTGATACGGTGGTCGACTGGCTGGACGAATTTGGGTATCGGATCCGGCGGGTCCGCGATTATGTGGCGTGGCGTGACGAATTCGAGGGGGCTCTACAGTCACTGCCAGAGAAGGATCAAAAAAGTTCGACACTCCCGTTGTTGCATGCATACGAAAGACCGCTGACCCCGATATCCGGGTCGTTGATCTCGGCAACGCGATTCGAGCAGGCCGTCCAAAGCGCTGGCATTCGCTTGGAGTGCATTCCGCACATTTCACCGTCATTAATTGCCAAATATGCCCGTGATCTCGAAACGCTTGGCCTCATACCGCCACACGAAAAAAGAGATTCGCGACTGGCATCCTGCGAAGCTGAGCGTATGCATATGTGAGCCGGATCAGCTCCACCGACCGGAGGTGCTGGGGTTCTATTCAGTGGGGCGGCCGATTATTATCCAAGATCGTGTCCAGTCGATTTTTGTACTGACCGGGTCGGTTGGTACCGTCCAGGATCTTTCGCACATTTGGTCACGCGACGGCTCCGGATGATGAGGCCCGCATCGCGTGGAGCGGCGCCATATTCATGTAGCGCCGGGCCGACCACTGCGATCCGGCGATGTGCCGCAGCCGGGCCGCAGCCAGGTTGAGGCAGCTCTGGCCATCGGGGAAGGCGCCCACCACCCGGGTGCGGCGGCGGATCTCCTTCATGATCCGTTCCAGCGGGTTGTTGGTCCGGATCTTGGACCAGTGGACATCCGGGAAGGCGTAGTAGGTCAGCGTCTCACCGATGTGCTCCGCCACCAACTCCGCCGCTCGGGTCAGCTTCTGACGGCGCAGCTCCGCTTCGACAGCATCGGCCTTCTCCTGGGCCGCCTCCCGGTTTTCCTGGGCATGGATCGCCTTCAGCATGTGGGCGATCTCGCGCACCTTCGTGGCCGGCACGTGGCTGAAGACATTGCGATAGAAGTGCACCATGCACCGTTGCCACTGGGCGTCCGGCAGGAAGTCCGCCACGCTCTCCACCAACCCCCGGCAGGCATCCGAGATGATCAGCTGAACGCCCGACAGGCCGCGGTCGACGAGGTGGCGCAGGAAGGCGCTCCAACCGGATTTGTCCTCCTTGGCGCCCTCCCAGATGCCCAGAATCTCCCGGTACCCCTCGGCATTCACTGCGCTGGCCATCAGCAGCGAGACGTTGCGAACCTCCCTGGCCCAGGTCCGCTTCATCACGATCCCATCCAGATACAGGTACGGATGCTCGCCCTCAATCGGCCGGTGACGCCAGTCCTCGATCTTCGCGTAGATCTTCTTGTTCAGACTGGACACTGTCGACGGCGAGACCCGGGTGCCCCACAGCGCTTCGGTGATGTCTTCCACCCGCCGAACCGAGACGCCGGCCAGGTACATCTCGATCAAGGCTTCTTCCACCGAGCTTTCCCGGCGCCGGTAGCGCTCGACGATCGCCGTCTCGAACGTCTGGCGCCGCAGCTTCGGCACCTTCAGCGTCACCTCGCCGGCCTTCGTGTGAAGCGCCCGTTCATAGCTGCCCGCCCGCGTGTCCCGCCGGCCCTCCGACCGCTCGTAGCGCGCTGCCCCGCACAGGCGATCCGCCTCCGCGTCCAGCACCGCATTCAAGGCCTCTTCCACCGTACCGCGGACCCTCTCGCCCAGATGGTCGCGGTTCCGCCCCTCATCGATCTGGATCACCTGGCCCATCGGCGTCGCGCCCTTCTGATCGTCCATTCCAAGCTCCTTCCGTCAGGATAGAAGGAGCCGCCCAATCCGAAAGTGCGAAATAAACCGTACGTTATCGAAGTTTCGAGGGATAAAATCGACCGTAGTAGCCCACCCAGCCCATAAGGACAGGGCGGACCCATGCGGCGATTTCCGCCAGATCAAGATCATTCCTGCGATGCAATCGCCAGCGGCGCACGCTGAGCCGCATCCTCTTGGCCGCCTTTGGACTGACCGCGGGGATGAATGCGACGAAGCGCCCGCCGTGGCGGTTGTGCGCCAATCTGGGCCGGAACGTGTAGCCTAGGGCGTAAACTCGTAAATCGGCTTGGCGCTTTCGGCCTGGCATGATTCAAGGCTTCCGAACGAGGGAGCCTTGAATGACGCGCCGACGCTCAGAACTCACCGACCACGAATGGTCAATTATCCAGCCGTTGCTTCCCAACAAACCGCGCGGCGTTCCTCGTGTCGATGATCGCCGGGTGCTGAACGGCATCCTCTGGCGGTTTCGGACGGGGTCCCCCTGGGAGGAGATCCCCTTAGCGCCCTGTCCAAATTTAGCCGGCCGGCTCCGTTCTTCGAGGCGGTCCTTTCGGGCGGTGGATACCTCCTGAAACTGGGTGACAGAAGCGTTACGGCGTGATCCCATACTCGTCAGCGTCAGGCGATCAGGAGCGGTGGCATGATGGGCCAACCGGCGTTCTGGGCCCTGCAGAATCGCTTTCAGCCGATCTCCAAGCAGGGCGACGCCTTGGAGAAGCCGGCCCGAACGGTGCAGTGCGAACTCCTTCGCCCGACACCGCAGCGCGCTTTGGGGCGCGGCAATCCGGCCAAAAGCAGACGTCGCGCCGTTGATCCGCTCCTCACAATTCGGATGCGAGTCTGGCAGGCGATGCATGGGCTGTCCCTGGAAGAAACGGAAGATCTGGTCGGCGATCTGGTCGCCCGGTTAGAACAGGCCGTCACGGAAACCGGAGTTCTCCCGATGTCCGGCCAGATCGTGGATGCAACCCTGGTCGCCGCCCCGCGCACACATAACGACGAAGAGAAAGAAGCCCGGATTACGGTCGGCGAGACCACCGCTGCCACTTGGCCCGACACGCCAGCCAAGGCTAGGAAGTCCACTGATTTTGCTGACGTTGTTCAATTCCCCGCACCGATAAAAATAAAGGAGCGAATGCCGTGAAAGAAACCGGCGAGCTTGGCCGTAGAGAGAGAAAAAAAGCAGAGCTGAGGTGCGCCCTCATCGAAGCCGCATTTGCCTTATTTGCAGAAAGAGGTTTTGATGAAACTCGCGTTGAGGACATAACAGAGAAAGTTGATGTATCATCAAGAACTTTTTTTCGTTATTTCTCCTCAAAAGAGGAGGTTGTGCTAGAATATTACTCAGTAGAGTATGATGAGATAATCTCTGCTTTAAAGGAGAGGCCCCGCCATGAACACATTATGACGGCTCTCAGGCGCGCAATCGTCAGCGTTACGAGGGGTTGTGAGGAGGGGTTCTACGGGGTCGATGGCGATCGATTCCGTACACTTCGTTCTCTTATCCGCACTCATCCCATCATTCGCGCCAAATGTCTTGAGCAGTCCGATTCTCGAAAATGCCAACTGATTTCTGTTATAGCCCAACGCCTCGAAATCGACGCTTCTTCTGACCTGAGGCCACTATTGTTAGCCGGGGTTTTTGAATTTGCATCAAGCGCGGCATATGATGTCTGGCGGGAACCACAGTCGCGCGGGATTCCTTATTTCAAAATTCTAGACAACGTATTTGATACAATTGAGCGTGAGCTTGGATCGGCGGACGGAAACGTGGAATCCTTGGACGAGGCAACGGACGCTCGTCGTCGCGACGCCGGACGACACCGACGATCTCGCGGTCGTCCGTCCGTCCAGTGAGACCCGTGTTTGTCTACAGTAAATCCCGAGCAATCTGGAACGGATTGCGACGACGATTTGCGTAAGAGTCAATAGTTTAGAGCGTTTGCATCATCCAGATACCGTGCAACACCCGGCTGAACGATGACGGCCGCGTCTGGCTGACCACGGCCGTCGTATCGGGTATATCGGACGGCACGGCGTGTCGGTCCTGACGGCCGACATCGCGCCGCATGTGCGGCGCGCCTCCCATGCGCGGCCGATCCGCCCCCCCCTTGGAAGCCCACCATGACGGATACCCTTTTGCTGCTTATCGCGGCCCTGATCGTTGGCCTGTCCAAGGGTGGCCTGGCCTCGGCGGCCGCCATTGCCGTGCCGATGCTGGCCCTGTTCATGAACCCCGTGAAAGCGGCCGCAACGCTGCTGCCCGTGTACATCGTGACGGACTGGATCGGGGTGTGGCTCTACCGGAAGAGCTATTCGGCCCGGAACCTTAAGATCCTCATCCCGTCCATGCTGTTCGGTGTGGCGATCGCCACCGTGATCACACCCTATACGTCGGAAGCGGTGCTGCTGCTGATCACGGGCGGGATCGGCCTGTGGTACTGCGCCAACGTCTGGCTGAGACGGACGCCATCCGAAAAGACCGAAGCCCGCGTGCTACCCGGCCTCTTCTGGGGATCGCTCACGGGAGTGACGAGTTTCATCACCCATTCCGGCGCGCCACCGTCCCAGGCCTTCCTGTTGCCGCAACGGCTGCCGAAGCTGGAGTTCGCGGGCACGGTCGCCATCGCGTTTGCGGTCGGCAATCTGGTGAAGCTGCCGGCCTACTATGTGATCGGACAGCTCAATGGCCTGAACTGGGGCCTGATCGCCGGACTGGCGGCGACGGGGATCGGCGGCACCGTGTTCGGCCGTTGGCTGACCGGAAAGCTGTCCGAGGCGCTCTATATGCGCACCATCCAGATCATGCTCTTCATTCTCTCCTGCCTTCTTCTGGCGCGCGGCGGAAGCGAGGCCTTCGGCTGAACCCTGCCTCTTCACGAATCACAGAGCCCCCTCGGGTCACAAAACAAACCCCGCCGAATGACGACGGGGTTTGTCTTCGGGTCTCACCGCGGGTCCCCTCGGACCACGGCCCGTCACGACGACGAGCCGGGTCCGCATGGGGCGGTGTGCCGCAGGGTCACACTGCGCTTACAGGCCGGATTCTTCGAAGATCGGAACGCGCTTTTCGATCACGGTTTTCAGGTGCTCTTCGGTCGCCGCGGAGTCCATGAACACGGGGCTCAGGTTGTTGCGGGCGATGTAATCCTGCTGCCAGCGGTCGGTCTCGGCCACCTTTCCCAGCAGGTCCTCGTAGTACGCGACCGCGTCGTCATCCATCTCCGGCGGGCCGAGGACCACGCGGGTCTCGGCAGCGACGACATCCGGATAGCCCAGTTCGGTGAAGGTCGGGGTATCACCGAACATCGGCGAGTCCATCCGCTCGGCCGAGAAGGAGGCCAGGGGCACCACGGTGCCGGCTGCGATCTGACCGCGCGCCTCGCCCGGATTGAAGATGCCGACATCGACATGGCCGCCGAGCAGCGCCGACATAACCTCGCCGGAGCCGCCGAACTGCACGTACTTGAAGTTGGTTTCAGCGTACTTGTTCAGCAACAAATAGGCGAGGTGGTCGCTGTTCGCCTTCTGGGACGACCCGAAGGTGATGTCGCCACTCTTGGCGGCTTCAATGGCGGCCTCGGCGTTCTCGAACCGGTCCGTCAGGGCGCAGAGGAAGAAGTCATCGTTCGCCATGATGGCGATCGGGGTCATGTCGGCGCCCTTGATGTCCCAATCGAGCGCGTAGGAGCTGATGATCTGACCGATGGCGATCGTGATCAGCATGTCGTTGTTGCCGGTCTGGGTCGTGGCATAGGCCAGCGCCACCGCGCCCGAGCCGCCGGGCCGGTTGGTGACCACGTAGTTGGTGTCCTCGGCCAGGTTCTCGCTGCGGATCACGTCGGCGAGCGTGCGGGCGAACAGGTCGCTGCCGCCGCCGGCGCTGGACGGAACGATCACATCCACGTCCTGGTCCGGTTCGAAAGCGAGGGCCGGGCTGACCAGGGACGCGGCAAGGCCCAGGGTCGCGAGACATGTCAGGGTGCGTTTCATTGTTTCCTCCGGAAAGTGACGTTGCGGTTGGTGGGCGCGGCCTCCGATCGACCGCGCCAGGGTTCACCCCCTCTGACCGAGGGCGCGGACCGCCTTGATCATCATCGGAACCAGACAGATGGCGACGATGACGAGAAGGAAGCTCAGGGCAATGGGGCTCTTGTAGAAAATGCTGATCTGGCCGCCGGAAATCTCGAACGCGGCGCGCATGGACCGCTCCAGGATCGGGGCCAGAACGAAGGCGAGAAGAAGCGGTGCCGTCGGGTATTTGTATTGAACAAGGAAATAGCCGACCACACCCGATGCCAGCATCACGCCGATATCGAACGCACTGTTGTTCACGCTGAACGCACCCACCACACAGACAACGGTAATGATGGGCGCGATGATCCGCACCGGAATCTGAAGAATCTTGGTGAGGAACGGAATAATCGAGACCGCGACGATGAGGCACATGATGTTGCCCACGTACATCGACGCGATGAGGCCCCAGGAGAATTCCGGCTGTTCCGTGAACAGCAGCGGGCCGGGCGTCAGCCCCCACATCATCAGGCCGCCCAACAGCACCGCCGTGGTGCCGCCGCCCGGGATGCCGAGGGAGAGCAAGGGCGCGAACGCACCGGCGGCGGCGGCGTTGTTGCCGGCCTCGGGAGCGGCGACACCCTCGATGACGCCCTCACCCATGGCGGCGCCGTTGCCGCCGGTCCGCTTTTCAAAGATGTAGCACAGGAAGGCGGCCATGGTCGCCCCAGCGCCGGGCAGCACGCCGATGATGGTTCCCAGCAAGCCGGATTTCGTCGCGACCGGGACCACACGAAAGAACTCCTGGCGGGTCAGCAGGCTGTCGCGCAGCCGAATTTTCTGCTGCGCCATCGGCACCGCATCCGCTTGCGGGGCGTCGGTGTCCTTGGCCTGCGCCGCGTCGCGCTTTTTCCGGCGCTCGTCGGTCATCAGGATCATGACCTGCGAAAAGCCGAACATACCGATGACCAGGGGAACGAAGCTGATCCCGCTCAGCAATTCCGGGAAGCCGAAGGCAAACCGCGACATGCCGCGCGCCATGTCGACCCCGACCACGGCCAGCATCAGGCCGAGGCAGGTCGCCAGGCCGCCCTTGGTGGGGTTCTCGCCCAGCAGCCAGCCGATGGACGTGAAGGCCATCAGGATGATCGCCGTCATTTCGGCCGGGCCGAACCGCAAGCCCAAGGCCGCCAGCAGCGGTCCCATGATGGTGATGATGATGATGCCGATGGTCCCGCCGATCGACGAGGCCAGGATCGCCGTGAACAGGGCCTTGCCGGCCCGGCCGTTCCGCGTCATCCGGTGGCCGTCCAGGGCGGTCATGACGGCCGGCGAATCCCCCGGGATGTTGAGCAGAATCCCGCTGAACGAGCCGCCGTACATGTTGGCGTAGTAGATCGCCGCCAGCATGATGATGGCCGCCGTGGGATCGAGCTTGAAGGTCAGCGGCAGCAGCAGGGCGATGCCGGCGAGCGAGCCGATGCCCGGCATCGCGCCCACGATCAGGCCCATGATGGCGCCCGCGAAGGCGAACATCAGGTTATAGGGCGTCAACGCGACATCGAAGCCGTTGAGCAGGTGGGTAAGGGTCTCTTCCATCGGTCCGCCCCCCTAAACGCCGAACAAACCGGTGGGGAACGGAACGTTCAGCCACAGCCGGAAAATCCCGTACACCACCAGCATCGGCCAAAATGTGATGAACAGGGACGTCAACGGCCGGTAGCGCTCCAGCAGCCAAAGCCACAGGAACAGCATCACGGCCAGGGCGGGCAGCAGGCCGACCAACATGGAGAGCGTGAACGCCGCGCCCACCATGCCAAGAGGAATGAAGGCTGCGGGAGGGATCGCCTGGGCCGTGGTGTCCGGCTTCACCAGCAGGATCACGGCAAACAGCGCGGCGAGGGACGAGGCGAAGACCGGCATGAAACCACCGCCGGGTCCGTCGTTATACCACACGCCGTAATCGAAGACGCCTTTGTAGAACCAAAAGACACTCATAAGAAGAACGAGAATGGGTATGGCGCGCCGGCTCATAATAGGTCCTCCCGGGCTCTGTGCCCGCTGTACAATCGGCTTTTCTTATTGGCCTTGATGGCCCTTGGTCTTGTTTCGTCGCACTGCGCTCATGCGGCAGCACACGCCGAGGGCGTTTTCGGTCGCCCGGGTGTTCACCGTACCCGTTCCCGCCTTGTCGAAGGCCGTGCCGTGGGCCGGGGTGCAGATCGGCACCGGAAAACCGCCGGCGACCGTGACCCCTTCGCTAAAATTCTTGGTCTTCAGGGCGATCTGTCCCTGGTCGTGGTACAGGGTCACCACCATGTCGAACTCGCCAGAAAACGCGCGGGTGAACGCGGTATCGGCGGGAAGCGGTCCGCGCACGTCAATGCCCCGGGCCGCGGCGGCCTCGACCGCCGGAGCGATGACGTCGATTTCCTCCCGCCCGCACTTGCCGTTCTCGCCGGCATGCGGGTTGAGCGCGGCGACGCCAAGCCGCGGGGCGTCAAACCCGGCCTGCGTCAGGACGTCGTGGCCAAACGCAATGGTCTGCTCGATGCGGTCCTGGGTGAGGGCGTCGCTGACGTCCTTCAGCGGGATGTGGCTGGTGACGCGGGTCGTCCAGAGGTTGCCGAGAATGTTGATCTCGCCGTGATGTTCCGTCTCCATGAGCGAGGCGAACAGGGCCTCCTCGCTTTCGAACGTGAAGCCGCCCAAGTACAGCGCCTGCTTGTGGATCGGCGCGTACAGGATCCCGTCGATCTGATTCGCGAGGGCCAGTTTGATGGCCGTCGTCAGGGTCTCGCCGACCGCGCGGCCGCAGTCCGCGCTCACCTCACCAAGCGCGAACGTCGCCGGGTCCAGGTTCTTCAGGTCGAGAACCGGCAGGCTTCCATCCTCCCAGCGCGCCTCCGCCGGTGCGGCGATGATCGCCGTCGGCACGGTGACACCGGCATACGTCTGGGCCTTGGCGAACACCCGGGCATCCCCGATCAGGATCGGCCGGCAGGTCTCGGTCAGAGTGCCGGCGGCCGCCAGCTTGGCGATGACTTCCGGTCCGCATCCGGACGCATCGCCCAGGAGAATGCCGACAATGGGGCTGTCCTCGTTCGTCTTCTGCATCACTGACACTCTTTGACTGAGGGAAATCGGTCGCGGGACAGGGGGCACACGCCCCCCGCTCCGTCCGGCGACGGGGGGCTTCGATCGGGGAAAACAGTCCGGACCCGCATAGCATCGCGCCTCTTCTAGAGCCTTTTGCGTGATATCTGGATCATGCAAAAGGCTCTATTATATTGATAATTAAGCAAATCGTCGTCGCGATCTGGTCCAGATCGCTCGGGATTTGCTCTAGTCCGCCAGGATGACGTCGACGTTCCTGGCCCGAATGGCATCAATCACGCTGGCCGACAAACCCCGGTCGCTGATCACGGCATCGAGGAGATCCAGCGGAATGGCGTTGAGCGGCGCTACGATGCCGTATTTCGAGGAGTCGCAGACCAGGATGCTGCGCGCGGCCGACTGCACGACGGCCTTCTTCACCGGCACCTTGGTTTCCGCGGGGGTCGACAGTCCGTTGATGGTCCACGACGAGGCGGACACGAACGCAATGTCGAAGTTGAAGCGTCGGATCGCCTCGGCGGCGCCCTCGCCGACACAGGACTGGTTCTCGCGCTCGACCAAGCCGCCCGTGTGATAGAGCTGGCACAGCGCGTTCCGCATCAGGAAGGACGCCACCTCGAAATCATTGGTGACCGCGATCAGGTCACGGCGTTCGGTGAGGTTGCGCGCGATTTGAAGGCTGGTGGTGCCGGCGTCGAGGTACAGGACGGCGTTCTCCGGCACCAGGGAGGCCGCGACGCGGCCGATGCGCGCCTTCTCGTCCTGGCGAATGCCGGCCTTCACGACGTGCGACGGCTCCAACGCCAGGCGCTCCGGAAGCCGGACGCCACCGGACACCGACATGACCCGGCCCGCCTGCTCCAGGTGCTGGATGTCACGGCGCACGGTCATACGGGAGACGTCGAGCTGACTCGCCAATTCGGCGATGCTCATCACCCCGCGGTTGGCCAGATGGGACAGAATGAAATGCTGTCGTTCCGCCGGGATCATCGTGGTCGTTCCTCCCGGGGCGCGGCGGGATCCGCACGCGCCCATCCTCCACTCACACCGCGTATTTTTTTGGTGGGCTTCTTGGCCCGGGCGCGGTGCCCTTTCAAAGTCGCGCGTCGTCTCGCGCGGGGTATGGGCCCACCGGATCCGGTTCACAGGAGGCCGGTCCGTAACGCGCATCGTCCGGTGGGCGGCGGACGATGCGAGGAGTCAGGGCCTCAGTTCGGCGATCTCGGCGTCCGTCAGGTACCGGATCCGCTCGCCGCGCAGCAGGAAGGCCAGCTTGGCCGTCTCCTCCAGCTCCTCGGCGTTGTCGACCGCCTGCTCCAGCGTATCGCCCAGCACCACCGGCCCGTGGGACGCCAGCAGGAAGGCACGGGCGTCCGTCTTGCGGGCCAACGCCTCCAGGTCCTCGCCGATGCGCGGGTCGCCCGGCCGGTAATAGGGCACGACCGGCAGGCTGCCGGCCCGCATGACGTAGTAGGGCGTGAAGGGCCGCAGGGCGTTCTCGTAATCCAGGTCCTGCCGACAGGCCAAAGCCGTCAGATAGGTCGAATGCAGGTGCACGATGGCCCCGGTCTTCGGGCGCGCCCGGTAAAGGCTCAGGTGGAACGGCAGCTCCTTCGACGGCTTTGCGCCCGTCAGAAGCGCGCCGTCGGCGTCCACCTCCGAAATGTCGTCCGGCCCCATCCGACCGAAGTTGCCGCCGGTTGGGGTGATCAGAATGCGATCCTTGGCGGTGCGCACCGAGATGTTGCCCGCACCGCCCGCCACCAGGCCGCGGTCGAACAGAGAACAGCCCAACGCGCACATGCGTTCGCGATACGCCCCAATACTCATGAACCGCCCCCCTGACACGCGAAGAAAAACCGCTCCTGGCCGAAGTTGCCGGACTTAAGGGCCATGGCATACGGCTTGTTGACGGCCCGCACCCACGGCACGCCGGGCGCGATGGTCGGCCCGATATGGAACGCGCTGACGCCGAGCGCCTGGACCACCGCCCCGGAGGTCTCGCCACCGGCCACGACGAAGCGGGTGAATCCGGCCGCCGCCAGCTTGGCCGCCAGGGCCGCGAACGTGGCCTCGATGGCCGCGCTGGCCGCCGGACCAAAGGTCCGTTGGATCTCGTCCAAGGCCTGCGGAGCGCGGGTCGCATACACCAAGGGCGCCCATGGCGCGGCCCGGTTCTCCAGCACCCAAGCCGCCAGGACATCGACATAGTCCGGATCACTCAGGCAGCGACTGACGTCGACCGCAAGGGCCGGCGCCTCGGCCGCGTAGGCCGCAACCTGACAGTTGGTCATCGTTGAGCACGACCCGGCGATCACGACCGTCTCGGTGCCAACCGGCGCGCCCGCGTCACTGGCCCGTGCCGGGTCGGCCAGCCGGGTGCGCCACGCCCGCGCCAACCCCGCGCCCAGGCCCGACCCGCCGGTTACCAGCGGCATGTCGGCCACGGCCTGTCCCAGCGTATCCAGGTGCGCGTCCGTCCGGGCATCGAGAACGGCATAGCGATGTCCGGCCGCGCGCTGGGCCTCAAGGGCTTCGCGCACGGCGTCCGGCCCCCGGTCCACGACCTCGCCCGTCACCACACCGCAGGATCCGCGCGCCTGGGCCGCCATCAGCCGCGCCAGATGGCTGTCGGTCATCGGGTTGACCGGGTGGTACCGCATGCCCGACTCGGCCAGCGGCACGTCGCCGACGAACAGCTCGCCATTGTGGACCGTGCGTCCATTGACGGGCAGCGCGGGACACAGAACCGTGAAGTCGGCGCCGAGGGCATCCAGCAATGCATCCGCGACGGGACCGATGTTGCCCGCAGCCGTGCTGTCGAAGGTCGAGCAGTATTTCTGGAAGATCAGAGGGCAGTCGCGCGCCTGCAGCCACTCCAGCGCCGCCAGCGAGTCCGCCACGGCTTCCGAGGCCGGGCAGGAGCGGGACTTGAGGCTAATGACGACCGCCTCGGCGTCCACGGCCATGTCGGCGGGCGGCACGCCGATGGTCTGGATGGTGCGCACCCCCTCCGCCACGAGGAACCCGGCGATGTCGGTCGCCCCGGTGAAATCGTCCGCGATCACGCCGATCAGCATCGCCTCCTCCCCAAGACAGGTGCAGCGAATAGGGTCATCGAACTATCACACTTCGGATCGGAAGACGACAGAAATTCACACATCGTCACATTTCTGATCAGACCAGCGCACCCGACGCCCGTACTTCCCCCATGCTCCCGGCCCTCTCACCCTCAAACCCGCGCGGGCCGAGGCCCGGTTGGGGCGCTTTTGGGCTTGCCAAGCGCGCCCCAACCGGGCTAGTCCGTGCGCATGCGTTTCATTCTCAATAGAAACGCCGCACACGATATGAGCCCCATGGATCGGACAGGGAGTGTTTCATGATGGTTTCCAAGCGAGTCGTTCTCGCCGCCGGCGTGGTCGCCGCGTCTCTCGCGGGCCCGACAGCAGCCTGGGCCGCGGACGAGGTGAATATCTATTCGTATCGGCAGCCCTTCCTGATCCAGCCGATGCTTGACAGCTTCACCGCAGAGACCGGGATCGAGACCAACGTGGTCTACACCGACCAGGGGCTGGTGGAGCGACTGAAGGCCGAGGGCATGAACAGTCCGGCCGACGTCGTGTTGACCGTCGACATCAAGCGCCTGACCGAATTGGCCGAGGCGGATGTGGTTCAGCCCGTCTCGTCGCCGGTGCTCGACGAGAACATCCCCGCCGCATACCGCCATCCGGAGGGGCTGTGGTTCGGCCTGACCACGCGCGCGCGGGCGATCTACGCCTCCAAGGAGCGGGTTCCCGAAGGCACGATCACCCGCTACGACGATCTGACCGATCCCGAATGGAAGGGCAAGGTCTGTACGCGCCCCGGCGATCACGTCTACAATATCGGCCTGATCTCGGCGATGATCGCGCATGACGGCGTCGAAGACACCCGCGTCTGGCTCGAGGGGCTCAAGGCCAATCTGGCCCGAAAGCCCGGCGGCAATGACCGCGCCCAGGTCAAGGCGATCAAGGAAGGCCTCTGCGATCTGGCCCTGGCCAACACCTATTACATGGGCGCCATGCTCAACGATCCCGAGCAGCGGGCGTGGGCCGAGAGCGCTTACATGATCTTCCCGGACCTGTCGGGCCACGGCACCCACGTCAACGTCAGCGGCATGGCCATGACCCAGAGCGCACCGAACACGGACAACGCCCTGAAGCTCATGGAATTCCTGTCCGGCGACGAGGCCCAGGCCCTTTACGCCGAGGTCAATCACGAGTTCCCCGTAAAGCCAGGCGTGCCGCGCAGCGACCTGGTGGCCTCCTGGGGAGAGTTCGAGGTCGATTCGATCAACCTAGCCGAGGTCGCCGCCCACGCCTCGGAGGCGCTGATGCTGGTGAACGAGGTCAACTACAACGAAGGCCCCTAAGCCAACCGCGGCGGCCTGACCGCGGCGGGTCGATGCGACGTCCGTCCCACCGCGTCCCGAACCCGTGCGACGGCGCGGCGCACCTCGAACCGGGGTCCGGTGTCCGGGGGCGCCGCGCGCTTTTGTTCGATCGCCACGATTGTTCGATCACCACAGTGCCGGCTCCGCCCCTGGTTTCGGAAGGGACGAAGGACGTTCATGACCGAGAAGACCGTCCGTGCCATGCCGCCCGACGGTCCCGTCCTGCGACGGGGCTGGCCCCGCCCCTCGTTCTGGACCCGCCCCTCGTTCTGGACCCGCCCCTCGTTCTGGACTCTGGGCGCCGCCCTGGCCGCCCTGATCGTGGCCACGCCTACCATCGCCGTCGTCGTCATGGCCCTGACGCCGGGCGACGCCAACATCTGGCCCCATCTGGCCAGCACCATCCTGCCCACCTACATCCGCAACACCCTGCTGCTGCTGCTCGGCGTGGGCTTGGGCACCTTCCTGATCGGGACCGGCACGGCCTGGCTGGTGACGATGTTCCGCTTCCCCGGGCGGCGCCTGTTCGAATGGGCTCTGCTGGTACCCCTGGCCGTTCCGGCGTTCATCATCGCCTTCACCTACACCGAGCTGCTGGAGTACGCCGGCCCCGTGCAGGCGGCCCTGCGCGCCCTGTTCGGCTGGTCCAGCCCCCGCGACTACTGGTTCCCGGAGATCCGCAGCCTGGGCGGGGCGGTGTCGATGATGACCCTGGTGCTGTACCCGTATGTCTACCTGCTGGCCCGCTCGGCCTTCCTGGAACAGTCCCTGTGCACCCTGGAGGTCAGCCGCACCCTCGGTTGCACACCCTGGGCGGCGTTCCGCCGGGTCGCCCTGCCGTTGGCCCGCCCCTCCATCGCCGTGGGCTTGGCCCTGGTGCTTATGGAAACGCTCAACGACTACGGAACCGTGAAGCTGTTCGGCGTCCAGACGCTGACCAACGGCCTGTACAATGTGTGGCTGATCATGGGCAACCGATCCGGGGCGGCGCAGGTGGCCTGCGTGCTCCTGCTTTTCATCATCGGGTTGATCGTGCTGGAGCGTCAGGCGCGGTTCCGGCGCGCGTATCAGAACACCGGCACGCGCATGCGCCCCGTGGAGGGCCGGCCGCTGTCCGGCTGGCGTGGCTGGGGGGCGACCCTGGCCTGCGCCCTGCCCATCACCCTGGGCTTCCTGGTTCCGGCCAGCGTGCTGCTGCGCAACGCCATCCCCCGCTTTTCCGAAAGCGGAACGGCCGATGTCTTGGCGTTCGCCGGAAACAGCCTGACGCTGTCGGCCACCGCCGCCGTGGTGGCCGTGGCCATCGGGGTGTTCATGGCCTATGCCTCGCGCCTGGGCACGGGCACCGGGTTGAAGTGGTGCGTGCGCATCGCCAGCCTGGGCTACGCCATTCCCGGCACGGTCCTCGCGATCGGCATCCTCGCACCCTTCGGCGCCGTGGACACCGCGGTGGACGCCTTTTTCCGCGCCACGTTCGGGGTCTCGACCGGGCTGCTGCTCTCGGGCACCCTCTTCGCCCTGGTGTTCGCCTATGTCGTGCGGTTCCTGGCGCTGGCCTATGGCACGGTCGAGGCGGGCCTGGGCCGGGTGCGCCCGACGGTGGACATGGCCGCCCGCACCCTGGGCTGCACCCCGGGGCGGGTGCTTTGGCGGGTCCACCTGCCCATCATGCGGGGCAGCCTGTTGACGGCGGCCCTGCTGGTCTTTGTGGACGGCATGAAGGAGCTGCCCGCCACCCTGCTGCTGCGGCCCTTCAACTTCGACACCCTGGCCACCCATGTCTTCCAGTTCGCGTCGAGTGAACAGATCGAGCAGGCCGCCCTGGGGGCGCTGGCCATCGTCGCCGCCGGCCTTCTCCCCGTGATCGTGCTCAGCCGCTCCATCGCCCGCGCGCGCCAATGGGCCCCCTCCCCGGCCGCCGCGTCGGTCGACCGAGAGGCGAGGGTTGCGCCCCGATCCCCATTCCGGTCCCAAACCCAGGAGTCCGCCGCGTGACCCGTCCCCCGCAGGAGCGGACCCCTCCCGCCCTGGAGATGCGCGCCATCACCCATGGGTACGGATCCCGGCCGGTGGTCCGCGACGTCTCCCTGGTGCTGCCGCCGGGGCAGTTGATGTGCCTGCTCGGCCCCTCGGGCTGCGGCAAGACCACCACCCTACGCATCGCCGCGGGGTTGGAGCATCCCTGGACCGGCGAGATTCGCATGGGCGGCGAGACCGTGGCCATGGGCGCCGAGGCCTTGCCGCCGGAGCGCCGGCACATCGGCTTCCTGTTCCAGGACTTCGCGCTGTTCCCCCATCTGACCGTGGCCGACAACGTGGGCTTCGGGATCACCCACCGCCGTCGGGCCGAGCGACGCCAGCGCGTGCGGGCGGCCCTGGACATGGTCGGCATGGCCGAGCATGCCAAGGTGTATCCCCACACCCTGTCCGGCGGTCAGCAGCAGCGCGTAGCCTTGGCCCGGGCCCTGGCGCCGGAGCCCCGGCTGATGCTGTTGGACGAGCCGTTCTCCGGCCTGGACGCCCGCCTGCGCCACCAGATCCGCGCCGAGACCTTCGACGTCCTGCGCGCCAACGGCGTGGCGGCGGTGATGGTCACCCACGACCCGGAAGAGGCCATGTATATGGCCGACCGCATTGTGCTGATGGATCAGGGGCGGATCGTGCAGACGGGCGATCCGGCGACGCTGTACCACCAGCCCGCCTGCCCCTTCGCGGCGCGCTTTTTCGGCGAGATCAATGAGCTGCCCGCCCGGGTCCGCCACGGGGTGGCCGAGACGCCGTTGGGTACCCTGCCGGCGCCGCCCCGGGCCGGCCATCGGGATGCCCCCAGGAACGCCCTCGCGATGATCCGCCCCGAGGCCTTTGTCCTGGAGACGGCGCCCCAAGGGGACCAACCTCGGGCCCGAATCACGGCCATCCGTCACCTGGGCCGCTTCCATGACGTCACCCTGGTGATCGCGGACGGGGCGACCGGCACCCACCTGCACGCCCATATCGCCGACATGCCGCCGATACCCCTGGGCGCGGAGGTCGGGATCGGCCTGAAACCCGCCGGGGTCTTCATCTTCCCGGCGGACGAACGCGGCAAGGCCGCCGTCCTATCGCCGGAGCCTGGATCGGTATCGTCTGTGCATCCCGCCCTATGACGGAAGTGCCGCCCATCAACTGTGGGCCGGCCGGGTGCGTATCGGGCCTGTCGGCTCACCGCCGTCGAACCCAAGGCGCGGTGTCCGCCGGGGCGAGCGGCGCAGGCGGCGACGCTGTTCCGCGTGGCGCACCCAGGGCGACGGCCGGACCCGCAGGGTCTGAATCAGGTCCTCCAGAGCATGCGCGATGCTCCAGCCCGCGCACCGCACGATCGGGTGGACGCCCTGATGGCTGAGGCGCGCGTGCGCCGACTCGCCCACGTCGCTCGCGAACACCAGCGCGCACCCCCGTAGCGCCTTGAGTTTGGGCGGCAGCTTGCCCTCGTCCCCATCCGCACGGAGGGCGCCTTTGAACCGCACGGTGCGCAGGTAGGTGTGCCCCTCGGCCGACACCTCGTAGATCAGAAAATGCTGCGCCCATCCAAAGTGCGCGTCGATGTGCGTCAGGTTCTGGGTTGCAAAGGCGATCATCATGGTGGTGCCTCGCTGCTCACCGCACGTCCGGATGCCCCGAATCCCCGGCAGGCCGCGTTGAGGGGCCTTGGGGAAACGGCCTCAATACACCGTTATGGTTCCCATCTATATAACGGTAGCTGTATCCGGCATCTTGGGTCAAGGGACCACGGGTTTGCGACGGCGTTCACCCGCCCGGAACACCGGGGCCACCCGGTGGGAGCATGCGCGCGAGCAAGGGCACCGCGACCAGTCCCGTCAGCACCAGCAGCGGCAGGCCGGGCCGCCAGTAGTCGCCGAACCGGTAGCCGCCCGGCCCCATGATGATGGTGTTGTTGTGGTGCCCGAAGGGGGTGAGGAAGTCGGCCGAGGCTCCGATGGCCACCGCGATCAGGAACGGATCCACGGGCAGTCCGGCCTGCGTGGCCAGGCTCACCACCACCGGCGCCAGCACCAGAACTGTGGCCACGTTGTTGAGCACCGGCGTCACCAGCGCCGTGAAGGCGAAGGTCATCGCCAGCAGGGCCGTGGGACCGGCGCCATGCGCCAGCCCCAGCGCCGTTTCGGCCAGCGCGCGGGCGGCGCCGGTCTCGGCCAGCGCCTCGCTCAGGGGCACCAGAGCGGCGAGCAGCACGATCACCGACCAGTCGACACGCCGATAGACATCGCGCACCGGCAGCACGCCCGCCAGCACCATGGCCAGAATGGCCCCGGTAAAGGCGATCTCCGCCGGCACCACCCCAGCGGCGGCGACCAAAAGTCCCACGCCGAACAGGGCCAGGGTCACGCGCGGGCGGCGGCGCTCCAACGCGATGCCGCGCGCCGCCAGCGGCAGACAGGCCAGATCGTCCACCGCCTGCTCGATCAGCGCGCGCGGGCCGTGCAGCAGCAGCACATCCCCCACGGCCAGGGTCAGGTCCTCCAGCCGCCCCTCGTAGCGGCGCCCATTGCGCGCCACCGCCACCACGGCGATGCCCCAGCGGTCGGCGGCTTCCAGGCTCGCCAGGGCACTGCCCAGGACCACGGCGCCGGGCGGCACGACGGCTTCCAGGAGGACGAACGCATCGTCGCCGTCGCCCGTCCCCTCACCTCCCCCACGCACCGCCCCCAAGGTTACCGCGCCCGCCCCCGTCAAACGCTCGATGGTGGCGAGGTCCGCTTCCGCGCACAGGACGTCCCCGGCCTCCAGGCGAATGGCCTCGCGGCGCGCGAACACCCAGGCGCCCTCCCGCAACACGCCATGGATGGTCAGGCCGGCCGCCGTCTCGACGGCGTGGAGGCCCTGCCCGGCCAGGGGGCCCGGCGCCACGGTCAGTTCACACTGGTAGCGGCCCACCTCGAAGGGGGCGCGGCCCGCTACGGGGCGCCGCTGGGGGACCAGCCGCCACCCCGCGAGCGACAGCCAGGCGACGCCGACCAGCGCCACCGGCACGGCCACCGGCGCGAACGACAGCAGCGAGAAGGGTGCGCCCACGGTCTCGGCGCGAATCTGGGCGATCAGCATATTCGGCGGCGTGCCGATCAGGGTGGTCATGCCGCCCAGCAGCGCGGCAAAGGACACCGGCATCAGCACGAGGGACGGCGGCAGGCCGCGCCGCGCCGCCACGGCCAGGGCCACCGGCATCATCAGGGCCAGGGCGCCGACGTTGTTCATCAGGGTTGAGGCCGCCGCCGTCGTGCCACACAGCACCGCGACGAGGCTGACGGGCCCCGTTCGGAACCGGCCAACCCGTTCGGCAAAGGGGTCCAGCGTTCCGGTCGCCACCATCGTGCGGCCCAGGACGAGGATGGCGGCCACGGTGACCACGGCCGGGTTGGACAGGCCGGTGAACGCACCCTCCATCGGCACCAGTCCCAACGCGACGCCGGTCAGCAAAGCGGCCACCGCCACCACATCGTAACGCCAGCGGTGCAGGGCCAGCGCCACCAACGTCGCGAGCAGAAGGCCGATGATGAGGATCTGATCGTGGGTCATGGTCGGATCGGGCGGCGGACGGCGGGACGGGACGGCGGTTCAGGGGGTGGGCTCAGGACGGAAACACATGGCAGTGGGTCAGCCGGACCTGGATGGGCTGGCCCGGCCGCACGGCGGTCCAATGCGCGTCAGACATGGGAATATCCAGTTCCAGCCGTGTGTCCAGCCCCGGTACCGCCATGTCCACCCGCAGAAGGCCGGGGGCGACGCGCACCGCCTCGGCGATGCCGCACAGCCCAGGCCCCGTGTCGTCGGTGGTCAGCGCCACATCGTGCGGGCGCGCATACATCACCGTCGGCCCATCCGCGACCCGAAGCCCGTCGGCGACCGGTCGCGTGGCGCCGTTGAGGAACGCGGCGCCGTCGCGCACCTGCACCGGCAGCCCATTGCACGCCCCCATGAACCCGCACACGAAGGCGCTGGCCGGGGTGAGATAGACCTCGGACGGTCGCCCCACCTGCTCCACGCGGCCCGCGTTGATGATGGCGACGCGATCCGATAGCTCCAGGGCTTCCTCCTGGTCGTGGGTCACGAACACGGTGGTGTGCCCGGTGTGGTCGTGCAGGTCACGCAGCCAGCGGCGCAGATCCTTGCGCACCTTGGCGTCGAGGGCGCCGAAGGGCTCGTCCAGCAACAGCACCGTCGGTTCCACCGCCAAGGCGCGCGCCAGGGCCACCCGCTGACGCTGGCCGCCCGACAACTGGGTGGGGTAGCGGTGTTCGAGCCCCTGCAGCTGCACCAAGGCCAACAGCTCCTCCGACCGGCGGCGGATTTCGGGGCGGCTCGGGCGCCGCGCGCGGGGCCGTGCCGCCAGGCCGAAGCCGACATTCTGGGCCACCGTCATGTGACGGAACAGGGCGTAATGCTGGAAGACGAAGCCGACGTTGCGCTCCTGCACGGAGCGATGGGCGGCATCCGTGCCGTTGAACAGCAGGCGGCCGCTGTCCGGCGTCTCCAATCCGGCGATGATGCGCAGCAGCGTGGTCTTGCCCGACCCGGAGGGGCCCAGCAACGCCAGAAGCTCGCCCGAGGTCACGGAGAGGCTGAGCCCATTCAGGGCGGCGGCATGACCGTCGAAGGCTTTGCGGATGTCGTGGACCTGGATATCCATGCGGTCGCGTGCTCCCTAACGCTGGGGCTGGGCGTCGTGCCGGACCCAAGACGCGCCTCCAGGGCGGTCTTCAGGACCAGGGTCACGAGCGCCAGCACCGCCAGCAGCGAGGCCACGGCAAAGGCGGCCGGGAAGTTGTATTCGTTGTAGAGAATCTCGACGTGCAAGGGCACGGTGTTGGTCAGGCCGCGAATATGGCCGGAGACGACCGACACGGCCCCGAACTCCCCCATGGCGCGGGCGTTGCACAGAAGAACGCCGTACAGCAGGCCCCAGCGGATGTTGGGCAGCGTCACCGTGCGGAAGGTGTGCCAGCCGCTGGCGCCCAGGCTGAGCGCGGCCTCTTCGTCCGAGGCGCCCTGGTCCTGCATCAGCGGGATCAGCTCGCGCGCCACGAACGGCAGCGTCACGAACAGGGTCGCCAGCACGATCCCCGGCACCGCGAACAGGATCTCGATGCCCTGCGCCTTCAGCCAGGGGCCGAGCACACCACCGCCCCCAAACAGCAGCACGTACACCAGACCCGAGATCACCGGGGAGACGGAGAACGGCAGGTCGATCAGGGTGATCAGCACCGCCTTGCCCGGAAACTCGAACTTGGCGATGGCCCAGGCCGCCGCCACGCCGAACACGACGTTGAGCGGCACGGCGATCGCCGCCACCAGCAGGGTCAGGCGCAACGCGGCCAGGGCGTCCGGTTCCGTGATGGCCGCGATCCACGCGCCCGGCCCCAGGCGGAACGCCTCGATGAACACCGCCACCAGCGGCAGCAGCAGGAACAGGCCCAGGAAGGCCAGCGCCGTTCCAATCAGCAGCGCGCGCGTCAAAGGCGGCTCGCCGATGGGAGAAGGGGGATGGCGTGGTGCGCTATCCATGGCCGAACCTCCGCCGGCTCCAGCCCTGAATCAGGTTGATGAGCAGCAGCAGCCCGAAGGACAGCATCAGCATGACCGCGCCGATGGCGGTGGCGGCGGCCGTGTTGAACTCCTCCAGGCGAATAACGATCAGGAGCGGCGCGATCTCGGAGACGAAGGGGATGTTGCCGGCGATGAAGATCACCGAGCCGTACTCTCCCACCCCCCGCGCAAAAGCCAGGGCGAAGCCGGTCAGCAACGCCGGGGCCAGCGCCGGCAGGATCACCGACCGGAGGGTGCGCGCCCGGCTGGCGCCCAGGGTGGCGGCGGCCTCCTCCACTTCGCGGTCGAGGTCCTGCAACACCGGTTGGACGGTGCGCACCACGAACGGCAGGCCGACGAAGACCAGGGCGACCACGATGCCCACCGGGGTATAGGCGACGGTCAGGCCCAGGTCGGCCAGCGGTTGCCCGATCCAGCCGTTGGGGGCGTACAGGGCGGCCAGGGCAATGCCGGCGACGGCCGTGGGCAGCGCGAACGGCAGATCCACGGCGGCATCCAGAAGGCGCCGGCCGGGAAAGCGGTAGCGCACCAGCACCCAGGCTACGAGGGTGCCAAAGATGGCGTTCACGATCGCCGCGATCAGCGCCGTGCCAAAGCTGATCCGCAGGGCCTGCACCGTGCGCGGCGCCAGGGCGAGCGACCAGAAGTTCTCCCATCCCAACGTCGCGGAATGCCATGCTAGCCCCGACAGCGGGACGAACACGATCAGCGTCAGATAGGTCAGGGTAAAGCCCAGCGTCAGACCGAACCCGGGCAGGACGCTGGGCGCACGGACCCGCCAACGGCGCGCGGCGATGGCAGCGGGGGGCATCCTAGTGGCCCGCGCCCGTGATCTGGTCGAACACGCCGCCGTCGGCGAAGTGGATCGCCTGGGCCGCCGCCCAGCTTCCGAAGCGGTCGGCGATGCGCACCCGCGTCACCTCAGGGAACGGGGCGAGGTCGGCCGCCGGCACACGATCCGGCCGGGCCGGGCGGTAGAAGTGTCGCGCCGCCAGCGTTTGTCCTGTTTCTGAGTAGAGATACTCAAGATAGGCCGTGGCCAGGGCCGTGGTGCCCCGACGCTCCGTGTTTCCGGTCACCACCGTCACCGGCGGCTCCGCCCGTACGCTGACACTGGGCACCACGATATCGAACTGGTCCGCGCCCATCTTCTGGCGCGACAGGAACGCCTCGTTCTCCCAGGCCAGCAGCACGTCGCCGATGCCGCGCTGGGTGAAGGTGATGGTGGAGCCGCGCGCCCCCGTGTCGAGCACCGGCACGTTGCGGTACAGCCGCGCCATGAAGTCACGCACCCGGGTTTCGTCCCCCGGGTAGGTATCCTCGGCGTAGATCCAGGCCGCCAGATAGTTCCAGCGGGCCCCGCCCGAGGTCTTGGGATTCGGGGTCACGACCTGCACGTCGTCGCGCAACAGATCGTCCCAGTCGTTGATATCCTTTGGGTTTCCCTTGCGCACCAGGAAGACGATGGTGGAGGTGTAGGGTGCGCTGGCGTCCGGCAAGCGGTCCTGCCAGTCGGCCGGGATTGCGCCGGTGGCCTCCGCGATTCGATCGATGTCCACCGAAATGGCGAGCGTCACGACGTCCGCGTCGAGGCCGTCGATGACCGAGCGGGCCTGCTTGCCGGAGCCCCCGTGCGACATCCGGATGGTCACGGGGGCGCCGCCCTCCGCCGTCCAATGCTCGGTGAATGCTGCGTTGAAATCCTTATAGAACTCCCGGGTCGGATCGTACGAGACGTTCAGAAGGGTGTCGTTTGCCCGTGCACTCGGCGTCATCAGCAGGCCGGTGATCAGGGCGAGGGCCAGAAGGCCGCGGGGCTTCGAAGAGGTCATCGCGAACGGTCCCATCTTGACGATGTCGACCCTTATTTCCTATTAAGTCGGTAGAGATTGTCAATAATGTTGTGTGCGTGGACCAACCCTGGCTCCCACAGCGGCACCGACCCCGGCCCCTCACGATGCGACTTGACCCACCGGCTCCGGGCGGCGAAGACCGGGGACAGCCCTCCCGAGAGCGGATCGCCCGCATGATTTCCCAGAAAGCCAAATATGCCCTGCGTGCGCTGCTCGCCCTGGCCGAAGCCGGGGTCGGGCAATCGATGCAGATTTCGGACATCGCCGACGGGCAGCGGATTCCCCGCAAGTTCCTGGAGCAGATTCTGCTCGACCTGAAGCATCGCGGCTTGCTGTCCAGCCGGCGCGGCAAGAACGGCGGCTACGCTTTGCTGCGGGCGCCCGATCTGATCACCGTGGGGGAGGTGTTGCGCCTGATCGACGGTCCTTTGGCCCCGCTGCCCTGCCTGAGCCGCATGGCCTATCGCCGCTGCGAGGACTGCGACGGCGAGGACGATTGCCGGATCCGGCGGGTGTTCGCCGAGGCGCATCGGGCCAACACGGCCGTGCTGGACGCCACCACCCTGGCCGACATGAGCGGCGGATCGGCGCATCACCGAATCTTGGGTGCCGGCTGACGTTCTGGAACACCCCGGCGAGGGTATCGCGACGAGACACCCGCCAGCGCCACGTTAAACAGAGGCGGGACAGAGGCAGTCGGACCGGCCCCGTTGGCCCATCCAGCCGTTGTACGGGCGTGGCCGCTGTGACGATACCACCAACCCCGCATCCCCGCGGCGGCGGCCCCGGCGGTCGAGCCGCCGACGCACGATATTGCGGCGCTGCGCCGCCTGGCGATGGGGCTAGCGCTGACCCTGCCGGACGAGGCGGATCGCGCCTTGACGGAATTGCCGCTGGCGGTCAGCACGGTTCAGGCCGAGACTCCAGCGTGGAGAAGGTGACGTATCATGCCCTCTGATACCCGCGATGGCGCTCGGTGGACCGGCAACGGGCCGGTGGTCCTGGTGACCGGCGGCGCCGGCTTCGTCGGCAGCCACACATGCAAGGCCCTGGCCGGCGCCGGGTTCCGTCCGGTGGTGTACGATAACCTGTCCAACGGCGCACGCCAGGCCGTGCAGTGGGGGCCCCTGGAGGTCGGCGATCTGGACGACGCGGAGCGTCTGGCGGCCGTGGTGGCGGCCTACGCGCCGAAGGGCGTGCTGCACTTCGCGGGACGGATCGAGGCCGGGGCGTCCGTGACGGATCCGGCGGCGTTCTATGACGCCAACGTCGCCGCGACGCTGACGCTGCTGCGGGTCATGCGGGCGGCGGGCCTGGATGCGATTGTGTTTTCCTCGACCGCGGCGGTGTACGGCGATCCCGACGTGCTGCCGATCCCGGAAACCCACCCACTCCACCCTGTTAACCCGTACGGCCGCACCAAGCGCATGGCCGAGGAGATTCTGGCCGACCTGCACACGGCCGAGGGCCTGCGGTACGCGGCCTTGCGGTACTTCAACGCTGCGGGGGCCGACCCCGACGGGGACCTGTGGGAGACGCACCAGCCGGAAACCCACCTCATCCCGCTGACCGTCCAGGCGGCGCTGGGCCTTCGCCCGGAGATCGCCGTGTTCGGCACCGACTACGACACGCCGGATGGCACCTGCGTGCGCGACTATGTCCATGTCGCCGACCTGGCCCAGGCGCATGTTCTCGCGCTGGGGCGCCTGTTGGGGGGCGGGGCGCCGCTCGTCGCCAACCTGGGCACCGGCCGAGGGCATTCGGTGCGCGAGGTGGTCGCGACCGTGGAGCGCGTGACCGGGCGCCCCGTCCCGACCCGGATCGCGCCCCGCCGCCCTGGAGACCCGCCCACACTGGTCGCGGCCCCGGACACGGCGATAGCGGAGCTTGGTTGGCGACCGATCCACGCCGCACTGGAGGCGCAGGTCCGCGATAGTGTGCGGGGCGAGCGACGTCGCGCGGGACTCCAGGCCCCGGACGATGGCGGCCCCCTTTCGGCCTCCGGCAGCGCCCCACCCTGAAACCACGGTGATACGCGCGAGTGTCACCCTTCTCGTGCCGGCTCCCTCCGTCGGACTTGACACTGGCGCGATGCGCCCGCGGCAGCCTGTTCGTGCCCCGGCCTCTTTTCTATCCAGGGCGGCATACTTGGTCGCCTTGTTAACCCTTGGTGTGCGAGACTCCGTGTCTCCGGGACCGGCCCCGCGGCTGCGGCCCTCGGTCTCACGGCGCCCGGGTCTCAACCCAGTCGTGGCGATCCTAGTGGCGATCCTCGTGAGCGCCCGGCACGCCCGATGGAGCCGGCCATAGCCACGGTTATCCCGGCGCGGCGCCCTGAAACCCTGGATGTGAACCGCCATGACCGACACCACGGCCACACCTGTTCCGCCCAAGGATGCACCGCCGCCCCGTGGGGGCCCGCTCACGCTTTCATTCTGGAAACCGGCCCTGTCGCTGTTCCTTCCGCTGGCGGCGGTCGCCCTCGTCAGTGGCGGCATCATCGGCGCGCTGATCCACCAGGGCGAACGCGCCAACTTGATCGCCGACCAAACCCAACGGGTCATCGTCGCCAAACAGAAGCTCAACGTGGTGGCCGAAACCGCGCTGTTCCAACTGATGGGTTTGCCGCTTGAGCTCGACGTGCAACGCGCCCTGAAGGCGCCCGAGGAGCGCCTGGGCCTGCTCAAGCGAGCCTTCGCGACACTGCTCACGCGCAACCCCTCGTACCTTCAGGCGCGCTGGATCGGGCCGGACGGCATGGAGCGGGTGCAGATCAACAAAGTGGGGCCGTTTCCCGTGTCGGTTCCCCAATGGACCCTGAAAAACAAAAGCGGCGAGCCGTATTTTCGGGACACCATGAGCGCCCCTCCGTCTTCCCTTTACATTTCCGATATAGCGCTGAACCAAGAAGATGGAAAAATTGAACGCCCCCTCATTGCGACGATTCGAGTCGCCATTCATTTGGACCCCGCAGAGCATGGCCAATCCGGACTTTTTATTGTCAACATTTCCGTCGACAAGGTTCTCGCCGACATACAACAGCTATACGGCGAAACGAATCGTGTTCGTATCCTGAACGCATCCGGGGACTTGGCCGTACACGAGACCCTGGATCACGCCTGGGCTTCGGATTATGACCGCGAGAGGCCGTTCTCCGACGTCGAGCCCCTGGTCTGGGCCCGGATGGAGCAGGACGCGGTCGGTGCGGTTGAAACCGAGACGGGGTTGTGGGTCTGGAGCCGATCCCCGCCCGCCGCTCCCGCCGGACACCCCCTCGAACGCGGGGGGCGCTGGACGATGGTGACGCACGTGCCAAGGGCCGCGCTCGTCGCCCTGGCCTGGGGCGTGTGGTCCTGGAGCGGCGCCACGACCCTGGGCGCCGTCCTGATCGCCTATCTTCTCAGCGTTCTGTTCGAACGGCAGTCGCTGGCGCGCCGGATGCAGGCGGTTGAACTGGCGCGCGTCCGCCTCGAATCCCAAGCCCTGACCCAACGGAATCAGGCGCGACAGGTCTTCGAGGACCTGGTTGAGGCGTCCCCCAGTGGCATCCTGGTGGCGGAAGAGGCGGGGCGGATCGTCATCGCCAACCCCGGCCTCAACACCATGTTCGGCTATCCGCCCGGAGCGCTGATCGGCCGCACCGTCGATAGCCTGCTGCCCGACCACCTGAAGCGCCGTCATCAGGCGCTGCGGGCGGGGTTCCTGTCGGCCGAGGGCAATCGTCTCGCCGTGGGACGGGATCTCGTCGGCCGTCGGAAGGACGGCACGATCTTCCCCTTGAACCTCAGCCTGGGGCGCCTGTCGATGGACGGCAAGCGGATGGCGGTGGCCAGCATCGTGGACCTGTCGTATCAGAAACGATTGGAAGGCGAGAAAGATATTTACGCGTCCCTGGTCCAGAAAACAAACAACCTGATTATGATTCTGGATGAGAACGGCGCCATCCTATACGCTAATCCTGCCGCCAGCATGATCCTCGGCGTGCCGGAATCACACCGCTTAATTGGCAGCAACCTGTTGGATCACATCCACGACGGCACCGATCACGGCACCTATTTCTCATCGTTTCAGGACATGCTGGCACTGGGCACCGATTTGCCATCCCGCCACGTCCATGTCCGCGCCCCCGATCGGCCGTACGACACCCGTCTGATCCTGAACCTGTATTCCACGACCACCGACACCAGTCCGGAGGAGCGCTATACCGTCGTCGGGGTGGACGATACGGAGCGCGACCGCATGTCGGCGGCGCTCGTGGCCGGCGAGAAGCGCTGGAAAACCCTGGCCGAGTCGATGCCGCAGCTCGTGTGGACCTGCGAGGCGGACGGGACATGCGATTACCTCAGCCGACAGTGGGTGGAGTACACGGGCATCAGCGAAGCCGAACAACTGGGCTTCGGCTGGCTGGAGCAGGTGCACCCAGACGACAGAGACCGACTATTCCCGATCTGGCAGGCCTGTTTGAACAGCCTGACGCCGCTGGACGTCGATTTCCGCATCCGGCGCCACGACGGGCAGTACCGCTGGTTCGCGACCCGGGCCGAGCCGATCCTGGATGCCGACGGGGAACTGACGAAGTGGTACGGCTCGAACACCGATATCGAGGAAATGAAACGCTCCGAATCCCGCGCCCGTGAAGAGTATGAGCGGGTGCAGGCGCTGCTGACCACCGCACCGGTCACCCTGCTGGAGATCGACGCCAAAGACGCCCTGACGCATTGGACGAATATGCAGAGCGAGGGGGGAGCGCGGTCCACAGCCATAGAGGCCCTGACGCCCGATTCCGTGAGCCGATTGCTTGGCGCCATGACCATGGCCCACCAGGGGGGCGCGGCGCCCCTGAACATGGTCGACAGTCAGGGCCCCACCTCTCTTCTGGATGTCTTCGCCGACGCGGAGAGCCAGACCAAGGTCCTGCGCCTGATCCTGGCGCTGACCGAGGTCGGATATACGCGGGTCATGACCGGCGAGGCGCAACGGACCCGACCGGACGGCCGTACCACCGACCTGCTGGTGTCGGCGTCCCTGGCCACCGGTGGCCTGCTGACGGGCCGGGTCTTCCTGGCGCTTCAGGATGTCTCCGAACTCATGAGCGTGCGCCGGGAGCTGGAACGCTACAAGGATCAGCTTGAGCGTCTCGTGGATGAACGAACACGCCAACTGGCCGATTCCAACCGACTGCTCGAAACCGTGACCGACACCCTTCCGTCGAGCATTTCCTACTGGACGCCCGACGAAATGTGCACGTTCGCGAACACGGCGTTCGGCGACGGAGCGGGCGTCCCGAAGGCGGCGTGCATCGGCCGGACGCTCGGCGAACTCGTGACGCCAGAATCATACACTGAAAACAACCCGCGCTTCCTGCGAGCCCTGGACGGGCGCAAACAAATCTTCGAGCAAAAACGCATCACCTCGAACGGTGAAGAGATCTATGTGCTTGCCAATTACATTCCGGATTTCGCGGACGGAACCGTTCATGGTGTCGTCGCCATCGTGACGGATATTACGGAGTTCAAGACCACGCAACTCCGTCTCGAGGCCATGAACGCGGAGCTAGCCCAAAGAACGGAGCAAGCCGAAGACGCCAACCGCGCCAAGAGTGAATTCGTGGCGAACATGAGCCACGAGGTCCGCACCCCCCTGAACGCGGTCCTGGGCCTTTCCCAATTGTTGCAGAAAACAGACCTGAATGACCAGCAAGCCGACTTCGTTGATAAAATATTGGGGTCATCCCGCTCCCTGATGGCGATCCTCAATGACATCCTCGATTATTCAAAGATGGAAGCGCGTAAGATTGTTTTTGAAAATGAACCGTTTGACCTCAACGACGTCTTCCAAAGCCTCTTTGACATGTTTGTGTTTGCGGCGTCCCGGAAAGGTGTCGAGCTTCTGGTGGACCTTCCACCCGACGTGCCGACCCGGCTGCGGGGTGACACGCTTCGGGTGTCTCAGGTGCTCACCAATCTGGTCAGCAACGCGCTCAAATTTACGGAAAGCGGCATCGTTCGCCTGTCGGTCCGGCCGGAGGCCGTGACGGCGCAGAACTGCACCCTGCTGTTTTCCATCAGCGATACCGGCATCGGGATGACCGCTGAGCAGCAGGCGATTGTGTTCTCCTCGTTCTCCCAAGCGGATACGACGACAACCCGCCGGTTCGGCGGCACCGGTCTGGGGCTCGCCATCTGCCACCATCTGGTCACCATGATGGGGGGTGAGATCGGCGTGACCAGCACGCCCGGCCGCGGCAGCACCTTCTGGTTCACCCTGCCCTTCGGCCGGCAGGCCAGCGGCTCCATGGACACCACGGACACCACGGCTGCGTTTGCCCAGCGCGTTCTTCTGGTGGGCGGAACGCCCGCCAGCCGGGATGTTCGCCTGCGTCACCTGACGATGTGGGGCATGGAGGTCGTGTACGCCCCGGATGGCGCGACCGCCCTGACGCTCTGTGAACAGGCCGTCGCGGACGGACAGCCCTTTGCCGCCGTTCTGGTCGAGTTCGCGGTCGGGACCCGCGACGCCCCCGAGGGGACGCTGGACGGCGACGGCCTGCGGACTCTGTCCCGGACTGGCCAAAGCCCCGTGATCTGCATCGCCGACCCCGGCACCGACAGTGCGGCGACGGCCCCGAACGGTCCGGCGTCCTCGCCCTACACCGTCGTGTCGCGGCCAGCGACCGCCTCGAAGCTGTTCAATACCCTGTCCGAAGTCCTGGCGCCCGATCGACCGGCCGCCAACACAGCCGAGGTGGTGAAAGATAGCCAGACCGATCCGGGCGCGTCGGCGCGCATCAAGGGAGCCCGGCTTCTTCTGGCCGAGGACAACGCGATCAACCAGGACGTCGCCTACCATATGCTGACGGCCTTGGGCGCCACGGTGGACATCGTGAACAACGGTGAGCAGGCCATTCAAGCCCTGGCGTCACGCCGCTACGACCTGGTTCTCATGGACGTGCACATGCCGACCATGGACGGGCTTCAGGCCACGGAAACCATCCGCACCCTGGAGGGGCGGGAAAGCCTGCCCATCATCGGCCTGACCGCCGCCGCGTTCAACGAAGACCGGGCGGCGGCCTTGCAGGCCGGCATGAACGCCTACCTGTCGAAGCCGATCGACGCGACCCTTCTGGAACAGACGCTGGCCGAATGGCTGTCGGATCGGGACGCGCCGACCACAGACGACACACCGAATCCGGTCGCGGAGGACAACGCCCCGTTGGACACCCCGCCGTCCGGCGACGATCTCCTTCCGAAAACGCTCGACGGTTTCGATCTGCCAGCGGCCTTGGCACGCCTGTCCGGCGATCAGGCCCTTCTCCTTCGGTTGCTCACCGCGTTCGCCGCCGATAATCAGACATGGCATGAAGCCTTCGATGAGGCGTATCGCCGGAACGATACGGCAACGCTCCTCCATCTCGCCCATACCCTCAAGGGGGCGTCGGGAAACCTTGGCGCCATGGCGGTCCACGATGCCGCGCGCGCGGTGGAAGCCGACCTCCAGGCGGACCGCCCCAACGACGGGCAGGCGCTCAAGGACGCGCTGGCGACCGCCCTCTTCCGCATCGAATCCCTCAGCCCGCGTCGCGCGAGCCACGCCCCTGCGGCGCCTTTGGATCGACCCGCGGCGACCGACGCCCTGGACGACATCACGGCGCGCCTGGAAGCGAACCGGTTGGTGTCGGAGACACTTGTTGAGGCCTTAGAGGGTCATTTGGGGGGGCATCATCCGGACGCATTCGATCGGCTCCGCCGGAAACTTGAGGCCTTTGACAGAACGGGAGCCCTGGCCGACGCTTTAGACTTAAAGGAGAGTCTGGCCGATGACGTCTGATGTCCACGCCCGCCCGACCCTGTTGATCGTCGAAGATGATCCCAGTACGCTTCGGCTTTTAGCCTCGGTTTTTGAGGACTCGTACGACACATACAGTGCCACAACCGGCGAAGAAGCGTTAGCCGTGGCGCGACGCGAACACCCCGACCTGATTCGTCTGGACCGGCACCTTCCGGACATCGCCGGTTGGGAGGTGTACCGACGGGTCGTCGCCGATCCGGACGTGGAGTGAGTCCCCATCATCCTCCTGGCCGCCGACCAGGATCCCATAAAAGTCATCTCAGCCGAGGTGGGCCTGCAGGAGATGTCGCGCAAAAACAAACCGCTCTTGAAAAACCGTGTCGATCCGGCCGTCGAGACCCTGAATGATCGCGTCATCCCGGTCTTCGATGAGCACGAGGTGCCGATCAGTCGGGTTCGCGCCTCCGCCAACAGCGCGCGAACCTTGTGGAGTGTCAGGGCCGACTACTGCTCTTCCATCTTCACCGGCACGAAGCGCATGGATGACGGCTTCACGGCCTCCCAGATGGCCGCCGCATCGTTGGCGTCGTTTTTCCGCGTTGTACGCAGGGCTCTCCGTACGACGGCGGAATCAGTCGAGCCTCATGGCCGGAGGCCCGCAACTCCCGCGCCCAGTGATGTCCTGTCGCACACGCCTCAATGCCGATCCGGCACGGCGCCCACTGCGCGAAGAAGGCCTGCATCTGGCTCCGGCGCAGCTTCTTGCGCACGCCGACCTCCCCATCTTCGGCAACGCCGTCAACTTGAAAGTAGACCTTGGCAATCGCGGCCAGCTCTATGGTCGTCGGCCTGGTGGGCTCCGACCGGGGGCGCCGCCATTCCCACCACCCACCTTGATCCTTGCTTTCGACGACTCCTCCGGTGGCCCCGGCCCTAATCGGATCCCGGCCCCCGTTTGTCACTGAGCCGCATTGGTGACCGGAGCGATGCTTTCGATCTCCGCGATGGATTGAAACTCAGTGAGGTACTCTTGGCGATGCCGTGAGAGCCACGCCACGACCCTTGGATTGCCAAGGAGTTTCCGCACATATCCCTTGGCGAGTGTCAGGTGAAGGTTGTCGAGCCCGTAGGTGTCTTCCACGGACTTTACCTGGATCTGTAGGCTCGCCAGCTCCCGCTCTAATCTGGAAATCTGCTCAGCCGTGACCGCACGTTCGCCAGCCTGCTTTTTCTTTCGCGGATCGACGATCATGGCCTCCGGTGTCGCCGCCAGGATCGCCTTGGCAAAAGCGGCCGTGAAATTGTTTTGTCCCACCATCAGCTCGGCGGCCTCGACCTGTCGCATCGAGGCCATGCGCCGCAGCACATCGAAGCTCGCCGCCGGACAGGGTGCGTCCTTCAGGATCTCGGCGGCATCGGCGCAAATCCCTTCGAGCAGCCTCGTTCGCCTTTTGATGGTCTGAATATTCAGGTGAAAGGCCTCGGCTATTTTCTCTTCCGGGACGCCGAGTTTGATCGCGCGCAGGATCATGCGGTTTTGCTGGATGGGCGGAATCCGGCTTACCCTCTTGTTGTAGGTGTAGGTCTCGTCATCCGTGGCGATAAGACACTTGACCTCCGTTATACCCAGGTCCTTGAGCGCCTCGATCCTCAAGTGCCCGTCGAGCAGGAGATACCGACCGGACCGGTCCGGGTCCGGTATGACCGCAGGAGGTTCAACGAGGCCCACCAGGCGAATGGAACCAAGGATTTGTTGGTACGTCTGGCTCTCCTTGGTCCCGGGTCGCAGGATCTTGAGAGGAACCAAGTGAGTGAGAGCGACCACCTTGCAATCATGCTCGAAGGCGACCCGGGTCCCCGTGTTCCTGGTCTCGTCCCTCATCCGCGCGCCCTTCCGTCCATCCGCTCCGCCAGCGGGCGAGGCATACTATCCAGCCCCTCCGCCCGCAGCAGAGTGGTGTAGCCCTCGTCCAAGTGAAGGTCCTTCATGGCCTCGACGATGAAAAGCAGTCGGGCTTGGGTGTAGTCGGCTTTCTTGGCCAGAAGGCGATGCTTTTCGGCCTCCCGCTGATAGACGCGGAGCAAGTCCTCGGCGGTGAGTCGCCGGGACGAGGCCTTGCGGCCGAGCTTCAGATTTTTCAGTCCCCGACGTTGGCGGTCGCGCAAATCCAGGAGACGCCGGATCGCCGCAATCTTCTTGCCTTTGATTTTCCCGGTTTCATAGGCCTCCATAAGGACCGTTTGCGCGTCCTCGTTTTCCATCATGGCGATTTCCACGGCGAGGCCGATTGGAATCAGCCCGGTTTCGACGGCAGACACCAAGCGTTCTTCGCCTCGCTCCAGCAAGGTGAGCACGTTGAAAACCCAACTTCGGGAGCATCCGATTTTTTCGGCGATTTGGGCGTCGGTGTAGCCGCGCTTGGCGAGGGTGCCGATGTCCACCATGAGGTCGATCGGCCGATGTGGCCGCCGCGCGATATTCTCCACGAGGCTCATGATCAGACAGGCTTCCTGGGGCGCTTCGATGACAAGAGCGGGAATGACGTCCTCGCCAAGCATGCGAAAAGCCTCGAGTCGGCCCTCGCCACAGACGAGATCATAGCGCGTCTTGTTTCCGGAGCGACGACGGCTGACGGTGATCGGGCGTTTGAGGCCGACAGCGGCGATGTTGTCCACGATCTCCCGATGCTGCCGCTTGTTGCGGGCGCGAGGGTTCAACACGTGGATCGCGTCAACGGGGATCATTTCGATGGTGTCGGTCTCGGTCCGCTCGGTCATCATGCCACCGCCCGGATGCGCACTGGCGCCGCGAGTTCGTAAAGGAGGTCGAGCGTTTCAACGCGGTAAGCGTCCAATGACAGTCCGTTCTCCTCGGCCAGCCGTATCCTTTCCGCGGTCTGGTCGATGCGGGGAAAGAGGTAGTAATCGATAGGGCGTTCGTTACGGGCATCCATGCGAATGGCGACCAGGATGTCTGGATCGTTCCCATTGTCGAAGCGCAACATCCAGCGGAGGGCCCCGGCGGGGGTTTCCTTGCAACGGGCAATGACAACAGCGAGCGAGACTTCCCCGTTCACGGTTAACAGATCGGTGTCCTCGTTCCTCTGGACCACGGCGCCGGACGTCTTCAGGCCGGTGATGATCTCAGCCAGGATTTCTGGATGCAGACGGCGGAGGCTGCGGTTGATGTCGATATAACGATAGTCACGACGCGGCGAATACCCGACGAGCCGATAGGCGCGCAGCAGACCGCCGAAGCGGTGCCCATAGGTGCTGCTCGACGGAAGATCCTCCATCTCGTCGATGATGAGGCCGGATAGTCGGCCATGTATCTCGTAAAGCGTGCGCAGACCGCGCAGCATTTCTTCATCGGTCAGACGACGGGACCGGTCGGCGATGATTCGCTGGGCCTCCTCGAACAAAGGACCCGCCACGATGCCCGCGAATGCGCCTTCGGCCTTGATCCACATATCCGGACGGTTGCGCACTCGCTTTCTCTTGAGTTTGAATGAAACACGGTTCCAGACGTTGTGCCCCACATACTTTGGGTTGATCAAAACTTGGTGCACGGTGCCTCGGGTCCACGGCCGGCCTAGATCGGTCATGATACCGCGTCCATTCAGGGTCTCGGCGATCTCCCGCTCGGGCTTTCCTTCTTGAACGAAAGCCCGGTACATCCAGCGCACGGTCTCGACTTCCTCCGGTGGTCCAGGGACGAGGACCACGCGGTCGGTTTGCAGGCTTTTCTGTTCGCCGATACCCAGTATGCCTTGCCGTTCACCGTGTTGGTTGACGCGCATGCGGCGCAATCCAAAACCGGCGGCTCCCCCTTGGCGAAAACCGTGCTCGATTAGGCGGCCCTGACCCGCGAAGACTTTCGCGGAGAGTTCCCGGCTATACTCGCCGGCCATGGCCCGCTTAACGCCCTTAACGATCGTCGCGGTCGGACTGCCATCGTTGGCGAATTGTTCCGCGCAGTATTCGACTTCAATCCCGGCCCGCCGACATCGGTACTCATAATAGGCGCTTTCGTCGGCATCTTGGAAACGACCCCAGCGGCTGACGTCATAGACGAGAATGACATCGAAATCCGCGGAGCCTCCCTCGACATCGTCGATCAGGCGCCGCAGAGCGTCTCGGCCTTCGATCCGAAGGCCGCTTTTCCCCTCGTCGGCATACGTACGGACGATCGTCAGGCCGCGTTGCGCGGCATAAGCTCGGATCGCGGTCGATTGGTTTTCGGTTGAGTACTTCTGGTGGTCGGTGGACATGCGCACGTATTCGGCGGCCCGTTTAAAGAGAGGGGCCTCCTCGGTGTGATCCGGCGTCCGCGAATTTCGCCGTCCAGACACGTGGCAACCCTCCGATCCTGCGTTGGCGCCTCGTTAAAATCCAACAGACTGTTGGTGACGTGTCAATCGTAAATGCACCAAAATGTTGGAAATTCTCGTCGCCCTTCACTCTGGAGCTCTTCGAGAGCAGCTTATTCGCCGTTTGAAGCTGTCGGAACGCCGGATCTAATGATATCTTCCAACACACCGCTCTCGCTTAAAGAACAAAATGTTGGAGTCACATGGAGAATAGAATCAGGGAATGGCGCAAGGCCCGGGGGCTGACGCTGAAGCAGTTGGCGGAGCGGGCCGGTACCAGCAACCAGCAGATCAGTCATTTGGAGAAGGGACGCCGCCGTTTGTCACTTGAATGGATGCAGCGGCTGGCTGAAGCACTCGACTGCCTCCCATCGGATCTGCTCGCGGACTCGTCCCAGCCGCGCAACGAACGTGAGCGGGCTTTGGTCGAGCTGTTCCGTGGGCTTTCGGAAGAACAGCAGGAAGCCTTTCTCAAGGCGACTCTTGCGTTGGCGAAACCGGTGACGTTTTCAAAGAAGGAAACCAGCTAGGTTCCCAAAGAGAAATTTCGGAAGACGTATGGATTGGGGCCGTTCTTCCATTGACCCTGCCCGTTGGACGTGGCCCGGGATTGGGTTGAGTCCGACCCAAAGCAGGGGGATCGGACGATCATGGGGAAGAGCCGTTCCAGCGAGGCACAACTCATCGGCATCCTGACGGCACAGGAGGCCGGAGAACGGACGGCGGATGTATGTGGGGGCCACGGGGTCCGTGAGGCGACAGTCTACAAATGGGCGACGCACGGCCGACGGGTGCGGATCATCTCGGACAACGGGACCGAATTCACCTCGAACGCCGTGCTCGGGTGGCGCCGGGATCAGGACGTGGATCGGTGCTATCTCCGGCCCGGTAAGCCGGTGGAGACCGCCTACGCCGAGAGCTTCATCGGCCGGTTGCGGGACGGATTCCGGAACAAGACGCTGTTCCTCAGCCTCGCCCAAGCGCGGGAGGAAGTGGCGACGTGGTGCGACGGCGACACCCACGTTCGCCCGCACGGCGCGCTTGGCTGGCGCACGCCGGCCGAGGTCCTGGCTCAGGCGTGTCCTGTGGATAGGATGGACAAGCCTGACGTCTTGCCCACAAACCCACAGGGCCATCCGCCACAGGTGTTGTTTTCAACGGGTTTGATCGGGGGGCCGACGCCCGACCCCACGGTCACGCACCACCTGGAAGGGCTCTCCTGACCGCGGGACCAACGTTAGGGGCTGGGTCACTTGCCATCGCTGAATGAACGCGCCGTCGTGGCATACGGCGACACCCTCGGCCTGACCAACAGGACGCCGACGGGCCTTCTGATCATGATCCGTTTGTCGTTGGTCGCCATGAGCATGAGCGGGGCCGAACCGGGCGGGCGGGGCCGCGCCAGTCGAGCCTCGCCGATCGTGGCGGTCACAGGCCCTGTAGGGCACCAATCACCGTACCGGCCCCGGACAGGGCGATCAGGCCGCCGGCCAGCAGAGCCAGGAGGCCGAGATCGCCGGCCGGGAATGCGGTGTCGATGATCCCCCGGAGCAGGAACGGCGCGGCCACCCCGGCGAGGGACGAGGCGAGAATAAGCCCGAGGATAACGATCAGCCGCCCCCCATAGGGCCGAAACAAGCCGAGCGCGCGACGCCAGGAGACGTGCGTCGCGGCGCGTGCGTCGTAGCCGAGATCCTCGTTCCCAAACGCGCCCCAGTCCTCGTCCTCCTCACGCCTCAACGGCAGGCTCCGATGGCCGCGCGCCCGCGTCTGGGCCACAGGCCAACGGCACAGCCGGTCACGACAAGAATGACCGTGGCGGCGACAATCACGGTGACGAACGCCCGGTCGAAGGCGGCCCGCGCGAGCGCGCGCAGATCATCCGCCATCGGCCCGTGCATCCCTTCGGCCACAAGCAACGCCTGATCGAGCCCGTCATAGGCCATCGCCGACGCCCCAAGAGAGTCCGGCAGGACCAGCGATGTGGCATAGACGGCGGACAGCAGGCTACCAAGGATGGCGATGCCGACCGCACCGCCCAGTTCATACGAGACCTCCTCGATCGAGGCCGCCATGCCCGCCCGATCGCTGGGGGCGGACAGCATGATCATGCTGGAGGCCGCCGTCATGGCGGCGCCAAGGCCAAGACCCAGGGCGGCCATGCTCGCGATTTGCAAGGGCCCTGCGGTGTCGAGCTGCAGGAGATATCCGCTAAGCCCGGCCGCGGCCAGCAACAGGGCGCTCCACAGAATGGGCGTTCCGCCCCACCGCGGGAGGCCCAACCCCGCCAAGGGGCTGCCGACGAACGCGGCCAAGGGGATGGGGAGAATGAAGAGCCCCGCCTCGAACGGAGACAGGCCGAGGACCAGTTGCAGCCGCTGGCTTATCGCCAGTTCGACCCCAACCAGCGCAAGAGACGCGATCAAGGCGGCGGCCACACCCGAGGCGAACCGGGCGTCGCGAAACAGGGCGAAGTCCACCAGAGGATCGGCGGCGTACTTCTGCCGGCGGATGAAGAGAGCCAGCGCCGCGATCCCCACGACGCCGGCCAGGACAAAGCTTCCGTAGGAGGGGCTGGGTTTCGCGATCTCCTTGATCGCGTAGATGATCCCCACCAGGGCGGAGAGAATCTGAATCGACGCGATCAGATCCCACGGACGGTCGCGGCGGGTGTCGGCCTCGGGAATCACGATGATCGCCAAAACCCCGGCGACGAGCACGATGGGCGCGTTGATCAGGAAGACGGAGCCCCACCAGAAAGACTCGAGCATCAGGCCGCCGACGATCGGGCCGAACGCCGCGCCGCCGGAGGCGACGGAAGACCAGATTCCGAACGCCAGCGCCTGTTCACGCTCGTCGATGAAGGTCAGGCGAATGATGGAAAGCGTCGCCGGCATCATCATTGCCGCGCCCACCGCCAGCACGACCCGCGCCGCGATCAAAACAGCGGGCGTTCCGGCGTAGGCGGCCATCAGCGAGGCGACGCCGAAGACGGCTAGGCCGCCCAGGAAGAGCCTCTTATGGCCGACCCGGTCCCCAAGCGTTCCGAACCCGGGCAGCAAGCCGGCGACGACCAGCGGGTAGGCGTTGACGATCCAGAGTTTTTCGGCGGCCGTGGCGCCCAGATCATGCGTCAGGCGCGGCAGTGCCGTATAAAGAACCGTCATGTCGATGACAATGAGCAGCAGGGCGCTGGATACGATGGCCAAGATCAGCCACCGGTTGGACGAAGCCATTTTAGGGTCACCGATGTCTTTTTTGGGGGGCGCGGTCACGCATGTGTGTGAGTCGCGCAGCGCTCAGATATAAATACGATCGTACTAAAACTCAACGGGAGAACGGGATGGGGAGACCGCGCAAGATCGACCGCGACAAGGTGCTGGACGCCGCCGAGGCCGTCGTTGGCGACGTCGGCGCGGCGGCCCTCTCGATCGATGCCGTCGCGAAGGCGGCGGGCATTACCAAAAGCGGGGTGCAGTATTGCTTCGGGACCAAACAGCAGTTGATCGATGCGATGTTCGGACGCTGGGAGACGGAGTTCACCCAGGAGGTCGCCGAACTGGTCGGCCCCAACCCCGATCCCATCTCCTTCATTCGCGGTCACATCGAAGCGACCATGCGAACGGACGAGGTCGAGAACGCCCGCTCGGCGGTGCTGATGGCCGCGCTCCTGCAAACGCCGGAGCAGCGCCAACGGACTCAGGACTGGTACCGGGAACGCCTGGACGCACTTGATGTCTCGACGAACCTCGGGCGCCGCACCCGCCTTGCCTTCCTGGCATCGGAGGGCCTGTTCATCCTGCGGTGCTGTGGGTTGATGGACGTGTCCGAAGCCGAGTGGGCCTCGGCGTACAAGGACATCCTCGATTTCCTGATGCCCAATGAAGCCTCTGCGCACGACGGGCTTGGTGGCGCCGGATCATCCGGCACAGGAGATCGCCCGGCTTCCGGTTGAGCGCGCGGCTGTCCGACACCGCGCTGCGGGCAAAGGCACGGACCATTGCCCGCCTTTGGGGGGCAATCGGAAAGATGACCCCGCTTGTTGGGCGCGCACGCATGGCGTACCGTATCGGTGCGCTAAATCGACGAGCCCCGCCCATGTATCGCCTTCTCGCTGTTCTTTTCGTCCTGACCCAGGCGGGCACGGCGTATTGCGCCGACCGGCTGGCCGTGTTCGACGAGGCGGCCCGCATCACCGCCGAACAGTTCTTCGATCCCGGCATGAACGGCGTCGACTGGGACGCGGCGGTGACCGCCCACCGCACCGCCGTCACGCCGGGCATGGAGCGGGAGGCGGTCGCGGCGGAGGTCAATGCGCTGCTCGCATGCCTCACGACCTCCCACACCCGGCTGTACACGCAGGACGACCCCGCTTGGTATCAGCTCGCCGGCGTCTTCCTGCACGGCAGCGAGGAGATCGCCGCCGCGCTCGCCCCCTTTCTCCCGGACGGCGCCCCCATCTATGCCGGGATCGGCGTGATGACCGAAGCGCGGGACGATGGCCTGTTTGTGACGGGCGTGCTCCAGGGCCATCCCGCCGAGGCGGCCGGTGTCGTGGTCGGCGACCGGCTTGTCGCCGTGAACGGCGCCCCGTACCACCCGATTCAGTCCTTTGCCGGGCGGGTCGGAACGGAGGTGACGTTGACCCTCGAACGGACCCCCGGGGAGTACCGCGACCTCGTGGTGACGCCCGCCCGGCTGGACGGCGTGACGATGTTCGAGGATGCCATGCGGGCGAGCGCCCGCGTGATCGAGCATGCCGGCACGCGCGTCGGCTATGTGCGCATCTGGTCCTACGCCGGCCGGAAGTACCAGGACATCCTGGTTGGGGAGGTGCTGTACGGACGCCTGAAGGAGGCCGACGCCCTGGTGCTCGACCTGCGGGGCGGCTGGGGCGGCGCCAGCCCCGAATACCTGACCCTGTTCCCAGACCGGGCCATGGACATGACCCGCATCGGCCGTGACGGAACGGCGTTCACCGTTGCGTCGGGGTGGACGAAACCCGTCGTACTGCTGGTCGACGATGGCTCGCGGTCGGGCAAGGAGCTGATCGCCCATGGCTTCCGGGCGCTGGGGATCGGGCCCATCGTCGGTGAGACAACGGCCGGAGCCGTCCTCGCCGGGCGCCTCAACGTGCTGTCGGACGGAAGCCTGTTGTATGTCGCCGTGATGGACGTGCGGGTGGACGGCGCACGGCTGGAAGGCGTCGGCGTTGCGCCGGATATCGCGGTCCCCTTTGATCCCCCGTTCGCGGCCGGCGCGGACCCGCAACGGGACCGGGCCGTTGAGGAAGCGGTCCGGCTGGCCGGCGGCGGATAAGGGGGGCGGATTGCTCGGTTTAGGCCGCAAACGGAGCGGCGCGTTCAAAATTTGACGGTGACTTCGATGAGGCCGGTCCATCCCGATCTGATTGAGGCGCTCGGTCTTCTCAGACGTCTCGCCGAATTTTGTCCTGTGGTTATTGGAACGCCACCTCTGGGCATCGCGACGGAGTCAAGTGATATCGACGTCGCGTGTTCAACACAGGATCTCGGGCATTTCGCCGATGTTGCACGAGACCATTTTGGACATATGGAGTCCTTCTCGCTTCGCACGGCGCGGCATCTCCCCGATCCCGCAGTGATCGCATCATTCTTGGCCATGGAATGGGAGATTGAACTGTTCTGCCAACGGCTCGCAACGGAGGATCAGTGGGGCGTTCGCCATTTTCGCATCGAAGAACGACTTCTGAGATTGGGCCCGCAGCTGAGAGAGCCGGTTGTGCGTTTGAAGCAGGACGGCCTGAAAACGGAGCCTGCGTTTGCTAGGATTCTGGCGCTCCCCGGCGATCCTTACGAGGCGCTTCTTGGGTTGGAAACTCTGGCCGATGACGATCTTCGCACGATGATTGAGATGGCCCAGGTGCCGGGATGCACCGATCCGCAATGCGATGCGGGCTTCTTCAGCGGACGCCCTCGCGTGACGGAATGTGCGAAAGATCCTGGACGGCACCCGGTCCGGGCCTATTTCGCGGAAGGTGCGGCTCAACGGCCGCCCATTGGCGGGCGATCCACCAAAACTCGCGCGCCATGATCCAAACCCTGCCGTTTCTTCCCTTGAATCACGGCACGCACACTATCTCCATGCCTTAATTGGGTTTTGACCCTAGAGCAACGGATGCGTGGGGCGCTGCACGGCGGCCAGAAACAGCACCAGTCCAAGGCCGAAAATAACGCTACCGCCGGCCAGCCCGAGAAGGCGTCGCCACCAGAAGGCGCGGCCGGCGTGCGGCTGCGGCACGGCCGTCTTGCCGAGAGTGCTGGCCACGGCCGCCAACACGGACACGGTCAACGCGGTTCCCAGACCCATGCACAGGGCCGCCGCGACCCCGGCGGCCCACAGCCCCACACTGAAGCTGAGGATCAGCACCAGGATGGCCCCCGTGCAGGGGCGCAGGCCGATGGCGACGGCCAGGGCTGCGATCTGCCGCCACGACCCGGCCTCAGTCACTTGATCCGGTGTCGGCATGTGGGCATGGCCGCACCCACAGCCCTCGCCGTGGTCGTGTCGGCCGTGGTGTCCATGATCGTGATGATGATGGGGTTCACGTGAGAGGTCCGGCGCGGACGGTGCGTGTGGGGGCTCCGTGCCCGATGGCGACGACGCCCCCGTGCGGCCGCCGACCCACGCCTTGAGCCACGGCCAAACCGCCCGCAAGGCGACCCAGCCTCCCAGCCCGGCGATGACGGCGTAGCTGGCGGGTTCCAGATAGCGGTCTCCCGCCTGCGTCGCCCATCGGGCGCCGCCGTGGATCAGCAGGAAGGCCGCAGACACCAGCGTGATCGCGCTCAGGGCCTGCACCAACCCCGCAGCCAGCGACAGGATCACCGCCCGCCGCACCTGACGCAGATTGGCGGCGGCATAGGTGCCGATGACGGCCTTGCCATGGCCTGGTCCCACGGCGTGCAGAACCCCGTACAGAAAGCTCAGCCCGGCCAGAGTCAACGCCGCCGTTCCCGGATGCTCCTCGCGCAGGGCCAGAACCGCGTCCTTCAAGGCCAGTTGGTACTCGCCCTGGACGGTTCGGACCCACGTCAAAGCAGCCGACGCCCAGCCCGGGGGCAGCAGAACCAGCCCAAGACCCGCCGCCAGAGCGAGGCCGAGGACCAGAAGAAGACCCCATGGGGCCCGGCGACCGATCCGTCCGGCCGATGCGTTCACGGACACGTCACTCTCCATATCTCCGCATAGGCGTATCCGATCCCGTCCTCGCCGGGCTCGACGACGACGGACTGGTACGCATCGGACAAAACCATGAAATTCGGCTGCTCCGGCGCGGGCGACCGGGTGACGGAGCAGGCGGCATCGGACGGACGCAGGGTCACGGCGCGGTCCTCCGGGACCGCGATGTCGATGTAGTAGGTTGGGTCGTACAGCCGAAGCTCCACGGTCTCGGCGATGGGGTCCACGGGCCGCGTCAAGGGCAGTGTAAACGCATAAATCAGGCGGCCGTCGCGCCAGTGGGCGTCATAGGCTTCGACGGGACCGAAGGTCTGCCGGATGCCGTCCGCCCGCAGGTCGGTGAAGTACAGCCACGGCACCAGATTGTGTACGGCCTCGGTCACGAGGGGCCGCAGATCGGCGGAGGTCCGCCCCTCCACGGCGATCACCGTATCTTCGGAATACAGCTCGTCGAAGGTCCAGGTGACGTCCAGGGCGGTGATCTGCCCGGCCGGCCCAAGGACCACGGTCGCGTCGGCATCGATCCACACATGTGGATGGGCCTCGGCCGGTCCGGCGGTCCACAGAACTCCCACGAGAGCGACCCCTTTGAGGGCGAGCCGGGCCAACCCTCTCATGGCGCGATCCTCCGATACAGACGAGATCCGCACCATGCCCGAGACGGCGGCCGTTTGGCAATCCGCTGGGAGCCCGGTGGTACGCTGGGCCGGCCAAGGCGAGCCCTCACCTGCGTTCTCCAAATTCGAACGCGGCCAGGGGCTTCCGTGGCGCGTCAATGGCCAGGGGGCGCGTCGACCCGGGACTGGATTTTGAGGAACGAGATGTGCGATGACCCTAGCGTGAACGCGCCACCCGGTATGATCGTTTGGCCCCCAGGATGAAAAGGGGCAGATGCCCTGCCGCGCGCGGCGCGTTGTTCACGAACAGATTGTGTTCACCGATTGGATGAGGTCGCCATGACTGCTCTGCCCCCGTCTCGTGCCGATCATGTGGGATCTCTTCTGCGTCCGGCCGCCGTCAAGGAGGCCCGTCAGCGGGTCTTTCAGGACAAGACCCTGACGCCCGACGCCCTGAAGGCCATAGAGGACGAGGCGATCACCGCCGTGATCCGCCTTCAGGAAGAGGTCGGGCTGAAGGTCGTGACGGACGGCGAGATCCGCCGCTCCTTCTGGCACTACGACTTCATGGGCGGACTGACGGGCCTGGATTTGGTGGAGCGCTCGCCTGAAGAGGGAATGCCGTTCCATGGCGTCACCCTGCGGCCCGTGTTCCCGACCATTTCCGAACGACTGGCGTTCCCGGACGACCACCCGATGCTGGATCACTTCCGGTTCGTGGCCGCCACCACCACCGTCACGCCGAAGATCTCCATTCCCGGACCGAGCTGCTGCCACTTCCGCACCGCGAAGGCGGACATCGCCGTTCCGGAGTACGTGAACGACCCCGAGGTCTTTTTCGCCGACCTGGCGCAGACCTATGCCACGGCCGTCCGAAAGTTTTATGAGGCCGGCTGTCGGTACCTGCAGATGGACGATATTTTCTTTGCCTATCTCTGCGATCCGAAGCACCGCCAGCAGAAGGAACAGGAGGGGTTCGATCCGGACTGGCTGATCGGCAAATACGCCGAGGTCATGCAGGCGGCGATCAAGGATCGGCCCGACGATATGCTGATCGGCATGCATCTGTGCCGGGGTAACTATCGCTCCACCTGGGCGGCGGACGGGGCCTATGATTTGGTCGCCGACACGGTGTTCAACCGCACGGGCGTGGACCTGTTCTTCATGGAGTACGATACGGATCGCGCCGGTGGGCTGGATGCGTTGCGGTTCCTGGCGAAGGGCACCCAGCGTGTCTATCCCGGGTTCATCACCACCAAGACGCCGGAGCTGGAGAGCGTGGACGCCCTGAAGCGCAAGGTCGATGAGGCGGCGACCTATGTCGACCTCGATCAGATGGGCATCGCGCCGCAGTGCGGATTCGCCTCGACCGAGGAAGGCAACGCCCTGACCGAGGACGATCAGAAGCGCAAACTGGAACTGGTCGTCAAAACGGCGGAGGCCATCTGGGGTTCGGCCTGATCCGAACGGACCGGCGACAAGGCGGGCCGATAACGGGGCGCGGTTCACCGCGCCCCCCGTGCTTATTGCATCCTCGGCGCCCGCGTGGTCCTGAGGGCTTCGCCGACGGATTGGCCGTTGGCGTCGTCACCCATCTGGGGGGGGCCGATGGGAACTGTTCCCGCCTACGTCCTGGCGGCCTTTGCCGAGATCGCCGGATGCTTCGCCTTCTGGGCCTGGTTGCGCCTGGACAAGACGCCCCTGTGGCTGGGTCCCGGGCTGGCCAGCCTTGCCCTGTTCGCCTGGACCTTGACCCGGGTGGACGCGGATTTGGCGGGGCGCGCCTACGCCGCGTATGGTGGGATCTACATCGTGGCATCGCTGGTCTGGATGTGGGGCGTCGAAGGCAGCCGCCCGGATCGGTGGGATGTGGCGGGCGCGATCCTGTGTGTCTGCGGCGCCGGGGTCATCCTGTTCGGGCCGCGCGGCGGCGAATAGGTGGCCGTCCGCCGATCACGATCGGAGCCCGCGCGGCCTGACGCGAGACGCGGCCCCCGCCGTCGTTCAGTCCGGCGTGATCGCGTCCAGAATGCGGCAGTTCGAGATCGTGCCGCCGCCGTGGCACGACGTGGAGATCCGGCGCAGTTCCACCGCCAGCGCCTGCAGGTCCGCGATCTTTTTCTCAACCTCGGCCAGATGCGCGGCCGTGATTTGGTTGACCTCGTCGCAGGGGCGCTCCGTCTCCGACGACAGGTCGAGCAGTTCCCGAATATCGCCCAGCGAGAACCCGAGATCCCGGCACCGTCGGATGAACCGAAGACGGTCCAATGCGGCCGTATCGTACCGTCGGTAGTTCGCCTCGCTCCGGCCCGGCGGGGCGATCAGACCGATCGTCTCGTAGTATCGGATGGTGACCACCTTGGTGCCGGTCGCGCGCGCGAGGTCGCCGATCTTGAAGTCTGCGCCGGACATGCCTTGACCCTATAGCGACTATAGACCGTACGGTTGGCCGGCTTGGGCCCATCCCAAGCGTTCCGGACACCGTGGCGAGATCGTACAATGGCTTGTTGTTCCAACGATACATGCGCTTCCAAGGCCCTGGCGTCGGGCCGCTACCGCACCGTGCTGTGGATCGTGCTTGGGATCAACGCGGTCATGTTCCTCGTCGAGATCACCGCGGGCGTCGCGGCCGGATCGGCGGCGCTTCAGGCCGACGCGCTCGACTTCTTCGCCGACGCGGCCAACTACGGCATCAGCTTGTTCGTGCTCGGCCTCAGCCTGCAGTGGCGGGCGAGCGCGGCCCTTGTAAAGGGGGCCTCGATGGGCCTGTTCGGCCTTTGGGTGATCGGCAGCGTGATCTGGCACGCCGTCCACGGCACGGTGCCTGGGTGGGGCACAATGGGCGTTGTCGGTGTGATGGCCTTGGCCGCCAACGCCGCGTGCCTTGCCCTTTTGTATGCTTGGCGCGACGGCGACGCCAACATGCGCTCGGTCTGGATTTGCTCGCGCAACGATGTCCTCGCGAACCTGGCCGTTCTGGGCGCCGCTCTCGGGGTGTTTGGCTCCGGAACCGGCTGGCCCGACATCCTCGTGGCCGCGATCATGGCCGTGTTGGCCCTTCAGGGGGCGGTGACCATTGTCCAGCAGGCCCTGTCGGAGCTTCGCCATCACGGTCGGCCCGGTGCCCTGACCCGCGCGCGGTGAGGCGACCCGTGCTGTTCGGCCCCTGTCCTCGGGCGTTCGGCGGATGACGGCAGGACCGCGTCGGTGCTGTGAAACAGCCAGACATCCCCGGGCCGAACGGCGTGCGACGGGTCCCGCCCACCGAACCCAAACAGGCTGAGACCCGTGCGCCCGAAACACAGCGTCGCGGAGGCCCCCCCTGCTCCCGTTGGGCATGGTAATCAGACGAAAGTCGCGTCTCGCTCTGGGTCACGGAGAGCTTCGGCCCAAGAGACCTGGTGCGCACCCGCAGACCGCCGTCCACCAAGGGCAGCGTGATGTCCTGCCACACCCCGGCCGGTGGCGTGAACCGGTCCAGCGTGTTCCGATCGAGCCGCAGACACACAGGCGCCGGCGATGCAACGGCGGTCATGAGCGGGTCCCCCTCCCGGTCGTCGCGCCGGGTGAGCCGGCGTCCCTTTGAGCGGGGAAGACGGCAAACTTGGTGCGAATGATTCGCAAAAAAAGGAGGTCCGGTGTTGTTTTGGACCGGACGTCGGCACTGTCCCCGTGGACCGTGTGGCACGTGATGCCGAGACGGGGCGTTCATCAATGCCAAAAGCCGCTTGATCAACACGGATACTCTAATCAGCACGCTTTGGCATAAGAGGCGCGCTCGGGGCGGGAAAGTGCGCCCGCCAGTGGCGGGCGATATCCACCCGGCGGCAGATCCAGACCGCGTCGTGACCCGCCACGTAATCCAGGAACCGACGCAGTCCCGCCAGCCGCCCGGGCCGTCCTGCGAGACGGCAATGCAGGCCCACGGACATCATGCGCGGGCGCTCCTCGCCCTCCTCGTAGAGCACATCGAAAGCGTCGCGCAGGTAGGTGTAGAACTCCTCTCCGGTGCTCAAGCCATGGAGCGTGGCGAACTTCATGTCGTTGTTGTCGAGCGTGTAGGGAACGATGAGCTGGCTTTTCGCGCCGGCCTGTTCCCAATAAGGCAGATCGTCGGCATAGCTGTCGGCATCGTACAGGACCTCCGTCTCCTCGGCCACCAGACGGCGGGTCTGGGGGCTGACCCGCCCCGTATACCAACCCAGCGGCTTGGCCCCTGTCACCTTCTCATGCAGGGCCAGGGCCTCCCGGATGTGGGCGCGTTCCACCGCCTCGGGGATGTTCTGATAGTCGATCCAGCGCAGACCATGGCTGGCGATCTCGTGCTCGGACTCGAGCAGGGCCGCCACCGCCTCGGGATTACGCTCCAGGGCCATGGCGACCCCATAGACTGTGACCGGCATCCGGTAGCGCTCGAATAGGCGCATCAGACGCCAGAACCCGGCGCGGGATCCGTATTCATACATACTCTCCACCTGGATGTTGCGGACACCCGGCAAGGGCGTGAGCCCCGGCACCTCCTGGAGGTAGGCCTCCGAGGCGGCATCGCCGTGGAGAACGCAGTTTTCACCCCCTTCTTCGTAGTTGATCACGATTTGCAGGGCGATCCGCGCCTGCCCCGGCCACTGGGCATGAGGCACGGTTCGACCGTAGCCGATCAGGTCGCGGGCATAGGGGGGGACCATCCGGGACTCCTTATGCAGGCTACAGGGCGGTGAGGAGCCGACGGCATCGCCACCGTATGCTTCGCGCCCTGCGGCGCGACGGCCGGTCGTATGACGCCATCGCGACGCACGCGCGGATCACTATTGTAGGCACTTTGCCGGGGCAATCGTCGACAATTTTCCGCGCCGCACGACCGCCCGCCGCCCGCACCGGCGCCCGCACCGGCGCCCATGGGGGGCCTGATCCGGCCTCCCGCGCAGCGCAGTCGGCCCCGTGGGCGCCGTGGGCGACGGCCATTGCGCCGGCCGTCGCCGCCGACCGACGGAACAGCGATGCGCCCGTGGACTGGAGCGCCGTGGTCGACACCGCCTTCACGGACCACCACGGTTCAGCCCGGCCTGTGGGCGGGAGTGCTGATGCGGGGCCATGTGTTCTGCGCCGTCGACGGCCTGGGCGAGACGATGACGTCGCCGGCCTCCGTCATCTCGTTTCAAACCTCCCGGCCGGTGGAATTCCACCACCAGTCCCAAGACACGGGCCCCTTGTCGGCGGTCTTCATCCGTGTGAGTGAAGCCACCATCGCCGATCTGGTGGGCGACGACGGCGCCGCCACGTTCCGTCCAGCGCTGTCGCTTACGGACGCCCCGCACCCGGGCGCCACGGCGGCCCAACGCCTGTTCCTGGCCGCCAAGGCGCTGGAGTTCCTGGCCTCCGTCGCCGACGGCTGCGGTCGGTCCGGCGCACGCGGAACGTCCGGAATGTCCTTGGCCCACGATCTGGCGCCGCGTGATATCGGACGGGTGATGGAAACCCGCGACATCATCCTTGCCGACCTGAGCACCGCGCCGTCCGTTCCGGATCTGGCCCGGCGTGTCGGTTTGAATGCCCGCAAGCTGACGCGCGGTTTCGATGCGCTGTTTGGCCTGCCCGTTTACGCCTTCATCAAGAGCGCCCGCCTGGACAGCGCCAAGGCGCTGATCGAAAGCGGCGCCATGACGGTGGCCGAGGCCGCCTACGCCGTCGGCTATCACCCGGCGCACCTGTCCACGGCGTTCCGCCACCGGTTCGGTGTGACGCCTTCCGACGTGCGCCGCGCCACGCGGGTGCGGTGCGGGGTCTTTGACGGCGCGGCGATCGACACGGCGCCCGCCGGTCCGTAACCTATGGTCCGCACCCCATGGTCCGGACCCCACGGGCGGCCGCCATCAGACCCCCGGGCAGCGGCGCGCCCAGTCACGGGGCGACAGTCCGGCGTGGTCCTTGAACGCCTTGCTGAAGTGGCTGAGGCTGGAAAACCCGACGGCGTAGGCCGTCTCGGTCACGCTCTGTCCCCGCTCCAGCATCGCCATGGCGGCCGCCAGCCGCACCGACCGAAGGTGGTCCTGCACCGAAGCCCCGATGATCTGGCGGAAGCCGACGCGCAGCTTCTTCTCGCTCAACCCGACCTCCCGGGACAGACGCTCTATGGTCCAGGGCGTCGCGTAGTCCCGCTCCAGCAGCCGGCGGGCCGTCACCACCCGTTTGCGATCGCGCGCCGGTACCGCCTGTCGCGGGTGGGGCATCGTGTCCCGCAGCACGACAGCCAGCAGCTCCAACGCCTTGGCGCGCAGGAACAGGGCGCGGGCGACCCCTTCGAAGTCCTGGCAGGAGAGAATGTCCGTGGCCGTCCGGCGGGCCGCCGGCGAGGCGGGCGCATGGCGGAAGACGCCCGCCCCGCCACAGGTCTCGGCGCCCGGAAGAATGGCGTCGCGCAGCACCGGCACAAGGCTGCCGGCGATGATCGGCAGGAAGGCCTCCGCCGCGAATCGCACATCGACCAGACGCAGCGTCCCCTCGGCCCGCAACACGTCCTGCCCAGACACACCCTGGGCCGCCGCATGAAGCACGATGGTCCCCGGTCCCAACGTCAGGGCCGGACCACTGTCCGGCGTCATGGTCAGAGTGCCCTCCAACAGAATCCCAACGCAGACCATGGGCGGAGCCTCGCCCCGGATGGTCCACGCCGTATCCGCGCCGCCGTTCCAGGTGGTGACGGTGATGTCGTCGGGCAGATCCTGCACCCGCACGGCCCGCGTCCAGTCCGGCGGGATGGTCATGGCCGGCAGGCGCGGGTGCGCGCGGATGTCCGTGGCACCCTGTTCCGTCAAAGAGAAAACGCCTGCATCCAGATCCATCCGTTTTTTTCCCGGTTTCGACAATTCCGCCCGGACACCGTTAGACGGCCGCTCCCGCGCATGCGATTTAGTCGCAATACCACACCGAAGTTATGGGTGTCGACGCGGGGCTGCGCCCGCGTGTCGACCCGCCCTCTTCCCGCCCTCCGCTCTGACGAACCCTTGGGACCTCGCTCCCGAGAACAGGAGACCCTGATGCACGCTTCCCTTCGCGCCGGTGGCGCTCTGCTGTTGGTGACGCATGCGCTGCCGGCCCTGGCGCAGCAGACACAGACGCCCGCGACCGCCCCGCCCGGCCCCGTCATCACGCTTGAGCCTGTCACGGTGACGGCCAACAAACGCGAACAGACGGATTTCGACGTGACGGGCAGCGTCAACGTGACAACCGCCGAGGACCTGCAACGCGAGGGCGTGACCACCACCGACACCCTGGACGAGGTGTTTCCCGAATTGCAGTCCATGGGCCGCAGTTCGCGCGTCTACAACAACTTCACCCTGCGCGGGCTGTCGTCCGGCGACTTCTATGGCCCCGCCGTCGGCCTGAACGTGGATGGCGTGCCGCAGTTGCCGCATGCCTATGCGCAGGCGATGCAGAACGTGGACCGGGTCGAGCTGGTGAAAGGCCCGCAAGGCGCGGTCTATGGGCGCGGCGCCCTGGGTGGTGTGATCAACGTGGAAAGCGCCCTGCCCGGCGAGGATCCCGACGCCTGGACCGATTTGCAGGTGTTCAGCCGGGGCCACCGCGTGTCCGGTGGGGCATCCAGCGGCCTCTGGTCGGGCTGGGCCATCCAGGGCATGGCCACCGACTCCATGGAAGGCGGGTCCCTGGACGATCCGGCCAACGGCCGCGACAACGTGGACGACAGCCGCACCACCAGCGGCCGGATCTCGCTACACTACCTGCCCGACGACCTGCCCCTGGAAGCCCGCCTGAAACTGGGCACCGACCGCTACCGGTCTGAGGAGGAATACTATGTTCCCCTCGATGACCTGTCGCGTGATCGGGTCAATCCGATCGTCGAAACGCCGCACCTGGATCGGCGCATCGACGACATCAGCCTGGACGCGACCTACGACATCACTGACACGTGGTCCGTCACGGGGATCATCGCCTATCAGCGCATGAACCTGGACCGCACGTTCGGCTCGTACGGCATCGACACCGAAGAGTTCCAGGACAGCCTGTACGGCGAACTGCGAGCCGCCTACGAGGACGAGGACCTGTCCATCCTGTTCGGCTACAGCGGCCAGAGGCAGCACTACAAGTACGAGGATGTGGACTACGGCACCGGCCTGGGCGACATGGGCGGCCCCCTGTCGGACAATCACATGGTGACGCACGCGGTGTTCACCGACGGCACCTATCGGTTCGCCCCGAAGTGGGAACTGAGCGCGGGCGCGCGCGTGGCCTGGGAAAAGGCCGACTCCCTGATGACCATTCCGGACGCCGACGGCACCAACGTCGATTACGAGAACGACGCCACGTTCTGGTCCATCACGCCCCACGCCGGCATCGCCTATCTGCCGAGCGAGGAGCACCGCCTCTGGGCCAGTGTCGGTCGGGGCTACAAGCCGGGTGGCTTCAACAAAGCCGGCAGCAGCGCCCTGGACACGGCCAGTTATGACTCCGAAACCGCCATCAGCTTCGAGGGCGGGTGGAAGTACCGCTCCCAGGACGGCACGCTGCGGGCCGAGGTCACGGTCTACGACATCGAAAGCTATGACGTGCAGGGGTATTCCGGCCCGGCGGGCCTGGAGACGTTGACCAACATGGGTGACGCGCGCAGCTTCGGCGCGGAACTGAGCGCCGGCGTCGTGCTGTTCGACGATCAGGAATTTTCGGTCGGCGGCATGGTCAACCGCAGCCGCTTCGTCGGCGGGCCTTACGAGGACAACGACGTCCCCTACGCCCCCGTCTACAGCGTTCGCGCATCCTGGCTGGGGCACTTCGGCGAACGCGGCCAGTGGCAGCCCAGCGCGACCATCCGCCACGTGGGCGAACACTATTTCGACGAGGACAACACCCTGCGCCAGGGGGCGTACACGACCCTCGACGCCGCGGTGAACTATGAAACCGATTTCGGGGTGACGGTCGGCGTCTACGGTCGCAACCTGACCGACGAGATCTATCAGGTCTACGCCAACAGCTACGTCGGGGCGCAGTTGGGTGCGCCGCGCGAGTTCGGCCTGCACATGACCGCCCGGTTCTGACCCCACGAAAGGACAAGGGACATGCCATTCCGTCCGACCCTTCTTCCCCTGCTGGCGTTGGTCGCGTCCGTGGCGGCCCTCATGGTGGTCCCCACTGCGGCCGACGCGCACTCTCTGTGGATCAACGCCCACGAGTCCCACGCCCACCAGCCGCCCCATGCCATCGTGTCACTGGGCTGGGGGCACCGGCTGCCCGTGGACGACATCCTGAACAGCCCGAACGGGCGGATCGTCGTCGAGCGCTTCGCCATGATCGCTCCCGCCGGGGATCGCACCGCGCTGGCGCCGCCGACCGCCGCCCTCGCCGCCCCGATCGCCGAGACCGGCGATGTCACCGTGTTCGCCGCCGACCTGGGGGCGCAGAAGCTCGCCTTCAACGCGGACAGCGCGCCCGGCCCCTACCAGATCGAAGCCGTCTCCCAGCCCAATTTCTACACCCAGTACATCGACACCCAGGGCCGCACCCGTCTGGCGCTGGCCCCGCGCGACGCGGTGGAGGATGTCCAGACGGTACTGATGTCGGTAAAGTATCAGGCGTTCGCCAAGTCCATTGTAACCGTGGGCGACTGGACGGAGCCCGCCCCCCTTGGCCATGACCTGGAGATCCTGCCCCGCACCGACCTGAGCGCCCTGCATGTCGGCGATCTGGTCGAGGTGGACGTGCTGTTCCATGGCGAGCCGCTGAGCGCGACCGCGCAAAGCCTGGATTTCATCACGGCGCAGGGCACCGGGTTCGGGCAAAGCGACGGGTTCGCCCTCTTCTCCTACCTCAAGGAGGGACGGGCGCAGTTCCGGGTCCAGAGCGCCGGCCAATGGATCATCATGGTGAACCACAAGCAGGACGTCACGCCGGACGGCCCCTTGGCGGACCTCGCCGGCAAGGCGGGTCAGGTCTATACCGGCGCGAGCCTGACCTTCACGGTCCACTGAACGCGGTTGATCACACCCGGCACCACACCCCGTTGCCCCACAATCGAGAACGCGTATTATTCTCTTGCATGGAGTGGGGGAATGGGTCCGTTCGCGGCCGGAAGGCGCGTGGACGGCAGTGGCTCAGAGGGAACCGGGTGGTGGACGCGATACAAGGGTCGAACAGGTCCCGCCACGGGGAGGCTTCTGAAGGGGGGGCTTCTGACGGGGGCGGTATGTCTGGGCCGGCCGCCGACACCGGATCGCGGCTCGCGGCCCCACACGCGTCGTCCCAGTTCGCGACGCTGGCCGACTACTACACCGAACAGTTCGGCGCGCGGGATGCGCTCCGAGTTCGGGCCTGCGCGGAGACACGCTTGTGCCTTGAGTTGAACCCCGTTCTGGGGTCCGGCCGGATGGACCTCCAGCAGTTCCGCAACGGCCTGACCCTCAGCGTTGGCGATTACGCCGTGCGGGATGAAATGGCGGAATCCTACCCGGCGATCGGGCCCCATTTCGGGTTCAGCATCGTGGTGGATGGGCGGTTCGACCTCAGCGCCCCCGACATGGGTGTGCATCAGCCGGTCTCGGACGGTGAGGTCTGGCTGCGCGCCGGAGACATCGGGGCGATGCATGCGCGTGTGGCTCCGGGTATGCGGATGCGCGGGCTGTCGATCGAGATTCCCCCGGAGATGGCGGAGGACTGGCGCACGGACGGACCGCGCGCCCTCAACGCGGCCATTGCCGGAATCCTGACCGGATCGGGCACGGTCTGCGCGCGCGTTCCGGCCGTCAGCCGTCGTGTTCTGGAGATCGCCGACGCGCTCGTCGACGCGAACGCCGACACGGCCTGTGGACGCCTGCACACCGAATCCCTGGCGCTGGACCTTCTGGCGCGGCTGCTCGCGCCCGACGCGGACCCGGCCGAGGTGGCGGGATTGGGCGGGCGTGTCGGGGGACGCCGGATCGCGGCGCTGGACGAGGCCATGGACATCCTGCGGTCGGAGTGGCTGGACCCGCCGACCATTGCGCGCCTGTCCCGCCGCGTCGGGTTGAACGAATGCTACCTAAAGGCCGGCTTTCGGGACCGGTTCGGGACGACGATCGCGGGATGCGTGCGCGCCCTGCGTATGGCCGAGGCCCGTCGGTTGATCGAGCGGGACGGCCAGTCGGTCCAGCAGGCCGCTGTGGCCGTAGGATTCTCCAACCCCAGCCACTTCGCGGCCGCCTTCCGGCGCGTGCATGGCTGCGCGCCCTCCCGTCTCGGCGCCAAGCGAACTGGCTGGCGAACCGGCTGACGGCGCGGCACCCACACATTTTCCCGATTGGGGTTGTGGCTTTCCGCCTTCGGGTGGCGCGGGGCATGGGCTGCGATCAAGATGCAGTCGCATTTTGATCGCTGTCCCCGCCTTGTGAGCCCCGCCTATGACACGCCCCATCACCCTGTTCCGCCCGCCGACACGCTGTCCCACCGCGTGTTCCGCGCGGGCGCTTCTGGTTCCGATTGCCGGCCTTCTGACGGTTGCGCCGGCCCAGGCGCAGGACACGCCGCGCGCGGAGACGGCGGCCGCCGCGTCTCCCGCCCAGGCGCCGCTCGTCCTGGAGACCGTAACGGTCACGGCCCGTCGTGCGCAGGAGGATATCCGCGACATCCCCTTCAGCGTGACGGTCGTCGGCGGCGACGAGGTCGAGGCCCGTGGCACCACGACGCTGGAAAACACCTTCGCGTCAACGCCTGGGGTCGGGCTGTTGAGCTATGGCGACACCGACAGCGCGAACATCAAGATTCGGGGCGTGGGCTCGCTGAACCGCGTCAGCGGCGATGACAGTTCGGTGATCGTCTATGTCGACGGCATGCCCGCCGGTGTATCCGACATCTCCGCCCAGACCCTGGATGTGGAGCGCCTCGAACTGCTGAAGGGGCCGCAAGGCACGCTGTACGGCCGCAACAGCGAGGCGGGTGCGATCAACATCACCAGCCGCCGTCCCACGGACGAGCGCGAAGGCTACATTCGCGGCGAGGTCGGCACGGGGGCCTACCGTCTGACGGAAGGCGCCGTGAGTGGCCCCATCGTCGACACCCTCAAGGGCCGTCTCGCCTTCCGCTACACCGGCATGGATTCGTGGGTGGAAAACGCCAACACCGGCGAACCGTTGACCGAGCCCGAAGACGTGGCGGTGCGTGGAACCCTGCTCTGGGAGCCGACGGACGAGACCAGCCTGACCGTGATCGCCAACCATGAGGCGATGACCGAGCACGCGGCTCTGACGGTCATGCGCCCCTACGGTGAGGCCCCGGTCGCGGACGTGCCCGACGGCAGCATCAGCGACAACAAGTGGAACACCCGCGTGTCGGCGGAGCTGACGCACGATCTGCCGTTCGCCGTGGCCACTCTGTTCAGCGGGTATACCCGCAACGACTACTATACCGAGGGACCGTTCTACGAAGGCCGCCTGTACGACACGCTCATCGGCATGAGCCCGGACGGTCAGCGCCGTTATCAGATGGGCCGCGATACCTTCAATGAGGAACTGCGCCTGTCCTCGCGCCCCGAGGACGACATTTTTTGGGTGGCGGGCGCCAACTACTTCCGGTCGGATCGCTTCCTCGATACGCGCGATGCCTATGATACCTATTATCCAGGCAACCCGTTCAACGCCGACATCGATCGCGATTTCAGCGTCGAGAGCTACGCCCTATTCGGCGAGATCACCTATCCGCTGTTCGATGTGCTGAAGGTGACGGCCGGCCTGCGGCACACGTGGGAGCACAAGACCTACGACGCGGTCTGGCGGGCCAACGACACCAACCCCAGTGCGCTGCGCACCGCCACCGACAGCGATACCCTGGACGACGACTACACCACCGGCCGCCTGGCACTGGCCTACGATGTGACCGAGGAGGCCACGGTCTACGGCACGTATGCGCGGGGGTACAAGTCGGGCGGTTGGAACGACTTCGGCTCCAACATCGCCATGGGGCAGGCCGATCCGGCGTACAAAGCCGCCGTCGTCGACAGCTACGAGATCGGCGTGAAGTCGGAATGGCTGGGTGGCGATCTGACCGTCAACGGCGCGGTGTTCTGGAACCAGACCGAGGACGACCACCTCTTCATCTTCGACACCACGACGTTCTCGACCCTGGCCCGCAACTTCGACACCGAAAGCAAGGGCATCGAACTGGACGCGAGCTGGCGTATCGGCCACGGCTTCACCCTGGGTGGCAGCCTTGCGTACATCGACGCCACCATCACGAAGGTGCCGGCGACCTCCGGCTCCGGCGTGTCGGAAGGCAACGCCGTACCCGGCGTGCCGGAATGGGGCTGGACGCTCTCGCTGACGCACGAGCAGGAATTGCCCGACTTCCTGGTGTTCAAGGACCCGCTGCTGACGACCAGCATCCGAAATCAGTACGTCGGCGTCAGACCCGCCGCCCCGGAAAACACCCTCGACCTCCCATCCTACAACAAATTGGATTTCCGCCTTGGTCTGTCCACGGTGAATGCGGACGTCTACTTCCGGGCCGATAACCTCCTCGACGAACGTTACGACACCTACGCCTATTACTATCCGGCGATGATGGCGGGGGGCCCCGATGGCTCCATGGGGGGGCCCAGCCGCGGCCGCAGCTTCGTCCTCGGCGCCAGCTACTACTTCTGATCCGCAGGAAACATCCCATGACGACAATCGCGGTCTCCCTGACCGATGTTCCCGAAACCATGCTGTGGACCCTGCACAACCGGGCCTCGGAAGCGGCGCGTCCCGATGGCGTCCTGCGGGACGAGGTGGCGCTGCGCATCTACCGCAGCCTGAACTACGACTTTGTGCGCTCGTTCGGTCCCGCCGATGCCTCGCACGGGGTGCGCTCCGCCGTGTTCGACAGCGAACTGACCGCCTTCCTGGCCGCCCATCCCGACGGGGTCATCGTCAATCTGGGCGAGGGGCTGGAGACCCAGCGGTTCCGCGTGGCCGGCGACAAAGCGCTGTGGATCACGGTGGACGTGCCCGAGGCGATCGCCGTGCGTGAACGCTTCATCACGCCGGACGCGCAGCACCGGCACGTCCCGCTGAGTATCATGGACCGGGGCTGGTTCGATGCCGTGCCCACGGACCGTCCCGTCTACATCACCGCCCAGGGCCTGTTGATGTACTTCGAGCCGGACGACGTGGCGGTGCTGCTGGGCGACATGGCCAAGCGCTTTCCGGGTGCGTGGTTCGCGTTCGATCATATTCCGCGCTGGTTTTCCGAAAAGACCCTGCGCGGCTTGATGAAGACGCCCCACTACCGCGCGCCACGCATGCCGTGGGGCATCAACATCGACGAGATCCGACCGGCGCTGGAGGCCTGGGTGCCCGATCTGGCGGAATACCGGCGTCTGCCGTTCCGCTGGCCGCGTGGGTTCTTCAAGTATTTCTATGGTGCGTGGACGGTCGCGCCGATCTTCTGGCGTTACGCGCCCGGCATCGCCCGCATCCGGTTCGGGGCGCGTGATGCGTGAACCGACAGCACGCGCGGGGACCGTCGGCGGTCCCATGACGCCGGCGCGCTGGGCGTTGCTGGGAAGCCTGTACATCACGCAGTTTCTGGCCCTGGGTTTCTTTTTCATCGCCCTGGTGGCGATCCTGCGGCGGGAGAGAGCCCCGCTGGAATCCCTGAGCATCATTTCGCTGCTGGGATTGGTGTGGGTGGTGAAGGTGCTGTGGGCCCCGCTGGTGGACCGCATCCGGTTCGGCCGGCTGGGTCACTATCGCGGCTGGCTGATCCTCATGCAGGGCGGGATCGTCCTGACCGTGTTGGCCATTGGCCGGTTCGACGTGGTCGCGGATTTCGAGGTCGTGTTCGGCCTCTGCCTTCTGTTGGCCGTCCTGTGTGCCACACAGGATATCGCCGCCGATGGTCTCGCCTGTCGCCTGCTGTCCCGGGATCAGCGGGGCGTCGGCAACGGCCTTCAGATCGCGGGCGGCCTGCTGGGCAACATGCTGGGTGGTGGCGTCGTGCTGATGCTGTACCCGACCATTGGCTGGTCCGGCGCCATGCTGGTGCTGGCGCTGGGCGTGGCCGTGCCCCTGGTCCAACTCCTCCGGTTCCGGGAGCCGGTTCTGGCGGACGGCCGGGATCAGGTCGGCGCGCTGCGGACCCAGATGCGCCGTCTGGTGCTGGTCTGGCGTCAACCCGGCGGGGGTCGTTGGCTGGTGTTGCTGTCCGTCTATCCCCTGGGCATCGGGCTCGTCTACTACCTGGCCACGCCCATGCTGGTGGACGCCGGATGGTCCATGGAACACGTCGGGTTCGTCATGAACGTGGTCGGATCGCTGATCGGCGTGGCGTCCGCGCTGGCGGCGGGGATGCTGGTGCGAAGGGTCGGTCGGCGCCGGATGCTGGTCGCCGTGGGTGTGGCCCAGGTGATCGCGTTGGCCGCCTTCCTGCTGCCGGCGACGGGGGCGAGTGGGTCCTGGGCGGTGGTCGGCCCGCTGTGCCTGCTGTTCGTGACCTACAGCCCGGTCGCCACCGTCCTGTGTACCATGATGATGGACCGGGCGACGCCGGAGCATGCCGCGACGGACTTCACCGCGCAGTACACCGTCTACACCTTGGTGGCGACCGTCGGCGGAGCCCTGGCGTTCCAACTTGCCGCCGTGCTCGGCTATCCGGGCGTCGTCATGCTGGCCGTGGCCATGGCATCTCTGGCCGCCGTAGGGGCGTCTCTTCTGTATCAGGATCCGGGAACGGCCCGGGCGGAGCCGGACCTGTCGGCGCCGCTGGCGGTTCCCAGCGAGTAGGGAGTGTCTGGAATGGACATGGGGTCCTCGGCATCCGTTGCCGAGAGGAAGACCGCGGCGGCGGCGGCGGCGGCGTCCGCTCCGGCCGCGCCGAAGGCGCTCCGGCGGGGTCTGTGGGGGATCATCGACCCGGTGCGGGGTGCCATCTGGCTGGCCATGGCGATGGCCGGGCTGGGCATGGTCTGCGCCATCGTGGGGGTCGCCGCGTTGGCCGGGGTGCTGGAATGCCTGCGGAGCGGTGCCCTTACCCTGCCCTTACTGGGCCCCTTGGATGTGTGGGGGTTCGGGCTCCTGGCCGGCGGCCTGATCGTGGCCAGTCTGGTGTTGCGGGTTCTGTCGTTCGTGGTCTCGCACCTTGGGGCCTTCCGTCTGGAGCAGCGCTTGCGCACCGACTTGGCCGCCCATTTGGCGCAGGTGCCGCTGGGCTACGTGATCACCGCCGGCACCGGCGCGCTGACCAAAACGCTCCAGGATGATGTCAAAAGCCTGCATGCCTTTGTCGCGGATTCGACGCCGCTGTTCGGCCGCAACGTGGCCGCGCCGGTTGTCACCCTGGTGCTTCTGTTTCTGATCGACTGGTGGCTGGCCCTGGTGGCGTTGGGCGTGTTCATCGCCGGCATGGCGGCGATGCGGCTGGCCATGCGGGACTACGCCGTGCTTCGCCAGCGTTACGACCGGGCCCGCGAGGCGATCCAGGCCGCCGTGATCGAATTCGTGCAGGCCATGGCGGTGGTGCGCATGTTCGACGGCGGAAGCGCCTCGTTCCGACGCTACAACACGGCGCTGCTGACGTTCCGGGGTATTTTCAAGACCTGGGTGCAGGCCACCGGCACGGCCGCCCGCATCACGCTGGCGGTGCTGAGCCCGATGCCCACCCTGTTGGCGGTGTCGGCCGCCGGGATCGTGCTGCATGGGCAGGGCCTGATCGGGTTTCCCGCCCTGGTGGCGGTCCTGATGCTGAGCACGGGCATTGCCGATGCGCTCATGCCCCTGATGTGGATGAACGAGTTTTTGCACAGGGCGCGGGCCGGCGCCATGCGCGTGCAGGATGTCATGGACGTGCCGGTCCTGCCGACGCCCACCCAGCCGGCGGCACCGGGCGATGCCTCGGTGGAGTTCGAGGCCGTGCGCTTCCGCTATCCGGACCGGACCGACGTTGCCCTCGACGACCTCAGTTTCATCGTCCCGCCGGGAACCGTGACCGCCCTGGTCGGCCCCTCCGGCGCGGGCAAGAGCACCGTTGCGCGCTTGATCCCGCGCTTCTGGGACGTGGCCGGTGGCGCCGTGCGCATCGGCGGGGTGGATGTGCGCGCGTGCAGCCCGGAGGTGCTGATGCACCACGTGTCCTTTGTGTTCCAGGATACCTTTCTGTTCCACGACAGCATCGCCAGCAACATCCGCATGGCCCGTCCCGACGCGACGGACGCCGAGGTGGAGGCGGCGGCCCGCGCCGCCCAGGCCCATGACTTCATCACCGCGCTGCCGCAAGGCTACGACACCATCGCCGGCGATCGCGGCACGCGCCTGTCGGGCGGTCAGCGCCAGCGCATCACCATCGCCCGCGCCATCCTGCGCGATGCGCCCATCCTGGTGCTGGACGAGGCGACGGCCTTCGCCGACCCCGAAAACGAAGCCCTGATCGTCGCCGCCCTGGCCAACCTGATGCGGGGCAAGACGGTCATCGTCATCGCGCATCGCCTGTCCACCATCCGCGACGCCGACCAGATCGTCGTGCTCGACCAGGGCCGGATGGCGGAGCGCGGCACCCACGACGCTCTCGTCGCGTCGGACGGTGTGTACGCCCGCTTGTGGCGCACCCACGAAGCCGCCCAGGGCTGGATTCTGCGATCCGACGCCAGCGAAACCGCCCCCGGAGACACCCCATGAGCCACGCCACACACACCATCCCGACGCTTCGGGAAACCTATCGTCGTATGCTCATGGCCGCCGGGTCCGAGGCCCCAGCCGTGCGTCGGATGCTCGCCCTGTTCGCCTTGGGCGCCGTGGCGCAGGGGCTGGCCTTCGCCTGTTTCTTTCCGCTGCTGCGCGCGCTGCTGGCCGAGCCGGCGGACCTGACGCAGGCCTGGATCTGGCTGGGTGTCATGGTGGCGGCCACGGTCGCCGATCTGATCCTCGGGTGGCTTGGACATGGGTTCGAGTACGGCGGCGCCATCGCCGACGTGACGCATGACCTGCGGCGGCGGTTGGGACGGCAGTTGCGCCAGATGCCCATGCAAGCCCTGGCGCGGTGGCGGACCGGCGATCTGGGCGCCGTGCTCGGCGGCAGCATCGACGAAGCCGTCGCGCCCATGGGCACCCTGTCGCACGTGATCATCCGCATGCTGGTGGTGCCGCTGGTCGTCATTGCCGTCACCCTGGCCATCGACGCACGCATGGCCCTGGCCATGGCCGTGATCGTGCCCATGGCGGTGCCCATCTACCGCTGGCAGCGGCGCGCGTCGGGCCAGGAGCGGCGGGACGTTGCGGAGGCGCATGGCCGCACGGAATCGGATATCGTCGAGTACACGCAGGGCCTCGCGGTGCTGCGCACGCTTGGGCAGACGGGCGCCAAGGCGCAGCGGCTGCAGGAGTCGCTGGCCCATCTGCGGGAGGTGCAGGCGAAGGCGCTGATGGCCGGGTTATGGCCGGCGCTGCTGATGGCCGGGCTGGTGGAGATTGGCCTGCTGGTGGTGTTGGCCTTGGGGGGCACCTGGGTTACGCAGGGGACCCTGTCGCTGGCCGCCTTTGCCGCGATGCTGGTGATCGTCATGCGATTCAGCGAGCCCCTGGCCCTGTTCTCGGAACTGACCAAGGTGTTCGACCTGATGGAGGTTGCCCTGCAGCGCATGGATCAGGTCCTTGCGGTGGCCCCTTTGCCGGTCACCGCGCCCGCGCAACCGCCGTCGGATCACGACATCGCGTTCGACGGCGTGACGTTTGCGTATGAGGGCGAGAACGCACCGGCCCTGAAAGACGTGTCGTTCCACCTGCCCGCGCGGTCGCTGACCGCCCTGGTGGGACCGTCCGGGTCCGGCAAGACCACGGTGACGCGCTTGATCATGCGCTTTGCCGACCCCCGGGCGGGCACGGTGCGCATCGGTGGGGCCGACATCCGGTCGCTGTCGTCGGACGCCCTGGCCGCGCGGCTGTCGGTGGTGTTCCAGGACGTCTACCTGTTCGACGACACCATCCTGGAGAACATCCGCATGGGCCGGCCGGACGCCGATGACGCGGCGGTCGTGGCGGCGGCGCAGGCCGCAAACTGCCACGACTTCATCCGCCGCCTGCCCGACGGGTACGCAACCCGGGTCGGTGATATCGGCGGCAGCCTGTCGGGCGGGGAACGCCAGCGCATCAGCATCGCCCGCGCCATCCTCAAGGACGCCCCCATCGTCATTCTGGATGAGCCCACGGCGGCGTTAGATACCGAGAGCGAACGTGCCGTGCAAAAGGCGATCGACGCCCTGGTGCGCGAGCGCACGGTCCTCGTGATCGCCCACCGCTTGTCCACGGTTGTCGGCGCCGACCGCATCCTGGTGTTCGACGACGGCCGGCTGGTGGAAATGGCCGACCACCGATCTCTCCTGGAGGCCGGCGGTCGCTACGCCGCCCTGTGGACCGCTCAGCTGCGGTCCAAGGCGTGGCACGCGGCCCCGGTTCCCGCCGACGTCTGATCGGGCGGTGCCGCACCCTTGTCGCCGGACGTGGGGACAGCAGCACCCGCCAAGCCTGGTTTTTCTTTCCTTTGATCGTAACAGGCTAGGCTGTAGTAACGAATTAACTATTTAAGCCAGATCATGATCGCGGCCAGCGTCACGAAGCCGAGAAAATTGGCCGCGATCTTGTCGTATCGTGTGGCGGTGCGCCGCCATTGCTTAAGCTTGGCGAAAAAGCCTTCAATGGCCCAGCGTTCTTTGTAGGAAAGCCAGTTGGTTTCGCTCTGCTTTTTACGATGTCGTCGCGAGAGAATGACGGCCTCGGCACCCTGGTCTTCGATCTGATTGATCAAACGGTCTGCATCGTAGGCCCTGTCGGCCAAGACTTTTTGGGCGGGCAAGCTGCGGATCAGATCGCACGCCGGGGCCAATTCGTATTCCTGCCCCGGGCCGAGTTCAAACCGGACGGGCAGGCTGCCGGGGACGTCCTGTTCGTCTTCCCCACGTTTGCGGGCTGTCACGGTGACCGGCTCCAGCACCATGACACCGTCGGCGGCGGATTGTGCGTCCTGCGCGAGAACGGGGGTGTGCGGAAGAACGGCAGGGGAATCGCATTTGAGAAATCGGGGTAGCGGTCGGGCTTGAAATGGATTCTGTAGGGGACTCCCTTGGATTAAGCGGGAGGCTCCATGTCC
>NZ_JACIGJ010000018.1 GCF_014197855.1 Roseospira marina
CAACGGGGCCTCCCTGGCAGTCTGTGTCGTGTCGCAACTACCAGTGTGTCAGGCCGTCCCGTTGTCCGCCCCTCCCCGATTTTCCGTCATGAACCAATTATTTGGAGGCGTCGACGCGCCATGCGGCGTCCGGTGTGACGACCCCCCAATGGCGGCTTGGCCCGCCCGTGATGGTCAGGGGCGGCAGCGGCTGGCGGGCCAGTGTGCCCGGGCCGTCGTGCAGCACCGCCACGCCGTGCCAGGGCCCCGGGTTGAGGCAGGGCGCGGGCAGGGTCAACGTGACGGTGACGGTCGTGCCGGCCCGCGCGGGGCGGGGCGGCATGGTGAGATCGCTTGCCAGCCCGGTGACGCGCGTGCCGTCCGGCGCGTACAGCGGCACACCCACGCTGAGGGCGCGGGCGGGTGCGGCCAGGGTGGCGCGCAGCCGCAGGATCAGGGGCGCGCCGAACGGGCGGCTGGCGACCGCCTGTCCCGCCGGATCCCGCCACGACAGATCGAGCGGCCCGACCCGTGCCGGGTCGCGGAACACCGGGCGCAGAAACGCGGGCGTCGCGTCCGGCTCCGGGGGGGCGGTCGGGGTCGGGAGCGCGGCGCCCTCCGCAAGGCGGCGGTAGGCGGCCAAGCCGTCCTCCGTCGGGCCATCGAACACGACGCGGCCCGCCGCCAGCACCACCACGCGGGCGCAGAAGCGGGCGACCTCCGGCAGGTTGTGCGAGACCAGGATCACCGCCGCGCGTTCCCGCACCTCCATCATGCGGGTCAGGCAGCGCTGGCGGAACGGGAAGTCGCCCACCGACAGCACCTCGTCGATCAGCAGCAGGTCGGGGTCGCCATGGGCGGCGATGGCGAAGCCCAAGCGTAGGGCCATGCCGCTGGAATAGCCGCCGACCGGCCGGTCGAGCGCGGCACCCAGGCCGCAAAAGTCTTCGATGAACGGCATCGCGGCGGCCATCTCCGCGCGGGAGCGGCCCATGAGCGCGCCGGCCAGGGGAATCGCCTCCCGCCCGGTCAGGGCGGGGGCGAGGCCCGCCGTCAGGTCCATCAGCGTGCCGACCCGCCCGACGCAGCTCACCGTGCCGGTGTCCGGCGCGAGGTGCCCGGCGGCCAGCCGCAGCAGAGTGGTCTTGCCGGCGCCGTTCAGGCCGACCACGCCGACCGCTTCCCCTCGATGCACCGTGAGATGGACGTCCTCCACGGCTGTGACCCGGCCGTCTTCGGCCGCTCTGGGGCGGGAGGCGCGTCCCACCAGCGCCCGACCGAGCTGCCGGGTCCAGGCGCGGCGCTCGGCCCCCGGCGTGGCGGGGAAGCGTTTGCCGACCCCGGCCAGGGTGAGCACGGGCGCGCTCACCCCAACGCCTCCCGCAAGCACGGCGCCAGACGGCCGAGCGCCCTCAGGGCCAGCGTGAACCCGGCAAGGCCCAGCAGGCTCCAGGCCGCCGCCGCGACCGGATAGGGCCAGCCGTCCCCCAGCAGCAGCGTGCGCACCGTGTCGGTCCACAGGGCGAGCGGGTTCAGCATGGTCGCGACATCGGTCCAGGGGGCGTCGGGCAGGGGGAACAGCACCAGACTCGGCAGCAGGGTCAGGCGAAGGCCGGTGGCGGCGCCGACCGGCACGTCCGGCCAGGGGGCCGACCACAGCGCCAGGATCAGCCCGGCGGCGAGCGCCAGGACCAGCGCGGCCGTGACAGCGGCGAGGGCTTGGAGGATGCCAAGGGGGGGCAGCGCACTGCTGGTGGCCGCCAGCGCCAGCGGTCCTAATATCACGGCGCGCCACCCGGCTCGCTGCGCGGCCTCGATCAGGCCGGCCAGCATGGCGGCGGTCGGCGCTGTGGTCGGGCCGCGATGGGCCGCCAGCCCGCGCGCGGGCGCCAGGGTGGCGTCGACCAGCAGGCTCCAGGTCCAGTATCCGAGCGCGGCATAGGCCAGGGGCGGCACAGCGCCGGGACGGGGCAGCGCGCCGGCGGCGACGAGGGGCAGATAGACCAGCAGTGGCCAGAGCGGCGCCACGACCGCACTGAACCGCCCGAGAAGCGCGCGGCGGCGCAGCGTCAGGGTCCGTTGACGGGCCAGCGCCCGCGCCACGCGCAGGCGCGTGCGCAGCGGTCCGACCGGTTGGCGTGGCTCCGCTTTCGGCATCGGTTTGCGTCCCTCTTGCCCGACCCACTTATTGCGAGTGGTCCGGGTGTTCCGCAAGGGAATACTTGATCCTGACGAATTGTGTTGCCATAGGACCGGAAACGTGGTCTCTGATGGGTGTCAGCGCCGCTCGCGGAGGCCGGATCCCGGTCCAAGCGGCGCTCCGTCCGGCCGGTCGCTCCGTCGATTGAGGCCGCGACGTCGGGGTCTCGCAGCCTCGACCACGATTTGGCGACTGTTCCGCGAGAGCGCCCCTTGACAATCCGCCGTTGCGCCAGGACTTTGTTGTCCGTTGACGCGCGACGACAGCCGAAAGTTTCCGTTTGAATTCGTTCGACGACCTCGGCCTTGCCGAGCCCCTCCTTCGCGCCGTCCGAGCCGAAGGCTACACCCACCCCACTCCCATTCAAGCCCAGGTCATCCCTGCCATGCTGGCGGGGCGCGATATTGTTGGTATTGCCCAGACGGGCACCGGCAAGACCGCGGCGTTCACGCTGCCCCTGCTGCACGCCATCGCTCAGCGTGGCGAGCGCCCGGCCCCCCGTCGCTGCCATGCCCTGGTGCTGGTGCCGACGCGCGAGCTGGCCGCGCAGGTGGCCGACAGCGTGCGGGCTTATGGCCGCCATACCCGTCCGTCCGTGGCTCTCGTGATTGGCGGTGCCCGCCCCGGGCCGCAGATCCGGGCGCTCTCCGGCGGCGTCGATCTGGTGATCGCCACCCCGGGCCGTCTGCTCGACCACATGGGGGCGGGCGCGATCTCCCTGGCCTCCACCGGGACCGTGGTCCTGGACGAGGCCGACCAGATGCTCGACCTCGGCTTTATGCCGGCCATCCGGCGCGTCATGGCGGCGCTGCCGGCCGTGCGGCACACCGCGCTGTTGTCCGCGACCATGCCGAAGCCGATTCGCGCCCTGGCCAACGATTTCCTGTCCGACCCGGCGGAGATCTCCGTCGCGCCGGCCTCGCGTCCGATCGAGCGTATCAGCCAGACCGTGAAGCATGTGGATGGCGCGACCAAGCGCGAGGTGCTGGTCGATCTGCTGGGTGCGCCCCAGGTCGAACGCGCCATCGTCTTCACCCGCACCAAGCGCGGCGCGGACAAGGTCAGCCTGCACTTGCAGAAGGCCGGTCTGCCCGCCGCCGCCATCCACGGCAACAAGAGTCAGGGCCAGCGCGAGCGTGCCTTGGCGGCGTTCCGCAATGGCGGCGTGACGGTGCTGGTGGCGACCGATATCGCGGCGCGCGGCATCGACATTGACGACGTCTCGCACGTCATCAACTTCGAGCTGCCCAACGTGCCCGAGTCTTATGTCCACCGTATCGGACGCACCGCCCGGGCCGGCAAGAGCGGCACGGCGATTTCGCTGTGCGATCCGGCCGAGCGCGGCCTGCTGCGCGACATCGAAAAGCTGATCGGCCGCTCGATCGACGCGCCCGATGGCGCGCCGCCGGCTCCCGCTCCGGCGCGTCCGGAGGGAGCTGACCGTGGTCGCCGCCGCAACGGGCCGCCGAGCCGTCCGCGCGCGGCGCGTCCGGCCGCGCCCGTGCAGCCTCAGGCCTCCGGGCGTGGGGCGGGTGGCGCCGCCGCATCGGACGCACCCGACGACGGTCTCGCCCGCATGCTGGCCGGCACCGAGGGTCGTGGTGGCGCGCCTGCGCCGCGCGGCCGGGGCCGCGGCCGCAGTGCCGGGTCCACAGGTTCTGGTCCCCATAGTTCCGGTTCCCAGCGGCCCGTTCGGGCCCGGGGCGGCCACGGGGCCTGATCGCGTTTCCCCTATCCTCTCCGGTGTCGGTCTCTGGGCCGTCGCCGGACTGGCGTTCCCAAAAAAATCCACGCTCAAAAAAAGGAGACTCCCATGAGCACTGGATCCGTCAAGTGGTTCAACACGACCAAGGGCTATGGCTTCATCGCGCCGGACGAGGGCGGTGCCGATGTGTTTGTGCATATCAGCGCCGTTGAGCGCGCCGGCATGGCCAGCCTGAACGAAGGCCAGCGGGTTGATTACGAGATCGAGGTTGACCGCCGTCGCGGCAAGTCCTCGGCCGTGAACCTGCGCGCCGTCTAAGACCCGCCGGCGATGGGGCGGGCGCGTCCGCTCCATCGCCGAACGGGATAAGGTTGGACACCCTCGATCCGGAGCCCTCCGGGCCGGGGGTGTCTTTCCTCCCGATTTTGACCCCAATCCTTTACCGTTGCCCTGTCCCGTGGCCCTCTACAGTGGCCGGGACCCCACACATCGTGGTCCGTTGCGGCCCGGTTTGAAAATTTTGGGCTTTCGGGCCCGTGCGGTGTTATATACACGATCCATGACCTGTGAACGCGCTGGCGCCTGGGCCCCTCTGGTCCGCGCCCCCCGTTTTGGACACCGCCGAATGCTTTCGGGTTTCGCCCTGTTCCGACGACGTATGATGCTGCCCGCGCGACGACGCGGGCCGGGCCGCCGCGCGCGCCCCTCCGCCGTCTCCGGCCGCTGACCGGACCGGCCGGCGCGCGGGACGGCCCTTGATCCGCCGCCGCTCCGCTGTCCGTCCCGTCGTCAGGGAATCCGATCATGGCCGCTCCGACCCTCGTCTCCTCCACCGCTTCCGTGTCCCCCTCCCCGGCTCCGACCCCGTCCTCGTCGGCCGTTGGGCCAGCGGCGGGCCTTGCCTTGGATCCGTCGACCACGCCGGTGCCCTATGCGCTGCGCACCGAGACGCCGGACGATGCCCCCGCCATCGAAGCCCTGCTGGACCGGGCGTTCGGCCCCGACCGGCACGCCAAGCGGTCCTATGCCTACCGGGAGGGCGTCGATCCCGTGGCGGAGCTTGGCTTCGTCGCCGACCGGCCCGACGGCACCCTGATCGGCACGCTCCGCTTCTGGCCCGTTCTTCTGGGAGATGCCGCCCACCCGGCGCTTCTGCTGGGGCCGATCGCCGTGGAGCCCGGCCTGAAGGGGCGGGGCATCGGCAAGGCGCTGATGCGCAAGGGCCTGTTCGAGGCTCGACGGCACGGCCATGGCCTGATCGTCCTCGTCGGCGATCTGCCGTACTACACCCTGTTCGGCTTTCAGCCCGCCGCGCACAAAGGCATCGTGATGCCGTTCGAACGGCCGCACCGGGTGCTCGCGCTGGAACTGACCGAGGGCGCGGCCGGCGGCGGCGGGACCCTTATGGCGGCGCACGCCCTGCCGGTGGCACCGACGCGGCACAGCCTGCCCTGATCCGGGTCGCCCCGATCATGCTTGCCCGGAGTGGCGGCGCGGGATTTCCAACGCGCCCGAAATCCTCTAGGGTCCCGGCAATCAAGTCCCTGTCCTCTGGACCAATACGGATGGCCGACCCATGGATGTGATTATCGCGCCCCTGTTCCAAATCGTTCTGATCGTCATTCGACTCTACATCTGGGTCATCATCATCCAGGCCATTCTGTCCTGGCTGATCGCGTTCAATGTGATCAACACCTACAACCGCTTCGTCGGTTCGATCTCGGAGGTGTTGTACCGTTTGACCGAGCCCGCGTTGGCACCCATCCGACGTCGGTTGCCCGCGTTTGGCGGCGTGGACCTGTCGCCGGTGGTGCTGATCCTGATCCTGGTCTTCATCCAGATGGTTCTGACCCGTCTGATGTTTAAGGTCCTCTGAGGTCCCGCGTGACCGGGACGGACCCGTCCGGGCGGGAGCTGCCCGTGGTCGCGGAGGCGGACGGCGGATGCCGGCTGTCCGTGCGGCTGACACCAAAGGCCGCGCGGTCCCGCATCGAGTCCATCGAAGCGGACGCCGACGGCCAGCCCTGGCTGCGGGCCACGGTGACCGCCGTGCCCGAAAACGGCAAGGCCAACACCGCGCTGATCGCCCTGCTGGCCAAGGCCTGGCGCCTGCCCAAGGGCGCGTTCACGGTGACGTCCGGTGCGACCGCCCGGCGCAAGACCTTGCGCATCGACGGCGGCGCGGCGACAGTCGAGGAGGTGGCGGCCCACCTGTCCGACCTCCCCCGGCGCTGATCCCGCGCCAAAGCGCCCAGGCGCTCGGGCGTGCGGGACGGGACCGAGGCGGGGTCACCGATCCGCCGAACAAGGGAGATCCCCCATGACAAGCGGGGCACGCATTATCGAGGGGCACGACATCGCCCGCGAGATGCTGCGGGACGTGCACGGTGACGTCCACGACCTCAGCGAGGTCCACCGGATCACCGCCACTCTGGCGATGGTCGTCGTCGGGGACGACGCCAACACGCTGCGGTTGATCGAAAACAAGCGCAAGCGGGCCGAAGAGGCGGGGGTCCGCATCCAGCTCCACACGCTGCCGCAGGAAACCTCGGATGACGAGGTCATCACGGTCATCGAGGGGTTGAACAACGACAACCAAGTGCACGGCATTCTCATCCAGCACTATCTGCCGCGCTATCGCGACGCCCGCCGCCTGATCGAGGCGGTGGATCCGGCCAAGGACGTGGACGGCTTCCACACCCGCAACGCCGGCCTGTTGGCGAACGATGCGCCCGCCTTCGTGCCGTGCGAGGCGCTGGCCGGGGTCCACCTCATCAAGCATTTCGTCGAGGCACGGCCGATCGGCTGGCGCGCTCTCGTGGTGGGCGACACGCACCGCACCGGCCGGCCGGCGGCGCGCCTGCTGCTCAACGACCGTTGCACGGTCACGATCGCCAACGAGGACACGCGCGATCTGCCCGAGATTTCGCGGCAGGCGGATATTCTGATCGCGGCGACGAACCGGGCCGGCATGATCCGCCCCCAGCATGTCAAGCCGGGGGCGGCCGTGATCGACCTGGGACGCAGCCGCGTCACGGTGAACGACGAACTGCGCATCGTGGGCGATGTGCGCTTCGATGAGGTGCGCGAGGTGGCCGGCTGGGTGACTCCGGTGCCGGGGGGCGTCGGGCCGGTGGCCATCGCCATGCTGATGCGCAGCGTGGTGACCGCCTGCCGGCGCCAGAACCGACTCGACGAGAAGGCGCGCCATGGGGCTTGATCCCGCGGGTTCGCCGGACGCGCGGCCGCGTGTCCTGGTGGTGGACGACACTCCGGATATCCGGGAGCTTCTGGCCCGCTATCTCGGCCAACACGGCCTGACGGTCGACGCCGCGGCCGACGCCGCCGCGGCCCGCGCGATCCTCACCGGCCCGGCGGAGCAGCGGCCCGACCTTCTGATTCTCGACCTGATGATGCCCGGCGAGGACGGCTTGTCCCTGTGCCGGGCCTTGCGCGCCGATCCCGGGACCGCCGCGTTGCCCATTGTGATGCTGACCGCGATGGGGGAGGAGACCGACCGCGTGGTCGGCCTGGAACTCGGCGCCGATGACTACATCTCGAAGCCTTTCAACCCGCGCGAGTTGCTCGCCCGGGTGCGGGCGGTGCTGCGCCGCGCGGCCCCGGCGCAAGGCCTGGCCAACGGCAGCGGTGCTGAGGATGGGACCCCGCCGATCGCGCCGCGCCTGGGCGAGGCGGGCCGGGTCCGCTTCGACCGCTGGATCCTGGACCTCGGCCGGCGTGAGCTGGAAGGCCCCGACGGCGTCGGCGTCGCCCTGTCGAGCGGTGAGTTTTCCATGCTGCGCGCCTTCGTCGAGCATCCGCAGCGTGTCCTCACCCGCGACCAGCTTCTCGATCTCGCGCGGGGCCACAACGCGGCCGTGACCGACCGCAGCATGGACACCCAGGTGAGCCGCCTGCGCCGCAAGATCGAGGTCGACCCGAAGGACCCGCGCCTGCTGAAGACCGTGTGGGGTGGCGGCTATGTGCTGGCGGTGCCGGTGGAGCGCGCCTGACATGGCCGGCCGCGCGGAGGACGCGCGCCCCCGCCGTCGCTTCCGGTGGCGGTTCCCCTGGCCGGACAGCCTTGCTGGGCAGACCATTCTGGTGCTGTTGCTGGGGCTGATGCTGTCGCATCTGGCCTCGCTCGGCTTGTATTCGCTCGACCGGCTGCGTTTGCTGGAAACGCTGGGGGGGCGTGCCGTCGTTGCCCGCGTGGTCGAGGCGGCCAATCTGATCGAAACCGCCGAGTCGCGCCGGTTCGAGCATCGGTTGACCCGCGTGCTGAGCGGGGCTCGCCTTCAGGTGCGGATCGATCCGGCGCCGCTGATCCTGGACGCGGAGGCGCCGGTCTCCGCCTTGGGCGCCATCCGGACGCGGGTGTTCCGGCAGGCGCTGCGGACGGCGTTCGGGGCCGACCCCGACCGGGTTGTGCGTGTCGGCCCGGCGCCGGAGGATGCGTTCGCGCCGCCACCGTCGGATCGGCCGATGTGGGGGCGTTGGCCGGGCCGCGATCACCCGCCGTTCCGCCGCATGGCCCCGGATGACACCGACATGGCCTTTCGCACGCGCCTGCATCACCTGATGGTGGGCGATCCGGCCGATACGATGTTGGCGATCTCGATCGGTCTGAAGGATGGCCGCTGGCTGAATGTGCTGGCCCGGGTGCCGCGTCCGCAGGGCTTCTGGACGCCCGGCGCGCTGGCGTCGGTCGGGCTGATGACGGCGGTGACCCTGGCGCTGTCGCTCTGGGCGGTGCGCCGCACCACCCGTCCACTGCGCGGTGTGGTGGAGGCGGCCCGGCGCATGGGCGTGGACCCCCGCCGCGATCCGCTGCCCGAGTCCGGCAGCCGGGAATTGCGCGAGGTCGCGCGCGCCTTCAACGACATGCAGACGCGGCTGGCCCGGCTGGTGGACAACCGCACACGGCTGTTGGCGGCGATCTCCCACGACTTGCGGACCCCCATCACGACCCTACGGCTGCGCGCGGAGTTCGTCGAGGCTGAGGAGGAGCGTCGGCGCATGCTGGCCACTCTGGACGAGATGGAGGCCATGGTGCGCGCCACCCTCGACTTCGCCCGCGACGATGCCACGGCGGAACCGGCGCGGCCGCTCGATCTGGCGGCGCTGGTGACGGCGCTGTGCGCGGACTTGGCCGACACCGGGCGGCCGGTGGAGGTCGCGGAGTCCGAGGATGAGGATGTGGATGAAGGGCCCGCGACGGTGTTGGGCCGGCCCATGGCGCTGCGCCGCGCGGTCACAAATCTGGTCGCCAACGCCTGTGTCTATGGGGATGGGGCGACCGTGAGCGTGGAGCCGGTGGCCTTGCCCGACGGCCCCGGGGTGTCCGTGGTGGTGCGCGACGATGGGCCGGGCATCCCGGAGGCGCATCTGGCCAAGGTCACGGACCCGTTCTACCGGGTGGAGGGGTCGCGGGCGCGGGCCACGGGCGGCATCGGTTTGGGGCTTTCGATCGTGCAGGCGGTGGCGGACGCGCATGGCGGCCGGCTGGTGCTGGCCAACCGGCCCGAGGGGGGGCTTGAGGCGCGCCTGGACATCCCGGGCGGGCGCGGTGCGGGGGGCGTTCCGGCGTCATAGCACAAGCGCCGCGAACACCGAGGCGACCAGGAGCACGGCGAAGGTGACGTTGACCACCCGCGCGATGCGCGGCGACCCCAGGGCGCTGGAGAAGGTGGCGCCGAATCCGAGCCAGACGATGTCGATCACCAGGATCAGTGCGGACAGGCTTGCGACTTTGATCAGCGCGTCCTGGGTCGGGTTGGCCGGCATCACCACCACGCTGGAGCAGACGGCGCCCAGGGCGGCATAGGCCTTGGGGTTGCTCAGCGCCAGGATCAGCGCGCCCCCGACCGCCGGCCGGCTGCCCGGTTCACGCGGGCGGGACAGCGGCGGCGCGGTGGCGATACGGACCGCCAGGTAGAGGATGTAGCCGAGGGCGATCACCGTCACCACGGGCACCAAACCGGGCACGGCCAGGAGCATTCCGGCGAGGCCGGACGCCACGGCGATCAGCACCAGCATCGTGCCGAAGACGATGCCCAGACAATAGGGTAGGCTGGCGCGAACCCCGTAGGCGGCGCCCATGGCGGCGATGCTCAGGGTTGCGGGACCCGGACTTCCCGCCAGCGGAAGCGCGGTGGCCTGAAGGCGGAGGATGTCGTCGAGCATAGGCGGGTCTCCCTCATGATCCGCCGTACGGTAGTCCGGGAGGGGGAGGGCCGGTCTTGAACGATCCTGCACAGCATCCCGTCGTGCGCGCCCGCCGGACCGCCCTGAACGGTGCCGCTCTGGATGGAGGGGGCGCCGAGGACGCGGCGTGGGCGGGGCTGATGCGACTCGACGTGACGCTGGCACAGGGCGCGGGCGGGCATTCGCCGCACCGGCACGATACCTACGCCGTCGGCCTGACGCGGGCCGGCGTACAGGCATTCTCCTACCGGGGGATCGGGCGTCACACCTGCGTGGGGCAGGCCTATGTGCTGCATCCCGACGTCCGCCATGACGGCCGGCCGGGGACCGAGGGCGGGTTCGGCTACAGCACGCTGTATGTGCCGCCGGCTCTGATTGCCGCCTGCCTGGGGGGGCGTTCGCTGCCTTTCCTGTCGGATCCGGTGGCGGCGGCCGGGCCGCTGCGGGACACGATTTGGGCGGTGCTGGCGGCGACGGGGGACGCGGTCGACCCGCTGGTGTCCACCGATGTGGTGGTCATGCTGGCGGACGCCCTGGCCGACGCGGCGGGGGCGCGGCCGAACCGGTCGGTCGGGGCCATCGATGGCCCGGCGTTGGCGCGGGTCCGGGCGCTGTTGTGCGAAACCCTGGAGGCGGGGATCACCGCGCCCGATCTGGAGCGGGTGAGCGGCCTGGATCGGTGGACCCTGTACCGCCAGTTCCGGGCGGTGCACGGGGTGAGCCCGGGCCGCTACCGCACGGCCCGACGCCTGGACGCGGTGCGTGCGGCGATTCGCGCCGGGGCCGGTCTGGCCGACGCGGCGGCCCAGGCCGGGTTCAGCGACCAGAGCCATATGACCCGCCAATTTCGTGCCGCCTATGGGCTCGCACCGGGGCAATGGCGGGCGCTCGCCGACACGGAATCGTCGGGAACGCTGGACGGCGGCGCTCACGGATCCTAAGTCTCGGGGACGTCCCCTTGACCGCTGTTTCCGCGAGGACCCGCCATGACTGAACCGACCGATGCGCTCCACACCGAATCCGCCGCCGGGGCGGAGACCGGGCCGCACGACACGATGACGGCCATTCGCGACGCCATCGTGGAACACGCCCTGATCCATGTGGCGTTCGATGGCTGGAGCCCGAAGACGCTGCGCGCTGCCGCCGCCGATGCGGGGTTTGAGCCGTCGCAGGGGGATCGCGCCTTTCCGGGCGGGGCCGTCGACGCCGTCGCGCATTGGTGCGATTTGGCCGACCGCCGCATGGAGGCGGCCCTGCACGAGCACGGCACCGAGGGCCTGCGCCTGCACGAGCGGGTCGGGCTGGCGATCCGCCTGCGTCTGGAGCAATGGGACATGGACCGCGAGGCGGTGCGGCGCGGCGTCGCGCTGCTCTCCCTGCCCAGCAACGCTCGCACGTCGCTCCGCTGCACCTATCGGACCGTGGACACGATCTGGTGGGCCGTCGGCGATGCCTCCACGGACTTCAACTTCTACACCAAGCGGCTTCAACTCGCCGGGGTGTACTCGGCCGTGCTGCTCTACTGGCTCGACGATTCGTCGGAGGAGTCGGCCGAGACCTGGGCGTTCCTGGAGCGGCGCCTGAACGACATCGTGCGGCTGCACAAGGCCCGCCACCGGGTGCGCGCCGGGCTGTCCAAGGTGCCCAACCCGTTTTCGGCGGCCCGCACCGTGGCGGAGAAAGCGCAGCACATGGCGTCCCGCGCCCCCCGGTTCCGCATGCCGCGCGGGCACCGCGCTTAGAGCCGATCGTAAAAAACCGGACCCACAGAGGGTCCGGTTTTCAGCGTGAATCGAGTCGCCGTGTCGGGGTGCCGAGCCGATTTACGCGCCAAAACGGGGATCGACAGCGAGTCCGTTTTGACGTGGTCTGTTCCAAGCCCGGCGCCGAACCGGCGGCGGGACAGGGATCGAGAGGGGTCCGGTCCGTCCCAATCGGAGGGCCGGCCTCAGAACGTGCCCTTGAGGCCGATGCCGAACATGCGCGGCTCGTTCATGTTGGCGACGACGCCCCCGACGCTCCGATCATCGTAGAGATAGGTCGCGGCCCGTTCGTCGAAAATGTTGTTCACGTACGCGAAGACTTGAAAGTAGTCGCGTGGAGCGTAGCCGATGCGCGCGTTGGCGGTGGTGTAGCCGTCCACGGCGTAGTCGGATTCGTTCTCGTCGGTCGAGTAGTAACCGTCCGTGTGGCGAACCTCGCCGGTCAGCCGGATCTCGGACGTCACATCCCAGTCCATGCCGAAGCTCAGCGTGTAGCTGGGCGCCCGTCCGAACTCGTTGCCTTCATGGCTCGTGCCGTCCGCGCTGGAGAACGTTCCGATCTTCGTCTGGACCAGACCGGCCCCGGCGCGGATGCGCAGGCTGTCGAGAACCTGATAATCCGCCGACACTTCGAGGCCATAGGACGTCGCGCTGTCGGCGTTGACGACCACGCTGCCGTACTGGATGCCGCCGAGATAGTCCGGCAACAGCCGCTGGGAATCCTTGAAGTCGCTGTAGAACAGGTTTCCGGTCAGGGTCAGGCGATCCTCCAGGAGCCGGGCGCGGCCGAACAGTTCGTAATTCCAGACGGTTTCGGGATCGAACGGCACGTATTCACCGGTCGCGAAGCTGAGGTTGACACCGCCGGGGTTGTAGCCCCGGTTGATGAGGCCGCCGACCGTGACGCCGGGCGTCACCGTGTAGGCGAGCGACACCTTCGGCAGCCATGCGTCGAACGTTTTGTCATAATCCAGGGACTCGCTGGCGTAGCTTGAAATGCCGCTGCGCTGGATGCGGTCGCGCTGGTAGCGCAGCCCGCCCGTCAGGGACCAGCGATCCGTCAGCCGATAGGTGACCTCGCTGTAGAGCCCGACGTTCTGCTTTTCATCGTCGAAATCGGAGAGGCCGCGGATGAACAGAACGTCGTCCGACTTTGTCCGGGCCAGATAGAGGCCGGTCACGCCGCTGACCGTTGATGTCGTATCGCCGAACGTCACGCGGGCTTCGTTCGACAGGGTGTTCCGATTGATGACGGCGGTGCCGGCCGTCACCGGTTCCGTTACGCGGTCGACATGGGTGTACGAAACCTGGATCTGGTCGAACAGCGTGATGCCGTTGTCAAAGGCATAGGACACGTCGGCGATGCCCGTGTGGGTGTCCTGATCCCAGCTCGGCATGGAGGTCGTTGTGTTGTCGAGATCGTCGTAGGGTTTGGACGCGGTCTCGTAGGTCGGCCGGTTCACTGTGTTGAAGGCGTACGTCAGTTTGGTCGACAGGCCGGGGATCTTGGCCGGCTCCCACAACAGCTTGCCGCGCGCGGTGAACGCGTGGAAGTCCAGGTCCGTGTCCCCCTTCTGGAATCCCTCGTTGACGTAGTCGATGAAGGAATCACGGCCCGAATAGTCCAGCGCCACGCGCGCGGCCACCTGGTCTTCGACCAGCGGGCCGGACAGCGCGAGAGAGGCCCGCCGCCGCGCGTAGGTGCCGAGTTCGGCCTGATAGGCGCCTTCGGGGGTGAAGGTCGGGTCCTTGGTGTTGACCACGATCGCGCCGGCGATGGCGTTGGCCCCCTGAGAGGTCGTCTGGGGGCCGCGAAAGACCTCGACGCTGTCCACATCCCAGATCGACGCGCTCCCGAAGACATACTCGTTGTAGCCCAGGTAGTGGCCGTCGAGGTTGATGGTCGCGCGCGGGATCGTGCCCCCGAAAAACGCCGTGGAGCCGAAGTTCGGCCCCTGGGTGTCTTGGCCCCGGATGATCGGGGCGCCGACCGAGCCGGTGTAGACCACGTTCGGGACGTCCTGGATCAGGTCGGACACCGACGACGCACCCGGTTTGGTCTCGATCTCCTCGGTCGAGATGATCTCCACCGAACTCGCGGTGTCGTCGAGGCTGCGCTCGAATTTCTCGCCGGTCACGAGCAGCGGGGGGAGCACGATCGGCGTGTTGGTCGGCGCGGTGGTGTCCTGCGCCAGCGCCGGGGCGGCCAGCACGGCGGTGATGGGGGCGACACCCGCCCAGCGGCATGCCTTGGCAAACGCGCGTACGGTCATTGGGGGAGAAACTCCTATGCGAATGCGACGGAGTCTCAAAAAGCATACCGAATGGCGGAAGTCATCCCGCGATACGGAGCGTCATCACAAAGATCATGAGGTTGTTGCCTCTCGGCAACGCCACCGGTCCCTCCGAACCCCGCCGGCGGGCTGCCGGGTGCGGGCGGCTTGAGCCACGGGCCTAGACCCGTGATATCCTGTGCGTCTGTCTGCGCTCGCGCCCCGGTGCGTCGGCGCGCGTTCCGCTCCAACCGTCGGCCGATCCATGGCGCTGCCGCCCCCTGTGTCTGATTCAGCCTCCGGCGAAAAACGCGCTGGAACGATCCAGTCGGTCGCGATGGCGGCCCGCTTCCTCGCCATTCTCGCCAATTCCGAGGAACCGCTGGCGTTAAGCGTTCTGGCCCGCCGCGCGGGAACCGGCAGTTCAACGACCCATCGGTATGCGCAGAGCCTCGTCCAAGAGGGGCTGGCACGGCAGGATCCCATCAGTGGGCTTTACGACCTGGGGCCCACGGCGCTCAGCATCGGGATCGCAGCGCTCAAGCGCATGGATGCGGTCGAGGTCGCGGCCCGGCATATGAAGCAACTGGCCGGCCGGATCGCGGCCAGCGGCGGGGTCGCTATCTGGACCGAACGGGGGCCGACGCTGGTGCGGTGGTATCGCAGCGCGTACTTCTCCATCAGTTCCCTGGGCCTGGGCGACATTCTGCCGTTGGACAATTCGGCCAGCGGGCTTGTGTTTCAGGCGTTCCTCCCCGCCAGCCTGATCGACGCCGCCCGGCGTCGCCAACCGGATCCGTTCCGGGGGGCGCCCCCGTCCGCCGCGACACTGGACGAGGTCCGAGAGGCGTGCTTCGCCGAACTCACGGGGCACCTGCTGCCGGAGATTACCGGGCAGGCCGTGCCGGTGTTCGACGCGCAGCAGGAACTGGCCTGCGTGATCACGACCGTCACCAACCTGGGGCAGGCCGGAACGCCGGACGACCGGTCGGCCCTGTTCGAGACGGCAAAGGCGGTGGCGCGCGAAACCGGCGGGGCGGCCCGGTTCGCCTGACCGGAGACGGGCCGATCGGTCGGCTCTGACGCGCCCCGGCGCACACGCTTCGTTTTCAGTTGCTCTTGCGTAGCATTCGCATTTATACCCGATCCACGGTTCCGGACCGGTGACCGCGTGCGGCCCTGGCACTCCCGCGTCGGACACAGCGTGTGTCAACCGCTAGAGATGGCGCGTTTGCCAGAACAGAGCGCCCGGACCTGAAATGCACCGGGATGAAGCGACGGATGATTATGACATGAGCTGTTTGAGAACCCTTCTGAAGGGCCTGCTTTTCGTTTCTGTATATTCCAATGCCTCCTATGCGGAACCTGCCATGGCACACTCCGGACGCGTCGACATCCAGTGGACGCCATATGACGTTCCCCACATCACGGCGGAGACCTACGAGGGCCTGGGGTTCGGCTACGGCTACGCGCTGGCCCGGGACCGGCTGTGCGAAACGGCGGGCCGCACCCTCATTCTGCGGGGTGAGCGGTCCCGCTACTACGGCCCGGACGCGGTGGCCGTCGTCGGCTTCCTGAGAACGACCAACCTGAATTCCGACCTGATGTACCGGTTGCGGCTACCGGATGCGTGGGTGCAGGAGGAATTCGACGCCTTGCAGCCCAACACGCAGGACTACGTGCGCGGCGTGGCGGCCGGCCTGAACCACTATGTGGACACTCTGTCCGAGGCCGAGCGAACCGCCCTGTGCCCCGAAGAGCCCGTGCCGACGTTCACAGAGAGCGATATCGTCCGTGCGGCGATGGCGTTCGGCGTGGGCAAGGAGTTGATCGATGTCGGACCGTCCCTGCTGACATCGGCGTCGGCGTGGACGGGAACCGAAACGCCCCGCGATGACTCGCGCCGTCACACGGACCCGGTCGGTGTCGAACAGGGCTTCGGCAGCAACGGCTGGGTCTATGGGGCCGATGTGGTCGAGGGCGGCGGCGCGATGATGGTGGCCAACCCGCATTCGGCCTGGGCGCGCACCCCCCATGAACAGCGCATCTATATGCACCAGGTTCACCTGACCATTCCCGGTGAACTGGATGTCGCCGGCGCGTCGTTTCTGGGCATGCCGTCGCCGTTGACCGGCTTCAACGCGGATGTCGCCTGGACGATTCTGCACGCCGGCACGGTCACGCCCTATGTGTTGCAGGCCATGGACGTGCAGGAGTCCCCGACGGAGCCGACGTATACCGTGGACGGGATCCAAAAGCCCCTTGCGTTCCGGGAGGTCTCCGTCGACGTCCTGGAGGAGGACGGCACCCTTGGCACGCGAACCTACGCGTTCGCGCAATCCGAGCTCGGCCCCCTGTATAAATTGGCCGCCGCGCCCGGGCGGCCGGCGGGGTGGTATGCCATCACCAACCCGGGAGAACGGAACGCACGCGGTCTGGATCAGTTTCTGGCCGTGGCGCGCGCCACCTCGACCCGCGACCTGATCCGGGCGGTGGAGGCCCATCGCGGCATCCTGGCCCAGTTGCTGGTCGCGGACCGGCACGGCGAGGTGGCCTATGTGCTTGCGGGCAATATTCTGCCGATCCCGGACGATCAGATGCGGGCCTGTGCGCTGCGCGACCCGTCCGTCGCGTTCAACATCCTGGACGGCCGACGGGAGGCCTGCGCCTTCCGCGATGCCGAGGGCCGGCCTGAGATCGCGCCCCCATCGTTTTATCCGACCGTCGTGTCGCGCGGCATCATCCACAACACCAACAACAGCTACAAATATTCGGAGTATGGAGCGGAGCAGCCGAGCTATCCCATGGTCTTCGGGATCCATGCCGACGACGACGGGGCCAAGGCCCGTGTGGCGGCCGGGTTGCGCTACGACCCGCGTCTTGTCATGTCGGCGCGCCGGCTGGCGGAGATCACCGCGCAGGGCGTCGTGACCCCGGACGACGCTCTGCAGGTCCTGTTCGACAACCGGAATTACGCGGCGGAAACCTTCCTCGACGATATTCTCGCCCTCTGTGATGGCGCGGACGACGACGCCGTGCGCGAGGGATGCACCGTCCTGCAGGCCTGGGACCGGAGGAACAACGCCGACAGTCGGGGGGCGTTGCTGTTTCACCAGGCCTGGAGCCGGGTTGTCCGGATCGAAGGGCTTCTGGACGTCGACCCGTCGGGCGATCCCGACGTCGCGGCGCGCCTGGTGCTGACGCCGCGCACCGCGCCCGCCGTGGTGGAGGCCTTGGGCGCCGCCGTGCGGGAGCTCAAGGATCTCGGCTTCGCCGCCGATACCCCCTGGGGTGCCGCGCTGTCCATGACGGCCGAGGGCGAGCGGATTCCGCTCCATGGCGGTTCGTACCAGGAGGGCATCCTGAACGGCGAAATGCCCGCCCCGCTGACCGAGGAGGGCTTTCCCACCATTCTGTTCGGCACCGCCTATGTCCAGCGCGTGCGGTGGGAGCAGGGCGAGGTGATCGCCGACGTGCTTCTCAGCCACGGCCAGCGCGACGGCGTTGAAACGCCGGGGCGGACCGCGCAGTTGACGATGTTTTCCGACAAGACGCTGTATCGATTCCCGTTCACTGCGGCGCAGGTGTCCCAGGCGGACTCCGTCGAGCGCGTGGTGCTGACGGTCGAGGCGAGAGAGTGAGTCGGGCGACCGCCCGCCTCACTGTACTGTGCCCCCATACGCCGCCCCGGAGAGTGTGTGACATGTCGGCGCTTCTGCTCCTGAGCCTGCTGCTCGCCTCCGCGGGCTGCGTGGCGCTGTATCTGGCCTCACCGCACCAGCGCTGGCGCCCGCGCCCCTGGCCGCGTCGTCGCGCCCACCGCGTGGGAGCCCTGTTGCTTGTGGGCAGCCTGATCGTGCTGTCTGCGGCGATGCAGCCGGTGGCGGCCGTGTTTACGGTCATCACCTGGGCGATGGTGATGCTCGTGTTGCTTCCCCTCGTCGGGGTGCTGCGCGTCACCAAGCCGGCATCCTGACATGGCGGCAACGCGTCACACGCCCACGCGCGGGGACTGGCTGGCGAAAATCCTGGCGGGCACGCTGTTGGGGTTCACGTTCGCGATCGGGTGCAGTGGCGTCTTCGTGCACCTCGTGCTGCGCCTGGATCTGGCGACGAAAGCCCAACTGGCGATGTGGATGGTCGTGCCGATCTGGCTCGGTGTCCTCAGCGCGTGTTTCGCCGTGCGCGACGCCCACGCCGTCTGGCTCCGACTAGGGCTCGCCAATCTCGCGGTTTTCGCCCTGCTGATCGTGGCCAACCAACTTTAGCCCCGCCGGCTTGCCCCTTCTTGCCCCCGCCCTTGCCATAAGGACCGCGCCGCGATGCAGGCCGACGTTCTCCGCGTCTACAAGACCGTGCACACCTGGACCGGCATCGTGTCCGGCCTGGCACTGTTCATCGCCTTCTATGCCGGGGCGCTCACGGTGTTCAAGGAGCCGATCGCACGCTGGGCCTCGCCCCCCGCCACCACGGCCGCCGTGCCGCTGGAGGATGCGCCGGCCCTGATCGCCCGCGCGCTGGAGGCGCATCCGGCGGCGGCCGCCGGCTTCTCGCTGATCCTGAAGCCGGATGCGCACCGGCCGGCGCGCATGGACTGGGCCGTGCCCGAGGACCCCGGCCACCAGGGGCATCCCGATGCCTTGTCCATGCGGCATTACGCGGCGAGCCTGCGCGCCGACGGCACCGCGCAGGTCGACGAGGTGGAGCCCTCGACGCTCGCCGAGTTCATCGACGTTCTGCATCGGGTCGTGGGTTTGCCCGTGGATTCGGACATGAACCGCTGGATCATGGGCGTGATTGCCGTGCTGTACACCTTGGCGCTGGTGTCGGGCGTCATCCTCGTGCTGCCGACGCTGGTCAGCGACCTGTTCGCCCTGCGCCTCGGCGCGAATCTGAAACGGCTCTGGCGCGACGCCCACAACGTGGTGGGCGTGTTCAGTCTGCCGTTTCATGTGGTCATGGCCCTGACGGCGGCCGTCTTCGCCTTTCACGACGGCCTGTATGCCGTTCAGGACACCGTCATCCATGGCGGCCAACTGGCCGGCGCCTGGGGGCCGCCCCCTCAATCGCCCGATCACACCGCACCCCGCGACCCGGCCACGATGCGTCCGCCGGCCGATCTGGTCGCCCAAGTCCGGTCTCTCTCCCCCTCGTTCGAGCCGGACATCCTGCAGTACCAGGGTGTGACCGGGCCGCGCGCCGTCGTGCGCGTCTGGGGCCACGACCGCACGGCCCTGTCTCCCCGAACACGCGGTGGGTTCGTCTCCCTGGACCCGTACAGCGGCCGTGTTCTGACCACGGCTTATCTGCCGGGACAGCAGAACGCGGGGATGTCCACCCTCAGCGCCATCTTCGCCCTGCACTTCGGTACCTACGGCGGAGCGCCGGTGGCCTGGGCGTACTTCGGCCTGGGACTGGCGGGGGCCTGGCTGTTCTACAGCGGCAACCTGCTGTGGATCGAGAGCCGCCGAAAGCGCCAACGCCGCGGTGAGGCCGTGCCGCGGCAACGGCGCGATACCGATCTCATGGCGGCGGGAACGGTCGGCGTCTGCCTCGGCTGCGTCTGCGGGATCTCGCTGACCATCGTGGCCGGCAAGTGGCTGCACGGCGTCGTGGGGGATCTCACGCTCTGGCATCAGATCGTGTACTACGCGGCGTTCTTCGGCTGCATCGGCTGGGCGTTCTGGCGCGGTGCCGCGCGGGCCGGCGTCGACCTTCTGTGGCTGGCGGCGGCGATCACGGCCGCCATTCCGGCCACCACGGCCCTGGCGGTGCTCGTGGAGGGAGTTGGGGTGCCGTCCGGCCTGTGGGCGCATATGAACCCCGCCGCCCTGGGTGTGGATGCGACGGCGCTGGTGGGGGCGCTGGCCTTCGCCGCGATGGCCCGTGGCACGCGCCGGCGGGTCCGGTCCGGACCGACCGACAGCGTGTGGTCGGCGGCCGGCGCGGGGCACGAGCCCCTCAGCGCCCCAGAGTCATGAGAACGAACACGCTCCGCCGCCGGGCGCCTCCGGCTTGCCAGAGCGCACCCGAGGCCCTATAAGGCTCCTCCGCACGCCGCCCGTACAGGCCGGCGCGCGTTGGCCGTTGGCACCCCTGGAGGCCAGCGGCGCCGATCCCATGCGAGCGCCCCGGCGGGCGCTCCCCAAAAGGAAAATGCAACATGTCCGATATCAGCACGCTGCCGGTGCAGGGGCGCGAGCGGGCCGGTAAGGGCGCGGCCCGCGCGGTTCGCCGCGAGGGTCTGGTGCCCGGCGTCATTTATGGCGACAAGAAGGAACCGGTCCTGATCAAGATGGATCCGCGCCCGTTGTGGGCCGAGCTGCACAAGGGTGGCTTCTACGCCCGCCAGTACAGCCTCGACCTCAACGGTGAGACCTACCGGGTCATGGCGCAGGATGTCCACTTCCATGCGGTCTCCGACGCCATCATGCACATCGACTTCCTGCGCATCAGCGCGACCTCGCGTGTCACCGCCGAGGTGCCGGTCCGCTTCCTGAACGAAGAGCTGTGCCCGGGCATCAAGAAGGGCGGCGTGCTGAACATCGTGCGCCACGACGTCGAGCTGGTCGGCACGCCGGACGCCATGCCGGATCACCTGGACGTGGATCTGTCGGGCTTCGACGTCGGCGAGTCGATCCACTTCAGCGCCGTCACGCTGCCCGAGGGCGTGCATCCGACGATCGCCGATCGCGATTTCACCATCGCCACCGTGACGGCACCGTCGGGCATGCGCTCCGAGGCCGCCGAGGACGAGGGCGAGGCCGAAGAGGCCTGATCGGCTTTGGACGGGCGGAGGCGGGAGGTCTGACCTCCGGTCCGCCCGTTCGTTCCCTGTTCGACCGATGCCACGAAGGGCTGCGCGATGCTGCTTCTTGTCGGGCTCGGCAATCCTGGCGCCGAGTATGCCGGGCACCGCCACAACATCGGGTTCATGGCGCTGGACGCCATCGCCGCGCGGCACGGCTTTGGTCCATTCCGCTCCAAGTTCCAGGGCCTGCTGGCCGATGGTCGCCTGGGTGGTGAGAAGGTGCTGCTGCTCAAGCCGCAGACCTATATGAACCTGTCCGGCCAGGCGGTCGGCGAGGCCGCGCGGTTCCACAAGCTGGAGCCGGCGGACGTCATTGTCTTCCATGACGAACTGGACCTTGCTCCGGGCAAGGTGAAGGTGAAGACCGGGGGCGGCGCCGCCGGCCACAACGGCCTGCGCTCGATCGACGCCCACTTGGGCAACGCCTACCGCCGGGTGCGCCTGGGAATCGGTCATCCCGGCGACAAGAGCCGTGTGCACGGCTGGGTGCTGTCGAACTTCGCCAAGGCGGATCGCGACTGGCTCGACCCGCTGATGGATGCGGTGGCCGCCCGCGCGGACCTGCTGGCAGAGGGCCGCGAGTCCGATTTCATGAGCAAGATCGCGCAGGATCTGCGCCCGCCCAAACCCGAGACGCCGAAGACCGACAAGGCTCGCGCCAACACGGCGCAGGCCCGCAAGGCCGGCCCGACCGATCCCGCCGCGGCGACGCCGGAGGGCCCGCCTTTGGATGCGCCGTCGTCGGATGCGCCGCCCGCGGATACATCCTCTGAGGCGGGGAGCGCGGACCGCCGCCAGTCGCTGGGCGATGCCTTGCGCCGGGCCCTGGGACGCCCGTCGTGAAGAAAGGGCGCGTCGTGAGCCGCCCGGGCGTTGCGGCGCGCGGCGTCGGGCCGTGCCGCGCGCTATGACCCCAAACGCTTGCCAGATGGGGTCTTTTCATGCCAAGAACCGCCGCTTGATGGCGGACCGGGGGGCGCCACAGGACCGCGTGCGTGTGGCGCCGACGGTCGGCGTCGGCGCGGCCCGCCATCGGCGATTTCGTGACGGGGGCGTGCCGGGGACAGCCGCCCGCGCCTTTGGAATGGTGTCCCGCGTCGCCGCCCGCCGAGAAGGAGCCCGGCCGTGTCTTTGAAAGATTACCTGTTCACCTCCGAGTCCGTGTCCGAGGGGCATCCCGACAAGGTGTGCGACCGCATCTCCGATGCCATCGTGGACACCTTTCTCGCGGCCGATCCGCTCGCGCGCGTCGCCTGCGAGACGCTGACCACCACGAACCTGATCGTTCTGGCGGGTGAGGTGCGCGGCCCAGCCCATGTGGCCGAGAACCGTGATCTGCTGGAAAAGGTCGCGCGCGAAGCCGTCCGGGATATCGGATACGAGCAGGACGGGTTCCACTGGCAGAACGCCGAGGTGCGCATTCACCTGCACGCCCAGTCCGTGGACATCGCACAGGGCGTCGATGCCGCCGGCAACAAGGACGAGGGCGCGGGCGATCAGGGCATCATGTTCGGGTATGCCTGCGACGAGACCGACGAGTTGATGCCGGCGCCGATTGCGTTCTCGCACCGGATCCTGAAGTCGCTGGCGGAGGCCCGCAAGGGTGGGGCTGCGGGTCTGCTGGGGCCGGACTCCAAAAGCCAGGTGACGCTGAAGTACGTGGATGGCCGTCCGGTCGGTGCCACCAGCGTCGTGGTCTCCACCCAGCATGCCGACGCCGCGTCGTCCGAGGATGTGCGCGAGCTGGTGCGCCAGCATGTGCTGGGCGTGCTGCCCGAGGGCTGGATGTGCCCCGAGGACGAGTTCTACGTGAACCCGACCGGCCGCTTCGTGATCGGCGGGCCGGATGGCGACTGCGGCCTGACCGGGCGCAAGATCATCGTGGACACCTACGGCGGCGCGGCCCCGCACGGCGGCGGCGCGTTCTCCGGCAAGGACCCCACCAAGGTCGACCGCTCGGCCGCCTACGCCGCGCGTTATCTGGCCAAGAACGTCGTGGCCGCCGGTCTGGCGCGCAAGTGCACCATTCAGGTGTCCTACGCCATCGGTGTGTCGAAGCCCCTGTCGGTTTATGTGGACACCCACGGCACCGGGCGGGTGGACGAGAGCAAGCTAGCCACGGCGCTGTGTGAGGTCATGGACCTGTCGCCGCGCGGCATCCGCGAGCACCTCAGCCTGAGCCGGCCGATCTACGCCCGCACGGCGGCCTACGGCCACTTCGGTCGCACGCCGGAAGCGGACGGCGGCTTTTCGTGGGAGCGTGTCGATCTGGTTGAGAACCTGAAGAGTGCGCTGGGCCTCTAGGCCTCGGCACCCCTGAAGCGTTCGGGGAACGGGCGCGTTCGGCTTTGGCGGCCGGGCGCGCCCGTTTTGCGTTTTAGGGATCGGGCGCTGAGCGTCTCCGAACGCTCCCCATTCTCCTGCCTCTCGCGTTTTTACGCCGATCGAATGGGGAGCCTGTGAGTCTTGAGGGTGGCTCCGCGTTGACGGTGGGGCTTTGGCAGCCCACGTCACAAGCGACTGGACAGCGAAAGACCCCATCATGGACACGACGACTCCCGTACGGACCTATGAACTCGACATCACGGGCATGACCTGCGCCGCCTGCTCCGCGCGCGTGGAGAAGGTGCTGAACAAGCGTCCCGGCGTGACCCGCGCCCAGGTGAACCTCGCCACCGAGAAGGCGCGCGTCGACGTGGCGGGGGACACCCTGACCCTCGACGATCTGATCGCCATGGTGCGCAAGGCCGGCTATGACGCCACGGAGCATTCGGACGACTGGAGCGCGGCCGATCTCGACACCGACTGGCGCGGTGACCGGCGTGGGCTGATTGATCTGGGCGTCGGCGTGGTCTGCACGCTGCCCCTGCTGGTGGAAATGGTGTCGATGTGGGTGGGCGCGCCGCTCCACCTGTCGCCGTGGCTGGCGCTTGCGTTGGCCACTCCGGTCCAATTCGTGTCCGGCGCGCGCTTCTACACCGGCGCTTGGAAAAGCGTGAAGGCCGGGGCCGGCAACATGGACGTGCTGGTCGTGCTCGGCACGTCGGCGGCCTATCTGTTCAGCCTGTGGCGCGTGCTCAACGGCACGGCCGATCAGGGCCTGTACTTCGAGGGCGCGGCCGTCGTCATCACGCTGGTTCTGCTCGGCAAGCTGTTGGAGGCACGGGCCAAAGGCTCTGCCGCCGCCGCCATCCGATCGTTGATGACCCTGCGTCCGGACGTGGCCCGGATCGAGCGGTCGGACGGCGCCTCGGTCGAGGTGCCGCTGAAGCAGGTGACCGTCGGTACCGTCGTGCTGATCCGCCCCGGGGAGCGCGTGCCGGTGGACGGCACCATCCTTTCGGGCGAAAGCCAGCTCGATGAAAGTCTTCTCACCGGGGAAAGCCTGCCCGTGGCGCGCGGCCCCGGCGACACGGTCATCGGCGGCGCCGTGAACGGCGAGGGGTTGTTGCGGGTGACGGCCACCAGCGAGGGGGGCCAGGGGGTGTTGACGCGCATCATCCGCCTCGTCGAGGATGCCCAGGCCAGCAAAGCACCGGTGCAGCGGCTGGTGGACCGGGTCGCGGCGGTGTTCGTGCCCGGGATCATTACCATTGCCGCCGTGACCTTCGCCGCCTGGTGGGGTTTGACGGGCAATGCGGAGGCCGGGTTCGTCGCCGCCGTCTCCGTGCTGGTGGTGGCTTGCCCCTGTGCTCTGGGCCTCGCGACGCCGACCGCCATCATGGTCGGGACCGGTCTGGCTGCCCGCCGGGGCGTGCTCATCAAGGACGCCGCGGCGCTGGAGGGGGCGCATAAGGTCGATACCATCGTGTTCGACAAGACGGGGACCCTGACCGAGGGCCGTCCGGCGGTCGATGCTGTGGCGGTGCTGGCGTCCGATCTGGACGAAAACGCGCTTCTGGCCTTGGCCGCCGGGGCGCAGCAGGGCAGCGAGCATGTGCTGGGCCGCGCCATGATGGCGGCGGCCGAGGCGCGCGATCTGGACCCCAGCCCGCTTGAGGACTTCCAGGCCCTTCCTGGGCGCGGCCTGTCCGCGACGGTCGGTGGGCGCGCCCTTCTGGTGGGGTCGCGCCGGCTGATGGAGGAACGCGGCCGCATCAACGAGGCGTCGGCTGCTCGTGCGCGAGACCTGGAGACCGCCGGCCGTACGGTGGTGTGGGTCGCCGACGCGGAGGGTCCGGTGCTGGGGCTGCTGGCCCTGGCCGATCCGGTCAAGGCGGGCGCAGCGGAGGCGGTCGCGGCGCTCAAGGCGCGGGGGCTGACGCCGGTCCTGCTCACCGGGGATTCGCGGGCGGCGGCCGAGGCGGTCGCGGGCCGTCTGGGCATTGACGACGTGCGGGCCGAGGTCCTGCCGGCCGACAAGGCGGAGGCCGTGACGGCGCTGCGGGCCGAGGGGCGGTCGGTTGCCATGGTGGGCGATGGCATCAACGACGCCCCGGCCCTGGCCGCCGCCGACATCGGAATCGCGATGGGGTCCGGGACGGACGTGGCGATGCAGACCGCCGGCCTGACCCTGATGCGCGGCGATCCGGCCCTCCTGGTGCGGGCGCTGACGCTGTCCCGGGCGACCTACGACCGCATCCGGCTGAATTTGGTGTGGGCGTTCGCCTACAATCTGGCCGCCGTGCCGGCCGCTGCGCTCGGCTACCTGTCCCCGGCGCTGGCGGGCGCGGCGATGGCGTTCTCCAGCGTCAGCGTCGTGAGCAGCTCCCTGCTGCTGCGGGTCAGCCGGGCGGCGCGATCCTGAGGCGTCGGGTCCTGTTCGGCCGTCACACTTCGACCGGGGTGTGGCGGGGCGCGGTGTCGCCCTGATCGTGTGTGTCGTCGTGTGTGTCGTCGTTGCGGGTGGACCGAGGGAAGATCACGGTGAAGGTGGAGCCCGCGTTGGGCGCGCTGTCCAGCGTGACGGTGCCGCCGTGGCGCTGCATCAGGGCCATCACCAGCGACAGGCCGAGGCCGGTGCCTTCCATGTCGCGGGTTTCGACGTTGATGACCTGTCCATAGGCCGCGAAGACGAGGTCGTGAAACTGTGGTGGGATGCCGATTCCAGTGTCGCGCACGGCGAGGGTGATCTGTGTCGCGGTGGCGCGCGCGACGATGGCGATGTGTCCGCCATCCGGCGTGTACTTCACGGCGTTGGACACGAGATTGAACAGGATTTGCCGGAACGCGCGCGGATCCGCCCGCAGCGGCGGCAGAGTGTCCGGGCAGTCGTGCGACAGGGTCAGCCCGCCGGCCGCGGCGCGCTCCCGGAACAGGGCCAGACAGGCGGGCACCTCGGTGGCCAGCGTCAGGGGCTCCGGCCGGATCTCGAACGAGCCCGCCTCGATTCGGGCAAGGTCCAGCAGATCGTCGACCAGATCGCGCAGGTGCTGTCCGCTGTTGAGGATGTCGGTGGCGTACTCGCGGTACCGGGCGGACCCGAGGGGGCCGTAGATCTCGTCGCGCAGGATTTCGGAAAAGCCCATCACGGCGTTGAGGGGGGTCCGCAGTTCGTGGCTCATCGACGCTAGGAAATGCGATTTGGCCATGTTGGCCGCGTCGGCCTGAATGCGCGCGGCCTCGGCCGCGTCCTTGGCGGCGGTCAGCGCCCGGGCGTGATCCTCCAGCGCCGACCGCTGGTCGGCGACGCGGGTCATGAGGGTTGTGAAACGGGTCGCGAGGTTCCGCAACTCTCGGGTCCGGAACGTGCTGGCGTTGAGGCTCGGACCCCGGCCCGGGTTCGCCGACAGCCGGGTCATGGTGTCGGACAGGGTCCGGATCGGATGCACGATCAGGGTGCGCACGGTGACGAACAGCACGACGAAGATCAGCGCGAGGGTGCCCATGAAGACCAGGAACGCCGTGTCGGTGACCAGGGTCAGGGGCTGGCGCAGGCCGGACAGCGGCAGGTCGATGTCCACCAGTCCGTTGACCGTCTCGCCCACCACCCCGGCATGGCAGGCGGTGCATTCGGTGTCCAGGACCAGTGGAAATAGGTGGCGGACGCGGCCGTCTCTCTGCACCGAGGGATCCTCGCCGGTCTCCAGCACCCGTCGCACCAGCGGATCCTCGACGTTCGCGTCCGCCGCGCCGGCGCGCGGGCCATACTGGGCCGCCACCGCCGGGCCGCGCACCAGTCGCACCGAGCCGTCCTCCAGGGCGGTCGCGTTCAGGCGGGCCATGATCTCCGGAATTTCGTCGTGGGCCGTGCCGCGGCGCATGGCGCCATACACATTTTGAAAGACCTGATGCGCCGTGCCCTGAGCCTGCTGCCGGGCAAGTGTCAGAACGGAGTTGTTCATCTGGGCGCTCAGGATCAGCCCGACGGCCACGCCGGATGTGATCATCGCGACCAGAAAGGTGGCAGCGAGCCAGTGGGTAATGGTCCAGGACCGACGCATTCCGGGGCACTTTCCGACGCGGGGCGTCGCGTGGGATGGGGCGAGAGGCGGACCGCCGCCGGGGTGGGCGGGGATCCGGGCGCGGGGGCCCGATTTCAGGGACCCCGCGACACTTCGCTGCCAAGACGATTTTGCGGGACGGATTTCCATTTTGTAGCCGGAAACCGACGGTAACAAAATAGCCTGATGGGCGCACGGCCGGGGGCTCGGCGCGCCGGTCGACCGGGCTGCGCGACGGCTTTCCGTTTTGGGGCTGCGCTGTGCTAAGACGAGAGAACCGGCCGATGCCGTTGCGGTGATGCGCGGCGCTGGCGCCGGGCCTTATGCGTTCTGTCTGATTGGGTCTATCATGCCGCCTGAAACCACGCCGCCGGGGGTGCCCCGGGTGGCGCTGCTGGTCACCTGTCTGGCCGACCTGTTCCGGCCGACCGTCGCCCAGGCCGCTTTGCGCCTGCTGGACGCGGCCGGCTGCACCGTTCGTGTGCCGGAGCGGCAGACCTGCTGCGGCCAGCCCGCGTTCAACAGCGGCGACCGCGTGGACGCGGTTGCCCAGGCCCGATTCATGGTCGAGGCGCTGGAGGCCGAGTCCGTCGATTATGTGGTGGCCCCCTCCGGCTCCTGCGCCAGCCACATCCGGCATCAGTATCCGATCCTTCTGGGCGACGATCCCGCCTGGGCCGGCCGGGCGCGGGAACTGGCGGACAAGACCCACGAGTTGCTGTCGTTCCTGGTGGATCGCCTCGGCTGGACCGATGTGCCGGGGCGCCTGGACGCCCAGGTCACCTATCACGACACCTGTTCGGGTGTGCGCGAACTGGGCGTGAAGGCGCAGCCGCGCGCCCTGATGGCCCGGGTGGAGGGGCTGGCGGTGACGGAACTGGCGGCGCCGGAGGAATGCTGCGGCTTCGGCGGGACGTTCTGCGTGAAGTACCCGGACATCTCCGGCCGCATGGCCGGCGACAAGGCCGACGACGTGGTCGCGACCGGGGCCGGGATGGTCTTGGGCGGCGACATGGGGTGCCTGCTCAACATCGCGGGCATGCTGAAGCGCCGGGGCAGTTCGGTGCAGGTGCGCCACGTGGCGGAGGTGCTGGCGGGCTTGACCGACGCGGCACCACCGATCGGCGAAGGGACCGAGGCGCCATGATCCGGCCCAAACGCAGGAGGGGTTCGCGATGCATGTGACCAGCCGTCGCTTCAAGGACAACGTCCGGGGGGCCGTCAACGACGCCAACCTGCGCCAGTCGCTCGCCACCATGAAAACCGGGTTCCGCGTCAAGCGGGGGCTCGCGGTGGCCGCGCTGCCCGAGTTCGAGGCGTTGCGCGAGGCCGGCAAGGCCATCAAGACGCACACCCTGGAGCATCTCGACCACTACCTGGAGCACTTCGAGGCCCGGGTGCTGGAGCGTGGCGGCCACGTGCATTGGGCGCCGGACGCCGAGACCGCCCGGCGCGCTGTGCTCGACATCTGCCGGACGCATGGGGCGAAGACGGTCACCAAGGGCAAGTCCATGGTGGCTGAGGAGATCGAACTCAACGCCTTCCTGGAAGGCCACGGCATCCGGCCGGTCGAGACCGATCTGGGCGAGTACATCATCCAGCTTCGTCACGAACTGCCCAGCCACATCATCGCGCCCGCGATCCATGTGCGCAAAAGCCAGGTGGCGAGCACCTTCCGCGAGAGCCATCCCCAGTTTCCCGCCGACCGCCCGCTGGAGGAACCGCGCGAGCTGCTCGACGAGGCGCGCACGGTGCTGCGCGAGCACTTCCTGGGCGCGGACGTGGGCATCACCGGGGCGAATTTCCTCGTGGCGGAAACCGGCTCCAGCGTCATCGTCACCAACGAGGGCAACGGCGACCTGACCCAGTTGCTGCCCCGGGTCCACATCGTCGTGACCAGCATCGAGAAGGTGGTGCCGACGCTGGAGGACACCGGCACCCTGTTGCGGCTGCTGGCGCGTTCCGCCACCGGCCAGATCATGTCGTCCTACACGACCGTCTCGACCGGCCCGCGCCGGCCGGACGATCCGGACGGACCGGACCACTTCCATGTCGTGCTGCTGGACAACGGGCGGTCCCGCCTGCTCGGCGGCGAGTTCCAGGACGTCCTGCGCTGCATCCGCTGCGCCGCCTGCATCAACCATTGCCCGGTCTACGGCGCGGTGGGCGGGCACGCCTACGGGTCGGTCTACCCGGGGCCGATCGGCTCGGTTCTGACGCCGGGACTCGCCTCGCTGGAGGAATCCGCCAGCCTGCCCAACGCCTCCACCCTGTGCGGGCGCTGCGAAGAGGTGTGCCCGATGAAAATCCCGCTGCCCCGCATGCTGCGGCACTGGCGGGAGCAGGAGTTCGCCCGGCACCTGACCCCGGCGCGCACGCGGTGGGGCTTGCGGGCCTGGGCCTTCGCTGCCCGGCGGCCGTGGCTGTACCGGCTCGGGACCGGGCTGGCGGGCCGGCTGTTGTCCCGCCTCGGCCGCGGACGCGGGCGTCTGGCCCGGCTGCCTTTGGCGGGAGGCTGGACGCAGGTGCGCGACCTGCCGGTGCCGCCGCCCGGGGGGACCTTCATGGCCCGTTACAAACGCGGGGAAACCCGATAGGGTTCGTCATCCGCGCCGGTTCCGCCGCCGCGGCTTTCTGGCGTTCGCCTGTCTGTCTATTTGTCTGTCTGTCTATTTGTCTGTCTGTCGTCTCTGCTCCAGGAGTCCCGAGCCCGATGGTGCGCTCTCCCCAGGCCGCCCAGGACTATCGCCTGCACGGTCGCCTGATCGAGGCCTTCATGGCCGATCGGATTAAGATCGTTGTGGACTTCAACCGGCTGAACCGGACCGGGTCGCCGGTGTTTAACCCTTGGGAAAACGTCGTGCCGTTGCTGTGCCTGATTCTCGCCAGCCTTGCGGTCATGGCCTTCAACCTGGTGGCGGGGACACTGGTCCTGATTGGCGCAATGTTCGCCTACGCCTTTTTTGTGCGGCCCTGGATCGCGCAGCGGCTGCGAACCCGGACCATTGAAAATATGCTGAAAAACGCCCACAACTGGCAGGTCATCTGGTCGATCGGCGGGGTCGTGGTGACGCTGACGAGCAATCCGCGAATCGGTGTGGTGGCGCCCGCCGGCAACTGGCGCGCCTTCGCCAAGCAGTTCGAAGGTGGCGCGGCGGTCGGCCCCGGCCTGGGGGACAGGATGGGGCCGGGCGGCGCCGGCCCGGAGCCGATGGACGACGCCACCGTCGTCTGATCGGAGGGTGGTCTCAATCCCCTCCCGTTAAGAACACCCCCGGACACGAACACGACCGGACATGAAAAGGAGCAGGCGCAGCGTGGCGGACTCATCGCGCGAGACCGTGTTGAACGGCATCCGGACCGCGCTGCGGCGCGGACCCGTGTCGGAGTCCGTCCGCCGGGAGCTTGATGGGCGTCTGGCCGACCACCCGGCCAGTGTCGTTCCGTCCATCGCGCGGGGTGGGCGGGATGCCCTCGTGGCGCGTTTCATTGCTCAGGCGGAGGCCAGCGCCGCGACGGTGGCGCGCGTGGCGCCCGACGGGGTCGCCGCGGCGGTGGCCGATCTGGTGCGCCGGCACAACCTTCCGGCCCGCGTGGCGGTGGCCGCCGATCCCCGGCTGGACGACCTCGACGCCGACGGTGTGCTGACCGTGGATCGGCGCGGCACGCCGGCCCCGGACGATCTGGTCGGGGTGTCCCACGCCGTGGCGGGCATCGCGGAGACCGGCACGCTCATGATGGCGTCCGGTCCCGCCAGTCCCTCGACGCTGAACATGCTGCCGGACACCCATATCGTGGTGGTGCGGGCCACGGACGTGGCCGGCGGCCTGGAAGACGCCTGGGACCGGCTGCGCGCGCTGTCCACGGACGGGCTGCCGCGCACGGTGCATTTCATCACGGGCCCCTCGCGCACCGGCGACATCGAGCAGACCCTTCAGCTCGGCGCGCATGGGCCGCGCCGGCTGCATGTGATCCTGGTCGATGACGGTCCGGATGCCCTCGGACAGTAACCGCCGACGGCGGTCCGGGCCTCCCGCGCTCTCGGAGTCCGACCTGCGCCTGTGGCAGGAGGTCACGCGGAGCGCCATGCCGTTGCCGGGCCGGCGCCGCGCGGGGAAAGCCGGGGCGCGTGTCCCGGAGGGGGCGGAGACCGCCCCGGGCCGGGGATCTGAAGGGCCCGTGCCGCCGGCCTCCGGGGCCGTGTCCGCACCGCGCCCCCCGGCCGCGCCCCCGAAACCGCGCGCGCACCGCGCTGATGTGCGCTTGGGCGAGTCCGCCGGTATCGATAAGCGCACCCACGACCGCTTCCGGCGGGGCCGTATGGCCATTGACGGGCGGCTCGACCTGCACGGCATGACCCGTGAACGCGCCCATCAGGCGCTGGCCCTGTTCCTGCACCGGGCCTACGAGCGGGGGGCGCGCTGTGTGCTGGTCGTGACCGGGAAGGGCACGGGCCGCGAGGGCGGCGGGGTCCTGCGCCGTGATGTGCCGCTGTGGCTCAATCAGGCCGGGCTACGCGGTTTGGTGCTGTCGTTCACCCACGCCCAGATCCGCGACGGCGGCGAGGGCGCGCTGTATGTGCTGGTGCGGCGGCGGCGCGAGGGCCGCGAGGGTTCGGCGTCTGGGAGCGGCCCCGGACGCGGGTCTGGGCGGGCCCGCGGCCGATGACGCCCTTCGGCGCCCGGGTGCGCGCGCTGCGGGCGGCGCGCGGGATGACGCTGAACGAACTGGCGGCGCGGCTGACCGTCTCGCCCGCCTATCTGTCCGCGCTGGAACATGGACGACGCGGCCGCCCTCAGCCCGGGCTGGTGATGCAGGTCTGCGGGGCCCTGGATCTGATCTGGGACGAGGCGGAGACGCTGAAGGCGCTGGCGGCCGTCTCGGCGCCCCGGGTGACCCTGAACACCGGCGGTCTGTCGCCCTTGGCCACCGAACTGGCGAACCGTCTGGCCGCGCGTCTGAGCCACCTCGACGACGACACCCTGGCCGCTCTGTTGGAGACGGTGCGGGACGCCCCGGATCGGCCCCGCTGATCCGGATCCGCTGATGTGGTCGCACTGATCCGGTCGGGTGGAGGTGTGCGCGACGGTCCGCGCACGTTCGTGACCGGCACCCCGCCGTGGTGTACACTGGCGGTCCGACGCACGCGGCGGCGGGTCCCGGCGACCCAGAGCCGAGGGGGATGCGGTTCGCCCGCACAGAACGTGGAGAGTCCGTGAACGCGATTCATGAACGGCCGGACCCGGCGGGCGCGCAGCGGTCCCGCAGCCAGCCGGACCGGGGGGTGGAGGATGCCGCCCCGCGCGATGATGCCGCAAGCCTGAGGGCGGTTTTGCGGGCGGTCTGGCGCCGAAGCGGTGTGATCGTGGGGATCGTCCTGCTGTGCCTTATCCTGTCCGTGCTGGTGCTGTTCCAACTGACGCCGCTGTACACGGCCACGGCGCTTTTGACCCTGGACCCGCGCCGGGAGAGCGTCGTCGATATCGAGGCCGTCATCTCCGGCCTGTCGCCGGACGCCAGCGTCATCAACACGGAGTTGGACATCCTGACGTCCGGGCGTCTGGTGGGCAAGCTAGTGGACGCTCAGGGGCTGACGCGGGACCCCGAATTCAATGCCGCACTGCGCCCCGCCGATCCGCTGGTGCGCCTGATCGATCCGCGCACCTATATGGCGCCGGAATGGCTGACGGCGCTTGGCATTCCCCAAGCCGAGGAGGTGCCCCTGTCCGAGGAGGAGCGGCGGGACCGCGAGCGCGAGGCGGTGATCGGCGCCGTCACCGACGCGCTGACGGTGTCGAACCCGACGATCTCCTACACCATCCGGATCTCGTTCGAGACCGAGGATGCGCGCAAAAGCGCGCGTCTCGCCAACGGCCTCGCCGAGCTGTACCTGACCGACCAGCTTGAAGCCAAGTTCGAGGCCACGGAACGCGCGACCCAATGGCTCAGCACGCGGATCAGCGATCTCCGGGACCGGGTGCGCGAGGCGGAACAGGCGGTCCAGCGGTACCGGCAGGCGCATCAGATCGTGCAGGCGTCGGAAACCGCGACGGTCAGCGAACAGCAGCTTGGCGAGGTGAACACCCAGCTCATCGAGGCCGAAACCGAGCTGGCCGCCGTCGAGGCGCGCTACAATCAGGTCCGGGATCTGGCCGGGCGTGGCTCGTACGCGGCGCTTGGGGCCGTCCTCGACTCCGCGTTGATCCAGCGCCTGCGCGAGCAGGAGGCCCAGGTCCGCCGCCGTCAGGCCGAGGTGTTGAGCCGCTATGGCGAGCGGCATCCCGAGGTCGCCGAAGTGGGCGCCGAACTGCGCGATATCCGCAGCAAGATCGGCGAGGAGGTCAACCGCATCGTCAGCGGCGTCGCCAATGAGGTGACGGTGGCCCGCAGCCGCGTGGCGGCGTTGCAGGTTCGTCTGGAGGCGCTGAAAGCCACCAGTGCCGAAGTGGAAAGCGCACGGGTGGACTTGCGGGAGCTGGAACGCGAGGCGGAGTCGAGCCGCGTTCTGTTGGAGACCTTCCTGTCGCGGTTCAAGGAAACGACCAGCCAGGAAGACCTGCAACAGGCGGACGCCCGCATCATTTCCCAGGCCAAGGTTTCGAACGACCCGTCCTATCCGAAAAAGAAACTGATCCTGTCCATTGCGTTTGTGTTGGCGGTCATGCTGGCGCTGGGCATCGCGGTCCTGCTGGAGCTGCTCGATCACGGATACCGGACCCTGGATCATGTCCAGCGCGAGATCCGGCTGACCGGGCTGGGCATGGTCCCGCGCCTGTCGCGGCGGAAGCTGCGTGGCCGATCCCCGGTGGAGTACGTGCTGAGCAGTCCGGCCTCGGCCTACGCCGAGGCGCTCCGCTCCGTCTACAACACCCTGACCTACGGGCAGGTGCCCGCGCCGAAGGCCATTGCGGTGACATCGTCGCTGCCGGGGGAGGGCAAGACGACCTTCACCCTCAGCCTGGCCCGACTGCTCGCCCGGGCGGGCAATCAGCGTGTGCTGTTCGTCGAGGCCGACCTGCGGCGCAACGCGGTGTGGCGCGCCCTGGCGTCGAAGAAGGACCACCCGCTGTCGTTGGAGGACTATCTGCTCGGCACCGCGCCGACCTGGCGGGACTGCGTCCACACGGACGCAGCGTCCAATCTGGATATGATCGTCACGTCGGGTCGTACGGAAAACGTGCAGGCCCTGCTGCAGTCGGGGCGCATGGAGGTTCTGTCCCGCGAGGCGCGCGAGCATTACGACCTCATTCTGTTCGACACGCCGCCGGTGCTGGCGGTGTCGGACGCCGTTCTGCTGAGTAAGCATGCCGACACCACGGTGCTGCTGGTGCGGTGGGAGTCAACGGCGCGCGCCGGCGTGCGCTCGACGATCTCCATGCTGCGTAAGGCGGAGGTTCCCGTGGGTGGCGTGGTCATGACGCAGGTCGATCTTCGCAAGCATGCGAAGTATGGGTACGGGGACTACGCCTCGTATTACGGGCGCTATGGCCAGTACTACACAAGCTGAGGCCCGCGCCCGACGCGCCGGCGGGCGCAGCTTCGGGCGGCGCGACGTGATCATCGCGCGGACGGTTGCGCTCGTAGGGTTGGTGCTGCTGGTGATCGGCGGCGTGCGCCTGTCCGCGGAGTTGCCGCGCATACCGGCGTTGCAGTTCGTGACGACCGCCGCCGACCGGATCCAGGCCGACGATCCGGCACTGCGGGCGGCGGCCCGCGAGACAGCGTTGACCCTGTTCGACGCGATCCCACCGGCGGCGCGGACCAACGATGTGCTGCGTCGGTATGCCGGGCTGCGCCTGATGATCGCGAAAGACGTCGCCGCCGGGGGCCGCCTGGGCGATGCGGGCGCGGAGGCGGGTCCTGATGAGGCAGGACGGGAGGGGCCAGGGCGGGAGGAGGCGGCCCGGGCGGCCGATCTGGCCCGTCAGGCTCTGCTCCACGATCCGGTGGATCCGCTGGCTTGGATTTACCTCGCCCATGCGACGAGTCTGGAACAGGGCGGCGCCCACGGCGGGACTGGGACGACCGAGCCCAGCGCCGCCGGGCGCGCGTTCCGGTATCTCGACGCCTCGTATGATCTGGCGCCGGTCGAGCCGGAGTTGGCGGCCTACCGGATGCGCCTCGCGCTGGACCTTTACGAGCGGTGGAGCGGGCGGACCCTGACCAAGATGGGCCGCGATTTGCGGGCTCTGCTCAGGATGGACGGCCGGGATCCGGCGGTGCAGGCCTTCCGCGACGGCCTGACCCGCGATCCGGGTTTGCTCCGGCTGAGCCGGATTTTGACACAGCGCGACCCGGCGTTGCGCGCACGCTGGCGCGCCCTCATGGGGCCGGGTCGCGAGGGGGGATAAGCCGCATGGGGCAGGCCGTCTCATCGTCTGTAAGCCGCGCCGGGCGGGGTGGGACCAGCACCGTCTCCATGCGGGGGCCGGCCTTCTGGATCGCCGCGATGCTGGTCGGTTTGACGCCGCTGCCCCTGGCGAGCGCGCGGCCGGTCTGGGTGGACCTGCTGGCGATGCTGGTCGGGCTGGGCCTGACGGCCTACGCTTGGCAGCGGTGGCGGCTGCGGCGCCCGATGCCGCCGGTGCCCGCGCCGCTTGTGATCGCCGGCGCGCTGGTGCTCGCGGTGGCCGCCTGGGCCCAGGTGCAGGCGACGCCCGGCCTGCTGCCGGGGCTTGCGCACCCCGCTTGGGACTACGCGGCCCGCGCCTTGGGCGCCGACGACCTGCCGGCGGCGATCTCGCTGGTGCCCGAACGGACGCGGGCGACGGCGTTCGCCTGGGTCACGTACCTTGGGTTCGGTCTGCTCGTGGCCCTTGTGGCCTACCGCGCGCGCAACGCCGACCGCTTGCTCTTCCTGTTCGTGGCGGCGCAGGGCGTTTATGCGGCCTATGGTCTTGTCGTCTATCTGGGCGGGTTCGAGACGGTGCTGTGGTTCGACAAGACCGCCTATCGCGGCAGCCTGAGCAGCACGTTCATCAACCGCAACAGCTATGCCACCTTTGTCGGCCTGGGCGTCCTGGCCGCGCTGGCCCTTGTCTTGCGGCATCTGCGCCAGACGCTGGAGTCCGAGCCGGACGCCCGCCGGGTGGTGCTCGCGCTGGCCGAGGACCTGTGGGGGCGGGTGCTGGTGCCGGTCTCCGTGATGGCGGTCGGAACCGTCGCCCTGTTGCTGACCGGCTCCCGCATGGGGCTGGCGTCGTTCGCGGCCGGCGCGATCGTGTTCCTGGGCATCTGGATCGGGCGGATGCGTGGCCGGGTTCGCTGGGTCGGGGGCGGCCTGGTGGCGGTCGTCGTCCTCATGCTGGCCGGGAGTGTGAGCCTGAGCGGCGATGTCACCCTGAGCCGCGTTGACCATCTTTTCATCGAGGGCGATGGGCGGTTCGCCGTGTTCCCGCGGATCGTGGCGGCGATCGGGGATCGGCCCTGGGTCGGGCATGGCCTGGGGACGTTCGAGTCTGCGTTCCGCCTGTACCGGGATGAGAGCGTCGAGGGCTTTTTCGATCGGGGGCACAGCGATTGGCTCGAATTGCCCATGGATGTCGGCCTGCCCGCGGCGGCCGCCGTGATTCTGGCGTTTGCCGTGGCGGCGGCTGCGGCCTTGCGGCGGGCTGTGCTGGATCCTGAGCCGGAGCGGCCGCTGTTGGCATGTGCCGCCGTCGTGCTGGTGGCCGTGCACGCCACCATGGACTTCAGCCTTCAGATCCCGGCGGTAATGGTGGCGTTCCTGCTGTTGCTTGTGGCGGGACTGGTCGGGCGTGTCCGGACGCCTGAGCGTGCGACCTTTGCCGATCCGAACCCGCTGTAGCCCGGCCGCGCGAAACGCGCGGTATGTCAAACAGGCCGTGTGGGGTGCGCCGCCGTATCAGACAGGCTGCGCCGGATGCGCGGAGTTTCAAACAGGCCGCGCCGGATGCGCGGCCAGGGCCTCCGCCAGCGCGAAATCGGCTGGGTCGTCGATGTCGAGCGATTCCAGGGCCGGCGTTTCGAACAGCAGGGGCCGTGCCCCGATGCGCGTGCCGTGGGCCCGCAGGCTGGCGGCTGTGAACAGGTAGAGGCAGGAGTTTTCCTCGAACACCGGAGGGAGGTCCTGGGTGGGGAGCAGGCGGGCCGGGTCGTGGTTGATCGGCTGGCCGCCGCCATCCCACAGGCGGACCTGCCGCCGCGTGACCGTGAACAGGCTGTCGTAGGCCGGAGCGGCGTCGCGAAAGGCGGCCAACGCCGCCGTGATGGTGCCCGCTGTCAGGAACGGGTTGGTTGCGTGGGTCTGGAGCAGAAGTCCGCCGTCCGCGCCGTCCTGCGCCAGCCGGTCCACCGTGTCCCGCAGCACGGCGTTCATGGAGGTTTCGGGCGCGGACAGGGCAGGCGGCCGTCGTAATGTCACGATGCCGGGAAAGGCGGCCTTTGCCGCGTCGAGCAGCGCGGGGTCGTCGCTGTTCACGACCACGGTGCCGATGGCCGGCACACGGCGCAGGGTCGCCAGGATGTGGTGAAACAGCGGCCGTCCGGCCAGCGGGCGCCGGTTCTTCCCGGGGACCCGCTCGCTGGTGCCGCGCACGGGCAGGATCGCTGTGACGGCCGCGCGCAGGCCGCTCGACCTTGTCTCGTTCATGGTGGGCCCCGGCGGCGCGTCAGTAGCGCCGCAGCAGGCCGACCAGCCGGCCCTGGACCTTGACCCGGTCTGCCGGGAGCACCTGGGTTCGATAGTTAGCATTGGCGGGTTCCAGCGCGATGGAGTGCCCCTTGCGGCGCAGGCGCTTCAAGGTGGCCTCCTCGTCATCGATCAGGGCCACGACGATGACGCCGGACTCGGCGCTGTCGCAGGAGTGGATCACCACCGTGTCGCCGTCCAGAATACCGGCCTCGACCATGGAATCGCCCTCGACGGTGAGAGCGTAGTGATCGCCATGGCCGAGCAGGCCGGCGGGCACGTCGACGCGGGCCGTGGCGTCCGACAGCGCGGCGATCGGGGTGCCGGCCGCGATCTTGCCCAGCAGGGGAACCTGCACCGAGTCGGCCGGCGCGGCCTCCGGGACCGTTGCACCGTGCAGTGGCGCGCCGCTGAAGTCGCCCTGGATGACGCGGGGCTGGAAGGTGCCGTGTCCGCCCGCGGGCTCCGGCTCGGGTTTGGGCGCCGGATCGGCCGCCGGCTCACCCGGGCGCCGCAGGATTTCGAGCGCCCGGGCCCGGTGCGGCAGGCGGCGGATGAACCCCCGTTCCTCCAGCGCCGAGATCAGGCGGTGGATCCCGGATTTGGACCGCAAGCCGAGAGCGTCCTTCATTTCCTCGAAGCTGGGCGCGACCCCGGATCCACTCAGGCGTTCATCCAGGAACACCAGAAGTTCGTATTGTTTACGGGTCAGCATGAGGCGCGGGTCCTTGTGGTCCGGTGCAAAAAGGAACGGTGCGGAACGCCTGGAACACAGGCGGAGAGGGCATGCCACCGCCGCACGCATCGGCGGCCGTGGGGGCCCCGCGTTTCGCGAACAAAGGCAGTACATGCACGGTCTGTTCTACGTTGGTTCGCGAATCCGGTCAAGCCCCTCGCCGAGCCGCGCGTGCGGGATCGTGGCGTCCAGGCCGGTTGGCACGAAACGCAAAATGGACACATTCCAATTCCTATGATGAGCAAGGCCCACAGTGGCATCGTTTCCACGTCGCGGGCGTTCGGCGTCCGGCGGCTCCGTCCGACGAGAGGACCGAGAGATGCTGTTCCGCTTCCGCTCCCCCGCCGACCCCACGCCCTCCGACATCACGCCGGAGGGCGTCTACCTCAATCGCCGCCGCCTCATGCAGGGCGCGGGTGTGACCGCCCTGACCGGTCTGGCCGGCGGAGCGTTCGGGCTTGCGGGCCTGCGCTCGGCGCGCGCCGCCGAACCGGGGGATTACGCGCCCCTGCCCGACGTGCAGCCCAGCGCGTTCTCGACCGACGAGGACCAGAACGACTTCGACGACATCACGACCTACAACAACTTCTATGAGTTCGGGACCTCCAAGGACGCGCCGTCCCGTTATGCCGACCAGATGGCGACGTCGCCATGGGAGATCCGGGTCGAGGGTGCCTGCGCCAAGCCCGGCACTCTGGGCGTCGCCGACCTGATCGAGCGCTCCCCACTGGAGGAGCGGATCTATCGGCTGCGCTGCGTCGAGGCGTGGTCCATGGTCATCCCCTGGGTCGGCATTCCGCTCGCCTCGGTGCTGCAGCGGTTCGAGCCGACGGGCAACGCCAAGTACGTTGCGTTTGAAACGCTGGAGGACCCGTCTCAGATGCCCGGCCAGCGCAGCCGGCTGATCGACTGGCCGTACCGGGAGGGCCTGCGGATCGACGAGGCCATGAACCCGCTGACCATCCTGGCCGTCGGACTGTATGGCCGGGCGATGCCCAACCAGAACGGCGCACCCGTGCGCCTGATCGTGCCGTGGAAGTACGGCTTCAAGTCGATCAAGTCGATCGTGCGGATCGCCTTCACCGAGGACCAGCCGGCGACAAGCTGGAATAGGCTTCAGCCATCCGAGTACGGGTTCTATGCCAACGTCAACCCGAACGTCGACCACCCGCGCTGGAGCCAGGCCCGCGAACGGCGCATCGGCGACTGGGGCCGGCGCGACACGCTGATGTTCAACGGCTATGGGGAGCAGGTGGCGTCCCTGTACCGCGGCATGGACCTGAAAGCGAACTACTAGCCTCTCTTGCTCCGCACCGACGACAGGTCGAAGATCCGTTGACCCTGTCGCGACCCACATCCTATCGTCATGGTTTCCACGTCGGGAACCAAATGGGGGAGGGGCGCGCGGGCATGTCGGCAGGGGAGAGGGAGCGGCGGTGGGCCCGGTGGGGCGCGCGTCTGGCTGCGTGTGTTGCCGTCCTTACGGCGGTGGTGAGCGGCGGGATTGGGACCGCCCACGCCGAATGGCCGGAACGGCCGGTCACCCTGATCGTGCCCTCGGGGGCGGGCGGTGGCACCGACCAAACCGGCCGCCTCTTGGCCGCGGCCCTGGAAGAGCGGTTCGGTCAGCCGTTTACGGTCGTCAATCAGGGCCAGGGCGGCGGCGTGGTCGGCATCCGCGCCATTCGGGACGCCCCTCCGGACGGCTACACCCTCGGCATCCTCTACAATTTCGCGCACTACAAGGCGCTTGGTCAGGCGGATTTCGAGCCCGCCGACTTCACCCCCATCGCCCAGTACAATTTCGATCCGGCGGCGGTGCAGGTGCGCGCGGACGCGCCCTGGCCCGATCTGCCGGCCGCGCTGGAGGCTCTGCGCGCGGATCCGGAGACCTATCCGGTCGCCTGCGCCGGCGGCTGCGGCGGGTCCTGGCCGATGGCCATCGCCAGCCTGTTCGCGACCGAGGGCGTGGATCTGGCGCGGGTGCGGATGATCCCCAGCCAAGGCGCGGCGGCGTCGTTGCAGGATCTGGTGGCGGGGGGCGTGGCGGTGGTGCCGTGCTCGCTGCCCGAGGCGCGGGGTCTGCTTCAGGCCGGGATGGTGCGCGCGCTGGCCGTGTTCGGAGAGGAACGTCAGCCCGCGTTTCCCGATGTGCCCACCGTGGCCGAGACGATGGGCGAGGCCCGCGCCCTGGGTGCCTGGCGCGGGGTGGTCGGGCCCGCCGGGTTGCCCGAAAAGGTGGCGGGTCGCCTGGAAACGGCGATGGACGCCATCGTGCACGACCCGGCGTTCCGCGAAGCCATGGCGGCCGGTGGGTTCGGGCTGGCATGGCGCGATGCGACGGCCTTCGAGGCCTTTATGGCGGCGGAGGCGGAGGCCGTGCGCACGCTGATCCCCCGCCTGGGCCTATGACCGTCCCCGGCGTTCGGCCGGAGCGTGTGGCCGGAGGGATGGCGATCCTGGCGGGGGGCGGCATGATCCTCGCCGCGCGCACCCTGGCGCCGCTCCCCCACCTGCCGATGGGGCCCGGTGTGGCGCCGACCGTAATCGGCGTCGGCCTGCTGGTGACGGGCGTTCTTCTCCTGGTCCGGCGGGGCGCGACCGCTGCGCGGGACGGCGCGGTTCGCTCCGCATCCTGCCCCGGATCCTTACCCACCTCGCGCCGGTGGGGCCTGTTCACGCTGACCCTCGGCCTTCCGCTCTTCGTCGCGCTGACGCTTGAGACGTTCGGCATGGCGATCGGGTTGGGGCTCGTGCTGGCGCCGCTGCTGGCGATGCAGACCCGGCGGCCTGTGTGGGCCGTCGGTTTGGCCGTGGCGGTGTCCGCGCTGCTGGTCGGCCTGGTGCACGGTGGGCTTGGTCGCCCCCTCCCGAACGGGCCACTGCCCCGCGTCTCGGCGCTCTTGGGGCCGACGGGGCGGTGACCGCCGACGCCCTGGCGTTGCTGCTGACGCCGCAGGTGCTGGCGGCCATGGCGGGTGCCGCGCTGGCCGGGCTGATCGTCGGAGCGCTGCCCGGCCTGACCGCGACCCTCGGCATGGCGCTGCTGATTCCCGTGGCGGTCACGCTCGACCCGGTGCCCGCCTTGGCGGCGGCGATGACCCTGGCGGCGGTCTCCATCGCGGCCGGGGACCTGCCGGGCGCATTGCTGGGCATCCCCGGCACGCCGGCTTCGGCGGCCTATGCCGACGCTGCCCATCGGATGGCGCGGCGGGGCCACGCTGGGCGCGCCCTGGCGGCGGGGCTGGTGTGCGCCGCCTTGGGAGGGGTGACGGGCGCCGTGGTGCTGTGGCTCGGCGCGCCGGTCCTGGCCACGCTGGCGTTGCATGTGAGCACGGTGGAACGCGCCTGGTTGGCGCTGCTGGGGCTGAGCGCGGCAGCGGCCGTCGCGGGGCCATCGCCGGTGCGCGGTGCGTTGGCCTTGCTGATCGGCCTGAGTCTGGCGCTGGTTGGGCTGGACCCGGTGTCCGGCCAGCCGCGCCTGACCTTTGGCCTTGCGGTGCTGAGCGGAGGGCTCGGGTTGGTGCCGGTGCTGGTCGGTCTGTTCGCCGTCACCCGCGTGCTGCGGCAGGCCCTGACTGGCGGCATGGCGGCGGACGCACCCCGGCCGACAGCGCTGGGGCCGGTGCTGAGCGGCCTCTGCCCCATTCTGGCCCGGCGCTGGCGGGCCCTGGCGACCGGAAGCGCGGTCGGTCTGGTGGTGGGCGCGGTGCCGGGGGCGGGGGCGGACGTGGCCGCCTATCTCGCGCGGGCCGCCGCAGGGCGCCGGCGCCCTGCGCGGGGGGCGGCGGACGTCGATGACGCAGACCTGGACGCCATCGTGCCGGCCGGTGCGGCCAACAACGCCGCCATCGGCGGCGCCCTGGTGCCGGCCACGGTGCTTGGTCTGCCGGGAGATTCCCTGACCGCGATCGTGATCGGCCTTCTAATGCTGAAGGGCGTGACGCCGGGCCCCGCCGTTTTCGTCATCCAGCCGACCCTGATGACCGCCGTCGTGCTGGCCTATCTGCTGGCCAACCTGCTGCTGGTGCCGGCCGGGCTGCTGGCGATGGCCCTGGCGCGGCCGCTGCTGCGCGTGCCGGATGCGATCCTGATGCCGCTGGTTCTGGGGCTCGCCCTGATCGGTGTGTACGCCGTCGAGGGCACGACGACGGCGCTGGTGGTGACCGTGGTGGTTGGTCTTTTGGGCGTGGGAATGGAGGCCGCGCGGCTGCCGCTGGCGCCGGCGGTGCTCGGGTTCGTCCTCGGTCCCATGGTGGAGGAGGCCGCGTTGGTCTCGCTCATGAAAAGCGGCGGCGATCCAGCGGTGTTCGTCGGCCGTCCGTTGGCCGCCGTGCTCGCTGGTGTGACCGTGGCCGTTTGGGTGGTGCCCTGGATCGCCCCCCGAATAGTCCGGAGAGTGGGCCGGCGACGGCGGACTCGAGCCCTCAAACGTTGAATCGGGCGATCAATGTTCGGTTTGTTGCCGTTCTGGAAACGGGGCATCATCGACGTGGCGGCCGGGGCCCGAACGAAGGCCGGCGGTCCTGGGCGCGCCGTCCTTGGGGAGGAGGACCCATGGCCTGGTTCAGTCGGTTCACCCGGTTCGGCGACATGCACCTTGTGTTCGGCCAGGAGGCGAACATGTCGTGCGGCATCGCCAGCGTGCTGATGTGCGTCTTCAAGATCAACAAGATCACCCCCGGGGCGCAGGCGGTGCACATCAACAAGGACATCTACGACGCCTATTCCAAGGCGTCCGGCGGTACGTACCAGCCGGAGAAGGTCGGCACGCACCCCAACCACCTCGTCACGGTGCTGAACGGCCTGAAGTGCGGAAAGTGGATGTGGTCGCAGGTGGCCGCCGGCCCGGCGTCGCAGAAGATCATCGACCTCGTCGGGGTCACGGCGGCCCCCGGCCCCACCCTGACCGTCAACCCCATCATCATTGGCGTGGACTGGGATTCCGGCGGCGCGCACTGGGCGGTCATCGACACCGTGCGGTCGCTCCGGGGCACCCACTACGCCACCATCTGCGACCCCTGGGACGCCAACGTGCACGTTCAGGCCATCAAAGCGGGAACGCCGTTTACCTACAAGGCGGACGAAGGCGGTTACGCGATCGATATGTGGGGCGCGCACAAGGGCCAGACGAGCCCCTACAAACCCGGCGCGAAGGGGCGCATCCAGACCTGGGGCATCATTCACCGGATCGCCTGATCCTATCCCGGTCGGCCGCCCGTGCGATCGTGCCGGTCTCAGGCGCGGCCCTTAAGGTGAAGATAGCGCATCATGTTCGGCCGCCCTTCCGACAGCATCAGGAGGCGATTGTCGTCCGGCAGGTTGTGCAAGAACTTCGGTGTCCGCGCCGGGAGGGTCGATCGCTCCAGGAGTTCGATGTCGAAGTACGGGCTCGCGCGCTTGAGGAACGCCGTATAATGCTCCCAGAAATCGTCGATCCATTTGTGGATCTCGACGATGATCTCGGCGCGTTGCAGGGTGCTAAAGCACCGATCCGTAAAGACGCGGAACTCTTCACCCTCAATGTCGCACAGAATCAATGTTCGGGACCAATCGGTGTCCGGAATAGCGGACGGAAAGTCGTCCGTGGCTTCGCCATGAATGCGCAAATGGTCCGACACTGCGTTGCGCGACGCGGTCTTTTCAATGACAGCCCGTTGATCGGCGCACAGTTCGAAGCAATCCACAGTCTTGAACCGTCCGGATGTGAGCCCGCCCACGGCATAATAGCCGTCACCCCCCCCCAAGGTTGACCAGGTGATCGCGGTGGGCCGTCGCCGGGGAGAACAGGAGCGCCACGACCTCGGCTTCGTAGGTGCCCAGGAGCATGCTGCACTGGTCGCTGGCGCTCCAGGCCGGCGTCGGCTCCAAGAAGAGGCCTCGGAACGGACCCTCCATCACGCGGCCTTCGAACTCTTGATACAGCTCGCGGCACAAACGTTGCCGCCGTTCCGCGATAGTCTCGTTGCGAAAAGCGGCTTTCATGTCGGGTGTAATGTTAGCGTTCGTCGTCAAAATATCCGAGAAGAATTCCCGCTCTAGTTCAATAATGTTGTCGAGTTCTAACGGTGTGTTGTCCATATTAGAAGTCCTATCGGAATGAAACGGCAGAGAAACGTAATGCGCCGCCGACTACCCGATAGTACTTTACCTCGACTGCCCGGAAATTGTCTATGCCCTACTGTAGGGCAGCGCAGTGACAGGCTGTCCCGTTACTCCCGCTCCGTTACCGCCGACCCGTTTCTGTTCCGTATCATAGGTCCGCCGTTACACGGCGATAGGCCGCCACCAGAGGGGCGATCTGATGGTCCCAGGACAGATCGGCCTCCACCCGCTGGCGGCCGATGGTGCCCATGCGCGTCCGCGCCTCCGGGTCGTCGAGCAGAGCGGCGATCTTGGCCGCCATGTCGCGCGGGTCGTTGGGGGCGGCGTACAGCGAGGCCTCGCCGGCGGACACCCGGCCTTCCGTCACCTCGAACTGCACGATCGGCTTGCCCAGCGCCATGTACTCCATGATCTTGTTCATGGTGGACTTGTCGTTCATCGGGTTCACGCGGTCCGGGTTGACGCAGACATCGGCGGTGGACAGCACCGCGAACAGGTCGGCATCGGGCGCGCGCCCGGTCAGCGTGACGTAGGGGGCCAGGCCCATCGTTTCGGCCATCTGGCGGATGTCGTCGAGGCTGGGGCCGCCGCCGACCAGCACGAACTGGATGTCCTCGCGGCCGTGTTCCTGCACCAGAAGGCGTGCCGCCTCCAGAAGCAGGTCGAGGCCCTCCTGCTGGCCCATGACGCCGACATAGCCGACCAGGAAGCGCCGCCCGTTGCGCCACGTGTCCACCGGGGGCACCGCCTTGACACGCGACAGATCGGGGCCGGAGCGCACGACGAAGACATCCTCGGGCTTCATGCGGCCGCGCTTGATGGCGATGGCCCGATAGCTGTCGTTGGTGGCGATCGACACCCGCGCGGCGGCGAAGGTCAGGCGTTCGAACAGCACCATCAGGCGCCAGAACGGGCCGCGCCGCTCGAACTTGGCTTCGTACAGCTCCGGATTGATGTCGTGGTGGTCGAACAGGTAGCGCACGCCGAAGGGCCGCAGCGTCAGGGCGACGAGAAAGATCAGGTCCGGCGGGTTGCAGCCGTGGATGACATCCAGGCCGTCGCGCCGCCAGACGCGCCACGCCAGCACCGTTTCCCAGAACAGGGCCGCGCCGTATTCCAGCAGATATCCGACGGCCCCCTTGGCGTCGAGCGGCAGGGGATGGCGCAGGACGCGGATGCCTTCCAGCACCTCGTCGCGGGTCTCATAGCCCTTGCCGGTCGGGCAGATGACCGTGACGCGGGCGCCGGCGGCCGCCAGTGTCCGCGCCTCCATCCACACCCGGCGGTCGAACGGCACCGGCAGGTTTTCTACGACGATCAGGACACGGCGCCCGTCGAGCGGGCGGTCGCGCTCCAGATCGGCGCGCGTCAGGGGCGGGCCGACCGGCGGGTGCGGGGGTGTGGTCAAGGGGGGCTCCGTGTGTCCAGGGTCGCGTCGTGAGCGGGCGCGTTTTTGGGGAATCGGGTCCTTAGGGGATCACGTCCAGGGCGACGACGGTTCGCCCGGTCATATCGAGGTCGTCGATCAGCCGGTTCGTCGCGATCACGAGGTCCCAGTTCTCCTGTTCCGCGGCGGTGCGGTCGACCAGCAGGCGGTCGATGCTCGGCAGGTGGGCATAGGCGTAGCCGAGGTTCTGGCCGACCAGCTTGCGCGGGTCGAGCGCCGGGTCGTGCACGAACAGCGCGAATCCGGCGTCGAGGAGTTTCCGCGCCAGATCCACGCCCGGGCTTTCGCGCAGGTCGTCGGTGCCGGCCTTGAACGCCAGCCCGACCAGCAGGACGCGGGCGCCCGGCGCCAGATCGCGGGTTGCCGACTGGAGCTGATGGTTCTTATGGGCCTCGTTGGACCGCAACAGGCTGTCCACCACATGGGTGTTGGCGCCGATGTCGTTGGCGATGAACTGAAGGGCGCGCACATCCTTGGGCAGGCAGGAGCCGCCAAACGCCCCGCCCGGCCGGGTGTAATAGGGGGAAATGTTCAGCTTGGTGTCCGATACGAAGATCTCGTGCACCGTGCGGGCGGAGATGCCGAGCTGCTGGCACACCCGGCCGATCTCGTTGGCATAGGCGACCTTGACCGCGTGCCAGGTGTTGTCCACGAACTTGGTGAACTCCGCCTCGCCATAGGCGGTGACGAACACCGGTGCGTTCAGATTGGCGTGCAAGGCGTCCATGGTGGCCGATGGCTGGCCGTCGGCGGTGCCGATGACGATCTTGGGCGGGTTGAAGTAGTCCTTGACGGCGGAGGACTCGCGCAGGAATTCCGGGTTGTAGACCAACTCCACGGTGTCGGCGAACGCCTCGCCCAGATGGGCGCGGAACACCGGCGCGACCACGCGGGTCATGGTGCCCGGCCGCAGGGTGGAGCGGTAGGCGACGGTCAGCGGCCGGCTGCGCCCCGGCCGCGTGGCAGCGGCGATCTGGCGGGAGACGTCGGCGATGTAGCTGAGGTTCTGCGAGCCGTCCGGGGCGCTGGGCGTGCCGACGCAGACGATCGCCAGATCGATCTCCTCCAGCGCGGAGCCGATCGTGGTGGTCGCGCTCAGCCGGCCGGCGGCGCGGGCCTCGGTCAACAGTTCGGCCACCCCGGGCTCGGCGATCGGCGGAACGCCCGCGTTGATCTCGGCCACCTTGGATTCACTGACATCGACGCCGAGGACGGTGTGGCCCTCGTGGGCGATGCAGCAGGCCGCCGTGAACCCGACATAGCCCAGTCCGAAAATCGCGACACGCATGAAAAGACTCCCAAATAGGGCAAGGCTCCGTGGAGCCACCCTTCGGTGGCGGTGACGATGGCGGGTACGGCGGCGGACCGGGAGCGCGCCGGTGACCGGCCCGGGGTGCGGGGCGGCGGGGCAAGACTTGCCCAGGTGCCGCACGGATCAGTACGCGTTACGATGGTACAGTACGCGCAATGTCAGGACAATAATCTTCAGATCAAAGAATAACGACCATGTATCGACATAGTACAGGTCGTGCTCGATCCGTTTTAGCATCTTCTCGAGGGTGTCGGTTTCTCCGCGCCACCCGTTGACCTGCGCCCAACCGGTCAGGCCCGGTTTCATGCGGTGCCGCGCGATGTACGTCCCGATCATCTCAGTATACTCGCGATCGTGCGCCAGCGCATGCGGGCGTGGGCCGACCAGGGACATGCTGCCCCGGATCACGTTGAACAGCTGCGGCAACTCGTCGAGGCTGGTCCGTCGCAGGACGCGCCCGACGCGGGTGATGCGGTCGTCGTCGCGGGTGGCCTGACGGACATGAGGGTCATCGTGCACGTACATCGACCGGAACTTGTAGATCCGGAAGGGCACGTTGTTGAACCCGGCGCGCGATTGCGCGAACAGCACGGGGCCCGGGCTGTCGAGCTTCACCAGAAGGGCGATCAGCGCCAAAACGGGGAGCAGCGGGATCAGGAACAGCCCCCCGAGGATCAGGTCCTCCGTGCGTTTCACGAACACGTCTGCATCCGACAGGGGCCGGGTCATCAGGTTGACCACGGGGATGCGGCCGGCCAGCCGCGGGATGCGGCCGAGCAGGGAGGGATCGTAGCCGCAGGGGATCACGTCGACGTCCAGCGAAATCATGCGCAGGTCGGCTGCGATCTGGTGCAGGGTCATCCCGGTGTTCGTGTCGGGAATCAGCAGCGCCCGGTCGGTCTTGGCGTCCGTCCCGAAGCGGTGCACGAAATCCGTCAGGTCGTCGAACCGGCGGGGCGTGGACCCCGTGGGCGCGCTGTCCAGGGCAACGGCGGCGGGCGCCTCGGGATAAAGCGGCACCAAGGCGTCGATTTCGAACCCGTGCGCCCTGAGATCCGCGATGATGGCGTCCAGGTATCGCTGGTCACGGCCGTGAATCAGGGCGATGCGTTCCCGCAGATAGCCGCTGTCGATGCCGTGTTTCAGGAACCCGGACCACCAAACCCGCGTGCACAGCAGGCTGAAATAGGTTGCGACGATCCAACTGACGACCCAGAGGCGGGAGAATTGTTCCGTCTGTTGCAGGCTGAACCCGATGATGGCCAGGACGACGAACACGCTTGCGAACGCCTGCGACATCCGCTTCACGCCGCGCCACGGGTTCTCCAGGGCGGGCAGGCCGGTCGCCCGTGCGGTCGGGAAGACGAGCAGGACGAGGATCACGGAGAGGATGACCGGCCCCACTTCCAGGCTCTGGAAGGGATCGGATCCAAAGCGGATCGAATGGGCCAAATACGCGCCAAAGACGAACGACAGAACGTCGGTCGCCTGCGTCGCCGCGACGAACAGGGCGCGGCTCATGCCCAGGGAGAGCATCCGGCGTCGCTGGGACGGGGCGTGTTGGGGATCGGATCGGGGCATGTCAGGTCACGGTGGGTCGGCGGGTTTCGCCCCGGTCCGTGCGTCTGGGCCCACGTCGTTTGACCTCAGGTCGTCTGAGCTCAAGTCGTCTGGGGTCAGGCGGGCAGAGCGGGCGCGCCCGAACCGAGGCGCGTCGATCACACGAAGTTCCGGCAAACGTCGAATCTCCCGCTTAAAGTTGGGCAAATCCTTGTTTCCATTTAAAAACTATACGGCTTTGTCCTGGGCATCAAGCGGGCCTTCGCACGCGCAGCACAGAATTTCACGGGACGGAAACGGAGCACGGGCCATCGGTGACCCGGGATGCGCGTAAGCCCCCCCCCGCTGCGCGATGAGGCGGGGGGGGCGGCGGGCGACCGGGATCGGTCAGTTCGGAGCGGTCTGGGCTTGCTGGCGGGCCCGATCGAGGGCGGCCTGGGCCTCCGCCTTGCCGAGGAATGCGGCCGGCGCGTTGACCGCCTGCTCCAGATGGGGCACGGCATCGGCGGCGTTCCCGAGGTCAAGCAGCGCCAGCCCTAGGTGATAATGCGCCTCGGGCATGTCGTCCTTGAGGGCGACCGCACGCTCCAAATAGGCCTGGGCCTGTCGGGCATCCCCGAGTTGGAGCAGAACGGCCCCGATGGTGTCGAGGAGATAGGGATTTTCGGTCCTCTGCAAGGGCTCAAGGCGCTTCCAGGCCTCCTGCACCGCAGTCGTATTGTCCGGTTCGAGGGCGACGAGAAGCGACGCGTAGTTGTTAATCACCAGAGGGTTGCGCGGCTGAAGGTCCGCGAGCTGGCGGAACACGTCCAGCGCTGCCGCGTTCTGGTCGCTGGCGGTCAGCGCGCCGCCGAGATCAAGCAGCAGGGCCGGGTTATCGGGCAGCGCGTCCAGCCCCGCCCGCAGGGTCGCAATTTGCGCCGCGCGGTCATTCTGCGCCCCCTGCACCTGGGCGAGGCCCAGATAGGCCGGCAGGGCGTCGGCTCGCAGCGCAATGGCCTCGCGGAAGGCGGTGGCGGCGGCGTCCCCGTCGCCGGCCTGGGCCAGGGTTTCGCCCTGCAGCGTGGCCAGGAAGGGGCTGTCGGGCTGGGCCGCCCGCAAGCCGGCAACATACGCCAGGGCGCGGTCGGTCTGCCCGGCGGCCATCAGCGCGGTCACGGCCCCGCTGGCGGCCGCGGTCGAGTCGGGCACGGCGGTCCGAACCGCCTCGAAATCGTCGAACGCCTCGTCGTAACGGCCCTGCTGAAGGCGCAGACGGGCATGGAGCAGGCGGGCCTGATCCGCCTGTTCGGGGACCTCGGCCAGCGTCGAAATCGCCGCCTCGGCCTCGGTCCAGGCCTCTTCGCGGGTGGCCAAGGTGGCCTTGGCGGCCAGCAGCCGGGGCGCGTTGGGTGCAATGGCGAGCGCCCGATCAAGGGTGTCCATCGCGGCGCTCGGATTGCCTTGGCGATCCTGCAGGGCGGCGAGTTCCTCCAGCGCGGCCACGTCCGCCGGGGCGATCTCCACCAGGCGCGTCAAGGTCTGCAAGGCCAGGGCTTCGTCGCCCTGCGCACGCTCGGTCCGCGCCAGAAGGCGCAGGGCGTCCACATTTTCCGGATTGCCGCGCAGGACGGTCCGCAGATCCGAGATCGCGGCCTCGAAGTTCCCGTCATTGACATTCATGGCCCCCTGGACAAAGCGGGCGCCCGTGTTTTCCGCGTCCACGGCAAGCACGTCGTCGATCAGGGCTTGGGCGGCGTCGCGGTTGCCGTCGTTTACTTCCAGGCGCGCCAACGCGGTGCGTGCCTTCAGGCCGTCCTCATCGGTGCCGTGCTGGTCGATGATGCCCCGGAGGGTCGTGCGGGCCTCGTCCAGTCGGTCGGCCTGGTGCAGGCGCTCCGCCAGGACGAACCGGTAGTCCGTGGTGTCGGGATGGGCGGCGATGGCGGCCTCCAGCTCCTCAACGGCCGCGTCCACGCCTTCGGTCTGTTGGCGCAGGTTCGCCAGGGTCAGGCGCGGCTGGCTGCCGCCAACGCCATCCTCAATGGCCTGACGGAGGACCCCCTTGGCCGTCTCGACGTCGCCCAGGCTCACGAGGTATCGGGCGAAGTCGGACCGTGGCCCGAACGACTCCGGTGTGCTGGCGATCCAGGCGCGGAATCCGTCCTTGGCCTCGTCGGGGCGGCCGGCCTGCATCAAGAGGCTCAGGTCGAGTTGCCGCAGCGTCTGATTGTCGGGTGACCGCTTCAGCCCATCGTCCACAAGGGTGATCGCGGCGTCGAGGTCGCCGCGCTTGGTCAGGACGCCGGCCAGGACAGACACCGCCCCGCCCGAGGCGGGATCGGCCTCCAGGGCCCGCCGCGCCAGGGTCTCGGCCTCGTCGAGGTTGCCCTCCTGCAGCGCCAGTCCGGCCCCCAGCGTTATGACCTCCGGGTCGTCGGGCGCCAACGCCACGAGCTCCTGATACAGCGCCCGGGCGCGGGCCGTCTGTTCGCCGACGAGCAGGTATTGGGCGATGTGCAGACGGGCCTGCACGTGCGTTTCATCGAGTTGCGAGACGGCTTTGAACTGTTGAAAGGCGGCCTGATAGTTGCCGTTCTCCTCAGAGATCAAACCAAGGTAGTAGCGGCCTTCGACGTTCTTGGGATCGATTTGCAGGACGTTGCGGAACTCGACACTCGCCCGGACATAGTCTCCGGCTTCGAAGAGATCTTTGCCGCGCTCCAGGTACTCCGCCTGCTTGCTTTCCGCGTCGCCGCATGCCGCAAGGGTGACGGCCAGCATGCCGGCCAGAGCGGTCCGCCGAAGGGCCGTCGAAAGGGGGGCATGCGTGAAAAACCGAGTTTTCATGGGGCGTCAGTTCCTGTGTGGGAGTAGCCGGGGCGCGATAGCAGAGCCAAGCATGCCGGGTCCGTTCGCGGGTAGGGTCAGAGTACGCGCACTCCACCGGACCGGCGCGGACACACAATACGGAGTAGGACTATGGGGCTGGTGGGCGCATCCGTCACGACCGGTGCGGCACCAGGGCACGCGACCGGCACCGTACCGCCGTTTTGGGGGCGGTTTCAACGGCGCGTCCACCTGCGACGGCGTTCGGGCGCGGAGGACGTCCCGAATCCGGCGGCGGTCCCCGCGAGTCCCGGGGCGGTTCCCTCTGCCCCCGATGACCCGGACCATGCTATCGGTGCCCCATGCGGCCTTCGTCTGCCGTCCTGCTCGCCCCTCACCGGTTGCCCGTCTCGTTGCCAGGATTCGCCATGTCTCCGTCGTCTCGCTCTGATCGCCGCGCCCACCCGACGTCCCCGCGCCCGAACCCGCGGAAAGGCGCCCGCCCGCCGCGCGCCGGGCGTGGGCCCGGGCATGGCGATGGCGTCATGCGCCTCTACGGCCGCCATCCCGTGGTTGCGGCGCTGCAAAATCCGGACCGCCCCGTGCGCCGCCTGTGGGCGACGGCGGACACCGCTCCCGGTGTCACGGCGCTGGCCGAGGCGCGCGGCCTGGGCATCGAGCCGGCCGACCGGGGCGCCCTGGAGGGCTTGCTGCCGCCCGGGGCGGTGCACCAAGGCCTCGCGCTGGAGGTCGGGCCGCTCCCCGACGCGGATATCGGCGACCTGGCGCTCGCGGCCCCAGGAGAGTCCGCGGTGGTGGTGGTTCTGGATCAGGTGTCCGACCCGCACAATGTGGGCGCCATTCTGCGCTCGGCCGCAGCGTTCGGGGCACGGGCGGTGATCACCCAGGACCGGCATGCTCCGGCCGAGACGGGCGCGCTGGCCAAGGCGGCGTCGGGCGCGCTGGAGCGGGTCCCGTTGATGCGTGTGCCCAATTTGGCCCGGGCCCTCGACGATCTGCGCGACCGGGGCTTCTGGAGCGTGGGGCTCGATGCCGACGCCCCCGCGACCCTGGCCGGCGCCGGCCTGACGGGAGCGCTGGCCCTTGTGTTGGGGGCGGAGGGGAGCGGGCTGCGGCGGTTGACCCGGGATCGCTGCGACCATCTGGCGCGGCTGCCCATGGTGGCCGGGGCGGTCGAGAGCCTGAACGTGTCCAACGCCTGTGCGGTCGCCCTCTACGAGTTGCGGCGGGGCGTGTTGGAGTCCTCGGGGGCCCGGTGACGCCGACGGACATCGGCCCTTCGGATCCCTGACAGCACAGGAAAGAGCGGGGACACAAAACAGACCGGTGGGGCCGGCCACACAAAGCCTTTCACGGGGCCTTTCACGGGGCCTTTCACGGCGTGGCGCGGGGCGCGCACCCGTTTTACGAGCTTTGCCCAAGCAATAGAAAATTAAGGAGCGCTGTGAAATTCTCTCCAACTCGTTGCCAAACCGCGATGACTAGCGATGGCGGGTGTCCGGGGGCGTGCCGTGCCCCCGTTTGCACGGTGGAGCAGGGAACATGGGCTCTCTTTCAATCAAGCAAAAACTCATTGGCGCGTTTGCGGTCGTCAGCCTCGTGATCGTGTGTTTTGGTGGCTTTTCGCTGTTTCAGATGTCTGAAATCAACCATAAGTCGACCGTCATCACGGATAACTGGCTGCCGAGTGTGCGGGTGATTGGCCGGCTCAACACGCAGACCAGCGACTATCGCATCGCCGAGGGGATGCATGTCATGTCGTTGGATTCCGCGGCAATGGCGGCGGCGGACGTGGAACTGGACAGGTTGGACGCGGCCATTGAATCCACAGTCCAGCGGTACGAGTCGCTGATCTCGTCGGACCACGAGCGTGAATTGTTTAACACGTTCAAAAGCTTGTGGAGCCAGAATCAGAGCGTTCACGTCCGCCTGATTACCTTGTCACGGGAGAACCGGAACGACGAGGCGGCCGCTCTGTTCAAGGGGGAGTCGCGGCGTGCGTTCGACGACGCCAGCGCCCAACTCGTGACCCTGATTCAGTTGAACCAGGACGGCGCTGAGGAGGCCAGCACCAGCGGCGACGCGGCGTTCGAATTTGCCTTCGCGTTCCTGGTTGGCCTGGGGGCCGTCGGCGTGGCGCTCGCCATGGGCACCGGCTGGCTCATCGTGCGCAGTGTGTCTCAGCCGATCCTCGACCTGTCCGCGGTGATGGGGCGGTTGGCCGACGGCGACAAGGCGGTCACGATCCCCGGTGCCGACCGGGGCGACGAGCTTGGGGCCATGGCCAAGACCGTCCTGGTGTTCAAGGACAACATGATCAAGGCGGATTCTCTTGCCGCCGAACAGGAGGCGAGCCGAAAAGCGCAGTTGGACCAAGCCAAGAGGCTGAACGACGTGTCCGATAGGTTCGCGAAGTCCATCGAGGGGATCGTGCACACGGTGTCGTCCGCGGCCACGGAGTTGCAAGCGTCCGCCGAGTTTTTGTCGAGCACGGCCGAAAAAGGCAATGGGTTGTCGTCCTCGGCGGCCGCCGCGGTGGAGGAGGCGTCGGTCAGCGTGCAGGCGGTCTCCAGCGCGGCCGAGGAATTGAGCGCGTCGGTTGCCGAGATCGGCCGCCAAGTGTCCCAATCCACCTTGATTGCCGGCAAGGCGGTGGAAGACGCGCGCCGCACCAACGGGGTCATCGAGGATCTGGCCAGCGCCGCCCAGAAGATCGGCCAGGTGGTTGACCTGATCAGTGATATCGCCGATCAGACAAATCTGCTGGCCCTGAACGCGACCATCGAAGCCGCGCGCGCCGGCGAGGCCGGACGCGGCTTCGCCGTGGTGGCGCAGGAGGTCAAGACCCTCGCCGGCGAAACCGCCAAGGCCACGGGCGACATCAGCCAGCAGATCACCGCCATTCAGGGTCAGGTGTCCCAGTCCGTGGACGCCATCCGGGCGATCAGCGGCACGATCGAGGAGATCAACACGATTTCAACGGCCATCGCCTCGGCCATCGAGCAACAGCGCGCCGCGACGGACGAAATTGCGCGCAACGCACAGCAGGCCTCCGACGGCACGCGGGATGTGTCCCGCAACGTCCAGGGCGCATCACACGCTGCGGGGGAGACGGGCGAATCCGCCAGCCAGGTGCTGGGAGCCTCGAACGAACTCGGTCAGCAGGCGGATTCCCTGCGCCAGCACGTCGCGGAGTTCATCCAGCAGATCCGGGCGGGCTGACGGCCCCGCTCCTGTTTTGGGCTCACCGAACCGGGCGGGGCGGTTGCGCCATCGGCGGCGGCTCCGTCCGACGCTGCGCCGCGACCGCGCCCGGCCGCAGACCCGGCAGGGCGACCACCGACTCCCGGGAGCGCGCCGGCCGCAGCTCGCGCGACAGGGGCAGGGCGTGGATCTGCTTGCCCGCCTCCGTCACCAGCACGCCCGCGACGCCGGGACACCAGCGGGACCCGATCCGCTCGATGACGGGCGCCAGCGACTGCACCATCGCGGACTGGAACGGTGGGGTCAGAAGCGTCGCGCCCCGCGCCTCGGGTGCGAACAGGTTGGCGCGCAGGACGGCCTCCAACTGCCCGCTGGAATACGGCCGGCCGCAAGCGAACGGGCTGCGCTCCAGCCGCGACCACAGGCCGCGCCGGTTCGGCACCACGATCAGCAGCCGCCCGGCGTCCGTCAGCACGCGCCACAGTTCGCGGAAGGCCGCCGTGGTCTGCTCCAGGCCCTCCAGCCCGTGCACCAGAAGGATGCGGTCGATCGAGCAGTCGGGGAAGGGCAGTTCGGTCTCGTCGGCCAGCACGGCCCGGTTGGTGCCCTGGGCTGGCCAGCGCATGATGCCTTGGGAGGGCGGCATGACGGCCAGCGTCCGCTCGGCCTCCTCCGCGAACACATCCAGATACGGCCCGGCGAAACCCAGCCCGAGAATGCGCTCCCCGCGCACGTTCGGCCACAGCGCACGCACATGGCGGCTAATCTGACGTCGCGCCAGCTCGCCCAGCGGCGAGGCATAAAAATCGCGAAGGTCAATGACGTCGGCGCGCATGCAGACGCTCCTTCCCTGGCGAAGCGGGCCCTGGCGAGGTCGGTCCCTGGACTCTATATGGGGAACGATCGCCCGCCAACCGTCGAACGGAGGGAGAGTTCCATGGCCGGCCTCATCATAGAGCAAGTGCCCGTCCTCAACGACAACTACGTCTATCTGGTGCACGACCCGGAGACGGACGAGACGGCCGCCGTCGATCCCTCGGTGGCGGCGCCGGTGCTGGAGGCGGCGGAGCGTCTGGGCTGGCGGATCACGTACATCCTGAACACCCATCACCATCATGATCACACCGGCGGTAACCGCGACATCAAGCGCGCCACCGGCTGCACCATCGTCGGCAACGACCGCGACGCCGATCGTATTCCCGGCATCGATGTCCGGGTGGTGGAGGGCGACACCGTGGCGGTGGGTCGGCAGGTGGCTCAAGTGTTCGAAGTGCCGGGCCACACGGTGGGCCATATCGCCTATTGGTTCGCAGACTCGGCGGCGCTGTTCTGCGGCGATACCCTGTTTTCCATCGGTTGCGGGCGGCTGTTCGAGGGCAGCCCCGCGCAAATGTGGGACTCTCTGTCCAAGCTGCGCGCGCTGCCGCCGGAAACGCGGGTCTTTTGCGCCCACGAGTACACGGCGGCGAACGTGCGTTTCGCGCTGTCGGTCGATCCGGACAACGCGGCCCTGACCGCGCGCGCCGACGCGGTGGACCGCCTGCGCGCGGATGGGCAGCCTACCGTCCCGTCGACGCTGCGGGAGGAAGCCGCCGCCAACCCGTTCCTGCGCGCCGATGATCCGGCTCTGGCGGCGCGGCTCGGATTGGCGGGCGCCGATCCGGTGGCGGTGCTGGCCGAGGTGCGCGGCCGCAAGGACCGGTTCTGAGCCCTCACCCTGCCATCCCCGGTGGATGCCAAGGGGAGGCTAAGGGGAGGCCAAGGTGAGTGACAGGGCGCGCACCCTGTGGGATACCGACACCCTGATGAAGACGTATGGTGCGGAGACAGGATGATGGACGCTCTGGACGCAACGCCCAAAGAGGTGGGGCCCAAAGAGGTGGGGCCCAAAGAGGCGGGGCCCGACGCTGTGGCCGACGTTGATGCCCTGATGACCGACATCGGCCGGCGGGCGCGGGCCGCCGCCCGCGCGCTCGCCACCGCGCCGAGCGCCGCCAAGGACACGGTTCTGACCGCCGCCGCCGAGGCCCTGCGCGCCGAGATCGACACCATCCTGGCCGCCAACGCCCTGGACATCGCCGCGGGGGAAGCGAAGGGGCTGCCCGCCGCCATGCTCGACCGGCTGCGTCTGACCGACGCGCGCATCGAGGCGATGGCCAAGGGCCTGCAGGAGGTCGCGGCGCTGCCCGATCCGGTCGGGACCGAACTGGCGGCCTGGGACCGGCCCAACGGCCTGCGCATCGCCCGCGTGCGCGTGCCGATCGGGGTGATTGGCGTGATCTATGAAAGCCGTCCCAACGTCACCGCCGACGCCGCCGCGTTGTGCCTGAAGGCTGGCAACGCGGTTATCCTGCGCGGCGGGTCGGAGAGCTTCCATTCCTCTCGCGCCATCCTGGCCGCGATCCAGGACGGCCTCGACACCGCCGGCCTGCCCGCCGACGCCTGCCAGATGATCCCGACCGCCGACCGCGCTGCCGTGGGCGCCCTGCTGCGGGCATCGGAGTACGTCGACGTGATCGTGCCGCGCGGCGGCAAGGGGCTGATCGAGCGGGTGACGGCCGAAAGCCGGATCCCCCTGTTCCAGCACCTTGCCGGCCTCTGCCACACCTATATCCATGCCGGCGCGGACCTGGACATGGCGCGGACGGTCGCGGTCAACGCCAAGATGCGTCGCACCGGGATTTGCGGCGCGACCGAGACCATCCTGGTCGACCGCGCCATCGCCGCCGACATTGTGCCCGCGCTGGTGCGGGATCTGAACGAGGCCGGCTGTACCGTCCGCGGCTGCGACGGGGTGCGCACGCTGGCGCCCTCCGCCGAGCCGGTGGTCGACGCCGATTGGGACACCGAATATCTCGACGCCATCGTGTCCATGAAGGTGGTGGAGGGGCTCGACGACGCGATGGCGCACATCGCCGCGCACGGCTCCGACCACACCGACGCCATCCTGACGGAGAACGCGGAGGCCGCCGCGCGCTTCCTCAACGAGGTCGACAGCGCCATCGTGATGGTCAACGCCTCCACCCAGTTCGCCGACGGCGGCGAGTTCGGCATGGGGGCGGAGATCGGCATTGCCACCGGCAAGCTGCACGCGCGCGGCCCGGTGGGGGTCGAGCAGCTCACAACTTTCAAATACCAGGTGCGCGGCACCGGCCAGACACGGCCGTAGGCGCCAGACGCCGCGATCTGCAAACGGGCAGAAAATCCCGTTGACACAGCACGGCAAATCACCATTATGCGGGGTCTCCGCCGGGGCGGGAAGCGCCGAACGGAGGGGTGGTCGAGTGGTTAAAGGCACCGGACTGTAAATCCGGCGGGGTAACCCTACGTTGGTTCGAATCCAACCCCCTCCACCAAATCCCTTCCCGCCCCATCGGCGGGAAGCCCGGGGTGCGGGTGTAGCTCAATGGTAGAGCCCCAGCCTTCCAAGCTGGTTGTGTGGGTTCGATTCCCATCACCCGCTCCAACCCCGTCCGGTTTTCGGCGCGCCGCCGGGGGCCGAGGCGGAGACGGAACCCTTTCGGGGCCGCCCCAAGGCCGATGAGCCCCGCTCGTCGGCCTTTTTTGACATGTTCGCTGACGGGCCGTGCCGATATCACCGCCGCGCGCCGATTCGAGGAAGGACGGGACTGACCATGGCGAAGGAAAAGTTTGACCGCAGCAAGCCGCATTGCAACGTGGGCACGATTGGGCACGTTGACCACGGCAAGACGACGCTGACGGCGGCGATCACGAAGGTTCTGGCGGAGACGGGCGGTGCGACGTTCTCGGCCTACGACATGATCGACAAGGCCCCGGAGGAGCGGGCGCGCGGGATCACGATCTCGACGGCGCACGTTGAGTACCAGACGGAGACGCGTCACTACGCGCACGTGGACTGCCCGGGGCACGCGGACTATGTGAAGAACATGATCACGGGCGCGGCGCAGATGGACGGCGCGATCCTGGTTGTGTCGGCGGCCGATGGGCCGATGCCGCAGACGCGCGAGCACATTCTTCTGGCGCGTCAGGTGGGTGTGCCGGCACTGGTCGTGTACATGAACAAGGTGGACCAGGTGGACGACGAGGAGCTTCTGGAGCTGGTTGAGCTTGAGGTTCGCGAGCTTCTGTCGTCGTACGACTTCCCGGGCGATGATATCCCCATCGTGAAGGGCTCGGCGCTTGTGGCGCTTGAGGACGGCGATGAGACGATCGGGAAGAACTCGATCATCGAGCTGATGAAGGCGGTGGACAGCTACATTCCGCAGCCGGAGCGTCCGAAGGACCAGCCGTTCCTGATGCCGATCGAGGACGTGTTCTCGATTTCGGGCCGTGGTACGGTGGTGACGGGCCGCGTTGAGCGCGGTGTGATCAAGGTCGGTGAGGAAGTCGAGATCGTCGG
>NZ_JACIGJ010000019.1 GCF_014197855.1 Roseospira marina
ACATGGAGCCTCCCGCTTAATCCAAGGGAGTCCCCTACAGAATCCATTTCAAGCCCGACCGCTACCCCGATTTCTCAAATGCGATTCCCCTGCAAGAGATGGAGAGGTATGGAATTGCGACGATGGATTGTTGGCGGCGCCACCAACCAAGGCAATGACTTCCGCTCAGGGGAGTCCTGACACAGCAGCATGCCAGAAACGGTCACGGCACGTGTCGGCACTGGATGGATAACGGGCTGATGTCGCTCCTGGATTGACATGAAGCGGGGCTCTCTGCCCTTTTGGGGTGGTCGGTGTGAACAGAGACGGCGTCGGATGAAGTGTTATTGCCTTTGCCGACGCCCTCCCTTTTATCTTATAAATTTCAATTCCTTAAATGCAATCTGCTCACAGAGAAGGGAGGGTGCTCCTAAAAAAACGACGTGCAGGCAATGGGGTAAGCGACATCGTAGGCTTTCTTTTATATTGCCTTCTTTCCAGATGCATTTCCCAGTATGCTCATTCACGCTCATTTACGCTCTCCTGTGCTACCCTATCTCCAAATTCAAACCATGACTTTTGGTTATGATTGTGAAATTTGCAATGGCGAGCAGATTCGCCCGCGACCAAGCGGCGAATGTGGTCCAGGCCTCGCCCCCGCCGGAAACTGCCCAGCGTCGTCGCCGGTCAACAGCGGGCCCCCATGCCCATTGACCCCATCTTGTTTATCCCTCTGTTCGACCGGACCCACGGTCATCCCTCCGTTCCGACCTGCCAGCCGAAACGCCGTCGGTCGCTGGCTCGGTCAAGGTGGGCCGAAGGTCTCCGCGCGGAGCGCGGCGTGTCCTTGACCGGGCCGAGACCGATGGCCCCCTGGCAAGGGGCGGGCGGAGGGGTTCATGGCTCCAACCTGTTGGCGATGTCCTCTGCCACCCTGTTGGCCGCGCGGCGTTGCGCCGCGTCGATGTGCACATAGCCTTGCGTGATCCCGCGCGCCGCGCGACCGAGCAGCGCGCCGATGGTGAGGTCGGAGAACCCCAGGTCGCCGGCCACGCTGGCGAAGGTATGGGGAAGCATATGCGGCGTGACGTCAATCAGGCCGGCCACGGCGCGCAGCCGCCGAAGCGTGTCCGGCGCCGCGGTGAACGGGCCGTCGCCCTGATCGGCCGGGAACAAGAAGGGCGACCCGCCGGGAACGGGTAAGGTTGTCAACAGGTCCAGGGCACTGCGCCCGTTTGACCTCCCGCACAGGTTCATAGTCACGAGGCTGAGCCTCAGCCTCAACCTCGGTGAACGGGGCGCGACCGTCGGTCTCCGGACCCGGCGCTCCGGTGACGGGGCCCGCCCGACCGTGCCTGCACAGAACCGGTGCCCCTTTTTGCGAAAAGCGCTATAGACCGGGCGGACTCCGGCACGGGGCGCGCGCAAAATCGGGATGCGGGTCCGCACAAGAACGCCGGTGTCCACGCTCATGCAAGGCGGTCGGCAGCCTCGTCACTCACCCCTGCCAGGAAAGAGAACCCATGATCGAGCCGTATAACGCCGTTGGCCTTATTCCCTCATTCTGGGGCATTCGGACGCGCGAGGACATTCAGAAAAATATCGATCATTTGAGGGGGCTGACCCACGGGGCCTTTTGGCTGTCCAATCTGGACATCCCGGTCCGGCTCATCGCGATTCCCGAAGGTGCGTTGATGGGGTTCAACGACGAGGTCCTTGATGTTGATCACGCGGACTTCGCCAGGACCTGCTGCATCGACATTCCCGGCCCGGAAACCGACGCCCTTGGCGACATCGCCAAGGAGTGGAACGTGTACATCATGGCTCAGGCCAAGGCACGCCATCCGGACTGGAAGGATCTCTTCTTCAACGTGGGCTTCGTCATCGATCCCGACGGTGCGGTCATCCTGAAGCACTACAAGATCAACGCCTTGCTGCCCGTGGAGCGGTCGGTCTCCCCCCACGATCTGTTCGACTGGTGGATTGAGAAGTACGGTCGCACCCTGGATGCCTTCTGGCCGGTCGCCGACACGAAAATCGGTCGGCTCGGCGTGATGATGGCGATGGAGGGGAGCTACCCGGAGAATGGTAGAGGCCTGGCGATGAACGGCGCCGAAGTCGTGTACCGGGCGTCCTTGCCGGCCCCCTTCACCGGCAATGACTTCTTTGAAATCACCAACCGGGCCCGTGCGCTGGAAAACAACATGTACGTCGTGGCGCCGAACATCGGGAGTTATCACCTCCATCCGGAGGACACGGTGGGCGTCGATGCCGGTGGGGGGTGCTCCATGATCGTGGATTACCGCGGCCGGATCGTCGGCAAGCAACTCGACACCAACGGATCCACGTTCGTATCCGGGGTCATCGATATCGAAGCCCTGCGCCACCATCGGTCCAGTGCCCAGGTCACCAACTGGCTGAAGGACGTGCGTTCGGAACTGGCGCAGATCGTCTATGAAACGCCTGTTTATCCCAAGAATCTGTACATCGATAAACTTCCGGGGAAGCACGCCGACTACAAGAAAGAGGTAATTGACCGGCAGGTGAATCTGATGCTGGAGCGGGACATCTGGAAAAAGCCGGCCAAATGATCGTCTGATTGTCCGTGATGTCACCAGGTATACCGCCCGTCCCCACTGTCGGGCGTATACCATCATATCATAGTCATAGACCGGTCGCCGACCGGGACGGGGGAGTGTTCAACGACAGCGCGCCCGCCCCCGCGTCGGTTCCAGTCAGGCCCGGAACGGATGGGGAGGTGCCGTCGAGCGGGGGCCATCGGACGCCGTTCGTGGGGTCCGATGGCCTGTCGTCCGGTTCCTTACGCCCGCAGTTCGCCGCCCGTGGCCTTGACCACCGCTGCGACGATCTTCTTCGTGACCGCCTCGATGTCCTCGTCGGTCAGGGTCCGTTCGGTCGGTTGCAGGGTCACGCACAGGGCGACGGACGTTTTGCCCGGCTCCAGGCGTTCGCCCTGGTAGACGTCGAACACCGCGACATCGGCGATCAGCGCCTTGTCCGCGCCCTTGGCGGCGCGCACCAGTGTTTCGGCTGACACGTCCGCGTTGACGAGGAACGCGAAGTCGCGCTCGACCGGCTGGAACGGGCTAGCGTTCAGCAGCGGCCGGGCTTTGGTCGGCTTCGCCTTCGGCTCCGGCACCGCTTCCAGGAACACCTCGAACGCGGCCACCGGGCCTTTGACGTCCAGCGTCTTCAGCACGCCCGGGTGCAACTCCCCGAACCGCGCCAGCACCTTCGGCCCCAGCTTGAGGGTACCAGAGCGGCCGGGGTGGTACCACGCGGGCGCCTCGGCGACGGTCTGCAGATTGCCGACCGGCGCGCCCGCCGCCGTCAGCGCCGCCAGGGCGTCGGCCTTGGCGTCATAGGCGTCGACCGTGCGGGGGTGGGTGTCCCAATGGCGTGGGCCGCTCTGGCCGACACGCACCCCGGCGGCGACCATCTGCTGTTCACCCGGTTCGCCGCCGTGGAACTGCGGACCGACCTCGAACAGCGCCGCGTTGGGCACACCCCGGTCGGCGTTGCGCTGCGCGGCGGTGGCGAGGTTGGGCAGGATCGACGGGCGCATGGCGTCCAGATCGCTGCTGATCGGGTTGGCGAGGTCCAGGGCGGGCAGGCCGCCGCCGAACGCCTCGGCGTGCGCCTTCGGCTGGAACGACCACGTCACGCTCTCCGACAACCCCCGCGCGGCGAGGGCGCGCCGGGCCGCCACGCGGCGCACCTGGGCGCCGGTGAGGACCGGGGTCGGCATCGGGTCGCGCGGCAGCGAGATCCGGGGGATGCGGTTGAATCCGTGGATGCGCGCCACTTCCTCGACGAGGTCATGCTCGTCCGAGATGTCGGGGCGCCAGGACGGGCGCAGGACGGTGAGCACGCCGTAGGCGTCCTCGGCCAGGACCTCGCAGCCCAGGGCCTCCAGAATGCGGCGGCACTGGGCGGTGTCGAGGCGCAGCCCGCACAGGCGCAGCACCTGCAGCGGATCAAGCGAGATTTCCGTCCGCCACGCCGGCGGCGCGCCCGCAACCACGAGGTGGGAGGCCTCGCCGCCGCACCAGTCCAGGATCAGGCGGGTGGCGGCCTCGGTGCCGGGGATGGCGCTTTCCGGGTCCACGCCCCGGTCGAAGCGGTAGCGAGCATCGCTGTCGATCCCAAGTCGGCGACCTGTTGCGGCAATGCGGCGGGGATCGAACAGGGCCGATTCCAGGACCACGTTCACGGTCTCCGCCGTGCAGCCCGTATCGCGCCCGCCCATGATCCCGCCGATGCCCTGCGGTCCGGCGTCGTCACAGATCGCGACGTCCTCCGCCGACAGCGTGTAGTCCTTGTCGTCCAGGGCGGCGATGGTCGCGCCGGCCGTGGCGAGACGGGGCTGGATGTCGCCCGTCAGCTTGTCGGCGTCAAAGACGTGCAGCGGCCGCCCGTACTCGTAGGTGATGAGGTTGGTCACATCGACCAGGGCCGAGATCGGTCGCAGGCCGATGGCCGTCAGCCGGTCCTTGACCCACTGCGGGCTCTCGCCGTTCTTCACCCCCCGGATGTAACGGGCCACGTACTGGGGGCAGGCGTCGCGGTCGGCCTCGTCGGGGCCAAGCGTGACCCGCACCGGGCTGTCGAAGGTGCCCGGCACCGGCTCGATCGTCAGCGGCTTCAGCGTGCCCAGCCCCGATGCGGCCAGATCCCGGGCCACGCCGCGCACGCCCAGGCAGTCCGGACGGTTTGGCGTGATGGCGATGTCGATCATGGGATCGAGGGGCAGCACCTCGGTGATGCTGACGCCCAGCGGAGTGTCCGCCGGCAGCTCGATGATGCCGCTGTGGTCGTCGCCCAGGCCAAGCTCCCGAGACGAACACATCATGCCACGGCTTTCGACGCCGCGGATCTTGCCCACCTTCAGGACCTGACCGCTTTCGGGAATCGTGGTGCCGGGGCGGGCCAGAACGACCTTGATGCCGGCGCGGGCGTTGGGCGCGCCGCAGATGATCTGAAGGTCGGCCTCACCCTCGGTGCCCGTGCGCACGGTGCACAGGCGCAGCTTGTCGGCGTCCGGGTGCTTCTCGGCGGTCAGCACCTCGGCCACCGTGAACGGCGCCAGCGTGCTGCGCAGGTCCGTCACCCCCTCGACCTCCAGACCGAGCATGGTCAGCCGGTCCGTGATCGCCTCCAGCGGCGCGTCGGTCTCCAGATGCTCCTTGAGCCAGGACAGCGTGAACTTCATCGGCCGAGCCCTCCATGCAGCGTGGGCACGTCGAGCGCGCCGAATCCGTAATGGCGCAGCCAGCGCAGATCGGACTCGAAGAACGTCCGCAAGTCGGGAATGCCGTACTTCAGCATGGCGATGCGCTCCAGGCCCATGCCGAAGGCAAAGCCCTGGTACTCCGCCGGGTCCAGGCCGCAGGCGCGCAGCACGTTGGGATGCACCATGCCGCAGCCGAGGATCTCCAGCCAGTCGTCGCCCGCACCGATGCGCAGTTCGCCGCCCTTACGGGAGCAACCGATGTCTACCTCCGCCGACGGCTCGGTGAAGGGGAAGAACGACGGCCGGAAGCGCATCGGCACGTTGTCGACCTCGAAATACGCCTCGACGAACTCCTGCAGGCAGCCCTTCAGGTGGCCCATGTGCGTGGACTGGTCGATCACCAGCCCCTCGAACTGATGGAACATGGGCGTGTGCGTCATGTCGGAATCGCTGCGGTAGGTCCGACCCGGTGCCAGCACGCGCACCGGCGGCTTCTGGCCCAGCAGGGTGCGGATCTGAACCGGCGAGGTGTGCGTACGCAGGACGTGGCGGGTGCCGTCCGCGCGCTCCGGCAGGAAGAAGGTGTCATGCATCTCCCGCGCCGGATGATCGGGCGGGAAGTTCAGGGCCGTGAAATTGTGGAAGTCGTCCTCGATGTCCGGCCCCTCGGCGATCGCGAAGCCCATCTGAGCGAAGATCGCCACCACCTCGTCCCAGGTCTGGCTGATCGGATGGATCGAACCGGTCGACTCGGGCCGTACCGGCAGGGTGACGTCGATGCGCTCCCGTTCCAGCCGGGCGTCGAGGGCGGCGGCCTCCAGGGCCGCGCGCCGCTGGTCGATGGCCTCGGCCACGGCGGCCTTGACGCGGTTCATCTCCTGGCCGAACGCCTTGCGCTGCTCGGGGTCCATGCCGCCGAGCGCCTTCATCAGGGCGGTCACGCGGCCTTTCTTGCCGAGCGCGGATACCCGCACCTCTTCGAGGGCCGCCGGGTCCGAGGCCGCCTCAACGGCGGACATCAACTCAGCGCGCAGTGTTTCCAGGTCTTCCATGCACTCTTCCATAGACGCGTCAGGGTTGGACGAACGGCAGCGTCGCATAACACCCGGGCGCGGGTAAGAAAAGATCACCCCGCGCCCGGCGCGGGTCCGCCATGCAAGGGGCGCATGCAAACGGCCGCCCGCCATCGCCGGCGGGCGGCCGTATCGCAAACCGAACGGAGTCGGATGGGCGTCAGCCGCGGGCGGCGCGAGCCTGTTCGCACAGCGAGCCGAAGGCCTCCGGCTCATGCACGGCGAGATCGGCCAGAACCTTGCGGTCCAGATCGATGCCAGCCTTCTTCAGGCCGTCGATGAACACGCTGTAGGTCAGGCCGTGCAGGCGGGCACCGGCGTTGATGCGCTGAATCCAAAGGCCGCGGAAATCGCGCTTCTTCTGACGCCGATCACGATAGGCGTACTGAAGGCCCTTTTCGACCTTCTCGATCGCGATGCGGTAGTTGGTGGAATTGCGGCCGCGGTAACCCTTGGCCAGCTTGAGAATCTTCTTGTGACGGGCGTGGCTGGTCGTGCCGCCCTTGGCGCGAGACATGGTAGTTTACTCCTGACGGAAAACGGACCCCTGGGGAAACGGTGCGCGTTTAGCGCCCGTAGGGCAGAAAGTTGCGCTTGATGATGGTCGCGTCAGCGTCGCTCAGGATGAACGTGCCGCGCGCCTGGCGCTTCATCTTCTGCGGCTTGTTGCGCAGCATGTGGCGCTTGTAGGCCACGTTGGCGCGCACCTTGCCGGTGCCGGTCAGGCGAAAACGCTTTTTCGCCGCGCTCTTGGATTTCATCTTGGGCATTTTCTATGGTCCTGTGCGTGGCCCGCGTTAGAGGCGCTGTCCGGTCCGGAAGACCGGAACGGCCGGCGGGCGGTCGGTTTCGGGTTGGGACGGTCGGGCATGCCCTGGCGTGCCCCCACTTGAAGCGGGTCACGGCACACCGCGCCACGCCATCCCTTGTTCGGAAAGCGAGCCGTTTACCGCATGGAGGGCCGGCTTGCAAGATGTTCCCTGCGTCGCGCGCGGCGAACGGGTGGCGGCAGGGGGCGCGATGGCCGCAGATGGCGCGTTCGGACACCGTGGGTCGGGGTGTCCCTGTCGGGCTTCCTTGTCGGTTCGCGTCAGATTGTTATAGTAAGAGTCATCCTATCGAGTGCCGGACGCTCCCAGGTGGGGGCGGGTTTCGATTTTCGGGAGATCGCCCCATGGCCTCTCCAGTACCTCAGGATATGGTGGATCGCGCGGGCGACGGGCGGCGCCGGGACCGCAGGGCGGTTCAACGCTACGCCGTGCCCCTATCCGGCCGTTGGATCGCGGACGGCCGGTGGGTTCATACGGTGATTGAGTCCATGTCGCATCGCGGCGCCGCCTTGTCCTGTTTGGTGTCCCTGCGCGTCGGGGAGGCAGGCATCCTGAAACTGGACGATCTGGACGTTCCGATTCCCGGGGATGTCCGCTGGGCGCACGATGGCCTCGCGGGGGTTGCGTTCACGCTGGGCGAGATCGACTCGGAGCGCCTGCGAGAGCACATCGCGCGCCATGGCACGCGGGGCTGTCTTGAGCTTCCGCCCGGGGTCGTGCCCGCGTCCGGCGTCTAGAGCCTATCCCGTGTGACCCGGATGGTCTGCAATAGTGTGTCGAGGCAGGATGTCCGCCGGGCCGTCCGGGAGTGCGCTATGATTGGGAACCCCGCTGTGATGCCGGGCACGCCGGCCGGGTGTGGGGCCGGGTGTGGGGCCGGGGGCGTGGCGCCCGCAGCCTTCTTTCCGCGAAACGGATCGGCGTCTGTGACGGCTTCGTCTTGCCATTCCGGTGCGCCACACGTCGGCGTAGTGTGATCGGTCCGGGGGGGTTCCATGGCGTCCGAGACCCTCGTCAATGCGTCGTCCGCCAGTGCGTCGTCCGCCAGCGTGTCATCAGCCAGCGTGTCATCAGATGGTACCGCGCCCGCCGCGCTGGCCATTCTGGCGCGCCTTTCCCAGGACCTAGCGGGTCCGGATCTCACCGTGGTGGGCGCAGCCCATCGCGTGACCGCAAGCTTGCTGGCCTTGCCCGGTGCGGTCGAAGTTCGGGTCCTGCGTCTGCCCGGTCATCTTGAGGTCAGTCGCGCGGGCGCCGCGCCGGCGGTGCAGGGTGGGCTTGGCCCGGTGCGGCTCGCGGCGACGGTGCGGGCCGACCAGCGGCCGTGGGGAACGCTCGACGTCGCCCTGGCGGCCGGCATTCGGACCACGCTTCCCGGCCTCGGCGAGGCCGTGACCCTTGCGGCGGATCTTCTGGCCCGTGCGCTCGGTGACATCGCGAGCCGGATGACGGCCCGGCCGGATGTCGCAGTTCGGGCGATGCGTGAGGCTATTGGTGCGCGGCTCAGTGTCGGTATGACGTTGACGGAGGCCCTGCACGGCGAGGCGTCCGCTCTGATGGCGCTGGTCGATGCGGACGCTCTTTTGGTTGAGTCTCTCGGCGACCGTCTGTTCGTCGGGTGCGCGCTGGACGAGGCGGAGGCTTTGCTGGGGGCCTGCCGACGCAGCGCCGGAGTGCGGGACCAGGAGCCGGGCTGTTCGGACGCCACGGCGGGGCTCCCCGATGTGGTGGACCTCTCGGACGACGTGTGGGCCGCGACTGCCGTGCTTCCCCTCGGTGACATTTTCGGGGACGTGTTGATCCTGGCGCGCCGCGCTGCGCCCCCCGTGTCGGATCTGGGGTCGGCGTCGGGCGGGGAGGCAGTCGTCACCCCGTTCACGGAGACCCAGTGGCGTGTGTTGCGGTGCCTGCATCGGTTCCTGGAGGAGCGGTTTGCGGTGGAGCAGGTGCGACGCCGGGGCCCGCTCGGCCGGTTCCTGGCGACGGTGTCGCGGACGTTTCTGACCGAATCGGTGTCGCATGCTACGGCCGACGCGCTGCGCATGGTGTGTGAGTCCATCGGGGCGGAACAGGCGGCGGTGATCCAGGCTGCCGATCCTCGGGATGGCCGGCGGGACTGGCGCCTGGTGCAAAGCTGGAGCGGTCAGGATGCGCGGGCGCTGGGCCCGGCGTGCGCTCGGGAGTCGTGCAGCGCCTGTTCGGCGTTTCACGCGCATCTCGAACACGCCGGTCTGTTGCGGGTCAGCCGGGTCGAGGATGTGTCGGATTTTCTCGACCGGCTACCCGCTTGTGCCTGGCTGACCTGTGCGAGTTCCGTGTTGATCCTGCCGCTGAGGGATCGAGGGCAGACGGTCGGTGTCGTGACATTCGTGACGCACCGCCAGACGCGGCGCTGGACGGACTGGGACGTGCAATGGGCCAGTCTGGCGGCAGAGATCATCGGCCATGCCTTGTCGCGCCATCGGGTGGAGGCGGAACGGGCCGCCAGTGAAGATCGGTTCCGCGCCCTGTTCCAGCAAAGCCGAGAGCCGCTGCTCCTGCTGGACCAGAACGCCGTGGTCCTGGACACGAACCGGGCGGCCGAGGATCTGACCGGCATCCGCGCGCGCGGTCTGGCGTCCCGTCCGGCGGAGCCTGGGGGAGCCGCGGGCGCCAAACCGTTCCAGCGCGAGGCCATTCTGGCGGGCCTGTCCCGGCTGGATCGTGGGCGCTTGGGTGTGGCTGAAACCATACACACGCGACCCGATGGCGTGGTGGTGCCGCTGGAACTGACCATGCAACGGTTCGAGCACGCCGGGGGCGTGCATTTTCTGGTCGCCGCCGAGGATATCTCGGCCCGAAAGGCGGCGGAGGAGGCGGCGCGGGAACGGGCCGCGCGCGACGAACTGATGATCCAGATCGCCAAGCGGTTCGTGCGGGAGCCGCTGGATCGTGCCATCTGGACCGCGTTTTCCGAGGTCGGGACGTTCCTGAACCGGGATGCGTTCATCATGCAGGAACCGGGCGACCCCGGCGGGATGTTGCAAACACGTCTCGTCTGGCGTGCCGCTCCAGGCCTGGGGGCCTGCGCGACCAAGCTGGCCCGGCTGCCGAAGGCCCGCCTGGGGCTCGAAGTCGGGCGACCGTGGCGCTGGTCGGAGCGCGACGAGGGCGGGGCGTCCAAGGAGGGGGCACGGTGCAACAATGCGGGCCCGCATGGCGTGGCGGTGCTGGCGGTCCCCGTCATCGTGGAGGATGCTGCGGTCTCCCAGATCGTTCTGGCCGATTGCTCCGGCCGCAAGCGTGGCTGGACCGATGCCGATTCCAGGCTTCTGGCCTTCCTGGCGGAGATGTACGCGAGTGCCCTGACCCGGGCGCGGGACCGCAGCGCCCGTGCCTTGAGTGAAAAACGGTTGGAAGCCTTCGCCAGCAATCTTCCGGGGATCGTCTGGCGGCGGGTCCGGACCCGGGACGGCACCTTGAGCTACCCCTATGTCAGCCCCGGCCTAGCGAAGTTCGCGCGGTTGCCCGAGGGCGATGGGCGGCGAAACGCCGATGGGGTGGCCGGCATCGTCCATCCCGATGACCGGGCGATGTTCCATCGCAGCGTCGAGCAGGCCGCCGCCGCGCATGAGGACTGGTCTCTTGAATATCGCGTCCTGTGCGGCGACGGTCACCAGAAGTGGGTTCATTCCCGGGGCAAGGTCCACGATCTCCCGGATGGCGCCGTGGCGTGGGATGGCCTGACGCTGGATATCAGCGACCTCAAGCGGTCCGAGCAGGCGCTGCGCGAGAGTGAAACACGGTTCCGGACGGCCTTTGATCAGGCGGCGGAGGGCATGGCCCTGATCGGGCCGGACGGTCGCTGGCAGCGTGTCAATCAGTCGCTGACGACGCTTTTGGACGTGTCGGCCGAGGACATGGTGGGCACGCCTGTGATCCGCTGGGTCATGGAAGAAGACCGTAAGGTCGTGATGGCGTTGCGTCGCCGGGTGGCTCTGGAGCCGACGTCGCTTTTGGAAACCCGTGTGCGGGCGCGACGGGTCGATGGGACCACGCCCTGGATCCACGCCAAGGTGGCGCCGGTGTTCGACGAGGACGGCGGCGTTCTGTACTGGCTGGCCCACGTCCAGGATGTGTCGGCGCAGAAGGCGACGCAGGACCTGCTTGTGGCGGCCCGCGATCAGGCCGAAGCGACGGCGCGGGCCAAGAGCGATTTCCTGGCCATGATGAGCCACGAGATCCGCACCCCGTTGGCGGGCATGATCGGGCTCGCCCAGCTTCTTCAGCGCGGGAACCTTCCGGTCGTGCAGAGCCGGCGGGCGGGCCGTATCGAGTCCGCCGGTCGGCTTCTTCTAGGGATGCTCGACGATATTCTGACGCTGTCGAAGGCGGAATCAGGCGCCTTGGGGACCGCGAACGGTCCCTTCTCGCCGGCCAGTGTGGTGTCGGAGGTCTTGGGGCTTCTGTCCGCGCATGCCGACGGCAAAGGCCTGAAATTGCAGATGGATCTCGCGCCGGACCTGCCGTGCCGTGTCGTTGGGCCCGAGGCTTTGGTTCGGCTGGTGCTGTTCAATCTGGGGGGAAATGCGGTCAAGTTCACCGATCGGGGTCGGGTTGTGTTGCGGGCCCGTTTCGAGGCGGCGGGCACGGCGGGCGAAACGCCCACGCTGCTGTTCGAGGTGGAGGATACGGGCGCCGGTATCGACCCGGCCGACCGCGTCCGTCTGTTCGCGCCGTTTGCCCAGGGCAGAGATTCCATGACGTCGGGCAAGACACGGGCCGGCGTGGGACTCGGTCTTGCCATCTGCCGCCGGATGGTGGCCGCGATGAACGGGGCGCTCGATGTGGACAGCGAGCCGGGTGTGGGCAGCCGGTTCTGGTTTCGCTGCCCGTTGGTCGCGGGCGAGGCGTCCCTGGAGCACGACCTAACGGGGACCGGGGGCCTCGGGACGACGCTGGCGGGGACGGAGCCGACGGACCGGGTCCCGACCTTGGCTGGTCTCGACGTGCTGGTTGTGGATGACGATTCCATCCATTGCGAGGTTCTGACGGAGATGCTGGCCACGCTTGGCTGCCGGCCACGCGGTTTCGCGAGCGGGCCGGCGTTGTTGGAGGCCGCGTCCCGGGGCCTTGCGGCCCCACCCAGCCTGATTCTCATGGATCTCAACATGCCCGAACTGGATGGCGACGAGACCGCGCAGTGTCTTCGCGGTCTGGGGCACGGATGGGCCGAGACACCGGTGCTGGCGGTGACCGCCGGCACGGCCGGCTGGTCAGCGGGGGAGTGCGGGGGGCTTATGACCCCGTCCAACCCTCAGCACGAGGCTCTCAAGGACAGCGGGTTCGAGGGCTGTCTGTGCAAGCCGGTGGACCTTGCGACGTTGCGGCTGGCCCTGAGCCGGTACGCCCGCCGCGATGCCGACGCCGGGCCCGGGGCGTGGTCGGAGGGTTCTGGCGATCTCCCGTCCGCGTCAACGGAGCCGACGGGGGCCACCGGACAGGGGGGTACGCTCGTGGCGTCCCCCACGACGGACGTGCCCACGATCCCAACGGATCCGGTGCTCGATCAGGCCTTATGGAACCGACGGCTGGCGTTGCTGGGGGCGGCCCGGATGGCGGACCGTCTGGCCGACCTGGATGACATTATGAGACCCTTGTGCGCCTGGGCCGAGCATCCCACCGCAGAGGCGGCCGCGACCATGGCGGCCTTGGCCCATCGCGTCCGGGGCGCCGCCGCGACGTTGGGGGCAGGGCGTCTCGCGGATCACGCCGGCCGCCTGGAGCACGCGATCCTGGAGACGCCGACCGTGGCCTTTCTGTCATCGGCGTCTCCGCCCGTCCGGCTGGTTCGGGCCGGGACAGCGTTTCTTGCGGCCTGGCGTGAGGCGCGTGCGGCCTTTCGGGCGGGGTTGGCCGCGGAGGAAACCGGGGCGGACGATCAGGGCTCGCCCACGGTGACCACATCGGCGGTGAAGATGTAGCCGGCGCGATGCACCGTCACGATCAGGCGGGGCTGCGAGGGATCGTCCTCCAGCTTTTGCCGCAGGCGCCGGACCAGGACGTCCACGGTCCGCTCTGTCGGCTCGAACGGAACCGGCCGGTGGCCGGTCAGAAGCTGCTGGCGGGTCATGACCTCGCCCGCGTTCTCGACAAACGCGGTCAACAGGTCGAACTCGGCGGCGGTGAGGCGGATGTCGGTCCCGTCGCGGCGGCTGAGGGTGCGAGTGTGCAGGTCCATATCCCATGACCCGAACCGTCGCCACCGCGGTTCTTCGCCGGCGCGCCGGCCTGCGGCGCTGTCCAGCCGACGCAGCAGGTTGCGGACGCGAATGATGAGTTCGGCCTCGTCCACCGGTTTGACGACGTAATCGTCCGCGCCGAGTTCAAGCCCGGCAAGACGATCCTCGCGCGAGTCGCGCGCGGTGACGATGATGAGCCCGACATCCGACGTGTCGCGCAACTCTCGGGTGATGGTGAAACCGTCCTTGCCCGGCATGCCGATGTCGAGAAGGATCACATCAACCGGCGCGCGCTCAATGATGCGGGCCATTTCGGCCCCATCGCTGGCGGTCAGAGTGTGCAAGCCCGACGCCTCCAGCGCGGCGCTGAGCACGTCGCGCGTGATCGGGTCGTCGTCCACCACGAGGACGGTGCCGGATTGGGGCGTGGAGCCAACGGGTTCGGGCACGAGTGGAGCCTCGATCTTTGGGCGGCGCTCCTGCGTGAATTCAGGTTCCAGTCACGCTCGTGTTGCGTGTTCAGAAAAGCCGCGCGCCGGGACGATCTCTGACCGGGCGTTATCGTGCCGTGCGACTCGGATGATGGCAAGCCAGGAGAACTTATACATAATTTTATTTACAGGGGCGTTGACACAACTTTGCGTGAACTCAGAACCAGAGACATGTCAACGGGTTAAACCACCGGTGCCGACTCGGCCGCCGAACCTCTTCAACCGGGCTGTCAAGGCTGGTAGAGTCCGTGAAAAGCCAATGAAGCAGTGGCGCAGCGGGCCGAAAGGCTGCGTTGACCTCCACCTCCAGAAAGGATGTGTGTGATGTCTGATTCCGTCGGTGCAGGTGGTCCGAGCGGCTCAAGTGGCGTTCTGTCCTCCACCATGCGATCCATAACCCGTCAGGCGGGCGATCCGCAGGACCGCGAGGTCCGCCGGGTCGAGGATGTTGTTGATCTGTCACCGCTGGCGGCGGGACAGGAGCGGCAGCAGCGTGCCGTCGAGCCCGCCGAGCCGGGCGACCAGATGTACAATCCGGGGTCCCAGAAGAACCCCCTGGCCGGTCTGAAGGCCGATAAGGAAGCCGACCAGGCGGATCGCGCGGCCCGGGAGGCTGAGCGGACCGTTCGGGAGAGCGAGTCCGAGCCCGAACCGGTCGCTCTCGTCCAGCCGGTCAACATCGGCATGGCGGCCGCCATTACGATCGGCGCCGAAGATATGGTGCGCCGGTTCGACACCAATGGCGACGACCACCTGGACCTGCGTGAGCGGGACCTGGCGCTTGAAGCCGTGCAGTCCGATGACGCCACCGTGCCGGGCGGCGGGCGTATGTTCCGGCGTCAGGCCGAGGTCGCGCAGCAGTTCGACGGCGACGGCGACGTCTTCGTCGCGCAGGACGCAGCGCGTCGGGCCGAAATCGAAGCCCGGCGTGAAGAGGCCAGCCAGAATGCGGGCCAGGGTGAGGCCTTCCTGGCGGAGCAGGAGTCTCAAAAGGCGGATGCGGCTCAGCAGCGGGCCGTCGCCGAGGACAAGGTGGAACGAGGACGCGCCGAGCGTCTTGCGGCCCTGGAGCAGCAGAATACGGCCGGCGAAGAGGCTGCCGTGGGACCGCGTCGCTCGGGGGCCGATACGGCCTACCTCAAGTCGGAGGAACTCGGGCTGCCGCAGGGGGCGGTGTCCGATGTCGAAGCCTGATCCGCGCGTGCCGCGGATGATTGGCTGAGACGAGTGCCTGAGAGGCGCGGCTGGATATGATCGGTTGCGGTCGGAGCGGCCGCATGGTTGCCTGACACGCCGGGGTTTCGGACAGACCGAGACGCCGGCGTCGTCGTGTTCCGCCCGACCCGATCCCACTGCCGGTCCCTTCATGAACCTGACCTTCTGTCTCCGCGTTACCGACCTTTCCTTATGCACGCCGGACGGGCGGTCGCTTTTGGAAGGGGCGGAGGTCTCCGTTGGCGCTGGCGAGATCGTGCTGCTGACCGGGCCATCCGGGTGCGGCAAGAGTACGCTGTTGCGCGTTCTGGCGGGGCTCGGCCGTCCGGGGGATGTCCGGACCGGGACGGCCATCCGCCCGGGGTGCCCGCCCGTGGACCTCGTCCGGACGCCGGAAGCGGCGTGTTTCGGGGCGCTGGTGTTCCAGTCCCTGGGGTTGTTCGAAGACCTGACGGTGGCGGAGAACCTGGCCATTGTCGCGGATCACGGTCCGGCTTCGGGTGGCGTCGTGGCCGGAGAGGGGGCGTCCGATCAGGTCGCGCGGGCCCTGTTGGACGGGCTGCCCCTCGACCGTTCTCCCCGCCTGTTGAGCGGGGGCCAGCAGCAACGTGTGGCCATCGCGCGCACTGTGCTGGCCGACCGGCCGCTGCTTCTGTTCGACGAACCGAACGCGGGTTTGGATGCCGCCGCGGGGCGGGATCTGGCGGCCCTGATCGCCCGCGTCGCGGCCGACGCGGGGCGGGGCGTCATCATTGTCGCGCACCATCTGGAGCCGTTTTTGCCCTACGCGGGACAGGTTGTGTTCATGGATCCGGGAACGCGGACGCTGGAGCACCTGCCGGCCGATGGGGCGGTGATCGAGGGCCGGCTGATGGCGGCGGCGGCGGCCCGGCGCGGCAGCGACGCGGGGCCCCGCGCCTCGGAGGACACCCGGACCGAGGCCCCCGGTCTGGCCCCCGGCCGAGGGGCCGAGGCCGGGCCACGGGCCGTGAGGCGGTTCTGGCTTTGGCGCTATTTGCGGGGGTACGCTTGGAGTCTCGCGCTGTGCCCGGCCGCGCTGGGGTACATGGCCCTGGCGGCAGTGCTGGTGGGGTTCGTAACCACTTGGTTCACGATCCAGACCATGCCGTACCGCACGGTGCTGTCACCCTTGATCCTGAACGATCTGCTGGCCGGCATGGGGGCCTTGCAATACCGGGTGCTGGTCCCCTTGCTGACGGCGATTCTGCTGGCCTCGCGCGCCGGGGCCATTGTGGCCGCCGACATGGGGCATCGGGTCCACGCCTCCCAGATCCTCGCCATGCGCAACCTCGGTGTGCCGGACCGCCTGTATCTGCGCGGTGCCGTCACCCTCACCGTGGTCGCGGCGGCGGTCGGGTTCGCGCTCGTGCTGTTCGTGCTGTCCGCTCTCATGTCGGAGCGGACGTTCAACATGCTCCTGTATCCGGATGGGTCGCCGTCGCGCTGGTGGGACCATTTCTTCAGCCAGCTTGTGGACGACGAGCACTGGAGTCCGCGCGGGACCGGCTGGCTGCTGCTGAAGATGGCGCTGAGCGGGCTGGCGATCGCCTGGGCCAGCCTGCGCGCTGGTCTGTCCCCGAAGCAGACCGGTCTCGACATCAACGACGGCATTTCCACGGCCGTGACCACCGCGTTGGGAAGTGTCCTTGCGATCCACGCCCTGGTGGCGCTGGTGGAGTTCCAGGTATAGCGCGTCCCCCTGATCTAAACACGATCACCTCCGTATCGAGGGCGCTGACGGCGGCGTGCAGGCGGGCGTTGGCCCAGGCGTTGCCCGCCGCTTTTCTTGGGCCGGTGGTGGAAAAAAGGGGTCCGCCGCGCTCACCGCGTCGCGTACTCTCCGTCGAGACCCGTCGTGCGCTGTGATGTGGAGCTTCCCGTGCCGCCCGCCCGTCTGCCGCCTCTGAATGCCTTGCGCGCCTTTGCCGCCGCCGCCCGCCATCTGTCGTTTACGCGCGCGGCTGAGGACCTGTATGTGACCCAGGCCGCTGTTAGTCATCAGGTCAAGGCCCTGGAGGATTTCCTGGGCGTGCCGCTGTTTCGCCGGGGCACACGGGCTATTCATCTCACCGAAGCCGGGCAGCGGTATGCGCTGCGCGTTCAGGATGCCTTCCGGACTCTTCACGACGCGACGGACGCCCTTCTGGCGCAGGAGGAAAGCGGCCGGCTGACCGTGACGACCATGACCAGCTTCGCCGCCAAGTGGCTGATTCCGCGCTTGGGCGATTTTCTCTCCGCACATCCGGAGATCGAACTGCGCCTGGAGACCGGCATGGAGGCGGTCGACCTTCAGACCGGTGCGGTCGATGTGGCGTTGCGCCTGGGGCCGGGTCCGTATCCCAACCTCCACGCCGAGATTCTGTTGCGCGATGAGGTGTTTCCGGTCTGCGCGCCGGCGCTCATGGACGGTCCGTATCCGCTGCACACCCCACCCGATCTTGCGCACTATGTGCTGTTGCAGGATGGCGGATTGGACTGGGCGGTCTGGCTCGATGCGGCTGGCCTGCGCGGCCGGTTTGACCCGTACCGGGGGCCGGGCTTCCTGGATTCGACGATGAGCATTCAGGCCGCCGTGGCCGGCCACGGTGTCCTGTTGGGGCGGACCGTCCTGGTCGCCGATGAACTGGCGGACGGACGGCTGATCGCGCCCTTCGACTTGGCGATCGAGAGCAACTTTGTCTACTGGTTCCTGTGCCGTCCGGACCGATTGGAAAGCCCACGTGTTCAGGCGTTCCGGGACTGGGTCCGCCGGCAGACGGCGACCGCCAGCTTGATCCGCCCGGTGTCGCGGATCGTGTCCGCCAAAGAGGCGCCGGGTGTCGTCTACAACGCGCACACCGGTCGTGTGATAGCCGGAGGCAACTGAGGGCCCAGCGGGTGATGCTCCCGGTTCCGATGCACCGGTCCCTCCGGTCCGTGGATCACCGTTCGAAGGGGCCCCAGCGTCGCCGCAAGGAGTGCCGCGCGCAGTCGAGGATCAGCCAAAGTTCGCGCCCCCCCAGCACCTCCGCCCGGGTCTGCAGGGTGCCGAGAAGGTCCCAGGCTTCGCGGGCCTTGTCGCGGGCGGTGTCGCCGCCGGAAAGATCAATCTCCGATGGGGGGCGCAGGTTCTCGTAAAACGGGTGGCTAGCGATGTGCGACTCCGACATGCGCGGTGTTCCTCATGGTAAGCAGACCGACCCCGTATCCTGCGACAGCCGCCCCCACGCGGCGTCCCCCAACTGGGGGAGGGTAGCCCTTCTTTAAGGGCGTAGGATGCGTTGTACTACTTCTGGCCGTGCCCTGTGAAGCCATATTGTTTTCTGGGAGGACTGCGCACAGTGGCGGTTTAAGGGTTGCGACGCGGTTCTCTGAGGACACCCAAGGGACGGAACAGCGTGCTCTATCCGTCCGCTTTGCGGACAATATCCAGGCCTGAGAGGCGGAGCGGGCGTTTCACTCAGGATGATTGCTTTTGGGGTGGTCCTGACGCCACGGACGATGTTTAGGATGCACCGTATAGTCGTTGTCCTGTTCGCGCTGATGGTGTACCGGGTCCGGGGGTGAGGCGAAACTCGGTATGCGGGTGTCGTATTCATGGGGTTGCGTGGGCCGATCCGTTTAAAACGGTGCGGTCCCGTATCAAGGGGATCCGCGTTACAGCGGGGGGGCGGCGCGCCAGACGGCGCGGATGCGCATGGTGACGCGCATGGTGACGCGCGTACTGACGACGGGAATGCGTGACCCGCGCCCCGGTTGGCCTTACTCTCCGGCCCCATGCATTTGCTCGCCGCCACGCCGGGCGTCGTCAGCGATGGCACGGAGGCCGTGGATCTGGGACAGGATCCGGCCGACATCGTCGTCCTGACCGCCGCCGATACCGAAATCGCCTGCCTGTCCGCCGCGCGCGCGCGCTTGGGCGCGGGAGCGCCCTCCCTGCGTCTGGCGAATCTGACGCGCCTTGGCCACAATTATTCCGTGGACTTATACGCGGACGCCGTCCTGCGCCATGCCCGCCTGATCGTCGTGCGTCTGCTGGGTGGGCGGGCGTACTGGTCCTATGGCGTCGAGACCGTGGCCGCGCTGTCGCGCCGCTACGGGGTGCGCGTCGCGCTGTTGCCGGGGGATGCCCATCCGGACCCCGACCTGACGGAGGCGTCGTCCCTGCCGGCGGCGGAGCTGCATCGCCTGTGGCAATACCTCGTCCACGGCGGTGTGGAGAACGCGCATAACTTCTTGACCCGTTGCGCGGATCTGCTGGACGCGCCCGGCTTTTCGGACTGGCGGGAGCCGGCGCCGCTGCCCCCGGCCGGTCGGTTGGGCGCGGCCCCCGTGACAGACCCAGTCGGGAACCGTCCGGTGGTGGCGCTGGTATTTTACCGCGCGTTGGCCCAGGCCGGGGATCTGGCGGTCATCACCGCCCTGACCGACGCCTTGCGGGCCGAGGGGCTGGCGGTTCTCCCGGTGTTCGTGACCAGCCTGAAGGACCCGGTCGCGGGGGCTCTGCTGGGTGAACTGCTGGACGAAACGCCGCCTAACCTGATCCTGAATCTGACCGGCTTTGCGGTCGCCACCGCGGACCACGCCCGGACCAACCCGTTCGCCGCCCATGATGTGCCGGTGCTGCAGGCCGTGCTGGCGAGCGGCTCAATGGAGAGCTGGCGGGACGGCACCCACGGCCTGATCGCCCGCGACATCGCCATGTCCGTCACCCTGCCGGAGGTGGACGGGCGGGTGTTCACCCGCGCGGTGTCGTTCAAGGGCCTGCACCGTTGGGACGCGGACGCCCAGGTGGACGTGACCGGTCATGTGCCGGAGCCGGGCCGCGTCGCCTTCGTCGCCGCGCTGTGCGCGCGTTGGGTCACCCTGCGGCGGACCGCGCCCGCCGATCGGCGGGTGGCGCTGGTGCTCGCCAACTATCCCAACAAGGACGGTCGGCTTGGCAACGGCGTCGGGCTCGACACGCCGGCCGGAACGGTGCGGGTGCTGCAGGCGCTGGCGGAGGCCGGCTACACGGTTCGCGACGTTCCGGCCGACGGGGCCGCGCTGATGGACCGGCTGCGGGCCGGCCCGACCAATGCGCTGGAGGCACGCTCGGCGCGCGAGGTGCGGGTCGTCCTGCCGCTGGAGACGTACCAGACCGCGCTCGACCGGCTGCCGAAGACGGCCCGCTTCGATATCACCGCGCGGTGGGGGGAGCCGGCTGAGGACCCTTCGTTCCTGCCGGAGCGGGGCGGGTTCTCCCTCTCCATGATGATGCTGGGCAACGTGGCCGTTGGGATCCAGCCGGCGCGCGGCTACCACATCGATCCGGTGAGCAGCTACCACGACCCGGCCCTGATCCCGCCCCACGGCTACCTCGCCGTCTACATCTGGATCCGGGAGGTGTTCGGCGCCCATGCCGTCGTGCACATGGGCAAGCACGGCAATATGGAGTGGCTGCCCGGCAAGAGTCTGGCGTTGTCCGACGCCTGCTGGCCGGAGGCCGTGTTCGGCCCGCTGCCCCACCTGTATCCGTTCATCGTCAACGATCCGGGGGAGGGCACGCAGGCCAAACGCCGCGCCCTGGCGGTGATCGTGGACCACCTGACGCCGCCGCTGACCCGGGCGGAAAGCTACGGTCCGTTGCGCGATCTGGAGCGGCTGGTGGACGAGTACCACGAGGCCGCCGGGGTCGATCCGCGCCGCCTGACCGTGCTGCGCGACGAAATCCTGTCCCTGGCGGAGACGAGCGGACTCGCCGCCGACCTCGGTCTCCCGCCACCCCGTGCGGCACGGGCCGACGACGGCGCGGCGGAGGCCTTGGCCGCGCTGGACAATCACCTGTGCGAGCTGAAGGAGATTCAGATCCGCGACGGCCTGCACATCTTCGGGCGATCGCCGGAGGGGGACCAGCGCACGGATCTGCTGGTGGCGCTGGCCCGCCCCCCCCGTGGCGATCGGCCCGAGGATGTGTCGCTGACGCGCGCGTTGGCCGATGATCTCGGGCTTGGCTTCGATCCACTGGAGACGCAGGACCTGGGGCGGCCCTGGCCGGGCCCGCGTCCGTCTGCGCTGGCCGACATCTCGGCGGATTCATGGCGGACGGCCGGCGACACGGTGGAGCGGCTGGAAGGGCTGGCGCGTGCTCTGGTGGCCGGCACGCGGGAGCCGTATCCGGAGTGGCCCCGCACGGCGGCGGTGCTGGGCGAGGTGCGGGGTGTGCTGGCCCCGGCGGTCGAGGCCTGCGGCACCGCCGAAATCGGGGGCCTTCTGACCGGTCTGGACGGGCGGTTCGTGCCGCCCGGCCCCTCCGGCGCGCCGACGCGCGGCAAGCCCGACGTGCTGCCGACCGGCCGCAATTTCTTTTCCGTGGACAGCCGCCGCGTGCCCACGCCGACCGCCTGGGCGCTCGGCTGGCGCTCCGCCACGCTGTTGATCGAGCGCCACGCCATGGATCATGGCGATTGGCCCCGGGCGGTGGCGTTGTCGGCCTGGGGCACGGCCAACATGCGCACGGGCGGAGACGACATCGCCCAAGCCCTCGCGCTTATGGGGGCCCGGCCCCGGTGGGAACCGGCGTCCGGCCGGGTGATCGGGTTCGAGATCCTGCCGCTGTCGGTGCTGGACCGGCCCCGGGTGGACGTCACCCTGCGCATCTCGGGCTTTTTCCGCGATGCCTTTCCGGCCCAGGTGGACCTTGTGGATTCGGCCGCGCGCGCCGTCGCCGCGCTGGAGGACGAACCGGCGGACCTCAACCCGCTGGCCGCGCGCGTGCGGGCGGAATCCGCGCGCCTGGAGGGGCAGGGCCTGCCGGCGGAGGACGCCCGCCAGCGCGCCGGGCATCGGGTGTTCGGTTCTCGCCCCGGGGCGTACGGCGCCGGCCTTCAGGCGCTGATCGACGAGCAGGGCTGGGACACCGATGCGGATCTCGCGGCGGCTTATGTGGCCTGGGGCAGCTACGCCTATGGCGGCGGCGTGTCCGGGCACAGCGCGCGGGCGCTGCTGGAATCCCGCCTGTCGCAGGTGGACGCGGTGCTGCACAATCAGGACAACCGCGAGCACGACCTACTGGATTCCGATGACTATTATCAGTTCGAGGGCGGGCTGGCGGCGGCGGTGCGTAGCCTGTCGGGCCAGCAGCCGGCGGTCTATCACAGCGACCACAGCCGGCCGGAAAGCCCGCGCGTGCGCACGCTGGATGAGGAGATCGCCCGCGTGGTTCGCGCCCGTGCGGCGAACCCGAAATGGATTCAGGGGGTTATGCGGCACGGCTACAAGGGCGCGTTCGAGATCGCGGCCACTGTCGATTACCTGTTCGCCTTCGCCGCGACCGCCCGATGCGTGAAAAACCACCATTTCGACCTGCTGTTCGACGCCTACCTGGAGGACCCGACGGTGCGGGACTTCATGGCGGGGGTGAACCCGGACGCGCTGCGCGAGATGGCCGCCCGCTTTCAGGAGGCTCTGGACCGGGGCCTGTGGCAGCCCCGCCGCAACGATACCGGCCCCCGGCTGGGGGCGCTGTTGGGCTGAGGCTGCGGTTTTAAGGTGCGGCGGACCTGCCTTGTCCCCCGCCGGACGGTCCCGTACCGTCGCGTGTTGCGTTGTTCGTTTATCCGAGGACTTCCGTATGGCTCATCCGCGTCCCGTCCGTGTCATCCAGGCTCGTCCGCCCGGAGTGCCCGGGGCGTCGGCCCTGGACGATCTGGCCTTCATCACGGTGGAGGGCTTGCGTGAGCTGGGGCACCCCGTGGAGCGGGTGCCGGAGGGCCTGGATCCGGAGGCGTTGAACATCCTCATTGGCGGCCATCTGCTGGAGGGCCATGGGGTCGATGCTGTGCCCGCCGACGTGATCGTGTACAACGCCGTGCCGGTGCCGCCCGGCGGGCTGGCGGCGCGCTTTCCGGAGTATGCCCGCCTTCTGGCCCGGAATCCGGTTTGGGATGTCAGCCGGAGCGCTCTGGACGCCCTGTCCGACGCCAGCAGCCGCCCGGCGCCCTCCGCCGACGAGACCCTGGTTTACGTGCCGCCCGGCTGGGTGCCGGCATTGGGGCGTGTGCCGGTGGCGCGCGCCCAGGACATCGGCATTCTGTTCATCGGGCCGATGGACCGCGCGCGCTGGCGTCTGCTGGCCGATCTGGAGGCGCAGGGCCAGGAAGTCCGTCATGTCGCGGAGGCCACCGGCTCGAAGCGTGATGGCCTGGTGGCGCGCGCTCGTCTGGTGTTGGATTTGGCGCCGGTGGAGGATCAGATCCCGGACCCGGCGTGGCTCGTCTACCTGTTGGCCAACCGCAAGGCCGTGCTGGCGGAAGCGACGGTGGAGCTGGAGGACGACGCTGTCCTACGGGGGGGCATCCGGTTGGCTCCGTTCGAGGAGTTGGCGCGCGCCTGTCATCGTCTCGGCAACGACGTCGATGGCCGTTTGGCGCTCGGTCAGCGGGGCCTGGACGCCGTGCGCCGCCGCGATGCCGCCACGGTGCTGAAGCGCGCGCTGGCGCGGTTGCCGGAAACGGCGCGGACGACGGTGGCGCCGCCCGCGCCCAAGCGCAAGGCCAAGGCACCGCCCCCGCCTACGTTGGGGAACGCGGACAGCGTGCCCACGATCCTGAACCTGAATGGGGGTCGCGATCCCATCGAGGAGGCGGTGAACCTGGACGTTCCCGACGCGCGCGGGCCGGTTGGGCTGGCGCCTCCCGACATCATCGCCGACCTCACCGCGCCCGATCTCGTGGGGCGTGTGTTCGACACCACGCGGTTCGGGCCGGTCGCGCTGGCGCCGTCCGGCTTCGGCCGCATTCTGGCGCCGTGGGTGCTGTCGCGGACCCGGGACCTGACCGCGCTCATGACCACCTGTTTGACCCTTCTGGCGGAGGACGGGGCACTGGAAATCCTGGTGCCCTACGATCTGTCGCACGGCGCCTGGGCGGATCCGGCCAGTGTGCGCGCCTTCAACGAGCATGCCTTTACGGCCTTCACCGAAGGGCACGCGGCCATCGGCTGGATGACCGCCCGTTTCCATATGGAAACGCTGGAGTTCGCCTTTACGGCCTTGGGCGAGCGGCTGGAATCGGAGGGCACCCCGGTCGAGGGCATCCTGGCTACGCCCCGGGCCGTTGATGCCATGCGGGTGGTGCTGCGCAAGCGGGCGCTGTGATTCGGAGGACGCGGCGCCCGGTTACGCCGCCGCCGTCTGTTGGCCGTACTCCGGCACGAGCTCGCGCAGCAGGGCGAGCGCGCGGTCGGTGTCGCCGGTGGTGCACGCCACTTCCAGCGCGTCGAGGGTCGCGGCGACGCGGGCGTGATCCAGGCGGCGGGGATCGGCGATCAGCACGCCCTCCTGTCCCGTCGGCACCGGCTTTTCCGCGCCGTGGAAGACTTCCTCGAACAGCTTTTCCCCGGGCCGAGGGCCGGTGAAGACGATGGGGATGTCCTGATCGGGGCGCAGGCCGGCCAAGCGGATCATCTGTCGCGCCAGATCGACGATGCGCACCGGCTTGCCCATGTCGAGCACGAAAATGCGGCCGCGCCATGCATCGTCCGCCGTGCCCAGGGCCGCCGCCTGCAACACCAGCTCGACGGCCTCGCGGATGGTCATGAAATAGCGCGTCATGTCCGGATGCGTGACGGTCAGCGGCCCGCCGCGCGCCAACTGGCGCTGGAACAGCGGCACGACGGAGCCGGTGGAGCCCAGCACGTTGCCGAACCGCACGGTGACGAAATGGGTGCCCGTGGCGACGCCGCGCCCCTTGTCCAGCACGTCCAGCGCCTGCCCGTAACACTCGGCCAAGCGCTTGCTGGCGCCCATAATGTTGGTCGGGTTCACCGCCTTGTCGGTGGAGATCATGACCAGCGCCCGCACGCCATGCGCCCGGCAGGCATCGGCGACGTGCCGACTGCCGACGGCGTTGGTCCACAGGCCCTCGATGGGGTTCATCTCGACCAGCGGCACATGCTTGAGCGCGGCGGCGTGGAACACGACCTCCGGCTGGGCCTCCGCCATCACCCGGTCGAGCACGCCCCGATCCCGGACGGACGCGACGCGGGCCGCGCGCGTCAGGTCCGGATGGCGCTCCGCGATCTCCAGGTCGATCGTGTAGAGGGCAAACTCGCTGCTGTCGAGCAGGGTCAGCGACGCTGGGCTGAGGGCGGCGACCTGTCGTACCAGCTCGGACCCGATCGACCCGCCGGCCCCGGTCACCAGCACGCGGCGCCCGTCGATCAGGGCGGCGATGGCGGCGCGGTCGAGCACCGCCTGCGGCCGGCCCAGCAGGTCCTCGACCGAGACCGGGCGGACCTCCAGCCGGTCCGTCGTACCCGCGCGCAAATCCGTGGGGCGGGGCAGGCGGGCGAGGGTAAGGCCCAGGCGGTCGGCCGTGTCCAGCAGGCTCTGGATGTCGGGGCCGGCGAAGTCCTCTTGGGTCAGCACCAGCTTCATCGGCCGCTGGTTGCGCCCGGATAGGGTCGCCACGATGTCCTCGACCTGATCCAGCGTGCCCATGACCTCGACGCCGTGGATGTGGCGCCCGACGCGGCTGCGCTTGCGGGTGATGATGCCCAGGACCCGATAGCTGGCGCCGGGCTGGCGGTGCAGGGAGCGCAGGAAGAGCTCCGCCCCGTCGCCGGCCCCGGCGAGCAGGATCGGAATGGCGTTGGGGTCGCGCCGCGTCTCGTAGTGGAAATCGAGTCGGCGGTCTTTCAGCACCCGGTAGAGGAACCGGGGGCCGCCCAACAAGGCCATCAGGACGAACCAGTTGATGAGAAAGGCGCTGCGCGGCAGATCGTCCAGGCGGGTCGTCAGGAACATCGCCGGCAGGAACAGCAGGATGGTCAGCGTCACCGCCTTGGTGATCGCCATCAGATCCCGCATCGAGGCATAGCGCCAGATGCCCTTGTACATGGGCTGATAAAGGAACACCGCCGCCGCGATGCCGGTGAAGACGGCGGTTCCGATCATCAGGTTTTCGGGGGCGACGTGGTCCTGCCACGCGTCGCCGACGCGCAGATAGATGGACAGCACGAACGACAGGCCCGACATGATGACGTCGTGCATATAGGCGATTCGGGCACGCGGCGAGGTGCTCAGGAAAGAGGGCAGCAGTCGCAAGGCCAGGGTCCGTCGATCAGGTCGGGGGCCGGAGAAACCCCGACGAATAGGCCATCCCCCGGGGGCAGGCCAGGAAAATCGGCCTCCCCGGGGGACGGGCGTCGCGGTCGGGGCGCCGTCACTGGCCGCTGGACTGATTGCGGGCGCTCGGCAGCAGGGTCGCGACCCAGCCGGAGAACGCCTGCGGGTTGCGGGTCTGGATCCACACCGGGCCGGGGCCGGTGAACTCCATCACAAGGCCCTCGCCGCTGGTGGCGCTGGTGAAGGCACGCTTGAAGAAGCCGCCGGCCCCCGCGACCATGCGGGTTTCAAGGCCCATGCCCTCCTGGTAGGCGACCATATGGCCGCTGTCGACGACCAGCCGCTGGCCCGGCTCCAGGTCGCGCCGGACAATGGCGCCGAAGCTCGACAGGAACACGGTGCCGGCGCCGGTCGCCTTCAGCATGAACAGACCCTCGCCGCCCAGCAGACCGCGCATCCCGCCCCATGAGGCGTCGACCGAAACCCCGGGCGAGCAGGCGAGAAAGGATCCGGCCTGAAGAATCAGCGCCGCGTCGGCGATCTCGGCATCGCGGATATCGCCGGGCATGGCGGGGGCCAGGGAGACTTCGCCCGGACCGCTCTCCGCCGCGATCGTGGTGACGAAGAAGCTTTCCCCGCCGAGGGCGGAGCGGGCGATTCCGCTCAGGGCGCGCCCAAAGAAGCCGCCGCCGCCCCCGCTTCCGCCGATCGACGTGGTGAGGGCGAGCGTGGGGGACATGGTGACCATGGCGCCGGACTCGCATTGAACCTGCTCGCCCTGATCCATGCTCATCTCCAGGAGCGAGAACGCCGGGGCCTGGGAGATTCTGTAGTCCATGGGAGATGGTCCTTTCGTGGTGGCAATCCGGTTGGGGCGGGGCCGGCGGGGGCCGGGCCGCGCCCCGGGACTATGCCAGCAATGGCCCCGGGACTCGATGGTCGGTGTCGAAATGATCCGTCCGTTACCGCCGCCCGAGCGTGAGCAGTCCGGCGCCGGCCGCGATCAGACCCAGCCCGAGGGCGTCCTGCGGGGAGGGCAGGGCGCCGAACAGCAGGACGCTCCACACCGCCGCGAACAGAAGGTAGGCGGTATCGAACACGCCGACGACGGGCGTTGGCGCCAGCCGATAAGCCTCCGCCACGGCCAGGGTGATAATCGCCAGGAAGACGCCCAGCACAGCGATCAGCGCCCAGTGCGCCGCCGCCATGGGGGGCCAGACGGCGAGGGCGAAGGATGTCGCCTGAGCGGGGGCAAACAGCGCGAGCCCGGCGAGTCCCAGGGCGCCCGCGCCAATCAACGCGACATTGAGGGTCAGCGCCATGGCGCCGGGGTGTTCGTCCGCACACCGGCTTCGCGTGATGATACCGGCTAGGGCATAAAAGAACGCGGCGGCAAGGGGCAGGGCGACGGCCGGTGTGGCGGTGGCGGGCCTCGGGTCGATGGCGAGCACCACGCCGGCGAGGGTGAGGGCGATGGCCAGTCCTCCCCGCCAACCGACGGCTTCCTTCAGGACACAGCGGGACAGCAGCGCCATCCAGACCGGCGATGTGTAGTAGCAGGCGGCCGCCAGCGGCAGCGACAGCATCGGCAGGCCGGCGTAATAGCACAGCCACATCGCCGTCAGGCAGGCGCTGCGCAGCCAGACCCACACAGGGCGGCGCGGGCGGAGCACACGGCGGCCCGATCGCAGGCACAGCCCGCCCGCGATCAGCAGGGCGGCGATCGTCGAGCGCAGAACGACGATCTGCGCCAAGCCGAGGCTGTCGCCGACGGCCTTCACCAAGGCGTCGGACAGGGACAGGAGAAAGACGGCAATCGTGATCCAGACGAGGCCCCGGGTGTACCGCCCCGAGGCTTCGGATCGTGTGTGTACCCATTCCATATGGTATTGAACGCCGGGACAGGCACTCAGATAAAATGAACTTGGTTCGCAAACACATGAGGATGTGGAATGGATCCACTCACCCGGGCCTTGCCCCCGCTGGCCCGCCTGCGCCCGTTCGAAGCGGCGGCGCGGCATGAAAGCTTTACGAGGGCCGCCGCCGAACTGGGGCTGACCCAAACGGCCGTGACCAAGCAGATCGCGGCCCTGGAAGCGGATCTCGGCGTCCGGCTGTTCGACCGCCGCAATCGCGCGGTGTTCCTCACCGAGGAGGGCCGCCAGTTCGGCCGGGTCGTGTCGGCCGCGCTGGCGGATATCGCGGCGGAGGCGGCGCGGTTGCGGGGTGGGCGCGGGGCGGGCGGGCTCGTTTTGCAGTGCCAGTTGTGTGAGGCGTTCTATTGGCTGATGCCCCGGCTGTCCCGGTTTCACGCGCGGCATCCGGAGATCGAGCTGCGCGTGGTCACGGTTCTGACGCCGCTGACCGAGGCGGCGGAGCCGTTCGACGTGGCGATTCAGACCACCGGGCGTGCGGCTGGCTCGGCACGGCTGGTGTTCACCGCGTCCGACGCGATTTTCCCGGTGTGCGCGCCCGGCGTGTTGGGGGATACGGGCCGCCCAGTCCCGCCGGCTGCCCTGACCGCGTATCCGCTCTTGGCCCACCGCGTGGTGCCGCAGGACTGGATGGACTGGCCCGCGTGGTTCGCGGCCGTTGGCCTGACGCCGCGCCAAAACCTGAGTCTGATCTCGTTCGACAGCTTTCCGCTGGTGTTGCAGGCCGCCGTGGCCGGGCAGGGGATCGCGTTGGGCTGGCAGCGGACCGTGGCGGGCCTGCTGGCGGAGGGCAAGCTGATCCGGCCCACTGAAGAGTCCGTCCTTCGTCCGGCCGAACTGTCGGTGTTTCGCGGTCCTCGCCGCGGCTCTCACGGTGAGACGCAGGCGCTGCTCGACTGGTTGCGGGAGGAACTGGCCGAGCCCGCGTGAGCCATTATCAGCCCGTGGTGCGGCGGGCCCGGTGTCGATCGAGGCGCGCCCTGAATGCGGATTATTTCATTCGAACACGCTGTATTGTAACTCGCCCATAAGTGGATCTTGCACAGCGACTTTTCTTGTCTTCTGAGCTTTTCTAAGCTAATCATTCGTTTCACAGACAATTCATCGTTTGGCTTGTGTGGTCCCTTTTAGGTTGGGCCCGCCGACGGTGTGTGGACATCGGCCTTATCGGATGGAACCGGGGCACGAAAGTGACCCACGCGCTTAAGGGGGGACAGAATGGGCCTCAAGCTGTCGGTGGCGGCCAAGCTGGTGACGGCCAGTGCCATCGTGTTGGTCGTTGGACTTCTGGTGGGCGGCCTGGTGCTGGCGTTGGAGACGCAATCGGAGACAGCCGCGCTGGCGCTGGGCGAGGGGCGCGCCATCGGAACCGCGATCGCGCGGGATATCCAGGCCGATCTGGAGGAGGGGCTGGTTATCGCCCGCACCTTGGCGAAAACCTTCGAGACCTTGAAGGCGGAGGGCGACACGGACCGGGATGTGTTCGATGCCATCTTGCGCGAAACAATGGAACGCAACCCATCGTTGGCCGGGGCGTGGGCGGGGTATGAACCGAATGCCCTGGACGGGCAGGATGCGGCGTTTGCGGGCCGCGGCGACCGCACCGACGAGAGCGGTCGGTATATCACCTATTGGTATGACTTCGGCGATGCCAAAGGTCTGACCCTGTACCACCTGACCACGTTCGAGGCGGCAGGGGCGGCCTCCGCCTACTATCAGGTGCCCATGACCACCGGTCGGGAGTTCGTGACCGAGCCGACGGTGTACGACATTGAGGGGACGGAGGTGTTTCTGGCCTCGCTCGTTGTGCCCATCAAGGAGGGCGGCCGCACCATCGGTGTGGTGGGCGTGGACATGACGCTGTCCGATCTGTGGGAACGCATCGCGGACACACGACCGCTCGGCACCGGATCGGTGTTCGTCATCTCACACGATGGCCGATGGGTGGCGTTGCCGGATGCGGCCGCGCGTGGCACGCCCGTCGTGGACGCCCTCCCGGCGCTGGAGGCCGCCCTGCCGGCCATTCAGACGGGGTCGTTCTTCGAGCTGGAGTCCGAAGGGATGCGCGACGGCGGTATCCTGGAGGACGCGGCGTACACGCACCTATTCACGCCAATCCCCCTGGGTCGGACAGAGCTTCCCTGGTCCGTGATGGTGAACCTGCGCGACGCGGCGATCAAAGCCCCGGCGCAGCGTGTGGCGCTGATCCTGGCGGCGACCGGAGCGGTGCTTCTGGTCGCGCTGATCGGAGCGCTGGCGTTGGTCGGGCGCCAGCTCATCAACCGGCCCCTGAGCGCACTGGTTGGGGCGATCGGCGCAATTGAAGGCGGGAACACCGCGATCCCGATCGCGGGGCAGCAGCGAACGGACGAGGTCGGGGCCATCGCCCGGGCGCTCGAATCCTTCAAGGGCAATTTGATTCGCGTCCGCGAGATGGAAGCCGAGCGTCAGCGGGCCGAGACGGCCGCCGAGGCGGAGCGTCGTCGCGAACGGCTGAGCATGGCCGATACGTTCGAAACCTCGGTGGGGCAGATTCTCGGTCAGGTGTCCGGCGCGGTGAGCGATATGGATGCGGTGGCGCAGACCATGACACAGCGCGTGCAGACCCTGGATGGGCAGGCCACGGCTGTCGCCGCCGCCTCGGAGGAAGCCAGCACGAACGTGTCGGCGGTCGCGTCGGCGACGGAGGAACTGACCGCCTCCATCGACGAGATCAGCGCTCAGGTCCAACGGGCGTCCACCGTGGCCACCGACGCTGTTGGTCAAGCTGAGGAAGCCGACCAGCGGATGGCGAGCCTAACGGACGTGGCGGACCGCATCGGGAAGGTGATCACCTTGATCACGGACGTGGCCAGCCAGACCAACCTTCTTGCGCTCAACGCCACGATTGAGGCGGCACGCGCCGGGGAGGCCGGTAAGGGCTTCGCGGTCGTCGCCAACGAGGTCAAGACGCTGGCCAACCAGACCGCCCGCGCGACGGAGGAGATCAGTGCGCAGGTCGGCGCCATCCAGTCCGAGACCCGGCACGCCGTCGTCGTCATCAAGACGATTTCCGAGACCATCGGCAGCATCAGCGAAATCGCCAACGCCATCGCGGCTGCGATAGAGCAGCAGGGCGCGGCCACCCGGGAGATCGCCCGCAACGTCCAGCAGGCCTCGGTTGGGACCCACGAGGTCTCGGAGACCATTGTCGGGGTCAGCCAGGAAACCGCCGCCAGTCGGGAGTCGGCCGAAGACGTCGGCACCGCGGCACGCCGTCTGGCGGATCAGTCGGCAGCGCTGCAGGCGCGGGTGCGGGAGTTCCTGGCCGGCATTCGGGCCTGATGCGGAGCGGCCCCTATCCCGCTCCCGGGACAGGGGCCGTTGGCCGCGGTTCGGCGTGGGTGGGCCGGGGCAACGCCGACCGGGTCAGGCGGAGACGGTTTTGGGGGCCAGATCCACGGCGAGCTGAAGGGCCGTGACCAGACTGTCGTGGCGGGCGATTGCCTGGCCCGCGATATCGAACGCGGTACCGTGATCGACGGAGGTGCGGATGATGCCGCCCTTCAGACCCACGGTGATGTTCACGCCGTCATCGATCGACATCAGCTTCACCGGGATGTGCCCCTGGTCGTGGTAGCAGGCCACCACCACGTCGAAATCCCCCCGCATGGCGCGGAAGAAAATGGTGTCGCCCGGCCAGGGTCCCGAGACGTTGATGCCGTCCTGCTTGGCGCGCGCGATGCCGGGTTCCAGCTTGGTCTCTTCCTCGTTCTCGCCGAACAGGCCGTGTTCCCCGGCGTGCGGATTGATGCCGCACACGGCGATGCGTGGCGCACCCAGACCCGCCCGCATCACGGTGTCGTGCGCCAGCTTGATCACCTGATAGGTCCGCTCCGGATTGATCCGGCGCACGGCCTCGATCATGCCGACATGGGTGGTCAGATGGATCACCTTCAGCTTCGGGGTTGCCAGCATCATGGAGTAGTCGGTGGTGCCGGTCAGGTCGGCGAGGATTTCGGTGTGCCCGGCGAACAGGTGGCCGCCCTTGTGCAGCGCCTCCTTGTTCAGGGGCGCGGTCACGATGGCCCGGATGGTGCCGGCCTGGGCCAGCTCCACGGCCACCCGAACGAACTCATAGGCCGCATGGCCGGCCTCGGCCCTCACGTCCCCATAGGGCAGCGCGCCGACCTCCAGGCCCGGATCCACGCAGGCGACGAGCTTGGGCGACGTTCCGGCCAGATCGATGGCGTCGGGCGCCATCCGCCGGACGGCAAAGTCCGTCCCCACGAGATCGCGCGCCCGTTCAAGAGCCGCCGCGTCGCCGATCACCACCGGCTGGCTGAGTGCGTAAACCTTGGGGTCCATCAGGCTTTTGGCGATAATTTCGGGGCCGATGCCGCAGACATCCCCCATGGTAATGCCGATAACCGGTGTCATGGGTCGAGTCTCCCGTTGATCAAGAAATCCATTGCCTGGGCCAGGGACGCGGCGGTCCCGAAGCCTCCGGCTTTGGTGACGATGTGGCAGGCCGGACCCGTCGCCGTGCGCACCAGGGGAATCCCCGGCTCGATTGCCGCGATGAGGTCCAGGCTTCCGATGGCGGCGGCATCCATGACCGCCCGCGCGGTTTCGCCCCCGGTCAGAACCAGGCGATCGACGGTCCCATCCTCTACCGTGCTGGCGGCGACCGCGCCCAGGCTGGCGGCAATCTCCCGCCCCACCCGGACGCGGGACCACCCGGGCACGTCGGCCTGAGCGGACAGGAACGCCGCACCGGCGGGATCGACCTCCGTGGTCAGCACCAGGGCCGGATCCCGCTGGGCGATCCGTGCGTGAAGGGCTGCCACGCAGCGGGCGATCTCCGTCTCGCGCGCGGCGCCGGCCGTCAGGATCTGCGCCGGGTCCAATAACACCGGGTCCGCCGACAGGTGCCGGGCCAAGTGGTCGATCTGGTCCCGGCTGGCGGGATGGACGCTGCCGATCACCAGCAACGGCGGCCGGTGTCCCTGGGCCAGATGGGGGATCTCCGGCGCGCCGGTCAGCCCCCATGCAGACGCCAGACTCGCGGCCAGCCCGGCCGATCCGACCCAGAGAATCTGCCCCGTCGCCTGCGCCTGCGCCTCAAGGCGTTGCCCGAACGCGGCGATCCGGTTCAGATCCTTCTCCTCGCGGCTGTCGAAGACCACGCACAACGGGGCCTGGCGGTGCAGGGCCTCCAACACGCGACGCTCCAGGGCGTCGGGATCCCGTGTGTCCTCCGACCCGACGGTCAGACAGGACGCAGCCGGCCGCCCCGCCGCGACCAGGGCTGTCACGTTGGACTCGCGCACCGGCGTGGCCGGGTCGCGCGCGAACGCGGTGTCGGCCACCGGCACACCGTTTACCAACAGCCGGCCGTTCTCCACCGTCCGTCCCTGCGCCGGAAAGGCGGGAGCCACGAGGATCAGGTTAGCCCCCAACCCCCGAGCGGCCCCCGCCAGCTCGGCGGCGACCGGGCCGCGCAGGGTGGAGTCGACCTTCTTGAAGACGTGGTCGATGCCGGCCGCCCGGAGCTCCGAAGCCACGGCTTCGGCCTTGGCTTCGGCGGCCTGCGGGCACAGGGGCCGCGTTTCGGTATCCAGGATCGCGACATCAAGGCCGGCCAGCTCGCCGGGCGACGGGGTGCCGAGAAAGACCCGGGCCGCCGCGCCCCGGGTTGCCATCTGCAACCCGCTGTCGTTGGCGCCGGTCAGGTCGTCGGCCATGATCGCGATCGTCATCGCGTCCTCCGCAGCGCCCCGAGGGGCGCGTTAAGACGGGCGGCTAATACGCCGCCTCGTACAGGGCCAGGATGTCCCGTTCGGACAGATCGCGCGGATTGAAATCCAGGAGCCGGCGGATGCCGTGGGCCTCCCGCGCCATGGTCTCCAGGTCGTTGGCGGGCACACCGTGGCCCGACAGCGTCATGTCGAGGTCGAGGCCCCGGCAGAAGGCCGCCGCCACGTCGCGGACTGCCGTCTCGGAGGTGGGATCCGCCTCGCCACCCAGCGCTTGGCAGATCCGCGCGGTCTTCTCGGGCACCGTCGAGGCATTGGCGGCGAGGGTGTGCGGGAAGATCAGGGCGTTTGCCAGCCCGTGGGGAATCTTGTGGCGGGTGCCGAGGGGGTAGGAGACCGCATGCCCGGCCGTGGTGTTCACCGGTCCCAGGCAGACCCCACCGTAGAAGGCCGCCAGGGACAACCCGGCCCGGGCTTCCAGATCGTCGCCGTTGCGGACGGCCTGGGGCAGGTACCGGCCCACCAGTTCGATCCCTTGCAGGGCGTAGCCGTCGATCAGCGGATGGGCGCGCTTGCTGGTGTAGGATTCGACGCAGTGGGCCAGCGCATCGATGCCCGTCGCTGCCGTCACCGCCGGCGGGACGCTCCGGGTCAGCTCGGGATCGATGATCACCAGGTCGGCGATCATATGCGGGCTTTCCGCCGCCATCTTGTTCAGGCTCAGGGGGTCGGTAATCAAGGCGCGGGTGCCCACCTCGCTGCCGGTCCCCGCCGTGGTGGGGATCTGCACCAAGCCGACCTCGCGGGCCGGCGCCCGGTTCGGCCCGACGATATCCGCCATGCCCTTCTCCGAACGCAATAGAACGGCCACGATCTTGGCGAGATCCATCGCGCTTCCGCCGCCGAAGCCGATCACAAGGTCGGCGTCGCACGCACGGGCGGCGGTCAGGGCGGCCTGAAGATCGTTCAAGTCCGGCTCGGCCGCCATGTCGCTGAAGACCGCGGGCGCGCCGATCCCCAGCCGGTCGATCCGCGTGGCGTTGAAGGGATCGGACACAACAAGAACCGTCCGAACACGGCGCGCCTCGAGCCACTCCGAAAGAGTTGTCAACTGGCCCGTCCCAAATCGCGTGGTCGTGGGGCGGAACATCTCCAGCGGGCGGTCCAAGCGCATCATGTCATGTCTCCGTTTTTCCGGCGGATGGCCACCGGAGGTCAGGGTTTGACCACCCTGCGATCGATAGAGCGCGATCCCCGGCGGAGCGGGCGCCGGTGGCGATCCACTCCAACCTCAAATACCCCAGAACACAAATTTGTCAAGGGAGCCATCCTTTCTGTCCATAATACGGTTTTAGGTGCCTGGCCTCACGCGGCAGCGCATTTAATAACGTAGGAATTTCAAGGTACTAATGGCTTTCTCCGTATTGATCTGTCTTTTTGCATGCCATTATCATTGATGTCACGCAGAGGTGTTGGGCCCGCATCTCATGCTAAGAAACCAGGGCATTGTGAGCGGCTCGATAGGACTAATCCTATTTTCCTGGTGCTCTCTATTGACAACTAGACCACTGGGCGGGAAGGATGGCGGCACGACGTGGGAAAGCCTCCCCGACACAAGGAGGGAGGTCAGCCGCACTGTGGGGTAGGACATGGTTGAACGCCGCGCGGACACCTGGATCGGTTTCGGTCTTCTCGCTACCGTCGCCTTCATGGCGTGGCGCACGCTTCGCATTCCCTCGGTCGCGACGGGAACATCCGCCGGCCCCGATTTCATCCCCTGGGTGATGATCGGCGGGATCGCGGTGTTGAGCTTTGTCCTGATCATCCGGGCCCAGATCGCCGCTCGAAAAGCGGCTCCCGACGCCGCCACCCCGCAGGCGGACTCGTCCGGATCCGCCAGCGGTTCCGCCGCCGCTGACGCCGATGTCGCCGCCGAAGGCCTGGACCCGGCGCTGGCGCGGCGGATCACGCTTCGAATCTTCGCCTTTATCGCCCTGCTGGTCGGCTACGCCGCCGTCTTCATGCAGGTCGGCTATCTGGCGTCGACCTGCGGCGTCTTCATCATCGGCATGTATCTGCTCGGTGAGAGGGGGTGGCTCTCCCTCATAGTGCTGCCGATCGCCATCACCACCGGAATCTACTTCGGATTCACGGAGGTTCTCGCGGTCTGGCTTCCGTGACGCCGCATCAGCCACCGTCCGTCACATTGAAACCAGAACAAACCTTGGGAGGACATCATGTCCATTTATAAATCCTTGGCCCTTGGCTTCACCGCTCTCGTCGCGTTCGGCGGCCCGGCGGCGGCCGCCGACTTCCCGGTGCGTCCCATTCAGGTCATCGTGCCGTATTCGGCCGGCGGCGGCACCGATCTGTCGGCCCGCATCATGGCGGACGTTTTCAAGAAGCACGTGGACGGCGGAACCATCGTCGTTCGTGACCAGCCCGGTGGCGGCGGCGCTATCGGCACCAGCGCCGCCCTGCACGCGCGGCCGGACGGCTACACCCTCGGCACCGGGTCCCAGGGGCCGCTCGCCCTGCTGCCGCATTTCGGCGGCACCGACTACAGCCTCGACGATGTCCAGTTCATCGGCATGATGGGGTGGAACCTGAAGCTGCTGGTGGGCTGCAAGGACGCGCCCTTCTCCAATTTCGAAGAGATGATGGACTACGCCCGGGACAACCCGGGTCAGCTTCAGATCGGCAACTCCGGCGCTGGCGGCGCGGATCACATCGCCATCGAGGCCTTCGCCAAGGCCGCCGACGTTGATCTGGAGCCGGTGCCCTTCAATGGTGCATCCGAGGGCATGACGGCCTGCCTCGGCGGGCATATCGACGCCATGACGTCGACCCCCTCTGAAGCCCTGCCGCACGCGCAGTCCGGCGCCGTCACGCCGCTCTTCATCATGAGCGACAAGCGCATCCCGGACTACCCGGACACCCCGACGGCCATCGAAGGGGGCGTGGATTTCACCTGGGCCTCCTGGAAAGGCATCATCGCGCCCAAGGGCCTGCCTGAGGATGTGCTGGCCACGCTGAAGGATGCCTTCAAGGCCACGTTCACCGACCCGGACTTCGTCTCCAAAATGGAAGAGATGGGTGAGTTCGTCGAATACCGGGACGGCGACGCCTACCGGGCGCTGGCCGAGCGCGACAGCAACCTTGCCAAGGAGGTCATTCAGGACCTCGGCATGTACGGAATGAACAAGTAGTCCACTCTGTTCATTGCCCGCGGCGGCCCCGGCACACAGCGTATCGGGGCCGCCGCCCTTCGCCTCTTTCCTGAGCCCGCTTCTCCGGTGGTGCCATGGACATCCTGCAATACATCGCCCCCGTCTTTTCCCTTGAGGTCATGCAAGTCATTGCCTTGGGGACCCTCGGGGGCATGATCATCGGGGCCTTGCCGGGGCTCACCGCCACCATGGGCGTGGCCCTGTTGATCCCGCTGACGTTCGGCATGGAGCCGGTCCTTGGCCTGAACATGCTGATCGGCATTTATATCGGCGGCATCTACGGCGGCTGCATCTCGTCCATCCTGTTGCGGACGCCCGGAACACCGGCCTCGGCGGCGACGTGCCTGGACGGGTATCCGCTGGCGCAGAAGGGGCAGGCGGGCAAGGCGCTGGCCATGGCCACCATCGCCTCGTTCGTCGGCGGCATTTTTGCGGCGGTCGTCCTGGCGACACTGGCCCCGCAGCTTGCGGCCATCGCGCTGAAGTTCGGCCCGGCCGAGTACTTCGCGCTGGCCCTGTTCGGCCTGACCATCATCGCCTCGCTGTCCGGCGACTTGGTCAAGGGCGCGATCGCAGGCCTCCTCGGCGTTCTGATTTCGACCTTCGGGGCGGATCCCATCTCCGGGACGCTGCGTTACACGTTCGGTGTCTCCGGCTTCGCTTCTGGGTTTGCGTTCACGCCCGCCCTGATCGGTTTGTTCGCGTTGTCCGAGGTCTTCGTCCAGATCGAGAAGATCCTCGTCGACCGGAAGGCCGACGTGGTGAAGGTTTCGGGCAGCTGGCCCAGTGGCAAGGATCTGCGCAGTTCGGTGCCTGCCCTGATCCGGGGCTCCGTGATCGGCACGATCCTGGGGATTGTTCCGGGCACCGGCTCGGGTACCGCATCCTGGATCGCCTACAACGAGACCCGGCGCAGTTCCAAGACGCCGGAGCTGTTCGGCACCGGTCACATGCCGGGCGTGGCGGCCACCGAAAGCGCCAACAACGCCGTCTGTGCCGCCGCGCTGATTCCGCTGCTCGCCCTGGGTGTGCCCGGTGACGTGGTCACCGCGGTGATGATGGGTGGCCTGATGATCCATGGTCTGGCGCCGGGACCGGTGCTGTTTCAAACCCGGCCGGACATCATCATCGGCATGTTCGCGGGCACGTTCCAGGCGACCATTTTCATGTTCATCTTCGGCATGCTGGGGATCCGCCTGTTCTCCCGCATCCTGTTGATCCCCAAGCGCCTGCTCGTGATGAGCATCGTCGCCTTCTGTTTCATCGGCTCGTTCGCGATCAACCTGAACGTGGTCGATCTCTACACCATGGTCGGGTTCGGCGTGCTGGGGTACGGCATGCAGAAGTTCGGCTTCTCCCAGGCCGCCCTGTGCATCGCCCTGATCCTGGGGCCGATGGCGGAATCCAACCTGCGGCGCGGCCTGCTGCAGACCCACGACAACCTTGTCGACTTCCTGTCCGGCCCGATCACGCTTGTGTTCCTTGGCCTGACGGTCTTGTCGCTCGCGTGGCCCCTGATCCGTGGCGGACTGGCCCGCCGCCGGGCGGCTGCCGCGAATACGACCCAGCAAAGGGTGCTTCTATGAGAACCGCGGAGTCCTATGTCGCGCTCGTCACCTGCTTCAATGCGGACGAGAGCATCAATTACCCGGCCACGCGCGCGCAGGTGCGCCGACAGGTGGCTGCCGGGAACAATATCCTCTGCGCCGGAACCAACGGGGATTTCACCGCCCTGACGTTCGAGGAAAAGGTGACCCTGACCGAACAGGTGGTCGAGGAGGCCGCCGGCAAGGTGAAGGTCATCGTCAACGCCGGCATGCCGGCGACCTACGAGACCGTCCAGCTCGCCAAGGCCTTCGACCGCATCGGCGTGGCGGGCATCGCGGTCATCACGCCGTTCTTCATCGCCTGCACCCAGGATGGCCTGGTTCGCCATTTCAGCACCGTGGCCGACGCCGTGAACAGCCCGGTCTACCTGTACGACATTCCGGCGCGGACCCAGAACCACATCGAGCCGGAGACGGCCCGGACCCTGGCGGCGCATGGCAACATCGCCGGCATCAAGGACAGCGGCGGCAAGAAGGACACCCTGGAGGCCTACCTTCAGGTTTCCAAGGAGACGACCGGGTTCGATGTCTATTCCGGCCCGGACTCCCTGGTGCTCTGGTCCTGCCAGAACGGCGCCAAGGGATGCATTTCCGGTCTGGGCAACGTGATGCCGGACGTGCTGGCCGGCATCGTCGGCGCCTTCAACGCCGGCGACATGGACGAGGCGGCCCGTCAGCAGGACCGGTTCACCGCCCTGCGCACCGACCTGTACGCGCTCGGCTACCCGCCGGCGATGGTCAAGCGGGCGCTCTACGTCATGGATTCCAGCGTCGGCGCCAGCCGCCAGCCCGCCCTGTTGCCCGATCCGGCGCAGGACGCCCAGATCACGGCGATCCTCAAGGCTCACGATCTGCTGCCGACGGAGCAGGAGGCCCTGTCATGACCACGATTGCAACCACCTCGCCCGGCTTCGGCCGGTATGGCCGCGTGCCGACCCGGATTAAAGAAAACGGGTGGGAGTTCATCCGCTGCGCCGACAGCACCAAACCTGATGGCGGCTTGTCGGACTGTATCGACCGGATTGATTTCCTGGTGGCCGGTCTGGTGGCCGTCACCGGCAAAACCCTGGACGCGGCCCCCAAACTGAAGGCGGTCCTGAAGCACGGTGTCGGCGTTGACAGCATCGATATTCCCGCCTGCACCGCGCGCGGCATTCCGGTGCTGAACACCCCCGGCGCCAACGCCAATGCGGTGGCCGAGCTTGCGTTGGGGATGATGTTTGCCCTGGCCCGCAACATCCCCGGCGGTCACAAGAGCGTGGTCGAGGGGGGCTGGGACCGTCAGGCCGGGTTTGAGATCGACGGCAAGACCCTGGGCATCGTCGGCCTGGGCAACATCGGGCGGATGCTGGCGGCCAAGGCTCAGGCTCTGGGCATGACCGTCGTCGCCACTGACCCCTACGCCGATCCGGCCTTCGTCAAGGAGCTTGGGATCGAGCTGCTGGATCTGGAGGCCTTGCTCGCGCGCAGCGACATCGTCTCCCTGCATGTCTTCGGCGGTGCGGCCAACACGAACCTGATCAACGCCGACACGCTGAAGCTCATGAAAAAGACCGCGTGCCTGCTCAATCTGGCCCGGGGCGAAGTGGTCGACCTGGACGCGCTCGACGCCGCGCTGGCGGCCGGCGCTCTGGGGGGCGCCGGGATCGACGCCTACACCGTGGAGCCGCCCGATCGCAGCCATCCGATCTTTTCCCGCCCGAGCGTTGTGTTCACCCCGCATTCCGGCGCGGACACCCTGGAGGCGTTGGAGCGCGTCGGTCTGATGAATGTGGCCGATATCGAGGAGATGCTGGCGGGCGGACGGCCGAAACGGGTTCTGAACCCGGAGGTGTTCAACACGGCGGCCGAATAAGCCGTCACCCGGGCCGGTCGATCGCCGGCCGTCTAAAACATGGGAAAACACCATGGTTATCGGATCCCCCCGCTATGATGCCCACGCCCTGCGGGGCATGGCGCACGCCTTGTTCACGGCCGCTGGGCTTGAGGTCGACAAGGCCGCCGCGGTGGCCGAGTATCTCGTCGAAGCGGATCTCATGGGGCACACCACCCATGGCCTCGCCCTTGCGGGCTGGTACCTGCAAGGCGTCGCCGACGGCGTCGTGACCCGGTCCGGCGCGCCCGACGTGACCTCCGATCGCGGCGCGGCCGTCCGCTGGGACGGCCGCCGCCTGCCTGGCGCCTGGCTGACCGCCCAGGCCGTCACCCTGGCGTGCGACCGGGCCGTCCAGTTTGGCACCGCCACCGTCGTCGTGGCCAACAGCCACCATATCGGCTGTCTGGCGGCGTATCTCTCGATTGCCACCGACCGCGGCTACATGGTCTCGGTCGCCAGTTCCAGCCCCTCGGGTCAGCAGGTGGCGCCGTTCGGGGGGACGAAGGGCCTCTATACGCCCAACCCCATCGCCTACGGCATCCCCACGCCGGGCGATCCGATCCTGATCGACATCTCGGCCTCCATCACCACGGTGAACATGGCGAACCGTCTGATCAAGGCCGGCCAGACGTACGATCATCCCTGGCTGATGGACAAGGACGGCACCCCGAGCCAGGACCCGCAGGTCCTGAAGGACGGCGGGACGCTGCTGCCCACGGGCGGGCTCGATCACGGCCAGAAGGGTTACGGCATGGCCTTGCAGATCGAGGCCTGGACCCAGGGGCTCGGCGGCTATGGCCGGGTCGACGCCCCCAAGGGTACCAACGCGGCCGTGACCGTTCAGGTGCATGACCCGGCGGCGTTCGGCGGCGCCGAGGCGTTCCTGCGCCAGACCGGCTGGCTGGCCGACGCCTGCCATGCCAACCCGCCGCGGCCCGGCGTTGCCCGGGTTCGGTTGCCGGGCGAGGCGGCGCTGGCGCGCAAGCGCGAGGCCTTGGAGAGAGGGGTCGCGCTGTTCGAGGGTATCCTTGAGTCCCTGGAGCCGCACGCGGCCCGTCTGGGCGTTCCGCTGCCGACGCCGGTGGCGTGATCCAGTGCCCCTCCGGCCGGCGCTCGTTTCGGATCGGGCGTCCGGCGCGGAGGGGTGGGGGAGGGCGATGCCCGGCCGACCGGTCAGTCGCGCATCGTGAGGTCCAGGGCTCCGGCGCCGAACAGCCGGTCACGGGAATTTTTCACATGCTGGCGCATGATCTCACGAGCCCGGTCCCCATCCTGATCCAGGATCGCCTGATAGATTCCGGTGTGTTCGGCGAGGACCTCATTGAGCGCAAAGGGGCCATCGCTGAGCAGCGATTCCCCGTGCATTTTCATGCCGGCGTGAATGTGTTCGCGCAGCGCCCGCATGGTGGCTTCGTAGTATTGGTTGTTCGACGCCCGCGCCACCGCCACATGAAAGGCATAGTCGGCGTCCTCGCGGTGCACCTGGGACCCGGTGGCGACGCGCAGCATCTCCAGGGCCGCTTCCAGGTCGGTCATGACCTCTCGGTTGCGCCGCTGCGCCGCCAGCCAGGCCGCGTCGCTTTCGATGGTCATGCGAAATTCGTAGCACCGCTGAATGTCGGCAATGGTTTCAACACGCGCAAAGCCAAGTGCCGAACCCTGTGGCGCCCGAACGTAATTGCCGGAGCCTTGTCTCGAGTACACGAATCCTTCGGTGCGGAGCTTTTCCAGCGCAATCCGAAGAATTGGACGCGAAACGCTGAACTCCTGTGCGAGTTCTTTTTCCGTCGGGAGTTTTTGATTGGCGGGATATTCGCCATTCGTAATTCTGGCATAGAGCATGTGATAGACGCGGTCCGCCAGGGCACTGCGGGGCCGGCTTCGCTCCGGCTGCGCGGGCTGTCCGTCCATCATCTCCTTCGTTCCTTACGCCTGGGCCCCCGTTCGGGCCAAACAATTGGTAAACCTGTTGAATGTAGTCGGGCAAGAAACCGGCTTTGTGTTAGATCCTGTCTAAAACGTATAATATTCTCAGGGCATTGTGTCCAGAGATTTGTATCTGCCAACGGGCATTCCTGTTGACAAATTCGCGAACCCCACAGCATGGCCCCCCGCGGGCCCAGAGGACCAATCATGAGCACCACGACGTCGATACCGGCCTCCGGCCACCCGAAGCCCCTCTCGTTCGCCGAGCGGCTTCGCGCCCGTGAACGCATGATCGGCTACTGGACGCAGCTACCGGTTCCGGCCGTTCAGGAGCGCATCGCGCGCCATGGATACGATTACGTCTGTTTTGACGCGCAACATGGCTTCCATGACTATCACGCTGTTCTGAACGGGATGATCGGCATCGAGGCCGGGGCCGCCCTTGCGGGCAGCGCCTGCGGAGGCATGGTCCGGGTCGCGGAAAACAGCATCGCGGTCATCGGCCAGGCGCTGGACGCGGGGGCGCGCGGCGTCATCGTGCCGCTGATCAACACCGCCGAAGAGGCCAAGGCCGCCGTTGCGGCCTGCCGGTACCCGAGCGGCGGGGGCATGCGGTCCTACGGTCCGATGCGCGCCGGCCTGCGCTCGGGACCGGAGACCGCCGTCATGAACGTGGAGGTCGCCTGCATCGTCATGATCGAAACCCGGCAGGGGTTGGCGAACGTCGAGGAGATCGTCGCCACCCCGGGCATTGATGGTCTCTACATCGGGCCGATGGACCTGATGCTCGCCCTGGGTGGGAGCACCATCAACGATCCGTCGAAAGCGGAGGACTTCGAGGGCGCGCTGGCCCGGATTCTGGCGGCCGCGAAGAACGCCGGCGTGGCTGCCGGCATCCACACCATGGCCGGGGACATCGCGGCGAAGCGCCTGAATCAGGGCTTCACCTTCGCCTCGGTGTCGTCGGATCTGAACCACCTGGACAAGGCCGCCGCGGAACACCTGAAAACCGCGCGCCTCGCCCTGGTGTCGTAACCCCCGGCAGCCCGGACCTCGGAGCTTTTTGCGGCAACTTTTGAGGGGACATCGGGGTCACCCAAAAGGCTTTCGCACACGGCGGAAACCGGGGTTGGGGCTGTCCGGGGCCATCAGCGGCGCCCGAAGTCGGTTCGGCCGCGGGGGGACGCGGATCTTTGGCCCGCCTATGGGCATGTCGACTCAGGGGCGAGACGAGGATGTGTGCGAACCCCCGCGTTCGGTTTTCAGGGCCTTGGTGGCCACGCGCTCCCGTTCACGCTCCTGGCGCCACATGAATCCGGCGGCGATCAGGATGGTGGCCGTGGCGAGCAGCACCAGCAGGGTGGCCAGCGCGTTGATCTCCGGCGTGACACCCAGGCGCACGGAGGAGAACACCACCATCGGCAGGGTGGTCGAGGCCGGTCCCGCGACGAAGCTCGCGATCACCAGATCGTCCAGGGAGAGGGTGAAGCTCAGGAGCCAGCCCGACACCAGCGCCGGGGCCAGCATCGGCAGGGTGATGACCAGGAAGGCCTTCAGGGGCCGCGCACCCAGGTCCATCGCGGCCTCCTCCACGCTGCGGTCGAGCCCGACGAGCCGCGATTGCACGACCACGTTGACATAGGCCATGCAGAACGTGGTGTGGGCGATGGTGATGGTGTCGATTCCCCGTCCCGCCGGCCAGCCGATCACCGTTTCCAGCGAGACGAACAGCAGCAGCAGCGACAGGCCGGTGATGACCTCCGGCATGACCAGCGGCGCGGTGATCATGCCGGTGAACAGCAGGCGGCCGCGAAACCGGCCGAACCGGCCCATCATCAAGGCGGACAGGGTGCCCAGGACCGTGGCGATGGTCGCCGAGGTCACCGCGACGCGCAGTGAGACCAGGGCGGCGTTCAGCATCTGCTCGTTCCGGAACAGCTCCGCGTACCACTTCAGAGAAAAACCGCCCCACACCGTGACGAGGCGGCTTTCGTTGAACGAATACAGGATGAGCAGCAGGATCGGGACGTAGAGGAACGCGAACCCGAACGCCAGCATCGCATACAGAAAAACGGGGGAGCGTTTCATGTCAGCTCTCCTCCGCCCGTTCGGCGTGCTTGTGCTGATAGTACTGGAACACCACGATGGGGATGACCAGGAAGATCAGCATGGCGATGGCCACGGCCGAAGCCACCGGCCAGTCCCGGTTGTTGAAGAACTCGCTCCACAGCACCTTGCCGATCATCAGTGTGCCGGCCCCGCCCAGCAGGTCGGGAATGACGAACTCGCCGACCGCCGGGATGAACACCAGCATGGAGCCCGCCACGATGCCCGGCATGGAGAGCGGCAGGGTGACGGTCAGAAACGCCTTGAACGGGCGGCACCCCAGGTCCGCCGCCGCCTCGATCAAGGCGATGTCCATCTTTTCCAGCGTGGCGTACAGCGGCAGAACCATGAACGGCAGGTACGAATAGACGATCCCGATGTAGAGCGAGACCTCGGTATTCAGCAGCGGCAGCGGGGAATCGATCAGGCCCAGGCTTATCAGCGCGTTGTTGATCAGGCCGTTGTTCTTCAGGATGCCGATCCAGGCGTAGACGCGGATCAGGAACGACGTCCAGAACGGCAGAATCACCAACAGCAGGTACACCGCGCGCCACGTCGGCGAAGCCCGCGCGATCGCATAGGCCATGGGGTAGCCGATCAGCAGCGCGATCAGTGTGGAGACCAGCGCCACCTTCAGCGAATTCAGGTAGGCCACGACATACAGCGGGTCGTCCAGAAGGAAGAGGAAATTGCCGAACGCCAACTTGATCTGGAGATACCCACCCTCGATCCACTCCAACAGCGGCGTGTACGGCGGCAATCCGATGCGGAACTCGGCGAAGCTGATCTTCAGGACGATCAGGAACGGCAGCAGGAAGAACAGCAGCAGCCAGATGTACGGGATCCCGATGACGGTGCCCCGTCCGAACCGGGCCATAAGCCATTGCAGGCGGGTCCGGCCATGGCCGTTGCGTTCGCCGTCGCGGCCGGCCGCGGCCCATGCGGCCTCGGCGATTGACCGTGTGCGGGCGCCGGTGGTGGGACGGCCCCCCAAACCGTGGCCGGGGCCTTCACCGGCCCCGCTCATCCCGTCACCACAACGGTGTTATCGTGGCGCCAGGACACGAACACGCGGTCGTCCCACGTGATATCCGGCTCCGCCATGCGTTCCAGGTTCTGGGTGGTCACACGGGCCAGCGCCCCGCTGTCCAGGCGGATGTGATAGGTTGAAATGCCGCCGAGGTACACGATATCCTCGACGATACCCTGATCCCAGTTGTGTGGGCTGTCCGGCTGGACCCGCGAAATCGCAAGCTTCTCCGGCCGCAGCGCGACCCAGACCGTGGCGCCGCCGCGCGCGCTGATGCCGTGGCCGACATAGACCGGGTTCGCCAGCGCGTCGGAGCGGATGAGGATGTGGTCGGGCTCATCCTCGATCAACTGGCCCTGGAACATGTTCACGGTGCCGAAGAATTCGGCCACGTAGCGGGTGTTCGGGTATTCGTACAGGGCGTGCGGGGTGTCCACCTGGATGATGCGCCCCGAATCCATGATGGCGACCCGGTCGGCCATGGTCATGGCCTCTTCCTGGTCGTGCGTGACGACGACGAAGGTGGTGCCGACACGCTCCTGGATGCCCACCAGTTCAAGCTGGGTCTGCTCCCGCAGTTTCTTGTCCAGCGCGGCCAGCGGCTCGTCCAGCAGCAGCACCTTGGGGTGCTTGGCCAGGGAGCGGGCGAGGGCGACGCGCTGGCGCTGTCCGCCCGACAGGTGATGCGGCTTGCGCTTGGCGAATGGGCCGAGCTGCACGAGGTCGAGCATCTGGCGCACGCGGTCGCGGATCTCGGCCTTCGGCAGGCTGTCCTGGCGCAGCCCGAACGCCACGTTGGCTTCTACCGACATGTGCGGGAACAGCGCGTAGGACTGGAACATCATGTTGACCGGCCGGTCGTACGGCGGCACCTGCGTCATGTCCTGGCCGCCGATCAGGATGCGGCCGGCGGTGGGCCGCTCGAATCCGGCCAGCATGCGCAGCAGGGTGGTCTTGCCGCAGCCGGACCCGCCCAGCAGGGCGAACAGCTCCCCCTCCCGGATGGTCAGCGAGACCTGATCGACCGCGACGAAATCGCCGAAGGTCTTGACCACGTCCTGGATTTCGATGATCGGACGGGCCTCCGCCCGGCGCAGCACCGCGCCCGGGCGGCTGCCTTCCGGGCGGGAGCTGGCGCTGTGGGTGCCCTGCACCAGGGTGTCGGTCATGCCAAGCGGCCCCTCCGATGGATGATGCGATCCCGTGTCTGGAATGGCCACCCGGAGGCTCGGGCGGTCCGGGGAGACGCCGCGGAGCGATGGTGCTCGCACGAGGTCCCCCGGCCGCGGCGCGTCCTCAGGATGATCCGCCGACGCTTAGATCCCGGTCTTGAACTTGCTCCACAGCCGCGTCCGCAGGCGATCGACGGCCTGGGTCGAGGCGCGGTCCGGGAACAGGCGATCCAACACGTCATCCGCGGGATAGATGCGCGGATCATTCAGAACCTCCTCGTCCAGGAACGGCTTGGAGGTGTCATTCGCGTTGGCATAGGCGACGTAGTTGGAGATGGAGGCGGTCACCTCTGGCTCCAGCAGATAGTTGATCATCTGGTGCGCGGCGTCCGGGTTCGGGGCATCGGTCGGAATCGCCAGGGTGTCGAACCAGAGCAGCGTGCCTTCCTTCGGGATCACGTAGGTCACGGTGACGCCGTTGTCGGCCTCGGCGGCGCGGTCGGCGGCTTGCAGCACGTCCCCGGACCAGCCGATGGCCAGACAGATATCCCCGTTGGCCAGTGCATTGACGTATTCGGAGGAATGGAACTTGGTGATGTAGGGCCGGATCGGCATCAACAGCTCTTCGACCTTCCGGAAGTCCTCGCGGTTGCCGCTGGAGGGATCGAGGCCGAGGTAGTGTAGGGCGATCGGCAGCAACTCCGTCGGCGCGTCCAGCACATGGACGCCGCAGTCCGCCAGCTTCGCCAGGTTCTCCGGCTTGAAGAACATGTCGTAACTGTCGAGCGGGCCGTCCTCGCCCAGGCGCGCCTTCACCATGTCGACGTTCATGCCGATTCCGGTGGTGCCCCACATGTAGATGGCGGCGTGCTCGTTGCCCGGATCCAGCTGCGCCAGATACTCCATCAGTCGCGGATTGAGGGTCTTCAGATTCGGGATTTTGTCCTTGTCGAGCGGCTGGTACACCCCGGCCTTCACCTGCCGTTCCATGAAAATGCCGGTCGGCACGACGAGGTCGTAGCCGGTGTTGCCGGCCAGCAGCTTGGCCTCCAGCACTTCATTGGAATCATAAACGTCATAGGTGACGTCGATGCCCGTTTGCGCCTCGAAATTCGGGATCGTGTCTTCGGCGATGTAGTCCGACCAGTTGTAGAAATGCAGCGTGCCATCCGCCAGGGCGGGGGTGGCCAGAGTGGTCGCGGTGGCCAGGGCGATCCCGGCGACCAGGGAGGGACGAAGATCAGGCATCAGGTAACTCCGTGCGGGGGCCTGAGGATCAGGCCATCAGCGTGGGTAGGTCCTGCTCGGTCTGGTCCAGGGAGCGGGTCAGCGTGTCGACCATGTGGTCGATCTGCGCAGGCGTGATGACGAGAGGCGGCGACAGAACCATGGTGTCGGCGACGGCCCGGATGATGACGTTGTTGTTGAAACAGTGGTCCCGGCAGCGTGTTCCGACCTTGCCCACGGGAGAGAAGAAGGCGTGCGCGGTCTTATCGCGGATCAGTTCGACACCGGCCATCAGGCCGACGCCGCGTACCTCTCCGACCAGAGGATGCTCGCGGAGCGCGCCCAGGCGCTCCATCAGGTAGGGACCGACATCGTCGCGAACGCGCTCCACCAAGCGTTCACGCTCCATGATGCTAAGGGTCTCCAGCGCCACGGCGCAAGCGGTCGGATGACCGGAGTAGGTGAAGCCGTGCACGAACTCCCCGCCTTTTTCGACCAGGGTCCGCCCGATGCGCTGGCCCACCATGACGGCGGCAATGGGCAGGTAGCCGGAGGACAGGCCCTTGGCCAGCGTCATGATGTCCGGCCGAATGTCGAAGGTCTGGCTACCGAACCACTGACCGGTGCGACCGAAGCCGCAGATGACCTCGTCGACGATCAGCAGGATGTCGTGCTTGGAACAGATGCGCTGGATCTCGGCCCAATAGCCCGGCGGCGGCACGATCAGCCCGCCGGCACCCTGGACCGGCTCGCCGACGAACGCGGCCACGCGCTCCGGCCCGATGGCCTGGATGGCCTCCTCCAGCCAGCCGGCGGCCTCGCGCCCGAACGCCTCCGGGTCCTGGTCCTGCGCGTATTTGAAGTGGTGCGGCTCGCGGATGTGATGGAAGTCGGGCAGGGTGCCGCCGCCCTGCTTGTGCATCGCGCTCATGCCGCCCATCGAGGCGGCGGCGACGGTCGAGCCATGGTAGCCGTTCTGGCGCCCGATGATGACGCGGCGCTCCGGGTGGCCCTCCAGCGCCCAATACTGCCGCACCATGCGGATGATGGTGTCGTTGGCCTCCGATCCGCTGTTGGCGAAGAAGGCGTGATCCAGGCCCGGCGGCGCCAGGTCCGCCAGCCGGCTCGCCAGCTCGATGGCCGGGCGCGTCGCCGTCTTGAAGAAGAGATTGTAGTACGGCAGCTCGCTCATCTGCCGGGCGGCGGCCTGGACCAATTCGTCCCGCCCGTAGCCCACGTTGACGCACCACAGGCCGGCCATGCCGTCGAGGATTTCGGTGCCCTCCGAATCCCACAGCGAGCAGCCGTCGGCGCGGACGATGATCCGGCTGCCCTCGGCGGCCAGGGCCTTGTAGTCGGTGAAGGGGTGCAGATGATGCGCGGCGTCGAGGTGCCGCCACGCATCGGTGGTGCGGTCCGGCAGAGGTGCGGCGATCTGGGTGTTGGTCACGGCGGCATGCGTCCTGGTTTGGGAGCGGGGCGGGTGCACCGTCGCGGGTGCTCAACGGCCTTAGTTCTGACCGACCGTAGGGCTTTTGGGAAGAGGCCGCCTGTGCGCTGGGCAGCGTGCGCGCGCTTCGAATGTGACCGTCGGAACCGGAATGCGGGGGGCGGGGCGGCCGGGTAGGGTTCCCCAGTCTATCGCTTATAGGAATGGGAGACCCGCCGAATGGCACCCCTCGCAACGATCACGCGGGCCATGGGCGTCCGTGAGTGGAGCCTGCTGCTGTCCCTGTCCTGTCTCTGGGGCGGGTCTTTCTTTTTGGTCGGCGTCGCGGTGCGGGAGGTGCCGCCCCTGACCATCGTGGCCGCGCGGGTCGGGCTGGCGGCTCCGGTGCTCTGGCTTGCGGTGGCGGCGCTGGGTCGCCCGATTCCCCGGGACCCGTCGGTCTGGTTGGCGTTCGCCGTCATGGGGGTCCTGAACAACGTCATCCCGTTCAGCCTGATCGTGTGGGGCCAGACGCAGATTCCCTCCGGTCTGGCCTCGATCCTGAATGCCAGCACGCCCCTGTTCGCGGTGTTCGTGGCCGGTGCCCTGCTGGCCGATGAGCGGTTCACGCTCGCTCGGATCCTGGGCGTCGCCATCGGGTTCGTCGGCGTCGCGCTGCTGATCGGGGTGGATGCGCTGGATATCGGCGAGCTGCCCGTGCTGCCCCAGGTGGCCGTGCTGGGCGCGGCTGTGTCCTATGCGTTCGCCGGCGTGTTCGGGCGCCGGTTCCGGGCGTGGCGCGTCGATCCCTTGGTGACGGCCGCCGGTCAGGTGACCGCGTCGGGTGCGGTGATGGCGGGCCTTGCGATGGCCCTCGACCGGCCCTGGACGCTGCCGATGCCGGGGCTGGAGATCGTGGCGGCCTTGGTGTGTCTGGCGGTCCTGTGCACTGCGTTGGCTTACGGCCTGTATTTTCGCATTCTGGAGACGGCGGGGGCGACGAACGTGCTGCTGGTGACCTTTCTGGTGCCCGTCACCGCGATCCTGTTGGGGGTATTCGTGCTGGATGAGACGTTGCGCGCCAGTCACCTGGGCGGCATGGCGTTGATCGGCGTGGGGTTGCTGGTGATGGACGGCCGGGCCTGGACCGCCGTGCGACGGCGGTTGCGGTCGAACGCCGGACCGGAGGCGACGGCATGACCGCCGGGACCGGGGAGGGGCGCGACGCCCGGCGTTGGCGGGCGGTTGCCGACCGGCAGCCGATCGCGGACGAGCCGTTCGTGTATGCCGTCGCCACAACCGGGATCTATTGCCGGCCCGGGTGTCCGTCCCGCACGCCCAACCGGGAGAACGTGGTCTACTTCGCCACGCCCGCGGCGGCGGAGGCGGCGGGGTACCGGCCCTGTCGTCGCTGCTGGCCGCAGGGGGCCGATCCCGACGATTCGCAAACGGTGGCGGTGGCGCGGGCGTGTCGTCGCCTGGAGACCGACGAGGCGGAGCCAGCCCTGGCCGATCTGGCGGCCGACGCGGGGTTGAGCGCGGCCCAGTTTCGCGCCGTGTTCAAGGACCGGACGGGCTTGACCCCGAAGGGATACGCGCGCGCGGTGCGCGGCCACCGGATGCGGGCGGCGTTGGAGGAGGGGGCGACGGTGACGGAAGCGACCTATGCGGCCGGCTACAGCGGATCGGCGCGAGCGCACGCGGACGCGCCCGGCGTGCTGGGTATGACGGCATCGGCCTATCGCAAGGGCGGGGCGGGCGAGGTCATCGACCACGCCACGGCGGACAGTGCGCTCGGTCGAGTCTTGGTGGCGGCGACGGCACGCGGTCTGTGTGGTATCGCGCTGGGGGACGATGATGGGGCGCTGCTGGCCACCCTGTGGGCGCGCTTCCCTAAGGCGACGTTACGCGCCGACGGCCCGGCGGCCCAGGCGGTGTTGCCGGTGGTCCTGCGCGTGGTGGCGGATCCACGCCAGAACGTGGCGGCGTTGCCGGAGGTGCCACTCGACCTGCGGGGCACGGCGTTTCAGCTTCGGGTGTGGGAGGAACTGCGCCGTATTCCGCCCGGTGAGACTCGCACCTATACCGAGGTCGCCGCCGCCATCGGCCAGCCCTCCGCCACCCGGGCCGTGGCCAACGCCTGCGGGGCGAACCCGGTCGCGCCCGTGGTGCCCTGTCACCGGGTCGTGCGGTCGGATGGTGGCCTCGGTGGCTACCGTTGGGGCCTGGAGCGCAAGAAGGCCCTGTTGAGGGAGGAAGAGGCATAGCGCGCGCCGGTCCGGCCGGATTGTGAGCCGCGCGGCGCGCTGATAGAACCCTTGGCATCGTTCGTCTCACGTGGGGGAGAGCCGCTGTGTTGCGCGGATTGTACGACTGGGCGATGCGGCTGGCGGAGTCCCGCCATGCCCTCTGGGCGCTGGCCCTGATCTCGTTCATCGAAAGTTCGGTGTTTCCGATTCCCCCGGACTTGCTTCTGATCCCGATGGTCCTGGCGCGGCGCGAGCGTGCCTGGCTGATCGCCGGCGTCTGCACCCTGGCGAGCGTGGTGGGGGGCTTCGCCGGCTATGCCATCGGGTATTTTCTGTTCGAGGCTATCGGGCAGCCGGTGCTGGCGTTCTACGGCTACCTGGATCGGTTCGCCGACTTCCAGGGCATGTACAACGAGTGGGGCGCCTGGATCGTGGCCGGGGCCGGCGTAACGCCCTTCCCCTACAAGGTTATCACCATCGCCAGCGGGGTCACACAGCTCGACCCGTGGGTCTTCGGCCTTGCGTCGGTGGTGTCGCGGGGGCTGCGGTTCTTCATCGTGGCCGCGTTGCTGTGGAAGTGGGGCCCGCCCATGCGGGTGTTTATCGAGCGGCGCCTGGGCCTGCTGGCGACGCTGGCGTTCGGGCTGCTGCTGGGCGGTTTCCTCGCGCTCAAGCTGCTGTGATCGGGCCGGGCGGCGGGACCTTGTCGCCGCCGGCGCCGCCGCCCATATCCGACGCCATGACACACGCCACACCCCATACGCCGCCGGTATCCCCCATGGGGCCGGAGCGCGCTTCATCCCCTGGCAACGGGCCGTCGCGCCGCCTTCTGGCGCGCCTGGGCCGTCTGTCGGCGGGCTGGGTGCTTTTGGTGGTGGGGTTGATCACGGCCCCGACGCCGCTGCCGATCGGCCTGCCGCTGATTGCCCTGGCGTTGGGTCTGCTGGCCCGGGATTCGGAGCGGGTGCGCCGCGCGGTGCGATGGGTGCGCGGTCGCGTCGGCGCGCTGGACCGGGGCCTGCGCCGGATCGAGCCGAAGCTGCCGCGACCGGTTGTCTGGGTGCTTCATGCGACGGATCCGCACGTTCCGGTCCTCGGGTCGTCGAGCCCAAAACCCGCACCCGTGTCATCGGTGTGAAACCATGTTTGACAGCGCCGTCGTTTTCCCATAAACCCCTCTCCCACGGTGCCGCCCGGCGCCACATCGTCGGCCCCGCCACCGCGCGAGGCGCACGACGCCCAGGTAGCTCAGTTGGTAGAGCAGGGGACTGAAAATCCCCGTGTCGGCAGTTCGAATCTGTCCCTGGGCACCATATTTATCAGCGACTTAGCTGGAAGGGCGAGAGTGGTTTTTACACTCTCGCCCTTCGTTTTTTACACAATGTCCCGGACCTGTTCTCGTTCGCGTGGCCAATTCGAGACGCGCCATGGCGCCTTCCGCGCGGCGCAAACGATCCGCTTCCTCGGTATAGTGTTCCGCCATGCGAAGCGTGGCCAAACCGAGAACGGCCTGGATATCACGACTGTCGCAACCGGCGTCGGCGAGCATGGTCCCCGCCGTGTGCCGCAGTCCGTGGAATGTCAGGCCCGGTTGAGTCGCTCCGTCGCCTTCGAGCCGTTTCATAATTTTACGCAGTTCGGTTCGGAAGCCTGACCCCGTGTAGGGATTGCCACCCTTGCCCGTGACAACGAGGGGCGACTGTCTGGGGGTCCTGTCCAAAACAGCGGATAGCATCGAGTGCATGGGCACCCGGATCGAGACACCGGTCTTATGCGAGCGGACTGAAATACGCCCATCAGAGCACGCCGACCAAGCAAGGGTTAGGCAATCGGCTTGCCGTAACCCTGTGAAGGCGGCCAGGGCAATGGCGGCCCTTATGCCTGGGTGAGACACTGTCGCCTCAAGGGCGGCCGCTAGCTCTTCCCATCGCCACGGACGATTCGCCTTTGCCTCGCCGCGCGGCTTGCGAATCTTGGCAACGCCCTCCGCCGGGTTCCCTGAGACGATCCCGCGTGGTCGGCCCCAGTTGAACAGCAGAGACAAGACCTGGACGACGTAGTTGGCAAAGCGACGCTTGTGCTGCTCGAACGCTTTGTCGCGCAGGCCGAACACGAGGCGCGGGGTGACCGCGGGCAGGGGGGTGTCGTGCCCTTTGCCCAACCAGTCCAGCACGCGGGCGTAGTCCTTCCGCGTTTCGGCTGCCAGAGCGGCGTATTCCGGGCTGGCGCGATAGGCCTGGATCAGGCTGCCCAGTGTGCCGGGTTTCGGCGGCGGCGCTGCCTGCTTTTCGGCGGCGGCGTAGGCGGCCATGAACTCGGGGCTGCCGGGCATTCCAGGCAGACGGGTTCGTGTGGGGCGATGGTAGTAGTAGACGCGCCCGCCCGTTTTGACCCGGTGGATATTGCGAAGACGTAGGACCGTCATCCCCATTGCTCCAGGTAGGCGGTCGTATCCATTTCCCTGATATGCCCGGTCTGACTGTCGATCCAGGAGTCGACTTCATCACGCAACCAGTACCGCATGGAGCGGATGCGGTGACTCGGTAGATCCAGGGTGTCGACCGTTCCCGGTGAGACGTCGAGATAGGCGGCAACGGTTTTTCGGCGCATCAGGCGTGGCCATCCGGGAAGGGGGCAGCTGTCGTTCATGACGTTCTACCAAGATAGATTTGTGTTCTTTATTCGTTCCGGGTATCGCCATACGCTTCCCGCATGGAACCCGACGATGACATCTTGTTCGATCTGGCTTAAGCGCTGCGCTTCAAGGTGCCACGCGCCACAGCACACCTCCCAAATGACGCAGGGATCTGCCTTCTGTCACACGCTCACCGGCGCGTCGGCCGGGAGCAGGGTGCGCAGGGTGGCGAGCCAGCGGTCGGCGGCGTCGTGCCAGGGCTCCGGGCGCAGCACCAGGGTATCCGGCCGGGGCAACGCGAAGCCCCAGGGCACGTCAGACGGTGCCAACAGGTC
>NZ_JACIGJ010000020.1 GCF_014197855.1 Roseospira marina
GGCCTCCCTGGCAGTCTGTGTCGTGTCGCAACTACCAGTGTGTCAGGCCGTCCCGTTGTCCGCCCCTCCCCGATTTTCCGTCATGAACCTTTTTTTTTTGATCCACCCCTGCCACGCCGGGCGTTTTTTCCGGCACGCTGGCGATGGAAGGCTGCCAAACGGTCCGCCCCTGTTGCCCCGCGACCGCGCCTATTATAAGGAAGGACCCAATGCCGGACGTGGGCTGCCCACGTGCATCGGCGCCGTGTTTGTTTGGAAGGGGATGGCATGCGACGTACGAGAGCTGTCTGCGCGGTCCTGGCCGCGGCCGTTCTGCTTTCAGCCTGTGAATACGCGAACCCGGTCTATGCCGACCGGGCGCCCGGATCGAACCGCAGCGTGATCCGCGACCTCAGCAAACCCTACGAACGCGACACCGTGTTCGGTCCCGACGGCGTCGACCTGTTCGGCAGCGGCGACGACCGCCCAGCCGAAGGGGGCGGCGGCATCGGCGTCAACAGCTTCCTGTGGCGGGCCTCGCTGGACACCATCGCCTTCATGCCGCTGACCTCGGCCGATCCGTTCGGTGGCGTCATCATCACGGACTGGTACACGCCCCCGGAATCCCCGGACGAGCGGTTCAAGGTGAACGTCTACATCCTGGCGCGCGCCCTGCGCGCCGACGGGATCGAAGTCTCCGTGTTCAAGCAGCGGCGCCCCCTGCCCGCCGACGGCGGCACCGGCACCAGCACCGGCGCCGGGGGGGGCTGGACCGACATCCCCGTCGAGGAGGCGGTCGGCACCGAGTTGGAGGACACCATCCTCACCCGCGCCCGCCAGCTTCGGATGGCGGCGCTGCGCGACCGGTAGAGCTCAAACCTAAACGTCCCGCCCTCCCCGTTTCACACCATCGCCCCCGCGCGGCGCGGCCGTGCCCGCCGGGCCCCGACCGACGACAAAGGACCACTGGCACATGGCCGCCGCCGAGCGCTATTCCGTCAAGGAGACCGAAGCCCACTGGCAGACGATCTGGGCGGAGCGTGATTGCTTCCGCGCCGTCGAGGACCCCAGCCGCAAGAAATACTACGTGCTGGAGATGTTCCCCTACCCGTCGGGGCGCATCCACATGGGGCACCTGCGCAACTACACCATGGGCGATCTGGTAGCGCGCTTCCGGCGCGCCCGCGGTTTCAACGTGCTGCATCCGATGGGGTGGGACGCCTTTGGCCTGCCGGCGGAGAACGCGGCCATCCAGCGTGGCGTGCATCCGGCCAAGTGGACGCGCGAGAACATCGCGGCCATGCGCGACCAGTTCAAGCCGATGGGCCTGTCGATCGACTGGACGCGCGAGGTCGCGACCTGCGAGCCGGAGTACTACCGCCACGAACAGAAGATGTTCCTGGACTTCTTCAAGGCGGATCTGGCCTACCGCACCGAGGCCTGGGTGAACTGGGACCCGGTCGAGCACACGGTGCTGGCCAACGAGCAGGTCATCGACGGCAAGGGCTGGCGCTCCGGCGCGCCGGTGGAGCGGCGCAAGCTGGCGCAATGGTCGTTCCGCATCACCCGCTACGCTGACGAACTGCTGGGCGCAATCGCGGACCTGGAGCGCTGGCCGGACAAGGTCCGCACCATGCAGACCAACTGGATCGGCCGCTCCGAAGGTGCGTTCCTGACCTGGCCGCTGGCCGGGCGCGAGGATGCGCTGAAGGTGTTCACGACCCGGCCGGATACGCTCTATGGCGCCTCGTTCTGCGCCATCTCGCCGAACCATCCGCTGGCCGCCGAACTGGCCGAGGCCAACCCCGCGCTGAAGGACTTCATCGCCGACTGCGCCCGCATCGGCACCAGCGAGGAGGCGATCGAGACCGCCGAGAAGAAGGGCTTCGACACCGGCCTGCGGGCCGTGCATCCCTTTGACGAGACCTGGACCGTCCCGGTCTACGTGGCGAACTTCGTGCTGATGGAATACGGCACCGGGGCCATCTTCGGCTGCCCGGCGCACGACCAGCGCGACTTCGACTTCGCCAAGAAGTACGACCTGCCCATCGTCCCCGTGGTCGCGCCCAAGGACGCGGACGTTGCTGCCTTCGGCGCCGATCTGGTGGCGGGGGACGAGGCCTTCGTGGGCGACGGCGTCGCGGTGAACTCGCAGTTCCTCGACGGCCTGTCGGTCACCGACGCCAAGCGCGCCGCCATCGAGAAGGTGGAAAGCCTCGGCAAGGGCGAAGGCACAGTGCAGTTCCGCCTGCGCGACTGGGGTGTGTCCCGCCAGCGCTACTGGGGCTGCCCGATCCCGGTGATCCATTGCGAGTCCTGCGGCATCGTGCCGGTGCCCGACGATCAGCTGCCGGTGACGCTGCCGGAAGACGTCGACTTCTCCGCGCCCGGCAATCCGCTGGACCGGCACCCGACCTGGAAGCATGTGGACTGCCCGACCTGTGGCAAGCCCGCCCGGCGCGAGACCGACACGTTCGACACCTTCATGGAATCGTCGTGGTACTTTGCGCGCTTCTGCTCCCCCTGGAGCGAGACCGAGGCGTTCGACCGCGCGGCGGTGGACTACTGGCTGCCGGTCGATCAGTACATCGGCGGCGTCGAGCACGCGGTGCTGCACCTGCTGTACTCCCGCTTCTTCACGCGGGCGCTGCGCGAGTGCGGCTATGTCGGCCTCGCCGAGCCGTTCGAGGGCCTGTTCACGCAGGGCATGGTCTTGCACGAAACTTACCGGGATCCGGACGGCCAGTGGCTGGAGCCGGCGGAGGTGGAGGCCAGCGACGGCGGCGCCGCCCGCCGCATCGCGGACGGCGCACCGGTCACCGTGGGCCGGCCCGAGAAGATGTCCAAGTCCAAGCGCAACACGGTCGATCCGGAGCGCATCCTGGACACCTACGGCGCCGACGCCGCCCGGTTGTTCATCGTCTCCGACAACCCGCCCGACGGCGATATGGAGTGGTCGGACGCGGGGCTGGAGGGCGCGTGGCGCTACGTCAACCGCATCTGGCGACTGGTCGCGGACCCGCCGATGGCGTTGCCGCCGGTCGGCACGCCGGTGCCGGTGGCCGACCTCGACCGCCCGACGCTGGACCTGTACAAGCGCGCCCATAAGACCATCGCCGGTGTCACCGAAGACCTGGAGCGGTTCCGCTTCAACACCGCCGTCGCGCGCATCCGGGAAATGACCAACGCCCTGCCCGACCTGAAACCGGACGCGCCCGGGGCCGGCGCGGTCGCCCGCTTCGCCCTGGAAACGGCCGTGCGGCTGCTCAACCCGATGGTACCGCATGTGACCGAAGCCGGCTGGGCGCTGCTCGGGCACGATCAGATCCTGGCCGAAAGCGACTGGCCCGAGGCCGACCCGGCGCTGTGCGTGGACGATACCGTGACGCTCGCCGTGCAGGTCAACGGCAAGCTGCGCGGCAATGTGGAGGTGCCGAAAGACTGCCCGAAGGACGACGCCGAGGCCGCCGCCTTGGCGGTGGAGAACGTGCGGCTGCACACCGACGGCAAGACCATCAAGAAGGTCGTCGTGGTGCCGAACCGCATCGTCAACATCGTCGTGGTGGGATGAGCCGGGTCCTACACAGGAGCGGGCGCCGCGCCCTGCTGACCGCGTCCGGACGGGCGCTGGCAGGAGCGGCGGCGTTCGGCGCCGCTGGCGTCCTGGCCGCCTGCGGCTTCCGGCCAGTGCACGGCGACCGCGGCGTCGGCGGGGGCGCCCTGACCTCGGTCGCGGTGGCCATCATCCCGGAGCGCATGGGCCAGCAGCTGCGCAACGCCCTGCTGCGCCGCCTGCAACCGGGTCCCGAGCCCCAGTACGAAGTGCAGGCAAGCGTTTCGCTGGTGGACCAGGACCTCGGCATCCAGCGGGACGACCGGGCGACCCTGGGGGCCGTGCACGCCACGGCCATCTGGCGCCTTCTGGCGCGCGTCGGAGACGGGCGGCTGCGTCTCGAGGCCGAGGGCGTGGCGCGCGCGGCCGTGACCTACAACATCCTGGAAAATCAGTACGCCACGGAAGCCAACCGCCGGAAGGCCCAGGCCGACATGGCGGAAAGCCTTGCCAGCGATATCGAGGCCCGGTTGATCGCCTATTTTGCCCGTCGTTAGAGTATTTTGCGCCACATCGGAATCACGCAAAATACTCTAAAGTGCTGATATTGGAGCAAATCGTCGTCGCGACCTGTTCCAGATCGCTCGGGATTTGTTCTAGGTCTGGCGCCGCTCTGCCCCCGCCAGCGGCCTTCTCAAGGACGTGCTCCGTTGTCCTCCTCCGCCGCCCCGTCCAGCGCCGCCCCGTCCAACCCCGCCACGCTGGACCCGATCGCCGCCGCCCGCCAGCGCCAGCTGGGGTACACCGCCGCAATCGTCACGTACATCTACTGGGGCCTGTCGCCGGTCCTGTACCACTTTCTCGGCCATGTGCCGCCCTTGGAGGTGATGGCCCACCGCATCGTCTGGGGTCTCGCGCTCGCCCTGCCCCTGGTGGTTTGGTTCGGGCAGACCGACGCCCTGCTGGCGGTGTTGCGCCAGCCGCGCAAGCTCGCCGTGTTCGCCGGCAGCGCGACGGCCATCTCCATCAACTGGCTGACGTTCATCTATGCCACCGGTCACGGGCACAAGCTCGACTCCAGCATGGGCTATTACATCTTCCCGCTGGCGTCCGTGCTGCTGGGTGCGCTCTTCCTAAAAGAACGGCTCAGCCGCTGGCAATGGCTGGCGGTCGGCCTCGCGAGCCTGGGCGTCCTGATGATGCTGATCGGGCTGGGCCGACTGCCCTGGGTGGCTCTGGTGATCGCCGCCAGCTTCGGGATCTATGGGCTCCTGCGCAAGATCGCCCCGGCGGAGTCCCTGGTCGGGTTCACGCTGGAGGTTCTGCTGATCGCGCCGATCGCAATGATCGGGCTGCTCTGGGTCGCGTGGACCGGGACCGGCGCCCTGCCCTACGGGTCGGGCCTGGACATCACGCTGCTGGTCATCTCCGGGCCGTTCACGGCCGTGCCGCTCGTGTTGTTCGCGCTGGGCGCCCGGCGCCTGCCGTTGGGCACACTCGGCATGCTTCAGTACATCAACCCGACCATCCAGTTCGCTATGGCGGTCGCGGTCTACGGGGAGACGTTCACCCTAGGGCACGCCGCGAGCTTCGCGTTGATCTGGACGGCGGTGGCGCTGTTCGCTGGCGAGCCCATGCTGCTGCGGCGGCGCCAACGGCGAGCGTGACCCGGGCCCGCGTCGAGGTCCGTGTGCGTCAGCGTCCGCCGCGCCCATAGCCATCCTCGAACCGGACGATATCGTCCTCGCCCAGATAGCCGCCGGACTGCACCTCGATCAGGTGCAGGGGGATCTTGCCTGGGTTCTCCAGGCGGTGGGTCTGGCCGGCGCTGATATAGGTGGATTGGTTTTCGCTGAGCAGGAACTCCTCGGTATCGCGGGTCACGCGGGCGGTCCCGCTGACCACGATCCAGTGCTCGGCCCGATGGTGATGCATCTGAAGCGACAGCCGCTCGCCCGGCTGCACCACGATGCGCTTGACCTGGAAACGCTCGCCGTGGTCGATGCCGCGATAGGTGCCCCACGGCCGGTGCACGGTGGTGTGCAGGCTGTGCTCCGAGCGGCCCTCGGCCTTCAGACGCTCGACCACTGCCTTGACGTCCTGGGCGCGGTCGCGGTGCGCCACCAGAACGGCGTCATCGGTGGTCACGACGACGACGGAGTCCAGGCCCACCACGGACACCAGCCCATGGTCGGACCACACGAAAGTGTCCTGCGTATCCTCCAGGACCACGTCGCCCTTCACGACGTTGCCGTGATCGTCCCGCGTGCCGACCTCCCAAAGCGAGGACCAGGCGCCGAGATCATTCCATCCCATGGAAACCGGCACCACCGCGCCGTTGCGCGTGCGCTCCATCACCGCGTAGTCGACGGAGTCCGACGGGCAGGCCTCGAACGCCGCCGCGTCCAGGCGGCGGAAGGTCAGGTCCTCGCGGCTGGCCGCTAGGGCCGCCCGGCACGCGGCGACCATCTCCGGATGGGTCGCCTCCAGCTCGGCCAGATAGGTCCGGGCCGGAAACAGGAAAATACCGCTGTTCCAGCGGTAGGAGCCGTCGGCCACATAGCCCTCGGCCGTGGCGCGGTCCGGCTTCTCGACGAACCGGCCCAGGGCCTCCACGCCGGGATAGCCGTCCAGCGGACCGGCCGCCTGGATGTAGCCGTAGCCGGTTTCCGGGGCGTCCGGCTGAATGCCGAAGGTCACCAGACGCCCGGCCGCCGCCGCCGGCGCGGCGGCCTCCACGGCGGCATGGAACGCGGGCACGTCGCGGATGAGATGGTCCGAGGGCATGACCAGGATCAGGGGATCGGCGTCCGCCTCCCCGGCGGCCTCGCAGGCCTCCAGCCGGCACAGCGCGGCCACCGCCACCGCCGGAGCCGTGTTGCGCCCGAACGGCTCCAGCAGGATCCCCGCCGCCGAGCGGCCCCGGGCGCGCAATTGCTCCGCCACGATGAAGCGGTGCTCGTCGTTGCAGATCACCAGGGGCGCCCGGTACCGGCCGCCATGCACCCGCTCGACGGTGTCCTGGAACAGGGTCAGAGGCCCGGCAAAGGGCAGGAACTGCTTCGGATAGCCCGCCCGGGACAGAGGCCACAGCCGCGTGCCCGATCCCCCCGACAGGATCACCGGCGTGATATCGCCCACGGCCTGTGTCGTGCTCATGATCCCCTCGCCCTTTCTTCTGGGTTGTCGTGACCCGTCGTGGTCCGCTCAGGCCGCCGGAAGGTCCACGCCCGCCGCCGCCAGATAGTCCGCGAGTTCGCCCCGCAGCGTAGCCAGGTCGTCCTCGGTCTGCGCCTCGGCCCGCGCGACCAGCACCGCCTGGGTGTTGGAGGCCCGCAGCAGCCACCAGCCGTGCGGCCGGTTGACGCGCACGCCGTCGACCTCGGACATATCCGCGCCCTCAGCCTTCAGCCGCGCGCGCACCGTTTCGATCACCCCGACCTTGGCCTCGTCGGCGCAGTCGAAGCGCAATTCCGGCGTGTTCACCAGCTTCGGCAGGCTTTCATACCACGCCGCCAGTGTGTCCGGCATGTGCGCCACGATCGACAGCAGCCGCACGGCCGCATAGAGCGCATCGTCAAAGCCGTAGTAGCGGTCCGCGAAAAAGATATGACCGCTCATCTCCCCCGCCAGGGGCGCGCCGATCTCGGCCATGCGGGTCTTGATGAGCGAATGCCCGGTGGCGCCCACGACCGGCGTACCGCCCATGGCGGCGATCTGGTCGAACAGAAGCTGGCTGGCCTTCACGTCGGCGATGATGGGCGCGCCCGGTCGTTCCGCCAGCACCTCCTTGGCCAGCAAGACGAGATACTGATCGCCCCACAGGATGTGCCCGTGCCCGTCGATCACGCCCAGCCGATCGCCGTCGCCGTCGAACGCCAGTCCGATGTCGGCGCCGGTCTCGGCAACCTTGGCCTTGATCTGCTCCAGCGTGTGCGGCTCGGTCGGGTCCGGGTGGTGGTTGGGAAAGGTACCATCGATGGCGCCGTTGATGACGCTGTGCGTCCCCGGCAGGGCTTTGACCAAATCCTGGACCACCTCGCCCGCCGCCCCGTTGCCGGGATCCCAGACGACGGTCAACGGACGGCCGCCATCGCGCCAGGCGTCCAGCAGGGCGGCGCGGTAGTCCACGACCACGGCGCTCCGGTCCGTCTCCGCGCCCTCGGCCGGCGGTTCCGCCCAATCCCCGGCGGCGGCGATGGCGCCCAATGTCTGGATGTCGTCGCCGAAGAACGGCCGGCCCGCCATCATCATCTTGAAGCCGTTGTGGCTGGGCGGATTGTGCGAGCCCGTCACCATGATGGCGCCGACCGCATTCAAATGCTTCTGGCCGAAGTACACCAGCGGCGTCGGCCCGCAGCCCAGCCGGGCCACGTCCACCCCGGCCCGACGCAGGCCCGCCACCAGCGCGGCCTCAAGCTCCGGCGAGGACAGACGCCCATCGCGCCCGACGCAGACCGTGCCGCCGTCGTGCGCGCGGCGGACCATGGTGCCGAACGCCCGCCCGATGGCGTGGGCGTCGTCCGCCGACAGCGTGTCGCCGACGATGCCGCGAATGTCGTACTTGCGCAGAACGGTGGGATGAAAGTGATGTCCGCTCATCGGGTCCTCTCGTTGGGCGCGGCCGCCGTCGCGACACCGCGGGGAATTAGAACATTTTGCGCGACATCTCGATCACGCAAAATGCTCTCGACGTGTGACATTGAAGCAAATCGTCGTCGCGATCTGTTCCAGATCGCTCGGGATTTGCTCTAGTCTTTCGCGCCGGCGGGTCGCCCCACATCCAGACGGATGTCGAGCATCGGAACCCCGATCAGACCGTGCGAGAAGTGGCTGGCCAGCACTGTGAAGAACACCGCATCGTTGATCCAGTGGTGATGGATATGGTCGGACTCGGTGCCCTCCGCCACCGCCACCGTGATGGCGTAGTCGCCCGCACTGAGGTAGGGCAACTGGAACCGGAACTCCCCGCTGAAGGTCGCGCCGGCCGGCACCGTCACGGCCTGATCCAGCGTGGTCAGATAGGTGTTGTCGCCGAACAGGTTCTGGCCCAGGCGGTCGCGGATGTAGAACCCGACGATCGGGTTGACGATATCGACCGCCGCCGTGGCGGTCACCCGCAGGATGACCTCCTCGCCGCCGTACAGCGTGGGCAGGGACGCGCCCTCTCGATCCAGCAACGCGACATCGGTAACCGTGGCGCCCTGGTGGCCGTAACTGTCGGCGTTGGGATCGAACTCGAACACCTCCAGCACGTTGGCGTGGTCTGACGCCTTCAGGGCCTCGTGGCGCGGATCCTGAACCCGCCGCGCCGGCGCCGGCCCGTCGGCCTCCACCGGACGGCCGGACCGCTCGCCGCGCGCCTTGCCAATGCGGAAGGTGCCGCCCTCGTCCTGGCTCTCGCTGACGGCGGCCATGTAGTCCTCGCACACCGTCTTCGCCGTGCCGAGCGCGCGCTGGCGCCCGGACTGCAACCACAACACCCGGTCGCACAGTTTGGTCGCGGCCGGAATGTCGTGGGTGACGAATAGGATGGTGCCGTGTTCCTTGAAGCGGTGGATGAAGCGCATGCACTTCTGGGTGAACGCGGCGTCCCCGACCGACAGGATTTCGTCGATGATGAGCACGTCGGCGTCCACGTGCGCCGCGACGGAGAACGCCAGCCGGGCGTACATGCCGCTGGAGTAGAGCTTCACCGGCTGGTGCAGGAAGTCGCCGATCCCCGCGAACGCAATGATCTGGTCCAGGCGGGCGTCGATCTCCGGCTGCGTCAGCCCGAGGATGGAGGCGGCCAGATGGATGTTCTCCAGACCGTTGAACTCCGGATTGAAGCCGGCGCCCAGTTCCAGCAGGGCGGCCACACGCCCATTCACCGCCACGGTCCCGGCGGTGGGCGTCAGCGTGCCGGTGATGATCTGAAGCAGCGTGGACTTGCCCGCCCCGTTGCTGCCGAGAACGCCCAATGTCTCGCCGCGCGGGACCTCCACAGTGATGTCCTCCAGCGCCCAGTACGGGCGGAAGAACTGCTTGCGACCGCGCCACAGCATTTGCAGCAGGCGGTCCTGCGGCCGGTCATAGATCTGATAGCACTTGGACAGGCCCTGGACGGAAATGGCGGGGTCAGACGACATCGGCGAACCCCTTGCGCGTGCGCGAGAACCACCACAGCCCGGCCAGCGCGATGCCCCAGGCCGCCGCCAGATACCCCGCGAGCAGACCGAAGTCCGGCAGGTGGCCGAACAACGCCACGTCGCGAAGCTGCTCGATGATGAAGGTCAGCGGATTCATGTAGATGAAGATGCGAAAGGTCTCCGGCACCGCCTCGATCGGATAGAAGATCGGGCACAGGAACATGGTCACCGTCACCAGCACGCCGACCACCTGATGCAAATCCCGCAGAAAGACGCCGATCGCCGACAGGAACCACGTCAGGCCCAGGATCAGCAGCACATAGGGCGCCAGTACCACCGGCACCAGCACCAGCGTCCAGGGGGGCACGCCGTTGAGGATCACGAAACCCAGCACCAGCATCAGCAGGCTGGCCGCCAGATTGAACAGCGCGCCGCCAGCCGCGACCCAGGGCATCGCCTCCAGCGGGAACACGACCTTCTTGATGTAGGAGGTGTTCTCCAGCATCAGGTTCGGCGCGCGACCCATGACCTCCGCGAAGAAGCGGAACACGATCAGGCCGCAGAACAGGACCAGGGCGAACTCCCCATGGCCCTCGATCTCCGTGCCCCAGCGGGCCTGGAACACCACGCTGAAAATGAAGGTGAACACCCCCAGCATGATGAGCGGATTGAGCAGCGCCCAGGCGAGCCCCAGCAGGGACCCACGATAGGTCTGGGCGATTTCCCGGCGCGTCAGGCGCGCGATCAGCTTGCGGTGGGCGGTGTAGACCAGGAACGGCAGGAGAAGGCGTTTCATCGGAAATCCGCCTCACCCACGCGCCAGGATGGACCGAACCCGGTCCTTGAACGCGTCGGGATCGCACTCCGCCTGCACCCGGGCCAGGGCGTTGGCGCGGATGCTCTCCCACAGGGCCTCGTCCGTGTACAAGCGCGCCAATTGCTCGGCGAAGGCCTGCGCCGTGTCGCCCACCAGCAGGTGCTCGCCGTCGCGCCAGTCCAGCTGCTTCGCGAGCAGCGGCGTCGCGACCACCGGCACGCCCCGCGCCGCCGCCTCGTGGATCTTGTGCGGAATGCCCCCGGCGTAGCGGGTCGGCGCAATGAACACGCGGGCCTGCTCGTAGAGCGGCGTCAGGTCCGGCACCGGCCCCAGCAGGGTCAGGCCCTGCTGCCCGAGCGCGCGCACGCTGGGCGCGTCGCTGCGGCCGGCCACCAGGACCTCGACCACCTTTTCAAGCCGCGCCTGGAACAGCGGCAGAATCTCGCGGTGGAACCACACCAGGGAGTCCACGTTCGGCGTGTCCTCGTCGCGCAGCAGCCCCACGAACAGCAGGCCGCGCCGATCCGCGAACGCCCGCGTGGACGGCGTCGGCGTCAGGCTGTGCCCCAGAACGCGCACATCGGTGTGCCCGGCCGCGCGGAAGTGCGCGGCCTCGCCCTCGGAGACGGACACCACCCGGGCCGCCCCTTGTGCCAGCGCCACCTCCGCGCCGATGGCGGCCTCGGCCCGCTGGATGGCGGCGGCCCCCGCGCCGAAGACGCGGGCCTTGTTCAGGTCGCGGACCGCGAACACGGCCTCGGCGTCGTAGATCACCGTGGCGCGCGGGGTTATGGCCGGTTTGGAGGACGCCAGCGCGGCCTTGTACAGCTCCATATTGTGCGGACGGCTGACCACGATGGTGTCGTAGTAGTCGGCGCGCTCCCGCAGGAACGCCGCCAGCCCGGGCCGGCCCCGGCCCATGGCGACCTCGACGCCCGGCGGCAGCGCCTCGAACGTTTCGGCCCAGTCCTCGTCGGGCTTGTCCATGGGATAGAACGTGACGAACCGGCCGCTCTCCGCCACAGCCTGCAGCAGGGTCCGCGTGCGCGGGAAGCCGGAGCCCAGGTGCGCCATGGGGACGCGGTCATCGAGGATCAGCACCCGCTCGGTCCCGGCGGGCAGGCGGTGGCGCGCCCACAGAATCCGCTCCAGGTTCGGGGCCTCGTGGCGGGCGTCCAGCGCCTCCGCGTGCTTGGCGCGGAACAGAGCGTGGTTCTTGCGTTGCTGGGCGATGGCGGCCTCGCTCTTGCCCGCGCTGCCGAACTCGTAGTGATCGATGACGACCAGGGGCTCAAACACGACCCGCAGACCGGCGGCCCACAGCCGCATGCAGAAATCCGCCTCTTCGTAATAGGCCGGCGCATACGCCTCGTCGAACCCGCCGAGATCGTTGAACGTGCCGCGCCGGAACAGCAGGAACGCGCCGGAGCAGTAGTCCACATCGCGGCGGAACATGGCCTCGCCAGCCTCCGGCGGCAGATCGCGGGCGTAGCCCAGGCAGCTTCCGTCCGACCAGATCAGGCTGCCGGCCTCCTGCAGGCGTCCGTTGGGCAGCACGATGCGGCCGCCCACCGCGCCCACGGTGGCGTCGGACTCCAGCGTCGCCACCGCCGCCGCCAGACTGCCCGGCCGCAGGATGGCATCGTTGTTGAGCAGCAGCACATGCTCGCCCGTCGCGGCGGCCACGGCCTGGTTCACCGCCTTGAGGAAGCCGACGTTGTCGGTGTTGCGGATCACGCGGGCCCCGTCCACCCGCTCCAGCAGGGCGCCGGTCTCGTCCGTCGAGGCGTTGTTGACGATCACGACCTCCAGCGGCACGCCGAACTCGGTCTCCAGACCGCGCAGGCAAGCCAGCGTCAGGGCGGCCTGATTCCAGAGCACGAGGACGACACTGACGGACGGCCGCGCGGACGACGGCAGGCGCACCCGGCCCTCGCCCTCCAGCAGCGCCCGCAGGTCCGCGTCCGTACGCTGGCGCAGGGCCTCCTTGGCCGCCGACAGGTCCGGCACGGCGGGCACGGCACCCGCACCCCGCATCCGGCGCACCAGATCGGCGCGGGCGCGCAGGATCGCCTCGCCACCCGGCACGCGATGCAGCACGCGCAGGATCAAGGCCTTGGCGTAGCCACGCACGGCGCCCCCCCCCGCCAGCGTGCGAAGCGGCGCGGTCAGTTTCCAGGAGCTGGAGCGCAAGACCGCATTCAGGTCTCCGCGCACCGCGTCCAGTTCGACCTGCAAGCGCTCCACCTCGGCGCCGCGCTGGGCCACATCGAATTCAAGCTGGCGCACATACGGCCCGACATCCTCATACGCCCGCCGCAGTGCGCCGGTCATCGTGTCCACGGTGACGTTCAGCGAGGATTGCAGCCGATACTGGGACTCCGCCTGCGTCTCCAGGCGCGCGTTCAGCCACGTGATGCGGTCCTCCAGAACCCGCCCGCTGGCGGCGTTCTGCAACCCGTCACCCATGGCCTGGAAGAACTGCCGTACCGCTGCGGCCTCATCCTCCGGCAGGCCGGTCAGCCACTGAATCGCCGGGGGTGGTGCCGTGCCGACGGCCAGAACGCCAAGGCCGCTGGAATGGGTGAACGTGAACGACGGGTACCGGTCCGTCAGCTCCTGCCACAGGCGCCAGACGCCGAAATCACTGTGATACTCGCTGATGTCATGAAACAGCATGACGCCGGCCGCGCTCATCTTCGGCAGAAACGTCTCGAAGTCGTCGCGGGCGGCGTCGTAGGTGTGCAGCCCGTCGATGTGCACGATGTCCAGGCTTCCGGGCGCGAAGTCCCGGGCCGCGTCGGCGAACAGCGCCCGCACCAGGGTCGAAAAGGCGTCGTAGCGGGGATCGTGGTGCGCCCGCAGCGTGCCCAGGATGACGTCGCCGTAGTGCCCGGCGTGTTCATCCCCTTGCCATGTATCCACCCCCCAGAGCCGTGTCGGCAGCCCGTGGGCAACGATTGTCTCGCAGAAGGTGCAGTAGGAATCGCCCCGGTGGACGCCCAACTCGACCAGCGTATTCGGGCGCGTCTGGGTCAGGAGCCAGCGGGCGAACGGAATATGGCCCTGCCACGCCCGCGTCTCGCGGCTCTGCCACAGCGGCGGCAGCGGCAGCGTCCGGACCACGTCGAAGGGAAACAGCCCCTCGGGGCCCGGAGCGACGGTCTCGGTCGACGCAGTCGGCTGGACAATGGACATGCTCAGGATCCTCGGTTCGAAATCGGGCGCGCCGCCGGCCCCCCGACGCGAGACACGACCGGGCGCGGCGCCCGGTCCGGAGAGAGTGGCCGCAGGAGGGCGACTCAGCGCCGCTCCAGCCACGGAAACGGGGAGCGCGGCGCGGTGCGTCGGACGAACCCCGGCAAGGCCGGCTCGAACGCCAGACCGTGCCACGGATCCTCGCACACCGACGGCCCCCAGCGCTCCCGCAGCAGGCGCTCCTCGCGCAGGGCCCGCTCCCGCTTGCTGGTCATGCGGTCGTCGCCCCGGCTGACGGATTCATGGTGGTACAGACGCGCCCACGGCGTCCAAACATTGGAATAGCCAGCGCCGGCCAGTCGCAGGCACAGGTCGACATCGTTGAACGTGACCTCGAACGCCTCGTCAAAGCCGCCCACCGCGCGGAACGCCTCGGCGCGGATCACCAGACACGCCGCCGTGACGGCGCTGACCGGGCGCTCGGTCGCACCGGGGCCCGTGGCCACCCAGGCGTCGTCCATCAGCAGGCCCATGTGATCGGCGATCCCGTGGCCCGCGCCCAGCATCACCCCGGCGTGCTGGATGCGACCGTCCGGGTAGTACAACAGCGCCCCGACCGCGCCCACCTCCGGGCGCAGGGCCTGGGCGACCATCTCGCGCAGCCAGTCGGCATGAAGGACCTCGGTATCGTTGTTCAGGAACGCCAGAACGTCACCCGTGGCCACGCCGGCCGCCAGATTGTTCAAGCGGGCGAAGTTGAACGGCGCGTCGATCGGCATCACCCGCACGTCCGCCGCTTGCCCGATGGCGTCCAGATAGGCCAGCGTCTCCGGCTCGCGGCTGCGATTGTCGATGATGATGATGTCCAACGCCGGATAGTCCGTGTCGGTCCGCAGGCCGTCGACAATCCGGCGCAGGTAATCGACCTTGTCGTGGGTCGGGATGATGACCGTGACGGAGGGCCAGCAGGCCGGCTCCGGCACGACGCGGCGCAGGCCCGGCGCGACCGCGTGCACGGTGGCCGGACGCCCCCGCCGCACCATCGCGGCGGCCACCGCCGCCCGCTCGTCGGCATCGCGGTCCGGATCCGGACGCGGATCGCCCGGGTGGTCGAACAGCGCTTCCGCGATATGGCGGATGGTGTCGGTCCGCGCCATTTCGCTGGCCCGCACGGCATGAGCATAGAACCACGCCGGTCCGGCCCCGGGATCGCTGGTGGCGCAGGCGTTCACCGCAACCGTGCTGCGCATCACCTTGAGCGCACCGAACACGTCGCGGGTCAGGGCGTAATGCCGATCCCACGGCGGCTTGCACAGCAGCGGCGTGACCGCGATACCGCCGGCGCGCGCCGTTTCGTCGGCGAACACCATGTCGGTGGCGGGCAGATCGCGAAACATCTGGTCAATCCGGGCCAAGGCCACCGGCGACAGGCGCCCGGCGCGATCCACCAGCACGGTGACCGGCGCCGCGTCCGGATCGAGCACCGTATGCAGCCGCTCCGGCCGCACCGCCACGCAGGGACCGAGAACGCGGGGATCCACGGCACTGTAATGCGCCAGCGCCGCGACCATCCCCGCCTCGGGATCGGGCGTCCCCTCCCGCCGGACAACGACGAGCGTCCAGTCCGGAAACGCCTGGGCGCGCAGGCTGTCGACAAAGGCGGCCAGCGCATCCGCGTCCGGCAGCGCGTGGACGTCCAGAACAAGGCGCATGGCATGGCGCGCCGCGACCGGCGGCAGGGCATCCACGGCGGCCCGGCGCGCGGCATCGCACGTCACGGCCGTCCGCCACGCGGTCAGGCCGCCGTCTGGCTCCGGCGCGACGGATGGTGACTCGGCGGACGAGTCCGAAAACTGAAACATGTGAGGCATGCAGACGACTTCCGGGAGGCCCTATCCAATCCTGCGGGTCCGATCCTGTGGGTCCCCAATCCCGCGGGCCCAAGAACTGGACGTCCCGTCGCTCGGATCCGGTCGCGCGACGGCTCGGGGCTTCCGACGGCACGCCACGCCGCGCACGGGATCGGCCGGGCGGTCGCGCGGTCCCGTGTTATACGGCCCGGCGCCCGCGCTCGCAAGCCGACGATGCCGGGGGCGCGGCCAGGGACGAAACCCGCCCCGAACGGCCCATGCTCGGGGACGGCGCGTTCGCTTAAGAGGGCGCCGCCGCACCGGAGGGCTCAAACGGCCCCACCTTCTTCACCGTGCGGAGCGTGAAGCTCGATTGCAGGCGCGCCACCCCGGGCAGGCGGGACAGGTCGCGGCGGTGGATGCGTTCAAAATCCGGCAAATCGGCCGCCGCCACCTTGACGAGGTAGTCGGCCTCACCCGACATGAGGTGGCATTCCGTGATGTCCGGGCAGCCGGCGACGGCGGCTTCGAACGCGGCCATCGCGTCCTCGGTCTGGCGCTCCAAGGCGACGTGCACGAATACGACGGTACCGCGCCCGACCGCGTCCGGCTCCACCACCGCCGTGTAGCCGAGGATCACCCCGGCCGCTTCAAGCCGGCCGACCCGCCGATGGCAGGCCGACGGAGACAGATGAACCCGGGCGGCGAGATCCTGGTTGGTTATGCGGCCGTCCGCCTGGAGGAAGGTAAGGATGCGATAATCCGTCGCATCCATAGCGATATATGGTGAACTCTTCGCCATACAGGTCCTTTCGGGCGAAACTGTTGCGCAGAAAAGCCGCACATGGCCACCCTTTGCAAGCACATTCGACGCCCGAACCGGTATACTTTGGCTGATAATTGGTCTTAATAAGGGAGTCGGCCATATGCGGATTGGTGTGCCCAAGGAAATCAAGCCCCAGGAGTTCCGGGTCGGCATGACGCCGGACGGCGCCCACGAACTGACGACGCACGGCCACGAAGTCGTCGTGGAAAGCGGGGCCGGCGTCGGCATCGACGCCAGCGACGCGGCCTATGAGGCCGCCGGCGCGCGCGTCCTTCCGGATGCGGCGGCCGTGTTCGATACCGCCGAGTTGATCGTCAAGGTCAAGGAGCCGCTGGCCGTGGAGCGGGCCCGCCTGCGCCCGGACCACGTCCTGTTCACGTATCTGCATCTTGCGCCGGACGTGCCGCAGACCCGCGAGCTAGTGGCCTCCGGCGCCACATGCATCGCCTACGAGACCATCACCGACGCCACGGGCGGTCTTCCGCTGCTGAAGCCGATGTCACAGGTGGCCGGTCGCCTTTCAGTGCAGGCCGGCGCACAGGCGCTGGAGCGCGCCCACGGTGGCCGGGGCTTGCTCATGGGCGGCGTACCGGGCGTGGCACCGGCGCGCGTGGCCGTGATCGGCGGCGGCGTGGTCGGCGAGAACGCCATTCAGGTGGCGCTGGGCCTGGGTGCGGATGTTGCCGTTCTGGACCGCAACCCGTTGGTGTTGGAGCGGCTGGCGCATCGCTTCGGCCCGGCGCTGACCACGCTCTTCTCCTCCAAGGCGGTGCTTGAACAGGCGGTGCTCGACGCGGACGTCGTCATCGGCGCTGTGCTGATCGCCGGGGCGGACACGCCGAAGCTGGTGACCCGCGACATGGTCTCGCGCATGAAACAGGGCGCGGCACTGGTGGACGTCGCCATTGACCAGGGCGGCTGCTTCGAAACCAGCCACCCGACGACGCACCAGGAGCCGACGTACATCGTGGACGGCACCGTGCATTACTGCGTCGCCAACATGCCGGGCTGCGTGCCCAACACGTCGACCTACGCCCTGACCAACGCCACCCTGCCGTATGTGCTCCGCTTGGCGAATCTGGGCTGGCGCGCGGCGCTCCAAGCCGACCCGCACTTCCGGCGCGGCCTAAACGTGGCCAACGGCCGGATCACCTGCCAGCCGGTCGCCGAAGCCCAGGGCCTGCCGTTCCTCGCGGCGGAGGAAGCGCTGGCCGCCTAAAACATATCGCGCCAAAACGGTATCGCTGTTGGATGCCGGTTTGGCGCGTGAATCGGCTCTCCCTTGAAGGATCGGCTCTAGGCCACGGGGGCGCCCCTCCGCCCCAATATCGAAACCTGATACCAAGCTGAGGTGAGGCCAACGCACCTCAGCTTGGCAAGGCCGACCGGCCGTCGCGCCTTATGGCGCGAAAAACACGGCGGCGATGAGTCAGGCTCATCGCCGCCTGGTATGAGTCCCCGATCTCGCGCCGTCAGTTCCCCGGAACCGGCGGCGTTTTTTTGTGCCGAGGGGCGTCCGGCGTCCGTGCGGCGCGCATCCGGCCTGGGTGAACATTGAGCCCGCCGCCACTCGCGCTCGGGCGCGAGTCACCCACACCCAAAACAAGATTTTTCGATTGGAATTGTTTTTCGGTAGCGTTTTCCGTATGGCACTATCGACTCTGAGTTTCGAAAAGCAGGAGCGATGACCACTTTAGTGGAATATATCATGACCTAAGAACGCACGTCGGCACACTATACAATTAATGAGGGTTGCCATGCTGAAGTCCATGCGCATCGGTCCCAAGCTGTATGGCGGATTCGGGATCATCCTGGTGCTGCTTCTCGGTCTGGGCATCGCCGCGTCGATCCAAGTGTCCAGCGTCGGCAGCATCTTCACCACCTACCGGGATTTAGCCCGGTCCGCGAACGAGGTCGGACGTGTTCAGGCCAACCTCCTGATGGGGCGGATGGGCGTCATGGACTTCATCAACAACGGCAACCAGCTCGCCATCGCGCAGGTCAAGACCCGCCTGGACGCGACCGAAGAGTTCATCGGCACGGCCGAGGCCCTGACCAACGACACCGAAGGCGTCACGATTCTGCAGAATATGCGCGCGAACATCCGGGACTACCGCACCGCTTTCGACCGGGTTACGGCGCTTCAGGCGCGGATCGACGCGCTCACCGACACGATAAACACCACCGGGCCCGACATCGAGCGCACCCTGTCGGACATCATGCGCGCGGCCGATCAGGATGGCGAGGCTCATATCGCCTATCTGGCCGGCCTCGCGACCCGCGACCTGATGGCGACGCGCCTTTACGCGCGAACCTTCCGCGAGACCGGCGACGCGGCGGAAGCGGACCGGGCCCGGCGCAGTCTGACCGAGTTAGACCAGTCCCTGGCGACCCTGACTGCGGACCTGACGGATCCACGGCGACGCGATCTCGCCGACGCGGCCGTCCAAGGTGCGCGAACGCTGGCTCAGGCCATTGGCGAGCTGATGACCGCCGCCGACCAACGCAACACAATCATCGCGGATACGCTGGGCGTCATCGGGCCGTCCCTGGCCGAGCATATCGAGGACTTCAAGCTGGCGATCAAACGCCAGCAGGACGAGCTTGGCTCCCAGGCCGCCGCGACCATTCGCGAAACCATCGTCACGACGATAGCGGTGGCGGCCATCGCCCTGGCCATCGGCATCACCGCCGCCTGGGCGATCGGATCCGGAATCAGCAAACCGATCCAGGCCATGACCGGCGCGATGCAGCGCTTGGCCTTAAAAGACTACGCCGTGGAGATCCCGGCCCGGGACAACCGGGACGAAATCGGTGATATGGCCAAGGCAGTCCAGGTCTTCCGGGACGGCATGCAGCAGGCTGACGCCCTCGCCGCCGAACAGGCCGAAGCCGCGCGCGCCCGGGTGCAGCACGCCGAACGGATCGAGAGTCTCAACCGCGCCTTCGACCATGGCGTGACGGGTGTGCTGCGGACCGTCGCGACGGCCGCGGCCGAGTTGCAGGAGACCGCCGACAGCATGGCCAGCATCGCGGAGGAAACCAACTCCCAAGCCTCGACGGTGGCGACCGCCTCGGAACAGGCCTCCACCAACGTCCAGACGGTCGCGTCGGCCGCGGAGCAGTTATCCTCCTCCATCAGCGAGATCGGCCGGCAGGTGCAGCAGTCAAACGACATCGCGCACAAGGCCGCATCCGAGGCGGAGCGCACGAGCCAGACCGTCTCCGGCCTGGCCGACGCCGCGCAGAAGATCGGCGAGGTGGTCGTCCTGATTACCGGGATCGCCAATCAGACCAACCTTCTGGCCCTCAACGCCACGATCGAGGCCGCGCGAGCGGGCGATGCCGGCAAGGGCTTTGCGGTCGTCGCCAACGAGGTCAAGAGCCTCGCCACCCAGACCGCCCGCGCGACCGAAGACATCAGCCACCAGATCGAGTCCGTTCAGTCCGAAACCAAGACCGCCGTCGAAGCCATCGCCTCCATCTTCGAGATCATCAACCAGATCAGCGACGTGGCCGCTGCCATTGCCTCCGCGATGGAGGAACAGAACGCGGCGACCCAAGACATCGCCCGCAACATCCAACAAGCCAGCCACGGCACCGCCGAGGTTACGCACACCATCGCCGGGGTGACCGAAGCCGCCCGCGCCTCCGGTGCCGCCGCGGAGAGCGTGGTGCGGGCCACCGGAACGCTCAATGAACAATCCACGGCCTTGCGGACCATGGTCGAGCAGTTCCTGTCGGATGTGCGGACGGCATGACCCCCAGGCCCCGGGTGATCGATCCGGCGCGCCAACCGGATCCCCGCGCGGGGTTGCCAGCAGGCCGGCGCCCTTTTGTATCGATTCCAGCCTCTTTTCGTTGTTCAATGGGCGTTGAACACTCCCTGAGTCCGAGGGATTGGAGGGCTCGCATGCTTACCGCATGCGGACCCTCCAGGACCGTCGGGAGTGTGTGAGCACAGGCAGGCACATCCGGGAGGGCGCGGGAGTCGCACGCGGGACGGCCAAAACACATAACAAGCCGGACAGGGCGGGCCCCGGCGCGGATTCACGAGGATGGGCATGCTGAAGTCACTGCGCATCGGACCCAAACTCTTTGGGGGGTTCGGGCTTGTTCTGGTGCTGCTGATCGCGCTGGGGACCACGGCCGCGATGGAACTCGCAGGCGTCGGCGATACGTTCGCCCACTACCGCCAACTGGCGCGGTCGGCCAACGAAGTCGGACGAGTCCAGGCGAGCCTGCTGCTGGGCCGCATGGCGGTGAAGGAGTTCATTATTCGGGGTGACACACTGTCCATCGATGCCGTCCACAACCACATGGAGACCACCGATGCGCTGCTCACGGTCGCCGAGGACCTGACCACGGAGGCGGAGGCGTATCAGGCGCTGGAGCGGATCCGGGAAGAAGTGGAGACCTACACCCACGCCTTCGACCGCGTCGGGGAGCTCCAGGACCAACGCCACACCTTGCTGGACGCCTTAATCCGCATCGGTCCGGTCATCGAAGAGGCCCTGACCGAGATCATGCACTCCGCCCATGACACCGACGACACCGGCGCGGCCTACAACGCCGGGCTCGTGCTGCGCCAGTACATGGTGGGCCGTCAGTATGCGATCCAGTTCGTGGCGGACAACGATCCCGGTACGGCGGCCCTGGCCAAGGACGAACTGACGGCCCTGACTCCGGCGCTCGCCGTTCTGGCCAGCGCGCTGTCGGCCCCGAACCATATCGCCTTGGCCAACGAAGCCCGCGCCAGCGCCGAGATCTACCAGGACACGTTTCAGGACCTGGTGCGGACCGTCAACGCACGCAACGAGATCATCACCGGCACCCTGGACGTCATCGGCCCGACGGCGGCGGCGCACATCGAGGAGTTCAAGGCGGTCGTAAAGACCAAACAGGACATGCTCGGCCCTCAGGCGATGGCGGCCATCCACCAGACCATCGTGGTGACCATCACTATCGCTGCGGCAGCGGTGGCTATCGGCGCCGCCGCCGCGTGGCTGATCGGCACGGGAATCACCCGGCCCGTCAAGGCAATGACGGCGGCCATGGACCGTCTGGCGCACAAGGACTATGCGGTGGCCATCCCGGCCCAGGACTATAAGGACGAAGTGGGCGACATGGCCAAAGCCGTCGAGATCTTCAAGCAGGGCATGCAGAAGGCCGACGCGCTGGCGGAGGAAAACGACAAGGCCATCCGCCGCCGTCAAGCCCATGCCCAACGGATCGAAGAGCTCAATCGCGGCTTCGACCACGGTGTCACGGGGGTCTTGCAGACGGTCGCCTCCGCCTCCACCGAACTGCACTCGTCCGCCGAAAGCATGGCGGCGATCGCCGACCGAACGCGGTCGCGGGCCACAACGGTTTCGGCCGCATCCGAGGAAGCCTCTGCCAACGTGCAGACGATTGCCGCCGCGACCGAACAGCTCAACAGCTCCATCGAGGAAATCGGCCGGCAGGTGCACCGCTCCAGCGATGTCGCCCGGCAGGCCGCCGACGAGGCCCAGCGCACCGGCACGATCGTCGCCGGCCTGTCCAACACGGCGGAGAAAATCGGCGAGGTCGTCGGTCTGATTACCGGCATCGCCAACCAGACCAATCTGCTGGCCCTCAACGCGACCATCGAGGCCGCCCGCGCCGGCGAAACCGGCCGGGGCTTCGCCATCGTCGCCAACGAGGTGAAAACCCTCGCCACGCAGACCGCGAAAGCCACCGACGACATCAGCCGTCAGGTGACCGCGATCCAAAGCGAAACCACCGCCGCGGTGGCGGCCATCGATTCCGTGTTCAAGATCATTCAGATCATCGACGAGGTCTCCGCCGCCGTCGCCTCCGCCATGGAGCAGCAGCACGCCGCCACGCAAGAGATCGCCCGCAACATCCAGGAGGCCAGCATCGGCACCAGCATGGTCTCGGAGAATATCGCCGGCGTCACCGAGGTGGCCAGCGAGGCCGGCACCGCCGCCGACAACGTGCTGGAAGCCACCAGCCTGCTGAACGAGCAGGCCAACAGCCTGCGGAACATGGTCGAGCAGTTCCTGGCCGACGTCCGCGCGGCCTAACGGCTTGGGGCGGAGGCGACGGGGGCGGCCAGACACCGACGCCGCCGGTCGCGGACACGACCGGCGGCAAAAAGAGACGGCAGATGGAAAGGGGGAGAGCGCGGTCTTACCGGGGCGCGGCGTTGGCGCCGACAAGCCCGATGGCGCGCGCGTACAGGCTGGGGTCCTGGAGCAGCCGGCGGGCGACGGCCTCATCCAGGCCATTCGGCTCGTGATGCTCGGCCGGGCACAGGTTGCGCAGCATACGGCGGCGCTCGATGTCCTCGAACGCTGTATGCTGCCAGGAGGACAGGCGGCGGGCGATGGGATCGGCGTGGGTGCGCAGATCGTACAGCACGCCCTCCACCACGCCCGGCGCGGTCTGGTTGGCCCGCCCGCTGGTGCAGGCGACCGGCGGCACACCCAGCCCATGCAGGACATAGCCGGAGGGACTGTGGAAGCGCGACCACGTCAGGGTGATCTCGCCGCCGTTGGGCAACTGAACCACCGTCTGCACCGTGCCCTTGCCATAGCTGGTGGTGCCGATGACGACCGCCCGCCCGCCGTCCTGAAGCGCCGCGGCCACGATTTCCGCCGCCGAGGCCGAATCGCCGTCCATCAGCACCACGATGGGAAGGCCACCGGACACGTCCCCGGCCGAGGCGCTGTAGAACTGGCGGGCCTCCGGATGGCGGCCCCGGGTCGACACGATGGTACCATGGTCCAGGAACAGATCCGCGACACTCACCGACTGGTCGAGCAGGCCCCCGGGATTGCCGCGCATGTCGAGGATAAGGCCGCGCACCGCCTCGCCGGCCTGCGCACGCGCGCGCGCAACCTGTACGGCCTTGGCAACCCCTTCGGTCGTGGCCTGATTGAAGCTGGACAGCCGCAAGGTCGCGATGCCGTCCTCGACGGACAGCTTGACGGTCGGCATGACGATGAGGCCGCGTTCGAGATCCACCTCAAGCACACCGTTGCCCCGCACGACCGAAAGGTGCACGACGGAGCCGACCGGACCGCGCAGACGCTCCCGCACCCGATCGGTGTCCGGACGGGTGAATGCGACATCGTCGACAGCCAGGATCTGGTCGCCGGCCAACAGCCCAGCGTCGGCGGCCGGACCGCCTTCCACCACCTCCTCGACCATCACAGCGCCGTCGGCCCGGATGGTGAACAGGATCCCGATCCCACCGAAACCATTGCGGCTGCCCCGATTCAGGCGGGCCTCCGCCGCGCCGGCGTACCGCGAGAACGGGTCCAGGCTGGCCAGCGCGGAATCGAACAGGGCGTCATAGATGGCCTCGGCATCCGCCGCCGCCAGGGGCGGAGACACGGCACGCGCCGCCTGGATGGCATCGATGCTCAGCCGCGCCCAGTCGCTGCCCCGGTCTTCCTCCGGCTTGGCAAAGCGCGCCACCCGCCGATCGCCCAGAAACACATCGACCGTATCCGCCGTCGCCTCCACATCCAGGCGCGAATCGAACCGATCCAACCCGTCGAGTCCCGCGACGACGAACGCGGCCATATCCACCGGCTCAATGTACCGGCTCGACACGGCCACGTAGCCGTGCGTGAACATCGGCTGAGCGCTCGCCCGGGTAAAGGCCGCCGACACCGCGTGGGACGCGTCGGTCACCGGCATGGAGGCATCGGGCATTGGCCGGCGCGTCGGCGCGCAGCCGACGGCCGTCAGGCCGACCAGGAGAATCAGCCAGGACAGGACTCGAACAGAACGGTTCATGGACGCACGCGGTTCTAGGACGGAGAGGACAGCGACTCGTCCAGACTGTATGCGAAAAGGGTTGTGAAATCACTAGGGCGAAGTCACACAACCACTCGAAAGAACTCGGTGTTTCACATTCATTAGGATCGCCCCCGGTCGATCACATCGGCTCAGGGGCGGATCCCGGGGCATCGCGGCCCGCAGGCGGCGCCGTCCGGCTCAGAATCGCAGCCGCAGGCCGATCGACATGCCGTGATCGCCTTCGGGCCCCGCCTTGCCGCTCGTGCTCCCGAGTCCGGTGCCGACCCCCAGGGCGCTGCCGTGGTCCATCGGACCATCGGTGTCCTGCCCCGTATACCGGTAGGCGAAATCCAAGCTCAGGCCGTCGCCGAGAGCCACGTTGGACCCGGCGGTCGCCCCCCAGGTCACGCCCGCACCGGTCATCGGCTGCACGGTGACGGAACCGCCCGTCCGGTCCCGCGTCAGGCCCTTCGGCGTATTCGCGTAACCGAGCGCGAGATTGGCGCCCACGAAGGGCCGCATGGCACCGAGGTCGACTCCGGTCGCCGCCGTGAGATCCACGAGCGCGGACAGACTGCCGACCGCCCGCTCCGTCCCCAGGGAGGCGGCGCTCGGGGCCGCCGCCGTGGCACTGGACACGCCGAACCCCGCGCCGGCCGGACGCAGCCCAGGCTCGAACCCGACTCCAGCCCCCAGGCTCAACCAGCCATCGACTCCGTACCGCACGCCGACCGTCACCGCCCCCGGGGCCTGATCCAGGCCACCGCCCCGGCTCAGACACCGGACGAGAGGGCGTTCGCCGGCGCCCAACCCCAGGCACGGCGCATTGGTGCCGGCCGGTATGCCTGTCGCGGTCGGGGCGGCGTTGAAGCCGGACACGAGGCTCAGCCCTTCCGGCGCGGCGTCCTGCGCGGACGCCCCAGGCATCGGCGCCAAGGCAGCCATCACCAGCCCGACCATGAGTGCTGTCGCGTGCAACCGCCCTTCGCGATTCGGGCCACGATTCGGGGCCGCGAACCGAGCGTATGACGGCGGCACCGCATCGATTCGTGTCGATGCGGTCGCCGTGCGGCCAATCGGACCGTCGAACCGGCCTTTCTGTCTGACGGACCCAGTGTGCATGGCGGTCATTCCGCAGGGTTGTCGCGTCGCCCCAGGCGTGCGACCGGAACACGACGGCTCCGCCGTGCTCGAACCAGAGTATAGAATGGCGACGGGCGGCCCTCAACACAAGGACACGGCGGGGGCTATCCGCACGCGACGCGGCAGGTCCGCGCTCCGTGCCCGGCGGCGCCCATGCGGCCCGTGCGCCCACACGAAAAAGGCCGTGTGATCCTCGGCGTGTCCACGTGAGCGTGCCCCAAAGGACACGCCAAGGGACCACCCCTGTGGCACCCTTGCGTCCCTGCGGCGAGGTGGATATAAGGGCGCCTTCTTGCGCAGGAGAGCTGATCATGAAAGCCGACATTCATCCCGAGTACAAGGACATCACGGTCATCATGACCGATGGGTCCGAGTTCACGACCCGATCCACCTATAGCGGTGGCGACACCATTCGCCTCGACATTGATCCGAAGAGCCATCCGGCCTGGACCGGCGTGCAGCGCCTGGTCGACACCGGCGGCCAGGTCGCGAAGTTCAACAAGCGCTTCGCCGGCTTCGGCATCAAGTAGGACCGCGCGGCCCGACGGCCGCGCTCCTGTCCTGCGCTCGCACCCCGCCGTTCGCGCCCACCGCCGTGGGCGCCGGCGGGTTTGCGTGCGTCTGGGGCCGATCGCTTGCGACCCACGTACCAACGTACCGAAACGAAAGGATCACCCCATGGCCGAACCGACCACGGTGACCATCGACGGCACCGAATACGCCCTCGACTCCCTCAGCGACACGGCGCGGAAGCTGATCGACGCGCTGCGCACGGCGGACATGGAAATCGCCCGCACCCAGGCGCAGGTGTCCATGTTCCAGGTTGCCCGCAGCAGCTATGCCAACGCACTGAAGGCGGAGCTCGACGGCACGGCCTGACCGGCCGCCGTCGAGCGCCGTTCCCTGCCCTCGTTAGACCACCCGATCGCCGGGGGCCTCGCCGCGCAAAAGCACCGCGTCCAGGTTATCGAGCGCCCGGAAGCCCATGGCGTTGCGGGTTTCGATGGTGGCACTGCCCAGATGCGGCAGCAGGAAGGTGTTGGGCTGATCCCGGTAGCCCGGGTGCACGTTCGGCTCGCCCGTGAACACGTCCAGCCCGGCGGCGGCGAGTTGCCCGCTTTTCAGCGCAGCGATCACGGCCTCGTCGTCGACCACCGTGCCACGCGCCGTGTTGACCAGCACGGCCCCCTTCGGCAGCAGCGCCAGCCGTTCCGCGTTCATCAGCTTCGTCGTCTCCGGCGTCGCCGGACAATGCAAACTGACAAAGTCGCAGTGCGGCAACAGGTCTTCGACGGTCGCGTGGTAGATCGCGTCGCCCACCACGGCGGTGTCGAGCTTCTTGCTGTCCTGGTAGTGGATCGTCATATCGAAGGCGCGCGCCCGCTTTGCCACGGCGCGACCGATACGCCCCATGCCGATGATGCCGAGCCGCTTGCCGGTCACCTGCACGCCCATCATCTGGGTCGGCGCCCAGCCGATCCACTCCCCGGCCCGCATCATGGCCTCGCCCTCGCCGGCCCGGCGCGCCGCGCCCAGCATGCACAGCATCGCGATGTCGGCCGTGGCGTCGGTCAGCACGTCCGGCGTGTTGGTCACGATCAGGCCGCGCGCGCGCGCGGCGTCCAAGTCGATGTGGTCGAACCCGACCGAGAAGGTGGCGATAACCCGCACACAGTCCGGCAGAGCCTGGATCACCTCGGCGGTCACCGCGTTGCCGGGCGCCACCAGCAGACCATCGGCCCCGTCGGCATGCGCGACCAGCGCCTCGCCGCCCAGGGCGGGCGTGTCCACGGGCGCCGCGCGCACGTCATAGTCCCGGGCCGCGCGGGCCTCGACATCGTCCGGGAGCGTGCGCGCCAGCGCCAGCACGGGTTTCGCGGTCATAATCTCCTCCTTATACTCTCGGGCATCTTGATCTTATAGGCATCGCGGCGACCATCATGGCGACCGGTACGCCGCGCGCAACACACGTTTGGGGACGAGGTTCAGCATGCAACACGGGATCGTGACGGTTACCCCCGGCACCACAGCGGTCGGCTTCATCGGCCTGGGCATTATGGGCCGCAGCATGGCGGTCCATATCCAGGCGGCCGGCTACCCCCTGCATGTCTTCACCCGGACCCGGGACAAGGCCGCCCCGGTGCTGGCGGCGGGCGCCACGTGGCACGACGATCCGGCGGCCCTGGCGGCCGCCTGCGATGTGATTGTCACGATGGTGGGCTATCCCGCCGATGTGGAGGCGGTCTATTTCGGGCCGGAGGGCGCGCCCGAACAGGGCATTCTCGCCAACCTGAAGCCCGGAGCCGTGGCCATCGACATGACCACCTCCTCCCCCAGCCTTGCCGAGCGGATCGCGGAGGCGGCGCGCACGCGCGGCGCCTATGCGCTCGACGCCCCGGTCTCCGGCGGGGACGTGGGCGCACAGAACGCCACCCTGGCCATCATGGTCGGCGGGGACGCGGCGGCCTTCGACGCCGTGCGGCCCCTGTTCGAGCAGATGGGCAAGGGAATCGCCCGGCTCGGGCCGGCGGGAGCCGGACAGCACACCAAGATGGTCAACCAGACGGTCATCGCCAGCACCATCCTCGGCGTCGCCGAGGGGCTGGCCTACGGCAAGGCGGCGGGCCTGGACCTGGACCAGGTTCTGGAGGTCATCGGCGGCGGCGCGGCCGGCGGGTTCCAGTTGAACGTGCTGGGCAAGCGCATGGCCGAGGGCGATTTCGCCCCCGGATTCTATGTGCATCACTTCATCAAGGACATGGGCATCGCCGGAGCGGAAGCCGAGCGCATGGCCCTGGATCTGGAGAGCTTGACCCTGGCGCGGACGCTGTTCGAACGCTTCGCCGCCGAGGGCGGGCGCGAGGACGGCACGCAGGGAATCTATAAAATGATCGCTGCAAAATGATCGCCGCGAACTGACGGCAAAGACGCGGGACCGGATCAAAACGACAAAATAATGGGGAGGAAGCGTCCATGGAGTTCAGCGGCGAGTACCGCATTCCGGCGCCGAGACAGACCGTCTGGGAGGCCCTCAACGATGCGGACGTGCTCAAGCACTGCATCAGCGGCTGCGAAAGCCTGGAGCGCGTCTCGGACACGGAACTCACCGCCAAGCTGAAGGCGAAGGTCGGCCCGGTGTCGGCGAAGTTTTCGGGCACCGTGACGCTGTCGGACGTCAACGCGCCGGAAAGCTACGTCATCAGCGGCCAGGGCCAGGGTGGCGCGGCCGGGTTCGTCAAGGGCAGCGCCTCCGTGTCGCTGACCGAGGACGGGCCGGACGTCACCGTGCTGCGCTATGAATCGCAGGGCAGCGTCGGCGGCAAGCTGGCCAGCGTGGGCGGACGTCTGGTCAAGGGCGTCGCCACCAAAACGGCGGATGACTTCTTCCGCGCCTTCTCTGAGCGAGTGGGCGGCGCGCCCCCGGAGGTGGTGGACACGGAGACCGGCGAGACGATCACCGAGCCCGAACCAGAGCCTGTGATAGCCCCCGAACCGCCGCCCGACACACCGTCCGAACCGATCGCGGGGCCAATTCCGGCCGCCAGCGCAGCCGCCCCGACCAACACGGCGGCCGAAGCGCGCCCCCAACCCACCACGACCGCAACCACGCAGCCGCCCCTCGGCCCGATCGAGATCGGCCCTCAGACCGCCGATCCCAATCCCCCTCTGCCGCCGGCCCGGGTTCCGCCTTTGACGTCGCCCCCGCCGGTGCGCCTTGCCCTGACGGGGAAGACGTTTGCCGTTTTGGCGGCCTGGGTGGCGGCAATCGCAGTGTTGGTGGTCACCCTGAGCCTCGCGCTTACGTGACACCAAGGCGTCGGGGACGCCGCGTTTCGCGTATCCGTCCTGGCATCCTGTCTCCCCAATGGGCGTGCGGCGCGCCCGACGGCGGTCTGCGCGGCTACGAACACACTTTCTTCACCGTTGTCTCCTCGGAGGGAACCGGATATGAGTGCGCCGTCGCGGCGGCGGCTCTTTTGGTGTCATGAGGACGCAAGCATGCGAACGGTCCGTCGGCGCGACGTGGCGCTGACCGCCCTTGTGGCGGCCGGCGCGGTGACGGGCCTGACCGCATGCAGCCCCCCTAGACATCCGCCGCGACATCGCTCCGGCGACCGCACGGCGCCGCCCTCGTCCGCCGAATTGGCCCCGCCGCAGGCCCCTCCGATGCCGCACCATCCCACACAGGATCCGGGCGAGACGCCGCACCCGTCCGGCGTGGTTCTGCGGATCGGGGTCGGCGACTCGATCGAGGCGGTGGAGGCGCGTTTGGGTCCGCCCATGAGCCGACGCCCCCTGCGCAACGACGATCCGGCGCGCATGGGGGCGGCTGTTGTTGAGTACGGCGTGACGGAACCGGTTCTGCGGTTCGTAAATGAAACCCCGCCCGCGGGTGGCCCGGCCCGGTTCGTGCTGGTGGTCACAGACCCCGAGGGTCGGATTTTGCGAGTGTTGCGGAACCCGAACGCCCCCGGTCCCGAGGGCATGCGAACCCTGCGCGGTCCCGCCGGAACCGCCCAGGCCGTTCTGATCCCCGAGGATGCGCGGCGTGTTGCGCCCTCGGACGACGCCGGAGACCAGAACCGATGACGACCTATGTCGAGGGTGCCAACGATACCTACCCCTACAGCGGCGTCTGTTATGTCATCGCGGACTTCGGCGGCAGCAACGTCTTCGCGGCGACCGGGTTCATGGTCGGACCGAATGACGTCCTGACCGCGTCGCACGTCATCTACGACGCAGCCTGGGGGGTCGCGAACAGCGTCACCGTCATTCCCGGGTACGACGCGGGCGTCGCGCTCTACGGCGAATACACGGCGAGCACGATTGACTACCTTCCGATCGACACGGATGGGGATGGCCTGATCTTCGCATCGGAATCGGCGGGCGACATCGCCGTGTTGGGCCTGAACAGCCGGGTTGGCGACACCACCGGCCTCTTCGGCCTGGACGGCGGCGGCACGACGGGCACGTACAACTTCACCGGCTACCCCGCAATTTACCGCACCGACGGGCAGGCGCGCATGACCACCGACGTCGGCGTGGCCACCGACAACGCACGCGCCGACGTCTTCGACTACACGTCGATCGAGACTAACCCGGGCAACAGCGGCAGTCCCCTCTGGTACATCAACGGGGCGGGCGAAGCAGTGGCCGTCGGCGTGGGCTCGACCAGCGGGTGGGCCGCCGACGTGGGCGCCAACTACGCCCTGATTCAAAACTGGATCGCCGGCAACGATGGCCTGATCCCGACCGCCGATGGGCCGGTCATCGGGGTGGGCGGCACAACCACCGTCTCCAGCGCCGCAAGCGCAGCGTTCGATGCCGCGTGGTACCTGGAGCAGAACGCGGACGTCGCGGCGGCCGGGCTCGATCCGCTGGCGCATTACACCAATTTCGGTTGGCACGAGGGCCGCGATCCGAACGCATGGTTCGACGTCGACGGCTATGAGGCGGTCTACGCCGACATTGCCGGCTCTGGAGTCGACCCGCTGGAGCATTATCTGGCCTTTGGCTGGGCCGAGGGCCGGGATCCGTCCGCCGCCTTCGACACCTCGGCCTATGTGGCGGCCAACCCCGACGTCGCCGACTTCGCCGGCGGCCCGCTGGCGCATTACGTTCAGTTCGGCGCCGCCGAGGGCCGCGCCATCGCGCCGTCCGACGACGCCGCGTGGCTTGCCGTCGCCTGATCCGGATCCCGATCCTGGGGCCGGATCCGCCCCGGGGCGCGGCGCCCCCTACCGCCCACCATACGGCAGCGTACAAAAAACACGCCGGCCATCTTTTCGTCGCCCCTCCCCCACTCTATGATCCCTGGCAAACACAATCAGGGCACCCGATGCGCGTGCCCGGGGGAGCGACACGGGGTACGGGACGATGGAGTTTCGACTGACCGAGGATCAGGTTCAGTTTCAGGACGTGGCGCGCGCCTTCGCCGCCGACGTGATGGCGCCGCAGGCCGCGCGGTGGGATGAGGAGAAGATCTTTCCCGAGGACGTCCTGCGTCAAGCGGCGGAGCTTGGGTTCGCGGCCATCTACACGCGCGACGACGTCGGCGGCTCCGGCCTGGGGCGGCTGGACGCCGCGCTGATCTTCGAGGAGTTGGCGACCGCCTGCCCCTCCACGGCGGCGTTTCTAACCATTCACAACATGGTCTGCTGGATGATCGACCGCTTCGGGTCGGAGGAGCAGCGCACCCGCTGGCTGCCCGGCCTGTGCACCATTGAGCGGTTCGCCAGCTACTGCCTGACCGAACCGGGCGCGGGATCCGATGCGGCGTCGCTGAAGACGCGGGCCGAGGCCGATGGGGACAGCTACGTCCTGACCGGGGAAAAGGCGTTCATCTCCGGCGGCGGGCGCTCGGACCTCTATCTCGTCATGGCCCGCACCGGCGAGCCCGGCCCCAAGGGGATTTCCGCCTTCGTGGTGGAAAAGGACACGCCCGGCCTGTCGTTTGGGAAACCCGAGCGCAAGATGGGCTGGAACAGCCAGCCGACCGCCGCCGTCATCCTGGACGGCTGCCGAGTCCCCGCCGCCAACCGCCTGGGGGCGGAGGGCGACGGCTTCACCTTCGCCATGAAGGGGCTGGACGGCGGGCGCATCAACATCGGGGCGTGCTCCCTCGGCGGCGCGCGCGGCGCCATGGACGCCGCCACCGCCTACGTCCGCGAGCGCAAGCAGTTCGGCCGGGCCATCGCCGACCTGCAGGCCACCCGGTTCACCCTGGCCGACATGGCCACGCATCTGGAGGCCGCGCGCCTGCTGCTGCACAAGGCCGCCGTCGCCCTGGACGCGGCCGATCCCGACGCCACCAAACTGTGCGCGATGGCCAAGCGGCTGGCGACCGACACCGGGTTTACGGTCTGCGATCAGGCCCTTCAGCTCCACGGCGGCTACGGCTACATCCGCGAATACCCGGTGGAGCGGATCCTGCGGGACCTGCGGGTGCACCGCATCCTGGAGGGCACCAACGAAATCATGCGGGTCATCATCGGCCGCCGCCTGCTGGCGGACTGACGGCCGGCACGGCCCCCTCTTTTCGCCATTACGGGAGCGTTCATGAGCGAACCGGAGATCCTGTTCGACGTGCTGGGCGGCATCGGCCGCATCCGGCTCAACCGGCCGCGCGCGCTGAACGCGCTGACCCTGTCCAAGATCCGCGCCATGGACACCACGCTGCGCACTTGGGCCACCGACCCGGCCGTCAAGGCGGTGGTCGTGGAGGGCGCGGGCGACCGGGCGTTCTGCGCCGGGGGTGACATCCGGGTGCTGGCCGAGGCCGCGCGCACCGGCGACGACGCCACCATTCGCGGCTTCTTCCGCGAAGAATACACCCTCGACCGGCTCATCAAGACCTACCCGAAGCCGGTCCTGCCCTTCCTGAACGGCATCGTGATGGGGGGCGGGGTCGGCATCTCCGTCCACGGCCGTTACCGCATCGTGACCGAAAACACCGTGTTCGCCATGCCGGAAACGGGGATCGGCCTGTTTCCCGACGTCGGCGGCACGTATTTTCTGCCGCGCTGTCCGGGCTGGGTTGGGACCTGGCTCGCCCTGACCGGGGAGCGCCTGAAGGCCGCCGATTGCCTGTACGCCGGGATCGCGACGCATGTCGTGCCCGCCGCCCACCTGGATGCCCTGGAGGCGGCCCTACGGGATGCCACAGCCGAGGCGGAGACCCCCGAGGCGGCGGATGACGTGGTGGCGGCGGTGCTCGACCGTTTCCATGAAGACCCCGGGCCGGCCCCCCTTGCTCCGCACCGAGCCGCCATCGACGCCGTGTTCGGCCTGGACAGTGTGGAGGCGATGCTCGCGGCCCTCGACCGACAGGCGGCCGACACGGGCGAAGAGAGCTGGGCCGCGCGGACCGCCGCCATCCTTCGTCAGAAGGCGCCAACATCGCTGAAGGTCACCCTGCGCCAAATGCGCTTGGGGGCCGATCTGGACTTCGATGCGGCCATGCAGACGGAGTTCCGGCTGGCCTGCCGCTTCCTGCGTGCCCCGGACTTCGTCGAGGGCGTGCGCGCCACTCTGGTGGACAAGGACAACCGGCCACGCTGGACCCCCGCCACGCTGGAAGCGGTCGACGCGACCACGGTCGACGGCTTTTTCGCCCCGCTCGACGATAGGGAGGCACTGACCTTCCCGGATTGACGTGGCGCGGATTGACGTGGCGCAGACTGAACCGGACCACGGCTCCCGACCGGCACCCAACAACACGCCGGCGGACCACACACAGGGAGGAGGACCCCACATGGCGACCATCGGATTCATTGGGCTCGGCAACATGGGCGGCCCGATGCTGGCCAACCTCGTCAAGGCCGGGCACACGGTGCGGGCCTTCGATCTGTCGGACGCGGCGCTGGCCCGCGCGGAGGCGGCCGGCGCCACCCGCGCCGGCAGCGTGCCGGACGCCGTCGAGGGCGCGGAGGTCGTCCTGACCATGCTCCCGGCCGGTCCGCACGTGCGCAGCGTCTACCTGGACGAGGGCGGAATCCTCGCCGCCGCCGCGCCGAGCACCCTGCTGATCGACTGCTCGACCATTGATGTGGACACCGCCCGCGCCGTCGCCACCGCCGCCGAGGCGGCGGGTCTGCACATGGTCGACGCCCCGGTCTCCGGTGGGGTTGGCGGCGCCGAGGCCGGCACCCTGACCTTCATGGTCGGCGGGCCCGACGCGGCCGTCACCGCCGCCCGGCCGATCCTGGAGGTCATGGGCAAGGCCGTCGTGCATGCCGGCGGCCCCGGCACCGGGCAGGCCGCCAAGGTCTGTAACAACATGATGCTCGGCATTCAGATGATCTCGGTCGCCGAGGCCTTCATGCTGGCCAAGCGGCTGGGGCTGGACGCCCAGAAACTGTTCGACGTCAGTTCTAAGGCCTCGGGTCAGTGCTGGTCGCTGACCACCTATTGCCCGGTGCCCGGCCCCGTGCCCACCAGCCCGGCCAACCGCGACTACGCGCCGGGGTTCACGGCCGCGATGATGCTGAAGGACCTGAAGCTCGCCCAGGAGGCCGCCGCCCGCAGCGGCGCCGCGACCCCCATGGGAGCGGCCGCCGAAAGCCTGTACGCCCTGTTCTGCAACCAGGGGCACGACGGGCTCGATTTCTCGGGCATCATCCGCATGATCGATGGCCAGGAGTAGCGCGGCCATGGCGTCTGCCCCCCACACCATCGGCTTCATCGGGCTGGGCAACATGGGGGCCCCCATGGCCGCCAATCTGGTCAAAGCCGGCCACACCGTGCGCGGCTTTGACATGGACCCGAACGCCGTGGCGCGCGCCGCCGAAGCGGGCGTGGGTACGGCCGCGTCCGTGGCGGACGCCGTTTCGGGCGCCGCGATCGTCATCACCATGCTGCCCATGGGGCGGCACGTCCGGGCGGTCCTGACCGGCGAAGACGAGGGGTCATCATCCAACGGCGGCGGCGCCTTCGCGGCGGCGGCACCGGGCACGCTGTTCATCGACTGCTCGACCATCGACGTGGAAACGGCCCGGGCGCTGGCCGCCACCGCCGACGCGGCCGGCCTGTCGATGCTCGACGCCCCGGTGTCGGGCGGGGTGCCCGGGGCGGAGGCGGCGACCCTCGCCCTCATGGTCGGCGGCCCGGACGACGCGTTTCGGCGCGCCGAACCCGTGCTTGCGGCCATGGGACGCGCCGTCATCCACACCGGCCCGGCCGGCAACGGCCAAGCGGCGAAGATCTGCAACAACATGATGGCCGGGATTCAGATGCTGGGCGTGGCGGAGGCGTTCACCTTGGCCGACCGCCTGGGCCTGGATCCGGCGCGACTGTTCGAGGTCGCCTCCCAAGCGTCGGGCCAATGCTGGTCCGTGACGGCCTATTGCCCGGTGCCGGGGATGGTGCCAACCGCGCCATCCAGTCGTGGCTACACCGGCGGCTTCGCGTCGGCGCTCATGCTCAAGGATCTGAAGCTGGCCCAGCAGGCGGCCGCCACCAGCGGCGCCACCACGCCGCTGGGTGGGCTCGCCGAGGCGCTGTACGCGCTGTTCTGCGGCCAGGGCCACGGCGCCGTAGACTTTTCCGGCATCATCCGGATGATAGAGAGGTCCAGATCATGACGGATCCGACGCCGGCCGCGGCGCCCTTCCGGGAGAGGCGAGCGATGACCACGACGAGCGGGGCGCAACGACGTGAGATCCTGTTCGAGTTTGCTTACCAGGGCAGCGTCGTGCGGGTGTCGGCGATCGATCCATACACCAACACAGAGGTCAGCATGGTCGGCGATCCTCGCCTGACCGAAGCCTCGTTGAAGGCCGCAGCCCTTCGCAAACTGAAGTACGTCTTGCGCCGGGACGGCAAATTGCCCTGATCGGTCCCGGCTCTGCTCACCGACGAGACGGGTCGATCGCCACGCGACGCGGTATGGAGCGCGGAAGCTCGCCGACGGCCCAACGACACGGCGCGGTTCCGTCGGCGGCACGCCCTTCCCGGGAGGGGCTCACCCCGGGACGCCTCACCTCACGATCCCCGCGGCGCAGGACGCCGACGGGCACCGAGCGCTGGGACAGCCGACAACGGAAGCGCACACCAGGAAGCGAATCACGCGAGAGCGTCACCAGAGAGGGATCAGCCCTGCCCCCCTCCGGCCTTACGGCCCAACCCGATCTTCTTGGCGAACTCGGACCGCTGGGCGGCGTAGTTCGGCGCCACCATGGGATAGTCGGCCGCAAGACCCCACTTCGCACGGTACTCGTCCGGCGTCATGTCATAGTTGGTGCGCAAATGCCGCTTGAGCATCTTCAGCTTCTTGCCGTCTTCCAGACACACGATGTAATCTGGGAAGATGGATTTGCGAACCGGAACAGCCGGCTTCTGGGCCTCTGTCTTGACTTCGGCCTGCTGCTGGCCGAGCCCAATCAGCGACGCGTAGACGGTCTGGATCAACTCAGGAATCTGCCCTGCCGGCAAAGGGTTATTGCCGACGTACGCCGTCACGATACTGACCGCCAGCCGCAGCATCTCCTCGCGCGGCAAAGCGGTCGAAGTTTCTTCCGTCATGCTTGTTTCTCTTCTCTCTTGATGTAAGCGTGTCGCTTCCGAACAGGGGCGGGCAGCACGCCCGCGACAAAACCTCGTGACCGGACATTCATTGGGTCGACCCTGGTAGGCGCGGCCAAATGTCCCCTCCCCGTTACAGTATTAACTACTACACTACGCCGGCCGATACAATAATCAATACCGAGTTCGCGCTATCCGAGATCCGTCGAAACCCGAACGGCGGAGGCATGAATTTGCAATGTAAAGGCGGCTGTCGACAGCCTCGATTGATCTTTGAGACCGGTCATTGCCCTCGAACGCGAGGCCCTGTCGCCCCGATGTCCCGCTCATCGCTCGACTTGGACACCGTCTTGTCGAACCCTCAACCCGCAATAGCACTTCTCTGGCCCGCATTCACGAGTCCGGTTTGGTCTCGCGGGGCGCCGACCGTGCGGCCCCCCTCAACAGCACCACGTGCACACCATCCTTGGAGCCCTCCGTGACCATCTTGGGGCCATCCTGGGGCCATCTTGGGGCCATCCTGAAGCCCGCGCGGGACCATGCAGTGTAGGAACTTGGTATTTCTCGGCGAGATGTGGTAGCACACCCTCGGATCGGCCAGGGTAAGGCTTCGGCGCGGTGGGGACCGTCTCTTATGGGCCTCCTCTTTTGGGCCTCGGGTGTCACGGCCCGCACCGGCACGAAAGTCTTTCGGGTCCGGCCAGCGTCGTTTCGAAAGACGCCATTCCGATAAGGTGTCGGCCGAGCCGGCGTCCATCGCCCCGACGTGCGCACGCCCGGTGTCTGCGCGCCGGACGTCCATAGTGTGTTTCTGATGTTGTTCCTGCCACGGGGGTGCCGGTGTCCAACGCGATACTCCTGGCCTCGGATCACGGGGCCATCGATCTTCGGGCCGCCCTGCGCGACCATGTGACCGCACGCGGGCTGGAGGCTATCGACCTCGGAACCGACGACACGGCGTCGGTGGACTACCCGGATTTCGCCGCCACCCTGGCCCAGGCGATCCAAGAGGGCCGAGCCGAGCGGGGTCTGCTACTGTGCGGAACCGGCGTCGGCATTTCGATCGCCATCAACCGCTACCCCTTCATTCGCGGCGCCCTGGTCCATGACGTGACCGGCGCGCGCCTGTGCCGCCAGCACAACGACGCCAACGTTCTGGTGCTGGGCGGGCGCACCACCGGGGTGGAGGTCGCCCGCGACTGCGTGGATGCCTTCCTCGACACCGCGTTCGAGGGCGGCCGCCACGCGCGGCGCGTACACAAACTGGGCGCCATGCCCGCCCTGTGATTTCCGCGCGGACTGGACCGCCCGTCCACGCGATGATGGTCTTACGCCCCGGCCGGACGGGGCGATTCAGGCAGGAAGGACTGCGCACCCATGGATTCTCCCGTTTCCGACATCGACCGCTTCTTCTCCGCCGGCTTGTCCGAGGCCGATCCCGACGTGGGCGCGGCCGTCGGGCGTGAGCTGGTCCGCCAGCAGGACCAGATCGAACTGATCGCCTCCGAGAACATCGTATCGCGCGCGGTACTGGAAGCGGCCGGCACGGTCCTCACGAACAAGTACGCCGAGGGGTATCCCGGCCGACGGTACTATGGGGGTTGCGAGTTCGTCGACGAAGCCGAAGTGCTTGCGATCGCCCGCGCCAAGGAGCTGTTCGGCTGCCAGTTCGCCAACGTGCAGCCGCACTCCGGCGCGCAGGCCAACGGCGCGGTCATGCTGGCGCTGTGCAAGCCGGGCGACACCATCCTGGGCATGTCGCTGGCGGCCGGCGGTCACCTGACCCATGGGGCGGCGCCGGCGCAGTCCGGCAAGTGGTTCAACGCGGTGCAGTACGGCGTGCGGCTTCAGGACGGCCGCATCGACTTCGACGAAGTCGCCAAGCTCGCCAAGGAAAACCAGCCGAAGCTCATCATCGCCGGCGGCTCGGCCTACCCGCGCGAGATCGACTTCAAGGCCTTCCGCGCGATCGCGGACTCCGTCGGCGCCTATCTGATGGTGGACATGGCCCATTTCGCCGGTCTGGTGGCCGCCAAGGTCCATCCCAGCCCGCTGCCCTATGCGGATATCGTCACCACCACCACCCACAAGACCCTGCGCGGTCCGCGCGGCGGCATGATCCTCAGCAACGACGAGGCGCTGGGCAAGAAGATCAATTCCGCCGTGTTCCCGGGCCTCCAGGGCGGACCGCTGATGCACATCATCGCCGCCAAGGCGGTCGCGTTCGGCGAGGCGCTGCGGCCCTCGTTCGTGACCTACGCCGAGCGGGTGAAGGAGAACGCGCACGTCCTGGGCGAGACCCTGATGAAGCATGGCCTCGATCTGGTCTCGGGCGGAACCGACACGCATGTGGTTCTGGTCGATCTGCGACCGAAGGGGCTGACCGGCAACATCGCCGAGACCGCGCTGGAGCGGGCCGGCATGACCTGCAACAAGAACGGCATTCCCTTCGACCCGGAAAAGCCGATGGTCACCTCGGGCGTCCGCCTGGGCTCCCCGGCGGCGACCACGCGCGGCTTCGGCGCGGCCGAGTTCGAGCAGGTCGGCGAAATGATCGCCGAGGTGCTGGACGGGCTGGCCGCCAACCGCGAGGACAACAGCGCGGTCGAGGGTGCCGTGCGCGAGCGGGTGCGTGAGCTGTGCGCCCGCTTCCCGATCTATCAGGGGCTCTGAACCATGCGGTGTCCGTTCTGCGGCAATATGGACACCCAGGTGAAGGACTCGCGTCCGACGGAGGACGGCGCCGCTATTCGGCGCCGTCGCTTCTGCCCCGGATGCCAGTCGCGCTTCACGACGTTCGAGCGCGTTCAACTCCGCGATCTGGTGATCGTCAAGAAAAACGGTCAGCGGACACCGTTCGAGCGCGATAAGCTGGCCCGGTCGATCCAGATCGCCTGCCGCAAGCGGCCGATCGACACCGACCGCATCGAGCGCGTGGTCAACGCCATCCAACGGCGGATGGAAAGCTCCGGTGAGACCGAGATCCCATCGAACACCGTCGGTGAGATGGTCATGGACGCGCTGGCCACGCTTGACCCCGTGGCCTACGTGCGATTCGCGTCCGTCTACCGGAACTTCCGCGAGGCCAAGGATTTCGAGAGTTTCGTGGGGAAGCTGGGCGGTGAGGACGCCTGACCGCCCCGACGATGGCGACCCCGGACGCCCCCGCCATGAGTGACGCCCCCCGCGAGGATCGCCGCCACATGGGCGCGGCGCTGGCGCTGGCGCGCCGGGGGCTCGGCCGCACCTGGCCCAATCCGGCCGTGGGCTGCGTCCTGGTCCGCAACGGTGTCGTGGTCGGGCGTGGCTGGACCCAGCCCGGCGGGCGGCCCCATGCGGAACCGGAGGCCCTGTGCCGCGCCGGCGACCGGGCGCGCGGCGCCACCGCTTATGTCACGCTGGAACCCTGCTCCCATTACGGCAAGACCCCTCCCTGCGCCGACGCGCTGATCGCGGCCGGCGTGTCCCGGGTCGTGGTGGCATTGACGGATCCCGATCCGCGCGTCAGCGGGCGCGGGCTGGCCCGCCTGGCCGAGGCCGGTGTCGCGGTCCACGCCCTGCCCCCCGAACATCCCGATGCCCGCGCGGCGGCGGACTTGACCGCCGGCTTTCTGCTGCGGGTTACGGTCGGGCGGCCGCTGGTGACCGTGAAGGCCGCCGCCACCCTCGACGGCCGCATCGCCACCGCCTCGGGCGAAAGCCGCTGGATCACCGGCGCGCAGGCCCGCGCGCGGGGCCACCGGCTGCGCGCGGAGAACGACGCCATCGCCGTGGGACTCGGCACCGCCGTCGCGGACGATCCCCGGCTCGACTGCCGTCTTCCGGGGCTGGAGGACCGCGCCCCGGTCCGCGTCGTGTTCGACAGCGCGCTTGCCCTGCCCCCCGACAGCCAGCTTGTCCGGACGGCGGTACGGCAGCCGACCTGGGTCGTCTGCGCCACACCCGCGCCCGCCGACCGGCGCGCCCGCCTGGAGTCGCACGGCGTCCGCATCCTGCCGGTCGCGCCCGACGACACAGGGCGTGTGTCGATCCCCGCCGCGCTGGATGCGCTCGGCGCGGAGGGATTGACCCGCCTGCTCGTCGAGGGCGGCGGCCGGCTGATCGGCGCGTTTCTGGCCGCCGACCGGGTGGATCGGTTGGCCTGGTTCGCGGCGCCAAAGCTGCTGGGCGATGCGGCGCGGCCGGTCGCGGCCGGCTTCGGGGTTGACCGGCTCGCCGATTGCGCCAATTTTGCGCCCCTGGACCGAACGCGCGCCGGCCCCGATCTCCTGACAACGCTGCGGCGGGTCGCGGGGGACCGGGCGACGCCTCCGCCTGATCCTGTGGTTTTCCCCTGACGAAAAGCGATTGCAGTCCATGTTTACCGGCATCATCACGGACCTCGGCCGGGTGCGCCGCCTGGAACGGTCCGGCGACACCCGCATAGAGATCACAACCGGCTACGACACCACCACCATCGCCATGGGGGCGTCCATCGCCTGCAACGGCTGCTGTCTGACGGTCGTGGAGACCGGGCCGGACTGGTTCGCGGTCCAGGCGTCCGGGGAAACCCTGTTGAAGACGACGCTCGGCGGCTGGACCGAGGGCAAGGCGGTCAACCTGGAGCGTGCCCTGGCGCTGGGCGCAGAGCTGGGCGGGCATATCGTCTCCGGGCACGTGGACGGCATCGCCACCGTCATCGAGCGGCGGTCCGACGGCGAGTCCACCCGGTTCGTGTTCGAGGTGCCGGAGACGCTCAAGGGCTATGTCGCCGGCAAGGGCTCGGTCGCGTTGGATGGCGTATCGCTGACGGTCAACGAGGTGGACGACCGCCGGTTCGGGGTGAACATTATTCCTCACACCACCGAGGTGACGACCTTCGGCGGTCTGGCCGTGGGCGACACGGTCAATTTCGAGATCGACATGCTGGCGCGCTACGTGGCGCGTTTGTTGGAAACGCGGGAGTAATGGGCGTGGGACAGTCGGACACCGTAAAAACCACCCATGTGAGCTTCCGTGAGTTCCTGGCGCCACCAGAAGCGATTCTGGAAGACGCCCGCAACGGCCGCATGTTCATTCTGGTGGACGATGAGGATCGCGAGAACGAAGGCGATCTCATCATCCCTGCCCAGATGGCGACCCCGGACGCGATCAATTTCATGGCCAAGTACGGCCGGGGCCTGATCTGCCTCGCCATGACCGAGGAGCGCTGTCGTGCCCTCGGCCTGCCCCTGATGCCACAGCAGAACAGCACCCGCCACGGCACGGCCTTCACCTACTCCATCGAGGCCAAGGAGGGGGTGACCACGGGCATTTCGGCCTCCGACCGGGCGCACAGCGTCGCGGTCGCCATCGACCCGTCGAAGGGCAAGGACGACATCGCGACCCCCGGGCACGTCTTCCCGCTGATGGCGCGGCAGGGCGGCGTTCTGGTCCGCGCCGGCCACACCGAGGCCGCCGTGGACGTGGCGCGGCTGGCCGGGTTGGTTCCGGCCGGCGTCATCTGCGAGGTCATGAACGACGACGGCAGCATGGCGCGCATGCCGGATCTGGTGAGCTTCGCCCAGTTCCACGGCCTGAAGGTCGGCACCATCGCCGATCTGATCGCCTACCGCCGCCGCACCGAACGGCTGGTCAAGCGCGAGATCGAAACCGAGCTGCATTCCCAGCACGGCGGCGACTGGCGCATGGTCGTCTACGTCAACACCGTGGCCTATGCCGAGCACATCGCCCTGGTGAAGGGCACGATCGCCCCGGACACGCCGACTCTGGTGCGGGTGCACGCGCTGAACGTGCTGGACGACCTGCTGCACGACGCCCGCAGCGGCAAGGGCGAGGTGCTGCACGACGCCATGGAGGCCATCGGCGCGGCCGGTCAGGGCGTCATCGTGCTGATCCGGGAGCCGCACCCGACCGCGCTGTCGAGCCGCGTGCGCGCCCGCCTCGAAGGCGAGGGCGAGGACGGCCGCCTGGTCGATTACGGCGTCGGGGCGCAAATCCTGCTGGATCTTGGGGTGCGCGACATGATCCTGTTGTCGAACACGCATCGTAACATCATCGCGCTGGACGGCTATGGCCTCCGGGTGATCGAACAACGCCAGATTCCCGACGCGGAAGGTTCCGGATCATGACCGATGGCGCACGCATTCTGATCGTCGAGGCGCGTTTCTACGAGGACATCGCGGACCAACTCGTGCGCGGCTGCGTCCAGGAACTGACGGCCAAGGGCGCCGGTTACAAGCGCATCATCGTCCCGGGGATTCTGGAGATTCCCGCCGTGGTGCGCTATGCCGTGCGCACCATGGAACTGCGGGCGACCGATCATCGCTACGCGGGTTATGTGGTGCTCGGCTGCGCCATCAAGGGCGAGACTGATCATTACGAGCATGTCTGCCACGAGACCATGTCTGGCGTTAGCCGACTGGTGCTCGACTACTCCCTGGCGCTCGGCAACGGCATCCTGACCTGCCCGACCCGGGAGCTTGCGATGGATCGGGCGCGCACCGAGGGCAAGAACCTGGGCGGCAAGGCCGCCCGCGCCTGCCTGCGCATGATCGAGGTCAAGCGCGAACTGGGGTTGTAAGCCCACTTTCGGCCTCCCTCGCGAGGCCCGGGGGCCTGGCCCCCTTTTTTGGAACGGACACCACGATATGAGCACCAGTGCCCGGCGCCGCAGCGCCGCACGTCTGGCGGCGGTTCAGGCCCTGTATGCGACCGCTGTCGGCGACGCCCGGATCGACGAGGTCCTACGCGAGCTGCTGGAGGGTCGCCTGGGCGGGGAAGCCTTGGCCGACATCCCCGATCCGGAGGGGCTGTTCGAGCCCCGCGAGGTGGCGACCCCCCTCGCCCCCGCCGACACACTGCTGCTGACCCGGCTGGGGCGCGGCGCCGGCGCGGAGACGGCGCGCCTGGACGAGATCATCGACGGCAGCCTGAGCGGCGACTGGCGCGGCACCCGGCTGGAGCTGCTGCTCCGTTCCATCCTGCGGGTCGCGGTGTACGAGCTGACCGCGATCGAGGACATTCCGCCGCGCGTCACCATCACCGAATACGTCGATCTGGCCGGCGCGTTCTACGACGGGCCGGAGGTCAAGCTGGTCAACGCCGTACTCGACCGCGTCGCCCGTCAGGTCTATCCGGACGCATTCGCCCCCCGCTGACGGTAGCGCTTGCGGACGCGGACAGGGAGGTCCCCATGGCCCGGCGAGGCGAGTTCGATCTCATCACGACGCTGTTCGCTCCCCTGGCCCGGCGCTGTCCGGCGGCGCTCGGGCTGGCGGACGATGCCGCCGTGCTTCCCCCGTTCCCCGAGGGGCAGGCGACCGTCATCAGCGCCGACATGCTGGTGGCCGGTGTGCATTTTTTGCCCGAGGACCCACCGGACCGGGTCGCCATGAAGGCGTTGCGTGTCAACCTGTCCGACATGGCCGCCATGGGGGCCACGCCGGTCGGGGTGGTGCTCACGCTGGCGCTGTCGCCGGCCGAGGACGACAGGTGGCTGGACGGCTTCGCCGCCGGCCTGGGCGCGGACCTGGAGGCCTGGACCATCGGCCTGCTCGGCGGGGACACCGTTTCGACCCCCGGACCGGTCACGATCTCCGTCACCATCCTGGGATCGGCGCCGCCGGGCGCTCCCCTGACCCGGGGCGGCGCCCGCGCGGGCGACGACCTGTGGGTCTCCGGCACCATCGGTGATGCGGCGTTGGGCCTGAAGGTCCTCACGGGCGCCGTGGCCCCGGCCGACTCCACCCATCGTGACGCGCTGATCGCACGCTACCATGTGCCCTGCCCCCGCGTGCGCCTCGGCGTGGGGCTGCGGGGCCTTGCCACGGCGGCGTTGGACGTCTCCGATGGGCTCGTCGGCGACCTCGGCCACCTGTGCACGGCCAGCGGGCTCGGTGCCCGGGTGGAGACCGGGCGCGTACCGCTCTCCCCGGCGGCCCGGGCCTGCGTCGACGCGGATCCCGGGCTGGTGTCCGCGGTGCTGGGCGGGGGCGACGATTACGAGTTGCTGTTCGCCGCCCCGCCCGACCGGGCGGACGCCGTCCAGGCCGCCGCACGCGCCGCCGATGTTCCCGTGGCGTGCATCGGGCGGCTGGAGCCGGGCGCGGAGATTGCCCTCATCGACGCGCAGGGGCAACCCGTCCTTCTTGACACGCCGGGCTGGCGCCATCACTGGTAGGGCTTGCGCGGGCACCGGTTGAGAGAGAGAGGACAGACGCCATGGTCAAGCTGCTCCTGATCGTCGTCCTGGCGATCGTCGTCCTGGGCGGCGCCACCGTCGGGCTGACCCTCGGCGGCATCATCCCCGACGTGCTGGGCGTCGGCCCCATTCTCGGCATGGCGCCGCCCGCCGACGAGCCCGCAGAGGCCGAGGCTGAGGCCCACGCCGAGCCGCCGGCGTCGGACTATGGCCCCTCCCCCACATTCCTGCGGATGCCGCAGTTTGCCGTTCCTCTGATCGTCGACGGTCAGGTGAACCGGCACCTCAACCTCAGTCTGCGCCTGCACATCAATCCCGAGAAGGAGGCCGCCGTCACGCAGGCGATGCCCCGCCTCAACGACGCCTTTCTGACCGGCCTGATCCAGAAGCTACCGGAGCTGCGTGATCGGGCCGGGCGACTCGACGGTCCCGGTTTGAAAGCGGTTCTGAACGCGCTTGCGCGCCGTGAAATGGAGGGCGACTCCATTTACGACGTGCTGATTGACAACGCCTATTTTCGATAGGGTTATTGAGCGCGCATGCATCCCTAGGCGCGCGCAGGATCGGCCTGACGGGTCTTACGTTGCTTGGAACCGGGTCTTCTGGCAGGCTCCGGTCCGACCATAACAAAAAATTAAGGGGATGCCCCCTGTGTCCAGACGAGATGCGCGGTTCGGCCCGATAACGGTGGGGCAACGCGGCAGACAACCGAGACCTAAACGGTCGGTTAAATCTTAAGCGAAGGGCGCAATCCAAGATGCTGATCGTACTCTATATATTTGTCATCGCGTGCGGCCTTGCGGCGCTCGTGTATGGCGTCAAGACGGTCCGCGCCATCATGGCGGCGGACACGGGAACCGATGAGATGCGGCGCATCTCGGGCGCGGTGCAGGAGGGAGCACAGGCCTACCTGAAGCGGCAGTACCTGACCATTGCCGGAGTCGGCATTGTCGTCTTCCTGATCCTTATGTTCGTTCTGGACCTCACGGTGGCCTTCGGCTTCGCCCTCGGCGCCATCTGCTCGGGCATCGCCGGGTTCGTCGGCATGCTGGTGTCCGTGCGCGCCAACGTGCGCACGGCCGAAGGCGCCCGACAGGGCCTGGGACGCGGCCTTGAGATTGCGTTCAAGAGCGGCGCGGTCACCGGCATGCTGGTGGCCGGTCTGGCGTTGCTGTCGGTCGTCACCTACTACGTCATTCTGCTCATGATGGGCGCCGAGGGGCGCGGCCTGATTGACCCGCTGGTGGCGTTGGGCTTCGGCGCGTCGCTGATCTCCATCTTCGCCCGACTGGGCGGCGGCATCTTCACCAAGGGCGCCGACGTCGGCGCGGACCTGGTGGGCAAGGTCGAGGCCGGCATCCCCGAGGATGACCCGCGCAACCCGGCCGTGATCGCCGACAACGTGGGCGACAACGTCGGCGACTGCGCCGGCATGGCCGCCGACCTGTTCGAGACCTACGCCGTGACCGTGGTGGCCACCATGGTGCTGGCGTCGATCTTCTTCCTGGGCACCGACTGGCAGTCGACCATGATGGCCTATCCGCTGGCCATCGGCGGCGTGTGCATCCTGGCCTCCATCGCCGGCACCTACTACGTCAAGCTGAAGGACGGCTCGACGAAGATCATGGGCGCGCTGTATCGCGGCTTCTTCATGTCGGCCCTGTTCTCGCTGGGCGGCATCGCGGTCATGACCGCGCTGTTGCTGGGCTTCAACGCGGAATGGACCGTGGGCGGCAGCACGTTCGGCCCCTGGTCGCTGTTCCTGTGCGCGGTCGTCGGCCTCGTGGTCACCGGCCTGCTCATCTGGGTGACCGAGTACTACACCTCGACCGAGTTCCGCCCCGTACGCTCGGTGGCCAAGGCCTCGACCACCGGTCACGCCACCAACGTCATCCAGGGTCTGGCCGTGTCGATGGAAGCCACGGCGGTGCCGGCGCTTATCATCTGCGCCGCCATCATCTGCGCCTACCTGCTGGCCGGGCTGTTCGGCATCGCCATCGCGGTGACCGCCATGCTGGCGCTGGCGGGTATGGTCGTGGCGCTGGACGCCTATGGTCCGGTCACCGACAACGCCGGCGGCATCGCCGAGATGGCGGAACTGGACGAGAGCGTGCGCAAGGTCACCGACACCCTGGACGCGGTCGGCAACACGACCAAGGCCGTCACCAAGGGCTACGCCATCGGCTCCGCCGGTCTGGGCGCGCTGGTGCTGTTCGCGGCCTACACCTCGGACCTCAGCTACTTCACGGCCAACCCCGAGACGTACCCGATGTTCGCGGGCGTCGAGGCGAACTTCTCGCTGTCCAGCCCGTTCGTCGTGGTCGGTCTGCTGATCGGCGGCCTGCTGCCGTTCCTGTTCGGGGCGCTCGGCATGACCGCCGTCGGCCGCGCCGCCAGCTCGGTCGTCAACGAGGTGCGGCGTCAGTTCAAGGAAATCCCGGGCATCATGGAAAAGACCGCCAAGCCGGACTACGGCCGGTGCGTCGACATGCTGACCAAGGCGGCGATCCTTGAAATGATCATCCCGTCCATGCTGCCGGTGCTGTCGCCGATCGTGCTGTTCTTCGTCATCCAGTTCATCGCCGGACCGTCGGCGGCCTTCTCAGCGCTGGGTGCGATGCTGCTGGGCGTCATCATCACCGGCCTGTTCGTCGCGATCTCGATGACCGCCGGCGGCGGCGCCTGGGACAACGCCAAGAAGTACATCGAGGACGGCAACCACGGCGGCAAGGGCTCCGAGGCGCACAAGGCCGCGGTCACCGGCGACACGGTGGGCGATCCGTACAAGGACACCGCCGGCCCGGCGGTGAACCCGATGATCAAGATCACCAACATCGTGGCGCTGCTGCTGCTGGCCGTCATGGCCCACGGCGTCTAAAAAACACCGGCCCGCGCCCTCCCCGATGGGGGGCGCGGATCGCAGATACGACGGCACGTCGGATCACCTCCGGCGTGCCGTTTTTTTTTGGGTACGCGAGCGCCAGCGTGAGGGGGACCAACACCCTGCCCCGCTTTGGCCCGCCTCGGCGCGTCCATGGCGCATCCACAGCGCCCCAGACCGGCGGATGGCTCTCGGCCGTCCTGAGGTCGGATCACGGCCCCTCTGTCGGGTCCCCAAAAAAAAGCCGGGCTCCATGCACTGGAGCCCGGCGGGTCTCAACGTCGTAGCCTGTGTGAGCGGCGGCGGGGCCGTCAGCCCCGGTATTCGTCCAGGATAGCCTTGGCCACGCCGTCCCGGTGCACCACGCCGGTGACGCGGTAGGGACGAACCGCGCCCCGCTCCTTCAGGACCACGGCCAGGGACGTGTTCCGCTTGGCCAGACGGGTCATGAGCGCCTGAACGAAGTCCCCCTCGATGATAATGGTGTAGGTCGTGATGAGCGCGGCGCCGGGCAACGGGCGTCCCTGAGCGTCGGTCGGCAGCACGCCGACCAGATGGCCCCGGGCGTCTTCCACGGTGGCGTAGTGGTCGGCGATCAGCGCACTGGCATCCCTCACGTGACAGCCCGTGTCCTGGCGGTTCAAGTCGTCCGTCGTCAGCCGGGCCACCACCGGCGCCATCAGGTCGCGGACCTTCCGGATGGTGAACATGTGCGAATGGCGTTCCTTGGGGATGTGCTGCCCCCGGCGCGCCAGCTTCATGGTGTAGATGTTGTCCTCCATCAGCACGCGGCGGGTGCCGATGGCGGCCGCCACGGCGATGGTGACGGGAACGATGATCGTGTAGTCGCCGGTCATCTCGAAGATCATCAGGATCCCGGTCATGGCCGCGCCCGTGCCACCGCCGACGATGGCCGCCATACCGATGATGGCGAACTGGATCGGTCCGAGGCCCAAATGCGGCCAGGCCACGGTCAGGATGGCGCCGAAGCAGCCGCCCAGCGTCGCGCCCAGGAACAACGACGGGGAGAAGACGCCGCCGGACGCGCCCGACGCCAGACTGATGGACGTGGCCAGCAGCTTCGCGAAGAACAGGATCGCCATCAGATAGGCGAACGTCATGTCACCGTTGAGGATACTCTGGATGGTGGCGTACCCGACGCCGTCCGTGAAATACCGGCCATAGATCAGGAAAAACACGTACATCATGACGCCTAGGCAGGTCATGCCAATGACGTTCTTGACGTACGGATTGAGCGGCATGTCGTCGAAGAAGTCCTCCACCCAGTGCAGGAACCAGACGAACAGCGCCGCCGCCCCCCCGCACAGGATCCCGAAGACCACATAGACCGGCAGGAACTGAACGGTGCTGGGGAACAGCAGTTCGGGCAGCACCTCGGTCGGCACCGTGAAGGCCGGTTCGATCCCGAAGAAAATCCGTCCGACGTAGGTGGCCGTGCTGGTGGCGAGGACGACCGGCAGGAAGGTGCGCGCGCTGACCTCGGGCAGCATCAGCTCGATGGTGAACATCACCGCGCCAAGCGGCGTGTTGAAGGTCGCCGCGATGCCGGCCCCCGCGCCGGCGGCGACCAGGGTGATGGTCTGCCAGCGGGCCAGATGGCACAGCTGCCCCAACGTGGATCCGATGCCGCTGCCGATCTGGATAATCGGCCCCTCGCGCCCGACCGAGGCCCCACTGCCAATGGACAGCGCCGAGGCCAGGGACTTGATGATGACCACTACGGGCCGGATGCGTCCATTGTTGTAGAAGATTGCGGCCATGACCTCGGGCACGCCGTGCCCCTTGGCCTCCGGCGCGAACCGTCGCACCAGGAACAGGACGATCAGGCCGCCGACGACTGGCGCCAGGATCACGAAGGGCCCCCACTGGCTGGGCGGCGTGGGATCATTGGCGACGTACGACCAGCCGAACTCCCCCAGAAACACGGCGTTGTGAACCACCGCGATGAGAACGCGAAGAAGCGCGGCTCCCACCCCCGTGACGGCACCAACAACCAGAGCAAGAATACTTAAAGAAACGAGACCCATCGGCGCCCGCGTTCGTGTGTTTACCGAAGATTCCATGCCGATTGACCAGACCAACGCTAGATATTGACGCAATAGATGAATGCGAGTGCAGAAACAAGCAACAACCCCTTCAGCGCCGAGACTCTATGTCCCGCCCGCCAATGGGGCCAATGCTCATCACGGATTTGCAATTTGCCTCCTGAATTGACATAAGAGCCACACCGAAACAACAGAGAATCGCGGATGCCAGCCCTGACGCCAGCGGGCTTGCCCCCTAGTGTGCCAAACGATTAGGCACGAGGGTCCGCTCGCCCGCACCCACACGGAGCGGGCGCCGGTCGCGCACGACCTCAGGACGGGTTGTGGGCGCGATAAACGGACATGATGAACGGGATGTGTGGCGCGATGCGTATGGGGCTCGGGTGCCGCCTGGAAGGATTGTGAGTGATGAAGAAGACCACGGTATCCGGTATTTGGCGCACCCCGCGCCGCCGAGCCATAGCCATGCTTGCGGCCTTGTCCATCTTGGGGTGTGGATACATTTTTTTGTTGAATCACGAAGAAAGCGTAATGGAAGAACATTACGCTGAACTGAAGACGACCGATCCGATTCTGTATTTGTCGGAGATTCGGCAGGCGCAGGGTTTCCGGGTGTTTCTGTCGGAATACCTGGACATCAATGATTACAGCGCGCCGGTGCCCAGCGCCCCCCCGTTTCTCGTGGGGCGCTGGGGCTTGTTTAAGGCTGAGAAGCGGGTGGGCGATGACTACATTCCGGACTCATGCCTGACCAGCCTTGAGATTGAGGACGGCCGCCTCAGGCTCCTGGGCGAGCATGAACGTGTGGTCCCGGCGACCTATTCCATGACCGGCGACACGGCGACCGCCCATTTGACCGGCGAACCGGCGGCCGCGATTCGCGTGGTCGCCTACGGCAGCCATGTGCATCACCTCGAGGTTCAGGGCCTCGCGGTCAACGGCGCGTCGCGCGATCGCACGTGGTACGGCTACCTCTGCCACTGAGGCGATCTGATTCGCACCTCGGCCTTGGGTCGAGACAAAACGGATCCGATCGCGCTTCCCTTGGGAGATCCCTCGCCCCTTCGGGGCTTCGGGATGACGCTGTCTTTGTGTTCCCATAGAACAGATCATCCGGACTGAGCGTCTCGGGGGAAGGACTCACCTCGGGCAATCAGGCCGCCGGGCCGCCCTCCCCAGGATAGGGGAGGGTCGGGGTGGGGTTGATGCGAAGCGCCCCCCTTGAGCAACCGGAAACATTGGTAACGTTTTGGACCGATGACATAGGTAACACTTTTTGCCTCTGATCACCGCCTGGACCCGGGTCTGGATCGCGGT
>NZ_JACIGJ010000021.1 GCF_014197855.1 Roseospira marina
CCCGCCCCGGCATCTCCATCCGCCGCAAACGCAAGCGCTGCGGATGGACCAACGAATTCGCCAGAACCATCATCGGCCAAATGCGATAGCCCTGGGTACGGTTGCGCGGCGTCTTGACACGTGCCGATCCCCGCGCGCAGTCTGGCGACCCTCACCCGGGGGGTCCCGACAAGGGGCTGAGAGACTGCTGGCCGTCTCGTGCAGCGCAGTGACCCGATGAACCTGATCCAGTTCACACTGGCGTAGGGAGGGTGCGCGGGCTGCGCGGCGATCACCGGAACGTCCATCGCGGGCACGTCAATCGCCGGAACGGTACAGGCGTAGTCCACGCGGTCCTTCTCCAGTCCTCGACACGGAACTGGGTCTCCAACGCTTTGAGCTGTGGAGGCTCCGACCGATGACAGACCGGTCTCTCCCCGTTGTCCTGTGCCAGACACCGGCAACCCTGCTGCGCACCCTGCGGGCCGAGCCGCCCCTTGTGCAGTGCATCACCAACTACGTCGCCATGAACATCGCCGCCAACGTCCTGCTGGCCGCCGGGGCCAGCCCCGCGATGGTGTGGGATGCCGAGGAGGCCGGGGACTTCGCGGCCATCGCCGGGGCGCTGACGGTTAACATCGGCACGCTCTCGGGGCCGTTCGTCGACGGCATGCGGGCTGCGATCCGGGGGGCGGAGGGGGCCGGACGGCCCTGGGTGCTCGACCCGGTGGCCTGTCAGGCGACGGCGTTGCGGCGGCGGGTCACGGCCGAGCTTGTTGCGCTGGAGCCGACGATCATCCGGGGCAATGCCTCCGAGATCCGCGCGCTGGCGGGCGAGGCCAGCCGGGGCCAGGGCGTCGACGGACGCGACAGCGTGACGGTGGCCGAGGATGGGGCACGGCGGCTGGCCGTGGACAGTGGGGCCGTCGTCGCGGTGACCGGTGAGGTGGACTACGTGACCGATGGCCGGCGGGCCGTCCGGATCGAGGGCGGATCGCCCTTCATGCCGATGAACACCGCGCTGGGGTGTTCGCTGACCTGCCTTTGCGGGGCCTATGCGGCGTCGGCCGAAGAGGCGTTCGACGCCACCGTCGGGGCCCTGGCGCATTTCGCGGTGGCCGGCCGCCGTGCGCATGCGGGGGCCACGGGGCCGGGCAGTTTCGCGCCGCGCTTCCTGGATGCGCTGCACGCTGTTACGCCCGAGGAGCTGGACGCCGAGGCGGTGATCCACGCCACCCGGGCGGTCCCGGCATGAGGCGGCCGTTCGATCTTTCGCTCTATCTCGTCCTCGATCGCGGTCTGTGCGCCGGGATCGGGATGGTCGAGACCGCTCAGCGGGCCGTGGCGGGCGGGGTGACCACGGTGCAACTGCGCGACAAGTCCGCCGATACGGCGCGGATGATCGACACCGGCCGGGCGCTCAAGGCGGCCCTGGCCGGGACGGGCGCGGCGCTGATCATCAACGACGACGTGGCGGCGGCGGTGGAAATCGGGGCCGACGGTCTGCACATCGGGCAGGGGGACATGCCGGTGACGCGGGCGCGGGACCTGATCGGCGAGGCCATGATCCTCGGTCTGTCGGTCGAGACGCCGGAACTGGCGGGCGCCGTGGATCCGGACCGCGTTGACTACATCGGGGCCGGACCGGTCTTCGCCACGCCCAGCAAGCTGGACCACGAGCGCCCCGTCGGCTTCGACGGACTGGCGGCGCAGATCGCGGCCAGCCCGGTGCCCGCCGTGGCCATCGGCGGGTTGAAGGCGGCGCACGTGGAGCCGGTCTTTGCCGCCGGAGCGCAGGGCGTGGCGGTGGTCTCGGCCATCTGCGGCCAGCCCGACCCGCACGCCGCGGCGCGGCATTTGCGGCGCGCCATCGACACGGCGCGGCGCGGATAGTCGCCTGCGGCGCGTTCAACACACCGCAGGCTGGGTGTCAGGGGCGCGTGTCCGCGGTGTTGGCCCAGAGCGCGTGGAAGTGATGCACCGGCCCGTGGCCTCCGCCGACATCCAGCCGGTCACTCGCCGCCAGCGCGCCGTGCAGATAGGCCTTTGCCTGTGCGACGGCGTCCGGCACCGTCCTCTGGGGCAGCAGCGCGGCGATGGCCGAGGACAAGGTGCAGCCGGTGCCGTGGTCGTTCTTGGTGGCGATGCGCGGCGCGGGGAAGACGGTGACGCCGTCGGCGCTGGCCAGATGGTCGGTGCTTTCGGCGCTGTCGGTGAGGTGACCACCTTTGAGCAACACCCATTCGGGCCCCATCGACAGCAGCGCGGGCAGGGCGGCTTGCATGGTCTCGACGCTCCAGTCGTCCTCCCGCTCCAAAAGCACCGCGGCTTCGGGCAGGTTTGGGGTGATCACCGTCGCCAGCGGCACCAGACGCTCGCGGACCGCCGCCACCGCATCCGGGTCGAGCAGCGCATGGCCGCTTTTCGCCACCATCACCGGATCGAGCACGATGGTCCGAACCTCATGATGACGCAGTCGGTCGGCCACGGCCTCCGCGATGCCGGCGTTGGCGATCATGCCGATCTTGACCGCGTCGATGCGGACATCGTCGAGGACCGCGTCGATCTGGTCGGCCACGAAGGACGGCTCCAGCGCCACGAAGGACCGCACCCCCTGCGTGTTCTGCGCCACCACGGCCGTGATCGCCGAACAGGCATAGGTGCCGAGCGCCGAGAACGCCTTGATATCGGCCTGGATTCCGGCCCCGCCCGAGGGGTCGGTGCCCGCGATGGTCAGGATGTTGGGGATCATGACCGCACCTCTGACATCAATGAGGCGGCTTGAGCTGCGACCTTGGCCACATCAAGGCTCAGGGCAAGGTCTGCCGTGTCGAGCCTGTCCAGATCTATCCATCGCGCTTCGAGCGCATCGTCGCCGGCAACCGGTTCGCCGGCAATCCACCGACACAAGACGGCGATCAGGATGAAGTGTTGGCGCAGACGGCCGGAGGAATCGTGGTCGAACGCATCGATCGCCGTGAACACGTGGCGTGGCTCGGCGGAAATGCCGGTTTCTTCCGCAAGTTCCCGGACGGCGCTTTGCGACACGGTCTCGCCGGGTTCGATCTTGCCGCCCGGAAATCCCCAGCGCCCCGCGTCGGGCGGGTTCGCCCGACGGACCAGAAGGACCTGTCCAGCGCGAAGGACCACCGCGATGGTCGCGGCGATGGGGCGGGGGGCTGTCGGTGGGGGGGGCATGGCGGCCTCGTCTGTTGAGGCCGGCAAGGGGGCAAGAGAGCGCAACGGTCCTGTCCCTTCGCCGGCATGATCCGGATCAGGTTCGAAGGGTCACTGCGCCGCGCTCGGCCCGATCAGCCAACTCGCCAGCAGACTCTCAGCCCCTTGTCGGGACACCCCTAGGTCTCCACCATCCTATCAAGATACAGGTCGGATTCAACGCATCTCTGACAGTGAAAGGGGGGCGTCGGTGCGTTCAAGCCGCGTCGCGGGGTGCTCAATGCCCCGGGATAAAGGGGCGCCCGCCATGATGTCGGCTGGTTCCAGGAGTCAGGTCTTGCGCCGCCGCTGCACGGAGGTCGACGACCGCGTCCGGCCTTCATCACCCGGCGCGGGTTGCGCGGCGTCACGCTGGTGATCTCGGACGGCCATGACGGCATCAAGGCCCTGGTCACGCGCCGGATCGGCGCCATGCTGCTGGCGCAAAACGACGACTGGCCGTTCCGCGCATCCGATACATGACCCTGGACCCCCCCGCCGCGCTCGGCGATGGCCCGAGCCGGATGTGCCCTTGATTGACGCTCCGTCCTGCCCCTCCTACAAAGGCGGGATACCGTTTCGACACGGCGGGTCATGGAGAGCTGCCCCCCTGCAGGAGCCAAAGGTGCGCCTCTCGCGAATCCGGAAAGTGATGGGGATCGCGGCCCGCCCCGGGCTCTGGCCCGCTTTGGCGCAGGGCGTCGCCGCGACCGTCGATCACGACGCGGTCCTGAGAGACCAGCGCTTCGCCACCATCCTCGACGTCGGCGCCAACAAGGGCCAATTCGCCGCCTATGCCCTGTGGCGCTGGCCCCAAGCGCGCCTCGTCTGCTTCGAACCCTTACCCGGGCCGCGCGCGCGGCTGGCGGCGGTCACGCGCGGGGCCGCCGAGATCCAGGCCTGCGCGCTTGGAACGGCGGATGCCGACGCGCTCATACACGTCGCGTCGCGCGCGGATTCATCGTCGATGCTTCCCCTGGGCGACCGGCAAAAAAGCCTGTTTGACATGGATGAGGTGGGCACGCTCCGGGTTCCCGTGCGGCGGCTGGATGCGTGCGTGTCGCCCGGCCTGGCGCGCCCGGCGCTCTTGAAAATCGATGTGCAAGGGTACGAGCTTGAGGTCCTCAAGGGCGCGACGGGTGTGCTTCCGGAGATCGATGCTGTGTATGTCGAGGTGTCTTACGAAGAACTGTATGTCCAGCAAGCCCTTGCGGCCGATGTCATCGGCTTTTTGGACGCGGCGGGGTTCTCAGCGAGCCGGTTCTTGAGCGGGGTGAAAACAGACGAAACCGTCGTTCAACAAGACATTTTGTTTACACGACGCTGATATACACCGGTCTGGCCACATCTTGCTCCTGCGAGACAGACGAACGGCCTATCCGTGTTCCGGTGCGTTCCGGTGTGTTCCGGCACTGACGATACACCGTTTTGCGGCTCCACCCGTCCGGGCGGTATACCGCGCATCGGGAGAGGTGCGCCGGCTCCCGCGCTTTGTATATCCTTTCGGGGTCGTACCGACGTGCCGTGAGGCCGCCACAGCGGAGGCTGGTCTGAAGCGGGGGGCGACCTCAGGGACACCATACGAGGGTGAAGGATATCCCATGCCATGATCGAGCGTATTGTTTTTGTGTGGGATAATTACGGCCCCACGCACGTGGACAGAGCGAAGGCCGTTCTGGACCGATTCTCCAAAACGCATGAGGTGTATTTTGTAGAGCTTGTGGCGAAGAGTCCGCTGTATGGCTGGGAGCCGCCACCCGATGACTTCCAAAAAATAAGTCTTGCGGCCGAGAACAAGCCGAACTTCTTTTTGGACCTGTTTCGTCTATTGCGCGTTGTTTTCCGTCTTGGACGTGGGTCCTATTTTCTACACTCATATAATTGTTTGTTTATATTTACAACCGCTATCGTCCTGAATGTATTGGGAAGTCGCGTCTATCACTTGAATGATTCGAAGTTTGACGACAAGCAACGTTCCGTCTTCGGTGAACTGGTCAAGGCCGTCTTCAAGTGGCCCTATCGTGGCGCCTTGGTCTCCGGACGGCGCAATGCCGAATACGCCATCTTTCACGGCATCTCCAAGCAGCGCGTGGCCTTCGGCTACAACGCTATTTCCGTTGCGCGGGTTCAGGCCATGGCGGAGGCGCCACCGGCCCCCGACGGCGCCCCGTTTGACGCCCGGCATTTCACCTGCGTTGCCCGTCTTGTGCCGAAAAAGAACCACGCGATGCTGTTGCAGGCCTACCGGCTGTACTGCGATCAGGTGGAGGTCCCGCGCCCGCTTCATTTGTGCGGATCCGGCCCGCTGGAGGCCGACCTGCGCCGACAGGTGGCGGCGCTTGGCCTGACGGACGGGGTCGTGTTTCGCGGATGGGTTCAGGACGACGAGGTCAGCCGTACGCTCGCCCACACGGTGGCGCTGCTGCTGCCGAGCACCGAAGAACAGTTTGGCATCGCCGTGATCGAGGCCCAGGCCATGGGCGTGCCGGTGATCCTGTCCGACAACTGCGGGGCGCGGGATTCGGTGATCCGAACCGGCGTCAATGGCTTCGTCGTCGAACCGGATAACCCGCACGGCATGGCGTTCTTCATGGCACGGCTGGGCGAGGACGAGGTCCTGTGGCGACGCATGTGTGGGGAGGCCCTGGCGACCGCCCCGCTGGGCGACGTCCAGCGGTTCGTTGAGGGGGTGGAGACCCTGCTCTCCGCCTGATGCCCCCCCAACAAGCGCGGCGGCCCACCGCTCCCGGGCGCGCCACCGCATGGCGGCACGCCCCGGATGGTGAGGCCCCTACTCCGCCGGACGCGCCAGCAGCAAGGCGCCCTCCAGCCAGCGCGGGGCGAGGCTCTCGGGCGCGCCGTCATGGGCCAAGGGCAGGGACTCGACGATCAGGCGCGCGCGCCAGCCCCCGCCGTCGGACTCCGGATCGGCTGCGGCCTCCACGGTACGCGCGGCACGGGGCAGTTCCACCGTCCGGTAGTCGTCGTCTCCCAGCTCGCCGGCGTCCTCCAGGGCGGCCGCCACGACTGGCGCGAGGTCCAGCGCGAGCGGTGTCGCGGCGTCCGGGAGGGCCAGCGAAAGGGTGGTCCCCTCCAAGCGGGCGGAGATCCCGCCGCTCAAGGCCGTAACCGGGTCACGCCCCGGCATGAGATGCACCGGAACGACCAGATCGAAGTCTGCGACGTCCAGCGCCCGGTCGTCCTCCAGCGATGTGACTTGAAGGGTCCGCGTGCGCACGCTGGGGGAAGTGACCGTCAACTCCAGCGCCTCGATGCGCTCGGCCGCCGTGATCGCGCCGTTGGGGAACAGTTCGGCAATCCGGTAGTTGGCCCCCCGGTCGTTGAAGTACGCCAGCAGGTGCACCATCCGCGCCTGATCCTCGGTGGGTACCGCCTCGTCGGCCGGCACCGCGCGGCCGTCCTCCAGCATGCCGTGCTCCGCCAGCAGGCTGCGCAGCGCGCGCTCCTGGCTCAGGAAGCTGAGTTCCGGCGCCCCCCAGGGGCCGTGGCCGCCGAGCACCAAGAGGATGCCGAGCAGGCCGACCGGGGTGGCCGGCCCCGCCTTGGCGCCCCGCAGCAGCCACGCCACACTCAGCAGCACCAGCCAAACGACGGCAATGACCAGCAGGCCCCGGGCCTCGGTCACGCCGTAGGCGAACAGCCGCACCCAGACGGCCCAGCCCAGCGCCAGCAGCGGCAACGGGATGGTCCAGGGGAAGACCCGACGATAGAATCGCGCGAGGACGTTGCCCTGCATCGCCAGGGGCATCGCGGCGATATGCGCCGCCACACCGAACGCGAGATAGGCGGCGTTCAGCACCGCGACGCTGCCCCACTCCGTTCCAAAGCCCAACACCCACTGGATGAGATAGATGTACAGGATGGCCAGATAGAGCAGAGCCAGCGGAATCAGCGCCCAGCCCACGAGGACCGCGATCCAGCGCGGCGTGCGCTCGGGCACCGGGGCGCGCTCGTGGTCCTCCTCCGGCAGGGCCTGAAGGGTACCCACCAGGAACGCCATCGGCCAGACGATGCCATAGGCCAGGATCCACACCTGCTCCACCGCCCCACCGGCGACGGTGAGGCCGAGCAGTTCCTCACAGGCGAACAGGGCCACCGTGACGCCGCCGGCCAGCAGCGTCGCGAGGCCCCAGCCCATGGCCGCGCTGACGAGCACGCGCGCCCCGGCGTACCAGCCGATCAGCTGCGCCTTCTCCTCCGGCGCGTCCTTCGGTGGGCGCAGCGCGAAGTACAGCGCCATCAGGATCGCGCCGATCTGCCAGTACAGATAGGGAAACAGGCGCGCCTCTGGATGATCGGGGATCGCGTACAGCGTGCCGCCGGCCACCAGGATGAACACGACGGCGGCGACGTTCCGGGCGGGCCGCGGCCACCATCCCTGTCGCCGCAGCCCCCAATCCACCGCGAGAGACGAAAAGAAGCCGATCCCGCAGGTCATCAGGGCGATGGTGGTGGGAAGCTCCAGCACGTCCGGCACGCCGCCGACGGTCTTCCAGCTCATCAGCAGCGTGCCGACGAGCGCGCAGGCCACGGCCACCGGCAGAGTCCGTGCGGCCGCGATCCATGTGGACGGTTGACTGGCCAGCGCCACAACGATGGCGGCGAGGGGCGTCGAAGGGTTCATGACAGGCGTTCCGGCAACGGTGGACGGAGCGGGTCGAGGCCAGCCGGCGCGGGCACGACGATCTCCTCAATCCCGGTGGCGGTACTATGCCGTCCGGGGCCCCGGGGTCAACCAGAACGGGGCCTCAGCACGTGATGATGACCGGCTGCATACAAGTGGCTGTCGCTGAACGCCGCCGTGGGATCGAGCACCCGCCCCACCAGGATCAGCGCGGTGCGGGTCAGACCGGCGGCTTTCACCGTGTCGCGAATCGTGTCGAGGGTCCCGGTCAGGACCCGCTCGTCCGGCCAGGACGCGCGGTAGATCACCGCCACCGGACAGTCGGCGCCGTAATGCGGGGTCAGGTCGCGCACCACGTTGGCGAGGTTGCTGATCGACAGGTGGATGGCCAGCGTCGCGCCGCTGCGGCCCAGGGTGTCCAGATCTTCACCCGGCGGCATGGCGGAACTGCGGGTCGAGGTGCGGGTCAGGATCACGGTCTGCGCCACGTCGGGCAGCGTCAGTTCCCGCCCCAGAGTCGCCGCCGCCGCCGCGAAGGCCGGCACGCCCGGTACGATCTCCCAGGGAATGCCGAGCGGGTCGAGGCGGCGGATCTGCTCGCCGATGGCGCCGTACAGGCTGGGGTCGCCCGAATGGACGCGGGCGACATCGTGGCCGGCGGCGTGGGCGGCCTTGATGTCCGCCAGGATCTCATCCAGGTGCAGGGGCGCGGTGTCGATCACGCGGGCGTCGGGCGCGGCCTCGTCGAGCACCGCGCGCGGCACGAGGGAGCCCGCGTACAGGATGACCGGACAGCGCCGGATCAGCGCAAGCCCGCGTACCGTGATGAGATCGGGGGCCCCCGGCCCGGCGCCGATGAAGTGGACCGTCATGACGCGGTCTCCCGTTTGCTGGCGTAGCCGCGCGGGGTGTAGACCCAGCGCCCGGCGCGGCGGGTTTCGCTCGATCCGACCAGAACCAGGGTCAGCATGTCCACATCGTCGACGGACAGGGCCGCCAGCGTGGTGACCGTGATGGTCTCGCCGCTCCGACCCAGGTTGCGCGCCAGGATCACCGGCGTCTCGGGCGGGCGGTGGCGCAGCAGGGTCTCGCGCGCCTGCGGCAGGGCGTCGCGGCGCCGCCGGGACACTGGATTGTAGAAGGCGATCACGAAATCCGCGGCGGCGGCGGCGGCCACCCGCCGCTCGATGACCGCGCGGGGGGTCAGCAGGTCGGACAGCGAGATGGCGCAGAAGTCATGCCCCAGCGGCGCCCCGACACGGGCGGCGGCGGCCTGCATGGCGGTGACCCCGGGGCAGACCGTAACGGCGACGCGCTCCCAGTCCGGGCGCTCCTCCTGCTCCAGCAGTTCGAAGATCAAGGTGGCCAGCGCGTAGATTCCGGCATCGCCCGAGCAAACCAGGGCCACCCGGCGCCCGCGCGCGGCCAGATCCAGCGCCACGCGCGCCCGCTCCGTCTCCGCCCCCAGGTCCGAGACATGGCGCGCCTTGCCCACCTGCGCCTCGCCCAGCAGGTCGAGATACAGGTGATAGCCGACCAGATCGGTGGCCGCCGCAACAGCCGCCGTGACCTCCGGCGTGCGCCACAGCGGCGTCCCCGGCCCGATGCCGACGATGTGCAGGCTGCCCTGTGCCTGCCCCACCCGCTCCGGGACGAGACCCGCCGCATGGCGTCCCACGGCGCAGGTCGCGCGCGGGCTCTTGCGCTTGGGTGCTACCAGCGTGCCGCCCGGTCCGACGGCGGCCAGCGCCGCACCCTCGGCCACGCCGTGACACCCGACCTCGCGATACACGACCTCGGACGGGGTCGCGAGGCGCGGGGTCTCCGCCTCCAGCGCCGCGGCGTCGAGAAAGCGGACCGGTACGCCGAGCGCCTGCCCCAGGGCATGCATCGCCGGCTCGTCCGCCTTCAGATCGAGCGAGACCACGCAGGCGACGGAGTCCGGCGACAGATGCTGTTCGGACAGCGTCAGGCGCGCCAGCGACAGCAGTTCATCCGGTGGACAGCCACGCACGCAGCCGACGCCCAGGGCCAGCGTCGGCGGCCGCAGGACCAGCGCCGCCTCGGACAGGGCGTGGTCGGTCCGATCCGTGACGCACACCAGCGGGTGCCCGGCGGCGGGATCGGACGGGACCGGAGGTGTATCGACCGGAACGAATCCGTCGGTCGCCTCGGTCAACCACGCGACAAGGGTGGAATCGACATCGGACAGCAAGGCCACGGGCTGATCGTCGATCAATGCCGCCATGGGCACGCGCGCCGCGGCCGGATTGTCGATCCGCCACCCCGGCGGCGCCTCGTCCAGCGGCACCCCACCGGTCACATCGCCCGCCGTGGTGATGTTCGCGGGCGTTCCCAGCACCGCCGCCAGACGCGCCGCCAGAGCGTTGGCGCCACGGTGGCCGCCCAGCAGCGGAATGACGCACGAGCCGTCCGCCGCCACCGCCAGCACCGGCGGCTCCGTTCGCTTGTCCGTCAGCAGCGGCGCCAGGGCGCGGATCATGACGCCACTGGCACACAGCCCGACGATCGGGCGGCCGTTGCGGAACAGCGCGCGCAGATGCTCGGTCACACCGGTGAAGGTGGCGTCGGTTTTGGTGTCGGGGACGCGCCCCATCAGGCCGTGCACCTCCGCGCCGGCGATCGTTGCGGCCAGCCGGCGCGCGGTGGCGACCCCGGTCCGGTTCAAGGCCACGAAAACCGGCGACGTCCGAATCGTCATGCCGCGTCTCCCTCGGCGGTCCGGGCATCACGGGCGTCGGCGGCGGCCCGCCGGGCGAGCACCAAGGTGAAATACGGCACGCCCTCGGGCCGGGTCAGTGCCTCCGGCAGGGGGCGCACCCGTTCGTCAGCATAGCCGACGCGCGTGACGCAGAGCGCACCGTCGGCCAGACCGACCTCCGCCAGGATGCGGGCGACCCTGGGCAGATGACGCCCGACCTTCATGACCACGGCGACCTCGGCCGGAGTCAGCACCGCCCGCAGGCGGTCGTCGGACGCGGTGGCAGGCACCACCGTCAGGGTCTCGGTGCCGTGGGCCAGGGGGCGCGCGATGGCGGCGGCGCTGGCCATGATGGAGGACACACCAGGCGTGACATCGACCGGATAGCGATCGCCCAGCCGCGCCAGGAGGTAAATGAACGAGCCGTGAAACAGTGGGTCGCCCTGGCACAGCACCGCCACCGACCGCCCCTCGTCGAGATGCGTGGCGATCGCATCGGCCGCCCGGTCATAGGCGGGATCATCCGGCGTCTGCGCCGGGCTGAACATCAGGGGCAAAGCGAGCTGCTCCTGATCGTCCCGTAGGAAGGCGTCCACAATCGCCAACGCCATGCTCTCTCCCTGGCGCGTCGCCGGGTAGGCGATCACGGGGGCGTCGTCGATGATCCGCACGGCGCGCAAGGTGAGAAGTTCCGGGTCGCCGGGGCCGACGCCGACCCCGTGCAGGGTTCCCACCGCCGGGGGGGCCGAGAGGGACGCGGTCATATCAGGTCGTTGCTCCCGTCCGAGGCCAGGGCGAGCGCGTTGACGGCGGCCGCCGCCATGGCCGGCCCGCCCCGCCGGCCGTGAAGGGTGACGAACGGCACCCCCCAGCGCGGCGCAAAGGCGGCCAGCGCGTGTTTGCTGTCCTCGGCACCGATGAAGCCGACGGGAAAGCCCAGGATCAACGCCGGACGCGGCGCCCCGTCCGACAGCAGTTCCAACAACCGGAACAGGGCCGTCGGGGCGGTGCCGATGGCGACCACCGCGCCATCCAGCATTGGCACCCACAGGTCCACGGCCGCCGCCGAGCGGGTCGTGCCCAGCGCCTCGGCCAGATCCGGAACCCGATTGTCACCCAGACGGCAGACGACGGGAACCGGCCGCGCACGGCTGGGGATGATGCCGCGCGCCACCATCGGCGTATCGACCAGGATCGGCGCGCCGCCCTCCATCGCCTCGCGGCCGGCCGCGGCTGCGGTTTCGGTGCCCTCGAACTCAGCGAGGATATCGACCATGCCGCACGCATGAATGACGCGGGTCGCAAGCGCATGCAGCGAGGTCGGAACCGCGGAAAGGTCCGCCTCGGCGGCGATCGCCGCGTAGGACGTGCGGCGGATGACATCCGGCCGGCGTTCGTAAGGGGGCAGAGTACCGTTCGGGGTCATGGTTTCCTCGTGTCCCGGCCGCATGGCCGAGCCGTCGGGGCGACAGGCATACCCCCCGGCGTTCCCACCGTCACACGGGTCTGGATCGGTGTGGCGTATCAGGACGTGGTCCCAGACTTACGTTCCCCGCCCGGATCGTGGCCCTCGCCATGCCCGTGATCATGGCCGTGCCCGTGATTATGCCCGTGATGGTGATGGTGATCGCCATCCGTGCCGGCACCGCGAACGTGGTGGTGATGGCCGGCCTGGGTCGCGCCGACCGCCGCCTCGAAACCGATCACCTGCTCCCGGTACTTGCAGAGCTGGCAGTTCATTGCGGTCTCCCCGGCCAGGATGTCCTGAACCCGGTCCACGAAGCTTTCGATCACCATCGGATGATCGCTCAGGTACGACGCCTTGAGGAATTCGATGTCGGGATGCGCGGCGGCCGCCGCGTCCACGCCGTCGTAGATCCGGCGCACCAGAATCCCGGTGAACAGGAAGTACGGAAACACCATGATCCGCTTGTAGCCCAGCCGCGCGGCGTGGGCGAGGCCCGGCCCGACCAGCGGGGACGTCACGCCCGAATAGCAGACCTCGGTCCAGCCGAACCCCATGCCCTCCCAGAGCATGCGGGCGACCTTGCTGATGTTGGAGTTGGCATCTGAGTCGTTGGTGCCGCGCCCCACCACCATCAACAGGGTGTCCTTGCGGTCCACGGCGGTGGGCGCGGCGGCCTCGGCTTCCTCGATGCGGGCCTGGGCGGCCTTCAGCAGCTTGGGGTCGATGCCGAGGTCACGGCCGAACTCGACCGTCACGCCGGGGGTTTCGGCGGCGAAGCTGTTGACCTCCCACGGCAGGTCGTTCTTGACGTGACCGGCCGCGAACAGCATGCCCGGCACCGCCAGGATGCGCGTGGCCCCGGCCGCGACCAGGGCATCGAATCCCTCGCGGATGACGGGGCGGGCGAACTCCAGGAAGCCGCTTTCCACCGGATAATCGGGCAGGCGCGCGCGCAGGTGGACGGCCAGACGGTTGAACTCGACCACCGCGTCGTCGTCGCGGCTGCCATGACCGCAGATCATGACGCCGAGGCGCGCCGCAGCGGCGTCGGGCGCGTCACGGTGAGGGGCGGCGGATGGGTGCGGGACGAGGGTCATGTCGCTTGGTCCTTGCCTTCGAGCGGGGGGATCGCCTGGTCATGGCCTTCGGGCGGGAACGGGGTGAACTATAGGCGCCGGGCCTCCTGGACGAAAGAGCACATGCGTCGGATTCGAAACAGAATCAACACGTTTTGGCGGCAAGGCTATGCGTGCTGCCCTGGACCCGGGCACGGCCTCACGGTCGCTCGGGTTGAGGCGGCAGCCGGCATCACGGGTCTCGCGACAGCGAGCGCACGCGGGGCACGATGCGACGGCCCAGGCGGTAGTAGGCGCGCAGGGCCCGGCGGCGGGCGCGTTCCAGCAGTCGGGTGCGGCTTTCCTTCGTGTTGGCGCGCGGGAACGGCTCGTCCGGGATCGGACACTCCAGAAAACCGCAGAGAGTCTCCCAGTTAAAGTCTTTGGTAATATCGATCACCAGAAGGTCGCTTTTCCGATCCTTAAAATAGTCCAGAATCTCTTCATTGTGGGCGCTGTAGACCGCCTTATAGTGCTCCTCATTGCCGACCGGCGTTCCGTAATCCGTTCCGTACGTCACCTGCTGGATCGGATGCTGAAACGTTCCAAAGTACATGATGGACTTGATCCAGCTTTCGGGGGACCGGACCGTCAGAATGAATTTCGACCCCGGGTGCCACGCGTCCAACTCGCGATACATTAGGGGCCAGGGCATATCCTGCACCGCATCGAACCGGCGCAGACGGCGGCGCGCGATGTCGTGCATGTCGGCCCGCAGCTTTTCCGGGTCGTCGTAGAAAAAGCCGAAGGGGCCATCGACACGATAGCCCAGCTTTTCCAGCGCGATGCCGAGCGTGGTGGTGCCGGTTTTCTGAAACCCGAGGCAGAACACCTTGGGGCCCCGCCCCCGGTGACGCGGGGTTGCGGTCGTGTCGGATGGCATGGCAACGGTCCGTTCTTGCGTGATCGCGGCCGGCTCCGCCGCTCAGGCGGTCAGCGTACACCGCAGCGCCCGGCCGCTGTCAATTGCGGCCCGGTCGCCCGCGCGGGGAGGGGGCGCGCGGCGGCTAAAGCGTCTGGCCGCGCATCAGACGGGGCACCCCACCGATGATGCCGGTGGTGCCCATCGCGTGGCGCATGAACAGGCGCTTCAGCGGGCCGAGCCGGTTCACCGTCGCGAGCCCAGCGGTGCGGGCCAGCCGCAACGCCCCCCAGTCGTTGGAGAACAGCCGCACGATGCCGTCCGTGGCGCCCAGCATGACCGCATTGTCGAGCGGCCGTAGGCGGGCATAGCGACGCAGCACGTCCGGCGTGCCCGGATCGAGGCCGAGGCGATGTGCACCCACCAGATCCTCGATCAACAGCGCGACGTCCCGCAGGCCATAGTTCATGCCCTGGCCGGCGACCGGGTGCATGCCGTGGGCGGCATCGCCCACCAGCACCAGACGCTGGTCGGTGTAGCGCTCCGCGACCTGGAGCGAGAGTGGATAGGAGAACCGGGGGCCGACGAACCGCGCATCGCCGAAATGATCGCCGAAACGGGTCATAAACTCCGCCTTGAAGCGGTCATCCGGCAAGGCGACGATCTCTCGCGCCCGGGCCGGCCGCTCGCACCAAACGATCGACGCGCGGTTGCCGGTCAGCGGCAGGGTCGCGAACGGGCCGGCGGGCAGGAAGTGCTCGATCGCGGTGCCGTGGTGGGGCGTGTCGTGCTCCACGGTCACCACGATGGCGTCCTGATCATAGCGCCAGCCTCGCGTGGTGATCCCGGCCGCCTCGCGCGTCGGCGACCGGCGGCCGTCGGCGGCCACGGCAAGACGCGCGCGCAGGCGTCGCCCATCATCCAGCGTGGCCTCGACTCCGTGCGCGTCGCGCGTCAGGCCGGTCACGCTCACCGGCGCCAGCAAGGTGGCGTGCTCCAGTTCCGCCAGCCGGGCCTGGATGGCGCGGCGGGTCACGAGGTTCTCCGCCATATAGCCCATCGGCTCATCGCCGGCCTCGTGGCGGTGATAGTGCATGAACAAGGGCGCGTTGCTGTCGGCGATGCGGATATCGTCGATGGACTGGCACGACTCGCCCATATGCCGCCAGATGCCGAGGGTCTCCAGCACCTTCTGGCAGCCCAGAGCGATGGCGGAGGCCCGGCCGTCGTAGGCGTTGCTCATCCAGCCGGCCGGATCCTCGCGCTCGGCCACCAGCACCGTCATGCCGTGTTGGGCCAGACCACAGGCCAGGGTTCCGCCCACCAGACCGCCACCGATCACCAGAACGTCGGCCGTCAGGGCGGTGTCCTCCGCCGAAGCCCGCCTGTTGTCCGCCCTCGCTGCCATGCTTCCTCCCGTCCGTCGGTCTCGTGGTGGTCCCCGGCCGCGTCAGGACCCGGACCGGGGGCATGCCGTGTTGGCGACCTCGGCGACCCACTCCAGCATCACCCGCCCCACCGCCTTGCGGGTGTTGGGGATGCGCCGTCCCACAGGCTCGAACCCGGGCACGGGCTCGTGGGTCAGGCTGACGTAGTAGAGGGTGTCCAGATCGCCCGCGATGCCATGAAAAAATTCCAGGCGGGGGAACGGATCCCCCTCGTTAAAACTGGGGGCGCCGAAGGCCAGTGCAAAGCCCTGCGAGTCCCGCGCCAGCACGAGAGGCCCGATGCGCGCCGGCCGTCCGTTGTAGCAGACGGAGCGACGCTTCATCTCGCGTTGCAAGGTCTCGGGTTCAATCCCGTTTTCATAGAAGTCCGCCAGCAGATCGGCGACCACCCCGGAACGCCCGGCCACCGCGCCCCGGTCGCCCTCCGCTTGCAGATTACGCGCCAGCAGGCTCCCCGGCCCGTCCGCGGAGCCCCCTTGTTTGTCGAGCGCCTCGACCCGGGTGATCGGCAGTTCGTCCAAGGCGGACGTGATGGTGTCGTCCGACGCCTCAAAATCAACGAACAGGGCGATGGCACCGCCCACCAGAGCAACCACCAGCAGGCCGCCCAGACAGCCCAAAGTCGCTTTCCCGTCTCCTGTGTCGTCGACCAGGAGAGTCGGTGTTGTCTTGTCCCGCGCCATCGTCGTCCGGCGGCTCCCTCACGCCCGGTTCCCGGGCGAGGCCGAAACCGGTTGCCCTCTCACGACCATGTCTCGGCATCCATGGAAGGGCAACGGTCGGCTCCACACACTCAGCGGTCCCGTGGACCGCCCTAGCGATCCACCCCACCCATGCAGAGGTACTTGATCTCCACGAAGTCGTCGATGCCGTACTTGGAGCCTTCGCGTCCCAGGCCGGATTCCTTGACCCCGCCGAAGGGCGCCACCTCTGTCGAGATGATCCCCTCGTTGACACCCACGATGCCGTATTCCAGGCCCTCGGAGACGCGCCAGACGCGGCCGATGTCGCGGGCGTAGAAGTAGGCCGCAAGCCCGAACTCGGTGTCGTTGGCCATGCGGATGGCCTCGTCCTCGGTCGAGAAGCGGTACAATGGTGCGACCGGGCCGAAGATCTCCTCGCGGAACACCCGCATGCTGTCGGTGACGTCCGTCAGGATCGTCGGCTCATAGAACGTGCCGCCCAGGGCGTGGGGCTTGCCGCCGAGCATGACGCGGGCGCCCTTGCCCACGGCGTCGCCCACCAGTTCCTCGACCTTGTCCAGGGCGGCCTTGTCGATCAACGGGCCCTGCTGGGTCTCGCCGGCGAGACCATCGCCCACCGTCAGATCCCGCACGGCCGCGGCCAGTTTCTCGGCGAAGGCCTCATAGACCCCGTCCTGCACCATCAGGCGGTTGGCGCACACGCAGGTCTGGCCGGTGTTGCGGTACTTCGAGGCGATCGCCCCGGCCACGGCCGCATCCAGGTCCGCGTCGTCGAACACGATGAACGGCGCGTTGCCGCCCAGTTCGAGCGAGACCTTTTTCACCGTGCCGGCGCACTGCTCCATCAGCGTCTTGCCGATGGCGGTGGAGCCGGTGAACGACAGCTTGCGGACCAGCGGGTTCGAGGTCATTTCCCCGCCCATCGCCGAGGACCGCTTGGTGGTCAGGATGTTCAGCACGCCCGCCGGCAGGCCGGCCTGCTCCGCGAGTTCGGCCAGCGCCAGCGCGGACAGCGGGGTCAGCGCGGCCGGCTTGATCACGACCGGACAGCCCGCCGCGAGCGCCGGGGCGCACTTGCGGGTGATCATCGCGGTGGGGAAGTTCCACGGCGTGATCGCCGCCACCACGCCGATGGGCTCCTTGAGGACGACGATGCGCTTGTCCGGGCCGTGCGAGGGGATGACATCGCCGTAGAGGCGCTTGCCTTCCTCGGCGAACCACTCAATGAAGTTCGCGCCGTAGGCGATCTCGCCCTTGGCCTCGGCCAAGGGCTTGCCCTGCTCGGCCGTCATCAGGACGGCGAGGTCCTCCTGATGCGCCATGATCCGGTTGAACCAGTCGCGCAGGATGGTCGCGCGCTCCTTGGCGGTCTTGGCGCGCCAGGACGGCCAGGCGGCGTTCGCGGCCTCGATGGCGCGCCGCGTCTCGTCCACGCCCATGTCCGGCACCCGGGCCAGTTCCGCGCCCGTGGCCGGATTCGTCACGGGAAAGGTTCCGCCCCCATCCGCGTCGCACCACTGGCCATTAATGTAGCACTGCTGGCGCAGAAGACGATGGTCGGTCAATTTCATCGGTGGGTCCTCGTGGTGGGAAACACGGTGGGTCGCGCCGACCGGCGCGACGCTCAGGGAAGGGACTTTAGCACTCTGGTCGGGTATCGTGCGAGAGTACGGGACCGGGATGGGAACGGTTGCCCGCACAACGGCCCCCACCGTGCGGGCGGGCATCGGCGAGGATGCAGGAGGGGACGCCCGGGCGCTACTTCACCAGGATGCAGGTCACAGGCGACAGGCCCGAGACCTTGTGCGAGACGGACCCCAACAGGAAACTTTCGACGTCGCCGGTGCCGCGCGCGCCCATGACAATGACGTCGCACGTGTGCTCCTTGGCGAAATCGATGATCGCCCGCGCCGGCTGGCCCCGCTTGGCGTAGGCCTCGACGTTCGGCGCGCCCTTCTCCAGGGCGTGCGCCCGCGCCGCCGCTACGAGGCCCTTGGCGTACTCCCGCAGCGCCTCGTCCGGCGTTTTGGGGTGCAGCGGGCGCACCATCGACAGCGAGCCTTCCATCGGACTGTGATGGCGAAACACGCTGAGCAGCAGAATCTTGGCGTTGTCGAACCGCACCGACAGATCGACCGCGAAGTCGACGGCCATCAACGCTTGGTCAGAGCCGTCCACCGGCACGAGAATAGTGCTGAACATGGTTTCCTACCCTTGCGTTATACTGATCGGCGATGGACCGGACTCGCCGTTCCATCGCCTCCGCCGCGTCGCGGCGCCGGTGCCGTCGCACCGGCTCGTCGATGCGTGACCTCTGCTCATGCGTCGACGGGTCTTATACCATGGCCCCGCCCGTCATTTTCCGAACGCCAGTTGGGGCAAGAACAGTGCGATTTGCGGGAACAGGATCAGCGCGACGCTGACTCCAAGCAGCATCACCACGAAGGGCGGTGTTCCGCGAATCACGTCCATGTAGGGGCGCTTGAAGATTGCGATGGCGGTGAAGATGTCGCAGCCGAACGGCGGCGTGGCGGAGCCGATCGCGACCTGAAGTGTGATGATGACCCCAACCAGGACCGGATCAATCCCGGCGCTGTCCACGATCGGGGCGAAGATCGGCACCAGCACCAGGATCACCACGATCGGGTCGACGAACATGCAGCCGATGAAGAAGGCAATGGAAATCGCCACCAGCACCATGATGGCGCTGGCCTCGTCGAGGCCGATGCTGCCCAGGATCTCCTGCGGGATCTGGTTGAACGAGATGGCCCAGGAAAAGGCGTTCCCCGCGCCCACCAGGATGAACACCACCGCCGTAATCAGACCGGTGGACTGGGCGATTTCGAACAGGTCGGCCCACTTCAGCGACCGAAAGATCAGAAACTCCAAAACGAAGGCGTAGGCGACGCAGACCGCCGCCGCCTCGGTCGGGCTGAAGATGCCGCCGTAGATGCCCCCGACCACGATGACCGGAAAGCCCAGCGGCCACAGGGCGTCGCGGGTCGCCTTCAGGCGTTCCTGCCACGTCGCCTTGGGTTGCGTCGGAATATCGTGCCGCCACGCATGAAAGACGCAGTAGCTCGCGAACAGCACCAGGATCAGCAGGCCCGGGCCGATGCCGGCGACGAACAGTTCGGCGATCGAGGTGCCGGAGATCACACCGTAAATGATCATCGCGATCGAGGGCGGGATCAGCATGGCGATATCCGAGGCGTTGACGATCAGCGCCAGGGTGAAGCTGTCGCGGTATCCGGCCTCCAGCATGCGCGGGCGCAGCGGGCTGCCGATGGCGACCACCGTGGCCTGCGTGGAGCCCGACACGGCCCCGAACAGCGCGCAACTCGCCGCCGCCGTCACCCCGAGCCCCCCGCGCATATGGCCCACGTATCGCATCACCATGTCGATCAGGCGATCGGCCGAATGCCCCTTGGTGATGATGTCGGCGGCCAGGATGAACATGGGCACCGCGACCAGGGCGGCGGGCCGGATGCCGCCCAGCATCTGCTGGACCATGATCTCCGGCGGGATCGGCATGAAGATGAAGAAGGCGACGAAACAGCCCGCGATAAGCGGGATCATCATGGGGAAGCCCAGAAGCAGAAGGACCACCATGACGGAAATCATGACCTCGGCCAGCATGACGGGTCTCCCTCAGACCTGGGTTTCCGTGTCCTCGTACGTGTCCACCACCGACGCCGAGATGTAGACGTCGGGCCGCGTGAGGTTGGCCACGGCGGTCAGCAGGTACTGGATGCCCGTGATGACGAACCCGATCGGCACCCAGACGAACGTGAGGTAGACCGGGATGCGTAGCGAGGGCGCGATGCGGCCGGTGTCGTACACGGAGACGACATAGATGTAGGCGTACCAGGCCAGGACGAACATGACGGCCGACGTCACCAGACAGATGACGATCATCAGGATTTTGCGCGCCCGGTCCGGCAGGGAGTCATACAGGGCCGACATGCGGATGTGCCGCCCCATGCGGGCGGCGTAGCCCAACCCGACGAAGGTGATCAGCACGATCAGGAAGCGATTCAATTCCTCGACGAAGAACAGGCTTTCGCCGAGAACGAACCGTCCGATCACGTTGGCTACGGACACCGTCGCCATGATCATGACGCCGATGGCGAGGACGACGGCCTCGAACCGTGCGATGGCGCCGTCGATCCACGCCAGCGGCTTCAAAAGGCCGGAAAACTGGGATCGGGGTTCGGTCGGATCCGGCCCGCCCCCTGGTGCTGCGTCGGACTCGCTCATGCAGTCCGCTCCCCCGTCTGGTGGCCCCCTCGGGCAAGGCGTCGGCGGCCGGTCTGTCGGTAAGGTGGGGCGACACGGCCCCGGCCCGCCGCAGGCGAACCGGGGCCGCTCGTCAGGATGTGTGCGGACGACGGAGCACCGATGTTATTCGGCAACCCGGGCCTTGGAGGCCTCGATGTCGGCCTCGAAGCCGTCGAGGACCGCCTGGGCGTCACCGCCGACCTCGTTCACGAACGCCTCGCGCACCTGCTGGGCGGCCTCGCGGAACGGCGCGCGCTGCTCGTCGGTCAGATGGGTGACGGTCATGGAGGGCTTGGCCTCCAGGATCTTCGCCTCGGAGCGTTCGGTCAGGCCCTGCTGGTAGTCCATGATGTGCTCGTAGGCGGCGTTCGCGGCCTCCTGCACCAGGGTCTTGTCCTCGTCGGACAGGCCATCAAAGAACGACTTGTTGGCCACCACGGCGGTCGTGAAGTTGTTGTGCCCGGCGTAGGTGATGTAGTCGGTCACCTCGTACATCTTCGTCGATTCGACGAAGAACATCGGGTTTTCCTGGCCCTGGATGATGTTGGTCTGCAAGGCGCCGTAGACCTCGCCCCATGGCAGCGGCGTCGGGGTCGCGCCGAACGCATCGTAGGTCTCGATCAGCATCGGCGAGGTCATGACGCGGACCTTCACGCCGTCCAGGTCGGCCGGGCTGGTCACCGGCTCCTTGGTGGTCATGACCACCTCACCCTCGGGATACATATCCACGAGGTGCAGACTCTTGTCCTCGTACTTCGCGGCCAGCATGTCGTTGATGGTCTCGGACGTCTGGTAGAAGTCGGCCAGGACCGCATGCTCTTCCGGCAGCACGTACGGCAGCAGGAACACCTGCAGCTCCGGAATCAGGCTGCCCGTAAAACCCGGCGACGCGGTCGCGAACTGGATCGCGCCCATCTGCGCCAGCTCGGTCGTGTCGTTGGATTCCCCCAGGGTGCCGAACGGGAAGATCTGCACCTCGTTGTCGGAGTTGGCTTCGATGTACTCCTTGAACTTGGTGGCGTAGACGCCCTGCACCTCGTCGATGGCCTCCTCCAGGGAGTACTTCCACGTGGCGGCCTGGGCGCCGGTAGCCACGGTCAGGGCCAGCGCGGAGGCGGTGGCCGCGGCAAGCGCGGCGGTCAGACGATGGGTCATGGTGATCCTCTCTCTGGTCGTGTCGATCCGGTTATGGCGCACGGCACAGCGCGAGGGGCCCGTCCGGGCGCCCCGCGGTGTTCTGTCGGAAGGGTGGGACAGGGCAGACGCTCTCCCCGTCACGCCACACTAGGACCCTGTGTGCGGAAGGCATGCCTTTATCGCAGCGCAGATATCCGGGAGCGTCAACAGCGCACCCACACCGTCGGTGGTCGCGCGGTGGGCCGGGACGGGGCGCGGGCCCTGGGCCGCGTTGGAGGAGGCGGGCACACGCCGGGTTGCGTTTGCTGCTGCGGAACATGGGGCTCCCGGATGCCGATAACGCCCTGAAATAAAGGTTGAAACGGCATCTCCGTGGGGAAAACCCGGGCGAGGTGCGGCGCGGAAAATGGATCGCGTCCGGCGCCATTCCGGGGAAAGTCCCACGGGAAACTGACCGAGGCGCCAAGACGAAATTCCTACAAAATAACTTCAAAATAGGAAGATCATCTTGCGGCCTGGGCGTATTCAGCAGGATCACCGCACCGTCGGGATTGAACGGATCCAAGGCCACGCCGCAAGATGCGGGGCACAGCACGGTCGGTATGACACGTGGGCAGCGGCCGGGCGAACAGGGAGGGCGGAACGATGGACGTTCGGGTGTCGGATCTTGGGCCGCCGCGCGCCTCCGCCGCGTTTTACCCGCCCGACGCTCTGCGCCGAGTCGGCCTGATCGTCCTGGAAACCGACCTGACCATGGAGCGCGACGTCGCCCGCCTGACGCACGGGCGCGACGTGGGCGTTCACGCCACCCGGGTCGCCTTCGCCAACCCGATCACCGCCGCCAGCCTCGCCGCGCTGGAGGCCCGCCTGACGGATGCCGCCGCCAGCCTGATCCCCGATGCGCCATTCGACGTGGTGCACTTCGGTTGCACCTCGGCCTCGGCCGTGATCGGCGACGCCGGGGTCGCGGCGGCCGTGCGCGCGGCCAAGCCCGGGGCCGCGGTCACCAACCCCGTCATCGCCGCCGACGCGGCCTTGCGTGCGCTCGGCGTCCACCGCCTCTCCATCCTGACGCCCTATGTGCCGGAGGTCAGCCGGCCGGTGGCCGCGCGCTTTGCCGATCTGGGCTACCGGATCGAGGGCCTGACCTGCTGGGGGATCGAGGACGACCGCGACATGGCCCTTGTGAGGCCCGACACGCTGGTGCGCGAGGCCGCCGCTGCCATCGCCCCGCAGGCCGAGGCGCTGTTCATCTCCTGCACCGCCGTGCCGTCGGCGGAGGCGGTCACCGCCATCGAGGCCGAGATCGGCCGCCCGGTGGTGACCAGCAACCAGGCCGCCGCGTGGATGGCGCTCCGCCTGTGCGGCGTGGAGGACGATATCCCCGAGGGCGGACGTCTGTTCGGTCGGACGCTCGCCCCCCAGGATCGGACAAAGGGGGCCGCCTGATGCCCCAGAAAGGGGACCCCTGATGCCAATTGAGCCGTCTGCCATTCATGCCGCCCGCGAGCGCATCGCCGGGCGCGTCCGCCGCACGCCGCTCGGCGCGTCACGGTCGCTGACCGAGCGCTGCGGCGTGCCCGTTGCGCTGAAGCTCGAGCACCAGCAGGTCACCGGCAGCTTCAAGGTGCGCGGCGCGACCAACGCCGTCCTGGCGCTCTCCGACGAGCAGAAGGCGCGCGGCATCGTCGGCGTCTCGACCGGCAATCACGGGCGCGGTCTGGCGCACGCGGCCAAGGAAGCGGGCGTCCGCTGCATCATCTGCATGTCCTCGCTGGTGCCCGCCAACAAGGTGGAGGGCATCAAGGCCCTGGGCGCCGAGGTGCGCATCGTGGGCGCGAGCCAGGACGAAGCGCAGGAGGTGGTCGACCGGCTGGTCGCGGACGAGGGCATGACCATGCTGCCGCCCTTCGACCATCCGGACATTATCGCCGGTCAGGGCACGCTGGGCCTGGAGATCGTCGAGGACCAGCCGGATGTCGAGACCGTGCTGGTGCCGCTGTCCGGCGGCGGACTGATTGCCGGTGTTGCCCTGGCGGTGAAGTCCCTGCGGCCCTCCGCCCGCATCGTCGGCGTCAGTATGGAGCGCGGCGCCGCCATGATCCAAAGCCTGCGCGCCGGGGCGCCGGTGTTCGTGCAGGAGGTCGCGACCCTGGCGGACTCCCTGGGGGGCGGCATCGGCCTGCAAAACCAACACACCTTCGCCATGGTGCGCGATCTGGTCGACGAGACCGTGACCCTGACGGAGGCGGATATCGCCGAGGGCATCCGTCATGCCTATTGGCACGAGATGGAGATCATCGAGGGCTCCGGCGCGGTCGGGCTCGGCGCGCTGGTCGCCGGCAAGGTCCGCCCCATCGGCCCGACCGTCGTTGTGTTGAGCGGACGGAACATCGACATGACGCTGCATCATCGCCTGATCTCGGGCGACACCGTGGAGGTATGAGGAGACCCGCCATGCCCACCGTCCGTATCGTGACCGAAGCCGACCTGCGCGCCGCCGTGGCGCTCGACGCGGACGCCGTGGCCTGCGTCGAGCAGGCGTTCCTCGCGCTGGCCGGCGGCGGGGTGGTCATGCCGCCGATCCTGCGGCTCGATATCCAGGACTCCAACGGCGAGGTGGACGTCAAGACCGCCTATGTGCCCGGGCTCGACAGCTTCGCCATCAAGATAAGCCCGGGGTTCTTCGACAATCCCGCGCTCGGGCTGCCCAGCGTCAACGGCCTGATGACCCTGTTCAGCGCCAAGACCGGCCTGCTGGAGGCCGTGCTGCTGGACAACGGCTATCTCACGGACGTGCGCACCGCCGCCGCCGGGGCGGTCGCGGCCAAGCATCTGAGCCGCCCCGATGCCCGGCGCGCCGCCGTGTTCGGGGCCGGCGTGCAGGCGCGGCTTCAGCTTGAGGCGCTGGCCCTGGTCCGCCCGCTGGAGGCCGCCACGGTCTGGGCCCGCAACGCCGATAAGGCGGCCGCCTGCGCCGCCGACCTGACGGCGCGGCTGGGGATTCCGGTCACGACGGCGGCGAGCGCGGAAGACGCGGTGGCCGAGGCGGACGTGATCGTGTTGACCACGCCGAGCACCACCCCGCTGCTGCGGGCCGAGTGGCTGCGGCCGGGCCAGCATGTGACCGCCATGGGCTCCGACGCCGAGCACAAGAACGAGTTGGACCCGGCCGTGCTGGCCCGCCCCGACGTGGTCTATGTCGCCGACAGTCTGGCGCAGACCCGCCGGTTGGGCGAACTGCACCACGCCATCGAGGCCGGGGTCGTCGCGGCCGACATCCCCTTCGCCGAACTGGGCGCGGTCGCGGCGGGCGCCGCCCCGGGGCGGACGGACGCGGACCAGATCACCGTGGCCGACCTGACCGGCACCGGCGTGCAGGACACCGCCATCGCGACCCTGGCGCGGACCCGCGTGGTCCAGGCCGACGCCGGGCAGGCGTTCGAGTCCTGAGCGCGGCGCCGCGTCCGTGTCTCCAGCGCCCGTCTGGCGCTTCCTTCTCCCAGGCGCCCGTCCGGCGCTCCCTTCTCCCAGGCGCCATACCGGCGCCGGCGGACACCCCCGATCGCTAGGGCCGGGTCCGTTTGTCCCTCTGGAACCGACGCCTATGAGTTACGCCAAGGATTTGCGTTTCGCCCCCGAGGAATACGCCCGGCGGGTCGCCAAGGCCAAGACGGCCATGGCGGCGGCCGGGATCGACCTGCTGATCGTCACCGATCCGTCGAACATGAACTGGCTGACCGGCTATGATGGCTGGTCGTTCTACGTTCATCAGGCCGTCGTGCTGCCGGTCGATGACGACCCGCTCTGGTGGGGACGCGGCCAGGACGGCAACGGCGCCCGCATGACAAGCTGGCTGGCGGAGGACCGCATCCACCCCTACGCCGACCACTTCGTGCAGTCGACGGAGCGCCATCCCATGCAGGACCTCGCCCGCGTGCTGCGGGAGCGGGGCTGGGACGCCAAGCGCACCGGCGTCGAGATGGACAACTACTATTTCTCCGCCAAGGCCTATCAGACCCTGGTGGCGGAACTGCCCAACGCCCGGTTCCAGGACGCAACCGCCCTGGTGAACTGGCAGCGTGCGGTGAAGTCCGAGCCCGAACTGGTCTACATGCGCCGGGCGGCCCGCATCGTCGACGCCATGCACGCCCGCATCCGCGACGTCGTCGCGCCGGGGATGCGCAAGAGCGATCTGGTGGCCGAGATCTACGACGCCGGCCTGCGCGGGACGGCGGACTTCGGCGGGGACTACGCCGCCATCGTGCCGCTGGTGGCCTCGGGCGTGGAGGCGTCGGCCCCGCATCTGACCTGGACCGACAAGCCCTTGCAGAGCGGGGAGGGCACGTTCTTCGAAGTCGCGGGCTGCTATCACCACTACCACTGCCCGCTGTCGCGCACCGTGTTCCTCGGCCAACCGACCCAGACGTTCCTGGACGCCGAGAAGGCGGTGCTGGAGGGCATGGAGGCCGGCCTTGAAAAGGCCCGCGCCGGCAACACCTGCGAGGATGTGGCCGCCGCCTTCTTCGGCGTGCTGCGCACCCATGGCATCGAGAAGGACAACCGCACCGGCTATCCCATCGGCGTCAGCTATCCGCCGGATTGGGGCGAGCGCACCATGAGCTTCCGCATGGGGGACCGCACCGTTCTGGAGCCGAACATGACGTTCCACTTCATGACCGGGTTGTGGATGGACGACTGGGGGTTCGAAATCACCGAAAGCCTTGTCATCCGGGACGGGGCGCCCGAGATCCTGGCGAACACACCACGCGAACTCGTGGTCAAGGCGTAGGGTCATCCGCGTTCCGCGTGGTGCGCCCGCTTTCCCGCGGGCGCGGTGCGCACAACACCAGACACCGCGCTAATCGTATGCTAACGAGGTTGACGAGGGCCGAGGCCGCTCGCTCCAGGGGCTCCAACCGATGTCGCTGATGTACGAAAAACCCACCACTATCGACCCCACGGTCGACTTCGATACCGACGGCCGTCATCACGGCTATCTGCGACTGCCCTGGAGCCGCGACGACAGCGCCTGGGGCAACATCATGATCCCGGTCTGCGTGCTGCGGAACGGCGCCGGCCCCTCGGTGCTGCTGACCGGCGCCAACCACGGCGACGAGTACGAGGGACCGCTGGCCCTGCTCGACCTGGCGCTGAACCTGGATTTGGCCGACGTTCACGGCCGCATCATCATGCTGCCGTTCCTGAACTATCCGGCGTTCCGCGCCGGACGGCGAACCTCGCCCATCGACGGCGGCAACATGAACCGGATTTTCCCGGGCGCCCCCGATGGCACCATGACGCAGCGGATCGCGGACTACGTGCAGCGGTATCTGCTGCCGATGAGCGATCTGGTGCTGGATATCCACTCCGGCGGCTCGACGCTGGACTTCGTGCCGTTCGCGGCGTCGCACGTCCTGCCCGACAAGACGCAGGAGGCCCGCTGCGCCGCCGCGGCCGAGGCGTTCAACGCGCCCTACACCACCAAGATGCTGGAGATCGACAGCGCCGGCCTGCTCGACACGGCGGCGGAGGAGGCCGGCAAGACTTTCGTCAGCACGGAGCTGCGGGGCGGCGGCACCTCGACCGCCTACACCGCCCGCATCGCCCGCAAGGGGGTGCGCAACGTGCTGATCCACGCCGGCGTGTTGGACGGCGAGATTGTGAAGGAGCCCTCGCTGTCCCTCGACATGCCGTCGATGGACTGCTTCACCTTCGCCGACACCGATGGCCTGCTGGAAATGTGCGTCGATCTCGGCGAGACGGTGCGTGCGGGCGACCGGTTGGCCCGCATCTGGCCCATGGACCGCACGGGTGTGGCGCCGCGCGACTACTTCGCCAAGCTGGACGGCATGCTGATCGGGCGCCACTTCCCCGGCGTGACCAAGACCGGCGACTCCATCGCCGTGCTCGGCGCGGTGGACGAGGGGTTGCCGCCGAGTTCGTTCCGTCCGGAGGGCATCGCCGCCGGCCAGCAACAGTAACCCGGGTGCCCGGCGCGGTGCCGGCGTCGGGCGTCCTGGGCGTCGCGCCGGCCCTGGCCGTCGGACTGGCGTTTCCGGTGGCGCTGACGGCCTACGCCGCACCACGACGGCGCTGGTCGCCCGGCTTCTGGTCCTCGCTCTGCCCGAGCACACGGGTGTGCTGCTGTGGGGCGCGGCCGGGTTCTGGATCGTCGCTTTCCTGGGCTTCTGCGTGGAATACGGACCGGCGCTGTTCCGCCCGGCGAAGGGATAACGGCCCCCGACAGCAAATGCCGGGCCTCTGAACCGGGCGCGTCCCAGGGCGACGATCCCGTGAGTCAAGAGGAGGTCCGGAGACGGAGACCCGCCTTCATGTCCATTTTCCTCTCCCACGCCCTTGCGATCCGTCCTTTTGATCGAGACGCGGAGACCACAACACTGTCGACCATCTGGTTTGACGCCTCCATGAAGGCCCACCCCTTCATTGGTGAGCCCAGGCTTGTGGAGCAACGCACGCGGATAGAGGCGGAATACCTTCCCAAAGCCGAGACGTGGGTCGCCTGTCTCGGCGGGGAAATCGTTGGGTTCATCAGTCTGCTCGATTGCTTTGTCGGCGGTCTCTTCATTGCGCCGAACCGTCAAGGCCAGGGGAGCGGCCGCGCGCTGATGGCCCATGCCCTGGCCTTGAAGGGCGAGCTGTCTCTGGAGGTGTATACCGCCAACGAACAGGCCTGCGGCTTCTACCGCGCGCTTGGTTTCACCGAGATCTCGCGCCGGGATGTGGATGATTTCGGCTATCCCTATCCGAACGCCACGCTCCGGCTCAGAGCCTGACGCAAGCGCGGCCGCACGGTCGGCCGCGCGCCGGCCTCAGGCGACGGCGGCCCGCACGCCCTCCGCTGCCCCCTGCCAGCGGGCGAGCGCGTCCCGAATCACCTCCGGTCCCGCGCCTGGCCGGTGGGCGGTTTCGCTCAGGTGCCGACGCCACGCCCGCGCGCCGGGCTCGCCGTGGAACAGCGGCAGGATGTGGCGGGTGATGGCCTGCAACGGTACGCCCTCCGCCATGCGGCGCTCCGCGTAGTCCGCCATCGCACGGGCAACGGCGGCGCGGTCGGGCGGCGCGACGGTCGTGTCGCCGAAAATCCGAGCGTCCGCCTCGGCCAGCATCCACGGCGTCTCATAGGCCGCACGGCCGATCATCACCCCGTCCAGGGCGTCCGGGCCGGTCATCAGGGCCTGGGCCGCGTCCAGATCCCGCACCCCGCCGTTGTAGATCAGCGTCAGGTGGGGAAAGGCGGCCTTCAGGCGCCGCACGCGCTCCGGCTGAAGCGGCGGAATCTCCCGATTCTCTTTCGGGCTCAGGCCGTTCAGCCACGCCTTGCGGCCGTGGACGACGAACACCGTGCAGCCCGCTCCCGCCACGGTCTCCACGAAGCGGTGCAGCAGGGCGTCGCTGTCCAGATCATCGATGCCCAGCCGGTGCTTGACCGTCACCGGCCGGTGGGTGGCCGCTCGCATGGCCGCGACACAGTCTGCGACCAGGGCGGGCTCCGCCATCAGACAGGCGCCGAAGCGGCCGCTGGACACCCGGTCGGAGGGACAGCCGACGTTGAGGTTGATCTCGTCATAGCCCCAGTCGGTGCCCAAACGGGCGCAGGCGGCCAGGGCGTCCGGATCGCTGCCGCCAAGCTGCAGCGCCAGCGGATGCTCCGACGGGTCATGGTCCAGGTGCCGGACCGGATCGCCGTGCAGCAGCGCGCCGGTCGTCACCATCTCGGTGTACAGCAGAGTGTGCTGGGTCAGCTGCCGCAGAAAGTAGCGGTCGTGCCGGTCCGTCCAGTCCATCATCGGCGCGACGGCGAGTCTATGTGCTTGATATGTCGTCATCTCTTCTCAGTTACTGGCACCGTGTTGCGCCGCGGCGCGTTCACGCCAGGGGACGACCCCGTCCGCCCCGTTTCGACCGCGCACTGTATACACAGGGAGCCCGATATGGCGACCCTATGAACGCATCCCTCGGGCTCCGGGCCGGCCTGCCGCCGCCGAACGCACCGCATCGTCGCGCCCTGGTCCAGGTCGCACGAGATGGGCCCGTGTCCTATCGCGCCGGGAACCCATGCCGGCGCGCCCCGAGCGTCAAAACCCATGCCCCCGCGATCAGCAGCAGCAGGCTCGGCGCCAGGCTTGCCGGCCCGAAGCTCTCCAGCAACAGCCCGCCGGCCAGCCCGCCCCCGGCAATCGCGGTGTTCCACATCGTGACGAGCATGGATTGCGCCAGGTCCGCCGCAGGGCCGGCCGTCTTCGCGCTGGCGGTCTGGAACAGGGTCGCACACCCGCCGAATGCCAGGCCCCAGATGGCGCTCGCGGCATAGATCGCCACAGGGCTCTCGCGTCCAAGCCAGAACAGGATCGCAGCCAGCGCGAAAAGCGCGACGCTGGACAGGGTCAGCGCCCGGAGGCGGCTGTCGATCAGCACGCCGACGATCCAGATGCTGACCAGCGAAGCCAAGCCGAACACCAGCAGGACGGTGTCGGTCCGCTCGACCATCCCGGCACCGCCGAGGTAGGGCGCGATGTAGGTGTACAGAATGTTATGAGCCAGCACGAAGGTCAGGACGACACCAAGCACCGGGCGGATGCCAGGAAGCGTCAGGACGCCGCGCAAAGTGCGGCGCTGCCCGGCGGGCTCACCCGGGAAATCGGGAACCTTGGCCATCACCCAGACGATCAGCCCCAGCGTCAGGCCGCTCATGAGGCCGAAACAGGCGCGCCAGCCGAGGATGGACCCGAGGAACGTGCCGGCGGGCACCCCGAGCGACAAGGCCAGCGGCGTCCCGGCCATGGCCACCGCAATCGCCCGCCCCTTCAGATGATCGGGCGCCATGCGCGCGGCATAGCCCGCCGCCAACGCCCAGAGCAGCCCCGCCGCGACCCCGGCCACGAAACGTGCCACCAGGGTGAGGGCATAGCTGGTGGAGAGGGCCGTGACCGTGTTCGCGATCAGGAATCCCAGGATGGCCGTCATGAGAAGCGGCCGGCGGCGCAGGCCCTGCGTCAGGGTCGTGAGCGGGATCGCGGCCACCAGCGAGCCGATGGCGTAGACCGTCACGAGTTGCCCGGCTCCCGCCTCCGACACGCCGAGCCCTTGCCCGATGGCGGGCAAAAGACCCGCCGGCAAGGCTTCGGTCAAAATGGTGAGAAAGGCCGCCATGGACAGCGCCAGCAGACCGGCCCAGGGGAACGGCGCCTCAAGGCGGGAGGCGTGGGCGGACATGCGTACGTCACTCATCGCCGCTCTCCCGCGCGTGAGGGGCCGAGCGTCTTTTCGGGCCGGCGGTGGTCGGTCGCCCGAAGGCGTGGGACGGTGAAGATCATCGTGGTTCCCCTGATGGTTAAAACGTCAGAGGAAACGTGCGGATGATCTTATTGAAGAAAAACAGGCTTCAATTCCGATGACTTCGGACCAATATGTCCGCGATCATGCCGATCCCGATGGACAGCCTCGGCGCCCTGAACGTGTTCGTTCACGCGGCGGAAACACGCAGCTTCACCGTCACCGGGCGGCAGCTCGGCGTGTCTTCGTCAGCGGTGGGAAAAGCCGTCGCCCGGCTTGAGGACCGTCTGGGGGTCCGGCTGTTTCATCGCTCGACGCGGGCGATCACGCTGACGCCGGAGGGGCAGCTGTTCCTCGAACGCTGCCGGCGCGTGCTGAGCGAAATGGAAGCGGCGGAGCTGGAGCTTGCGCAGACCCGCGCCCGCCCGGCCGGCCAATTGCGCATCAGCCTGCCTTTGGTCGGAATGCTGATGGTGCCGACCCTCTCCGCTTTCATGGACGCCTGGCCGGACATCGCACTCGATCTCGATTTTAGCGATCGTTTGGTGGACGTGATCGAGGAAGGGTTCGATGCGGTGATCCGGTCGGGCGAGCCCACGGATTCGCGCCTGATGGCACGCCGCCTCGGCCGTTCCGCGTTTCGGCTCGTTGGATCGCCCGCCTATTTCGAGCGGCACGGCACCCCCACCAGCGTGACGGAGGTTGCTCAGCATCGCTGCCTGCGCCACCGCTATCCAAGCACCGGCAAGATTGAAAAGTGGCGCCTCGTCGGCCCGGACGGCACCGCCGTCGAAGATCTTCCATGCACCGTGGTGTCGAGCGCCATAGAACCCTTGCTTTACATGGCCGAACACGGCCGGGGGCTTGCCTGTCTGCCGGACTTCGCGGTGCGCGCCTCCTGCGCCGAAGGTCGGCTTGTGTCCGTCCTGGACGATGCCGTGACCAACACGGTCGACTTCCGAATCCTTTGGCCGTCCAGCCGTTACCTGTCGCCAAAGCTTCGGGTCTTCGTCGATTTCCTGGCCGACACCGTGTTCGTCCCGGAGACGGCCTGATCGTGGCGCCTCCGGCCGGCTCAGCGGTCCGCTGCGATGCCGTCGAGACACCGGGCCAGCGTCCGTGCCGTGGCGCTCGGCGCCCCTTTTCGCCAGCGCCGCTCGACAACCGAATAGTGGATGTCCGGCAACGGAGGCAGGGCGCCGGCGGGCAGCGGAGGGCCGCCAAGCCCGATGTCGGTTCGGCCGGTGACCCCAAGGCCCGCCTGCACTGCCGCGCGCAGGCCGTCGAGGCTCGGCGTGCTCAACACCATCCGCCAGGGCCTGCCGACGGCATCGAGGCCGTGCTGCGCGGCCGTCAGAAACGGACAGGGCGGGGTGATGCCAAGCAAGGGAACCACCTCGGCTTCGGCACGGGCGGGGTCACCGAACCAGCGCACCGGCAGCACGCGCGTGGACACCGCATGGACCGCGTCACCCGCATGAACCGCGGTGTCGATCCGCTCTTCGCTCAAGGCCTGCAGCAGCTCCGCCGTGCTGCCGATGACAAGGCTGATCGCCTGCCCTGTCACGTCCACGCCGAGCGCCGCAAGGCTCGGCCGCAGCACGCTGTCCACGAGATCCTGCACGATGCCGATCCGGATCGGCTCGCCCCGGGCCCGCCCCAGGTCCTCACGCGCGGCGTCGATTCGGCCCAGGATGGCCCGGGCATGCGGCAGCAACTGCGCGCCGGTCTGGTTGAGCTTCAGCGCGCGGCCATCGCGGTCGAAGAGGGGCGTGCCGACGATGTCTTCGAGACGCGCCATCTGGAGGCTCAACGCCGAGTCGCTGCGCCCCACCCGCACCGCCGCGGCCGACAGCGATCCACAATCGACAACGGCGGTGAAGCTGCGCAGCAGCGGCGAGGGTATATCCGGAATCATGAGAAATCCTCAAATCAGAACGCCGGATTATAGGCCCAATATCCGGATACTCTCAGATAAAGATGAGGGACCACCAACAGAGGAGGTTCCCCATGCCCTTCGCCCGATTGACGCTGATCCCACAGCAACCGCCTGAAATCATTGAGCGGCTGACCACCGACCTCACCGACCTCATCGCTGCGGACCTCGGAAAACGCCATGAACTGACCTCGGTCCTGATTGAAACGCCGTCGCGGGCCCGCTGGACCATCGGCGCAGGCCCGCAGCCAACCGCCGCCCATCTTGAGATTTGCGTGACCGCGGGAACGAACAGCGCGGATGAGAAGCGCCGCTTCATCAGGCATGCGATGGATCGGCTCCGGCAGGCCATCCCCGCGCTGCCGGAGGCCAGCTATGTTGTCGTGCGGGACCTGCCCGGAGGCGACTGGGGCTATGACGGCCGAACCCAGGCGGACCGCGCTCGACACCGCCCGTGACGCCCGGGAGGCTCGCGACTCGATGTGCACGGGCCCGGGCGGCCGGCGACGGTGGGGGGCTGCGACATCGCGATGCCAGAACGATCCGCCCGACGCACCCGCCATGCGCCGTTCTGGAAGGCTAATCGCTGAAAAACACGGCACGGATCAAAACCAGCGGTGGGTGCAAAGCTGTCATTCTGTCACGCTTGCGCGATCCTCCGACAGCGCCCATCATGGGCGCCCATTGAGAGGCGTATTGGCGCGGCAAAGTCGGATTCGTCGCGAGTGTCGACCATAGGCTTTGGAGGCCCGTTGCCATGGGTGAGCAGGACCGTTCGGCCTTTCCAACGCGGCCAGGGCGCCCGCATCCCTTGGGCGCAACGGTGGAGCCGGACGGGGTCAACTTCGCGGCGTTTTCCCAATTCGCTACCGGGATCGAGCTGTTGCTGTTCGACCGGCATGACGCCGTCGAGCCGACGCGGGTCATCCCCCTGGATCCGGCGCGCAACAAGACGTTTCACTTCTGGCATGTCTTTGTCGAGGGGGCCGGGCCGGGCCTGCACTACGCCTATCGGGTCGATGGCCCCTGGGCGCCGGAGGACGGCCACCGGTTCCGCCGCGACAAGGTGCTGATCGATCCCTACGCGCGCGGCAATACGACCGCGTTGTGGAGCCGCGGCGACGCCTGTGGCGCGGGCGACAACCTGCCGTCGTCGATGCGGTCGGTGGTCATCGATCCGGACCGCTACGACTGGGAGGGGGATCAGCCGCTCAACCGGCCCCTCAACGAGACCATCGTCTACGAAATGCATGTCGGCGGCTTCACGCGGTCGGAGACGTCCGGCACGGCGGAGCCCGGCACGTTTCGGGCGGTGATCGAGAAAATTCCGTACCTCAAAGAGTTGGGCGTGACCGCCGTCGAGCTGTTGCCCGTCTGTCAGTTCGACGACAGCGAAGTGCGCGAGGTCGACGGCCGCCGGCTGACGAACTACTGGGGCTACAGCACGGTGAGCTACTTCTCGCCCCATCCCCGCTACTGCGTGACCCCGGAAGACGGCAGCCATCTCGACGAGTTCCGCGACATGGTCAAGGCGCTGCACGCGGCCGGTATCGAGGTCATGCTGGACGTCGTGTTCAACCACACGGACGAGGGCAATCATCTCGGCCCGACGTTCAATTTCCGTGGCTTCGACAACAGCACGTATTATTACCTGTCCCCGGGTGACCGGCAGTATTATTACGACTATACGGGCTGCGGCAACACGTTCAACTGCAACCATCCCATCGGGGATAAACTCATCCTCGACTGCCTCCGCTTCTGGCGCGAGGAGATGCACGTGGATGGCTTCCGGTTCGACGAGGGCTCGGTGCTGTCGCGCGGCCCCGACGGGGCACCGATGACCTACCCGCCCGTGCTGTGGAACATCGAGTTGGACGAGCCCCTCGCCGGCGCCAAGGTCGTCGCCGAGGCCTGGGACGCCGCCGGGCTGTACCAGATCGGCCACTTCCCGGGCTTCCGCTGGGGGGAGTGGAACGGCCGCTACCGCGACGATCTGCGCCGCTTCGTCAAGGGCGACGCCGGCATGATCGGTGCAGTGGCCAACCGCATCGCCGGCAGTGCCGACCTGTACCAGTGGAGCGGCCACCTGCCCGTCAACAGCGTGAACTTCATCACCGCGCACGACGGCTTCACGCTCAACGATCTGGTCTCCTACGACGTCAAGCACAACGAGGCCAACGGCGAGGGCAACCGGGACGGCGTGGACGACAACCTGTCCTGGAACTGCGGCGTCGAGGGGGCCACGGACGATCCGGCCGTCGAGGCGCTGCGCGCGCGCCAGATCCGCAACTTCGCGACGCTGCTGATGCTGTCGCAGGGCATTCCCATGATCGTCATGGGCGACGAGGTGCGGCGCACCCAGGGCGGCAACAACAACGCCTATTGCCACGACAATCCGATCAGTTGGTTCGACTGGTCGCTGGTGGAGACGAACGCCGATCTGTTCCGCTTCTGGAAGCACATGATCGCGTTCCGCCGTCGCCATACGGCCGTGCATCGGTCGCGCTTCTTCACCGGGGCCGTCAACGACCGGGGCTTGCCCGATATCTCCTGGCACGGCACCGACCTGGACCAGCCGGGCTGGGACGATCCGGGGGCCCGCGTCCTGGGGTTCACGCTCGGCGGGTTCGACGGCGAGTCCGACCTTCACGTCATGGCGAACATGTACTGGGCGCCGCTCGCCATGGCGATTCCGCCCGTTCAGGGGCGCCGCTGGTATCGCGCCGTGGACACCGCGCAGGCGCCGCCGGAGGACATCCGGCCGGCCGGGGACGAAATACGCGTGGCGGGAGATCGCTATACCGTCGGGGGACGCAGCGTCGTCGTCCTGGTGTCCAAGGATTAACCGCCCGAATCGGAGAGATACGGATGAACAGCGTCGATTTCACGTTTTCCGACCTCATCGCCGGATACGTGACTGCCTACGACAGCGACACCGACTCCTTCTCCCTCAAGACCAGCGATGATCGCGCCTACACGATCGGCTTGACCGACAACACCTTCGCCGAGGTGATTCGCAACCTCGGCGAGGGCTTCAACAACGCCACGGATCAGATGCGCGGCATGCTGGTTCCGGGCCGGTTCGTGTTCGCCTACGGGGTGTTCTACCCGGACGGACCGAACGGCACGGTCTTGTTCGATGCCAAGCATCTGGTGTTCGCCGGCCGCACCGAGAACGCCTATGTGTTCGAGCAGCCGGCGTGGTGGATCCGGCAGATCGAGCAACTCGGGCGCTTCTACGTCGAGAGCGAGTTCGGCGACGGCGAGATCGACTATCGCGACTACCGTACGCAACTGACCATCACCGGGCAGAAGCAGAAATCGGGGCGCCAGGAAACCGACACCATGTCGCGGCTGGTGTACGGCTTCGCCTCCGCCTTCCTGCTGACCGGCAACGACCGCTTTCTTGAGGCCGCCGAGAAGGGCGTGGAGTACCTGCGGGCTCACCTGCGCTTCGTCGATGCCGGCGAGGACATCGTCTACTGGTACCATGCCGTCGATCTTCAGGACGACGGCACCGAACAGAAGGTCTTCGCCTCCGAGTTCGGGGACGATTACGACGCGCTGCCCTGCTACGAGCAGATCTACGCCCTGGCCGGGCCGGTCCAGACCTACCGCATCACCGGCGATCCGGACATCTACGACGACGCCCGCCGCACCATCAATCTGTTCAACCGGTTCTACAAGGACCATGGACCGAACGGCGGCTACTACTCGCACATTGATCCCGTCACGCTGGATCCGCATGCGGAGTGCCTGGGCCACAATCGGGCGCGCAAGAACTGGAACTCGGTCGGCGACCACGCGCCAGCCTACCTGATCAATCTGTGGTTGGCCACCGGCGAGCAGCCCTTCGCCGACTTCCTGGAATACACCTTCGATACCATCTGCGAACGCTTCCCGGACTACGACAACAGCGCGTTCGTGCAGGAGAAGTTCCACGACGACTGGAGCAAGGATCAGACCTGGGGGTGGCAGCAGAACCGCGCCGTGGTCGGGCACAATCTCAAGATCGCCTGGAACCTGATGCGCATGCAGAGCCTGAAGCGCAAAGACACCTACGTGGCGTTGGCCGAGACCATTGCCCAGACCATCCCGGACCACGGCTGCGACCGCCAGCGCGGCGGCTGGTACGATGTGGTCGAGCGGGTGCTGGACCCCGGCCAGCGCTTCCATCGCTTCGCCTGGCACGACCGCAAGGCGTGGTGGCAGCAGGAACAGGGCATCCTGGCGTACCTGATCCTGCACGGCGTGTTGAAGACGGACGACTACCTGCGCTTCGCCCGCGAAGGCGCCGCGTTCTACAACGCCTTCTTCCTGGATGTTGAGTCGGGCGGTGTTTATTTCAACGTTTTAGCGAACGGCGAGCCCTATGCGCTCGGCACCGAGCGCGGCAAGGGTAGCCATTCCATGGCCGGCTATCATTCCTTCGAACTGGCCTATCTGGCATCGGTCTACACCAACCTGCTGATCCGCCAGGAGCCGATGGACTTCTACTTCCGGCCCCGGCCGGGCGGCTTCAAGGACGGCATCCTGCGCGTGCAGCCCGACATCCTGCCCGAGGGCGCGGTGCGCATCACCGACGTCTGGATCGACGGCCACGAGTATGACGATTTCGACGCCGAAGCGCTGACGGTGACGCTGCCCGAGGGCCACGGCGCCATCAAGGTGCGCGTGCGCCTGACGCCGACGGCGGTGCGGTTCTCGGCCGATGTGCTGGACGTGTCCGGCACCACGGCCCGGATTGCGCTCAACGGCACCCTGACGCCGCATGACCTGAAGTACCTGGACGAGGCGTTCCAGACCGCCACGGCGGAGGGCGCCCGGGCGCTCACGTTCGACGGTCGGGAGCTGTCCTCCATCTGCAGCGAGGGCCTGCGCTATCTGGTGTTCCGCAAGCAAAAGGCGGGGCCGGATTTCAAGATCCGGATCGAGAACGTCCAGCCGGCCGTGGCCGACGCCATTCGCGGCGCCGCGTTCGACCAAGAGATCACTATCGCGTGACGGGGAACGACTCGGGTTCCGGCGTCGTGCCGGAGCCAGTCGGTGAGAGGACACGCCCTATGACCATGAAGCCGAGAGAGGCCGTCAGGGCCACCGCGGCTCTTCCCAGAAAGGTGCATCTGGGCGTCGCCCGGCGTTTGGCGCCGATCGTCCGCCATCCGCTGGCCAGCGTGATCGCGGGGTTGGGCTTGTTGCTCAGTGGCGTGGTCGAACTGCTGGAGCATGTGCTGTCGTTCGATACGCCGATCGATGCGTACCAGGGCGTGATCCTGCTCGGGGTCGTCACGACGCTGCAAAGCCTCGCTCATATGGTCGAGGGCGCCGAGTGGTTGACCAAGGACCTCGAAGCGGCCGCCGCGCACGTCGAGGCCGCCGCCGCGCATGGCGTGGGGGCCCACCACCCCCCGTCCGAGACAACACAGTCCGCCCCGACGAACCGCGCGGCGGCCCGCTGAGAGAGTGTGTCCAAGCCCCGTGGCCGTGTCCTTGGCCGCTTCCGTGGTCGTTTCAGAGGTCCCCCACCCAGCGGTCGTCCCGACCTTCGCCGAGACCGGTTTCGCCGTGACTCCGGCCGCACGGCGCCACCCGCATCATTCGGCGCGACCGGCCCGCCCGGGCCGCGCGCCGCCGCCAGCCAGGAGCCCGACTCATGTCCAAGAAGATCCTGACCCTCCTATCCGATTACGGCTATTGGGGCGTCGAACTGACCGGCCCGATGGTCAAGCTGGAGGCGGCGGGCTACGACTTGGTCTTCGCCACGCCCAAGGGCCAGCGGCCGGTGGCCCTGCCGCCCAGCTACGACACGACGTATGTCGATCCGCCCTTGGGCATGTGCGTGACCACGCCGGAAGACGCCGAGCAGGTCAATTCCATCAAGGACAGCCCGAAACTCGACAATCCCCGCGCACTCAACGACTGGATCCCGGAACGGCCGTACTTCAGCGCCGAGAATTTCCTGCGCAAACTCGAGGCGTATTACGCCCGCCTGAAGGAGATCGACGGTGAGCTGGCGGAATACGCCGGCATCCTGCTGGTCGGCGGCAGCGGGCCGATCGTCGACATGGTGAACAATCAGCGGGTGCACGACCTGATCCTGGCGTTCCATCGCGCCGACAAGCCGATCGCCGCTATCTGCTACGGGGTCGCCTGCTTGCCCATGGCGCGCGACTTCAACGAGCGCACGAGCATCATTCGCGGCAAGCACGTCACCGGCCATTGCATCGAATACGACTACCACGACGGCACGGGTTTCATCGGCACCGACTTCAACATGGGGCCGCCGCCGTACTGCCTGGAATACATGCTGACCGACGCGGTCGGGCCGGAGGGCCAGTACCACGGCAACTTCGGTAAGCACACGTCGGTGATCGTCGACTACCCCTTCATCACGGCCCGCTCGCTTCAGTGCTCGCACGAGTTCGGCGACCAATTCGTCAAGGTTCTGGACAAGGGGCTGCGTCGCTATGGCTGGTAACGTCACGCATCGTCCCACCAACACCGGGTGCCACGCGATCTTCCGCCAGTTCCTGGCCGATGGGCTGACGACCATCTTCGGCAACCCGGGGACGGTGGAGCAGGGTTTCCTCGACGCCCTCGCCGACTTCCCGGAGATGACGTACATCCTGACCCTTCAGGAAAGCGTCGCCCTGCTGTGCGCCGACGGCTACGCCCGCGCGACCCAGAAACCGACCGTGGTGCAGCTTCACAGCTCGCCCGGGATCGGCAACGGCGTCGGGGCGCTCTATCAGGCCAAGCGTGGTCACGCCCCGCTGGTGGTGATCGGGGGTGACGCCGGCATCGGCTACATGAACATGGATGCCCAGATGGCCGCCGATCTGGTGGCCATGATGGAGCCGGTGACCAAGTACGCGACGATGGTGCTGGACCCCCGCAGCCTGCTGCGGACCCTGCGCCGGGCCATCAAGATCGCCGCGACGCCGCCGATGGGACCGGTTTACATCTGCCTGCCGGCCGATGTGATGGACGCGGTGAACACCGAGACGGTGGTGCCCACCTCCCTTCCGTCCACCCGCGTCCGCCCCGGCGACGACGACATCGAGGCGGCGGCGGCCATGCTGGCCGGCGCGCAACGGCCGAAGATCGTCATCGGCGACGGCGTGGCGTGGTCCGGTGCCACCTCGGCGTTGGAGCGTCTGGCGCTCCAGATCGGGGCCGAGGTCTGGATCGCCGGCGGCGGGGACCTCAACATCGCCACCACGCACCCCTGCCTGATGGGCAGCACCGGCCACATGTTCGGCAGTCAGAGCCTGCCGATCTTCCAGTCGGCCGACGCGGTGCTGGTGCTCGGCTGTTACCTGCTGCCGGAGGTTTTCCCGCATTTGGGCGATCTGTTCGACCCGGCCGCCAAGGTGATCCACTTCGACCTCAACGCCTACGAAATCGCCAAGAACCATCGGGTCGATCTGGGCGTGGTCTGCAATCCGCGCTGCGCGCTGGAGGCGCTGGAGCCGGTCCTGGCCCGGACCATGGACGAGGGCGCCCGCACCCGCGCGGCGGACCGGGTCGCGGCCTTCACGGCCCGCAAGGTGGAGGAGACGGCGGCGGCGGCCAAGACCGACGCCGCCCGCGCGGCCCAGCCGCACGCCACCATGGAGGCCTTCGCCGCCGAATTGGCCAAGCGGATGCCGTCGGACACCCTGGTGTTCGATGAGTCCCTGACCAGCTCCATGCCCTTCAACCGGGCGATCCCGCGCACCGAACCGGGCAGCTATTTCTTCACCCGGGGCGGCTCCCTCGGGGTCGGCTTCCCCGGAGCGGTCGGTGTGCAGATGGCGCACCCGGACAAGCTGGTCGTCGGCCTGAGCGGCGACGGCGGCACCATGTACACCCTTCAGGTCCTGTACACCGCGAAGAAGTACAACAGCCGCACCCTGTTCGTGGTCTGCAACAACACCCGCTACAAGCTGCTGGACCTCAACATCGAGCACTATTGGCAGGAGCACGGTTACACCGAACACGCCTTGCCGCCGTCCTTCGACCTGTCCGATCCACCGTTGGGCTTCGTCGAGATGGCGAAGGGTATGGGGGTGCCGGGGATCCGCATCACCCAGTCGGCGGAGATTCCGGCGGCGCTCGATCAGGCCCTGGCGACGGATGGGCCGTTCCTGATCGATCTGGTGCTGACCGAGCACACCGAGGACCACACCCCCGGCTGCACGTGCGGCCAGTAGCCCGGGCCCCCGGCGCCGCCCGCGCGGCGTCTCCCGCCCGTTTCGACCCAGAGGATGCCCCATGCTGCGTTCGTTGATCTACGCCGCCCCCAAACCGGGGATGACCGTGCAGGACTTCCAGGACTACTGGGTGCATAAGCACGCGGTCCAATTCGCGAGCAAGCTGCCCGGAGTCCGCCTGTATTCGGTGGATACCTTTCTCGATTGGGGCAGCGATCCCACCCCCTCATTGTTTGCGGGCTGCGCCGAGATTTGGATGGACGACGCCGACGCCCTGATGACGGCCTTCCAGTCGCCCGAGTACCTGAAGGGTGCGCGCGCCGACGAACCGAACTGGGCCGCGTTCTGGATGACCGTCAGCCTCGTGACGGAGACGCACACCATCCTGGCCGGCCCCCCGGACAACCGGGACAGCACGGCCCTCAAGATGATGGTGCTGGTGAAACGCAAGGAGGGGCTGGACGTCGCGGCGTTTCAGACGGCGATGCGCGCGGTCCAGGGGCCGAAGCTGGCGGCCCTTCCGGGCGTGCGCCGCTGCGAGGTCTGTCTGGTGCCCGATCCCTTCTACGCGACGGCGGAAACACCCTACGACGGTGCCGCCGTGCTGTGGTTCGACGATCAGGCCGCCGTGGAGGCGGCGCTGGCCTCCGACGTCTGGACCCAGCAGGTCGAGCCGGGCTGGGCCGACTGCGTCAACCCGAAGTACCGCCACCGCATGGTGATGCAGGAGCACTGGATCGTTGGCCCAGACCTCGCGTGACGAGCCCGCCCGACACGCACGACGCTGAAAGGGGCGCCCCCATGAGCACAGAGCCGTTACAGGGCAAGAAGATTGCCGTCCTGATGGAGTCTGACTACTACGAGAACGAAATCCACTACTACGAGCATCGTTTTCCCGAGGAGGGGCTTGATCTCCACTTCCTTACCCGCTTGTGGGGGCAGCCGCAGATCACGTTCACCGGCCACGAAATGAAGACGCCGATGACCGTGTCGGAAAGCTTCGAGGATCTGGATGACGCGGCCCTCGCGGGCTTCGCGGCGGTGATCGTGCCGTCCGGCATGGTGGCCGACCGGCTGCGCTATACCGAGGATGTCGCGAAGATCCCGCCGGCGACCGAGTTCCTGGCCCGGGCCTTTGCCGCGCCGTCGGTGCTGGTCGGGATCATCTGTCACGGCCTGTGGCTGACGGCGCCGCGCACCGATCTGGTCAAGGGCCGCCCCCTGACGTGCCACAACAATCTGATCGGCGACGCCAAGGCCTACGGCGCCGCCTACCAGGACGCCGATCTGGTGATCGACGGCGATCTCATTACCGCCCGCACCGGTGGCCACTGCCACCTGCTGGCCAAGGCGATCATCGAAACCCTGAAGGATCGCGCCTGACATCAGGGTCGCCGTTGGTTGGCCCTGGCTGCCGCTCCCTGGTTCATCACGCCCGTCCGGGCCCTTGTGCAAGGACCGAACGCCATGACCGACCAAGAGAACATCAAGGCCATCCAGACCCACATTGCGTCGTTCGGTCAGGGCGACATCGACGCCGTCTGCCTGCAGTGCACCGAGGACGTGGTCTGGACGCCGCCGATCTCCGACGGGCGGATCCCCTACAACAAGCCGTGGAGCGGCCGCGACGGTGTGCGCGAATACTGCACGCTGTTGATGGGCAACCTGGAATGGCAATCCTTCGAGGTGCCGGTGATCGTCGCCGACCAGAACGACCATGTGGTGATCCTGGGCCGCGAGGTCTTCACCATCCGCAAGACGGGCAAGACGGTCGACAACACCTTTCTCACCCTGTTCACCATGCGCGACGGCCTGATCGCCGGGTTCACCCTGTGCGAGAACACCGAACTGGTCGCCGCGGCCTTCGCCGGGTCCTGACGGCGTCCACGCCCGTGCGTGCCCCTTTCGCGCCGTCCCAGGAGACCGCCCATGGCCCCGATCGATATCGCCATCACCCGCGCCAAGGCCGGCGACACGGCGGGGCTGGAGGACTGGATCGCCGGCGGTGGCAATCCCAATGCTCACGACGCCGATGGTTGGACGCCGCTGCTTTGGGCCTCGGCCCGTGGTCACGCCGCGACCGTCGCCGCGCTGCTGGCCCGGGGCGCCGAGAGCACCCTGGCCCACGGCCGATCCGCCGCCCTGCCGATCCACATGGCCGGGCATTCGGGCGACGTGGCGACCGCCACAGCCTTGCTGGATCACGCGCCGGACCAGATCGACGCGGTCTGGGACTTGAACGGCCACACGATTCTGCTGCAAGCGGTGTTTTACGGGCATCTCGACCTCGCCCGGACGCTGGTGGAGCGTGGTGCGGATACCGCCATCACCACCGCGCGCGGTCTGGGGCCGATGGAGTTCGCCCACCAGTTCCAGAACCAGCCGATGACGGACGTCCTGCGGCCCTACGACAGCCCGGCGGAGAAAAAGGCCGCGTATTACGCCCGCTACCTCGAGCGCATCGCGCCGATCATTCCCGAGGCCGAGAAGCCGGCCCAGGCGCTTGCGGACCGGCTGTGTCGCGCCATCGAGGACGGTATCCATGCCACCGCGACCGACCCGACCCGCGTGGACGCCACCCTCGCGGCCGTGCGGGCGCTGGTCGAGGACGAGGGCGCCGACGTCAACCGGCTCGGCGGGCCGCTACACCAGCCGCCGCTGATCGTCGCCGTGACGGGCAACAACGGCTTGCCGGCCAACCCGACCGTCAAGCGCCTGCGCGACGAGACCGCGCGCTATCTGCTGGAGCGGGGCGCGGATCCGGCGCGTCACGAGGATCACCCGATGGGCGCGCAAACCATCATCCGCGCCGCCGTCTTCAACCACCTCGATATCCTGCGGATGTGCGGGGCGCACATGACGCCCGTGGCGCTGGCCGACGCCATCAACGAGGTCCCGATCGTCAACGGCCTGACGGCCATGCACGACACATGCTTGCGGGCGGGCATGGTGGCGGCCGAGCAGGCCGGCGGCTACATCGAGCAGGCGCGCTGGTTCACCGAAAACGGCGGGCGGCACGATATGGAGGACTTCTCCGGCCAGACCCAGCAGAGCGTCGCCGAAAGCTGCCCCGATCCAGAGCGGCGGCGGCGTTTGCTCGCCGCCCTGGGCGTGTCGTCCTGAGGCAGATCGTGCCTCACGGAAACCAGGCCCGGCGGGCATGCGGCGTTCCGGCCGACCCCGTGAATCAGAGGTGCTCCAGGTCCGTCACCGTTCGGGCGTCCGTGGCGGAGCCGGTGTTCACGGTGGTGGCCGGCTCCAACAGCACGACCTCGCAGGTCTCGTCCAGGGCCACCGGGCAATGTTCAACCCCGCGCGGCACGACGATGAACGCGCCCGGTTCGACGATCTCGTCGCGGTCCCGGAACTTCATCAGCAGCCGGCCCTTATGCACCAGAAACAGCTCGTCCTCTGTGGAGTGGAAATGCCAAGTGAACGCCCCTTCGAACTTGGCGAGCTTGATCTGCATGCCGTTGATCTGACCCGCGACCTTGGGTGACCAGGTGTCGGAAAAGCGCCCGAACGCGGCCGCCAGATTGGTCGTGTGAAACGGCGAGATGTGGTTGTTGAGAGTGGCGACGTCGCGCAGGATCGCGGCGAGCTGGCTCGCCATATCCGTCGCGTCGGCGGGATAGCGGCCATCAAGGGCGGCCGTGCCGATCGTGAACCCCGCGGCGCCAGCCGCCTTCAGCGCCGCGATGCGCTCCGGCGTATCGATCGATCCGGCGACATAGACGGGCTTGGTCACCGCCGCGCAGACCGCCTGGATCAAGGCGGGAACGTCCTCGTGCGACCGGTAGGCCAACAGGTCCAGGCCATGAACGGTCTCGCGGGCCGTCAGGGCCTTGGCGCTGGCGACGATCTCCTCAAGGGTGCCTTCCAGCACACTCGGATGACCGGCGATGCGGCCCGGGAACGGGCAATACTGGATGGCTGTCCCGGCGAGAATCGGTGTCACCGCTTCCACCCGCGTTCCGCCCAGCAGCACATCGACGCCGATCTCGACGGCGGCCGTCGCCGAGGCGATCTCGCTGTCGCGGTCGAGCGAGACCACTTCGAGATAAGAGGTCGCCCCGCCGTCCTTGATCGTCCGGTTGAGCGCGGTCACCTGGTCGAGGGACAGGCCGATGTCCTTAAAGCCGATATGACGGACGCCAAGGCTCAGCGCGGTGTGAAGCAGCGGCCACGGGTCGTCGACCGTGCGGTCGTTGCGCGTCAGCATGAAAATGAACCGAAGCCCCATGCCAGCCCCCTTTTAAAGCTGTGTCTCGGTGGCGTCCGGCACCGCGCCCCTGTCTGGGCCGGCGCGCCTGACTGGCTGTGTCTCTCCCGGCCTGTCTTGCCCGTATCCACCGCGCCGGCTCCGGGTTCAGGGCCTTGCCAAACGTCAACGCCCTTGCATATCCCTAAGAAACATGATGTGAGTGCGAGTCACTCGCAAGGCCGACGGGCCGACCGCGCCACCGAACGGAACCGCCGCGATGAACGAACAGGATGCCTCCGTAACCCGCCCGACCGCAAACCCCCTTGAGGGTGCCGTACCGGCTGTGCCTTTGGACGGCGATGCCGCCGGTGCGGGGCCAACCGGTCCGGTTCCATCCGGCGACGCTGTGGGGCCGATGGATGCCGCCGGCGCCCCGGCGCTGCCCGCCGACTCGGGTCCGGGGGCGGATATGACGCTCCTGGGATGGCCGTTGCCCGACCCGGTTGCCCAGGCCGTGGACATGGTGGTCGGCGGCGGTCCGGTGGTCCTGATCCTGGTGAGCCTGTCCGTCGTGGCGGTCGCCATCGTGCTCTTGAAGCTCTGGCAGTTCCGGGCCGCCCGGCTGGGGCAGACCCGAGTCGCGCGCGATGCCCTGCGCCTCTACACGACCGGACGTGCGAGCGAAGCGATCGCGTTGGCCGGGCGCTGTCGCAATCCGGTCGCGCAGGCCCTGGCCCGCGCCATTCGGGGCCAAAGCCGGGGCCTGCCCGAGGCGCGGGTCCGCGAGGAAGTGCTGCGCACCGGCGCGGAGGCCCTGCACACCCTGCGCAGTTGGTTCCGCGCCCTGGAGGTCATCGGCTCCCTCGCCCCGCTGCTGGGGCTGTTCGGTACGGTGCTCGGCATGATCGAGGCGTTCCGCCAGCTCGAAGCCGCCGGCAATCAGGTCAATCCCGCCGTCCTGTCGGGCGGCATCTGGGAGGCGCTTTTGACCACCGCCGTGGGTCTGGCTGTGGCCATTCCCGTGGTGGCGCTTTTGAACTGGATGGAACGCCGCGTCGATCAGGTCGCGCATGACATGGACACCATCGTCACGCGCGTGTTCACCGACGACCTGTCGCACGACGCCTTCGACGGCCCCCACGGCGACACCATCGCCCCGCACCAGGAGCCAAGCCATGACGGGTCCCGCCGTCTCGCGGCCCTCGGGGCTTGAGGCGCTGCGCCCGGCGGCCCGCCGCCGGCCGCTGGTCAGCCTGACGCCGCTGATCGACGTGGTGTTCATCCTGCTGGTGTTCTTCATGCTGGCGACCAGTTTCATGGACTGGCGGGTGATCGGCCTGGATACGCCGCACCACACCGCGCCAACGACCGCGAGCCCGACGAAGTCGACAACGTTGCGGATCGACGTGGGCGCGCGGGAGCTGCGCCTGGACGGTCAGCCGGCCACCCTGGAGCAGATCGCCCGCACGGTGGCGGCGCGCCTGGAGACAACGCCCGACCAGCGTGTTCTGGTCCGCCCGGCGCCCGGCGTGCCCCTGCAACGGGCGGTGACGGTACTGGATCACTTGGCGGCCCTCGGCGTGTCGGCCATGGCCTTGTCGCGCCCCGGCGGCGCCGCCGCGTCCGGGGAGTGACGGCCATGCGTTTCGAACCGCGACGGCACACCAGCGACGACGAGCGGATCCTGCCGCTTATCAACGTGGTCTTCTTGCTGCTGATCTTCTTCATGCTGGCGGGCACCCTGTCGGCCATGGATCCGTTCGAGATCACCCCGCCCCGATCCGCCAGCTCCGGCGAGGACAACCCGCGGGACATCGTCGTCCTGGTCGGCGCCGACGGCCGGCTGGCGCTGGACGGCACCCCGGTGGCGGAGGCCGACTTCGAAGCGGCGCTGGCCGCCCAACTGACCGAGTCGGAGGGGGCGCGGGTGCGCCTGAAGGCGGATGGTCACGCCGACGCCACGCACGTGGTGGCGTTGATGGAGCGCTTGCGGGCCGCCGGAGTGACCCGGGTCCTTCTTCTCACCATCCGGGACGAGGCCTGATGGAGATCCAGCGGCGCCATTGGGTCGTGGCCCTGTCGGCGGCGATCGCAATGCATCTGGGCGCGCTCGCCGTGTTGGCCCGCTCGGCGCCGCCCCCGGACGCCGGCGTGCCGGGGCCGGGCGGGGTGTCCATCGCTCTGGGGCCGGCCGGTGGGATGTCGGCGGGGCCGGAGCAAAGGGCCGAAGCGACGCCCGATCCCGCTTCGGACCCGGATCCACAACCGATGCCCGAGCCGGAACCGATGCCCGAGCCGGAACCGGAGCCTGAGCCGGAACCCGAACCGGAGCCGGAACCCGAGCCCGAGCCGGAACCGGAGCCAGAACCGGAGCCGGAACCGGAGCCGGAACCCGAACCGGAGCCGGACCCGGAGCCCGAGGTGCGGGACCTCCCGCCGCCACCGCCGGTCCGGCCGCCGGAGCCCGAGCGTCCGCGTCCCGTGCGCGTGGCGCAGCCCCAGCCCCAGGTCCAGGCGCCGGCGCCGGCGCCGGCTCCGCCTCAGGCGCAAACCTCCACCGGCGCGCCCGCGTCAGGTGCCACCACCGGCGATGCGTCGTCCGCACCCGCATCGGGGGCGGCCCCGGGGCCGGCGACCGCCCAGGCCGGCGGCGGCGACCCGGCCGCGCGGGACAGCTACATCGGCCGTCTGCGCGCTTGGCTGGAGCGCCACAAGACCTATCCCCGGCGCGCCCAGCGACGGCGGATCGAGGGCACCGTCCTGCTGTATTTCGTGATGGATCGGACCGGCCAGGTTCTGACGCACCGCGTGTACCGCAGTTCCGGGTCCTCGATGCTGGACGAGGCCGTTCTGGACCTGATCGCGCGGGCGCAGCCGCTTCCGGCCATGCCGGCGTCCATGTCTGATAATCGGCTGGAACTGGTCGTGCCGATCCAGTTTGAACTGCGGTAGCGGGGCGGGATGCCCCACCCCCTCCGCGTCAGGCCCCGGTGCCGGGCGTGGCGGCCAGATGGGCCCAGCCGGCGGCGATCATGCCCACGCCGATGACGGCGATGATCGTGGCGGAGACATAGGGTGCTTTTTCAAGCCAGCCGTCGAACCGGCGGGTGCGCCGCGACACCGCGCGCAACCCCACGGCGGCCACGACGCCGGCGGCCACCAGCGTCACCGCCAGGCCGAGGCTGAAGGCGCCCACCAGCCCGACGCCCAGCCAGATCCGGTCCAGGTGCAGGCACAGGATCAGAACCGTGATCGCCGCCGAGCAGGGGATCAGCCCGCCGGTCAGGCCGAACAAGATCACCTGACCCGTGGTCGCCCCACCGCCGCCGCCGAACCGGGTTTCGATGCCGCGGGCGTGGGCGCGGGCGTGCGCGTCCATAGTCCCCTCCTGGGGGAGGGGATCATTATGGTGATGCGACGCCGCCGCATCGGGACCGTGACCGTGCGCATGATCGTGGCCGTGATGATGGTGGTCGTGGTCGTGATGGGGATCGTGACCGTGATGATGGTCGTGATCGTGGGCGTCCCCATGCCCGCCGCCATGTCTGCCGTCCGTCTGGCGGGTCCGCAGTCCCATCCAGGCGGCGATGACCAGGATGATCGCGCCGGAGGCCATCATGAACCAGGGCTCCAGGGCCTCGCCGATCATCGCCTCACCCAGCCACAGGGCGAGCAGGGCCAGAATCCAGACGATCAGGGTGTGGGACAGCGCCGCCGACAGCCCCAGCAGAATGGCCTGGCATACGGTGCCGCGTACGGCCACGATGAACGCCGCCATCATGGTCTTCGAGTGGCCGGGCTCCAGCCCGTGCAGGGCCCCCAAAGCCAGAGCGGTGGCCGCCAGAACCACGGGCTGGCCCGTCTCGTCGGCAAGCGCGGCGGTGATGTCCATCGCGACCGGTCCTTTCGCTACAGATACCGCGAGATGGCCTTGAACTCGGCGAGGACGGCCTTGGCCTCCGGCCCTTCGCGCAGCAGGCCGTCCAGGCAATGGTCGATGTGATCGCGGATGAACACCTGCTTGGCTTGCCGCACCGCGGCTTCCACGGCCGCGAGCTGCTGGGCCACGTCCACGCAGGGGCGCTCCTCCTCGATCATGCTGCTGATCTTGCGCAGATGGCCCTCCGCCCGGCGCAGGCGCTTGACGATATCGCCGTGGGTGGTGTGGACGGCGCCGTGACCGGGTCGCGCGTCGTCGTCCGTTGCGGTCGCCGTATTGGAGGGGGGCATGCCGGGACTCCTGTTTCGAATCAAGCATCTTATACCTATCCCCCGGGAGGGGTTCCGTCAACAGGGCGAGGCCCCATGATCGCGCCGTGGGCCGGGCTGCAGGCGGCGGTTCGGGGCCTTCGGCCTTGACATGCGGTCCCCTCAAACCGCACCGTTTCCCCGTCATGCGCGACGGTCCCCGCGAGGGGATAAAAGGGAATCCGGTGCGCGGCCGCCGTTCGCCACGGTCCGCAAGTCCGGAGCTGTCCCCGCAACTGTCAGCGGTGAAGGGCGCTCATTCCAGGCCACTGGGGGCTCGGTCGAAAGCCACCCCGGGAAGGCGAGTCGTCCCATGCCCGCGAGCCAGGAGACCTGCCGCCGCGCCCGCTCCCCTTATGGACCGACCGGGGAAGTCGGTGGAGGTTGATCCATGACCCCCATACCCGTGTTCGACGCGCGCTGGCACCCGACCGGCGCGCCCCCGTGATGCGAGCACCGGCCGACGGGTCCCGTATCCGCCCCGGGGGCATCGCCGCGCCCCGGGGCGCACGCCCCCGGGCCCGCGCCCTGATCCGTTCCCGACCGTAACCGTCGACCAAGGCCGCCGACCCCGACCCCGACCCCGACCGTCGACAAGGAGACCGCAGCATGCCCTTCGCCAAAGCCATTCCCGTCACGGTCATCACCGGGTTTCTCGGGGCCGGCAAGACGACCCTGGTGCGCCATCTGATGACGAACGCGGGCGGCCGGCGCATCGCGCTGCTCATCAACGAGTTCGGCGACGTCGGCATGGATCGCGAGATCCTGTCGGCCTGCGGGATCGAGGGCTGTGGTGACGACGACATCGTGGAGCTGGCCAACGGCTGCCTGTGCTGCACGGTCGCCGACGAGTTTCTGCCGACCATGGAAGCCCTGATCCATCGCGCCGCGCCGCCGGACCACATCGTCATCGAGACCTCGGGCTTGGCGCTGCCGAAGCCGCTGGTGCAGGCGTTCGCGTGGCCGGAGATCCGCACCCGCCTGA
>NZ_JACIGJ010000022.1 GCF_014197855.1 Roseospira marina
GGCCTGTTCACGTTCCAGACCGACACCGTGCCGTTCGCGGACATGGCGCGGGACAGCGCGTGGCGTTGGGCGTCGCAGGACCGCGCGGGGGCCGCCCCCGCCTATCAGTACACCGGGCCGGGGGCGGATACCCTGACCCTGTCCGGCACCCTGATGCCGGAGGTCACGGGCGGCCCGGTGCATCTGGATACGCTGCGGCGCATGGCCTCGGAGGGCAAGGCGTGGCTGCTGATGGACGGCCAGGGGCGGCGGCGCGGGACATGGGTGGTGTCTGGTGTGAGCGAGACCCGCACGCACATGATGAACGACGGCACCCCGCGCAAGGTGGACTTCACCCTGTCCCTGACACGGTACAGTGACGACGACATCGCCGGGCGCGGCGCCCTCACGGACAGCCTGCCGGGCCGTCTTGGGGCCGTCACCACCGACGACGTCATCGCCGGCGCGCGCGACGCGGCCGGCGCCCTGGTCGGGGCCGTCGGCGATCTGTGGAGCCTGTACCGGTGATCCCGGCGTGGCGCGTCACCGCCGACGCCGTGGACGTGACGGCGGCCGTGGCGGCGGGCCTGCTGTCCCTGACCGTGACCGACAAGCCCGGGTTGGATTCGGATGAACTGACCCTCGCCATCGCCGATCCCACGGGCTCCCTTACGCTGCCCCGGCGGGGTGTGATCCTGCGCGTGGCCCTGGGCTGGCAGGGATCGCCCCTGATCGACAAGGGGCGGTATCGGGTCGACGAGGTCCGCCACGCCGGCCCGCCCGACCGGATCGAGATCAAGGCCCGCGCCGCCGACCTGACCGGCGGCCTGCGCGCCCATCGCGACGAGTCCTATGACGAGACCACGCTGGGCGCGGTGCTCCAGGCCGTCGCGTCCCGGCACGGTCTAGCGCCGGCCATTGCCGCATCCCTGGCTTCGTTGCCGATTCCCCATCTGGATCAAGCCACGGAATCCGACGCCCACCTGGTGACGCGCCTGGCGCAACAGGTCGACGCCATCGGCACCATCAAGGACGGCCGCCTCGTCTTCACCCCGCGGGGAGCCGGTGTGACCGCCGAGGGCGCGACCCTGCCCGCGGTCACCGTAGCGCGGACGGAAACCGCGTCCCATGCGTTCGGCATCCAGGATCGGGAGGGCGAAACCACCGGCGTCCGCGCCGTCTGGCGCGACCATGACGCCGCCGAGGACCGGGCCGAACTGGCTGGCGCCTCCGGGACCGTCACCACCTTGCGGCGGGTCTATCCCTCCCAAGCCGAGGCCGCCGCCGCCGCCCGCGCCGCCCTGACCGACATCGCGCGTGGGCAAAGGGATTTGCGCCTGTCCCTGGCGTTCGGCCGGCCGGAGATCATCGCCGGCCAGCCCCTGGCCGTGACCGGGTTCCGCCCGGAGATGGACGGGGTTCAATGGGTCGTCGAGACCGTCCGCCACACTCTCGATGCCGCCGGCGGCTTCCGCTCCGACATCGAGGCCGTCGAACAGCAACCCCCCGCCCAGCGCAACGGGTCGGACAGTGGATCGGACGGCGGATCGGGCGGCGGATCGGGCGGCGCCGCCGTAGACATTACGTCTCTGCGCGAGAGCGGGGTGGATTGGTCGGGCCTCTCCGCCGCCGAACGAGCCGAGAGGGCGGGCGCCTAAACCGCCCCACACGCAACGCAACTCTCGTTGCTCCCGCACATCCCAAGCGTTAGGCTTCCGACCGGAGATCACCTTCGGCCGGGGGGAGCCGGGACATGAGCGTGACGTCCAAAGCCATTGCGGTTGAGGACCTGTATCCGATGCCTCACCAGGGCGTCCACGTCATCACCACCGAGCTTTTGGCTGCCGTCTACGGCACGGAACCGGATCGCATTCGGCGGAACCATAGTCGGAACGCAGATCGGTTCGTCGAGGGGAAACACTTCTTCAAACTGGTGGGCGACGACCTCAAATCGTTTCGCACCCGAGCAGAGGGTCTTAAAGACCCTCTGCTCGGTATCGCAACGAACGTCAACGCTCTGACCGTGTGGACCGAACGCGGCGCCGCACGCCACGCCAAGATGCTGGAGACGGATCAGGCGTGGGAGGTGTTCGAGAAACTGGAGGACGCCTACTTCGAACGTGGTCCCGTCCTCCCCGTTCCGCGACCGAACAGCCCTGACACCAGCGGATATGGCAAGCAGTCCTGCGAGCGGTTCGTTGAAGAGTGCGAGCGGTTGGGCTTTCGAAACCCCGAGGCCTTCGCCGAGGCCATTGGGTGGCCGAAGTCGAAGCTGTTTCACTACGCGGAAATGCACGCTCTTATTACAAAAGACGACGACTTTAAGCGTTTTCTTGGTCAGAACTTCGATTTGAAGTATTGGTTTTGGGGGACGCGGCAGTATTCCGAAGATGAGATGGCGCTTCTATATGCCTTGCGGACCCTCTCGGAGCCCGACCGCCTTCGCGCTCTCAAGGCTGTGGAACAGGTCTATCGTACACCGGTCGGGCCGGCCTTAACCGACGAAACGGACGATCCATCCTTGCCGGCGAAAGCGGCGCCCCCACGCACACCGGCGCTGTTCTCCAACCTGACCGGACCGTTTTTCGACGCGCTCGATGAACTGACGGAAGACAAGATACCCTGGAACCATTCGCGCGCCCCGAACCTGATCGCCTTCGACCTGATGGAAGTGCGCGACCTGTTCATGGCGAACGGCATCGATGTTGAGATCACACCGCTCCTATGCCGGGCACTGAAGACGTGTGAGGACCCCGTGTTCCAGGCCGTCAAGCCGGTCAACAGCGCACTCAAGCGCGGCGTGCAAGTGCGGTGTTGGGTGTTTGAAAAAGCCGGCTCAGTGCGAAGGTGATGGTTCTATTTTATTGATGCTATATGTGGAGGATGCAAAATGTCCGAAAAATCGGAGAAATTTTCCAGCAAGCTGGATGAATTGATTCATATGGGTGACAATCTGTTTCAATCAATTCAATACGAGTGCCGTCCGGAAGAATACAAAAAAGAAGTTTTACGTATATTAGGAAAAGAAAAATTTAATGATCATATTAATAAATTGCCTTCATTCAATGAAGAGTATCAGACTTGGTTTTCGGAGGCGCAGGCCCTTGTTAAACAAGTAATGCCAGATAGATTGACAGATTTTAACTCACACTATGAAAGTCCGCGTGTCAGAAAAATTATCTCTTATCAAAATTATATGATACGAGATTTCCTGCAGGGCCTTACTATTAGAAATAGTATTGGGGAGGTGATCGTGGGTGGTAGTGCGGCTATTCCTGAATTTAGGCAGCAGTTAAATATTGTAAGGGCAGCAAAAAAGAACCTCGATAGTGCTCTTATGGACATATCAGGAATAATGCAGGCGGACTTGTTTGACTCTGAAGTTGATAGCGCGCGGGCGCTGGCCAAAGCAGGTCATTTGCGTGCGGCTGGCGCCGTGTGTGGGGTTGTCATTGAGAAGCACCTGTTGCAGGTGTGCCAAAACCATTCCATACGGATTACAAAAAAGAACCCGTCTATCAGTGATTTGAACCAAGCCCTTAAGGACAATGGAAATGTGGATGTGCCTCAATGGCGGTTCGTGCAGCACTTGGCTGACATCCGGAACCTTTGCGATCACGCGAAAGAGAAAGAACCGACTAAGGAACAGATTGATGATTTAGTTGCCGGCACAGATAAGGTTCTGAAAACAGTATTCTGACATAGCCATCTATTCAGGCGCATAGTTTCTGTGAGTCACCTTTGTCAAGCGCGTCGGCGCTTGCTGCCTATGAAAGGGTTGCGTCGTTTGGGCGCGCCCGTTATGACCCGCCATTTTTTGGCGTTTGAACCAGTCTCAGGCCGGGCGTTTATCGCTCGTGGGGTGGGTGGTCGCGGCGCGTAATCTGCGCCGCAAGGCGATCTGGTGTTCCGCCAAGGCGTCGAGGCGGTCTCCCGGGCCGGCGGCTTGGGATGTGATCGTGCCGTACCACTCGGCCGCCAACTCCCCCAGGGAGCGGTCGGGGATCGCTTGACCCTCGGCTTTGTAGACCGCCCGAATCGTGTCGACGATTCGTCCCATAAGGTCGCCGTCGAGGCTGGTAGGGCGCGCCGGTTCCCGAAGGTGATCGGGGTTCGGCGTTCCGGCGGCATAGGCGGACTGGAGCGCCGCCTCATCCTCTCCCGTCAAGAGCCAGTGAATGTTCACCCCGACCTTCGCAAGGCCCTGAAGGTGCCGCAGTTTCGGGGAGCGCGTTCCTGCTTCATACCGTTGATAGGCGCTCCGCGATACGCCCATGAGTGCGGCGAAATCCTCCTGAGACCGATTCCGCATTTCCCGGGCCTGAACCAAACGGAGCGCCACCTCGCGGTCCGCCTCCGGTTCCTGCTCCCGTTCGGGTGCTTCTCCGCTAGTTTGCTTTTGTTGCATCCGTTCGGAAGCCCGCTTTTCGACAATAAAAACAACGATATAAACTTATGTTGGCATATAGAAGCAGCCATTCGGCGGCTAGTCCGAGGCCAATAGCTTCGTTTTGGGTTTGACAGCTTCCGTTTGGACGCCTACCGTTCGCGCATGGAACCTGCACCTGCAACCCAAGACATGCCGATCAACCCCGTCCACCGGCGGGATTGGATCGGCTACCAGCTTCGGCTGCGAAACCTGAGCTTCCGGGCCATTGCCCGCCAGGAAGGGGTCTCGCACCAAGCCGTGTGCGCCGCCGCCCGAGGCAGCAGCAGCCGGCCCTTGCAAGAGGCTCTGGCCGCCGCGCTCGGCCTGACACCCCAGGCGCTGTTCCCGGAACTCTACGACGAGGCCGGGCAGCGCCTCGGGTCGACGCGCGCGCCCCAGCGTAGCACGCCCCCGGCGGCCGCGACATGCCCCTTGAGCCCTCCGGCCACTCTGCCGGAGGCCGCGCTCCCCTACACCCGGATTGAGGAAAGTGTTTTCCGCCATGCGACCTCATAGCCCTGCCGTTTACGCCGGCATCAAGAGCGCGTTCCGGCGCCTGCTGGCGGAATGCGGCGACCTGCGCGAGGCGGCCGCCGTCACCCGGGTCGGCAAAACCATGCTGGCTGAATACGGCTCCCGGAACCACCCGGAGACCTATCCCCCGGCGGACGTGGTCGCCGACCTTGAGGCCCACGTCGGGGAACCGATGGTCTCCCGGCAACTCGTCCGCCTCGCCGCCGATCGGCCGGAGCCGGAGGCCGCCCTTCCGGACGACGTCGCCGCGGTGTTGCACATGGCGACGCGGGGGCAGGTGGCGCTGGGCGAGTTGGCCCGGTGTGCCGTCGAGGCCGCCGAGGACGGGGTTCTGTCCGATTCCGAACTGGCGGAGCTGATCCAGCGCGCGGAAACACGCATGCACGTGGCCCAGAGCGACTACGACGCCCTCATGAAGCTCCGCGAAACCCGGCGCGGACAGCCCCACCGCCGCACGGCGGCAAAATCCGGGAGATCACCACGATGAAACGCCCCAAGGGTCGCCACGCCCAGAGTGTGTTCCGCAATCAGGCCCGCTGCCCCGTGTGCGGCACGGGCTGCCGCACCGCCAAGACTCACCACCTGACCGCCGCCGTGACCGAGATCACCTACGTCTGTCCCAACGAGGACTGCGGCATGGTCTGGGTCGGGCAGTTGTATCCGCTGCGCATCCTGGAGCCCTCGCGCCTGCCCGCCGCTCCGCCTCGCGCGGTCCCGGTTCCGGCGGCCGATGAGCGCGGCGCCGAGCTGGTCCTGACGCTCGCGTCGGGCGGCTGATCCAGGGGAAGCGGGGGACCCAACCATGCGTGACGATATCGCCGCCGACGTGCGGCAACGCCTGATCCATGACTACAAGCTGCGCCCCCGGGGCGAGTGGCTGCAACGCGGCACCTGTCCGCAGTGCGGCGAAAAGGAGCTGTACGCCAACGGCACGGAACCCTGGGCGATCCGCTGCGGCCGGCTGAACAAGTGCGGGTTCGAGGCTTCGACCAAGGACCTGTACCCCGACGCTTTCGGGCGGTTGAACGAACGCTATCCCGCCACGTCCGAGAAACCCAACGAGACGGCGCACGCCTATATGGGGTTCGTCCGGGGCCTGCCGGAGGCCGCGCGCGGTTGGTATCGCCAGGGGCGGTTCTGGCATCCGACCGGCGACCGCGCCACCGCGACCGTGCTGTTCGAAATCGCTCCCGACGTCTGGATGGAACGGTTCGTTGAGCCGGTGCGGGTGCGCGAGGACGACGGCGACGTCACCGTTCGCAAGCAGCACTTCCACGGCAAGTTCAAGGGTTTCGCGTGGGCACCGCCCAAGCAGCGCATTGGCGAGGAACTCTGGATCGTCGAGGGCTGCATTGACGCCGCCTCCCTGGCCTGCGCCGGGCTGTCCGCCGCCGCCACCCTGTCCGCGTCCAACTACCCGGGCGACTACCTGAAACGATTGGCGGACACGGGTACACGCCCGGTCCTGGTCTGGGCGTTGGACAACGACCCGGCCGGCCATCGCGCCATGCGCCGCCACATCGCCCGCGCCGAGAAAGACGGCTGGACCTGCCGCGCTGCCCTGGTGCCGCGCGACGGCCGCACGAAGCGCGATTGGAACGACCTCTGGCTCGCCGGCGCCCTGGCTGACGACAAACGGGACGACACCCTCGACCGCTGCCGCTTCCACGGCGACCTGTTCCGCGCCCGCTCGGCCAAGGAAAAGGGCCTCCTGATCCATCGCCGCAAGAGTGCCACCGCCTTCGGCCTCGACTTCGATTGCCGCACATGGTGGTGGAAGCTGGACCAGGAGCGCCTGAACAAGGCCACCATGGAGGGGCTGTCCCGCGAGGCCGCCGAGGACATGGCCGCCGAGTGCCATGAGATCTGCAACTGCGCGGTGTCGTTCCTGTACTTCCAGCAGTCCAAGCTGACGGACGAAAGCTGGTACTACACCCGCGTGGACCTGCCGGACGGCCGCACGCTGAAGAACACCTTCCGGGGGCCGGACATCTCGTCCGCGTCGGAGTTCAAGAAACGCCTGATCTCCATCGCGCCGGGCGCGTTGTACAGCGGATCGTCCCAGCAACTGAACTGGATCGTCGGCCGCTACCTCCGCCGGATCCGTGTCGTCGAGACGGTCGAGTTCATCGGCTATTCCCGCGAACATGAAACCTATGTGTTCCCGGACGTCGCCGTGCATCACGGCCGCGTCCACCGGATGAACGACGAGGACTTTTTCGAGGTCGGGCGCCTGTCGATCAAGAGCCTCAACGGCTCGCTCGCCCTGCACATCGGTAAGGCAACGGAGTACCGCGCCGACTGGCCCGATCTGGTCTACCGCGCCTATGGCGCCCAGGGCCTGATCGCCGCCGCGTTCTTCCTGGGCTCCCTGGTCGCCGAACAGATCCGCGCGGTCCACAAGTCGTTTCCGTTCCTGGAAATCGTCGGCGAGGCCGGGGCGGGCAAGTCCTCCCTGATCGAGTTCCTCTGGAAGCTGGTCGGCCGCGTCGATTACGAGGGCTTTGACCCGAACAAGGCGACCAGTGCGGCCCTGGCCCGCAACTTTTCCCAGGTGGCGAACCTGCCGATCTCGCTGATCGAAAGCGACCGGGACAGCCCGGACAGCAAGCAACGGCAATTCGATTGGGACCAGATGAAGACCGCCTACAACGGCCGCGCCGTGCGGTCGCGCGGGGTGAAGAACGGCGGCAACGAGACCTATGAGCCGCCGTTCCGGGCCTCGGTCCTCATCAGTCAGAACGCGCCCGTAAACGCGTCCGAGGCCATCCTGTCGCGCATCGTGCATCTGCTGTTCGATTGCTCCGGCCACTCCACCGAGGGCAAGGAGGCCGCCGACGAGTTGTCCGCCTTGCCCGTGGAACACCTGTCCCACTGGCTCATCCTGGTCTGTCAGGCCGAAGACCGGATCATGGAAACCCTGCGCGGCCGCACCCCATTGCACGAACGCGCGTTGCTGGCCGATCCCGCCATCCGGTCCCACCGCATCGCCAAGAACCACGGCCAGATGATGGCCCTGGCCGAGGTGTTGTGTGACCTGTGCAAGGTCCCCGACCCGCGCCGCCAGGACGTGCTGGAGACCCTGCACACCGCCGCCACCCGCCGCCAGGACGCCATCGCCTCCGACCATGCCGTGGTCGAGGAATGGTGGGAACTGGTCGAGTTCCTGGACCCCGACGGCGACAAGCTCAACCACAGCCGCAAGCCCGAGCAGCTCCTCGCGCTCAACCTCAATCAGGTGATCCAGATGGCCCAGCAGCGCCAGCAGGTGTTGCCCGCCACCTCCGCCGACCTGAAGCGGCACCTCAAGACCAGCAAGAGCCGCAAGTTCCTGGGCATCAAGACCGTGAACTCCGGTCAGCACGGGGACTTCTACAACCGCGCCGTCAAGTGCTGGTGCTTCGAACAGCGCCCGTCCTGACGCGCGCCCCAAGGCATGGAGACCCCGCCATGGTGTTGTCCGACATCCTTCTCGACATTGCCCAGGACGTTCGCCGCGAGGCCCTGATCGGCCCCGACGCCGACTCCCTGTTCCTGACCGCGAACCGTATCTCGGCCGCCGCCCTGCACCTGGCCGACATCGAGCGGCGCGAAGACCAGGACGGCCCAGCACCCGGGTCGGACCCCGCCGACGTCCTGGCCGTCGAAAGCCCGCTTGACCAGCTCGTCAACGCCGTCCGCGCCGTCGAACGCCGGGGCACCGCGTCATGAGCCTCTCCACCATGGTCCGCGAGGGCCTCGTCCTCGCCGGCCTGTTCGTCGTCCTGATCCTGTGGTCGATCCTCGGCCACGCCGTTTTGGAGTCCTGATCCATGACCGACACCACCACCGAAACCGCCGGCACCAACACCAACGACGTCGGTGGGATCGCCGCTGACCAGCTCCGGTCCTTCATCGAACGCATCGAGCGGTTGGAAGAGGAAAAGGAAAACCTCACCACCGACATTCGCGACGTCTACGCCGAGGCCAAGTCCACCGGCTTCGACACCAAGATCATGCGCCAGCTCGTGCGCCTGCGGAAAATGGACCGCGACGACCTGGCCGAACAGGACGAGGTCCTCGATCTCTACCGCCGCGCCGTGAACGTGTAGGGGGGCGTCGTTATGACCGTGCCTCCGGCGGCAACGCCCTGTCGCGCCCTGTCCATCAAGCAGCCCTGGGCGCACCACATCGTGTGCGGCCGCAAGGACGTCGAGAACCGCTCATGGAACACGGCGTATCGCGGGACGCTCCTGGTTCACGCCGCCCGGTCGACCGCCGAGGATCCCGACCTGATCCGACGCCTTGATCTGCCCTTGGGCGGCATCGTCGGCGCGGTCGACGTGGTCGAGTGCGTGACCGACCACCCGAGCCCCTGGTTCTTCGGGCCGATCGGGTGGGTGTTGGCGAACCCCAGGCCGCTCCCGTTCACGCTCTGTCGGGGTCGGTTGGGGTTGTTCACGCCCGACCTGACGGCCCGGCAATGGGAGACGATCGCGGTCGCGCTGACCGCCGGGGCCGGTGCGTCATGACCGCGCCGGCGATGGTCCGGGAGGCTGTGCGCCTGTTCAACGAGGGCTGGCCGGCGACGGCGCAATTCTGTGCTTACGACGCCGGCACCAGCGCGGGCGAGGCCTTGGCTCCGCGGGCCGCCTGTCCGTTCGACAGCCAGGTCTTTCCCGCACTCGCCGCTGCCTGGGAGCGCGGCCGGAGCCAGACCATCGCCTTTCAGGCCGGCCAGAGCCGGCGCATCGATGGCGCTCCACGGCCCCGTCTTACCCTTCGTCACGTCGGCGGCACCCACGCCGCCCACGCCCACCCCGAGGACTGACCATGACCGCCGCCCCGCATCCGACCCTGTGGCCGCATCTGGCGAGCGCCATGCTCGCCGGGTCCCATGCGTCCCTAACCGCCCAGGCCGTGGCCGCCGAATGCTACGAGACGCCGGACTGGGCCGCGCGCCGGGTCCTTGAGGTCGAGATCCTCACCCGCCGCGTGCTCGATCCCTGTTGCGGGACCGGCATCCTGTCCCGGGCGGCCCGCGCCGCCGGCTATGACGTCGGGTCCCTGGACCTGCACCGGTGGGGCTATCCCGATCAGCACGGACAGGCCGACTTTCTGGCCGACCCGCCGGCCTGGATCGCATGGCCGATGTTCCGGGAGACCCCGGCCTACCTCCGCCACAACATGCCGCTGCCTCTGTCCGGCGTGAGCGTGTTCATGAACCCGCCGTTTTCCCAGGCCACCGGCTTCGTCGATCGGGCGTTCGCGTTGGGTGCCCGCAAGGTCCTGTGTTTCCAGCGGCTGGCATGGCGGGAAAGCCAAACCCGCCGCGCGTGGTGGGACGCCCGGCCGCCGGCGCGCATCTGGTTGTGTGGCGACCGCGCGCTCTGCTGGCGCTTCGATATCCCGCCCGAGGCCCGCACGGGCGGCTCCCCGACTGCCCACGCGTGGTTCGTTTGGGAACAGGGCCATCGCGGCCTCGAGGCCGTCGCCACGATCTGGAAGGACGGGCGGGAGCGCGTCCCAGAACCCCCAGACCACACACCAGGGGATCTGCCATGACCAAAATTCTAACATATCACGTCGGGTCAATGCCGTTCCGCGTCCAGAAACAGCAATGCGTGCCGTTGTTCGTCCTGCGCGACCTGTGCCGGATTCTCGGCTTCTCCGGCGAGGCGGACGCACTCCGGTACCTGAGGGACCACGCCGACGATCCGGACGATGTGGTGACGGGATGGATCCACGATCCGGCGGAGCCCGCCGAGTCCCCCTTCGTCGCGGTCGCCCTCTGTTCCGTTTTCGCCCTGTCCTGCGCGCCAAACGCCGTTGGAGCCAATCGGTTCGAGACCGTTCTGGTGACCGAAGCTATGCCCGTTCTCTTTCACATGAGGATCAAGGAGGCGGTACGATGAACTCCAGGTCCCTCTCCTCCGTTTCTGTCGAGGACCTTCGCCCCATCACCTACCGGGGCGAACCGGTCCTGACCACCGAACTCCTGGCCGAGGCCTACGGGACGGACCCAAAGCGGATCCAGAACAACCATGCGCGCAACGCCGACCGCTTCGTGGACGGCAAGCACCTGTTCAAGATCAGCGGGGAAGAACTTCGCTTGTTCCGGACCCGGTGTGACCCTCTTAAAGAGGGTCACACCGGCATCGCAATGAAGGCGCAGTCGGCCACGCTTTGGACCGCGCGCGGCGCCGCCCGGCACGCCAAGATGTTGGAGACGGACGCCGCCTGGGAAGTCTTCGAAAAGCTGGAGGATTCCTACTTCGACCGCCGGCCGGAAAGCCGGGTGAAGGCCGACGCTCACCTGTTCGTCGGAAGTGGGGAGTACGTCGACGCTCGCCGCGTGCCCAACAGCGCCCGGTTCTGCGAAGAGGTCGCCCGCCTCGGCTATGAGAGCCCCAAGGCATTTGCCGCTTCGGCCGCCTGGACCGGCTCCAAGCTCTGGTACATCGAGCATGGCAACACCCTGCCCAGCAAGTCGGAGGACCTGAAGCTGTTGATCGGGCGCGGCTTCGATCTCCGTTATCTGCTGTACGGCGAGCGCACGGTCTCCCGGGCCGAACTGGACCTGATCGCCGCCTACCGCGACGGCGACACCGCCGGTGTCCAGCGCATCACGGCCGCTCGGCCGCCGCGCATCACCGACCAGACCAACGGCGAGACCTGACGCCATGCCCCGCACACCCGCCACGAGACCGACCGAGGGCTCGCTCTGGACCAAAGGGGGACAGCCGTGATGCGCGTTTCGAGGGACATGTCCCGCTTTCCCGACTGGCCCCGTCTCATGACGGCCGACGAAGCGGCCGCATATCTGTCGATCTCGGCCAACACGCTGCGCACGCACGTCCCTATCGCACCGGTTCGGATCGGCGGGTGCGTGCGCTATGATAGAAAGAAGCTGGATGAATACGCCGACGGTGACGCTTCCTCAGGGGAATCCGCCACCTGGGCGGACGAACTGTTCGGGTGATCCATGCCTGTCTACCGGATCAAAGGTATCAAGCGGGTGCGGAATCCAAGAACGGGCGCCTACTACCTGTATCACCGAGGGACGGGAAAGCGCCTGCGAGAAAAGGAGGGTACGGCCGCGTTCCTTGAGGAAGTGGCGGCCCTCGATCGGAACGCGGAGGATAGGCAGTCGGACCCGAAGGCGCCGGCCGGTACATGGGGCTGGCTGCGCGAACTGTACCTCGCCAGCCCGAAGTATGCCCAGCTCGCGCCGCGCACCCGCAAAAGCTACCGGGCCGTTCTGGACTATCTGGCAGAGCCCAACCCGGAGCGCCCCGGGAAGGGGATGGACCCGGTTCCCTTGGATCGGATCGACAGCCCGTCCGTCATGCGCCTGCGCGACGCGACGCACGACCGCCATGGTTGGCGGCAAGCGAATCTGGTTCTCGCCGTGATTTCGCTCGTGTGGAATTGGGGGCGGCCCTATGGCTACGTCACGGGGTCCAATCCGGCCGAGAAGGTGCCGCGCATCAAGCGGCCGCGTGACAAACCCGCCGCGAACCGGCCGTGGACGGACGACGAGCTGGCCAGTGTTCTTGCGACGGCACAGACGGGTGTGCGTGAGGCCGTGGCGCTGGGGGCCTATACCGGCCTTCGCCAGGGCGATGTGCTGGCGCTGCCGTGGTCCGCGATCGAGGACGGTTGGCTCCGGTGCCGGCAGTCAAAGACCGGCGAAGAGGTTTGGATCCCCGTGCATCGGGACCTTGCCGCGATCCTGGAGCAGGCCGAGCGCCGCGCCACGGTGATCGTCGCCGGCGCGCGCGACCGGCGGCCGTACAGCGGCGATGGCTTCCGGACGCTGTTCTTTCGCCTGATCCGCAAGCTGGAGGCCGAGGGCCGCATCGGCCAGGGCCTGACGTTCCATGGTCTGCGGCACGGTCTCGCGACGCGGCTGGCGGACGCCGGCGCGGACGACCGTACCATCGCGGCAATCACCGGCCACAAGCAGGTGTCCATGGTGCAGCGTTACACCCGCACGGCCGACAAACGGCGCCGCGCCCGGGCGGGAATGGACCTGCTGGAAGGCGGCAAGCCAGAGGACAAGCCGTGAACAAACGGCCCTAAGTTTGGCAAATGTTCGGGAAAAATTTGGCAAAAAGGGGCAGATAGGTTGACCTACCTGCCTCTTAACATATTGATTTAATTGGTGTGCCCAGCAGGACTCGAACCTGCGACCCGCTGATTAAAAGTCAGCTGCTCTACCATCTGAGCTATGGGCACGCCGTGGGAGGGCGCTGGTGTTCGAACGACCGGACGCAGGCGGACATCGGCACCGGGGTCGGGCGCGAAACACGCCGCCGCGCGGCGCGCACTGTATGGGCTGACCGGGGCCGGGTCAACCTCGTCGCCGTGCCGTACGGCACATGGCACACGGCAGGCGGCATGGGGCACGGGGCCCAACGTGCCGGACGGGAATGCGAGGTCTCGCCGAGCGGATCGGGAGCCGGTGTGCCCGAGCCCTCCGTCGCGCATCCCGCCCGGCTCGATCGCCCCGCGATACGTGTCCGAACGGTGGCGGCGGGGGCGGCGTCGGCGGCGGGAGCGGGCTGGAGGGGGGCAGCCTGGGCGCTAGCCACACCGGGACGCCTCTGCTAGCGTCGGGACCCGGTGATCCTGCGTTTTGGCTCTGGCGACATCGGTTGCGCGGTCCCAGGGCGACCAACGAGAGAAGTGGGCCGCGCCATGCAGAGCACAATCGTTCGCGAGTACATGGACCTCGCCTCCAACGTCACCTACTGGGGGCGGCGTTTGGCGTTCGACGCCCCCAAGCTTGCGGGCCGTGGCCTGGGCGCGTTTGTTCGGACACACGTGCGCGTTGGGGCGGGGGCCTCACCCGACGGCGACACGCAGATCCTTGTCGGCACGCACCACAAGGTCCTGACCGTCTTCTTCAACCGGACCTTCCGGACGTTCGGCTTCCTGACCAATCGGCGGGTGTCGAGCGGGACGGGGGACGCCCTGCGCCTGGATGCGGACATCATCCTGGACCACCACGCCTATTTCCGGGGCTTTCAGCCTGGGCGGCCGTTTCGTGGCCTTCATGTGATCCGCGATCCCCGGGATGTGCTGGTGTCCTCGGCGAACTATCACCTGAAATCGGCGGAGGGCTGGCTGCATGTGCGCCGGCCGGAGTTCGGCGACCAGACCTATCAGGAGCATATCCGCAGCCTGCCGACGATGGAGGCCCGACTCCTCTTTGAGATCGACCATGCGTCGGGCGAGACGATTCGCGACATGCACTCGTGGTATGAGGGCCGGCCGGGCTTCCGCGAGCTGCGCTACGAGGACCTTGTAACGGAGCGCGCCGTGGCCGAGTTTTCACAGGCCGTGGCGGACTGGCCCCTGTCCGACAAGGATCGGGACCTGCTGATCGCCGTGTTCGACTACTTCTCGATCCGGGGCCGGGGCAGCCGGCGGAACGCCCACATCCGCAACCCGTCGCCCGGCCAGTGGCGGCAGCATTTCACGCCCCCCGTGCTCGCGCGCTTTACGGAGGCCTTCGGTCCCGTCGTCGAGGATCTGGGCTACACGTGGTAACGAAAACCGCCGCCGGTGCGCGGGGGCGGTTTGGTGACGAGGATCCGGGATCGCAGGGGACTGTAGCCGGCGGAGGACTGCAAAGAGGTGTTGATCGGACGTCCGGGGCCGCGCCGTCAGGACGGAGCGGCGGGCTCCGGCACAGGCGCGGCGCCACCGCACACGTCCGGCGCGCCCTCGACGGTCCGGCGCAGGCTGTCGCTGATGTGGGCCGCCAGTCGGCGGCTCACCGTGGCCAGGGCATCGGCGGCGGCGGCCGCGTCCGCGCTGTCGAGCGGCTGGCTCCCCGTCCAGCGGCAGATATGGACCGTGTCGTCGGACAGGGACCGCAGCGTCCACGAGCCCGCCACGGCGGCGGCGGCCCCCGGAACAGCGTCGAACCGCTCGATCCGAATCGCCAGCCGGTAGCGGGGCAGTGCCGTCGCGTCCGCCGGCACCGGGGCCTGATAGGTGTCCGTGGCCCGCACCGTCCGCCACAGGTCGTCCGCGACCACCTGCTTCATGTCGTCCGCCACGGGGGCCAGCCAACGGTCCGTCTGCAGGACGGTGATCTGACCGTTCCGGTCTTTCAGCACGAGGTTGTCACGGGCCGCGCCCTCGGGCACGACAACGGGAAGGATCTGGACCAGAACCTGGGCCGCGGCGACCGAATCCGGACCGGTCTCGGCGGGAACGGACTGCGACAGCGTGTGATAGCGGACCGGCGGCGAGGTCACGCAGGCGGCCAGCATGGACAGACCCAGGATCACGGGGATGATGCGGCGAAGGACGAGAGCGGTCATGACATACACATAGGCAGTGGCCGGGACGAACCAATGCCTCACCATATACGAGGCGGCGCTGCGCAGGACTCATCGCCGCCGTGTTATTTCGCGCCATGCGGCGCGGCGGCCGGTCGGCCTTGCCCGTCTGCGGTGCGATGATCGCACCGCAGACGGGTTTTACCGGTCCGAGGGCCGGCCCGTCAGCAGGGCCTCGGGATTGCGTTCCAGGCTGTCGGTCAGAGCCTTGAGCGAGCGGGCGGCTTCGGTGACCGCGCGCAGGGCCTGACGGGCCTCCTGCTGCAACGGTGAGTCCCCCGCCATGCTATCGTCGATCCCCCGAAGCGTCTGGGTCGCCGTGCGCCCCGCCCGCACCACTTCCGGCAGGACGGCGGTGTTCACCGTCTCCGCCAGTGTCTGCAGCCGGGTGACGGTGGCGGTCAGCCCGGTCAGGACGGATTGCACCTCCGGCATCGTGTCGCGGTCGACCTGGTCCGCCACGCTTTCCAGCCGTGTCAGGGTGCCCTTCGCCGCCGTCAAGACGCCGTGGACATCCTCCGCCAGCGTGTCGAACGGAATCTGCGACAGTTTTTGCAGGACGGCCTGTGCCTGCTGCTGGAGTGCCTGCAGATCGCCGGGGACGGTCGGCAGTTCCGGCGGGCTCTGGTCCGCATCGAACCGGGCCGGTGCCGCCTCCGGGAAGACGTCCAGGGCGACATACAGCCGTCCGGTGAACAGGTTGCCCGAGCGCAATTGGGCGCGAAGCCCACGGTCGACCAGTTCGGACAGCATCGCCAGACGCGCCTCTGGCGTGGAGTCGCGTGAAAACGTCGCGATGGCGCCGCCCAGGCGCTGGGGATAGGTGTCCACCACCACCCGTGACGTGAAGGTCGCGCGCGCGTCGTTGTAGACGATATCCATGGACCGGATTCGGCCGATATCCACCCCCCGGAAGTCCACCGGCGCGCCGACGGACAGCCCCCGAATGCTCTCGTCGAAGTGCAGCACCAGCGTTTGCGGATCGCTGTCCGTCGCCTTCATCGCCTCGGTGTGATCGGACGCCAGGGTAAACGTGTGGCCCTCCTCGGCGGGATCGGCCGGTGGGGCGCCGTCCGGGGCCTCGAACGCCACGCCCCCAAGCATCACGGTGGCGATGGACTGGGTTTGCAGCGTCACGCCGGACGCATCCATCCGGAGGTCGATGCCGCTGGCGTGCCAGAACCGAGTGTCGAGGGTCACGAAGCGATCGTAGGGCGCTTTCACGAACACCCCGAGCTGAAGGCGCGGCCGGTCCGGTTCCAGTGAAAACCGCTCGACCTGCCCCACCTGGATGCCCCGGAAATACACCGGCGACCCGATGTCGAGCGAGCCGAGCTCGTCCGCGTGCAGCACGTAGCGACGGCCCGGCACGTCGGAGGGCACGACGGGCGGATCCTCCTCGCCCGTGAACGTGGTCACGCGCGAGTCGCCATTGCCCGGATCGACGGCGATATAGGACCCGGACAGCAGGGTCCCGATCCCGGAAATGCCCGAGCCCGCGAAGCGCGGGCGCACCACCCAGAACCGCGTGCCCTCGACGGCAAAGGATTCGGCTTCCTTCACCAGATCGATGGTGGCCACCACGCGCGAACGGTCCTCGCTGAGACCAACGTCGGTGACGCTGCCGATGTCGACGTCGCGGTAGGTGACCTTGGTGGTGCCGGCCTCGATCCCTTCGGCGGAGGCGAAGGAGACCGTGATGGTCGGGCCGCGCGCGGCCAGAACGTTGAACAGCAGCCCCAGGCCGATGAGGGCGGCGACCAGCGGAATGCCCCAGACTAGCGACGGCCGCCAGCGCCGGGTCTGGACGATCTCGGGCTCGGTCGGGCGGGGGCTGGTGGCGGCGTCATCGGGCATCGTCGGAGCGTCCGTGATGGTCCCACAGCAGGCGGGGATCGAAACTGTGCGCGGCCAGCATGCTGAGCACGACCATGGCGCCGAAGGCCGCCGCGCCCGGACCGGCGGTGATCGTGGCAAAGGACCGGAACTGCACCATGCCGGCCATCAGGGCTACGACGAACACGTCCAGCATGGACCAGCGGCCGATCAACTCGACCACGCTGTACAGGCGGCCCAGTGGGTGCGCGTCGGCGCGGAAGGGCTTGCGCGCCCGCCACGCCAGGAACGCCAGGGCGACGATTTTGGTTATGGGCACGACCACGCTCACCGTGAAGATGAGAACCGCGAGTTCGGGGGAGCCCGAGGTCCAGAAGTAGGCCACGCCGCTGATGATGGTGTTGTCGGAGGTGTGGAACAGGGTCGACGTCCGCATCACCGGCAGCAGGTTCGCCGGAATGTACAGAATGGCGGCGGCGATCAGAAAGGCCCAGGTGCGCGCCAGGCTGTCGGCCTTGCGGGCGTGGACGGCCGCGCCGCAGCGCGGGCAGCGCACGGGGGCGCGATCATCGCCCATTCCGTCCCCGGGGGCGTGACACACCGTGCGGCAGACCAGGCACACGCGCAGGCCGGCGGTCAGGGCCTTCATCGGGCGGCCTCCTGGTGGGGGACGGGCCGCCACAGCACGCGCAGGTCATAGGACAGGATGGCCGCCAGCAGGACCGTCAGCGCAATGAACGCCCACAAGGCCACCCCCGGAACCACATCGGCCATCCTGGACAGCTTGATGAGGGAGACGAGCACCCCCAGCATCAGAACCTCGATCATCCCCCAGGGCCGCACAGCCTGGAGCGCGCGCAGCAGCGGCGCATACAGGGCCGGACGCCGCCCCGTCGTGACCGACAGCAGCAGCACGAACAGGGCCAGCAGGTCGAACAGCGGGAACAGCCAGGCGGTCAGGAACACCAGGACGGCGGCGGGTTCCTGCCCCTCCGTCCAGAGCGCGGCCACGCTGCCGAGCAGGGTCGCCTCGCTGAGGATCCCCTGCGCTCGGAGCACCAGGATCGGAAACGTGTTGGCGACGACGAAGGCGATCAGCGCCGCCGTTACGATGGCCAGCATGTGATCGGGCCGGCGGCGCGGCCTGCGGTACAGGGTCGTGCCGCACCGGGTGCACCGGGCGCGTTCCCCGGGCCGCACGGCGCGGCGGACATGCAATTCGTCACACTCGGGACACGCGGCGAGGTCCGCCTCGGTTCCGTCCCCTTCGGCCGCCACTGGGGTCATCCGCACCTCATGTCGCGCTCAAGCATCTGGCGGGATCCAGATGCTCCACAAAATGCTTTAGGTGAGGACGACGGCGGCCCGTTCCAAGCCGCCGTCGTCCCCGTCGCTTACATCATGCGCGTTCCTGAGGCTGGGCGCACGGCCTACCGCGTCAGGTGCAGGAACTGCACGTGCTTCTGGTACTGCGACAGGATGTCGCCGATGATCTGCTCGCGGGTGTAGCCGAACACGTCGTAGTTCTGGCTGCCCTCCGACAGGTAGACCTCCGCCCGGCAGTACTGGTCGTTCGGATTGCGATCGGTCCGCTGCGGCCCGTTGGCGAAGGCGTAGTCCTCCGAGGCCTCGTACATCGTGGGTTTGACGGCGTAGAGGAAGTCCTGTTCCGCGCCGTGGTGGATGGTCAGCGCGGCTTCGCCGCCCTCCAGGCGCACCTCGGCCTCCAGGCGTCCCAGCCGCCGGGTTTCCTCGGCCACGTCCTCCATGGCCCCGTACACCGTGTTGTGCAGAAAGGCCTCGATCCGGCCGGGCTGCGGCTGGTGCACGATGTTCGCCAGCCAGCGCCGCCAGTCGACCTCGGCGCCCCGGATCTGCACGGCGCTGGACAGGTGGAAGGACTGGCGCCGCGCGGCCTCGATCCGCAGACTTTTCAGCAGCGCGTAGCAGACCAGCAGCATGATGAACGTGAACGGCAGCGCGGCCGTGATGGAGGCGGTTTGGAGGGCTTTCAGTCCGCCGGCCAGCAGCAGGGCGGCGGCCACCAGCCCCTCGGTCAGCGCCCACATGGTCCGCTGCCAGACCGGTGATTTTTCGGCGCCGCCGGACGTGATGATGTCGATGACCAGCGAGCCGGAGTCCGATGAGGTGACGAAGAACGTCACCACCAGCACCGTCGCCAGCACCGAGGAGATCGAGGCGAACGGCAGTTGTTCCAGGAAGGTGAACAGCGCCAGCGGAACATTGTCGTCCACGGCCTGCGCGATGGCACCGGCGGCGGCGCCCTGGTCCAGGCTGATCGCCCCGTTGCCGAAGAAGCTCAGCCAGATGAAGGTGAAACCCACCGGCACCAGCAGCACGCCGACCACGAACTCACGGATGGTGCGGCCCCGGGAGACGCGGGCGATGAACATGCCGACGAACGGCGACCACGCGATCCACCACGCCCAGTAGAACAGCGTCCAACCGCCGATCCATGCGTTCGGCTCGTAGGCGTACAGGGTGAAGGTCTTGCTGACGACCTCGGACAGATACGCGCCCGTGTTCTGCACCGTGACCTTCAGCAGGAACAGCGTCGGCCCAGCCAGCAGCACGAAGGCGAGCAGAATAAGCGCCAGAATCAGATTCAGGTTGGACAGCCGTTTAATGCCCGCGTCCAGCCCGGCGACCACGGAGGCGGTCGCCATCAGGGTGATGACCGCGATCAGGATCAACTGGACGCCCGTGGTCTCGGGCACCCCGAACAGATGCGCCAAGCCGGCGTTGACCTGCAACACGCCCAGGCCGAGCGAGGTCGCCACGCCGAACATGGTGCCCAGCACGGCGAAGATGTCGGCGGCATGGCCGATGGGACCGTGGATGCGGTCGCCGATCAGAGGGTGCAGGGCGGAGCGGATGGTCAGGGGCAGATTTTGCCGGAACGCGTAGTAGGCCAGCGCCAGACCGATCACGGCGTAGATGGCCCAGGCGTGGATGCCCCAGTGAAAGAAGGTAATCTTCATCGCCTCGCGGGCGGCCTCCATGTCGCCGCCGGCCCCGGTGGGGGGCGACATGAAGTGCATCATCGGCTCGGCCACGCCGAAGAACATCAGCCCGATGCCCATACCGGCGCTGAACAGCATCGCGAACCAGGAGACATAGCTGTAGTCGGGCCGTGAATCGTCCGGTCCCAGGCGGACCTGACCGTGGGCGGACACCGCAAGCCCCAGCGCGAAGACGACGAAGATCGCGACCGCAAGCATGTAGAACCAGCCGAAGGTGTCGACGATCCAGTTCTGAACGGCGGTGAAGGTATCGCTGGCGGTGTCGGGAAACGCCACGCCGAAGATGACGAACGCGAGTGTCAGGCCGGCCGAGCCCAGAAAGACCGGAGGGTTTATGGTAGCGGGTATGCGCATGGCTGGCTCTCTCAGGATCGAGGGTCTGACCGGCGTGTCCGGCCCGCAGACAGGATGGGGACCTCAGGAGGCGGCCGGCGCGGACGGCCGGCCGGAACCGGATGCAGCGGGGACCCGCCGCCGACGCGACCTGGAGCACGGTCGCGAGGCGGATGCGTCATCCGGTCACGGGCCGCGGGGCCGATCCCCCCTGATTCGTGGAAAGAGGCAGCCTAGAGAGTTCCGCCTGGATTGTCACCTGCGGCTACTCCAGATGGGATCAATTCGGCCGAAAGGGGCCTAAGAAACGAGCAATGCGTGTTTGCGCCCTGTGTCTCCAGGGGTATCGACGGCGCCTCCCGTCCATGCGGGCGTGGGGTGCCCCCCGTGGGGTGCCCCCTATGGTTCGCGTGCAGGCGGCCCCGAAGGCGCTTTCGGACTCAAATCGCCCCGCGTGCCCGACCGTCCCCGGCCGGACGTGTCGCAGGGGGCCCCGCCGGTCAGCGCATTTGCAGGATGATGACCTCCCCGCTGGCGGCGTCGGTGTCTTCGCGCAGTTCGGCGACCGCTTCCGCCGACACGGGGCCGCCGGTGTTGCCCCAGGCGGCGCGCACGAAGGTCAGGACCTCCGCGATTTCGTGATCGGACAGCTTCGCCCGCAGCGCCGGCATCCGGTAGATATCGGGAATGCCCTTGGCCACCGCGCGTCCGGCCCCGTTCAGCGTCAGGTTGATCGCCGAGGCCGGTTCGGACGACAGCAGGGAACTCGCCCCCGCGAGGGACGGGATCCAGGGGCCGCGTCCGCGCCCGTCCGTGCCGTGGCAGAACGAGCATTGCGCCATGTAGATCGCCGCGCCCGGCGCCTCCGGCGCCGTGCCGTTGGACAGGCGCTCGGCCGTGGCCGGGTCGTACTGCCAGGGCGGGCCGTCCCGGTCCGGATCGCCCGGCAGGGATTTCAGATAGTGGGCGATGGCGTGGAGGTCCGCATCCGTCAGGAACTGGGTGGAGTTGTTGAACGCATCCAGCATGGAGCCGAACACCACGCTGTGGCGGTTCCGGCCGTCCCGCAGATAGCCGATGATCTCGTTCTCGGTCCAGCGGCCGAGGCCGGTGTTCGGGTCGTTGCGCAGACTGGGGGCGTACCAGCCGTCAAGCAGCGCGCCCGACAGGAACGCGGTGTCGCTTTCGTCAAAGGCGACCTCCTGGAAGGCGAAGCCGCGCGGCGTGTGGCAGCTTCCGCAATGCCCGGGCCCCTGCACCAGATAGGCCCCCCGGTTCCACGCGTCATCGCGGTCCGGGCTTGGCTCATAGGGGCCGTCGTCGGAGAACAGCAGGCTCCAGAACGCCAGCGGCCAGCGCATGTTCAGCGGCCACGCGATGGTGGTGGGCCGGTTGTCCTGCCGCACCGGCTTCACCTGGGTCATGAAGAAGTCGTACAGCGCCTCGACGTCGGCGTCGCTGAGGTTGGCGTAGGACGGGAACGGCATGGCCGGGTACAGGCGGTGCCCATCGCGCGCGACCCCGCGCCGGACCGCGTTGTCGAACTCGGCCAGGGTGTAGGCGCCGATGCCGGTGTCGTCGTCGGGCGTGATGTTGGTGGTGTAGATCGTGCCCAGCGGCGAGCCCATGGCCCGGCCGCCCGCGAACGGCGCACCGTGCTCGGTGGTGTGGCAGGCGACGCAGTCGGCGAGACGGGCGGCGTATTCGCGTTGCTCCGGCGGCGTGGCGTGCGCCGCCGAGGCCGGACGGTCATCGAAGGGTGACGCGGGAATCCGGGCGGCGAACCACCAGAGCCCGGCGGCGGCGACCCCGAGGATCGCCAGAACGGCTGTGAACCATCGCACGGTCGGTCATCCTTCTTCCGTGGGACCGGCGTTCTTGGGACCGGCGTTCTTGGGGCCGGGAGGGGCCGTCAGGCCGCCCCCTCGAACCGTGTCCGCGACAGGGGCAGGCTGCGAACCCGCCGTCCGGTGAGGGCGGCCACCGCGTTCGCTACGGATGGCGGCACACCCGGCACGCCCGGTTCGCCGATTCCGCCCATCGGCGCCCCGCTTTCCACGATCCGCACGTGGACCGTCGGCATCTGGTCCGGCGGCAGGATGGGATAACCATCGTAGTTGCGCGCCTGGGGTACGCCGTCCTTGTAAACCACCTCTTCCAGCAGCGTGGCGGACAGGCCGATGGCGACCGCACCGGTCACCTGGGCCTCGATGATGGCCGGGTTGACGATGCGGCCCGGGTCGATGGCGACCCACACGTCGTGCACCCGCACCCGGCCGTCGGCGATCGACACCTCGGCGATGGTCGCCACTTCGCTGCCGAAGGGCGAGGCCATGGCCACACCGCGCGCCCGCCGGCGGCCGTCGTCGGCGGTGAACGGCCCGCGCTTCCAGCCGCCGGACAGCTCCGCCACCGCCTTCAGCAGGGTCGTCAGGCGCGCGTTGTCCTCCAGCAGCCGGAGGCGCAGCGCGTAGGGATCCTGACCACCGGCGTCGGCCATCTCGTCCAGAAACGTCTCCGAGAAGAAGTCGTTCATGGAATGGCCGACCGAGCGCCAGAAGCCGATGATCGCCGGGTCGTCGATGGGAAGGTGCGCCACGCGCCGGTTGGGAATGGCGTACGGTTTGCCGGAAAGGCCTTCCACGGCCGAACTGTCCGCCGTGTCGGGTTTGCGGCCGAACCAGCGGCCCATTGGTCCTTCGCCCACCGCCACGGCGTCCAGGGCGACGGGCAGGCCGTTCTCGTCCAGGCCAGCGCGGAAGCGGGCCACGCCGAGCGGCCGGACCGCGTCGCGCAGGAACTCCTGCTCCCGGCTCCAGATCAGCTTGACCGGACGCCCGGCCGCCTTGGCCATCGGAATGGCTTGTGGGAACGGGTTGGCCGTGTCGTAGATGAAATGCCGGCCGAAGAACCCGCCCAGCATGGGGGAGTGGATGATGACCTTCTCGGGCGCGATCCCGGCGGCTTTGGCGGCCGCGCCCTGGAACATTTCCGGCGCCTGGTTGGGAACCCACATCTCCAGCGTGCCGTCGTCGTTCCACCGCACCAGCGCGGACGGCGGCTCCAACTGCGCGTGCGCGAGGTAGGGCGCGGTATAGGTCGCCTCGACGACCGTGGCGGCGCTGTCCAGGGCCGCGCGCACATCGCCGTTCGCCTCGAACGCGATCCCCTCGCCGGGCGCTGCGCTCAGCGTGGCCGTCCGCTCCTCCGAGGAGAAGTCGGCGGGCATCGCATGGTCGGCGCCGGGCTCCGCCTCCGTCCAGTCGATCTGGAGCGTCTCGGCGGCCCGGTGCGCCCGCCACCAGCTATCGGCCAGCACCCCGACCGCACCGGGCAACCGGTGGATGGAATGGACCCCGGGCATGTCCCGGACCTGGGCTTCGTTGGCGATCGCGCCCGGCTCCATCCTTAGGCGGGGCGCATGCTGAACCGCGCCGTGCAGCATGTCGTCCAGCGACAGGTCGATGGCGAACTGGGCCTTTCCGGTCGCCTTGTCGGGGATGTCCAGCCGCGAGACGGACGCGCCGATCCAGCGGAAGTCCGCGCGCGCCCGCAGCGTCAGATCCGCCGGGTCCGGCAACGGCAGGCTGGCGGCCGCCTCGGCCACATCGCCGTAAGCGAGGCTCCGGCCGGACGCCGCATGCACGACCCGCCCCGGTTCCGTGGACAGCTCTGCGAACGGCACGTCGAGCCGGGTCGCGGCCGCCTGCAACAGCATGTGCCGGGCCGAGGCCCCCAGGGTGCGCATCCGGTCATAGCTTCGGCGCACCGACATGCTGCCGCCGGTGAACCGGATGCCGTCGAACAGCAGGTAATCGGGACCGGGCGGAGCACACTCGACCGTGAAGTGGGCCGGGTCGACGTCCAGTTCCTCGCCGACGACCTGGGGCAGGGCTGTGAACACGCCCTGGCCGCCCTCAATGAACGGGGTGCGGAACAGGACGGAGCCGTCGGGCCGGATCTCCAGGAAGGCGCTGACCCGCGTGCCGGGCTCTATGGCGGGTTCTTCGGCCTCCTGCGCCTGGGCCGGACCTCGGCCGGGCAGGGCGACGCCCAGCACCAGGGCGCCCGCCGACGCCCCGAGGAAGCCGCGCCGGGAGAGTTTCAGGATGGAGCCGTCGCGGTGACCGGCGTTCCGGTGACCGGCCTTCTGGCGACCGGGCGGCCCGGAGCCCAGGGGGGATTGATCGGTCATGGTGTCCTCCCTCACGCCGTTTCGGCGGCTTGCCGGACGGCGGCCGTGATCGCGGTATAGGTTCCGCAGCGGCACAGGTTGACCATCGCGGTGGCGATGTCGGCGTCGGTCGGGTGCGCGTTCTGCTTCAGCAGCGCGGTCGCCGACAGGACCTGACCGGACTGGCAGTAGCCGCACTGCGGCACCTGATGATCCACCCAGGCCGCGACGACCTTCTGGCCGACCGGGTCGTCGGTGACGGCCTCGATCGTCATGATCTCCGCCCCGGCGACGCTCTCCACCGGCGTTACGCAGGAGCGAATTGGGTGCCCGTCGGCGAGCACGGTGCAGGCCCCGCACTGCGACAGGCCGCACCCGTACTTGGTTCCGGTCATCCCCAGTGTGTCCCGCAGGACCCAGAGCAGGGGAGTGTCCGGCTCGACCTCGACCGGATGGCGGGATCCGTTGATCGTCAGTTCCATGCGGCTCTCCTTGGCGGTTCGACGGCGGCCCTGTGGGAGGGCCTGCGCGGTGCCCGACGCGGTCCTTCGGCGGGTCGCGGCACGCCGGATGCCTGGGCGCGGAGGGAACGCGGGCCCGTCTCCGGCCCCTTCGGTCCGCGTGGGCGCGCAGCCCAACGGAGCATGTGGGTGTGCGACCGTTATAAATGGGTCCGGATCCGACACAAATTTAGGGGGCCGCGTCACAAACGGACAGGAGGGCCCCCTCACAAATCGGTGTTTCGCGGCGGGGATGGGATCGCCCGACGTCGTGCGCCGCGCCGGCCCCTGCTATGCGGGGGCGTTCCGATGTTGGACGGGCGGCCGTTGTTCCCGGTCCGCCGTGCCGTCAATACGCCAGCGTGACGGAAACGGCGTTTTCGCCCGGGCCGGCCGTGAAGCGCGCCGACTCGTAGCTTGGAATCCCCAGCAGTGTGGCGCCGTCGTTCGAGACGCCGTAGCCTTCCAGCGGATACCCGAAAAAGTTTCGGTTGAAGTCTCCGTCCCCGTCCTCATCGTGATACACGGTGATGGCGTAGGACGTGCGCTCCGGCACCGCGAGGCAGGCTTCGGTAACGCCCTGTCGCGCGGCGACCCGCACCCGCCCCAGCTTTTTCCCGGGGGCCAGAAAGTCGTCTGGATTATCGCCGTACACGGTGATGGTCATCAGGCCGTCGCCGCTGCGAACACCGAACACCGAGACCGTCAGCCGAACCGGATGGCCGTCCTCGACGCAGGCGGTCGCGTCCCCGGTGTATCGGGGCGCCGCGCGCGCGGCCTCCGGGCCGACCACGATCGCGAGCAGGCAGGCTGCAATGCACCCAAATGCTCTCAAAACACCCTCCACGGTTCTGTTCGCCCGGCGTTCCGCCGCGATGGGACGAAGACGCGACGCGAACCCTGTCGTTCCGTCCTGAGGTAATGTGAAGCCGACGAAATGGAAGCCCGAACCGCGCGGCGGAGGCGGAGGTGGAGAGGCGGTCAGGCGACGCGCGCGCGGAACCAGCGCAGCACCGGCAGCAGAAAGGCAATCAGGGTGATCACCGTTGCGAACAGCCGTGCCCAGCCGGCGCCGATCAGGCCGAACTGGTGCACGAGCAGCAGCAACACCGGAATATAGAGCGCCGAACTCCACAGCCGGGCGCGCAGCGCGGTCCCGGCCTCCCCGCCGCTGATGAGCACCGGCTCCAGCGGAAAGGCGGCGATGGACACGACGCCCGCCGCCACCAGCCACAGCATGACGGGATAGGCCGCCACGAAATCCGGCCCGAGCACCAGCCCGAGCAGCCATTCCCCCCCGAGCCAGGCCACGAGCAGGCTCAGGCTGGCCCCGGCGCCGGCCAGCAGGGCGGCGCGTCCCACCAGCGAGCGCATGGTCTGGATCGCGCCTTCGGTCGACAGCTTGGCCAGTTCCGGATAGATGGCCGGCACCAGCAGCTTGGCCGGTTTGGACAACGCCGTGCCGACTTGACGCGCCACCCGGAACAGCGCCGCGTCACTCGGCCCCAGCAGCCCGCCCACGGCCAACGTGCTGAGATGGTTGGAGATCAGTCCCAGGCTTGCGTTGAGATTGGTGGACCAGACAAAGCTCCAGATCCGCGGGAAGTCCGCGGTCCAGGGACCGCCCCACCACCGGAACCCGTCCAGGAGCCCGCGCCCCTTCACCTCGCGCCACGCCGCGTAGAACAGGGACAGCCCGGCCACGGTCGTTCCAAGATACCAGGCGACCAGGAAGCCGCCCGTCCCGGCATCCATCCCCCAGGCCACCAATCCGGCCGCCAGCCGCACCACACTGCCCAGCGTGCTTTGCACGGACAACAGATCGAAGCGATCCACCAGCCGCAGCACGCCCGTTGGGGTGGCGCTGACCATGAACAGAATCGAGGTCGCGTACACCATCACGCCGGGTTGCAGGTCGTCCGACCAGCCCAGGTGCGGGCCAACCCACCAGGATAGCGCCATGGCCAGCCCGATGCCGAGCACGGCGCCGAGGCCATCCAGCACGACGGTGAAGCGCAGCAGGCGCTGGACGGTCTCGACCTGCCCCTCCATCACCGGCCCGGTGCCGTACCGCAACACAGCCTGCCACGACTGGAACTTGGCGATGTCGCCCATGGTCTGGATGAAGGCATGGATCAGGATCAGAACGCCGAACGCTTCCGTGCCCAGGGCCCGCGCCGCCACCGCCATGGCCGCCAAACTGAACACGGCGTTGAGGCCCTTGCCTCCGAGCAGGATGCCGGCGTTGGCGAACAGCTTTTTCAGCCGGTCGTCGAACAGCCACGCGGACCGCACCGGGCCGAGGCCGCGTGATTTCTGTGACTCAGGACCCATGGACCCCATCTGTGTGACGACTGACCCAACGGATGCGTGCACGGGTCTCGGCCCGTCCGGACCCGTTCGGCGCCATTCGGGTGGTGGCGGCCGGCCCGACAGAGCGCCGGCGCGGTGTCCGGACCAGACGGGATTCCGGGCCAAAAGCCATACATTAAAAGGGGAAATCCCTCTATTGTCGGGGCCAGCCTGATAGTGTAACGTCCGTTACTGTGAATAAAATGCTACAGTCAGTGTGCCGGAGAACGCAACGGGGATCTCCGCGGTGTGGGGCGTGGCTGTCCTGACCCGTGGGAGCCGCCGCGTGGTGTTCGTGGGCGGGCGCCTTACCCCGTTGGGCGGTCCTGCGCCGGGCCGGGCAGACAGGGACGAGGCCCGCCACATGTGGGGCCGTCACGTGGGGCATTGACGGCAATTGAGGGGCCGAAACCTGAACGACGGCCATCGATGGGGTTTCCGGGGTGTGGGCATACCCCGGATCAGGGAACGGCGACGGTTCGATGTCGCCGCGTTTTTGTATGGGGCTGACCGGGCCACCGAGCGTGCGGCAGGCGCAAACGAACCGTCGCGCCTGTTCGGACATCGCATTGCACACATCATCCGCACTCTTGAGCAACCATGCTGATACGCCGCCAAGCCCTCGCATCGGCTCTTCGGACGTCCGACACCGGCACGCCCGTCTTCGTACACCGGACGACGACGCGGTCGCACTCTGGGCGAACCCCCTTTGCGAGATGATGGGTTAGACATCGTGGAACTGTTGTCGGCGTCGCCGTCCACCCGCCCCGTGCCTGTTCGCAGGGCCTCCTTTGCGACCCTGACCGACGCGTTGGACGATGCGGTGATGGGGCAGCATGGCCTGAATTTTTATTCAGGGAAAGGCCAGCGCGTCGAGAGCGTCAGCTATAGCGACCTCCGCAGCGAGGCGCAGGCGTTCGCCCGGCGTCTGCGGGCCGCCGGCTTCGCGCCCGGCGCCCGCATCGCCCTGATAGCGGAGACGAGCGGCGCCTTTGTGCGCGCGTTCTTCGGGTGCGCCTACGCCGGCGTGGCCCCGGTGCCCATGCCGCTGCCGATGGCGTTCGGCGGGCGCGCGGACTACGTCCAGCACATCCGTGGCATGCTCCAGGCCGCCCGGGTCTCCGGTGTGTTCGGCCCGGCGTTCCTGGCGGACTGGGTGGCAGAGGCGGCCGACGGGCTGGACCTGCGGGCGATCGGCGATTTTACGGCGCTCGACGGCCATGAGGACGATGGGGCCGACCTCCCCGTCGTGGCGCCCGACGACGTTGCCTATCTGCAATTCTCCTCGGGCAGCACCCGGTTCCCCTCGGGGATCACCGTCACCCACCGCTCGTTCATGGCCAACGCCCGCGCCATCGTGCAGCACGGCCTGCGAGTTCGGGAGGGCGACCGGGCGGTGTCGTGGCTGCCGTTCTACCATGACATGGGGCTGGTCGGGTTTCTGCTGGTCCCCATCACCGCCCAGATCTCGGTCGATTTCCTGCCGACCCACGAGTTCGCGCGGCGGCCCCTGACGTGGCTGTCCCTGATCGCGCGCAACAAGGGCACGCTGTCCTACAGCCCGAGCTTCGGCTACGAACTGTGCGCGCGGCGCGCCGCCACGGCCCGGCCCGAGGGGCTGGATTTGTCCTCGTGGCGGGCGGCCGGAATCGGCGGCGACATGATCCGCCCGCATATCTTGGACAGCTTCGCCGAGACCTTCGCGCCGCACGGCTTCGACCGCCGCGCCTTCATGCCCAGCTACGGCATGGCCGAGACGACCCTGGCGGTCAGCTTCGCCCACCCGGACGTCGGCGCCGAGGTGGACCATGTGGACACCGATGTGCTGGAGGGCGAGGGCCGCGCGGTGGCGCCGCAGACACCCGAGGCGCGCTCGCGCGCCTTCGTGCTGTGCGGGCCGCCGCTGCCGGAGCACGCGGTCGAGATTCGCGGCGCCGACCGGACGCCTCTGGGGGAGCGACAGGTGGGCCGCCTGTTCGTGCGCGGGCCGAGCCTGATGCGCGACTACTTCGACCAGCCGGACAAGACCGCCAGCGTCCTGTCCGAGGACGGATGGTTCGACACCGGGGACCTCGGCTATCGGGTCGGGGAGTCGCTGGTCATCACCGGCCGCGCCAAGGATCTGATCATCGTCAACGGCCGCAACATCTGGCCGCAGGACCTGGAGTGGAGCGCGGAGCGTGTGACCGGCCTGCGCAGTGGCGATGTCGCCGCGTTCGCCGTCGACCAGGGCGACGCCGAGGATATCGTGGTGCTGGCCCAGTGCCGCACCTCCGAGATCGAAGCCCGCAAGGCGCTGAAGGCCGCCGTGGCCGGCGCGCTGCTGCGCGAGCATGGGGCGGAGGCACAGGTGCTGCTCGTGCCGCCGCACAGCCTGCCCCAAACGTCGTCCGGCAAGCTCAGCCGCAGCCGTGCCCGCCAGCTCTTTCTGGGCGGTGCGTTCGGAGACGGCCTATGACGCGCACCGTGGCCGTGACCGGTGGCACCGGATTTCTCGGGCGGGCCGTCGTCGCCACCCTGGTTCGGGACGGCTGGCGGGTGCGCGTGCTGGTGCGCCGCAGCGCGGCCCCCTGGTCCGAGCCCGGGCTGGGGGCCAAGCACGAAGCCGACCATGAAACAGAGCTGGTGTTCGGCGATCTGGCGGACCCGGCGGCGCTGCGGCGGTTGGTGCGCGGTGCGGATGCCGTGGTGCACGCGGCGGGTGCGATCGCGGCGCGCGACCGGGCCGCGTTCATGGCCGTCAACCGTGACGGCAGCGCGCGCCTCGGCGCGGCGGTGGCCGCCGAGGCACCGGCCGCGCGGCTGGTGCATGTGTCGTCCCTGGCCGCCCGTGAACCCCAGCTTTCGGACTACGCGGCCAGCAAGCGCGCCGGCGAGGATGCCCTGCGCGCGGCCTGTGGCGCCGCGTCGTGGGTGGTGGTGCGGCCGCCGGCCATCTACGGCCCGCGCGATCGGGCGACCCTGCCGGTGTTCCGGGTGGCGTCCGGTCCGCTGGCCCCCGTGCTGCACGGTCCGGAAGCGCGGGTTTGCCTGATCCATGTCCAGGACGTGGCGGAGGCCATCGCCGCCCTGTGCGCCGACGGTCCGTCCGGCCGTGTGTTCGAACTCAGCGACGGGCGGCAAGAGGGCTATTCCTGGCGCGCCATCGTCGACGAAGCGGCGCGCGCGGTGGGCGGAACCCCCCGCATCGTCCGCGTGCCGGCGGCCCTGATCCGACTGGTCGGCGCCGTGGCGGGGGCGGCGGGGCGCCTGACCGGCCGCGCCGTCCTGCTGTCGCGGGGCAAGGTGCGGGAGATGCTGCATCCGGACTGGTCGTCGGCGCCCGAACAGCAGCCGCCGCCGTCGCTTTGGTCGCCGCGTGTCGCCTTGCCGGAGGGCTTCGCCGCGACCGTCCGGTGGTACCGCGAGGCCCGGTGGCTATGACATTCCCCGCGCGCCGCCATCCCCAGGGACACGATGCGCCGCGCCCCGGTCGCCCCTGGCGGTGTGCGATCGGCGCCGTCGAGCAACAGTGAAGATGCGAACCATGAGCCAAAAAGACGAGATCGTTGCGGTGATCATCGAGATGATCGGCGCCTTGCCCCAGCCGCCCGCGCAACGGGCGACCCCCGAGACCAACATCGCCCGGGATCTGGGCTTGGATTCCCTCGCCGTCATGAATCTGGTCATGCAACTCGAAGACCGTTTCGACGTCTCCATGCCCATGGACCGACTGGCGGAGGTCCAGACGATCGATGACTTGGCTGTCACCATCGCCGACCTTCAGGGAGGCTGACCCCAGAATGGCGATTCTCGATAAATTCAAGCCGCAGCAAGCGGCCTACACGGCCATGAAGACGACGGGACGCGATCCGTTCTCCGTCTGCTTCGACGAGGTCGTGACCCCCAGCGAGGCCGTCCTGAAGGGACGGCGCATCATTCTGTTGGGCACGAACAACTACCTGGGCCTGACCTTCGACCGCGAGTGCATCCAGGACGCCGTCGCGGCGGTCCGGCAGGCCGGCACGGGCACGACCGGGTCGCGCATCGCCAACGGCACCTACGGCGATCACGCCCAACTGGAACGCCGCCTGGCCGCCTTCTACGGCTGCCGCTCGGCCATGGTGTTCTCGACCGGCTATCAGGCGAACCTGGGCATTCTGTCTACGGTGGCGGGGCGTGGTGACACCATCCTGATCGACGCCGACAGCCACGCCAGCATCTACGACGGCTGCCGGCTCGGTGGGGCCGAGGTCATCCGCTTCCGCCATAACGATCCCGATGACCTGCACCGCCGTCTGCGGCGCCTGGGCGATGCGCCGGGCAACCGGCTGATCGTGGTGGAGGGCATCTACAGCATGCTCGGCGACACCGCGCCCTTGACGGAGATCGCGGCGGTCAAGCGGGAGTGGGGCGCCTCTTTGCTGGTGGACGAGGCCCATTCGCTGGGTGTCCTGGGCGAGACCGGGCGCGGTCTGACCGAGGAAGCCGGGGTGATGGACGACGTCGATTTCATCGTCGGCACGTTCAGCAAGAGCCTGGGGGCGGTTGGTGGCTTTTGTGTGTCCAACCTGCCGGATTTCGACGTGCTGCGGGTCGTCTGCCGGCCGTACATGTTCACCGCGTCGCTGCCGTCGGCGGTTATCGCGTCGGTCACGCGGGCGCTGGCCCACGTGCACGAGCGTCCGGAGCTGCGGGAGCGTCTGAGCCGCAACGCGCACCGCCTGTACCGGGGGCTCGCTGCCGAAGGGTTCGTGCTGGGGCCCCGGGTCAGCCCGATCGTCTCGATCCGGCTGCCGTCCTCGGAGGTCGCCATCGCGTTCTGGAACGCGCTGCTGGACGCCGGGATCTACCTGAATCTGGCGTTGCCGCCGGCGACGCCCGACAACGCGCCGCTGCTGCGCTCCAGCGTCAGCGCCGCGCACAGCGACGACCAGATCGACGCCGCCCTTGAGGCGATGGTCGGCATCGGGCGCTCGCTGGGCGTCATCGCGGCCCCCGCCCGACGGGCGCGGGATGACCAGCGGGCGGGCGTCCGGTTGGGTGAGGCCACCTGGGGCCAACCCGGCCACGGTCCCGCGCGTGTGGCTGTGACAGGGAGTTGAGTGTGAAGGCGATCGTTCTCAGTGCGGGGCAGGGCAAACGACTGTCGCCGTTGACCGACTCCCGCCCCAAGTGCTTGTTGCCGTTCGGGGGCCGGTCCCTGCTGGAGTGGCAGATCCGGGCGCTGGCGTCGCAGGGCGTGACCGAGGTCGTCGTCGTTGTCGGCTTCGGCGCCGAGGCGGTGGAACAGGAACTGGCGCGGATCGCCCTGCCGGACCTGCGCCTGCGGGCGCTGTTTAATCCGTTCTTCGACGTCGCCGACAACATCGGCAGTTGCTATGTCGCGCTGCCGGAGATGACGGGCGACTTCCTCATCCTGAACGGCGATACGCTGTTCGAGCCGGCCGTTCTCGAAACGCTGCTGGCGCGGGCGACGGCCCCGGTGACGGTGACCATCGACCGCAAGGCGCGCTACGACGCCGACGACATGAAGGTGTGCCTCGACCAAGGCCGCCGGCTGTGCGCCATCGGCAAGACCCTGGCGGCCGACAGCGTGAACGGCGAGTCCATCGGTATGCTGTTGTTCCGGGGCGACGGTGGGGCGCGGTTCGCCGAGTCCATTCAGGCCGTGATCCGGGAGACTGATGGGCCGCGCCGCTGGTATCTGTCGGCGATCGACCGGCTGGCGCGGGCCGGCGGCGCCGTGGAGGTCGTTTCCATCGAGGGACGCCAGTGGGGCGAGATCGACTATCCCGCCGACCTTGAACGCGCCCGGCGAATGGCCGAGGGCTGGATCGCGACCGAGAGCGCCACGGTGGTGACCGCCTACGGGGTCGGGTCCTGACCACGCGCGGCCGAATGGGAGCCTGAGACGACGCTATGACCGATGCGACGCCCCGTAATGCCACGATGCAAAAGTTCGGGTATCCGGGCACTCTGGTGACCGAGACGCCCCACTGGGTCGTGCTCGTCCGCCCGCAGCAGGTGACGCTGGGGTCCCTGGTCGTGGTCTGCCGGGAGCCGGCGACCGCCTTCGGCCAGATCAGCCCGGCGGCGTTCGCCGACCTTGGCCCCGTCATGGCCGGGGTGGAGGCCACGCTGCGGGCGTTCGTCTCCTATGAGAAGATCAACCATCTGATGCTGATGATGGTGGACCCGGACGTTCATTTCCACGTCATTCCCCGGTATGCCGAGCCCCGGCGGTTCGAGGACGTCGCGTTCCCCGATGCCGGCTGGCCCGCCGTGCCCGCTCTGGGCACCGCCGTCACGCCGTCGCCGGACACGCTCGACCGGATCGTGGCAACGCTGCGGGACCGCTGGACCGGCCACACAGTCTGACGCCCCCGCGAGGGAGGATCAAACAGGGGACCGCTCGGTGCGCCTGATCGATCGGTATATTCTGCTCCAGGTCATGCCGCCGCTCGGAGTCTCCCTGGCGGTCCTTCTCGTGGGGCTGGTGTTGGAGCGGATCCTCCGCCTGTTCAACATCATCGCGCAACAGGGCCAGCCGTTCGGGTCGATTCTGGCCATGGCCCTCAATCTGGTGCCGCACTACCTGGGGCTGGCGCTTCCGGCGGCTTTTTTCATCAGCCTGTTCCTGGTCGCGGCGCGGTTCAGCGAGGAGAACGAGCTGGACGCGATCCGCAGTTGCGGCTTGTCGATCCGGCGCTTCAGCCGCCCCCTGATCGGTCTCGGGCTCGTGCTGGCCGTGGTGGCGTTCGCGCTGTACGGCTATCTTCAGCCCTACTCGCGCTATGCCTATCGCGCCATCCTCCACACCGTCACCAGCGCGCCGTGGGATGCGTCGGTGGTCGCGGGTACCTTCGTCGATCCGGGTGACGGCTACACGATCTACGCCGACCGGATGGACGACGGGGGCGCCGGCCTGGAAAACGTCTTCGTCCATGAACGGCGGAAGGACGGCGCCACCATCACGACCACGGCGGCGCGCGGGCTGATGCGGCTGAGCGACGACCATCGCTGGCTTCGGGTGGTTCTGGAGGACGCGGTTCAGATCCGCGACACGGGCATCGCCACGCCGACGGTGGTGGCGTTCGATCGGCTCACGCTGACCCGTCCGTTCACTCTGGCCGAGCCCCGGTTCCGGCGGCGCGGCAAGGGCGAGCGCGAACTCACGCTGACGGAGCTGCGGGCGGAGCTGGACGATCCCTGGTCCACGATCCCGGACGACGCGCTGAGGGCGGAGTTCCATTCTCGTCTGGTCCGGTCGGTGTCCCTGCTCGTGCTGCCCATGCTGGCGATCCCGATGGGGCTGGCCGCAAAGCGGACCTTCCGCTGGCAGGGCATCGCGCTCGCGGCGGTGATTCTGCTGCTGTACCATCACACGCTTCAGTTCGGCGCCAGTCTGGCCGCGCTCGGGCGCGTGGACCCGCGCCTCAGCCTATGGGGTCCGTTTGTGGTGTTCACAATCGCCTGCGCCGTGCTGTTCCTGACCCTGGAACGCCGGGCGGGCGTCCTGCCCTTCGACGCCCTGTTCACGCGCCTCGACGCGGTCACCCGGGGGATTGCCGGGTGGGCCCGCCGGCGGATGCCAGACCGAAAGGCACCGCGGTGACCCTTACGTCCACCCTCACGTCCTACGTCTCGCGGGCGTTCCTGGGACGGTTCCTGGGCGTGCTGCTGGGGTTCGCCGCGGTGTTGCAACTGCTCGACCTGCTCGACACCGCGAGCACGGTTCTGGAGGGCGGGCGCGGTGCGACCGACCTTGTGACCTACATCGGCTTGCGCTTGCCCCTGCTGGTGAACCAGATCGTGCCGCTGGCGGTTCTGATCGCCGCGCTGGCGACGTTGCTGGGGTTTGCCCGGCGCAGCGAGATCGTCGCCATGAAGGCCGCCGGCGTGTCGCCCTGGAACTTCCTCAAGCTTCTGGCTCCGGTCGTGGCCGTCATTGCCGTCTTGCACATCCTGCTGTTCGGCCAGGTGGTGCCGTGGAGCGAGCAGGCTTTGCGGGACTGGTGGGCGAGCCACGTTGAGGCGCCGGACGCCGACGCGGCGGCGGACCCGGTGTGGCTGCGGGCCGGTCCGGATATCGTCTCCATTGATCGGGTGGACGATGCGGGCCGCCACCTGAGCGGCGTCACCATCGTCTCCCGCGACGAGAAGGGCCGGGCGGACGAACGCCGCGTTGCGCGCGCGGCCGACTGGATAGAGGAAGGCGAGGACGGGGGCCAGTGGACGTTGCGCGATGTCGCCATTCTGCCCCTGACCGGAGGCGCCCAGGCCGAAACCCATCGGGAGAGCATGCCCTGGCCCGCGGGCCCCGCGCCCGAGACCATCGCGTTCGTGGCCGATCCCACGGAGTTCCTGTCCCCGCAGCGCAGCCTGTCCATCCTGCGCGGGGCCTGGTCCGGCACCAAGCCCCAGGCGTATTACGCCACCCAGCTTCAGGCGACCCTGGCCGTTCCCCTGTCGTCTTTTGTTATGCTGCTGTTGGCGCAGCCCGCGTTGCGCGGCCTGCGGCGTGGCGAGCGGTTCGGCGTCGGCATGGCCATGGGCCTGGCGCTCGGCCTGCTGTTCCTTCTGGTGCAAGGGCTGCTGTCGGCGCTGGGAGAAACGAACACGCTGCCCCCCACGCTCGCGGTCTGGTCGCCCCTGCTCCTGTTCGCCTGCATCGGCGGGACGATCCTTCTGTATCTGGAGGAATAACCCATGCGTCCCCCGTCGCCGGCCCCCGCTCTCGTCATTGAGCCGGTCACCGGCCGCCGCGCCATGGCGCGGTTCATCCGCCTGCCGTACACCCTGCACCGCGACGATCCGCACTGGATCCCGCCGCTGCGCATGGAGCGCCGCGCCGCCCTGTCGGCGTCCGGCAATCCGTACTTCCGGCATGCCGACGTGGCGTTCTGGATCGCCCGGCGGGACGGCCGGGACGTCGGCCGCATCAGCGCGCAGATCGATCATCTGGCGGAGCCCGGCACCGGTCATTTCGGCCTGCTGGCCGCGGTCGACGACTGTGCCGTGGTGGCGCGCCTGATGGCGACGGCGGAGGACTGGCTGCGGGCGCGGGGATCCCGGCGCGTGCTCGGTCCGTTCAACCTGTCGATCAACGAGGAAACCGGCCTGCTGGTGGACGGGTTCGAGACCCCGCCCATGCTGATGATGGGGCACGACAAGCCCTATCTGGACGGCTTGCTGACCGGCGCGGGCTACACCAAGGCCACGGATGTGCTGGCCTACCGTGCCGACAACCCCGACCTGCCCGGCATGGCGGCCGTGCTGGACCGGCCGCTGCCGCCGAACGTGCGCATCCGGCCGCTGAACAGGAAGGCCTACCGCGATGAGGTCGGCGTGCTGACCGCGATCTTTAACGACGCATGGCGCGACAACTGGGGCTTTGTGCCGCTGACCCCGGAGGAGATCGACCACATGGCCGCGCAGATGAAGCCGCTGATCCATGAGCGGCTGGTCTGGTTCGCCGAGGTGGACGGGGAGCCGGCGGCCTTCGCGGTCTGCCTGCCCAACCTGAACGAGGCCATCCGGGATCTGAACGGCCGCCTGCTGCCCCTGGGCTGGGCCAAACTGCTGTGGCGCCTGAAGGTGTCGGGCGTGAGCAGCGCCCGCGTGCCGCTGATGGGGGTGCGGCGCAAACACGCCGGGACCATGATCGGCAGCCTGCTAGCGTTCCTGATCATGGGCGCGATCCAGCGGGAGGCCCGGGCCCTGGGCCTGCGCAGCCTGGAGATGTCGTGGATTCTGGAGGACAACACCCCCATGCGCCGCATCGCCGAGGCCATCGGCGGGCGCGCCTACAAGACCTACCGCATTTACGAGAAGACGCTGTGAGCCGGCGCCCCGATCATCCGGTCGTGATGCCGCGTGACCGACGCTCCACCTCCCCCCGTCGGGGGGAGGAACGTGCGGCCACAAGCCGTGACCGACGGTGTCCCGGAGACGCCCTATGAGCCCGGAACACGCGCCCACGATCACGGCGATCGTGCTGGCCGGCAGTCGCGGCCCGTCCGATCCGGTCGCCGCCGCCGCCGGTGTGTCGCATAAGGCGCTGGCCCCGGTCGCGGGCGTGCCCATGCTGGCACGGGTGCTGGACACGCTGGCCTCCGTGCCGCGCATCGGTCGTATCGTCGTGGTGATCGAGCGGCCCGATCTGGTGCGGGAGCATCCGGCTTTCGCGCGATTCCAGGATCGGCTGACCATCCTCCCCGCCGCGCCGTCGCCCAGCCGCAGCGTGCTGGCGGCGCTGGACCACGACCCCGCGCCTGGGTCCTATCTGGTCACCACCGCCGACCACCCGCTGCTGACCCCGGCGATGGTGGAGCATCTCTGGACCCATCAGCCCGCCGAGGCCGACGCGGCCGTCGGGCTGGCCCGGTCGGAGACCATCCAGGCGGCCTACCCGGACACGCGCCGCACCTATCTGCGCTTCCGCGACGGCGCCTACAGCGGCTGCAATCTGTTCGTTCTGCGCACCCCGGCGGCGCGGGCGGTGGTGACCTTCTGGCGGCGGGTCGAGCAGGACCGCAAGAAGCCGTGGCGCATGATCCGCCTGCTTGGCCCCGGGCTGCTGCTGGCCTATGCGCTGGGCCGCTTGACGCTGCCGACCGTGCTGGCCGCGCTCGGCCGGCGCACCGGAACGACGCTTGCGGCGGTCGAGATGCCGTTCGCCGACGCGGCGGTGGACGTGGACCGGCCGGGGGATCTGGCCTTGGCGGAGGCCATCCTGGCCCGCCGCGCAGGTGCCGCGTCCGACGCTCAGGGGGCCGTGTGATGCGCCTCGGTGGTCACCGCGAAGCGGGCGTCGGTGCGGAAGCCGTCCGGGGTGTAGCCGCGCACCACAGCGGACAGGCGCCAGCCGCCACCCGCCGGTCGGGTGACCGTGTAGTGGACCCAGCGGGCCGGTGTGGCGCCCGCGACCGGCGCGGCGGAGGCGGACGAGACCCCGATCACCGGCACCGGGCCATTCGGGCCGGGCAGGGACCCGATGTGGTCGCGGTGATGATGGCCGTGCAGCACCAGCTCGGCCCCGACCCGCGCCAGAGCGTTTTGCACACGCGGGCGGTCGCGCAGGGCTCTGCGCTCCGATTCGCCGACCCGCAGCGGCGGATGGTGTATCAGCACGACCCGGAACCGATCGCGCCGGCCCAGATCGGCCAGGATCGCCTCCAGGCGCGCGGCCTGTTCGGCGCCGATGCGGCCGGTGGCCAGCAGGGGCAGGCTCGGCGCGGCCGTCGAGACGCCGACGAAGGCCACCGGCCCGCGCATGCGCACGAAGGGGAAGGCGTCGGGCTCCGGGGTGTCGCCGGTCAGCCAGGGCGCCCACCGGCCGAGGCCGTCGGTCCAGGGGACCGCGACCATGGCGTCATGGTTGCCTGGGACGACGGACACGCGGTCCGGCGGTCCGATCCGGTCCAGCCACGCCCGCGCCCGTTGGACCTCGTCCGGCAGCGCGAGATTGGTGAGATCCCCGGTGAGCACGATATGATCCGGCGCCTGGGCCGCCACGTCGGCCAGAAGCGCGGCCAGAACCGCCGGCTGATGAATCCGCTGCCGCTTGAGGCGCCAGGACAGCCGGCCCAACCGGCGTTTGACCCCGAGCCACCGCACCCCGGCCGCGTCGTCGGGCCGCAGGGGCAAATGGGGGTCCGAAAAATGAGCGAAACGAAACTCGACCGGCATAAGGAGGGATACACCCCGTGAACGGTGTCGCAGATCATGCCTTGAACGACGACGGCGCCGCTGTCGAGTCCGGACCGCCGCCGGTCGGCCGGATTCTTGGAGATTGCCCGGTCCGGTTGTGGGGCATGACCTCGGCGGAGCGGCTGCGGCGGTCCCTGCGTCGCGCCGGGGTGACCGAGGTGGCCCCCTGGGACGGCACCGTCACGCCGGGCCGTCGGCATCTGCTGGTGCGCGACGATCACGTGTACGACGCGATCCTGATGAAGGATCTGGCGGGCGTCCGCAATGTGGTGCTGACGACGGAGAGCGGCGAGCCCGTCGCGGCCTGTGTGGACGCGGCCCGCGTCGAAGCCGTCGCGGCGGCACTGACGGCGGGCGGTCCCCTCCCGGACGACCTGCGGACCGTGACCCCGGGTGTGCTCAGTTCCGCCCACAACGCCATCCTGCGCAAGCGGGAGACGCCGTACCTGCTGCCCCTGACGGCAGAGACCCGCCCCGCCGTGGAGCGGCGCATGTTCGCCGGGTCCTACAAGGGGGTCACCGATTTGGTGACCAAGTACCTGTGGCCGGCGCCCGCGTTGCGCGTCACCCGTTGGTGCGCCGGGCGGGGCATCACGCCGAACCAGGTCACGAGCGCGAGCTTCGTCCTGATGCTTCTGGCCCTGGTCGCGTTCCTGTACGGCTGGTACCTGCCCGGGCTCGTCATGGCCTGGGTCATGACCTTCCTGGACACCGTCGACGGCAAGCTGGCGCGCGTCACCCTGACGTCCAGCCCCTTCGGTAACATCTTCGACCACGGTATCGACCTGATCCATCCGCCGTTCTGGTACTGGGCCTGGATCGCGGGGCTGGGCAGTGTCGGGCTGGCGCTGGCGTACAGCGACGCTATCGTCGTCGTGATCTTCGCGGCCTACATCCTGCAGCGGATTCTGGAGGGCGTGTTCCCCCTGCTGTTCACGGTCAAGATGCACGTCTGGCGCCGCTTCGACAGCCGGTTCCGCCTGATCACCGCGCGCCGCAACCCGAACCTGATCCTGCTGACGGTCGGTGCGCTGGCCGGGCGCCCGGATCTGGGGGCGCTGGCGGTCGCGATCTGGACCGTGCTGTCCCTGCTCGTGCACATCGGGCAGGTCGTGCAGGCATCCAAGGCGCGCCGGAACGGCCCGCTGGTCTCGTGGTTAGCGCAATGACACGGGTCGGACTCATCATCAACCCGTACAGCCGGCACAACCGCGCCGGGGTGTTCCGCCGTGCGGTGGCGGAGCAGGGGGATGCGTTTCTTTGGGTGGAGCCGCGCACGCCGGCGGGCCTGGCCGAGGCGCTGACGGACTTCCGGCGCCAGGGCGTGCGGGTGGTCGCCGTGAGCGGCGGGGACGGCACCCTGCGCGATGTGCTGACCGCGCTGCCCGCCGTCTATGGCGACGACGCGCCGGATATTGCGCTGATGCCGGCCGGCAAGACCAACCTCGCCGCCCGGGTCGTCGGTGGGACCCGCCGGGACCTGCGCGGCCTGCGCCGCCTGTGCGACGCGGCGCGCGATGGAACCTTGACGCGCACCACATGGCCGCTGCTGGAGGTCTCCTGGCCGGATGCGCCGGAGCGGCGGGTGCGCGGCTTTCTGTTCGGTGCCGCCGCCTTTGCCGAGGGCACCCGGATCGCCGCCCGCCATATCCAGGGGGCCGGCGTGCACAACGGGCTGTCCGTGGCGCTGTCCATCGCGGTCACCGCCGCCGCCACCCTGTTCGGCCGCCGCCGCCGCGCCCTGCTGGCGGGGGAGGCGATGCGCGTTACGGTCGACGGGGCCCCCGCGCGCGGCGGGCACCATTTCATCACCCTGGCCACGACGCTCGACCGCCTTGTGCTCGGCCTGACGCCCTTCTGGGGCGAGGGGGCGGGGCGGCTCCGCTGGCTGGATGTGGCCGCGCCGCCGCAGCGGCTGATGGCGGCCCTGGTCCCGGTCCTGCGCGGCCGGCCGCGTCCCTGGATGACCGACGCGGGCTATGCCAGCGGCCGGGCCGACCGGCTGCACATTGAAACGGACCAGCCTGTCGTGGTGGACGGCGAGATGTTCGAGCCCGGGGCGGGCGGTCTCGTCGTGTCCACCACGGCGCCTTTGGGGTTTGTGGCGCCATGATCACGTTGTCGAGCCAGCGTCTCGCCGCCCATATCGTCGATGACCTGACCCAACCCGTCATGCCGGAGGCACGCGCGCTTGCCGACGCAATCGTGGCGCGGCACGGGGCCAGCGTCGCGGCCGTGCTGTTCTACGGCTCCTGCCTGCGCACCCAGGACACCAGCGGGATCCTTGACCTGTACGTTCTGACCGACGACCTGCGGGCGTATCACGGTCGCGTCCTTCCGGCCGTGCTGAACCGGATCGTGCCGCCGACGGTCGCCTATCTGGAGGTGCCGGGCGCGACCGGGACGATCCGCGCCAAGGTGGCGGTGATGGGCACGGCCGCGTTCGCCCGCGCGGTACAGGGTGGCCGCCTCGACACGACCCTGTGGGCGCGCTTCTGTCAGCCGTCGGCGCTGCTGTACGCCCGCGACACCCAGGCCCGCGCAGCGGTGGTGGCGGCGGTCTCGGATGCCGTGATCACCGCCAGCCGTTGGGCGATCTGGCTGGGGCCGCCGAAGGGGTGGCCGGCCGACTACTGGACGACTCTGTTCCAGCACACCTATCGGGCCGAGTTGCGCGCCGAAGGAGCGGACCGATCCGCGCTGGTGTACGGCTGGGCGGCGGAGCGCTACGACCGCCTGTTGCCCCTGGCGCTGACCCGGGCGGGCATCCCGGTCACCACGGCGCCGGACGGGCGGATGATCCCCCACGGTGTCGATCGCGACGCGGCCCGCCGCGCCTGGGCGCGGCGCCAGCGCGTGGGCAAGCTGTTGAACATGGTTCGCCTTACCAAGGCCGTGTTCACGTTCGAACATGGCGCCGACTACATTCTGTGGAAGCTGGAGCGGCACAACGGACGGCCTGTTCCGGTCTCGGACTGGGAGCGTCGGCACCCGATCCTGGCCGCGCCCCGCGTGCTGCTGCGATTGTCCCGTGAGGGGTTCATTCGATGACAGGGCAAAGACAAAACAAAAAACAAAGCAAAAGACGGGGACAGGGGCGCGCGTTGCCAAGATCGGGCCGCATTCACGCTCGCGCGTTACGGGTCATCGTAAAACATTCACATATGGTTGCGCCCGAACTCTTGACAGCCGGCTCGCCCCCGGCTGGGATTGTATGAGATTTGAGAGCGGATTGTGCGTGCCATACTCTGAGGTCACCCCGAAAGACAGGCGAAACGGATCGTGGTGTCGCGAAGCGCTCTTGACTCATATCGTCCAAAGGTGACGGCACCGGTGGCGCAGCGACGCGGCCGGGCACGCGGTGAATCCCGGCGTGCGGAGATTCTGGACGCCGCCCTGCGCATCTTCCTGCGCAGCGGGTACAAGGGGGCGACCATTGATCTCGTCGTCTCCGAGGCGAATGCGTCGAAGGCCACGGTGTATAGCTATTTCGGTGGCAAGGAAGGTCTCTTCATCTCCATCTTGGAGGAGCGCACGGAGCACGTGCTCTCGGACCTGTTCGCCCAGGATATGATTGATCCGCATGCTATCGGCGCGGCCGACGTGCCCGGTGTCCTGGAGCAGATCGCCCGGCGGCTGCTGACGGCCTCGCTGGCGCCGGAGGCGCTCGGCATTTATCGGCTGGTTCTGTCCGAGGGCCGTCACTTTCCCGAGGTGGCCCGCACCTTTTACCGACTCGGACCGGATCGCGCGAGGCGACGGCTCGCCCGCATCCTGACGACCTGGCGGGAGCACGGATGGATCGTCGTGGACGACCCGGACCGGACCGCGCGGCACTTCCTGACCATCGCTCTCGGCGATCTGCATCTGCGCGGCGTGGCCGGTCTGCTGCCGGACGATCTGGATGCCGCCATCGACGACCACGTCAAAGAGGCCTTGGCCTTCTTCTGGACCATCGTGGGATGGACGCCGCCGCCCGCGTGAGACGCTCCGGCGACCCCCGCGCCGTCCTGCGTCGGGACGGGCGCGGGGCGGAGCGGGGGCGGAAAGGGTCAGGCCGTCCGATCGGGCAGCATGCGGCTCAGCGTGTCGTCGCGGTCGATGAAGTGGTGCTTCAACGACACCAGGGCGTGGCCCGCGACCAGCAGCAGCACCAGATAGCTGCCCCACTCGTGCACGATATGCCCGGTGGCGGCGAGCCACCCGACCTCGCCCTGCGCCGGGATGGTGTACAGGCCGAGCAGGGAGACGGGATGGTTGTTGTACAAGGACATCACGATCCCCGACAGGGGCAGCAGCACCGTGGCCACCAGCAGCGTGGCGTGCAGGGCGGTGCGCAGGGTCTCGGCGAGAGCGGGTTGACCCTCCACCGCGCCGGGGCTGCGTTGCAGGGCGCGCCAGCCCAGCCGCAACAGCGCCAGGGTCAGCGCGAGCACGCCCAGGAGCTTGTGCACCTGGATCAGGTCGCCCTTCATGGGGCTGCGCGGCAGGCCCTCCAGGATCAGGCCGAACGCGATCAGGCCAAGAATGAGGGCCGCGATGGCCCAGTGGTTGATGATGCTGATCCAGCCGTAGCGGGATCGGGTGTCGGCAAGCGCCATGGGTGTCTCCTGAGGCAGACCATTCGAAACGGGGCTCACAGGGCGGGGGCTGCGCTGGTCCGGCACGCGCTCTCCACGCCCTGTGCAAGATCCCACCGTACGGTGGCCCCATCACATCCCTATGACGGTGTGTCCCGACCTGTAAGCCGAATCATGGCAAACTCTGACTGTTTTTGACGAAATGTGACACGGTCGCCCCCGGTTCGATCCGGTCCGGCAGTCCTTCCAGCTGCGTCCGGTGGCTTCCGTGCGCGACAGGTGCGGGCCGTGTGTGCCACACTCGCCCGCCACACCGGTCGCGCGCCACGCCCGTGCCAACGTCCACCAAAAGGAGTGCGCCCATGGGCGAAACGATCACCCTGAACGCATCCGACGGGCATACCTTCTCCGCCTACTGCGCGGATCCGACGGAGGCGCCCGCACGGGGCGGCCTTGTCGTGATCCAGGAGATTTTCGGGGTCAACGGCCACATCCGGCGGGTCTGCGACGACTTCGCGGCGCGCGGGTTCCGGGCCGTGGCGCCGGCGCTGTTCGACCGCGCCGAACGGGGTGTGGAGCTGGACTACGACCAGGCCGGCACGGCGCGCGGCCGCGAGATCCGCGGCGCGCTGGGCTGGAGCGAGCCCCTGCGCGATATCGACGCGGCGCGCAATCTGGCCGCCAGCGCCGGCCCCGTCGCCGTGGTGGGCTACTGCTGGGGCGGGTCGCTGGCCTGGCTGGCCGCCTGCCGGCTGGCCGGGTTCGGGGCCGCCGCCTGCTACTACGGCGGCCAGATCGTCCAGTTCGCCGACGAAAACCCGCGCTGCCCGACCCTTCTGCACTTCGGCGCGCTCGATCCGCTGATCTCCATCGACGCCATCGCCAGCATCCGCGCCGCCCATCCCGACCTGCCGATCCTGGTCCACCCCGGGGCGGGCCACGGTTTTAACTGCGAGGCCCGTGCCGACCACCGGCCGGAGATCGCGGCGGTCGCGTTGGACCGCACCCTGACGCTGTTCGCCCGCGCGCTGGGCCGAGGCTGAGCGGTCCGGTGGCCGCGCCCGCGACGATCCCCGGCCCAGAGGCCGCGCGCTCTCCCCGAGGCGATCGGCGGCGTGGGCGCGCCGGGCTGGACCGGGCGTGGTGGTGGGGCGTGTTTCTCGGCTGTGCCCTGCCCCTGCTGGCGCTGGTCCTGTGGGCGGCGACCGGCGATCTCGGCGCCAACCCGATCGAGACCGTCGTCCGCCATCTGGGCGATTGGGCGTTGCGCCTGTTGATCCTGACGCTGGCGCTGACACCCCTGCGGCATCTGACCGGCTCGTCCCGCCCGGTGCGCTACCGCCGCATGATCGGCCTGTGGGCGTTCGCCTACGTCTGCCTGCATGTCCTGGCCTATGTCGTCGTGGACATCGGTCTGCACCTGCCCACCCTGATCGATGACCTGACGAAGCGCCCCTACATCATGGTGGGCATGGCCGGCGTTCTGACCCTGATCCCGCTCGCGGCAACCTCCACCAAGGGCATGATCAAGCGCCTGGGCGGCCGGCGTTGGCAGCGGCTGCACCAGTTGGTCTACGCCGCCGGCATCCTGGGGGCGGTGCATTACCTCCTGATGGTGAAGGCCGACATCACCGAGCCCCTGGTCTATATCGGGCTTCTGGTGCTGCTGTACGGCATCCGGGTGGGGCGCTGGGTGGCGCGCTGATCCGGCGGGATTGTTCGCAAGAAAACGTCTTGTGCCGCCGCGCGAGACCTTGCAGCGTACGGAATGCGACCGTGTGTCCTGCCTCAAACCGCCCACCGCCCGCAGGAGGATCCCCCGATGACCGCCCAAGGTGCTGGTGTTCCGCCGTCCGTCAACGACCTGTCGTCGTTCTGGATGCCCTTCACCGCCAACCGGCAGTTCAAGGCCGCACCGCGCATGCTCGTGGGGGCGCAGGGTGTGCACTACACCACCGACGACGGTCGCCAGGTGCTGGACGGGACCGCCGGCCTGTGGTGCTGCAACGCCGGGCACGGCCACCCCGCCATCGTCCAGGCGATCCAGGCGCAGGCGGCGGAGCTGGACTACGCCCCGGCCTTCCAGATGGGGCACCCGAAGGCCTTCGCCCTGGCCAACCGGCTGGCCGGGATGCTGCCGGGCGACCTGGACCATGTGTTCTTCACCAACTCCGGCTCCGAAAGCGCGGACACCGCGCTGAAGATCGCGCTGGCTTACCACCGTATGCGCGGCGAGGGCAGCCGCACCCGCCTGATCGGGCGTGAGCGCGGCTATCACGGGGTGAACTTCGGCGGCATTTCCGTCGGCGGCATCACCAACAACCGGCGCTTCTTCGGCACCCTGCTGACCGGTGTGGACCATCTGCCCCACACCCACCGGCCGGAGAAGAACGCCTTCTCGCGCGGCCAGCCTGCGCACGGCGCCGAACTGGCAGACGATCTGGAGCGCCTTGTCGCCCTGCACGGTGCGGAGACCATCGCCGCCGTGATCGTCGAGCCCATGGCCGGCTCGACCGGCGTGCTGATGCCGCCGAAAGGCTACCTGGAGCGGCTGCGGGCGCTCTGCGACCGGCATGGCATTCTGCTGATCTTCGACGAGGTCATCACCGGGTTCGGCCGTCTGGGCTCGTCCTTCGCCTGCGAGCACTTCGGGGTGCTGCCGGACATCGTGACCACGGCGAAGGGCCTGACCAGTGGGACCGTGCCCATGGGCGCCGTGGTGACGCGCAAGGGCATCTACGATGCCTTCATGAGCGGCCCGGAAACGGCCATCGAGCTGTTCCACGGCTACACCTATTCCGCCCACCCGCTGGCCTGCGCGGCGGCGTTGGCGACCCTGGACGTGTACCAGAGCGAGGATCTGTTCGGCCGCTGCGCGGCGTTGGCGCCCTATTGGGAAGAGCGGGTGCACGGCCTGAAGGGCAAGCCGCACGTCATCGATCTGCGCAACATGGGCCTGATCGCGGGCATCGAGTTGGAACCCCGGCCCGCCAAACCCACCGAACGGGCGTTCGAGGCCTTCCTGAAATGCTACGAGGCGGGCCTGATGATCCGCACCACCGGCGACATCATCGCCCTGTCGCCCCCTCTGACCATTGACCGGGAGCACATCGACACGATCTTCGACACCCTGGCTACGGTGCTCGACATCTTGGACTGAGAGAGCCAGCGGGCGCGATCAGAGGCGTTGGTCCGCAATCGGAACGGCCTGCTCGTCCGGCGGCGCATAGTAGCGGAACGTGTTGCGGCCGCCGGTCTTCGCGGCGTACATGGCCGCGTCGGCCCGCTTGAGCAGGGTTTGCGCGTCCGCGGCATCGTCCGGATAAAAGGCGAGTCCCAGCGAGACGCCGACGCGCACCGTCACGGTTTCCAGGGGCATCGGCTGTGTGATCCGGTCGATGAGAGCGGCCGGGACGCGGTCGCTCATCCGGCCCGGTCCCTGATTCTCCATCAGGATCACGAACTCGTCCCCGCCCATGCGGACCGCCGTGTCGGACGCCCGGAGCTGGCTGCGAATCCGGTCGGCGACCGTCTGCAGCAAAAGGTCGCCGATATCGTGGCCGTACGCATCGTTGATGTCTTTGAACCGGTCGAGGTCGACGAAGATCAGGGCCAGACGGCCCTTCTCCCGCTGCGCCCGGACGATGGCGTGTTGCAGGCGGTCCTTTAGAACAAGGCGGTTGGGCAGGTTGGTCAGCGCGTCGTGAAACGCGAGATGGCGAATCTGTTCGTCCTGCAGGTGGCGGCCCGTGATGTCGCGACACACCGCCACATAGCGCACGCGCCGGTTGGCGGAGTCGGCGGCGCGGTTGATGGTCATGGATTGCAGATAGGCTTCGCCGTCCTTGCGGCGGTTCCAAACCTGTCCCCGCCAGACACCGTGCGTCGCCAGGGCGTCCCACATGGTTCGGTAGAACTCGTTGTCGTGCCGGGTCGAGCGCAAGACGCCCGGGTTGTGGCCGATCAGTTCCTCCGGACTGTAGCCCGTGATCTGGGACAACGCCGGATTGATGGTCAGGATGTGGCCGTCCGCATCGGTGACCATGATGCCTTCCGACGAGTGCGCGTAGACGGCGGCCGCCAGCCGAAGCTCCTCCTCCGCGCCCGAAAACCGCCGATAGAACCGATGCATGGCCTCGATCGATGTGCAGACGAGCAGCGCATCCACCAGGAACACGGCGTTGGAGAGAATCATCTCCCGCTCGAAATCGACCTGCCAACTCATATAGGGCGGCCAGAACAGGTACGTTGCCAAAACGGTGCCGATCCCCGCGGCCACCATGCCGGGGCCGAACCCCCCGATGACGGCGGCGATCGCCACGGACGGGAAGAAGGTGATGTACTGAATGCCGCCGTCCAGGGGGGCGATCACGAGGCGCAAACCCAGCGCCAAGGCCATCAGCACGACGACAAAAAGACAAACTAAGGCGCGTTCCCTTGGAGATGCGCCTTTTGATTGAAATCGGCCTAATAAGAAATCAAAGAGGCGGCCGCTTCTAAACCAAAAGTTTGACATGTGACGGACTCGGCGCACGACAAAGACGTGTTGAATACCTGCCGCCGACCGTCTCCCTCACACGACGACGCCCGTGTCATGCTGATAATAGGGAAGCCGGACCCTTCCGGAAAGCCTGGATCTTGGTCCCGGGCCGAACCGGATGGGAGGACGGGATTCACCTGAGCAACCGGAAACATTGGTAACGTTTTGGACCGATGACATAGGTAACACTTTTTGCCTCTGATCACCGCCTGGACCCGGGTCTGGATCGCG
>NZ_JACIGJ010000023.1 GCF_014197855.1 Roseospira marina
GCCTCCCTGGCAGTCTGTGTCGTGTCGCAACTACCAGTGTGTCAGGCCGTCCCGTTGTCCGCCCCTCCCCGATTTTCCGTCATGAACCTTTTTTTACAGGGTGTTTTTGGCGGTTTCGCTCAGCCAGGTCAGGGCGCCCTTGGTCGAGGTCCATGTCTCCCCGCTGGACAGGACGTAGAGGACTGCCTCGTCCTTCGATCCCAGGGCGTAGTGGGGCGGGGTCTGGTTCGGCAGGTGCTTCTCGCCAAGCAGGTACGCCGGCACATGGGGGTTATTCTTGATCGCCGCGACCAAAGCCTTGTTCGCCACCGACGTGGCCCCGCCCTGTTTGTATTTCAGCAGGGCGTCGGTATAGCCCCATTCGGCGAAGTCCGGCTCCTCGTACTCGTCGAGCAGCTCCCGGGTGGCCTCGAACAGGTTCAGGTGCAGCAGTTTCGGCGCCAGCACATGGCGGAGGCCCATATTGTCATTGGGGCACAGCCGGAGCATGTCGCGCCAGTGGGCCACGGCCTCATCGCGGTCCCCCATCTCCCAGAGGCACTCGGCCAGGGCCGCCCGGGCGCGCATGTAGGGGCGCGTTTCCAGGATCCCCCAGAAGTGCCCCTCCTCCTCCTCGAAGGCCTCCTCCCCCAGGACGTGCCGCACGGCCTCTTCCCCGGCGGCCACGGCCCTTTCCAGGGCGGCCCGCCTCTCGACGACGCCCTTGGCCTCCTCCTCGGCCAGCAGCAGCCAGGCGTTGGCGCAGAGATCCGAGATCCCGAGCGCCTGTTTCGCCAGGGCGACGCGCTCCCGTTTCGTCCCGCACTCCCAGGCATCATACATGATGTCCTGCGCCGCGTGGAGCGGATCGGCCTCCGCCTCGCCCAGGAGATCGTCGGCCAGCAGGCTCCTCTGGAGGTTGGCCATCATCTTTTCCATGGCCACCCGCGGGGGAAGGTCCTCCGGAAGCGGGGCCGGGGACGTTTCGGCTTTCCGGCGTTTCCGGGGCGCCGGCTTGGGGGCCTTCGTGCCGTCCTTGCGGCGGTTCTTGCTGACGGGCACGCGCGCTCTCCCCTCTGATACTGAGCAACACTCGCATTGACTCGGCGGGCCCATGGTCTCAACGGCCCGCCGAAGAAGATGAGTCCTTGATTTTCTCGCCGCAGCGCCCCTTCGGGGCGCGCGGCTCCGCGGCTCAGGTCCTCGCCCTCGCCATACGCCCCGAGAATGCGGTCGATCTCGGCCAGCAGGCTGTGCCGTTCGTGCTCCTCAGCCTCCGTCCTTGGGGACGGCTCGCCCGTGAGGGGGCGCATACCGTTGGTGTGGCCGTAGGGGAAGTCCGGCGCGGCCTCGACCCATGCCCAGCCCTCGGCCTTGATCTCGCCCGCCAGCGCGGTCAGTCGACCGCCGACAAGGCGCTCCAGGATTGTCATGTCCTGAAACCAGCCGCCGTCATCCTCGCTGAACAGGTCGCGCATGATGATGCCGCCGGCGGCCGCGTAGGCCTCTGCGCCCACGAACCGCGCCCGGCGGTCGTCGGCCGGGATCGCCGTCTCCGTCAGCAGGCGGCGGATGGTGAAGGAGGGGCGAACCTGCCCATAGCTGGACAGCGTCTCCCAGACCTGCTCCTGCCGCGCATGGTCGTCGGTGACCGTGAACGCCATGAGTTGTTCGAGATCCATCTCACCTTCGGCGTACTGGGCGAGCAGGCGCGGCGAGACGGCGGTCAGTTTCAGGCGCTGGCGCACCACGGCGGGGGTGACGAAGAATCGCGCCGCGATATCCTCAATGGACAGGCCGCCCTTCTGAAGGGTCTGGAAGGCGCGGAACTGGTCGAGCGGATGCAGCGCCTCGCGGTGGACGTTCTCGGCCAGCGAATCTTCCGCGCCGCTGCCGTCCTCCCGCACGATGCAGGGGACGGGCGCGGTGCGGGCCAGCCGCTTCTGCTTCACCAGAAGCTGAAGCGCGCGGAACCGCCGCCCGCCGGCCGGAACCTCATAGGCGCCGGTCTCGTTGCCGTCCTCGTCCCGGATCGGGCGGACGGCCAGCGATTGCAGCAGCGTTCTGTTCGCGATGTCCTCGGCCAGGTCCTCAATGGACTGCCCGGCCTTGACCTTGCGGACATTGGCCTGCGAGAGGACCAGCTTGTTGAACGGGATCTCCCGGACAGGGCTCAGGTTGACCTTGCCGGGCTTCGATTTGCCCGGGGCGGTCTTCTTTGTGTTCGTTGTCGTGGTCGTCATGGTGACGTCTCCTTCGTTGGTGTTGCGACGGACCGGAGAAGGACCCTCCCTCTCCGCTCGAATCCGTCACAAAACCGAAGACGTCCTTTGACTCTGACTGGCACCGCCGGGCGCGATGCCGGGGATGTTCCTCACCTCCGCCCCCGCCATCGCCAAGGCGTGGGCAATCTCCTCCAGCGGCGCGTAGGACAGCGCATGGCGCGGCGGCGGACAGGGTGGCCGCCCGACGGCGGGCATGGGACCGCGCACCACCAGATCGAACAGCACGTCGAAGGGCATGGCGCGGCTATCGATCACCGGCAGGCCCGCCGCAAGGCAGGCGGCCTTGATCGGTTCCACGTCATAGCCGGACAGGGTTGCGCCCGCGCCGAAATACAGCGTGAAACCGCCATGCCCGATGGACAAATGCCCGCCCGGCGTGGCGAGCGCGCCCGTGATAACCTCGGCGGTATGGGTGGAAATGGACTCGTGCGTCATGGTCAGGTCTCCGTGACGGACCGACGGAAGCCCTCTCCCGTCTCTGAAAACCCGTCACGAAGACCCGAACGGCCTCTGACTCTGGGGCGTTGGATGTATAATAAGTTGTTATTTGCTCTTTAGTATATTATACAGGGAGTTGTTTTCGCTTGGTGCCCATCTCGGTCGCTCAGACATTAATCAACTGTGTCAATATACGGACGAATGTTACTAGTAGACTCAGGGGCAATGATAGCTTGGATCGTATTTCGCGCGGACTCTCTTCGACCTTGATCAAAGAAAATAAACGTAGATTTTTTACTTAATATGCCGATGGGCATCAAGGGAGAAGTGGAGTGTCTACCTATTTTACGGATCGTGAATACGGAACACGGCCCCAAACAATCGAAATCATCGATGAGCGTTTGTGGGCCGGCCTCTCCAGCTTGATCCAGACGGGAATTGGCAACGGCTCATTTGGCTTGCGCTTTCCGGAACAGTGCCCAGACGGGAACGGTCCATGCGGATGTGACGAGGCGGCCTTCCGCCAGGTGCTAGGCGCCGAGGTGCCTTGGATCGAATGGCCGCTTTCTCCGAACGTTGTGCCTGACACGCCAGTGATCCTCGATCTACTCGAGTTTTGCGCCAGCGCCGTGGGTGAGCCGATTCAGGGCGCTTATCATTCCTACTATCGTCACCATCACTTGAGTTGGGATCGAGACGCTGGCCTTGCGCGATTTGTGGCCGACGTGAACCTCCTGTTTCGCCGCAACGCTGTCGCCTATGAACTCACAGCGACCGGACAGGCCCGTCGCCTTCTTCCGCAGGCGATAGCCAGTACGATCGGCTGGGCCTTGTTTCACACCGATGACGCGGAAACCGACAGGCTTCTTGAAGCCGCACGACAGCGAATTCTCTCGCCAAAGCCCGATGATCGCCGCGATGCGTTGGAAAAGCTGTGGGATGCGTTTGAGCGGCTGAAGACGTTGGAACCGGGGGCCGACAAGCGCGCGCAGGCCGATGCACTGCTCGACCGTGTCGCCGCGCCGGGTTCGGGTTTTCGCCAAGCGCTCGGGCGCGAAGCCGCCGAACTGACCAAAGTTGGGAATAACTTTCGCATTCGTCACTCTGAGACGACGCAGGAAGTGCTGACTTCTCTCGATCAGGTCGATTACCTTTTTACCCGCATGTTCGCATTCGTGCGCGTGATTCTGAGAGGAACCAACCGTGGCGGATGACCTCTATGGGCGCGTCGCCGGCCTCCTTCAGGGGATGACCCACGACCAACTCAGCGAGGAGCCGCAGCGGGTCGCGGGCTTGGTTGTGCCATCCGAGAAGGGCTTGTCAAGGCGGCAGCGTATCGAACAAGCGCTGGCGAACCTGACACAGAAGCAATTGGCGCGACTCGCGCTGAAGTTTGGGGCGGATCGTGGCGACATCCCCCTTGATGAAGCGGGCCGCAAGGTACTCGAAGCAAACGACCCGCCTATATCTCACATTACACGACGAGACCTCGCACGTGTCTTCGGAGACGATCTCGCCGGCGAGCGCGGCACGGTGGAAATCGTCGGACGCTATTTTGTCCTTTCCACACCGATTGAAGACCTCCTCGGAAGCAGTGGACAAAGCCTGCGTGACCAAATCGACCGGCATATGGATCAGAATCCGGGCGACTGGTCGGTGGAACATTTATTCAGTGAAATCGGTGCCTTTGATTGCTCCAACGCCAGATTTGGCGCATTGCTCGAAGAAGCCGTTCATCCGCTTTCCCGGTCAGGTGATGATCAAGCGGGGATAGTCGTCGCCCTGAACAAGATTCTCGCGCGCGATGGATACGAGCTCGTGCAGGAAAGTGAGCTCTCCGGTCATCCGATTTTCGGCTTCCGTCCTGTCGTGCGTGGTGTCGGTGGTCGACCCAAGAACTTGATCTTTGCCTCGCGAGGACCGAAGTCTGAGATCGGCTTCGCCGATGCGATCAACAACGACATCGTCATTCTGTCTGGCGAAGAGAGTTGCTTGGTCTACGACCGGCCGATCGGCGCGAGCGGCCTTCTATGGTCGGAACTCGTCACTTGGTGGGGCGAGATTACGCCGGGGGCGGATGCCGCAAAACTCGGAGCCCGCCTCCAAGAATCCTTAGCCTCGGACGCAGAGCGCAAGCTTTTCGCGACCTACTTTAAGGCCTATCGGTCCACTCTCGGCGAGGCGCTGCCTGCGCTCCTACCCCAAGTCTACCTTCACTATGATCCCGCCGTCGTGAAAACCCTGCGCCGCCGGCTTCCGCTACCGCGTCAGCGCATGGACTTCCTGATACTGCTTCCGAGCCGTCAGCGCATCGTGATCGAGGTTGACGGCAAGCATCACTTTTCGGAAAACGACCTTCCGTCATTGAAGGTCTATGCCAACATGGTGTCGGCCGACCGCGAACTGCGCCTTGCCGGATACGAGGTCTATCGGTTCGGCGCAAATGAACTGGTCGGTGACAGCGCCGAGGCGAGGATCACAGATTTCTTCGACAAACTATTTCATTTGTATCGCATACGGCAGTGAACTTGCTTGCTGACGTACCAAGCGCCGAGGGCCACAACGGCTCGAGAGTTGATAGGCAGCTTCCCGCCCATACAGTTGTAGCATATTGAACCGGCCCGGAACGACCCCCGCCAGCTCTTGAGCGAGGACCGTGTCAGATCGCTCAGGCCCCGACGCCATCATGATCGGTGAGGACCATGTCGGGCGTGAGGCTGACGAAGAGCGGCTGGATGTTGACGGTGTTGCCGTCCTCATCCGGCGTGATGGCGACGATGGCCGAGGCCGGTTGGCCGTTTACGAAGCAGGAGAACAGGGCGAGATTGTCGTAATCGCCGCTGGTCAGCGCCTCGAACGCGTCTTGGTGGGCGGGGGTGATGTTGGTGCTCATGGTCGCCTCCCTCAAGCTGCGATGTGGCCGGCGGTGGCCGCGTCGGCGGCATAGCGGCTGATGGGCTTGGTGGCCTTGAAGTGCCGGTCGACCTCGACAGGGAGACCGAGCCGCCCGCGTACACCGGCCAGCTCCGCGAGCGACACATAGCCGAGTTCCGGGAAGCCGAGCCCCAGATCGCACAGGCCGAACGCGATGTCGGGCTCGTCCGGGTCGATCTCGGTCAGGAGCCAGGTGCAGCCTGCGTCCGGCGTGAACAGCTTCACGACGGGGTGGAAGTCGATCTCGTCTTCGGTGCCGCGCACCGGATCCTGACGGCGGCCGTTGGCCAGCAAACGGTCGTAGATGGATTTCGGCAGAAAGGTCATGGGTCGTCTCCTCGTTTTGTTGAACCGACGGGGTGGAGAAGGCCCCTCCCTCTCCGTTCAAACCCGTCAACAAAACCGAAGACGTCCTCTTCCTCTATGGTCGCGTGGTGGGCAGCGCGTCGATCATTTCAGGCAATACAAAAGGGGAAATGCTGGCCGACGTGCCGCCCGGTTCCGCCGATGCCGGAGCGGATACGCCGGACGAGAAGCGGTCCCGGGCGATCAGGCGGAGATGTAGGGCTTGACGTCGATGGTGTCGGCGCGACCGCGCATGGTGAAGACATCGAACTGGACCTGCATCGGCAACAGAAGCTCCATCGAAACGCTGAAGGCCTTCTCGATGCGCAAGGCCATTTCGGGGGACAGGGCCGCCTTCTCGTTGACGAGATCGGACAGGGTCGCGCGACGCACGCCCAGGATTTTTGCGGCCCGGGACACGGACAGACCCAGTTCGGCGAAGATTTCCTCCCGGATGAATTCGCCCGGATGGACGGGCTTCATGCCGATTTTTTCAATCCGCTCGCTCATGGGCCTTCACGCACCGTTGGGGTGAGCGTGGCTGCCTGACGCATCCGAAAAGCCGTCCAGCGACACCGGCGGACGCCCCGGAAACTCCACAGTCAGTTTCAGCGAGCCGCCCATGGCCTCGACGTAGCTGCGCAGGGTGGAGAGCATCAGGTCGCTGCGCTTTTCGAGTTGGGCCACCGTGGCCTGGCGGATACCCAGCATCTCCGCCATCTGTGCCTGCGTGAGGTCTTGGGCCTTGCGCAGTTCTTTCAGCGTCTGATAGGCGGCATGCAGACGGTCGGCCTCGGCCTCGATCCGCGCCCGGCGCTCCGGCGGCAATTCCGCCATCTTTTCCCTCAGTGTCTTGGCCATCATCCTCCTCCTTTCCTGCGGCTCATGTGCCGCTCGAACCTCTCGTCGGCCTTGGCCACGAGCGTTTTGTAGAACCGTTTCTGACTGCCGCCCGATTTGTCTCCGGCCGCCAGCAGGATGGCATTGCGTTCGGGATCAAAAGCGAAGGCCACGCGCCAGACGCCATCGGCCGCCGTGCACCGCAGTTCCTTCATGTTGGCGTGCCGCGACCCATTCAGGGTATCAACATACGGGCGGCCCAGATGCGGGCCTTCGCGCTCCAACACGGCAACGCGCGCGAGGATGGCGTCCTGGACATCCTCGGCAAACGCATCGAATTCGGGCTCGAAGGCCTCGTCAAACAGCACGTCCCACATCGTTTAAATATAGCACAGAACCTATATAGACTTCAAGCTATATTTCCGCGCCCCATATCGCGACACAGTGCCGCGCCCGGGGCGGATGCAACGCCGCTGTGTCGAGCCGTGAAGGGGAAGAGGCCGCTTATTCGGCGGCCTCGCTGATCTGTAGAATGGGATCCGCCGCGCCGGGCTGGCGGCCGTGCAGGTAATCGGCGGCGCGCTGGGCGTGGGCGGCGGCGGAGAAGATGGCCCGCTTGTCGGCCTTCAGGACGCCAAGCCAGTGGTCGATATAGGCGGCGTGATCCTCGCGGACGTGCAGCGTCAGGTCCAGATCGGCGCACAGGAACGCCGCCCCCAACTCGGCCACCAGTTCCTCGCGCGCATAGCCTTCGTCGCCGAAGGTCTTGCGCCCGAAATCCCGGGCCAGGCGGTCGGGATGGCGAGTCGCGTGCGTTGCTTCATGCCCAAGGGTCGCATAAAAGCTGTCCGCGTCGCGGAAGGCCTCAATCGGCGGGATTCGGATGCGGTCGAGCGCCACGTTGTAGCTGGCCTCGGTGCCGCCGGTGACGATCTGGACGCCGATATTGGCAAAGAACGCCTCGGCGTGGGCAATGCGCTCCGGCCCGTCGGCCCGGGGCTCGGGCTTGGTGTAGTAATGCGCGGGCAGGTCCTCGATCTGCTCGACGTTGAACACGCTGTACGCCTTCATGAAGGGGATGTGCTGTTCGACGGTCTCGCCCGCGTCGGTCTCGTCCGTGCGGGTGATCGTGTTGGCGTAGACGACCGGCGAGCCCTTCTCGCCCTTGCGCACATGCGCGCCGAGCGCCAATGCCTGCCGGAAGGTCATCCACATGGGCGAAGCGAAGCCGTGTTCCATGGCGGCCGACCAGAGCATGAGGATGTTGATCCCCGCATAGGGCACGCCGTTGTGCCGGAGGGGCCGGTTGACCCGGCCGGCGGCGTGCTCGGCGCTCCAGGGCTTCTCCCACGGCCGAACGCCCTTTTCCAGTTCGGCGATGATGCTGTCGGTGACCCGGGTGTAGATGTCCTGCCGAGGGGTGGTTTCGCGTGTCATGGTCCGTCTCCTTTGGTTCGTGCGGTCGACGGGCCGGAGAAGGACCCTCCCTCTCCTCTTGAATCCGTCACGAAACCGAAGACTTGAATCCGTCACGAAACCGAAGACGTCCTCTTCCTCTGACTGCGTTGGCCGGGCGCGGGTGCTGATCGCTCGCGTGTCGGCGAATCCTCGTGGCGACGCTATCGCCGGCCTTGTGCCGCGCGGTCGGTCTGGACCGGAGCGGCCGGGTTCGGACCACCGTGCTGGTCTGATGATCCTTCCATGCGCGTGCGGGCGGGCCGCCGCCCACGGATGCCTTCTAACCCCATGATGATGTCGGGACGGGGCGAAAGGCTCCGATGGGCGGGGCCTCCACACACGAGATGGAGGATACGACCATGCACGGTCTCACCACATCCGATCTGGTCTGGCGACCGACCGCAGAGCTGCACGGCCTGCTGCGCGCGGCGTTCAACATGATCGCCGCCAGCACACCGGACAGCCCGAACCGCCGGGCGGCCCTCGCCGCAATCACGGCAATCCGCCGGGAACTGGCCCGGCGCGGGCCTAACCCGGGGCCATGACCCGGGTCACCGACGGGCGGACCGCACATGCGGCCCGCCCGTTCGCGCGAGGAATTCCGGGGCCTGGGTCGGCCTAAACTGGCGCCATGGACACGGCACGCACATCGCGACGGACGCGCGGCACGAAACGGGATGGGGACGGATCGGCGACCCTGGACCCCCGGGTGGTCGCGCTCGTCAAACTGCTTGCGCGACAGGCGGCGCAAGCGGAGTATGAACGTCTTCTCCGCACGCATATGTCTGCCAAGCCGCTCCCGCCGGAAGAGTCCGCGCCATGACGACCGCCTCGATCTACGCCCGCTATTCCTCGGACCTGCAACGGGAAGCGTCCATTGACGATCAGGTCAGGATTTGCAGAGAACGCCTGACCCGCGAAGGCTGGCGGCTGCATCAGGTCTATTCCGACCGGGAGATTTCCGGTTCGAACCTGCTGCGCGCGGGCGTGCAGGCGCTGATGGCCGATGCCGGGCGCGGGCATTTCAACATCGTGGTCGCCGAAAGCCTCGACCGCCTCTCCCGCGATCAGGAGGACATCGCCGCGCTCTACAAGCGCTTGTCCTTCGCGGGCGTCAAGATCGTCACGCTGTCCGAGGGCGAGATCAACGAGTTGCATATCGGCCTGAAAGGCACGATGGGCGCGCTGTACCTGAAGGACCTCGCCGACAAGACCCGCCGGGGCCTGCGCGGGCGCGTCGAGGCCGGAAAGTCCGGCGGCGGCCTGACCTACGGCTACGACGTCGTGAAGGCGCTCGACGCCAACGGCGAGCCGATCCGGGGTGAGCGCACCATCAACGAAGATCAGGCCCGCATTGTCCGCCGCATTTTCGAGGAATACGCCATCGGTCGATCCTCGCGCACGATTGCCGTGGACCTGAACAAGGACGGCGTGCCCGGCCCTTCGGGCAGGGAATGGGGCCACAGCACGATCAACGGCAACCGCGAGCGCGGCACCGGCATCCTGAACAACGAACTCTATATCGGCCGTCTGGTCTGGAATCGCCTGCGCTATGTCAAGGACCCCATGACCGGCAAGCGGGTCTCGCGCCTGAACCCGGAAGAGGACTGGATTATCCAGGACGTCCCCGAGATGCGGATCGTCGATCAGGACCTCTGGGACCGGGTGAAGGCGCGGCAGCAGAAGACGGGCGTGGATACGCGCGGCAAGGCCTCCAGGGGCGATGCGCCCGCCACGGCTGCGCCGAACGATGGCTTCTGGAACCGGCGTCGCCCGAAAACTCTGTTCTCGGGTCTACTCAAGTGCGGGGTGTGCGGCGGCGGTTTTGTGAAGATCAGCACCGAGCATTTCGGCTGCGCCACGGCCCGCAACAAGGGCACCTGCGCCAACATGCGCACCATCCGCCGCGACCGGATGGAAGAGACCATCCTGTCGGGGCTCCGGAATCACCTGATAGACCCGGCGCTGTATGAGGTGTTCGCGGAGGAGTTCACCAAACACGCCAACCGCCTGCGCATGGAGCACAACGCCACGCTGGCCGGGTACAAGGCGGAGCTGGAGCGGATCGACCGGCGCATCAAGAAGCTGATCGACGCCGTCGCGGACGGCATGCCGGGCAGCGTCGTCAAGGACGAGATGATCGCGCTTGCCGACCGCAAAGAGGACCTGAAGCATCGTCTCGCCACGACGGACGAAGCACCGACGCTCCTGCACCCCAATATGGCCAAGCTGTACCGCGAGCGGATCGCCGCGCTGGCCGAAGCGCTGAACCAGCCGGACCAGCAGACCGAAGCGGCGGACATCATCCGCACGCTCGTCGACCGCATCGACCTGCGGCCCGACGAGGGCGATCCGAAGGGCCTGGTGATCGACCTTCATGGCGCGCTGGCGGGCATCCTAAGCCTTTGCGCGGAAAGCAAAAAGGCCCCCGCTGTCTCCAGCGAGGGCCCAAGGATGCTTGAACAGCAAATAAAGGTGGTTGCGGGGAGAGGATTTGAACCTCTGACCTTCAGGTTATGAGTTCTACAATTACTTCTACGGCAAAATACTTCCATATGCGGTAACGTGCGATAAAGCCCTGTTTCGGGCTCATTTTCCGATTTTCTGCTTGTCGCCCATTTACGCCCTTGTTACCCTGAACTTGCTCTCTTCTGCTACCTATGTGTTGCCCGTCGGGACCGTCAGGAGAGATGCCTGAAGGTCGTGCGGCGCGGGAGGCAGACCATGGCAAGGATCACGAAACGAGTGGTGGACAGCCTGACGCCGGGCCCCCGAGACGTCATCCATTGGGATGATGAGCTACGTGGGTTCGGCGTGCGGGTCTGGCCGACCGGGCGGAAGGTCTATGTCGCCATGACGCGGGTGAAGGGCCGCCTGCGCAAGGTGACCATTGGGTCGCACGGCACCATGACGCCGGATCAGGCACGCACCCGCGCACTCGAGATCATCTCCGAGGCCAAGGCCGGACGCGACCCCGTCCGCGACGCCGATCTGGCCCGCAAGGCGCCGACCATGCGCGGCCTCGGAGACCGCTTCCTGGCCGAGCACGTCGCCGTGCGCTGCAAGCCGTCGACCCAGTCGGAATACAAGCGCGCGGTCGAATTGTTCATCAACCCGGCGTTGGGACCACGCCGCATCACCGACATCGAACGCCGCGACATCGCCGACCTGCATCATTCCCTCCGGCACATTCCGTACCAGGCCAACCGGACGCTGGGCGTGCTGTCGAAGATGTTCAATCTGGCGGAGGTCTGGGGCCTGCGGCCCGATGGCAGCAATCCGTGCCGCCATGTGGCCAAGTACCCGGAGCGCAAGCGCGAGCGGTTCCTTTCGCCCGAAGAGTTCGCCGCCCTTGGCGAGGTTCTCCGCGATGCCGAACGGGATGGGTCGGAAACGCCCTCGGCGATCGCCGCCATCCGCCTGCTGGCCCTGACCGGCTGCCGGCTGAACGAGATCATGACCCTGCGCTGGGAGCATGTCGACCTGCGCAACCGGGCGCTGCGGCTGCCGGAGTCAAAGACGGGTGCCAAGGTGGTGCATTTCGGCGAGACGGTGGCCGCCGTGTTGCGGGGCATTGAGCGCGTCGACGGGAACCCGTGGGTCATCACCGGCCGGAAAGAGGGTTCGCGGCTCACCGACCTGCAGCATCCATGGCGGCGCATCCGCGCCAGCGCCGGCCTGAACGACGTGCGCCTCCAAGACCTGCGCCATTCCTTCGCCAGTGGCGCGCTGAGCCTCGGTGAAGGGCTGCCGATGATCGGCAAGCTGCTGGGCCACAGTCAGGTCCAGACCACGGCCCGCTACGCCCACCTTGCCGACCATCCGGTCAAAGCTGCCGCCGGAAAGGTCTCGGACTACGTTGGGGCAGCAATGATGGGTGGCCGAGATCGGGTGGCGGCGCATTACAATTCTGAAAGAGGCCTGAATAAAAACAATGGAATGAATACAGAAAGAGGCAAGCCTTAAAAAAAGCAAAAAATACTTTTGGCCGATTGAACGTGCGTGCCGTCAATACCATATAGAAAATGCTGGCAAATCATTGCCGGCATGACCCGAAAAGGGGCACTCATGTCTTTCAAAACATTCTCTCAATCGCAGCCCAGCGCAAATAAGGACAAGTCGGATGACAAGGCGGCGGGTGCGCCGGCCGCCGGGAAACCGGCCGCCCAGCCCCCCGAAAAAGAGGGCGATGTGGCTTCGGCGCAGAGGCCGAAGTGACGGGACTCGGAAGGGGGGCGCCCCCTCCGCCTGCCTCCCCCCCGCCGGGATCGTCGCGACGCGGAGTTCGCGGATGACCGTCCGCACATCAAAGAAAACCGTCGCCTTCGCAAACCCCTTCACTCTCGGTGATTTCGACGAGCTTCTCCAGCCCGGGACCTACGACGTGGAAACGGACGAGGAACGACTGGAGGGCGTGTCGTTCGAAGCCTATCGACGGGTACAAACCCTGGTCCACCTGCCCGCGACACCTGCAACTCCTGGGCGGTCGCGAACGCTGACGGTCGATCCCGATGACCTGGCGGCAGCCCTGGCGCGCGATGCGGCGGTGTCGATCCAGACCGCGCCAGAGCCGCCGACAGCCCGCTAAACGGCCCGCTCAGCGTATCCAGAGATGCGATCCCGGACACCGCCGCGCGGACATCACGTTCCGGGATGGCCGTGCCCGGACTGGCCGTGATTGAGATAACCGCTGTCGAAGCCGGCCAAGTCCTCAAGCCCCGCCAAGTCGAGAATAATCACCTGTTGGGCCTTGAGCGTGATGAGCCCGCGTTCACGCAATTGCCTGAGAATGCGGTTGACATGGATGGCGCTGAGCCCCAGCGCGTCGGCCAAAACGTATTGATTGAGAGGGCACGCGAACCCGTTGTTCGTCACCCTGCCGATCAAGGCGAGGCGTTGCCCCAGTTCCAGAAAGAAGTGCGCCGTCCGCTCGATGGCGCTTCGCCGCCCGATATTCACCAGATGCTCGACCACCATCGCCTCGTCACGGGAGGTGGCCCACATGATGGCCGTGGCCAGACGTGGAAAGTCCTGGAAAATCTGGATCATTCTTTGCTGAGACACTTCGCTGATGACGGCGTCGGTCAGGCTCTCGAAAGAATGATCGGAGGTGCGCAACAAGATACTGCGCAATCCCATGAAATCACCGGGAAGCGGGAAGCCGATAATCTGCCGGCTACCGTCGGGAACGATTTTGTAGCAGTTGGCCCAGCCCTCAAGAAGCAGCCATGCGCGATGGTCCTGCTGCCCCTCGTATACGATTTCCGTTTGCGGCGCCACGCTGCGACGGATGGATTCCAGTTCGGCAACGCACCGCAACTCGTCCGGCATCAGCGGCATGAAAGAGCCAAGCTTTCTCGCCAAGGGGCTTTCGCTTGCGGACAAGGGTCGTGCTCCCGGGTCGCACCGTCGGCACCAAGCCAACAGGCTATCCCAGATTAGCACGCGGCGCCACGGGACGCGCTAGGCTTTCTCGTACAGTCGCCCTGGAGCGCGGCACGGCATCCCGCCAGACCCCACCTCCTTGAGGACCGCACGTGAAACCTGATCCCGATATCGCCGGTTTGGCGGCCCTGTCCATCTGCGAATCGCTGCTGCTGTCAATGACCGACCTTGAGATCATCGACCGCGACGAGGCCCACGCGATCCTTGAGGACGCCGCCACGGCCCATCGCAGAGCCATGGAGGAGGCCACCAATCAGCAGGTGCATCGGGACGTCGCCGACCTGATCGAACGCATCATCAAGGGCAGGAACTCGACCCGGCCCCTCTAGTGTCCCGAATCCGAAGTTCGCCCTCTTTTTCGGTAAGCGTCAAACGAACTTCGGATTCGATCAGGACGCTAGTAAATAATTGATTCTATTGTGGTTTATGGATTTGAAGTTCCTATGCGCGCGCGCAGAAATGGTAGTAGGAACTTTAAATTCACCACACTAAAGCAAATCCCGAGCGATCGGGAATAGATCGCCCCCCACAAAACCGGGGACGAATTGCGTAAATAAAAAAAGATAGAGCGTTTTACGTGACCCAAATGTCACGCAGAACGCTCTCGTGTTCGCCCATGCGGCCTGCCTGAAAGGGGGTCTGTCCATGCATTTGCTGCTCACCACTTCCCGGTTACCCGAACGCTGCTGGAGCTTCAAATAAACGGTGGACCCTGTGCTGCCGGGCACGCGCTCGGTATCGGCCCAAACGTCTCATGGAGACGCAAGCGAGGCTTACGCTGCGGTTTCACACCAATGAGCCGACCTGCCTGAACCAAGTTGACCGCCGGCTGGATCCCCTGAAAGCCTATGGGGACAGCCTTTCCATCATGGCGGACGAACACCTGTGGGGTCGGTTTACCACCGATACGTCAGTGTTTCATCTCGTGCTGCCGGACCGAGCACCCTATGCGGTCGGACGTGCCGGGGCATGACACGACGTGACAGGCGCACCCCGACCCTCGGTCGCCGCGCGCGTCCGGACTCGACCGGGCGTCGGACGCCTGACCCGACCGCCACCGCGCCGAGGGCCACCCGCAAGAGCCGGTACCCCTGAGCCAAAGGAGACCAGGACATGGAACGCCAACAGATCGACACCGCCCACCTGGACACGGACACGCCCATCACGGACGCCGAAATGCGCTGCGCCGGGGTCACGCGTGTTTCAACCGATGTATTCCACTATCGGGAATACAAGTACACGAACCTGAAGGACGCCATGGCACAGGCGAAACGCGATGCCGACGAGAAGAACCGTTAAGAACCGTCAATCGCCGACTGGATCGTTTCGGGGCGCTCGCCCCATCGATCCCCCCTCAACCAGGAAGGGGCCGAAGCGTTCGACATGGAAAACCATGACAAAGCCAATTGTCGGACGTGCATCAAGACACGCGGGCACGCTTGTTGCCACCGCCAAAATTCAGAGCAAGGAGATTCGGCCATGGGATCGCAAAATATTGAGCCTTCGAGAACAGAAGAGACCTGTTCGGCGGATTCTACCACACAAATCACGGGGGCCCGGATCGTGCTTTCGCCCGTGGACCCCTTCTACGACCTTTACCTGAGGTACGGCAGCATGAAGAACGCCCTTCAACATTACAAAACTCAAGGTCAATATAGCCGTATCTCCGGCAAAATTATCTCCTGCGAAAAGTAGTATTATATGCGGTACAATAAATAGACCAACAATAGGAGCCAAAATATCATGGTAGAAAGTAGAGGCGGTTCGAATCGACTTTCGAAAATGAATGACAATGAAAGGGAGCGGCTTGCATACGAGAGAATTCTTTTGCAATCCCTTGTCGCCCATATGTCCTGGACGGAACCACGGTTCGTCAATCACCTGAAGGACCGGTTTGTTGCACCCATGGCGCAGGCGATTCGGGACCACGACCGCACGACGGCCGATGATCGTGGCAACGACTTCATCCGGTCCATTCTGCGCATCATCGAGAGACCCAGCCCCGATATCCAGGACGAAGCGCAAGTCGAGGCGGCCGACACCGGAGGCGATGGGGGAACGCTGCTCCCAAAGTCCACCAGTTTTACAAAAAAACTCTCGGCCGATAGGGTTGATATTATAGAAACGGATGAAGCATGGGAAGTTCGGGTTGATGACATATTCTGGGGCGACTACTTCGATAAGGAAAGCGCACATGTGGCCGCAGACTTGGTAAGGCAGTCTCTTTAAAAAATGGATAGATAAAAATGAGCCAAGATAAAGAAAATGATATAGAAAATAATGATATTGCCAAATCCGCTCGTTCAGAGCGCATTGATGAGATAGAGAGAAACATAGCACACTATATATTCCACATAACGGAAAGATTATTTCTTATTTTCATATTGACGATGACCATATGTGGAGTTGCTGTTGAAATATATCATATGTATATTGTCAAGATAATAGGGTTGCCTGATATACTTCTTATGTTTCTTTATATTGAAGTTGTCGGAATGGTGTCTGTTTATTATTCAGATCGCCGCTCTGTATTCGTATACCCGATTTTTATCGCGATAACAGCACTGACCCGATTGATCATTCTCCAGGGAAAAGAAACTGCGCCGGAAAGCGTGCTCTTCGAGGCATTTGCCATTCTTCTATTGTCTTTATCTGCCATCGTTATTGTCCGCATGAGCAGAGACTGATCCGGACGACACCGGCAATGACGGTGTTGAGGAAAAAGGGAACAGCGTCGCAAACCGGCGATCCGTTGCCCCCCGCGAGTAGGGGACCAAAGAGCTGTTTGGAACGAGACCGCATGGGGGCGCATGCGGGCCATAGCCGACGCCCGGACTGTTCTTGGAGGACCCCTGGACCATGCAGTCTCTACGGCAACCCGGCATCCGCGGGCGTCCATCCTCCACCCCCCTTTGGGTCGGGCCGGCGCCCATCCGGGAGGAGCGGTTCGGTCTTGAACGCTTGGAGCGGCACGCGCAAAGCCTTGCCGTGGCCCAGCAGGTCACGCCTAGGCCACCACGGGTCCCGCCGCTGGACCGGCGCCTGAAAAGCAACGCCGTCGCGTTGTTGGCCGATTATCGGTCGAATGCCGCCGAAGCCGAAAAGGGGGGCGACATCGTTCCTGCGGCGGAGTGGCTCCTGGACAACTATCACCTTGTCGAGAAACAGATCCGGCAGATCCACGACCATCTGCCCGCCGGCTATTACCGGCAATTGCCCAAACTGGCCGCGGGTCCCCTCGCCGGCTATCCGCGCGTGTTCGGGCTGGCCTGGGCCTTCATTGCCCATACCGACAGTCATATCGATCCGGTGACGCTGCGCTGTTTCATCAGGGCCTACCAACGCATCCAGCCGTTGATGATCGGCGAACTCTGGGCCGTCGCGATTACCCTGCGCATTGTTCTGGTGGAGAACCTGCGGCGGCTGTCGGCCCAGATCGTTCTGGGGCGTTCGGAACGGGCGGACGCGGACGCGTTGGCCGACCGACTGCTGGCGTCGGGCGGTGCGAAGGCGGCCCTGGACGCCGATATCGCCACGCGCTCCGATGGCCCGCTCTCGGAGGTCTTCGCCGCGCAACTGGCGAAGCGGTTGCGGGACCAGGACCCGACGATGACACCCGCCATCGGTTGGCTGTCCGATCGCCTTGAGCAACAAGGGGTATCCATCGAAACGGTGGTCTCGCGGGCGCAACAACGCCTGGGAACGTCGAATGTTTCCATCCGCAACGTCATCAACAGTATGCGGCTGATCTCGGACATCGACTGGACGGAGTTTGTCGAGAGCATCAGCCTGGTGGATGAAAGGCTCTGCGCCGGCAGCCGTTTTGCCTCCATGGACTTCCCGACGCGCGACCTGTACCGGGCCGCCATCGAGGCACTGGCTCGGGGCTCGGCGCTTTCGGAAGGCGACGTCACGGACCACGCCATCCGTGCCGCCACCGAAGCCGCCCGAACCGCCCCGACACCGGAGATGGCCGAACGGGTCGGCGACCCCGGCTTCCATTTGATCGGGCACGGCCGCCGCGCGCTTGAGCAGGCAATCGGGTTCCGTCCGACGTACCCGGCACGGCTCGGCCGCCTGGGCCGCGACATGGGGCTGGCCGGCTACGTCGGCGCCATGGTGGTCCTGACGACCCTGGTTCTGGCGCTGCCTCTCTGGTGCCTCTCCCTGGCCGGGCTGAGTTGGGGCGGACTGGCGATGTTTGCCATCCTGGGGGGCGTTCCCGCCACCGAGGTGGCCACCGCCCTGGTCAACCGCCTGGCGACCTGGCGCCACGGTCCCGTGATTCTGCCGGGGCTCGACCTTTCGGCGGGGATTCCAGGGTCTGCGCGCACGCTGGTGGCCGTCCCGACGCTCCTGACCCGCGAAACCGATCTTCGGGACCACATCGAAAGCATGGAGGTGCATTACCTGTCCGGCGCGGGCGGTGACATCACCTTTGCCCTGCTGTCGGATGGGGCGGACGCCGATCATGAGGTCGTCGACAGCGATGCGGGCCTGCTGTCCGTCGCCGTCGAGGCGATCGCCGCGCTGAACAGGCGACATGGCCCCGGCCCCGACGGCGACCGCTTCCTGTTTCTGCACCGCCACCGGCGTTTCAACCCGAAGCAGGGCGTGTGGATGGGGTGGGAGCGCAAGCGGGGCAAACTGGTTGAGTTGAACCGGCTTCTGCGCGGGGCCACCGACACGTCCTTCGCGACCGTGGGCGGGGTGCCGCCCCATGTGCCCGATGGTGTGCGGTATGTGATCACCCTGGACGCCGACACCCGGCTGCCGCGCGACGCGGCGCGGCGGCTGGTGGGCAAGATGAGCCATCCCCTGAACCGGCCGATCCTGGATCCGGCCCGGCGGCGGGTCTCGGACGGGTATGGCATTCTCCAGCCGCGCGTCACGCCGTCGCTGCCGCGGGGCGGGGAAGGCTCGCTGTTCCAGCGGGTGTTCTCGGGACCGGCGGGCATGGACCCTTACGCGGCGGCGGTCTCCGACGTCTACCAGGATGTGTTCGGAGAAGGATCGTTCGCCGGCAAGGGCATCTATGACGTGGATGCGTTCGAAGCCGCCCTGTCCGGCCGGGTCCCGGAAAACGCCCTGCTCAGCCACGACCTGTTCGAGGGCCTATGGGTGCGGGCCGGGCTCGCCTCCGACGTCGAGGTCGTCGAGGACTTCCCCAGCCGCCATGACGTCGCCGCCAAACGCCAGCACCGCTGGATCCGGGGCGACTGGCAGCTTCTGCCCTGGGTGTTCGGTCACTGGTCCGGTCCCGCTGCTCCGTCCCTTCTCGGGCGGTGGAAGATGCTCGACAATCTGCGACGGTCGCTCCTCGCGCCCTTCCTCCTGTTCGCACTGGCGGCCTGTTGGGTGATGCCGACGCCGGCGGCCTGGATCGGGATCGCGTTCGTCATGGCGGCCATGGCACTGCCCGCGTTCCTGCCGAGCGCCTTCGCCATTCTGCCCCGGCGCTCCGGCCTGACGGCGCGCAGCCATTTCGACACCTTGGGCAAGGGGGTGTGGCTGGCGATGGTGCAGGTTTTTCTCTCGGTCTGTTTCCTGCCCGACCAGACCCGGCGCGCCGTCGACGCCATCGGTCGCACTGTATGGCGCCTGTTCGTCACACGCCGCGATCTCCTGGAATGGACGACGGCGGCGACATCGACGGCGGCGCCCCGTCTGGACCTGCCCGGGTTTTACGGAACAATGCGCGGCGGCATGGCGCTCGGCTTGATCCTGGCGGCCGGAGCCGTGGTGATCGCGCCGTCCTCCTGGCTGTTGATCCTGCCCGTCGCCGTGTCCTGGGCGGCCATGCCCGCCATCGCGTACCGGATCAGCCGGCCGTCGCCGCGCGCGCGACGCCTTGTGGTGTCGGACGCCGACCGCTGCGCCCTGCGCCTCGTCGCCCGGCGGACCTGGCGCTTTTTCGAGACCTTCGTGACGAAGGCGGACTCTTTTTTGCCGCCCGACAATTTTCAGGTCGATCCGGCCCCCGTCCTCGCCCACCGGACCTCCCCCACCAATATCGGGCTGTACCTGCTCTCCACGGTGGCGGCGCGGGACTTCGGATGGGCGGGCACGACCGAAACCGTCGAACGCCTTGAGGCGACCCTGACGGCCATGGACGGTCTGGCGCGCTACAAGGGCCACTTCTTAAACTGGTACGACACACGGGATGGGCACGTTCTCGATCCGGCCTACGTTTCGTCGGTCGATAGCGGAAATCTGGCGGGCCATCTGATCGCGCTTGCCAATGCCTGCGAGGAGTGGGCGACCCCGGCGCCGGGCAAGCCGGACGCACCGCTGAACGCGCCCGAGGCGGATGTGCGGGCCGGGCTGATGGACACCCTGCGCCTTGCCCGTCTGGCCATCGCCGATCTGCCCGCCCCACCCCGGGGGCAGGGGCCGTCCGTGTCGGCCTGTCTCGACGAGATTGAAACCCTGCTTGAGGGGGCCCAGGGCCTCGACCTGGTTTTCGCACCCCTGAACCGCCTTGCGGGCAAGGCGGCGGAGGCCATTCGGGACAGTCTGCCCATGGCGGACGACGACGACTTGGCATCCGATCCCCTGTTCTGGATCGACGCCCTCAGGACGGCCGGCCTAAGCCATGCCCGGGATCGCCAGGCCAGCGAGGACGAGGCGCGGCATCTGGTGGATCGGGTGAGGGCACGCGCCGCGCAGGCCCGCGCCATGGCCATGGCCATGGATTTCACGGACCTGCTCAATTCCGAAAGGATGCTGCTGTCCATCGGGTATTCCCTCGCGGACAACGGGCTGGACGCGAACTGCTATGACTTGCTGGCCTCGGAAGCGCGTCTGGCCAGTCTGTTCGCCATCGCCAAGGGCGATGTGCCGACGCGGCACTGGTTCCGCCTCGGTCGGGGCGCCACGCCCATGGGCAGCGGGTCGGCCCTGATCTCCTGGTCCGGCTCCATGTTCGAATACCTGATGCCGTCGCTGGTGATGCGCGCACCCCTCGGCAGCGTGCTTGAGCAAACCAATCGGCTAGCCGTTGCGGTCCAGCAGGCCCATGCCCGCACACTGGACATCCCCTGGGGGGTCTCGGAATCCGCCTTCAACGCCCGCGACCTTGAACTGACGTATCAGTATTCCAGCTTCGGCGTGCCGGGACTTGGCCTGAAACGGGGGCTGGCGGGTGACGCCGTGGTCGCGCCCTATGCCACCGCGCTTGGAGCGATGGTCGATCCGCACGGCGCCCGCCGCAACTTCGACCGGCTGGCCGGGATGGGTGCGCTGGGACGCCATGGCTTTTTCGACGCGCTGGATTTCACCCGCTCGCGGATCCCGGGGGGCGAGACGGTCGCCATTGTGCGCACCTTCATGGCCCACCACCAGGGCATGACCATCGTCGCCCTTGCCAACACCGTGACCGGGGGCCGGATGCGCGACCGGTTCCATCGCGATCCCATGGTAAAGGCTTGCGCGCTGTTGCTTCAGGAGCGCGTCCCTCAGGATGTCGCGGTCGCCCGTCCGGCGGCGGAGGGCGTCAGGACGCCCGTTACCGCCATCGCCTCTGCAGGGGCCGCGACCCGTCGGCTGAGCGTCGCGGCCTCCGGCGCACCGGCCACGCACCTGCTGTCGAACGGGTGCTATGCGGTGATGCTGACGGCCACGGGCGGCGGATACAGCCGCTGGGGGTCCATCGCGGTGACCCGGTGGCGGGAGGACGCTGCACCCGAAGACGGAGGTACGTGCATCGTCCTCAGGGACCGGGCCACGGGAAAGCGCTGGACCGCGAGCGCCAGTCCGGCGGGCGACGAGGGCAGCCCCCCGACCGACGTCCTGTTCAGCGAGGATCACGCCCAATTCATCGGCCACGACGGGACCCTGACGACCACCATGGACGTCCTGGTGTCCGGCGAGGATGACGGGGAGGTGCGCCAGGTTTCCCTGACCAACAGTGGCGTGCGCTCCCGGGAGGTCGAGCTGACATCCTATGCCGAACTGGTTCTGGCGCCGGTGGCGGCGGACGCTGCTCATCCGGCCTTCTCCAGGATGTTCGTCCAAACCGCGCATCTTGCGGACTACGAGGCCCTCACCGCGACCCGCCGGCCCCGATCCGGGGACGAGCCGGGCGTCTGGGCGGCCCATTTCGCCGTCGTCGAGGGTGAGATCGCCGCCGATCCCGAATACGAAACCGATCGGGCGCGCTTCCTCGGCAGGGGCGGCAGCACCCTGTCCGGCGCGGTTGCGATGCGGGACGGACAGGCGCTCTCCAACACCGTGGGCACCGTCCTCGATCCGGTGTTTTCCCTCAGGCGTTGCGTGAGGATTCCCGGCGGCTCCGTTGCCCGGGTGTCCTTCTGGACCGTGGTGGCCTCCACCCAAGCGGCGCTGCTGGACCTGATCGACAAGCACCACGACCGGAACGCCTTTGACCGGGCCAAGACCCTCGCCTGGACACAGGCGCAGGTGGAACTGCGGCATATCGGGATCGGCGCGGCAGAGGCGATGGACTTCCAGACCCTGGCCGCGCCCATCCTTTACGAGGACCCGCGGTATCGGATGTCGGCGGAGGTGATCGCCCGAGGCGCGGGGCCTCAGTCCGGGCTCTGGCCGCTGGGCATCTCCGGCGACCTGCCCATCGTCCTGCTTCGCATCGACGATTCGGCGGACATGGCCGTGGTCGGCCAGATGCTTCAGGCCCATGAGTACTGGCGCATGAAGCAGGTCGCCGTTGACCTGGTGATCGTCAACGAGCATCCCGCCTCCTACATCCAGGACCTTCAGACCGCGCTTGAGGCGGCGGTTCGCAAAAGCCAGTCGCGGCCGCGCCTGGGCGAGTCCGTCGCGGCGGGTGCGGTGCATGTCCTCCGGCGCGATCTTGTCCCGCAGGAGACGCGCGACCTTCTGGCCGCCACCGCGCGTGTCGTTCTCCATGCCCAACGCGGATCCGTGGCTGACCAGATCGCACGGGCCGAGCGGCCCGCCGCCGGCGTGCGCCCCAAGCCCAGGCATCCGGACGCCAGACCCGCGCAGGGATCGCCCCACGCCGCGCCCCATTCCGCGCCCGGTGCCGCCGACCTTGAGTATTTCAACGGCTTCGGGGGCTTCGCCCGCGATGGACGGGAGTATGTCACGGTCCTGACGGGCGACGAGACCACACCCGCGCCCTGGATCAACGTGATCGCCAACGCCGAGTTCGGCTTTCAGGTGTCGGCGGAGGGCGCGGGCTACACCTGGGCCGTGAACAGCCGCGAGAACCCGCTGACGCGCTGGTCCAACGACCCGGTGATCGACCCATCGGGCGAGGCGATCCTTGTACGGGACGACGAAACCGGAGCGGTCTGGAGCCCGATGGCGTGGCCCCGGCGCGATGGGGGGACCTACGTGGCGCGCCACGGCTTCGGGTACAGCCGGTTCGAGCACGAGGCGGAGGGCGTGGCCCTCGACCTGATCCAGTTCGTTCCGCGCGCCGACCCGATCAAGATCTCGCGCCTGACCCTGCGCAACCGGTCCGGCCAACGGCGGCGTCTGTCGGTCACCGCCGCTGTCGAATGGATGGTCGGCATCGCCCCGGGAACCGCCTCGCCCTTCCTGCTGACCGGACGCGACGACGAGACCGGGGCGATTTTCACGCGCAACCCATGGGGACCGGGGTTTCCGGATCGGGTCGCCTTCACCGACCTGGGCGGACGGCAGACGAGCTGGACCACGGACCGCGCCGCGTTTCACGGGGACATCGGCGCACCGGCGTCGGACACGGCCGGCGTCGTGCTCGACCGCTGTGTGGCCTTGAGCGCCACCATCGATCTCGCGGACGGAGAGGAGACCGACGTCGTCTGGTTCATGGGCGAATGCGCCTCGGACGCCGAGGCCCGCGCCCTGATCGCCCGGTCCCGACGGGCCGATCTCGACGCCGTCCTGGCCGACGTCACGAACCTCTGGGCCGGACGGCTCGGCGCGGTGCAGGTCAGGACGCCCGATCGCGCCATGGACATCATGCTCAACGGTTGGCTGCTCTATCAAACCCTCGCGTGCCGCATCCTAGCCCGGTCGGGGTTCTATCAGGCCAGTGGCGCCTATGGCTTCCGCGACCAGTTGCAGGACGGCATGGCCCTGACCTTCGCCTGTCCGGAGGAGACGCGGGCCCATCTGCTGCGCGCCGCCGCCCGGCAGTTCGTCGAGGGCGATGTGCAGCACTGGTGGCTGCCGCACTCCGGTCAGGGCACGCGGACCCGCATTTCCGATGACCGGATCTGGTTGGTGTTCGCCGTCGCCAGCTATGTGGCGACCAGCGGGGACACGGGCGTCCTGGACGAAACCGTGTCCTTCCTGGAGGGACAGGCCCTGAGGCCGGGCGCCCACGATGCCTTTTTCACGCCGACGCTCTCGGATCGGCAGGGATCGCTGTTCGAACACTGCGCCCTGGCCCTCGACCGGAGCCTGGCCCTTCTGGGGCCGCATGGCCTGCCGCTGATGGGCACGGGCGACTGGAACGACGGCATGAACCGCGTGGGAGAGAATGGTCAGGGCGAAAGCGTGTGGCTGGCCTGGCTGATCGCGCGCACCGTCGCGCTGTTCGCGCCCCTCGCCACGGACCGCGCCGATGCCCGCGTCCAGGGGTGGCAGGCGCAGGCGGCCGGGATCGTGGCGGCGGTCGAGCGCGAGGCCTGGGACGGCGACTGGTACCGACGGGCCACCTTTGACGACGGCACGTGGCTGGGCACACGGGACGGCGATGCCTGCCACATCGATTCCATCGCCCAATCCTGGGCTGTCCTGTCAGAGGTGGCGGACCCGGACCGCGCCGCCCGCGCCATGGCCGCGCTGGACCGGCATCTGGTCCGGCGGCAGGACCGTCTGGTTCTGCTGTTCACCCCACCCTTCGACTCAACCACGCACGATCCCGGCTACATCCGGGGCTATCCCCCGGGTCTGCGCGAGAACGGCGGCCAGTACACGCATGCCGCCATGTGGGCCATCCTCGCGTTCGCCAAGCTTGGCGATGGCGCCAAAGCCGCAGAGCTGTTCGCCATGCTCAATCCCATCACGCACGCCCGACGGCATGACGATGTCCAACGATACAAGGTCGAACCTTATGTGGTCGCCGCCGATGTCTATTCCCAACCACCCCACGTCGGACGCGGCGGGTGGACATGGTACACCGGGTCGGCGGCCTGGATGTACCGCGCCGGGGTCGAGGGGATTCTTGGTCTTCGGCGGGAGGGACGCGATCTCGTCGTCGATCCGCGGATTCCGGACACCTGGCCCGGGTTCGAGGCCACCGTCACCGTGGCCGGAACCCGCTGCGACATTCGGGTGAAGACCGCCCTTGTATTCACGGAAGACCAACCCTGCGTGGCCCTGGATGGCGCCCGGCTCACCGCCCGCGCCGGCGCCGCTCGTATCCCCCTGGATGGGGCGTCCCATGCTCTTGTCATCACGCTGACAAGAGAATCCGCTCAGCCCCAATGCGACGGAGGCCATTGACGAAGATATGTGGCAGAAAAATCGGCATCTTTCCGCATAAAACCAATGAGTTAAAACACAAAGGACATCACAAAAAAATGTCCCGAAGCTTAACGATTCTTGCAACAATACATATTGGGAAATGACTTAGATTCTCTTTTTGGTCGGCATCCGCAACGGTCCGGTCGGCCGATGGTCCCGAGGTCCCCAACCTGGCAGAGGCGTCATGATGTCCAAGCGCAAGTCCTCGTTTCCCATCGTCGGAGTTGGCGCTTCGGCCGGTGGCATCGCCGCCCTGAACACCTTCTTCGACCACATGCCACCGGACAGCGGCATGGCCTTCGTGGTCATCCTGCACCTGGACCCATCCCAGGCCAGCCGCGTGGCCGAGATCATCGCCACGCACACGGCCATGCCCGTGGTCCAGGCCGAGCAGGGGATGCCGGTCCAACCGGACCGGGTCTACGTCATCCCGCCGGCCACCCTGCTGGGTCTGGGGGACGAGGCCTTCCGGCTGGAAGAGATGGACCCGGAGCGGGTGCGACGCCGCCCGGTGGACCATTTCTTCACGGCGGTGGCCGCGCTGCGCGGCGAGCGCGCGGTGGGGGTCATCCTGTCCGGCACCGGCAGCAATGGATCGGAAGGGATCAGCCGCATCAAGGAAGCGGGCGGCCTGGTCGCGGTCCAGGCCCCCGAGACGGCGGAATACACGGGCATGCCCCGGCACGCCGTCGCGACCGGACTGGCCGATATCGTCCTGCCGGTAGAGGCCCTGCCGGACACAATCCGCCACGTGATCCTGCACGACCAACCCCTCGCGCCGACACTGGAAGGACCGGGACCGGCCGCCTCATCCGCGCCGCTGGACGGAATTCTGGCCGCCGTGCGCGCCGAGACCGGGCACGAATTCCAATGCTACAAGGACGCCATGATCGGCCGACGCGTGCAGCGCCGCATGGGCCTGAAGGGCCTGCGGACGATCACCGATTATCTGAACCTCGTCCGCAAGGATCCCCAGGAAGTTTCAGCCCTGGCGCGCGACCTGCTAATCAACGTGACCAGCTTTTTCCGCGACCCGGAGGCCTGGGAAGACCTCAGGGCGCAGGTCATAGCGCCGATGGTTGCGGAGCGAGGCCCGGACCGGCCGATCCGCGCCTGGGTCGCGGGCTGCGCCACGGGCGAGGAAGCCTACACTCTTGCCATGCTGCTGATGGAGGCGGCCGAGGCGGCGCGAACATCCGTGTCCGTGCGGGTCTTCGCCACGGATGCCAGCGAGGACGCCCTGGCTGTCGGCCGAAACGGGCTGTATCCGGCCAGCGTGATCGAAACCCTGTCCCCCGGCCGCATCGACCGGTTCTTTTCACGGGAGGACGATGCCTTCCGGGTCCGTCCGATCCTGCGCGATGCCATCACGTTCGCCCCCCAGAACCTGCTGCGGGATCCGCCGTTCTCCCGAATGGACGTGGTCGTCTGTCGCAACGTGCTCATCTACCTCAAACCGGACATTCAACGGAAGCTGCTGGCGCTGTTCCAGTTCGCGTTGCGACAGGGGGGTGCGTTGTTTCTGGGCTCCGTCGAGACCGCCCTGGGCCTGGAGGATGGATTCGAAACGATCTCGAAGCGGTGGCGCATTCATCGCCGGACCGGACCGGTCCTGCGTGACGGGATCGAGTTTCCGGTCGTTGGCGGCCCATTGGCCGGGGGCAACGGCGCGGGGTCGATGGCGCGCGTCACCCCGGCAGCGCCGCGCCGCGATCACAGCGATCTGGCGCGGCGCGTCCTGCTGGACCGGTTCGCGCCGGCCGCGGTGCTGACGGACCCGGACCTTCGCATTCTGTCGGTGCACGGCGACACCACGCCCTTCCTGCGCCATCCGGACGGCGAACACACGCGCGACCTGACGCGGCACCTGCGCGATGCCCTGCCCCACACGGTGCGCAATCTGGCACAAAGAGCCCTGGCGCAGCAGCGGACACAAAGCGGTCAGGTCGTGATGACCACCGGGCAGGACCTGCACCAGGCGGTGACGGTGACCGTGGCTCCGATCCTCAGCAGTCATGACGATACGCTTCTGTTGACCACCTTTGATCGAATTGGCTCGCGCGAGACCGTGCCGCTTTGGGGTCCCCACCCCGGGGCAGCCCAGCCCTCCGCAGCCGACCAAGCCGACACGCCCGCCGTGCCGGACCCGGATCTTCTGGCGGCACAGGAACAAGTGCGGCTGACCGTGCGCCAGCTTGAAGGCACGAACGAGGACCTGAAAGCCTCGAACGAAGAAATCATGACGATGAACGAGGAGCTCCAGTCCACAAACGAGGAACTGGAAAGCTCCAAGGAGGAATTGCAGTCTCTCAACGAGGAGCTGAATACGGTCAACACGCAGCTTCAGAACAAAGTTCAGGAGTTGGAGAGCAAGAGCAACGACCTCAACAACCTTCTCAACAGCACCGATACCCCGACGCTCTTCCTGGATCGGGCCATGACCGTGCGCTGGTTCACACCCAGGTTGCGGGAACTGGTCGACCTGACGCCCGGCGACATGGGGCGCCCCTTTGCAAGCTTCGCCCGCAAAGTCATGGACGAGACCTTCGAGGCGGACGCCCGCGCCGTTCTGTCCACGCTGAGTCCCAGCGAACGACAGGTGCCCGGCACCCAGGGCAATCAGTGGTTCCTCCGGCGCATTCTCCCGTACCGGACCGAGGATGATCGTATCGACGGCATCGTGGTGACCTTCATCGACATCACCGAACGACGCCTCTACGAGCAGAGGCTTCAGTCGGCCAAAGACTTCGCCGAAGCGATCGTCGCGACCGTGCGCTCGCCCTTGCTCATCCTCGACCCCGAACAAAGGGTCGTGTCTGCGAACCCGGCGTTTTATAGCCACTTTCGGATCGCGCCGGGCCTGGCCAACGGGCGCGTCCTGTCCGAACTGGGCAACGGAGCATGGAGCATCCCTGACCTTGATACTCTCATGGCGGCCGTTCTACCGGCAAACAGAGAGGTGGAAGGCTTCGAGGTCGAGCACGATTTTCCCGGCCTTGGGACCTGCACCATTCTCATCAACGCGATGCGGCTGGACAGCATGGACCTGATCCTGGTGTCCATCGAGGACGTCACCCAGGACCGCTGGGCCGAAGAGCAGGGCCGTGAGCACGAAGCCCGTCAGGCCCTGCGGATCGAGTTGTCCGACCGTTTGCGTGACCTTTCTGATCCGGTCCGTGCCCAGGCCGTCGGATGCGAGATTCTGGCCCGAGACCTTGATGCCAACCAGGCCATCTATGCCGAGATCGACCCCGCGCGCGACGAAACCATCGTCGCGCAAGACTGGACGGATGGCACGATCCCCAGCATGGCGGGGTCCCATCGGCTCAGCGATTTCGGATCGACCGTCATGGCCGACCTTCAGAGCGGCAGGACGGTTACCGTCGGTGACGTTCATGCAGACCCGGGCATCGGGGCATCGGGCGTGCCCCGCGTTTTCGCGGCGCGTTCAATCGTGGCCTTTCTGATGGTGCCCCTTGTCAAGGGTGACAGGCTGGCCAGCGTGCTCAGTGTCCACGTATCCAGGCCGAGACACTGGAGCCCCGGCAACGTAGCCCTCGTGGAGGAGGTGGCGGCCCGGATCTGGTCCGAGGTCGAACGCGCACGGGCAGAAGAGGCGCTCCGGGACAAGGAAGAACGTCTACGGCTTGCGGTCGAGGCGAGCAGCGGTGGGGTGTTCGCGTACGATTCTATCCGCGTGGATCCCCCCTTCGTCAGTGATCGGTGCGCCGAGATTCTTGGTGTGTCCCGCACCGCACAGCCGGATCGGGATCACCTTCAGGCATGGCTGCTGAACCGGATTCATCCCAACGACACCGCCGAGGTGAAGGGTCGGGCTGCCGATCTCATCGACGGCGGGGCGGACAGATTGGACCTGGATTTCCGCGTTCGGCTGGCGAACGAAACGTGGCGCTGGGTCCGGGGCGTTGCACAGGCTGCGCGGCAGTCCGAGGAAGGCCCGGCCCGGCACATCACAGGCATTCTGTTCGATATCAATGCGCGCAAAACGATCGAGGAACGGCTCGCCCATCTGGCGTTGCATGACCCCCTAACAGGATTACCGAACCGGTCGCTGTTTTCCGACCGGCTCGAGACGGCCCTGACGCAGGCGCAACGCCAAGGCAGCCGTGTCGCCTTGGCTCTGCTCGATATCGACAAGTTCAAGGCAATCAACGACACGCTCGGTCATGCCGCCGGCGATCATATTCTCCGCCAACTGGGCAGTCAGGGGCCGGCCGCCCTGCGGCCGCTTGACACGTTCGCGCGCCTGGGCGGCGACGAGTTCGCCGTGATCCTGCCGGACCTCGAGGCCGGCACGGGCGCCAGTCGCGTGCTTGACCGCTTCCTGGCCGGCCTTGATCTCCACGTGGGAGAAGGTGACCGGAAGGTCTCGGCGTCGATCAGCATGGGCGTGGCGATTTTTCCGGAGGACGGTGAAAACCAGGAGGCGCTATTCAGTCATGCCGACCTTGCGCTTTATCGGGCAAAGGGCGTTGAGGGCAACCAGATGCGGTTTTTCGAGCCGGGCCTCGGCGCCGAGGTCAAACGCCGGCGCACACTTGCGGACGGGCTGAAGCAGGCCCTTGAGGCCGACCAGTTCGAGGTGTACTACCAGCCGCTTCTTGACCTTCATCGCGGCAGCATCACCGGAACCGAGGCGCTGGTGCGCTGGAATCATCCCACGGATGGACTGGTCATGCCGGACGATTTCATCCCGATAGCCGAAGAAACGGGGCAGATCGTTCCGCTGGGCGGGCGCGTTCTGGAGGATGCATTGCGGCAGACCCGTTTCTGGCGCAACGAAGGATTGGACCTCAAGATTGCCGTTAACCTCTCGGCCAAACAACTAAGAAACAAAAAAATTCTTGAGGATATTGATGCTTGCCTCAGTACGCATGGCCTCGAACCCGAGGACTTGGAGATCGAGCTGACGGAAAGTACTATTTTTCGCTATGATAGCCAAGAGACAGCGCGCTTTTTGGAAGGGGCTAGAAGCCGTCACTTCGCGCTGGTCATCGACGATTTCGGAACCGGTTTCAGTGCGTTCAGTTATCTGCACTACCTCCCCATCACCAAGATCAAGCTGGACCGGTCGTTCATTGCCACGATCAGCGATGCGGACCACGAGGCCCTGGTCGGCGGACTGGTGGACCTGGGCCATCGGCTTAGCTGCCGGGTCACGGGCGAGGGGGTCGAGACCGCCGAACAGCTGCAGTTCCTCCTCCGCGTTGGCTGCGACGAGGCCCAAGGGTTTCTGATTGCGCCTCCGACGCCGGCGGGGGAGGTGTCGGCTGTCGTGCGAGAGATCAACCGGCGCGGCGTGTCGGCGTTTCTGTCGGACGCGACGTGACCCTGCCTCGAACCGCGCCATGACATGGCGGGGCCGGCGCCTCGACCGGCGCCACGGTGGGGAACACTAGGTGATCGAAGCCGCGCTAACCTCGATCAGCACGGCCCGTCCCGGCACCGTGTACCGTTTCCGCTCAAGATCATGGGGCCCGAACACCCGGGTGGACCATCATCCACCGGCACGGAAGCGATCTCGTGCCTGGAAGGAAACGCCCAATATGCACCATTTCGAGACTGGGGCCGTGTTTATCGCAAGGTCAACCTGGCGCCTCTTTGTGGCCGCGCTCCTTGTCTTTCTGTTCGTGTCTGTTTCTGTCGCCCAGGATCAGACCGGCTCGACTCCTGAGAATGCGCATGACCGTGCTTTTGGCGGAGGCTGGGACTGCGACGACGGGTACCGTCCGGAGGACGGGGCCTGCATCGCCATCGTTGTTCCCGAGAACGCGTTTGTCACCGGGCGTTCGTACGGCCCAGGCTGGGAATGTCGGCACGGTTTCACGGACATAGACGGGGTGATCTGTCGTGAAGTCATCGTTCCACCGAATGCGTTCCTGAAATCGACCGGCGAGGCTTGGGCCTGCGACCGTGGTTACAGGCGGGTACGCGACGGATGTGAGCCCGTCGAACGCCCCGAGAACTCGTTTCTCTCCAACGATGCCTATGGGGCCGGATGGGAGTGTGATCGCGGCTTTTCAAAAGAAGCGGGCGGATGCGTGACAATCAACGTTCCAGACAACGCCTACCTAACGAACAAGCGCTATGGCTCGCCATGGGCCTGCGACCGGGGGTTCGTGGAGAAGAACGGTCGATGTGCGCACATCGTGGTTCCGGACAACGCGTTTCTTGTGGGGGGTGAATTCGGGACGGGTTGGCAATGCGAGCGCGGGTACGCGCAGGACGGAAACACATGCATCCTGATCGTTCCCCCGCAAAACGCGCACATTGATCGTTCGGGGAACCGCTGGGCCTGCAACAGGGGCTTCCGGATGCTGGGCGGACACTGCGTGTTGGCGCGTTGAATGCTTCATCGCGCGGGCAGAGACGTGGGCCGTGCGCGCCGCCGACACACGACGCCTTGGAAACGGGAGGAAAGCATGACCCAAAAAAATGACCTCCGCCAGGACACGACAGCGTTTCAGGCGCCCATCCTGGGCAAGAGCATCGTCCAGGTCGTCACCTCCTTTGGCGGGTTTTTCGCCACGTGCGCCGTGATGTATCTGGCGAACGCCGTATCCGTCTGGCTCGCCCTTGCGCTTGCGCCGCTGGCGGCCGGATTCCTGGTGCGCATCTTCATCATTCAGCATGATTGCGGGCACATGGCCTTCTTCCGCGGACGGCGCGCGAACGACGTGCTCGGGTTTGCCTGCAGTCTGCTGACGCTGGCCCCGTATCGGTCCTGGCGGCGGCAACACGCCGGGCATCATGGGGGCTGGAACGACCTCGACCGCCGTGACCGTGGGGCCGACATCTATTCGTCCTGCCTGACCGTGGCCGAATACCGGGCGCTGCCCTCATGGCGACGCCTGTGGTATCGCACGACCCGGCACCCGATCGTCGCCAATGTTCTCGTGCCGCCCTTGGTCTTCATCGGCCTTTACCGATTTCCGTTCGATACGCCGAAAGCATGGCGGCAGGAGCGGCGCGCCGTTTTTGTCACCGATCTGGCTTTGGTGGCGATGTTCGGCGGGTTGGGGCTGCTGCTGGGGTTTGGCGCGGTCGCCGCCGTCCAGATCCCGGTCATGATCGCGGCCTCGATCATCGGCGTCTTCCTGTTTTCCGTGCAGCATCGGGGCGATACGGTGGTGTGGGCCCGACACAAGGACTGGGACTCGATCTCGGCGTCCTTGCAAAGCTCGAGCTACCTGCGTCTCCCGGCGGGTCTGCAATGGTTCACGGGAAACATCGGGTTTCATCACGTGCATCATCTGAACCTGCGCATTCCCAACTATCGGCTTCAGGAGTGCCACGAGGCCATCCCCGCGCTGCGGGGTGTTGTGCCCTTGTCCCTCGGCGACGGGTTCCGCGCCGTGCGGTCGGTCTTGTGGGATGAAGAGAGCGGCCGCATGGTGACGCTCAGGCAGACAGACGCCATACGGCATGGAGACCGCGCTTGAGTGCCCTCACGGTCCGTCACCGCACCACCTACCACTATCGCGAACCGATGGGCTTCGGCCCGCATCGCCTGATGCTCCGGCCGCGCGAGAGCCGCACCGTGCGGCTTCACACGCACGACCTGGAGATCTCTCCGCCCGCTACCGTCACCTGGGCCCACGACGTCGCCGGCAACGCCGTGGCGACGGCCACGTTCCGAACTCCGGCGGACACGCTGGTCATCGACAGCCTCGCCACGCTGACGCTTGATGTCGAACAATGGCCGGTCTTCGAGATTGCCGCCTCGGCCGTCACGTATCCGTTTCTGCTCAGTGACGACGACATGACCGATCTGGGCCCGCTCCGGCTGCAGGCCTACCTCGACTCCGGGGGACATCTGCACGACTGGGCGCGGGGGTTCGTTGCCGGCCCAGCCACGGACACCCTGTCGCTGCTGAAGGATATCAGCAACGGCGTGGCCGCGCGGATCGCGTATGAGGCCCGGGACGAAGAGACCGTTCAGACCCCCGTCGAGACGCTGGCGCGGGGCCGGGGCTCGTGCCGCGATTTCGCGGTGCTGTTCGTCGATGCCGTCCGAAGCCTGGGGTTCGGCGCGCGGATCGTGTCCGGCTATCTGTACGACCCCGACTTGAACACCCTCGGGTCAGCCGACAGCGGCTCGACCCACGCCTGGGCCGAAGTCTACGTGCCCGGCGCCGGCTGGATCACGTTCGATCCGACCAACCGCAGCGTCGGCGGGTTTAACCTGATACCGGTCGCCGTGGCGCGCCACATCCGCCAGACCGCACCGGTTGCCGGCCGGTTCGTCGGCGCGGCCGCGGCCTGCAGCGCGCTGGAGGTGTCCGTATCGGTTGAGCCCTTGAACCGTCCAGCGGGTGCTGGAGGCGAGGTGGTGTGATGCCGGCGGCATCTGACGATGACTGCGGGAGGGTCCGTGGCCGGCCTGTCCCCTGTGCGGAGAGCCTCCCACGCCGGGCCAGCGATGTCGCGCCCTAGGGCCTGTGGACAATTGGGGCACGGCCACGGTTGAGACGAAAACGGTCCGAGACAAGGAGCGAGGACGAAGGACATGCTGCGCATATTCGAGGACGAGCGACGCAGTCTTGGGCCGTTTTCGTCCAATCCCATAGGGACGGACCAGGGTTTCCCGCTGGCAGCGTCGCGGATGGCTTATGTGGAACCTGCCACACGGCGCCATCCGCTTCTTGCCAGCGAAAAACCCTGGTCCGCCGTGACCGCGCCCTAATTGTCCACAGGCCCTAATCCGTCCGGCCGCTTTGCGGGCGCACACCGTAGAGCCTGACGATGCCGGCGATATCCCCGTCGGTCAGGGAATCGAGCTCCTCCTGATAGCTGTACGCCATCAGCACGCCCCGTGACCCCGGATGATCGAGGCCGACGGCATGTCCGATCTCGTGGGCCAGGACGCGGCTGAGTTCGAAGGTTCTGGTCGTATCGTCCGCCGTGCCGCCCGCCCGCCAGGTCGCCATGGGATTGAGGCAGACCGTGGCTTGACCAAGCCTCGCGAAGGACCGGCCCGCCACCGGCTCGGACTGGATGTTGGTGTAGGCAACGCCGCGCGGCTCGGCCTGTGCGCCGATCACGATGTCCGATGTCTCTGGCGACGCCGCGCGCACGAAGGTGATATCGGCGGCGGACTGCCACAGGGCCAGGGCCGACGTCAGGCGTTCGGTGAACGTCGCCATATCGAGCCCCGCGCGGCTCAGCAGACCCTCCAGCCGGGTCATCGCCTTGCAGTTGATCGCGTCCGGATCCCGCCGCGCCTCCGTCAGAAGCGCGTAGCTGACCGTCGCACCGGACCCGAAACGCGGCGCACCCCACTTGATATAGGCGCCTTGCAGGCGGAGCAGGGTGAAGTCGCTCTCCGATCCCCTGGTCGGCTCCTGTCCCGCCTGGGCCGTAACCGCGACCAACGCCAGGGTCGCGGCGACGATCGCCACCCGCGCCCGGCGCCATCCTGGGCGCCTGTCCACCATCTCAACTGGTTGTCGCATTCCCCACTCCCCTGAATTCAGAGCCCGCGCCCAAGACTGCATGCGCCGGGAATATGTCGAGCCTGCCCCACGCGAATGAAAAAACCGTTGAAAGGACAGGATCAGACGCCGGACATGAGTAGATTCCGAGGCTGCCCAAACCGCCAAAAACTTTGTATTCATTTGGAATAGGCCAGAACCCGCCTTCTCAAGGCGACAAAGGAAACCGTGAAAACGGCTCTGGCCCGGCACAGAAGGATGGAAACGTCTCATGCGAACCGCACGGGGCCTTCTCTTTTCTTCGACGGAATGAAGGGCTGCAGCATGAAAAAGATCACTGTATTCGGAACGATCCTGACCGTCCCGATGCTTGCGCTGGTCGCTGGTACCGCGATGGCGGCGGATCCGGCACCCAGCGTCAGCGACACCGGCGCCACGGCTGGTGACACCATGAAACCAGCGGCCTCTGACACGCAGGCACCCGAAACGCCCGCGAACGCAGCCGCACGGACGGCCATGCCGACCAAGGCGGCGATCGGACGGGAGGTCGTCAATACGAAGGGCGATACGGTCGGCGAGGTTTCGGCGATCACCGGTGACCGCGTGATCGTCGATGTCGGCGGGTTCCTCGGCATGGGCACGCATGGAGTCGCGCTCAACTGGCGCGACCTGACCCCCATCGGCAGCGGCGAGGGCATGACGCTTCAGACGGCGCTGACCAAGCAGCAGATCGAGGACCTGCCGAAAGCGGAGTCCGGCGCTCAGGACACCGCGCAGACAGGCGAGGCTTCCGATCAGATGACCGACTCCGCCGCGCAAACGGGTATGTCGTCGCAGAAGGCGGACATGCCGACCAAGGCCATGATCGGACGGGAGGTCGTCAATGCCGAGGGTGATACCGTCGGCGAGGTTTCGGCGGTCGCTGGCAACAGGGTGATCGTCGAGGTCGGCGGGTTTCTCGGCATTGGCGCGCGCGGGGTTGCGCTCAATTGGCGCGACCTCACCCCCATCGGCAGCGGCGAGGACATGAAACTCGAGACGACTCTCACCGATGCGCAGATCAAGGACCTGCCGAAGTACGATCAGTAGGACTCGCGGGCCATGAAACGGTCCCGTCCGTTTCATGGCCTCCGCCGCCTCTGTGGTGCCGACGTCACCCCATTGTGGCGGCAGGGTCGCGACGCGGCGGATTGCGCTCGTCCCGGCGGGCCGGGCGTAACAAGCTGGCCGGTGTCAGATCGGCCAGGATTGCGCGTTTGGGCCGGCGGCCAGGGCCAGTCGTGTCAATCCCGGGAGGGACCGCGCCCCGGTTTTCCGCATGATCGCGGACCGGTGGTTCTCGACCGTGCGCTGGCTGATGCCAAGGGTGGCGGCGATGATCTTGCTGGGCTGCCCCGCGAGGACAAGGGCCAGAACCTGCTGTTGCCTGGGTGTCAGGCCGGCAACGCTGCCGGTCGCGCGTTCATGCTGAGCTTCGGCCGTTCTCGACGCCCGCGACCACTCCAGCGCGCGGCCGATGCTGGTGAGCGCCGCTTGGCCGCACACCGGCTTTTGAAGAAAGTCCATCGCGCCCGCCTTCATGGCCGCAACGGCGACGGAGATGGCGCTGCCCCTGCCCATCATGATCGCCGGAAGACGACGGTCGGACTGACGGAGCCACCGCAGAAGATCGAGTCCGCTCAGTCCACCGCGCAGATCGGCGTCGATCAGAACGCAGACGTCCCGCCGGCCCGGCTGTTTGGCCGGATCCGCGCTCAGGAACGCGTCGCTGGACGGAAACCCCTCAACCTGCCAGCCCCATTGACCGACCAACCCGCGTAGGTTCTCGCAGGTGTCCGGGTCGGGATCGACCACAAGGATGACAGGCGAGGCATTGGGGCCGGCGCACACCGTTGCCTCTGGCACGGCGCGCGGCGGCGGCGATCGCGTGCCGTCCCAGCCCTGTGCGCGTGCGCCGGCGGGTAGGCCCTGGACCTCCCAGAAGCGCCCGACTTTGATGACGAACACCGACCCCACACCCGGACGCCCCCGCATGATGACCGGACAGCCGATCAGATCGCCCAGCCGCCGTGCCTCGGCAAAGCTGGGATCAGGATCATGGTCATGGTTCTGAGGTGGCGTGTCTCGCAGGACGTGGTTCCCAATGATGTCCTGAATTGGGCGTCTCGGAAAGCCCGTCCCGGTTTCCCGGATCTCGATGCTCAGGTGTCCGCCGCGGCGTTGGCACCCGATCAGAATCATGCCGTGCCGCGAGTGGTGCAGCACATTCAGAAGAAGGATCCGCACGATCTGGGTAAGGTGGCGCGGATCGCCGTCTATGGACAGGGGGCACGATGCCACGCGCAGGACAAGGCCCTCGGCGTCGGCCTGAGATGTGAAGTCTTCCCTCAAGGGGTCGAGCACGGTGTTGAGCGGAAACCGGATGCTCTCCACCAGGCCAGGGTCGGCCTTGATGGTGAGGTCGGGATCATCCGCTGCAGATGGACGCATGTCGGCGGCCGGGCGATGCGGTTCGCGCGCCGCGGCGGCGGTGTGACGGGGCGTGACGGACGTTGCGTTTGCAGCCGCCCGAGAGAGCATGGCCGTGTGGCGGACCGTGTCGTGTTTGCCTGAATCCATCGCGAAACCTCCACCTGGATGCGTTGGGCACCGGGCCTTTGCGGGCCACCGCGCCAAACGGCGCCGGCGCCCGGATTCAGCCAATCGGCGTCCCTCACTCGGATCGGATAGCCACACCAAAGTGTGGCGGGGTGTCTGTCGTTCTTCTGGGAATGGGGCGGACGCGCCGGACGACTGGGGTCCCGGCACCGTGCCGCTAGAGAAGATTCACGTGAATCTTTTCTAAATCAAACAGTTAGGGCGGACTCACGCGTCGCAATTGCCCTGCGGAGCGGGTCAATTGCGACGCGATCCGCCCTCGGCGTTTGCTACGCTGAACGGAGCTCGCCACCACACGTCCCTCATCGGGGGCGCGCGGGATCTCTCGAAAGGCTGTTCGCAGGGCCTCCCCCACGCCCACCGCAGGTCATGGGTAGGGCGTGGTGCCCTCGGGCGGGACAAACCGTGGGTCCACGATCATCCTGAAAAGAGTGGGATCCGACGTCACGGGAACAGGCGTCACGGGCAGGACAGACCGACGGTCCTCGTCTTGCTGTCCCCACCGCATAATCGGGCCATGACCGGGCCATGACCGCACGCGCGGGGCGGATCGCGTTTCGCTCAAGGCGACCAAACCCACGCGGTTACTTTATGACCAGATCGTTACGGACCTGCCGGACACCGGTCACGTCGGCGGCAACAGCGCCGGCGCGCTGCCTGGATGCGGCGGAGTCCACGAATCCGCTCAGTTGCACGACGCCTTTGTAGGTTTCGACATCGATCTTGAAGGCCGTCAGGCCCTGGTCGCCGAGAATGGCGGTGCGCACCGTGCTGCTGATGACCGTGTCGTCCAGGTACTCACCCGTGCTTTCGCTGGTCGGGGTCGAGGTGCAGGCGGCCATCGACCCGACGGTCAGCCCGGCAAGCACGAGCAGGGCGGGCAGAAGGGCGCGATGGATGAAGCGGGGGCTCGTCACGATGGGATCCCTTCGGCAGTGCCGCGCGGGGCGCGGGGGGGATGATTCGGCGGCCTGAACATCGGACCGAAGCGTGTTCCCTCCCGGCACGGCATGAGCGGTCAGATGCGGCCAAGCACCATCAGAACGATCAAGACGATCAGAACCGTGCCGAGGACACCGACCCCGACATGACCGAAGCCATAGCCATACCCCCCGAAGCGTCCGCTGAATCCGCCAAGCAGAAAAACGACAAGAAGGATGATGAGGATCAGGCTGAGCGACATCGCGGTTCTCCTGGACGTCAGGGTGCCACCGGGGTTCCGAATGGCACTGAGTGTTGGCCGTGTCGCGCGGTGTGCCGAAGGGACGGCATCGCCGGGCTTCGGCGACCGGTCCCGATGGGGCACCCGATGGGGCAATTGCCGTCGATGGATACCCCACGGCCGTCGATCGTGATATCGACGCTACTCTGGCGTTCCTAGTAATAGAGGTACCCGGTCGCGGCGGCGGTTACGGTTAGCGCCACGATGGCGACAAGAAGAGAAGTCCAACTCATGAGCCCGTGCCTCGCCAAATCTCTGACCCTTACGGACAGCGCCGACGGCACCATGCAGACCGTGCTTCGCCGTTGCGGCCACGGCCGTCAAGCGTCGCGGATGGTATCCTTGACCCCGCCGACGGCATTCTGGACCTTGCCCTCGATCTTGTCGGCCTCGCCGTCCGATTCGAGCTTTTTGTCGCCGATCCCCTTGCCGACTGCGGCCTTCACCTTGCCTTTGATCACTTTCGCGGCGCCGATCACACGGTCCTTGTCCATGACGTTCTCCTTTCTGCTCTGCGGCGATCCGCCGGAGACGTGTCTGGCGGGCAGGTCTCACCTGAACAGGTTTCGACCGTGTCCGCACTGACGCAGATTAGCCTGTGGTAGAAAGCCGCCACGGCCCTCTTTGGGCGCCGCGCGGAGGGAAGGCGGGCCGCCGGGCGGGATTGACCCTGTTCACTGATGATGGCCTGCGGGTACCGACCCGGGCCTGTTCCTCGCGGATCTGATCGCAGGAATAATCGGCGTACTGGTTGGGCGAGACATAGGCGGCGGCGATGTTCTCGCTGCTGCTGGCGCGGCCGGCCAGCGCCAGCGCGGTCGACAGGGTGGCAACGGACGCGGCGGAGACGAAGCGGTTCGACATGGAGGTGTGTCCTTCCCTTGGCTGCTCATCGAAGACCGGGATCGACCGGCGGGAGCCAGCAATCCCAGGCCTCACCATCGCATCAAGGGGTGCCACGTCCGGGCGCATGCCCGCCAAGGGTGACGGACCTTGGTGTGCCGGCAGGACGGCATCGCCAGAGGCCGGGTCAACAATGACTACGGAAGGCCGGGCGGGTCCTTGACCCCACCAGCCGGCCTTTCCCTCGCTCACCTCGGCGCGTTCCGACTCCAAACCAGGTTGGCGGTTTCGCCACCGCCGTCCGGGAACAGGGCGGCGGTGATGGGTCTGGGCAAACCCGGATCGTCAAGGCGAACGCGCAGGTAGTCGCGCGGGGGCTCGGCTTTGGAGCGCGCGGCCCAGGCATCGCCGATGCGGTGGCCGGCGATCATGACGCGGAAGGCCGGCGCCCGCTCGGTCTCCCGGCTGTCGTTGGGAACGAAGCGGACCCCCGCGTCCAGGGTCAGGGTGCGGATGGTGCCGATCCAGCCGCCGTCGCGCGACGGCGAGAAGGTCCCGATAACGCTGATGACGCTTATGACTTGGTTTCCTGGCTGGTGGGTTCGGGACCGTCGGTGCTTCCCGCCCCCGCCGGTTTCCGCTGGCGGCGGCGCGGTGCGGCCGGATCGTCGCCCTCGCCCAGCCCATCCTTGCGAGCGCGGTTGAAAGCGCGGTCGCCGTCCAGGAAGGCGCGCACCATGAAGGGGATCAGGTCGGCCACGCTTTCCGTCTCGCCGTAGGTGGCTTCGTAAAGGGCCGCGTTATGCTGACTCTTCGGACCTGTCTCATTGCCAGGCGGCGCCGAGGGCTGCACGATCCTTCCGGGCTCGCACGCAGACGTCCGGGTCAAGCTCGGCGATGATGCGGTCGGTGATCTCCGAATACAGGTTGGCGCGGTCGCCGTTGGACCGCCGGGCGGGTGCGCGGGACATGGCGTGTCTCCCCGACGGGCCGGCGGAAGGCCACTCCCTCCGCCATCCAAACCCGTCGCGGATCCCCCACCGACCCTCCGCCTCCAGCAGGTTCCCGCTCACCGGAGGAGGTCGCGATACCCCCGGGCCGCCATGTGGTCGGCGCCCCGGACCAGTCTCTGAACCCGCAGGCGCAGATAGTCCGACTGCCCGGCCCAGTCCTGCGCCGCCCGGTCCGCGCCGAAGATCGCGGCGGCAATCTGGCGCTGGGACGCTCCGGCCCGTCGCGCGTCGAAGGCGCGCAGCATGTTCAGCCAGCGCCCGGCACGCCGTTCCGGCGTGTACAGGCGGTCGGGAAGCATCTGGGCGCTTCGGATATGGAGGAACCGCCGCAAGGCCAGCAGGCGCGGTTCGTCCTCTGGCGCTGGCCATAGCGGAACCAGAAGGCGGACCGGATGCCGCACGGGATGCCGGGCCGCCCCATCGGCCACGACCTCGATCTGAAGGGATCGTGCCCCGTCCTGGATCAGCAACTGCCGGGCACTGTTCGGTTGCCGCAGCAGCATGACCGGCAGCGGAAGCCGGCCAAGGTCGAACGGCTCGGCCGCGGTGGCATCCCCAGCCCGGGCCTCGACGGTCAGGACGCTCGGCACCATCTCGCTCGACCAGAACACCAGGTCCATCGTCTCGTCGGCGAAACAGGACACCCCATTGGTGGTCCATCTCGGCACGGGGCGAGATCACGACCCGGGGCGCGGGCGTCCTGGCAATGGGTGTGCTCGCGTACGGCCGGGTCCGCCGCACCGACACGAGGAAGTCCGGGTTGCGTTTCAGCCACTGCCAGGCCCAGGCGGTTCGGTCGAGCGCCAGCAGGGGGCGATAGGTCGCGGCATTCCGCCAGTCTGGCGGCGGAAAGGGTGGCGGAGGAAAGCGGCGCCTCTCGATCATGGAACGGCCCTCCTCAAGGATCACGGCGCGAAACGGCGCAACCGGCCGACGATGTCGCACCGGATGTGGACGGGATCAGAGGATGTTCGGAGTTCCGGCCGTTCTACCTGATGCGGCCCTGTCGATGACTATCGACAACCCTGGCAAGAGCGGCTTCCACAAAATGCCGGAGCATGGTGCGATGTGAGCGGAAACAATGGGGGAACAGCGCAAAACATATCTGTTTCATCAAAAGCGATGTGAATTGACATAAAATAAAAACGTTCCAGGCGTCGCCATATATCAGTTCAAAATTCGTCAGCCCTTGACACAATTAAGACAAGAAGATTCTGAACCATGATCGTAGCCTTGCCGTGCCTTTTACGCCTGCGCGCGGCTCGAGTGCACTTGGGGGAGCATCGACCGCACCGATCATGGAGCGCTTGCCATGACGGACATCCTGACGATCGATTTCCAGGCGGACACGTTGGTCCTGTGCGACACCCTGACCGAGCGGGCGACCGGCAACGGCCTGATCGTCTGCCGCTGTCGGTTCCCGCCCTATCCCGGGCACTGGACGAAGTTCCTGCAGACGGTGCTCGTGCGGCCGGCCGGGCCGGTGACGGCTCGTTGGCGAAGCCTGGACGCGCCGGAGAACCAGATGGTGTCGCTGTCCGGAACCGCCTTCCATCTGATCCCGGTAGATCGGCCGGTGCGGATCGAATGGGACGGGTGTGACGCGGCCCTCATCGTGGCACTGACGCCGGGTTTCGTGGAAGCAATGGTAGCGCCGGTGTTCCAGGGGAGGTTACCGCGTCTCAACCCATGCGCCATGATCAAGGACGCGGTGCTGTCGGACATGATGCCATGGTTCGCCGAGGCGTTGCGCCAGGATGCGGACAGGGCGAGGAAGTCCCTGGACCAATTCAGCGTGGCGTTCGCGCTCCAGTTGTTCGAAAAGTACGGCATTGATGACAACAGCTGGCTGCGAATCTCCGGCGGCCTCGGGGCATCGCGACAGAGACGGATCACGGCCTTCATCGACGCCAACCTCGACCGCACCGTCCCGCTTTCCGAGATGGCCAGGACCGTCGGCCTCGGGCGGTCGCATTTCGGCAAGGCGTTCCATGCCTCGTTCGGCCGCAGCCCGTACCAGTATCTCCATGAACGGCGGGTCGAGAAGGCGAAGGAACTCCTACTGGACGACCGCCGGACGATCGTTAGCGTCGCTCTGGACGTGGGCTTCTCCAGCCACGGGCATTTCACCAAAGTGTTCCGCAACGTGACCGGGATGACGCCGTCGCAGTTCCGGCGGGACAGGGTGTGACTGCGAGCTGGTTCGAAATGGTGCCATCTGCCCAGCCGGGCATTGCCAAAAATTCAACAAAATCAGCGTGGTCGCGGGCCGCCATGCGCAGCCTGACTTCATGGCCCGGCCAGGCTCTCACGCAACCGGGTCCAGCGCCGCCGTCCCGAGGCGTTGCGGACAGCGATGGCGACCGCCTTGCGCTGGCCGACCAACACGACCAGCTTTCGCCCGCGGGTGACACCGGTGTAGAGAAGGTTCCGCTGAAGCATGGCGTAATGCTGAGTCATCACCGGAATGATGACGGCGGGGTATTCCGAACCCTGTGCCTTGTGGATCGTCGCGGCGTAGGCCAGCACCAGGGCGTCGAGATCGCCCAGGCCGTAAACGACGTTGTGGGCATCGAACCGGACTGCGAGCTCGCCCGCTTCGGCGTCGACGGTTTCGATGAAGCCGATGTCGCCGTTGTACACCTCGCGGTCGTAGTCATTCTCGATCTGCATGACCTTGTCGCCGGGTGCGAAGGTCCAGCCGAACTTCTCAACGCGGGCCGGCGGGTCGGGGTTCAGGGCCGCTTGCAGATCGATGTTCAGCGAGCGTGCCCCCATGCCGCCCCGGTTCATGGGGCACAGGACCTGAACATCCCGGATGGGATCGAGGCCGAAGCGGGCGGGGATGCGCACCCGCACCAGTTCGATGATGCGGGCCAGGGCGGTCTCCGGGTCGTCGGCCGGGACGAAGTAGAAATCGCTCTCGCCTTCGGGTCTCGTCAGGTCGGGGATGTGGCCCTCGTTGATCCGGTGCGCGGTCGTGATGATGCAACTCCGCGCGGCTTGGCGAAACACCTCGGTCAGGCGCACCACGGGAACCGCCCCGGAGGCGATGATATCGGCGAGCACCTGCCCCGGTCCCACCGACGGCAACTGGTCGATGTCGCCCACGATCAGGACGGCCGCCGTGTCCGGCACGGCGCGCAGCAGCGCGTGCATCAACAGCACGTCGACCATTGAGGTCTCGTCAATGACCAGCAGGTCGCAGTCGAGCGCATTCTCGGCGCCGCGCTTGAAGCCGCCCGTCGTCGGGTCGACCTCGAGGACGCGGTGAATGGTCCGCGCCTCGTATCCGGTCGCCTCGCTCATGCGCTTGGCGGCCCGTCCGGTCGGCGCGCACAGCATCAGGCGTATGCCCTTGGCGGCAAGGATGCGCAGGATGGCGTTGAGGATGGTCGTCTTGCCCACACCTGGGCCGCCGGTGATGACCAACACCCGTGACAGAAGAGCCAGACGCACGGCGGCCTTCTGGCTATCGGCGAGGTCCAGTCCGATCTTTTCCTCGATCCAGGGGATGGCCTTGTCTGGATCGATCCACGGCCAGGGCAGCGGCCCGTCGCGCAGGGCCATCACCCGTTCGGCGATCCCCTGCTCGGCGCGGTACAGCCCAGCCAGGAACACGCACCGGATCTCACCCAGCGCGGTCTCGATGACGGCGCCCTCGGCAAGTTCGTCGGCGAGCGCGCTCTCGACGAGCGACGGGTCGACCTCGAGCAGGGTCCGGGCCAGCGGAACCAGTTCGGTCACCGGGAGACCGCAATGGCCCTCGTCCATGGCCTCGGTGAGCGCATAGCCAATGCCGGCCCGCACCCGGATTATGGCGGTGGGCTCGATGCCCAAGCGCATGGCGATCTGGTCGGCGGTCTTGAACCCGATGCCACGGATATCCCGTGCCAGCCGGTACGGGTTCTCGCTCATGACCTGGACGGCATCGGCGCCATAGGTCTTGAAGATGCGCACCGCCCGGGCCGTTCCGACGCCATGGCTGTGCAGGAACACCATGATCTCGCGGACGACCTTCTGCTCGGCCCACGCGTCGACGATCCGCCGGGCGCGGACCGATCCGATGCCGTCAACCTCGCGCAGGCGATGCGGTTCGGTCTCGATGATGTCGAACACACGGTCCCGGAAAGCACGAACCAGCTTCTTGGCGTAGACGGGCCCGATGCCCCGGATCATGCCGGACCCGAGGTATTTCTCGATGCCATCAACGGACGTGGGCGCGGAGGTTTTCAGGAACCGGGCCTTGAACTGCAAGCCATGTGTCCGGTCGTTGACCCATTCGCCGCTGGCGGTCACCCACTCGCCGGCGGAGATGGTGGCGGCATGGCCGACCACGGTCACCAGGTCGCGGTGACCCCGTGCCTTCAGGCGCAGCACGCAGAAGCCGTTCTCCGCATTGTGGAAGGTGACGCGCTCGATCAGGCCGGCCAATACCTCCCGGTCGGACTGGTCCTGTGGGCCGGTCACCGGCCGATCCGCGGCGCGTCGGCGACCTCGTCGGCCTCGCCGGTTTCACCATGGAGTTCCTCGCGGATGAGCCGGTCCGTGATCTCGGCGAGATAGCTCGAAAGGACCATGTTCAGTTCCTGGAACTCGGGCCACAGGACGCCGTCGATGAAACTGGGTGGCCCCTTGACCAACACGGTCTGACGATGCATGCGGCGATACCGGAACGGCTTCAGCCCATAGCGCCGGCACAGGGCGACGAACAGATGTCGGGCCCAGGGGTCTTGCAGGCTGAACTTGAACTCCTCGGGCCGCTCGGACTCGACGGCCTCGCGCAGGCGGGCGCGCAACCGATCCGCTGCCGCCCCGGCGGCGGCCTTCTCGCCGGGAGTCGCCGCGCCGGCAAACAAGGCCTCGATCTTGCGCAGCTTATCGCGCAGGTCCTGGTCTGTGGTCATCGCTGGTCTCTGCCCGCGTTCCGTCGTCTGCCGGCAAGCGTGCCCGGTTCAGGCCCAGGTGGCGCATCACTCGACGAAGATCTCATCTTGCTCCCGTTTCGCCCATAAGCAACGATGGCACGATACCGGGAATGATGAACATCATGAATGGGAAGACTCTGAAAAGTGGACCATCAGCGCCGAAACGCAGGCGAGCACAAGTTCCGCAGGACGCCCTTGGTCGCGCCACAGGGCCCGGGCTGTCCGCTGCGATGCACGTGAGTACCGCCTGACCATGGCCATCAACCTCGTCATCGCCGTGACCGACGGGGACTGGTTCGACATGCTGCGCCAGCGGCCGCACCTCGGCGAGGTGAATTTCTGGGCTCCCTCGGCCTCGAACTTTCGCGCTTTGCGGCCTGGCGAACTCTTCCTCTTCAAGCTTCACGCTCCACGCAATTTCATCGTCGGCGGCGGAATCTTTGCCTACGCCAATGCCTTGCCCTGTTCGCTGGCCTGGGAGGCCTTCACGGAAGCGAACGGCGCGCATTCGGCGCAGGACATGCGGGCACGCATCGCCCACTACCGGCGGACCGCCCCAAATGGCCGGAGCGACTTCGAGATCGGCTGTCGCATCCTCACCCAGCCATTCTTCTTCGAGGAAGCTGACTTGATCCCCGTTCCACCCAGTTGGGCACGGAACATCGTTTCGTTCAAAACGTATTCGACGGCTGATGCCGATGGGCTGGCCGTTTGGGAGGCGGTGAATGACAGGCTCACCCGGCCGCAGTTTCCTGGCATGGCTGAAGACCAAGGCCGATTTGGCGGCCCGCACCTCATTCAGCCGCGCCTCGGGCAGGGCGCATTCCGCATTTTGGTGACGGACATCTACCAGCGTCGCTGCGCCGTGACCCGGGAACGCACGCTGCCGGCGTTGGACGCCGCCCACATTCGCCCGTACGCGGACGGTGGGGCGCACGAAGCCCAGAACGGCTTGCTGCTTCGCCGCGATGTGCACAGCCTGTTCGACGCAGGATACGTGACTGTTACCCCGGAGTTCCGCTTCGAAGTCAGTGGTCGTATCAAGGAAGAGTTCGAGAATGGCCGGGATTATTATGCCCTGCATGGCCGGCCCGTCTGCATGCCACCTGCAATGGCGCAACGCCCCGACGCTCGCGCTCTGCGGTGGCACAACGAGAGCTGCTACAAGGGCTGAGGCGAGCAATCGTGACCCAGCAACGCTTCAACCGTTATGTCGGCATCGACTATTCCGGAGCCGAGACGCCAACGGCGAGCCTGAAGGGCCTTCGGGTCTATATGGCTGTCGCTGGCGGCGAACCGGAAGAGGTCCTTCCACCACCCAGTCCCCGCAAATACTCGACCCGCAAAGGCATCGCCGCTTGGCTGGTTGAAAGGCTGTCCGAGGATGTTCCCACACTGATTGGCATCGACCACGCGTTTTCATTCCCCTTGCGGTATTTCCACAGCCACCGGCTTCGGCTAGATTGGCCCGAATTCCTTGAAGACTTCCACGAGCACTGGCCTACGGATCATGACGACGTTTACGTTCGGAACGTCCGAGATGGGTCCGGCAAGGCTCGGATGGGCGATTCCCATTGGAAGCGTCTAACAGACAAACGGGCCAAACCGGCGAAGTCCGTGTTTCATTTCGGCGTGCAAGGTGAAGTGGCAACATCCACCCACGCCGGCATCCCGTGGCTGCGCGTCATCCGGAACCAGCTTGGGAGCCGTGTCCATTTCTGGCCCTTCGACGGCTGGGACATCCCAGAGGGTCGGTCGACCATCGCTGAAGTCTACCCAGCGCTTTGGTCGCACGCCTTTTCGCGCAACGGCCGCACCGATGACCAGCACGCCGCGTTCAGCGTCGCCGCCTGGATGTCGCGGGCGGACAGGAACAGGACACTGGGGGCCGCACTTCATTCACGGCTCGCTGACCCCGACGACATTGTTGCCCGGGTGGAGGGGTGGATCCTTGGCGCCGATCGCCCGGTGGCCCCATGATGGGCGGACGCTGTCGGAGCGGGTCACGGAAGAGGGGCGCCCCGCCGGCTGCTACGCTCTGGATAACGTACCATTTCTTTCGCACTTTCGGATTGGGCGGCTCCTTCTATCCTGATGGAAGGAGCTTGGAATGGACGATCAGAAGGGCGTGACACC
>NZ_JACIGJ010000024.1 GCF_014197855.1 Roseospira marina
CGATCCAGACCCGGGTCCAGGCGGTGATCAGAGGCAAAAAGTGTTACCTATGTCATCGGTCCAAAACGTTACCAATGTTTCCGGTTGCTCAGGGGCCCGGCGCGCGGGTGCGGGTCTCGGCTTCAACCCCACCCCGACCCTCCCCTCTCCAGGGGAGGGAACCAAGAGTTACCGCAGCGCGCTCAAGGCTTCGGCTTGGGCGCGCCCTTGCCCCGCTTCTTGCCGCCATTCTTGGACGGCTTCGTGCCCGCCGGCTGCGAAGCCGTCGGCTTTACGGGCGCCGGCTGCGTCGTGGCCGGTTTCGCGGGCGCCGGCTGAGTTGCGCCCGGCTTCGCGGGCGCGGGCGCCGGCTGGGCCACCGGGCCGGCCTCGGGCGCCGGCATCGGCTGCGCCTTCGGGGCGGGCGCGGCGGGCTTGGGCGTCGGAGCCGGCTGAGCCTGCGGTTTGGCCTGGACCGCCGAGGCCGGCTGGGGTTTCGCAGCCGGGGCCGGCTGGGGTTTGGGCGCCGGAGCCACCTGAGCCTGGGGCTGAGCGGCCGGTGTGGGCGCAGCCTTCGAGGGCTCGGCTTTCGGCGCGGGCGCCGGAGTCGCGGCCTTCGGTTCCGGGGCCGGTACCGGCGCGGGCTGGGCCGCCGGGGTGGGGGCCGGAGCGGGGGCCGTCGGCGGCGCATCGGGCGCGGCCTCCGCCGCTCCGGCCTGGGCGGCCTGGGCGGCCTGGCTGGCCTGGATCTCCTTCAGGAGCGCGCGCTGGCGGACGCTGACCAGAACCAGCAATCCGACGATCAAGAGAACTTCGACGACAAACATGGGGCCCCCGGCGACGATATAGAGTGGTAAAACAGAGCGGTCACCGCGCTTATCGGGTGCCTTCGTCCGGACCGAAGGCGCCGTCCCGTACCGTCTGGGTCGGGCGACCGGTCCGCCAATCTTGCCGTTTGGCGCCACAGGTCAAGAGAAAATCCAGCCCCCGCGCGGCCACCCCACGGCCCCCACGAAAAACGCGCACCCCGTGGCCCGGAGCGCGCGTTGCGGAGGCGGAGATCTCTCCGCCCGAACCCTCGAAGGGGAGCCGGAATCCGCGACCGCGCCGCCCCCGCATGGGGTCGGCACGATCCCGGCCGGCTCCGGATCAGCGGGAGTAGTACTCAATCACGAGGTTCGGTTCCATCTGGACCGGGTAGGGCACGTCGGCCAGCTTCGGCGCGCGCAGGAACGTCCCCGTGGTGCCCTTGGCGTCCATCTGGATGTATTCCGGCACGTCGCGCTCGGGCGAGCCGAGGGCTTCCAGCACCAGCGGCAGCTCGCGGGACTTCTCCTTGACCTCGATCACGTCGCCTTCGCGCACGTTGTAGGACGGGATCGTCACCGTGCGGCCGTTGACCTTGATGTGGCCGTGGTTGATGAACTGGCGCGCCGCGAACACGGTCGGCACGACCTTCATGCGGTAGACCACGGCAACCAGCCGGTGCTCCAGCAGGCTGATGAGGTTCTCGGAGGTGTCGCCCTTGCGGCGGGTGGCTTCCTCGTAAATCTTGCGGAACTGCTTCTCGGAGATATCGCCGTAGTAGCCCTTCAGCTTCTGCTTGGCCATCAGCTGCACACCGAAGTCCGAGGGCTTGCGGCGGCGCTGGCCATGCTGGCCGGGGCCGTACTCACGGCGGTTGACCGGGCTCTTGGGGCGGCCCCAGAGGTTCACGCCCAGGCGGCGGTCGATCTTGTACTTGGCGGAATGACGCTTGCTCATCGGTCAAGACACCTTCATCGAGGTTGTTGTCAGGCGGCCGCCCTGGTTTTTATCGGCGGCCTTTTGGTGTCCCGGCACCCCGAGGGTCGGGGTGCGATCCGATGCGCGGAACGCACAGGATCGGGCGACGCGGGCCAGGGCGCAGACGCGCCGGCCACTCCCGAGAGAGTCCGCCTGTCCGGGAAGGAAGAGGGGTGTCTACGCCACCCGCCGCGCCGGGTCAAGGCTCGCGGCGAGGGGCTGGCGACGAGGGGCTCGCGGCGAGGGGCTGGCGACGAGGGGTTAGCGCTACCGCCGCCGTCACGCGAACCGGGTCCGGCGGAAGCTGTCGCGCCCGATCACGCTCTCATGCCACGCGGCCAGGGCGGGGTGGGTCGCGGGCCAGGCGATCTCCGGCAGGCGGAACGCGACGTAGTCCAACGCGACGGCGGTCACAAGAAGGCCGATGGTCAGGGTGCCCCCGCCCCCCTGGGAGGGTGTGGGGGCGAGTCGGTCTAAGTCCAGGGCATGCAGGCTGCGGTCAATCGCCCGCGCGCGACGGCGCCCAAGCGTGGTTCCGTCGGCCTCCGGTCCGCCCTGCTTGCGCGCGATGACGGTGTGGAACGCGGCCTCCATCAGGCCGTATCCCACCCCCGCAAGGCTCAGCACCGCCGCGCTCCCGGCGGTCGGAAACAGCGTGGGTCCCGCGCCCAGCGTGTCGAGGTGGCGGGCGATCAGCAGGGATTCGGTCAGCGGTGTTCCGGCCTCCGTCACCAGAACCGGCACCCGGCCGATCGGGTTGACGGCCAGCAGGGCCGGGTCGTCCGCCCAGGGGTCCACCCAGGTCAGGGCCAGGGTGTCACCGAACCCCTTCTCCAGCGCCGCGATCCGCGCGACCCGGGCATAGGGCGAGGTTGCATTGAGGAAAAGCTGCATCATCGGTCAGGACCTCCGGCCGGATGGGGCGCCCGCCATCGCCCGGCCGCCCAGGGTGGGGCTGAGCGCGACGAGCCCGAAACCCACCACGAGAACGGCGCCGCCGATGGCGAACAGCGGCGCAAACGTCCCCAGGTGGTCGTACACGCCCGTCATCCCATAGCCGGCCAGCGCCTGGGCGACGGCGAAAACCACGGTGGCCTGCCCCCACAGCCGTTTGTGGGCGTGCGGCCCGACCAGTTCCGCCAAACGGCCGGACGTCAGGGCGACGATGCCCGGGACCATGGCCCCCACCAGCAGCGACGACAGCGACCGGGGCAGCACCGCCAGCGACAGCAACGGAGCCGCCACGGCCAGGGCCTTGATGAGGTAGGCGAGGCAGAGGCTGCGATGCCAGCCCAGGTGACGGACGGCGACGCTGGCCGCGAGCGGCCCCAGGATGGCACCGACGCCGAACAGGGCCCATTGCAGCGACGCGGCCGGCCCGCCGAGTCCGGCCTCGCGGGCAAGGTAATCGACCCAGAACACGGTGTGCGGCACGAATCCGACTGCATCCAGGGCATAGGCGGCGACGACCAGCGCGACGATCGTGGAAACCCCGCCACCGGGGGCCCGGGCGGGCGCGTCGACGGGCGCCGGCCGCGCCGGCAGCCGGTCCAGGGCGCGGTCGCAAGCCACCCCGGCCAGGGCACACACCCCGCCCAGCACCAGCCAAGCCGCCGTGGGTCCGCTCGCCAGCAGCAGCAGTGGCACCAGGGTGGCCGAGACCAACGCCCCCAGCCCGATGCCCGTGAACACCAGGGCACCGACCGCCTTGCGGCGCTCCGGTGGCGGCGTCGTCAGGGCCAGCGACGGGCCGACGACCATCAGGATGGCGCCGGCCACCCCCGACACGACCCGCCAGACCAGGAACCAGGCGAACGGCCCCGGCACGGCGCACAGCACGAAACTGAGCACGATCCCCACGAAGCACAGCCCGACCAGACGACGCGGCGCCAGCCGCTCCGACAGAGCATGCCCGGACACGGCGCCGACCAGATAGCCCAGCAGGTTGGCGGCCCCCAGATAGGCCGCCGCCGAGGGCCCAAACCACCCCGCGTCGATGATCGCGGGCAGCAGGGCGCTGTAGGCGAACCGGGCCATGCCGATCCCGGCCAGTGTGGACAGCAGCCCGGTCAACAGGGCGGGAGCGTCGGCTCGGATTGGCATGCGGGTCCCTTCCTCCCTGTGCGACGGCTCCCGGTGGGCCGCGGTCGCGTGGAGGCCACAGGGTACGGGGACACGACTCGCAATCGAACTGATTTGTCGTGATCGCGCCGATCACTTATAATGATCGGGCGAACCGAAGACGGGAGACAGTCCGTGCACTTGCAGTCCTTGCGCTTGCTGCTGGCGGTCGACGACACCGGCAGCTTCTCGGCGGCGGCGACGCGGCTCAACACGGTGCAGTCCAACGTCACGGCGCACATCAAGAAGCTCGAAGCGGAGCTTGGGGTCCGGCTGGTCGACCGAAAGGGCACGGTGCGCCTGACGTCGGCGGGCCGGGCGCTGGCGGACGACGCCGAGCGCCTATTGACGATCCACGACGCGGCCGTGGCCCGGTTCCGGGGCCGGCCGGCGGACAGCGGGCGCCTGCGGATCGGGGCGATGGAAACGACCCTCGCGCTCCGCCTGCCGCCCGTTCTGGCCGCGTTTCATGCCGCGCATCCCGGAGTGGATATCGCTTTGCAGACCGGACCGACAGCGGATCTGGTCGCCGATCTGCTGGAGGGGCGGCTCGACGGCGCCTTCATCTGCGACGCCGTACCGGGCGCCGCCCTCTATCAGGTGCCGGCCTTCCGGGAGACCCTGGTGCTGGTGTCCCGCGATCGCCTGACCGCGCTGCCCCCGGCACACCAGCTTCTGACGACGGCCTTTCTCGTGTTTCGCCAGGGGTGCGGCTATCGCCACCGCACCGAGCGGCTGTTGGCGTCTCTCGGCGTTACGGCGGTGCGGATGTTCGAGTTCGGCACCCTGGACGGCATCCTCGGCTGCGTCGCCGCCGGCATGGGCTATGCGGTCCTGCCCCGCGCGGTGGTGGAGGCCCACCGCCTCCGGTTCGATATCCAGACCCTGCCCCTGCCGCCGGACATCGGCGTGGTGGATACCCTGTTCGCGGCCCCTGAGCCGGGCACATGGTCCCCCGCCCTGACCGCCTTCGCGGGCGCGCTGGACCAGGGCACTCTCGCGCCGGACACGGCCGTCGCGTCCTGACGTCCGCTACCGAACCCCATCCAGGATCGTGGCGTCCAGGCCCAGATCGTCGAACATCGCGCACAAGTCGGTCAGCACGGCCTCCAGCACCGCCGGATCGGTGCCGCGTGCCACCAGGGTCGTCCCGACCAGCCCGCCCTGCGCCCAGGGATAGCTGCCCAGATCCACCGCGGGCCACCGCGTCTGGATCGCCGCCAGGGGCCCCGCAATCTCGCCTTCGCGGGCCGCCGCGCTGACCGCACGCGACAGGATCGGCGGCCCGCCGGTCAAATCCGGGGCCACGCTTTCGACCATCGCCTGCATGATCTTCGGCACGCCAGCCAGCACGAACACGTTGGCGATCCGGAAGCCCGGCGCGGCGCTGACCGGGTTGTCGATCAGGGAGGCGCCCTCCGGCACCTCGGCCATCTTCAGGCGGGCCTCGGTCAGATCCTCGCCGTAGTGCGCGCGCAGGCGGCGCACGGCCTCGGGATGGCGCACCACCGGCACGTCAAAGGCCGCCGCGATGCTGGCCGCCGTTATGTCGTCGTGGGTGGGGCCGATGCCGCCCGTCGTGAAGACGTAGGTGAACCGCGCCCGCAGGGCCAGCACGGCCGCGATGATGTCGGACTCGACGTCCGGGACGACCCGGATTTCTCGCAACAGAATCCCCAGCGCGCCGAGCCGCTGGGCCAGATACGGCCCGTTGGTGTCCTGGGTCCGGCCCGACAGAATTTCGTTACCGATCAGAACCAGGGCGGCGGTGGACGGAGCGCATTCCTCGTCGGCCATAACGGTATCCCGTGGCTAAGCCTCGGGTCCGGAGCACCCCGCCGCGCCCTCGACCCCCGAGTCAGAGTGGTGAACACGGGCCGCCCCTCGGCCCGACGGCCGCGACAATCAGCCCAACAGGTCCTGAAGCGCCGGGATCAGCGGGGGATCGGCCGCCGGCATAGGGTAGTCCCGCAGCCGCGCCGCGCGCACCCAGGCGATCTCCTGCCCCTCGCGCGGGGTCACGCGCCCCGTCCAGGTACGCAGCACGAACAGCGGCATCAGCAGATGAAACGACTCGTAAGCATGCGAGGCGAAGGTCAACGGCGCAAGGCAGGACGTGCGGGTGTCGATGCCGAGCTCTTCCTCCAGCTCGCGCACCAGGGCGCGCTCCGGCGTCTCGCCGTCCTGCACCTTGCCGCCGGGAAACTCCCACAGACCGGCCATGGGCTTGCCCTCCGGCCGGCGGGTCAACAGCACGCGGCCATCGGCGTCCACCAGGGCCGCCGCCACCACGAGCAGGAGGCGCGCCCGGGCGGCGCGGTCGGACTCCCAGGCAGCCCGATCCATGGAGCGGCGCGCAAGGTCCCACGTTTCGTTGCGCGCCACCGCGCGCACCCGCATCCGACGACCGTCTGGACGGATGCCCAGCGCGTCCTGGACCCGCTGGGAGGCCGTGTTCTCGGGGTGCGCGCTGGCGAAGACCTCTGTCACGCCGATGGTCTCGAAGGCCAGCCGCAGCATAGCGCGCCCGGCCTCCTCGGCCAGCCCGCGCCCCCGGAATGCCTCGCCCAGCCAGAACCCGAGTTCGGCCGCGGGCCACGTCTGCTTCCAGTCCACGCTGACGGCGCCCATGACAGTGCCACCCGTCCGGTCGGTCAGCAGCAGGGCGAGGCCCTCGCCCCGGGCCCGCAGCCCTGCCTCCAGGCAGATCCAGTCGCGGGCGTCCGCCTCGGTATAGGGATGCGGAATGCGCGCCGTGAAGCGTGCCACCGACCAGGCGCCGGCCAGCGCCGCCACGGCCGCGACGTCGTCCGGACGCGGCGGGCGCAACACCAGCCGGTCGGTGACCAGCGGGAGGGCGGCGCCGCAGCCCCCCTCCTCCGCCAGCCGTCCGGCGATAGCGCCGGCCTCAGCTTCGGTAATCGGCATTGATGTCGATGTACCCATGCGTCAGATCGCAGGTCCACACGGTCGCCGATCCGCGCCCGATTCCGACGTCCACCGCAATGTCGATCTCCCGGCCCTGCATGTGCGCGGCCACGGGGGCCTCGTCGTAGTCGGGCACGGCCAGACCGCCCTCGCAGACCGGAATGCCGCCGATGCGGATGGCCATGCGGTCGCGGTCGGCCTTCTCCCCGGCCTTGCCGACGGCCATGACGATACGGCCCCAGTTGGCGTCTGCACCGGCGATGGCCGTCTTGACCAGGGGCGAATTCCCGATGGCAAGACCGATCCGCCGCGCCGCCCGCTTACTGGCGGCGCCGGTCACATGGATGGCGACGAAGCGGCTGGCGCCCTCGCCATCCTTGACGACCTGATGGGCCAGGCTGAGCAGCAGGGCATTCAGATCCCGCTTGAACCGGCGCAGGGCCGGATCGCGGGCGTCGGTGACGGGCGGGTTGCCGGCCTTGCCGGTGGCGAACAGCAGCAGCGTGTCCGAGGTCGAGGTGTCCCCATCCACCGTGATGCTGTTGAACGAGGCATCCGCGGCCGGCGTCAGCAGCGCCTGAAGCACCGCCGCCGGCAGCGCGGCGTCGGTGGCGACATAGGCCAGCATGGTCGCCATGTCGGGCGCGATCATGCCAGACCCCTTCGCCATGCCCGACAGCGTGACGGGCACATCGCCGATCCGGCTGCGTACCGTCGCGGTCTTGGGGAAGGTGTCGGTGGTCATGATGGCCCGGGCCGCCTCCATCCAGGCGTCCTCCCGCGCCACCGCCGCCATCTCCGGCAGCGGTTCGGTGATGCGCGCGTCCGGCAGGAACTCCCCGATGGTACCGGTGGCGGAGACGAACACCGCCTCCGGCGCGCAGTCGGCTACGGCGGCGGCCGCACGGGCGATGTTCTCCACCGACGAAACGCCGCGCATCCCGGTGAACGCGTTGGCGTTGCCGGAATTGACGACGAGCGCCCGCGCAGTTCCCTGCGTGAGTCCCGCCGCGCACCACTCGACCGGGGCCGAGCGGGTCTTGGATCGGGTCAGCACCCCGGCCACCGTGGTCCCGGGGTCGAACAGCGCCAGCAGCACATCCGTGCGGTCCTTATAGCGGACCCCGCAGGCGCGGGTGGCGAGTCGCACACCCGCCACGGGGGCGGGTGTGACGATGGTCTCCGGGGCCAGGGGCGAAACCGGCGTATCCATGCGCGGCGTGCCCCTACTCGGTTTTCGGAACAATTTCGTCCAGCGGCGTGGTCTCGATCTCGGCACCGTCCCGCAGGTCTTCGACCAGAGCGGCGATGCGATCCTGGGCGATCTCCGTGGTCAGCTCGTTCCGGACGTCGTCCAGGCTCGGGGGCTCGGACATGCGGCGGTCGGTCACCTTAATGATGTGCCAGCCGAACTGCGTCTGCACCGGCTCCTTGGTATAGGCGCCGGCCTCAAGGTCGAAGGCCGCCTTGGCGAACGGTTCGACCATCTGGCCGTCGCGCTGGAAGTAACCCAGATCGCCGCCGTTCGGCGCCGACGGGCCGGTGGACTCGGCCTTGGCCAGTTCCGCGAAATCGGCGCCGTCCTCAAGCTGCGCGATCAGGTCGCGGGCCTTCTCCTCGGACTCCACCAGGATGTGGGAGGCCTTCACCTCTTCCTGCGGCGGGTTGGCGGCCTTGTACTCCTCGTACTTCGCCTCCAGCGCCTCGTCGGTGGCGGCGTCCTCGACCACATGGGTCAGATAGACGCTGCGGATAATCTCGTCGCGCACCGCGTTCAGGCGCTCGGCCACCTCCGGGTTATCCCCGAACCCTTCGGCCTTGGCCTTGTCCGCGATCAACTGGCCCTCGACCAGATGATTGACCAGCGAGTCATACAGCATCGCCAGCGGCACCTGACCGAGCTGCGGATCACGGGACCGCACGGCCTGCACCTCGGCGAGGGTAATTTCATGGCCGTTGACGACGGCCACCACCGTGCTGGGATCAAGGCTTGGCTGCTGCGCCAGCGCAGAGCCGGTGCCGGCGGCAGCGGCCAGCGTCAGGCCCGCGGCGAAGGCCAGGGCACGGGAAGCGGAACGAACCATGTCGCGGTATCCTTGATGACGTCGAAAAGAAAAAAGGGTCGGCAAACGTGCCGAACGCAATGGGCGGAACCCTGACCGCTCCGGGGACGCGCGTCAACCGTCCGCACCCGGTGCGTTTTGAAGGGTGACCTTGGTTAGAGCGCCACTTTGACCGTTTTAGGGCGGCACCGGGGCGTCGTTGACAGCCTTGGCAGCGCTCTCTATCTCTTGCCGGTCGCGCGGCCCCGGGGTCACGCGAAGCGCGGTCGCGCGCCCGCACGGCCCCAATCCGCCCCGTCCGCCCCCGTTTCCGAGGATCCTCCATGATCGGCGCCATTGCCCGCAAGCTGTTCGGTACCGCCAACGACCGCTACATCAAGGGGCTGCAAAAGGCCGTCGACGCCATCAACGCCCTGGAGCCGGAGCTGACCGCCCTGTCGGACGACGACCTGCGCTCCCGCACCGTGTGGTTCCGGAACCGGCTGGCCAAGGGGGAAACGCTCGACGACCTTCTGGTGGACGCCTTCGCGACGGTGCGCGAGGGGGCCCGCCGCACCCTCGGCCAGCGGCACTACGACGTTCAGCTGATGGGCGGCATGGTCTTGCACCAGGGCAAGATCGCCGAGATGAAGACGGGTGAAGGCAAGACGCTGGTCTCGACCCTCGCCGTCTACCTCAACGCGCTGGAGGGCAAGGGCGTCCACGTCGTGACCGTGAACGACTATCTGGCCCAGCGCGACGCCGGCTGGATGGGCCAGGTTCATGAGTTCCTCGGCCTGACGGTCGGCTGCATCACGCACGCCCTGACCGACGCCGAGCGCCGCGCGGCCTATGCCTGCGACATCACCTACGGCACCAACAACGAACTCGGCTTCGACTACCTGCGCGACAACATGAAGCTCCGGCTGGAGGATATGGTCCAGCGCGGGTTCCGCTTCGCCATCGTCGACGAGGTCGACAGCATCCTGATCGACGAGGCGCGCACGCCGCTCATCATCTCCGGCATGGCCGAAGGCAGCACGGACCTGTACGGCAAGGTCGACGCGCTGATCCCCAAGCTGACCGAAGAGCACTATGAAAAGGACGAAAAGCAGCGCTCCGTCACCCTGACCGAAGAGGGCACGGAATACGCCGAGCAGCTTCTCATCCAAGCCGGGCTGATCGAGTCCGGCACTCTCTACGACCTCGCCAACGTCTCGCTGGTGCACCATCTGAACCAGGCCCTGCGCGCCCACAAGCTGTTCGAGCGCGACGTCCACTACATGGTCAAGGACGGCAAGATCGTCATCATCGACGAGTTCACCGGCCGCGCCATGGAGGGCCGCCGCTACTCCGAGGGGCAGCATCAGGCGTTGGAGGCCAAGGAGGGCGTGAAGGTCCAGAACGAGAACCAGACGCTGGCCTCGATCACCTTCCAGAACTACTTCCGTCTCTACCCCAAGCTCGCCGGCATGACCGGCACCGCCATGACCGAGGCCGGCGAGTTCGCCGAGATCTACAAGCTGGAGGTCGTGGACCTGCCGACCAACCGGCCGATGCAGCGCGACGACCGCGACGATCAGGTGTTCCGCACCGCGCGCGAGAAGTACGACGCCATCATCGACCTGATCGAGGACTGCCAAAAGCGCGGTCAGCCGGTGCTGGTCGGCACGGTATCGATCGAGAAGTCCGAGTTCATCGCCCAGACCCTGCGCAAGGCCAAAAAGATCAAGCCGAACGTGTTGAACGCCCGCCATCACGAGCAGGAGGCGTTCATCATCGCCGAGGCGGGCGTGCCCGGCTCCGTCACCATCGCCACCAACATGGCCGGGCGCGGCACCGACATTCAGCTCGGCGGCAACCTGGAAATGCGCATCGCGCACGAGGTCTCGGCCGACCTGGAGGGCGAGGCGCGCGAGCAGCGCATCCGCGAGATCCAGAACGAGGTCGGCGCCCGCAAGGCGCAGGCGCTGGAAGCCGGCGGCCTGTTCGTGATCGGCACCGAACGCCACGAAAGCCGGCGCATCGACAACCAGCTGCGCGGTCGCGCCGGCCGTCAGGGCGACCCGGGCGCGTCCCAGTTCTTCCTGTCGCTGGAAGACGACCTGATGCGCATCTTCGGCACCAACCGCATGGACGGCATGCTGCGCCGCCTGGGCCTGGAGGAAGGGGAGGCCATCGTCCACCCCTGGATCAACAAGGCCCTGGAGAAGGCGCAGCAGAAGGTCGAGGCGCGCAACTTCGAGATCCGGAAAAACCTGCTGCGCTTCGACGACGTCATGAACGATCAGCGCAAGGTGATCTATGAGCAGCGCCGCGACCTGATGAACGCGGGCGACGTGCGCGAGACGGTCGTGGACATGCGCCGCGAGGTCGTCGAGGGGCTGGTGCCCCGGCATATGCCGCCGAAGGCCATGCCCGACGAATGGGACATGGCCGGCCTGCACGATGAGTGCGTGCGCCTGCTGGCGCTCGACCTGCCGTGCGAGGACTGGGGGCGTGAGGAAGGCATCGCCGAGGCGGAAATCGAGGAGCGCATCCTTCAGGCCGCCGAGCAACTGCACGCCCAGAAGGCCGCCCAGTTCGGCGCCGACACCCTCCGTCAGGTGGAGAAGAGCCTGCTGCTCCAGATTCTCGACCAGACCTGGAAGGAGCATCTTCTGCAGCTCGACCACCTGCGCCAGGGCATCTCGCTGCGCGCCTACGGCCAGCGCGACCCGCTGAACGAATACAAGCAGGAAGCGTTCGAACTGTTCCAGGCCATGCTCGATACGCTGCGGGAACGGGTGACGCAGTTCCTGTCGCACATTCAGATCCGCGAGACCCCGTCCCAGGAGGACCTGACGCCGCGCAGTCCCGCCCAGATGCAGGCGCGCCACGAGGCGCCGGAGCCGCAGGTCGGGGCGGGCGCACCCCAGGGCGAGGGCTTGCAGCCGACCTTCCGCATGGTCGAGACGGCGCGCGTCGACCCGGAGTCGCGCGATCCCGCCGATCCGGCGACCTGGGGTAAGGTGGGCCGCAACGAATTGTGCCCCTGCGGGTCGGGCAAGAAGTTCAAGCACTGCCACGGCACCGCAGCCTAACGCCGCACCGACGGACCGGCGGGAGACGAGAGATCGGGGTCCGGAGACTCACCGGATGTGGAAGGGCCCCCGGCCCCTGCGCGGCCGCTGTATCGCCCGCACGCGGCCCGGCCTGTGTTGTGGCGGGACGCCGAATTTGATAGGGTGTCCCTTGATGTGGGCGTGGGTTGATCGGTGACCCGCGCCAAACCCCGGAGACGGGAGCGTGCGTGATGAATGTGAGCACCCTTGCCGGCGGCACCATGCTGTCCCAGGCCGTGAGTCTGTTGCACACCCAGACCTCCATGCTGAAAATGAGCGCGGAAGCCGATCAGGCCGTGGCCGGCCTGCTTCAGTCGTCGGGTGGACAGGCGCAAAACCCCTCGCAGGCCGTGACCCCGGCCGCCGGTTCCGGCAAAGGAACGCAGGTGGATATCACCGCCTGAGCGCGGTCCGTCCCCTAGCCGGCCCCCTCGCCCCAGCCTGGGGGAGGTGTCCGGCCATGACGGGACCGGGCCGCCACGGGAGATCCCCGCATGGCTGAAACACCCGGCGTTGCCGGCTCCCCCCCACCGCCGCTCCCCGCGCGCGGCGAAGCGGTTCGTCTGTCCGTTCCCGGCGTCGATGATCGCGGGACGCGGGGTCCTCGTGCCGAAGCCAGAACATCCGACCTCCAGACGTCGGAGGAGCGGCGTCCGCCCCACATCATCCGGTTCCAGGGCCGGGAACTGGACCCCGACGCACCGCGTGGGACATACTTGGACATTACCGTGTAGTCTCGCCCAGCTGCGGGGCGACGGCCCCGCAATCCGGAGAGGGCGGACGGGCCTTGAGCGTCGATCGCATTCACAAGACCTACTTCATGCCGGTCCCCGGCGGCGCCCGGGGCGCGGGCCCCACCGTCGCCATGGTGCCCGATGGCGATGATCGCGAGCGGCTGGTCTGCACCGATTGCGGCTATGTCCGCTACGACAACCCGAAGATCATCGTCGGCGCCGTGTGCACCTGGGAGGACCGGTACCTTCTGGTCCGGCGCGCCATTCCGCCACGCGAAGGCCATTGGTGCCTGCCCTCGGGCTTCATGGAACTGGGCGAAAGCACGGAAGCCGGCGCCACGCGCGAGGTGTGGGAAGAGGCCTGCGCCCGGGTGGCGGTGACGGATCTCCTGGCCCTGTACAACCTGGCGCACATCAGTCAGGTGCATTTGATCTACCGCGCCCGCATGCTGACGCCGGATTGCGCGCCCGGCCCGGAAAGTCAGGAGGTTACGCTGGTCGCCTGGGACGAACTGCCCTGGAACGACCTCGCCTATCCCAACGTCGCCTGGGCGTTACGCCAGCACCGCGCCATGCGGGGCCGCGCCAACTTCGCACCGCTGGGCGTTCCGGACGACGACGATCCGTTAACCTGACGCGCCCGAAACGGCTGGCCTTCCAAAGGCTGACACCGGGTCCAGATGCGCCCTTGTGTTGTTGCGCGCGCCCCTCTATTTTACGGCCGCTCCGCTGGGAGGGGTTTTAGCGGGCGTGGCGGAAGTGGTAGACGCTGGCGACTTAAAATCGCTTGGTATATCCGTGCCGGTTCGAGTCCGGCCGCCCGCACCACCGGACCGAGCGCCACACCATCAGACATCTCGGATAGAACACTCCACCCGGCGCGCCGGTCCCAGCCGCGGGTGAGCCGATCGTTCAAAACCGGCACCACATCGCGGTCCTATTACTGAACGTGACTCGGCTCTAACCCCATGACTGGAGAGCCGTGTCACGTGCCGGAACGGCATCCGACGGCGATTCCGTTCTGGCGCACTTCCGTTCTGGCGCAATCTGGTCCACGGGATCCCCTGCGCGCGATCAAGCGCGGGCGTCCTGCGGCGGCCCGGGAAACTCCATCACCACCGCAAGACCGCCACCGTCCGCTTCGTCCAGACGCACCGTGCCACCGTGAAGGCTGAGAATGCGGTGCACGAGCGATAGGCCGAGTCCCACCCCCTCCACCTCGGAATCCCCGGACTCCCCGCGATAGAACGGCTCGAACGCCTTTGCGCGGGCCTCCTCCGCCATGCCAGGCCCCTGGTCGATGACGGCGATGCACACCCCCCCGATGGCGTCGCTCCACCGCGCGCGAACCCGAACGGCGCCATCCGCCGGCCCGTACTTGAACGCATTGTCCAGCACGTTGATCAGCACCTGCTTCAAACGGATCGGATCGGCCCACACGGCGATAGCCTCGGGCTCCAGCTCGTATTCAACGACGGTCCGGTCGGCGCGGCTCTGGGCGCGGGCTGTTCGAACAGCCTCCGCGACGGCCGCCTGGACCGGGATCCGCGTCGGCGCCATCTCCAGGTGCCCCGCCTCGATCCGGGCCATGTCCAGGATGTCGTTCACCAGATCGCGCAAATGCCCGGCGGCGCGCAGAACCATCCGCAGGGCCTCGGCCTGCGGCGCCGCCAGCGTCCCGTACACATCGTCCAGCAACGCGTCCGTGAACCCAAGCACGGCATTCAGAGGCGTGCGCAGGTCATGGCTGAGGTTGGCCAAGAACCGCGTTTTGGCGTCGTTCGCGGCGGTTGCGGTCGCGATTGCCACCTCCTTGTCCGCGATAAGCCGGCGTTCCGTCGTGATGTCGCGGAAGATGGCCACCGCCGCCACCACCACGCCGTCGTCGTCGAACACCGGTGCGGCGCTTATGGCGATATCGTAGTGACGGTCGTCCGCCCGGACCAGCCGCGCGGTCTCGGCCAGCGCCTTTCGACTGTTCAAGGCGCGCAGGAGAATCCAGTCCTCCGGCTTCACCGCCGCGCCGTCGTCACGGTACGCTTGGCCCCAGAACCGCGGGCCGTCCAACACCCGGGCGCCTTCCGGATCCCCGGTGGCCAAGCGCCGTGCCGCATCGTTGACCAAGACCATGCGCCCGTCGGCGCCCGCGATGACGATGCCTTCGGTCGCCTGCTGCATCACCGAACTGAACAGGGTGCGTTGGCGCGCGGTCTCGCGCTGAATCCGCGTTTCCTCGGTGATATCGATCAGGCTGACCACAACCCCGTCAATGCGGTCATCCGAAGTGCGGTAGGGGTTGATGCGCTCGCTGAACCACCGGTCATCCTCGCTTTCGAACACATGCGAGGTCGGGCGCAGGCTGCGCGTGACGGAAAGGATGCGTTCATGGAGCCCCTCGTCCATCGCGCTCAGGCGCAACTCCGACACCGGACGCCCGAGGTCCGACGACCGGAGCTTGAACAGCGTGGCCGCCTGCGGGGTGAAGCGGTTGATGATGCCGTTCTTGTTGACGAAGACCACCGCAATGTCCGTGGCTTCGAACAGATTCGTCAGATCGTTGTTGGCCTGCTCCAGCTCCGAGACCTTTTCCTGGAGCTGAGCGTTGACGGTGGTCAGCTCCTCGTTCAGCGACTGAAGCTCTTCCTTCGAGGTTTCCAGCTCCTCGTTGGTGGACTGGAACTCCTCGTTCATGGACATGACCTCCTCGTTGGAGGCCTTGAGCTCTTCGTTGGATGTCTCCAGTTCTTCGATCGTCGACTGAAGATCCTCACGAGTGGACGTCAGCTCCTGTTCGAGCTGGCGCACCATCCAGGACGTTTCCGCGTCGTTGTCCTGTTCCAGGACGTCCGTCTCTTCCGACTGGAACGCGATCAGAAACAGCGTTTCCAGTTGTGACTCCACCGTGGCCACGGCGAGGCGCACGGCGAGGCGCTGGCCCCGCGGATCGCGCACCGACACGGACTCGCTGACAACACGCGGCGGCTTCTTCGGGTCGCCGTTCTCGCGAACGGTCCGCATAAGGCTGCGCAGGCGTGTTTTGACCCCGGGCCGGAGCATGTCCATCAGGCTCCGCGTCGGTTCCCCCGGCGGCTGGGTCAGAAACGGGGTCGTATCGCCGTGGTAGTACCGCACCTGGTGCGCCGCATCGATCAGGACGCACGGCGGCGAGACGTGCTCCAGGATGGCGCGGTGCGCGATCTCCCGGATCGACATGGTGTTCGACCGCGTGGGAGCGGACCCGGCCTGATGGGCGATGGGGCTGGGCGGTGGCGGCGACAGCACGGGAATGGCGGACTGCCCCGTGCGGCGGAACAGACGGTGCTTTTTCGAGACCACCGAGAACAGGTCATCCGCGCGCCCGACACTCTCCGACGACCCGAGCAGCAGGAACCCGCCCTCGCGCAGCGCGAACGAAAATACGCCCATGACGCGAGCCTGAACCTCGTTTTTAAGATAAATCAGTAAGTTGCGGCAGCTCAACAGATCGATCCGCGAGAACGGGGGATCCGTCAGCAGGTTCTGCTCGGCGAACACCACCATGTCCCGCAGGGCCTTGCCGACCACATAGGTCCCGTCCTGCTGCACGAAATACCGATTCAGCCAGTGCTCGGGCAGATCAGCCGCGATGCCCTCCGCATACACGCCCTCGCGCGCCACGCGCAGGGCCTGCGTGTCCACATCGGTCGCGAAGATCTGCACCGGCCGCTGACGCATTGTCTTGTCCATGGTGTCCTGGACCAGCATCGCCAGCGTGTAGGCTTCCTCGCCGGTCGCACAGCCAGGCACCCAGATGCGCAGCGGGTCCTCCGGCCCGTCGCCGATCAACTCGGGCAACGCCATTCCGCGCAGCGCCTCGAACACCTCCGGATCGCGGAAGAAGCTGGTCACACTGATCAGCAGGTCCCGCGACAGGGCCTTGCGCTCGCCCGGATCGTTGCGCAGCATCGTCAGGTACTCGTCCGCATCCTCGATCCGGACCATGCTCATCCGCCGCTCGATGCGGCGGACCACCGTGCTGGTCTTGTAGAATCGGAAGTCCATGCCGCTCTGGTGCGCGAGCACGGAGACCAGCCGATTGAAGGCGTTCTGACTGGGCGCGGCCTCCTCGCTGGAGGCCCGCTCGCGCACGCGGCGCTCGAACGCCAGCAGGGTCGCGGGCATGTCGGCGATGTCGAGGGCGTTGTCCACCACGCCGGTGCGGATCGCGCTGGTGGGCATGCCGTCGTAGTCGGCGGTCGCCGGCGCCTGAACCAGACAGAGGCCGCCGCGCTCCTTGATCTCGCGCAGGCCCAGCGAGCCGTCCGTGCCGGTGCCCGACAGGACGATGGCCGCCGCATCCTCCGACCGTTCCTCCGCCAGCGACCGGAAAAACGTGTCGATGGCCATGCGCTCGCCGCGCCGCTCGCGCGGCTGGATCAGGCGCAGGGCGCCATCCTTGAGGATGACATGCTCACCCGGCGGAATCATGTAGACGTGATCGCGCTCCGGCACCATGCCGTCGCCGATTTCACGCACCGTCATGGTCGTGCGCCGCGACAGCAGGTCCGTCATCATGCTGGGGTGTTCAGGATCGAGATGCTGGATGAACACGAAGGTCATGCCCGTATCCGGGGGCAAGACCTCCAGCAGGGTCTGGAACGCCTTCAACCCACCCGCTGAAGCCCCGACGCCCACCAGCAGGGGCATCGGGGCTTTCGGGTCTGCTGCGGTGTTATCCATGCGGGTCCGTCGGGAACGATGCCGCCCTGAAGCGTTCACCCCGCCGAGGGTGGCTCCCGAAGGACGCGTTCACGCCTTTCGCTCTCAAGCTTTAGCATCAGAGAGTCGCACACCCGATCGGCCGCCGCAACGCCCGATGGTGACCGACGTCCGACGACTGTGTGGCGCGTCCTTCACAGGATCGCACCGCGCGGGCCGGACGATGACACAGGGATGGCGGCCCTGATGACCGGAGCCCGTCGGACGGCCCCTCAGTCGAACGCGCTCAGGCGGTGCTTGCGGCGCCGGATGCGGCCGACCAGGACCAGCAGAAGCCCCGTCAGGCCCACGGCGATCCACGCCGGCAGAACCATCACCGAGGCGGTGACCATCTCGAGCCAATGATCGGAAGGGGCCGCCGCACTCGACGGCACGCCGGACAGCAGGGTCCAGACATCGCCCGTCGCCAGGACGGGACGCGGCCCGGGGCCGAGCGCGAGCACAGCCTCCGCCGACGCGGCGACGAAGGCCATGGCAATCAGGACCCATCCGAGAAATCGCATCAGAATCATTGGATCCCGGGCCTCTGTTCCGAACTTTGAAGACCAGAGTCCAGAATCTGCCCGTAACAAGCGGTTCTCGCAACACTTTTTTTCAGTACATTTTTACGAATAGGGTATGACTTTGGGTGTATGCAGCCGCCCATCAACCGGCCCGAAACCGGCCCCGCAACGCCCCCCCTGCCCCAACGCGCCCCCCTCTCGCCGCCAATGGCCGGAGTCGCCGGGCGCCCCTGCAACACCACCGGTAAGCGTGCGCTGTTAAGCGGGCGGCGTTGAGCAGCCGGCGTTAAGGGGAGCGCAGACCCCGGATCCCCCGGACGAATGGGGCGACTCCGGCCTGACATCGCGGCACCGCAGGCCGGCGAAAACGCCGGTAAACGGTGCCGTGACCGGTCCGGCAAAAGCCATTGCATCGACCCCGGACGTTCGGTATTGTCCGCGCCTCCCTGGGGAAACCAACCCCGGCGCGTGGAGGGATGGCCGAGCGGTCGAAGGCGCACGCCTGGAAAGTGTGTATACCCTAACCCGGTATCGAGGGTTCGAATCCCTCTCCCTCCGCCAATTGCTTTATCAGGGGCCGTCAGGATAGGCCCCTCCACCTTGAAAAGGCTTGCGTTCTCCCGGTTCTCATGGCCATTTCGACTCAGGCCCCACCATCCCAATCCACCGTCACGTGGTGGACCGGATGGTGGATTGAGAACCGGCCTCGGACCAAGTGGGACACAGTCCACCACTTCGGCCCGAGACCCCCGGAAAACCGGGAGGAGACGGACGGCGGATGGCGGGAAAGCTCTCGGCGCGACGCATCGCGACGCTGAAGGAGCCCGGGTCCTACGCGGACGGCGACGGGCTGTATCTCAAGATCACCAAGGACGGCGGACGCAACTGGGTGTTCCGCTATCAGATGGACAAGCGCCGGCGCGAAATGGGGCTGGGGCGGCTGGTCGACGTCTCGCTGGCCGAAGCCCGTGACCTCCTCACCGAGGCCCGCCGCCATGTGCGCGAGGGGCGCGACCCGATCGACGTCCGCAACGCCGCCCGCGCGGCCAACGCGACCCCGGCGGCCGGCTCCGGCCCGACCCTGCGCGCCTTTGCCGCCGACCTGATCGCCGCCAAGGCGCCGGCATGGCGCAACCCCAAGCATGCCGCCCAGTGGAGCGCCACGCTGGAGACCTATGCGTGGCCGACCATCGGCGATCGGCCGCTCGACTCCGTGACGACCGAGGACGTGCTCGCCATCCTGCGCCCGATCTGGGCGGAGAAGACCGAGACCGCCAAGCGGGTCCGGGGCCGTCTGGAGACCGTGCTGGACGCGGCCCGCGCCATGGGCCTGCGCACGGGCGAAAACCCGGCGCGCTGGAAAGGCCACCTGGACCAGATTCTGCCCGCCCCCAGCCGGGTCAGCGCGGTCGAGCACTCCCCCGCCCTGCCCTATGCCGCCATGCCGGCGTTCTGGCGCCGGTTGCGCATGACGGACGGGCTGGGCGCGAAAGCCCTCCAGTTCGCCATTCTGACCGCCGCCCGCACCGGCGAGGTGCTGGGCGCGACGTGGGATGAGGTTGGGGACGGCGCGGCCGGTCTGGGTCCGGATGGTCCCGACCCCATGGCCCCGTTGCGCTGGGACCGGGTCGACGCGACCCGGCTGGTCTGGACCATCCCCGCTGCTCGCATGAAAGCGGCCAAAGAGCACCGCGTGCCGCTGTCCGCCCCGGCGGTGGAGCTGCTGCGCGACCTGGAGGCCGCCCGCGTCGTTCACGGCGGCGGCTCGCCGCTGGTGTTCCCGGGTCAGCGCAAGGGCCGCCCCTTGTCCAACATGGCCATGCTGGCGGTGACGCGCCGGATGGAGGTGCCGGCGGTGCCACACGGCTTCCGCTCCACCTTCCGCGACTGGGCGGGCGAGGTCGCCGGCGCCCCGCACGAGATCTGCGAGGCGGCGCTGGCACACACCAAGGCGGACAAGGTGGTGGCGGCCTACCAGCGCGGGGATTTCTTCGAGCGCCGCCGCGCCCTGATGGACGCCTGGGCGGCGTTTTTGGCCGGCGGGTGAGCCCCGGCCGTCACCGCCCGCCCGGTGGAGGTCTCATCAGGGGACTCGGCCGCCTCGCCCTCAATGCGCCGGTCCGCCATCCAGGTCAGAACCGCCGTCAGCGCCCACTTGCGCGCCCCGTACAGCCGGAAGCCGGGGGGGAACTCGCCGGCGTCGATCATCTTCCGCACCTTGGTGCGACCGAAGCCGATGGGCGAATACGACGTCGCCTGTCTCATCGTTCGTCTCCTGGACGATATAAGCCTTATCGACGGCGTTCATGACGGCACCTCGTCAGGTTCTGGCACATCCCATTACGAGGGCTTGTCATCCGGTTCGACCGCGTCCCAGTCCGGGTCCTCCCGGCACGCGCGGATGATCTCTATGGCCTCGTCGTTGTCGCCATAGTCGCAGTCGCCGCAGCGACGACATTCATGGACTGGGATGGAACAACAGCAGTCGGGGCCGCACCCGGCGTTCGCACCACCCAGGGGCACCCAGTCGTGCCCAACCTCCGCGCAGGGCGCGGCGGCGGCGCAGCGCTTCAGGGCTGCCACGTGGGCTTCGGCCGCCTCGATTTCGTCCGCGAGTCCGCTCATGACGGCACCACATCATGCGTGCGGCCGTCCAGCAGCCGGCCGGCGGTCTTCTTGCCGAACCGTCGCGCCGTGGCGCGAATTGACGTGGACGGTGCCGCGTGGCGCGCGGTCGGCGGCGGGCGGAACGCCCCGTGAGCCGCGCCACCCGAACCACGAATCCGGTCAGCCGCGAACGCTGACCCCCGAGACGCGCCTGGGGCCCCCGTCCGCCCCTCTCTTGCTCCAGGCGCCGCGCAGCCCGGCTGTCCCGTGTCCCGGCCGGGCTGCGCATCCCCCGCACGATAGGAGACCCGCCGTGCCCCAACACCGCATCACCGGAATCAAGCTCAAGGATGGCCTGCCGCGGATTTCGTGGGTCAACGACACCGCTCCGTCCGGCCCCGAGGCCGTCACGCTCAAGGGCGAGATGGAATGCCTGCCGAGCCTTCAGGATGCCTGGGATGCCCTGGGCGACGTGATCGGCCGACTCACCGGGATCGAGGACCCGGTTGTGCCCACGGGCTGCACGCCCTCGATCGACCCCGACACGGACCTGCTGTCGGTCAAGCTCAACGGGACCATCGGCTGCGACTACTCCAACAGCCCGACCAACATCAGCGTTCCGACGATCAAGCAGTGCAAGGACGACACGGCGGGAACGCATATGCCCGACTGGGTGTACGAGCCGGTGTGCACCCTGATGGCCGAGGCCGAGCCCCGGACCGCCGACGGAGAGAGCCCCGACGCACCGGCCGAGACCGACCCGGTCGAGCCCCACGAGCACGAAGGCGAATGCCGCGTCGATCCCGAGGATCCGTCGCTCGAGAACGGTGGGCGCGCCTTCAACGCCGGGATGGACGCCGGGCGCATGGCCCGCCCCCTCGGCGAGTATTGGGGGCGCGTCGTCGCGACCGACGTGGCGGCGGACCAGATCGGCTATGGCCAGCGCCACGACTTCGTCCTGGAGCCCCGCCCGGCCGACCTGCCTGCCGGGACGCTGGACGCCATCATCACGAACCCGCCGTTTCGGCTTGCGTCCGCGTTTGTGCGGCACGCGCTTCCGCAAGCCGCTGTCGTCGCCGTTCTGGTCCGCACGGCGTTCCTGGAAGGTGGCGAGCGGTGGCGCGACCTGTTTGACCCGTACCCACCCGCGACGATCGCCCAATTTGCCGAGCGCGTGCCGATGCACAAGGGCCGGTGCCTGCGCTCTGCGTCCACGGCCACGGCCTACTGCTGGATCGTGTGGCGCCATGACCCTCATCGGATCGGTGGCACGGACTTCCGATGGATCCCGCCCGGCACCCGCAAACGCCTGGAACGGCCCGGCGACTATGACGACGACGCCCCGCGCGTCGAGGCGGGTGCGGCGTGACCCATCATGTCGTGTCACTGTCCGGCGGCAAAGACAGCACCGCTGTGGCTCTTCTGGCTTTGGAGCAGGCCGAGCGGGCCGGCATCGAGCCCATGTTTGTCTTTGCCGACACCGGGCACGAACACCCTCTGACCTATGAGGTTCTGGGGCGCCTGGAACGCCATCTCGGAACGCCCGTCCAGTGGGTTCGGGCCGATTTCTCGCGCCAGATTGCGCGCAAGCGGAACAGTATCGGTCGTCGCTGGACGGCGGCAGGCGTGCCGCCGCACCGCATCGCCCAGGCCGTCGCGCTACTGCAGCCCACGGGCATCCCTTTCCTCGACCTGTGCCTGTGGAAAGGTCGGTTTCCCTCTGCCCGCCGCCGCTTCTGTTCGGAGGAACTGAAATGGCGACCGATCTATGAACGGGTTCATCTGCCCCTGATGCGGTCCAGCCGCGTCCTGTCGTGGCAAGGCATCCGTGCCGACGAAAGCCTCCCTCGATCCCAGCGACGGCGCTTTGAGCGGGCCGATGGCCGGCTTTGGGTGTGGCGCCCGATCCTCCGGTGGACGGCCGACGACGTGTTTGCGCTGCACCGGCGGCACGCAGTCACACCCAACCCCCTCTACACTATGGGCATGGGCCGCGTGGGGTGCATGCCCTGCATTCACGCCCGCAAGGCCGAGGTTGCTGAAATCGCACGGCGCTTTCCGGCTGAGGTCGAACGCGTGGCCGAATGGGAACGTCTGGTCGGCGCAGCAAGTCGACGCGGCCTGTCGTCCTTTTTTGCGCACGACAAGATCCCTGGTGACCATCAGGGCCGGCGGGACATCCCCATGCCCGGCATCAAAGCCGTAGCGGAATGGGCGCGCAGGCGCCACGCGGTGATCGTTCGCCGGCTGTCGGTCGTCATGCTGTCTCCCCGTTGTGTTGAGGGCCCTCCGGCGCCGTTGATGCCGCGTGCTGGCGGTGCATCGCCGCCGTCATGGCTTCGGTGACGGCGGCGGTGGCGGCGGTCAGCACCGGGTCGGGGGCGGGCACGGGCGGGCTCCCGTCCAGTCCGCGCGCCGCCAGGGCCTCCGCCAGCGCGGCGCGGACGCGCGTGGTGGCCTCGGCCGACAGCTCGGGGTCGAACACCCCCAGGCGGCCCCGGCAGGGCTCGAACGGCAGCGGCACCGGATCCCGCACCAGCAGCCCGAACGGCCCCGCCCACCACGGGCTGCGCCAGGCCGCCTCCCACGTTTCGGGCAGCGCCGTACGCCCGCCGATCCCGCGCGTGTACCCCCGGCGGGCCATGCGGGACGCTTCCGCTTCGCTCGGCACGCAAGCCACGACCCGCACCGCACCCACGATCCCGCCGCGCGCCATGTCCGGGGTGACGGCCTTGCGATGGCGCCGGCTGTCCGTGCGGCCGGCGTGGATCAGCAGCCACCCGGTCGTCATCGTGAAATACGTGAGGGGCAGCACATCCTGGTGCCCGTCCTTCGGCGCCCCCTCGATCACCCAGCTCGGATGCGGCGGTCGCAGCGACACCGCGTGCGGGAGGGGGGCGTGTGGAAGGGGCGCGCTCATCGGCCCGCCCTCCGCCGGCGGGACGAACGCGCCTCCCGCTCCAATACCCACCGGACCGTGCCCAAGCGGTGCAACGCGGCGCGCGTCTCCATCCAGGCCGGAAGACCCTCGGCCGCCGCGCGCACGTCCCCAGGCAGCGGCAGGCGCGGCTGCCGCCAACTCCCGAGCAACCCTTCCAGCCCGACCAACACCGCCGCCGCCGGCAGGTCCCCCAGGGCTACACTCAGATCATGCCGCGTGCCGGACTCCCACCGGTCCGCTTCCGCCGCCGCCAGCCGGTGCGGGGCGCCGATCAGGTCGTGCCGCTGCCCGAAGTCCATCAGCCGCGCCAGCACCCGCGACACCGTGCTGTCGTCCACCGGGGTGCAGGTCGCGGCGATCTCCGCCGCCGCTGCATCAACCCCCGCCGCCGTCGCCGTCGCCGGCAACGGGTCGCTGGCCCGCCACCCCTCCAGCGCCCCCAGCAGCCGCGTCGTTCCCGTGCTCCAGCAGCCGGGCGATGCGGGCGTCGATGTCGTCGCGGGGCGCGCGCGGCGAGCCGCCCCGTCCCCGCCCGACCGGTGTGCCGTCGCGGGCAACGAGCCGGGGACCGCCGCCGCCGTGGGGACCGGGTGTGATGGCATCGTAACTGCCCTCCAGGATGCGGGTGGTGGTATGCGGGTCGAGCGCGAAATCGACGTCCGCGCGCATGCGGCCGGTCTGGCCGGTCAGGACGGGACTCGCCCGGATGCGATCCAGCAGCAGCGCCCAGGCCGACAACCCGCCCCCGCCGCCGACGCTCCCGCCGCCGAAGTCACGCAGCCACCGCTCGGCCGCGGCGCGGCGCTTAGGGGTGACGGACCGCACCAGGGGCAGCCCGACATCGCGCGCCATCCCGTTCCAGGCCTCGGCCATGCGGTCGACCGGGCCGGGCCCCGGCGGCGGCTCCAGCGCAAACGTCGGCGCGGCCTCGGCCGATGAGTCGGCGACCGAATTGGGGATCGGATCGGGCGGATCGTCCTCGCGCCCCCGCGCGGAGGGAGGGGGAGAAGAATCTTGTTGTATTGTTCTTTGTTTGTCCGGACTTTGACGGATGCCTGTGCGGTCCTCTGTCTGGGCCTCTGTGCGGACGGCTCCCACGCCATCCGGGAAAAGCGTGTCATCCAGGATGGTTATGACGCGTTGTTCTGTGCGGCCCCCTGTGCGGGCGTCTGTGCGGTTTTCGGCGGGGGGCTGTACGGGCGCACGCGCGATCAACCCCGCGTCCTCCAGCCGCGCCAGGAAGTCCGCCATCCGGCTGGGGGTCCACCCCACCGCCTGCGCCATGAAGCGAACGGAGTGGCTGAACTGCCCTGGCTCCAGGGTGACGCGCTGCCGGCCCACCCGCACCTGTCGCGGTGCCCAGGCCGCTTCGGCCAGCATCCAGACCCAGGCCGCGAACCATTCCGGCGTGTGCAGCCCGACCACCGGGTGGTCGAGGTAGGATCGGGACAGGGCGAGGAATCCGGTCATGATGCGGCCCTTCCGGACGGTGCGTGGGTGGGGATGGCGGACGGGTCGGGGTCGGGGGGGTCGGACGGCGGCGCATGCTCGGGGCACCACCAGACGCCGAGGTGGCGCGGGTCCCCCGTTTCGCGGAACCGCTGGGGGTGGTAGCCCCAACCCCGGCTGGCGTAGCGCGGGCAATCCGCGACGGCGCAGGGGTGGACCAGCCGGCCCTGCACCAGGGCGGCGGCGCGCCGGCGGAGGCGCGGGGCGGCTTGAGCGTGGGCCTGGGCGGGTGCGAGGGCGGGGCGCGAGGGCGGGGCGCGAGGGCGCGCCGAACAGGTCGGGGGTCACGCTCATAGCACCCTCCCCGTCGCGCCTGCGGGCGTGTGCGTCCGCTCCCCCTCGAACCCCGGCGCAGGATGGGGCGGTTCCCCAACCGGCCCGGCCGCTTCGTCTGTCCAAAAACCTTTCGTCGCTTGAGTTGCGTGGCGCACCGGGGTTGGAGGGAGGGCGGGAACGCGCCGATCATCCGGCCAAACGCGGCGCCGACGGCGCACGACGCTGCGCAGGTGCTGGCGCCGCCATGGCCGGAACGCCACCGATCGCAGGCCATGCCAACGGCCGCCCATGATGCCGCGCAGATACAGGTCGAGCGTGGAGCGCAGGAGGGGGGTCATGAGGCCGCCACCTCCTCGTTCGAACGCGCTTCCGACAGCGGGCGGGCGGCCATCTCGGGCACGTTGGTGGTCACCAGCGCGCCGGGGTGCCCGGTTGTATTAACCATCAGCGACGGCGCCACCACCATCATTTCCCCGCGCTTGGCGGTCGTGATGGTGCGCAGCGGCTCCCGCGAGTCCCAGCACCGGGCGTCCCCGCCATGCGTCACCGGGATGACGAAGGGCCGGGGATGGTCGAGCACGTAGCGCACGATACCGCGCGCGACGCGGCGCAACGTGGCCTCGGCCAGGGGGCGCTTCACGCCGACGGCGCGGGCCTCCTCCGGCGTCAGGAAAATGGAGTGGCACGGCAGCGACCAATCAATGATCTCCGCCGCCGTGCGCCAGGGTTGGCGTGTTCCCGCCCACACCTCCGGGCTGTCCGGGGCGCCGTGCGTCGGCTCCGGCCAGACGATGCGCTGACCATCCCGGCGGGCGATGACGAACAGCCGCTTGCGGCTGGTCGGTGCGCCGTAGTCACAGGCGCGCAACTCGCGCCATTCGACCCGATAGCCCAGGCGCCGCAACCGTTCCACCCACAGGGTAAAGGTCTGGCCCTTCCGGTTCGGACACGGCTTACCGTCCTGTTGCAGCGGTCCCCAGGTCTGGAACTCTTCCACGTTCTCCAGGATGATGACGCGCGGGCGCGCCCGCCGCGCCCATTCCACCACCACCCACGCGAGGTCCCGCACGCCGGCCGACACCGGCTTGCCGCCCTTGGCCTTGCTGAAGTGACGGCAGTCTGGCGAGGCCCACAGCAGGCCGACCGGACGGCCTTGCGTCGCCTCCATGGGGCTGATGGGCATGAAGAACATCCTCGTCATCAATGACGAAGCCCATCATTGCTATCGGGAACGCCCTTCGGACGACACCGAAGACCTGAAGGGCGACGAGAAGAAGGAGGCCGAAAAGAACAACGAGGCGGCCCGCCTTTGGATCTCCGGCATCGAAGCCGTGCAACGCAAGCTGGGCGTCCGCACCGTGTTCGACCTGTCCGCGACCCCGTTCTTCCTGCGCGGCTCCGGCTATGCCGAGGGGACCCTGTTCCACTGGACGGTGAGTGACTTCTCGCTGATGGATGCCATCGAGTGCGGCATCGTCAAGCTGCCGCGCGTGCCCGTCGCCGACAACGTGCCGGGTGGCGATACGCCGATGTTCCGGAACCTGTGGGAACACATCGGCAAGAAAATGCCAAAGAAGGGGCGCGGGGCGGGAAAAACCCTGGATCCGCTGAACTTGCCACCCGAACTCCAGAGCGCTTTGCAGGCCCTGTACGGTCACTATGTGGAGACCTACACGCTGTGGGAACAGGCTGGGATCGACGTTCCGCCGGTCTTCATTGTCGTCTGCAACAACACGGCGACGTCAAAGCTGGTTTACGATTTCATTTCCGGATTTCACCGTGAGCATGAAGATGGCACATCCACGCTGGAACAGGGGCGGCTGGCGCTGTTCCGGAACTACGACGAACACGGCCATCGCCTGTCCCGCCCGCGCACACTCCTGATCGACAGCGAGCAGCTTGAATCCGGCGATGCCTTGGATACGACCTTCCGCGACATGGCCTCCGACGAGATCAAGCGGTTCCGCCGCGAACTGATCGAGCGCACGGGCGACATCAAGGCTGGCGACACGATCTCCGACCCGGATCTCTTGCGCGAGGTCATGAACACCGTCGGCAAGAAAGACCGGCTGGGCGAGTCCATTCGCTGCGTGGTCTCCGTCTCCATGCTGACGGAGGGCTGGGACGCAAATACCGTCACCCATATCCTGGGCGTCCGGGCGTTCGGCACGCAGCTTCTGTGCGAGCAGGTGGTCGGGCGCGCACTGCGACGCCAGAACTACGACACCAACGACGACGGTCTGTTCAACGTGGAATACGCCGACGTCCTGGGCATTCCCTTCGACTTCGCCGCCAAGCCCGTGGTCGCGCCACCCAAGAGGCCGCGTGAGACGGTCCGTGTTCACGCGGTGATCCCCGACCGTGACCCGCTGGAGATCACCTTCCCTCGGGTCGAGGGCTATCGTGTCGAACTGCCGAACGAGACGGTCTCCGCCAAGTTCGGGCCGGATTCCGTGCTGGAGCTGACCCCCGATCTTGTGGGGCCGTCCATCACCCAGAATCAGGGCATCGTCGGCGAAGACGTCGACTTGAGCCTGAAGCATCTGAAAGACGTCCGCACCTCGACGATCCTTTTCCACCTGACGCGCCACCTGATTTTCACGCAGTACCGCGATCCCGGCGAGGAGCCCAAGCTGCACCTGTTCGGTCAGCTCAAGCGGATCACCCGCCAGTGGCTGGACGGCGGCTATCTGCGCTGCACGGGCGGCACCTATCCCGCACAGCTTCTCTATCAGGCGATCGCGGACATGGCGTGCGAGCGCATCAAGTCGGCAATCACGGAATCCCTGGCCCGGGAGGATCGGCCCATCAAGGCGGTCTTGGATCCGTACAATCCGACGGGCTCCAGCGCCTACGTGAATTTCACGACGTCGAAGGGAACCCGCTGGCGAACCGACCCCGCCAAATGCCACGTCAACTGGGCCGTCTGCGACAGCGACTGGGAGGCCGAGTTCTGCCGGGTCGCCGAGGCGCACCCGCGTGTCCTGGCCTACATCAAGAACCAGAACCTGGGGTTCGAGGTGCCCTATCTGATGGCGGGCGTCCGCCGGAAGTACATCCCGGATTTCATCGTTCGCATAGACGACGGGCGCCCCGACCCCCTCAACCTCATCGTCGAGATCAAGGGCTATCGCGGCGAGGACGCCAAGGAGAAGGCCAACACACTGCGGACCTACTGGGTGCCGGGCGTCAACAACCTTGGTTCGTTTGGGCGCTGGGCCGCCGCCGAGTTCACGGCCGTGTATGAGATCGAACGGGCGTTCGACACACTCATCGCCACATTCTGCGCGACGGCGGCGGCATGAACGGCCGCGCTTTGCCATGTGCGTCACGCGAGAGGGGCCGCCCGCGTGCGCGTTCCCTACAGGTCCGGCGGAACACGCGAGCTGTTGAGCATCCCAGCACGGGCGCACGGGCCAGGAAGAGCATCACCATGTCCCAACCGTCTGTCCCCTGCGGCGCGGATCACCTCGGTGTCAGACGGTGCCAATGTCAGGATTGCCAAACGGCACGGTTCGACTTACAATTACGTGGTATCCGCCCCTTGGGAGTACGCCCGCTCAATGATCCTGAGCGTGTGCAGAAACCCTGGGGCTTTTTTGTGCCCGGTTTCTGGACGTGGGGCCGCGCATGAGAACCCGACGGATCGCTGTTCTCATCGACGGCGGCTATTTCATCAAGCGACTTCCCAAGGTGGTTGAGGACCGCTTCCGGACTACGCCGGAGACCGTGGCCGACACCGCTCGAATCCTCTGCAAGAAGCACGTTCAGAGATTGATCGGCGAAGCGTTGGGCGCCAGGCAGAGTCGGTGGCTGGATCACGTCTATCGCCTATTCTACTACGATGCCCTGCCCTACGACGGTGTCTCGCACCATCCCATCGCGAACCGGCGGGTCCAATTCGCCACCTCCGATCAGGCTGCCTTTCGCAAAGCCCTGTTCCAGGAACTCCGCAAAAAGCGCAAGTTCGCGCTTCGTCTGGGACAGGTCACCAAGGAAAGCGACTGGCGAATCCGCGAGAGGCTGACGAAGCGCCTGCTGAAAACACGGGACTGGTTGCCTCTGCTGGAGGCGCCTCTGCGGGATGACTCAGGCACACCATGGACGGACGCCCTGCTTGCCGAGGACCAACGGCGCGCTCTTCAGACGCTGATCGAGGATTGGCGCAGCCTGGACGAGGGGGATGTCATCCTGGGTCTGCGCCAGAAGGGTGTCGATATGCGTATCGGCGTGGACATCACGTCCATGACCCTGAAGGGGCAGGTCGATACGATTGTCCTGGTGACGGGTGATGCCGACTTCGTCCCGGCGGCCAAGCTGGCCCGGCGCGAAGGCGTCGAGTTCATTCTCGACCCCATGTGGCAGAGCATTTCCGACGAGTTGCATGAACACATTGACGGATTGGTCAGCGTCTTGCGGACCGACCCGACCACGACCCTGCGGGAGACCGAGGACTGATGGCGCGCGGACCCAAGAAACCCCTATCCGTCGAAACCCTGACCCATGAGGAGGCCCAGCGGCGCAACATTCCGACCGCCGAGCTGGAATCCGTCATGCGGACCGAGGACAAGAGCCCGATCCGCGTTGCCTACGACCGCCGCAACCGCGACCTGGACCCGCAACTGGTCTGGCGCGGCAAGGACGAGCAGGACTGGTCCGACCTCGTGGTGCAGGCCCCGCCGCTCTACATCCAGGAAAAGGTCCACCCCAAGGTCCTGATCGACGACCTGATGCGCCGCAGCCGGGCCCGCACGCAGGCGGACGCCCCGGCCGAAGACCAGTTCGACATGTTCGCCGACTTCAACGGCCTGCCGGACACCGAGGCGAAGACCGAGTTCTACGAACACGACCAGAACTGGTCGAATCGCATGATTCTGGGCGACAGCCTTCAGGTCATGGCCTCGCTGGCCGAACGCGAGGGGCTGCGCGGCAAGGTGCAGTGCATCTACATCGACCCGCCGTACGGCATCAAGTTCAACTCCAACTTCCAGTGGTCCACCACCAGCCGCGACGTGAAGGACGGCAAGGCCGACCACATCACCCGCGAGCCGGAGCAGGTGAAGGCGTTCCGGGATACGTGGCGGGACGGCATCCACTCCTACCTGACCTATCTGCGCGACCGCCTGACCGTGGCCCGCGACCTGCTGGCCGACAGCGGATCGGTGTTCGTCCAGATCGGCGACGAGAACGTCCATCGCGTTCGCGCACTGATGGATGAAGTGTTTGGGGAAGGGAATTTTATTTGTTTGATAACGGCGCTTAAAACAACGAGCGCTACATCGCAATACCTTGCTGGGGTCGCGGATTATGTTTTGTTCTTTTCTAAAAACCGTGAAAGGCTAAAATACAGATCTATTTATGCGCTTAAAGAGCTGGGCTCGGATGGAACAACGCAGTATAAAATGATTTCTTATAAAAAAACAGGAATCACAGAAATAATAAAATCGCCTAACTTAGTAAGTTTTCAAAAAAAGGAGGATTATTACGTCTTTGCCCCAGACAATTTGACAAGCCAAAAACCGCCTGGGGACTTCCCATTTACTGAAAGCGGCAAGATATTTGGACCTGGAAAGGGGTTCTGGAAAACTCACGATCATGGGTTCCGCCGACTGAGTCAGGCAACGAGACTTCATCCTATCGGAAATACGCTAATGTACCGAAGATATTTAGATGACTTCTCCGTATATCCGATTTCTAATATATGGCGCGATGTGCTTATGACCGGATTTTCGGAAGAGAAATTTTATGTCGTGCAAAGCTCTTCAAAAATTGTCGAGAGATGTATGTTGATGGCTTCAGATCCCGGCGATCTTGTCCTGGACCCGACCTGTGGGTCCGGCACCACGGCCACGGTGGCCGAGCAGTGGGGGCGGCGGTGGATCACCATCGACACGTCACGGGTCGCCCTCGCGCTGGCCCGGGCGCGGATCATGGGGGCGCGCTATCCCTACTACCTGCTGGCCGACTCTATAGAGGGGCAGGCGAAGGAGGCCGAGGTGTCCCGCCGGGCGCCGTCGGAGACCTCCACCCGGGCCGACATCCGTCAGGGCTTCGTCTATGAGCGCGTGCCCCACATCACCCTGAAGTCCATCGCCAACAACGCCGAAATCGACGTCATCTGGGACCGGCTCCAGCCCGCCGTTGAGGCCGCGCGGGCCGACCTGAATGCCGCCCTGGCCGGTCATGGGGAGCGGTTCCCCGTGTCCACCGGCGGCCGCGCCGGCAAGAGCATCGACTTCACCGCTTCCGGCACCGTCACGCTGCCGTCCGGCGAGGACGCCCCGGCCAACGGCTTCATGGAATGGGAGGTGCCGCGCGAGCCCGGCACCCCATGGCCGGAGAAACACCGGAAACTGTGGGACACGGCGCGCCTCGACGTTACCGACGCCCCACCGGCCAAACGCAAGGCGGCCGCCCAGGCCCTCGCCCAGTTGAACACGTTGCGGAACACCGACGTCACGGCTGAAAGCCTGCCGCCGCGCCCCGTCACGCCTTGGCCCGACACCGCCAACGCGGCGCTGGAGGCCTTCTGGCAGGCGCGCATCGCCCGGCAAAAAGAAATCGATGCTTCCATCGCGGCCAAGGCCGACGTCGAATACCTGTACGACAAGCCCTACAGCGACACCCACCGCGTCCGCGTGGCCGGGCCGTTCACGGTCGAAAGCCTCTCACCCCACCGCGTGCTGGCCGTCGATCAGGACGACGAGCTGGTGGATATGCTCGACGCCGCCGAGGGGCGACGCCACCCAGGGGAACGCACCGGAGGGGAGCACACCGCCGACGCCAACGATTTCACCACCGTGGTTCTGGATCACCTCAGGACCTCCGGCGTCCAGCAGGCGCACAAGGAGGATAAGATCACCTTTTCCACCCTGTCCGGCTGGCCCGGCGAATTCATCGGCGCCGAGGGCCGGTTCATGGAAGGGGATACCGAGAAGAGGGCGGGCGTGTTCATCGGGCCGGAGTTCGGCACCGTCTCCCGCCCCGATCTGGTGGCGGCGGCCCGCGAGGCTGGGGACGCCGGGTTTGATGTTCTGATCGCCTGCGCCTTCAACTACGACGCCCACGCCGGGGAGTTCGAAAAGCTGGGCCGCATCCCGGTGCTGAAGGCACGCATGAACGCCGACCTGCACATGGCCGACGACCTGAAGAACACGGGCAAGGGCAACCTGTTCGTGATCTTCGGCGAGCCCGACATCGACATCGAGGACATCGACGACGGCCGCATCCAGGTGCGCATCAACGGCGTGGACGTGTTCCACCCGCAGACCGGGCAGATCGATTCCAGCGGGCCGGAGGGCATTGCCTGCTGGTTCATCGACACCGCCTACAACGAGGAGAGCTTCTTCGTCCGCCACGCCTACTTCCTGGGGGCCAGCGATCCCTACAAGGCGCTGAAGACGACCCTGAAGGCGGAAATCGACGAAGAGGCCTGGGCTTCCCTGAACCGCGCCGTCTCGCGCCCGTTCGACAAGCCCACCACCGGCCGCATCGCGGTCAAGGTCATCAACCACCTCGGCGACGAGGTCATGAAGGTGTTCAGCGTGGGATAGAGCATCCCGCGGTCTGACGGAATCGCAGGGGATTCGTCAGGCGGTTGATTTGTGATTCAAGATAGGGGCTGGAGAAGGAGGCCAGCGCCTATGACGAAACCCCTCTCCGCCGACCTACGCGAGCGGCTGGTTGCCGCCGTCGAAGGCGGCCAGTCCCGACGGGCAGCCGAGCGGGGTTTTCTATGCGCCCTCTCCGGTGATGAGTCGGGCAATCTCCAAAGCCTCGCGGCGGATGGAGGCTGGAGCGAGCATCGGGTTGCCCTGGCGGATGGCCTCGGTCAGGGCGGCGCGTTCGGCGGCCAGGGCGTTGGCTTGGCGCAAGGCGGTTTCGCCCTTTTCCAAAGCCTGATACGCGCGCAAGGTGAGCCCGATCTGTTCGGCCATTTCGGTCTGTGTGAGACCGAGGGACTTGCGGAGCGATTTCATTTCATCGCGGGTCATGGTATTATCCTATTCGGGAGGCGAGCCTTTGCTTGCCGAGGTGGGAGGCCCGGTTTCGCGGCCCCCCTGGCTCCTACCACTCGATTTCAAGTCTCAGTTGGCAGCCGAGGAACTTGATATCGAGGCAGAACCGCCTCGGAAGTTTCAGGTTTGCCTCCTTTCGCTTTTCGGGCCGGACCATCCGTCCCGTTCACAAGTCTGTTATACGCAATAACTGCGTATATGTCAAGGCAATATATGAAGTAATTGCGTTTTCAGGCCCCGCCCGGCACTGTCGGCGCGGGGTTCTTCGTATGCGGAGACCTGCAGTGCCGTCTCGCCCACCGGTCCATCGCCCCGCTGGCTGGCGCCCGCCGGAGCAGCGGGAGCAGGCATGCAAGGCGGACGCCGACCGGCAACGGGGCAGTGCCCGGGCGCGCGGCTATGACCGGGCCTGGGAGCGCCTGAGCCGCGCCGTCCGTCAGGCCGAGCCGCTCTATCGTCTGTGTGCCCACCCGCGCGGCCGGCTGTCCCATTGAGGACGTCTCCTAAACCGGAAGGCCCGACGTCGGCCTCTGTGCGATCATGAGGTCCGACCCCGCAAAACCCGAAGCGCCTGAAAACCCGAAACCTAAAAAGGCAATAAACGCATTCGGATTGTCCCATGACGGGGACCGGGGCGTCAATTTAAACGGGTGCGCGGCCGTGACGGGATTCATAGTCCGTTCGGTGCCTGTGTCGGCGGGCAGAGCCGCGTTATGAGGCCCATGCGATGCGCCCCAAAACGGCCATAGGCCCTGTCGGCCGCACAGATGCGGCGACACCCCGATGCACGTGATCCGCCGTGATCGTCATGGCACGTCCGTCAGAGCGCAAAGCGTCCGACCCTCTGGCATCCAGACATGACGACGATCGATCAGACTCTGCGCGGCCCGCTTGAACGCCTGGTGCGGAAAGTCGGGGACGGACTCAAAAGCATAGGACCGAAGCGTGCGGCGCAATGACTCGCCTTGATTGGCGAATTTTAGCGTGAGGAACGGGTCCGAACCGCCGGACTGGTGAAAATATACAAACCCGTAGGATGCATGCATCCTTTTGTCCCACTCGCTTAATGGGTACGATCTGCACCGCTCTAGTTCCAATTAAAACTTTGGTTCATTCAACTCGTCGAAATATATATTTATAAAATCCTTCGCCAACGCGATCTCATCCGGACTCATGCCCGTGCTGGTCCAGTCGGCATGCGGGCGATGGTAGTGATCCAAAGCCATGAGCCAGCCCGATAGATCGACATCGGCTGGATGAACACCTGTAAAGCCGTTAAAAAGCCATGAGAGCCAGATTCGCGACGTTTCTTCACTCAAGGTGTGGTTGGCGTAGGATACAGTGTGCTCCCATAATGCGTGTTTTTCGGCAAAGCGTGACGATTCAATGGCTGCCTTCAGGAAACCATGCATCGCCAAGCGCCCCGCGTGGTGCGGGACACTGTGGTGCGGGACACGCAGTTGCGGGTAGAGAGGGGTCGCGGCGTCGAGCGCGAGGCTGCAGACAATATCACTCGGAACGGCGTAATTTGGATCGTTCACTCGTGAGGAACCCTCAGAACGTAAGGGAATAGAGCGGCTTAACGGACGTTACAGCGGAAACGAATCGACGGGACCACACGGATGCCACGGTGAACGAGGTATCCAGCTCCGACACCACTGGCAACAACAGCGGCAGCGCCCAAGGCACGGCCTGTCACCCCTTCGTAAGCCACGGGGGTCTTGACGCCCCAAGCGGCGGGTGGTGGTCGCGGCTGTGTCGTCCATCCGCACGCGGCGGCCGGGGGGTACCGCGTGGGCACAGCCCAGGCGACGCGCTACACCTGCGCCGCGTGCACCTCCCCGAGCGGAGCCCCTTTACGCGCGGCGTTAGGAGACATGGGGCCGTGCCCCCTCGGACGCGGCGCGGTCGCCCTGCGCCGGAGGCCGGGCGTCCGGTGTCGCAGCACCATCCTCGCCGCCATCGTCTTCAGAGCCGTCGCCCGTGTCGCCCTCCGGATCGCCCCTCGGGTCACCGTCTGGATCACCGTGTGACTCCGCAGCCGCATCCTCCGGAATGGCGTCGGGGCGCGGACCCGACCGCAGCACGACCACCACCAACGGGCCGGCGGCCGGTCCGTCGTCGTCGGGCTCGTCGTCCGTCCCAGCGGCCGCGGCCCCCGAGGGCGCAGCGAACGCGGCGGTCACCGAGACCACAACAGTCCGGTCCGCCGACGCCGCCCCCCCCGCGGGGTCCGGCACCCGCGCCGTCACCGGCTCGCCGATCGTGCCCGGTGCTTTCAGCGCCCGATCCACCGCCGCTGCCACCTCGGGCGCATCGGGCAGCAGCGTCCCAAGCGGCTTGGCCAGCAGGTGCGTGACCGGACGCTCAAACAAGCGCGCGGCGGCGGGGTTGGCGTCATCCACCTGCCGGTCGGCCGTCAGAAGCAGAACCGCGTCGGGCAGCCCCGCGAACAGCACCGACAGCCGCCGGCCCTGGTCGCGACGGGCGGCGGCCAGCCGGCGGCGTTCCGCATCCAGGGCCTCGACGGCGTGCGCGACCACGCCCAGTTCATCCGGCCACAGGTCGCGGTCGGGCAAGCGCACCGGTGTGTCGTCCCGGGCCGCCAACGCCGCCCGGCCCAGGCGGCGGGAGCGTCGGACCACGGCGCGCCACAGGAATAGGAACGACAGCAGCGCCAGAACCACGCCCAGCCCGGCCAGAAGCCCGATCCCGAGGCGCCACATGGGGTGGGTGCGGGCACGCTGGGCGACCTGCACAGCCCGGGCCTGCTGCACATCGGCGATGATCTGGCTGACAGCGGCGGTCAGGCGGTCCGAGGCCTGCCGCCCCCGCGCCAGCACGGCCGGGGTGTTCTGGTTCAGCGTCAGGTGCTGGCGGCGGGCCCGAATCACGCCATCGCTGCCGTCGCGACTGACCGATATGTCGGTCAGCGCGCCCTGGATGGCCTCCATCAGCGGCCGGGCCCCGCGATCCGCCGCGCGAATCGCGCCCGCAGAGCGGCGCAGGGCCTCCTCGGTACGGATACGGAGATAGTCCAGCTCGTCGGTGCTGGCCGCGCCGGAGGCCGCCAGCATCATCCCAACCGCCACCTGCGCGTTGCGCGCCCAGGTGCGGACGGCGACGGCGGCGGCGGCCTCGCCACTGGGGCCGGTCGGGAACTCCAGCCGCTCCATGTCCACCACACCGTCGAGCCGATCCGGCGCCTCCCCGGTCAGCAGGCCGCGCTCCAGCGCCGGCAACAGGTCGCCGATCCGGGAGAGCTTTGCGTTCAACTCCGCGGTCGTGCCAGCCAGCGCCAGCCGCCGGCCCACAAGGGCGTCCAGCGTGTCCAGGGCGGCCGCGAGGTCGTCGGCGGCGGTGCTCAGGCGGTCGCGGGTCGCGGGCTCCAACCGGCGGGTCCCGAGCGCGGCGATGCGGTCAAGCAACGCGGCCCGGGCGTGCGCGATGGCGCTGAGGGCGGTCGCCCGGTCCGCTTCGCTAGTGGCGGCCGCCAGCGCGCCGGCCGTCTCCGCCAGGGCGTCGCCCAGGCGGCTGACCTCCAGCATGTCGGAGAAGCGCGGCAGCGCCTCGTCCAGCAGGGCATGCCGCTCCCGCGCGGCCCACTCCTGCTGCACCAACAGCACCACGGCCAGCGCCACGCAGACCACAATGATTCCACCATGGAACAGGACGAGACGGGCGGCGATGCGCGGATGGGGTGTCACGGCGGGGCGGGTCCGTTCTGCGACCACGAGGGCGGAAACCCGCTCACTATGCCATTGTGGCCGCCGTTTGGCACCCTGTGAGACACGGGCCGTGTGGCGCCGCCGGTCCGCCGCGGATAGAGTGGGCCGCACTCGCCCACCCCGTCCCCTTTGCCGTTTCGAGAGTCCATGGTCGCGTCCCCCGAACCCGCCCCGTCCGCCGAATCCGCCGATCCGTCCGCCCCTCCGGCCGCGGCCGAAGGGGGCGCCGTCACGCCGATGATGGCCCAGTTTCTGGAGGTGAAGGCCGCGCATCCGGACTGCCTGCTGTTCTACCGCATGGGGGATTTCTACGAGCTGTTCTTCGACGACGCGGTCGATGCCGCCGAAATCCTGAACATCGCGCTGACCAAACGCGGCAAGCACCTGGGCGAGGACATCCCCATGTGCGGGGTGCCGGTGCACTCCCATGAAAGCTATCTCGCCAAGCTGATCCGCTCCGGCCGCAAGATCGCCATCTGCGAGCAGATGGAGGACCCCGCCGAGGCCAAGAAGCGGGGCGGCAAGTCCGTGGTGAAGCGCGACGTCATCCGCATCGTCACCCCCGGCACGATCACCGAGGATGGGCTGCTCGACCCGCGCGGCCACAACTACCTCGCCTGCGTGGCGGAGGCCGGCGGCGCGCTGGCCCTGGCCTGGGTGGAGATCTCGACCGGGGCCTTCGCGGTGCGGGCGGTGGACGCGGGCCGGCTGGGCGCGGCGCTGGCCGAGTTGGTGCCCGGGGAGATCCTGGTCCCCGACCGCCTGCTGGAACGCTCGGACCTGTACGAGACCTGGGGCGAGTGGAAAGGAGCGCTGTCCCCGCTGCCGTCCGCGCGGTTCACCTCGCAGGGGGGTGAGACCCGCCTGAAGGCCGCCTTTGCGGTCGAGGCGCTGGACGCCTTCGGGTCGTTCTCGCGGGCCGATCTGGCGGCGGCGGGGGCTCTGGTGGACTACGTTGAGGCCACCCAGAAAGGCCGCCTGCCCCGGCTGGAGCCGCCGCGCCGCCTGGGCGAAGGCGCGCATATGGAGATCGACGCCGCCACCCGCCGGAACCTGGAGCTGACCCGCACGCTGTCCGGAGAGCGCCGGGGCTCCCTGCTGGCGGTGCTCGACCGCACCGTGACCGGGGCCGGGGCCCGGCAACTGGAACGCTGGCTGGCAGCACCACTGACCGATCCAGCCGCCATCACCGCGCGGCTGGAGGCGGTCGGCGCCCTGGTCGCGGGGCCGGCGGCCCGGGACGCGCTGCGCGACCGCCTGCGCCGGGTGCCGGATGTGGAGCGCGCGCTGTCGCGGTTGGCGCTCGGCCGGGGCGGGCCGCGCGATCTGGCCATGCTGCGCGATGCCCTGGCCGAGGGGCCGGGCCTGCGCGCCGGGCTCGACGAGGATCTGAGCCGGGCCCTGGGTGGGGAGAGGCTGGAGGGCGAGGCCCCTGATGCCGTGCCCGCGATGCTGCGGGATCTGGCCCGCGATCTGGGCGATCACCACACCCTGGTGGACCGCCTGACCCGGGCGCTGGAGGCCGAGCCGCCGCTGCTGGCCCGCGACGGCGGGTTCATCCGCTCCGGCTATCACGCCGGCCTGGACGAGTTACGCACCCTGCACGACGAGAGCCGCCGCCTGATCGCGGTGCTTCAGGCCCGGCTGGTCAGCGAGACCGGCATCAACGCGCTGAAGATCAAGCACAACAACGTCATCGGCTACTTCGTCGAGGTGCCATCCCGCCACGCCGACCGGCTGATGGCGCCGGACTCCGGGTACATCCATCGGCAGACCATGGCCAACGCGGCCCGCTTTACCACGGTTGAGCTGTCCGACCTGGAAAACAAGCTGCGCGGCGCGGGCGACAAGGCCCTGGCGGTGGAGCAGGAGCTGTTCGCCGATCTGGTCGCCGAGGTGACGGCGCGGGCCGACGCCATCGCCACGACGGCGCGCGCGCTGGCCGGGCTGGACGTGGTCGCCGGGCTGGCGGATCTGGCCGAGGCGCGGCGCTACGTGCGGCCGCAGGTGGATGATTCGACCGCGTTCGCGATCGTCGGCGGGCGCCATCCTGTGGTCGAGGCCGCGCTGGAGGCGGAGCAGGCCGGCGCCTTCGTCGGCAACGCCTGCGATCTGGGCGACGCCACCCGGCTGTGGCTGGTCACCGGCCCCAACATGGCCGGTAAGTCCACCTTCCTGCGCCAGAATGCGCTGATCGCCGTGCTGGCGCAGATGGGCAGCTTCGTCCCGGCGGAGAGCGCCCATATCGGCATCGTGGACCGGCTGTTCAGCCGCGTGGGCGCCGCCGACGATCTGGCGCGCGGGCGCTCCACGTTCATGGTGGAGATGGTGGAGACGGCCGCCATCCTCAATCAGGCATCCGACCGCTCGCTGGTCATTCTGGACGAGATCGGGCGCGGCACGGCGACCTATGACGGGCTCGCCATCGCCTGGGCGACGCTGGAACACCTGCACGAGGTGTCCCGCTGTCGATCCCTGTTCGCGACCCACTATCACGAACTGACGGCGCTGTCGGGAACACTGGACCGGCTGTCCTGCCACACCATGCGGGTGCGGGAATGGAACGACGGCATCGTGTTCCTGCACGAGGTCACGCCCGGGGTGGCCGATCGCTCCTACGGCATCCACGTCGCGCGGCTGGCCGGGTTGCCGGGGCCGGTGCTGGCGCGGGCCGAGACCGTGCTGCAGCGCCTGGAACAGGGCGCCGAGGGGGCGCCGAGTCCGGCGCAACTGGTCGAGGATCTGCCGCTGTTCGCCGCCGTCGCGCCCAAGGGGCGCCCGGCCGCGCGGGCCAAGCGCGCCGCCCCACCGCCGCCGCCGGCCGCGCCGGCATCACCGCCCTTGGCGACGACGGCGCCGCCAGCCCCCTCGCCGCTGGAGGTCGCGCTCGCGGACCTTCAGCCCGACGACCTGACGCCGCGGGCGGCGCTGGAGGCGCTCTATCGGCTCAAGACCCTGGCGGGGAAGGGGTAGGGAAAACGGGGACCGGGAAACGGGCTCAGGCGCGCAGGCGCTCGATGGCGGCGCCGCAGGCGGCCAGCTTGGCCTCGACCGTCTCATAGCCCCGGTCGAGGTGATAGACGCGGTTGACCACGGTCTCGCCTTCGGCCGCCAGCGCGGCCAGCACCAGACAGACGGACGCCCGCAGGTCCGTGGCCATCACCTCGGCACCGGACAGGTGGGCCCGCCCGCGCACGATGGCCGAGCCGCCGTGAATGTTTATGTCCGCCCCCATGCGCGCCAGCTCCGGCACATGCATGAAGCGATTCTCGAAGATGTTCTCCGTGATCATGGAGGCCCCCTCGGCGGTCGCCATCAGGGCCATCCACTGCGCCTGCATGTCGGTCGGGAAGCCCGGGAACGGCTTGGTCATCACGTCCACGCCGCGCAGCGTGCGGTCGCGGGCGTCCACCGTGAAGCCGTCGGCCTCCGGCGTCACGGTCACGCCGGTTTCCTCCAGGGTCTCGATCACGGCCTGCAACAGGTCCGCCCGCGTGCCCTGCAACCGGATGCGGCCGCGCGTGATGGCCGCCGCCAGCGCGTAGGTGCCGCTTTCGATCCGATCCGGCAGGATGGCGTGCTCCGCGCCGTGCAGGGCCGTCACGCCCTGAATACGCAGGGTGTTGGTGCCGATGCCTTCGATGTGGGCGCCCATGGCGGTCAGGCAGGTGGCCAGATCGGTGATTTCGGGCTCGCGCGCCGCGTTCTCGATCACCGTCTCGCCCTGCGCCAAGACCGCCGCCATCAGGGCGTTCTCGGTGCCGCCGACGGTGACCGTGGGGAATACGATCTCCGCCCCGCGCAAGCCCCCGGCCGGCGCCCGCGCGTCGATGTAGCCGCCCTCCAGCGTGATCTCCGCGCCCAGGGCCTCCAGCGCCTTCAGGTGCAGGTCCACCGGCCGCGTGCCGATGGCGCACCCGCCCGGCAGCGACACGCGCGCGTGCCCGTGGCGTGCCAGCAGCGGCCCCAGCACCAGCACCGATGCCCGCATCTTGCGCACGATGTCGTAAGGCGCGGTCGCGCTGGCGATGGTCGCTGCCCGCAGGGTCAGGCGCCGCGTCGCCCCCCCATCTGCCGTGCCGCTCGCCGTGTTGGGGTGGGGCGCGAACGCATCCTCCACCAGGGCGCCGTGCTGGGCCAGCAGGGTGATCATGGACTCGATGTCCATCAGGCGCGGCACGTTGGTCAGCACCAGCGGCCCGTCGGTCAGCAGGCAGGCCGGCATCACCGCCAGGGCGGCGTTCTTGGCGCCGCTGATCGTGATCGTGCCGTCGAGCCGGCGGCCGCCCTCGATGCGAATGCGGTCCATGCCAGAGGCCTTTCCTGAGGCCCCGCGCGCAATCCAGTCCGGGATGGGATGAGACAGGGCGTCGGAGAGAATCGCGTCAGAGACGGGGGAGTGTGACACCTTGTTGTCCTTGGTACTTGCCCTTGCGGTCCCGGTAGGACACCGCACAGGATTCGGCGCCTTGGAGGAAGATGAACTGGCACGCGCCCTCGTTCGCGTACACCCGCGCCGGTAGCGGCGTGGTGTTCGAGAACTCCAGGGTCACATGCCCCTCCCACTCGGGTTCCAGGGGGGTCACGTTAACGATGATGCCACAGCGGGCGTAGGTGCTTTTGCCCAGGCAGATCACCAGCACATCGCGCGGAATGCGGAAGTACTCGACCGTCCGCGCCAGGGCGAAACTGTTCGGCGGGATGATGACGTGATCCTGGACGTCGCGGTTCACGAAGCTCTTGTCCGAAAACTGCTTGGGATCGACCACCGCCGAATCGACGTTGGTGAACACCTTGAACTCGCCGGAGACGCGCGCGTCATAGCCGTAGGACGACAGGCCGTACGAAATAACACCCGTCCGTTCCAGACGATCCACGAACGGTTCGATCATGCCGTCCCGAAGCGCGCGCTCCCGGATCCAGGTATCCGGCATCACGGACATGGACGGTCCCCAGCGGCGGTGTGAGGGGTGGTCTCGCTGGAGCCCGTGTCGGCGCCGTCCGCGTCGGGTGCTGGCACGGTTTCAGTGCGTTGGCGCACCTGGGCCTTGCGGCGTGCCAGATTGGCGCGCAACGCGGCGGCGCTGCGGTCGCGCCGGTCCGGGCCGGTCGAACGATCAGAATAAGCCGGGGATCCCTCGCCGGCGCGCGGCGATCCGGATCCCGCCGGGGTGGCGGGTGTGCGTGTCATCGCGGCACCATGGCCTGAGCGCGCGACAGCGTCAACGACCGATGATACCCCCGCGCCCGGAAGGCTGGACGCGCCCGCCGCTTCGCGGCATGGTCGGTCGCTCCGAACCCCACGCGGATCTCCTTGGAGGTTGAATCGTTGGCGACCCGTCCGACCCGTCCCCCCGGCGCGCCCGCCGCACACGCGCCGGACGGCGCGGTGTACCGCGCGGCCCTGGAGGCGACCCCGCAGGCGTTGATCCTCGCGGACGCCGACGGCGTGGCCCTGCACATGAACCGGCGCGCCCGCCGGTTGCTCGGAGTCACCGACGCGGCGCGGCCCGGCGACTGGCCCGGGCGGCTGCCGGGCGCCACCGCGCGCAACGCCGGGGGGTGGGACACCCTGCCGATGGGCGACGGCGGCGATCCCCGCCCGTTCTGGATCTGGAGCCGCCCCCTTCCGCCCGACATCGGGCCGCAGGACGCCGGTCCCTCGGCGTTGCTGCACGCCCTGTGGCCCTGTCGCGTCAACGAGGACGAGGCCCACGCCGCCGGCGCCGATGAAGGCGGGTTCGACGAGATGATGGCGGTGCTAGTCCGGCATGCTCTGCTGGGGGAGATGGGCGGCGCGCTGGCCCACCAGATGACGCAGCCCCTGAACGTCATCCGCCTGACCGCCGAGCGTGCGGCGATGGAAGCGGAGCGGGGCGGGCCGGACGGCCCCGGAGATCAGGCCCTCGCCGATCGCTTCGCCCGGCTGGCGGATCAGGCCGAGGCGGTGTTCGAGACCGTCGCCTTGGTGCAGGGCGCGCCGGCCGTGGCCGGCACCGAGGACCTCCAACCGCTCGACCTGGGCGTGATGATGAACCGGGCGGCGCATCTGGCGCGCGGCCCGCTGCGGGCGGCCGGCCTGCGGCCCGAGGTGGTCACACCGCCCGACATGCCGATGGCGCTGGCCGAGCCGATCCTGCTGCTGCAGGTGGGGTTCGCGGCGCTGACCGTGCTGGCGGACGCCATCGGCACCACGGCGGCGGAGGGCGCGACCGAGGCCCGCAACGCCGGGCGCCCCCGTCCCTACGCCGCGGGCGCGGTGACCTCGTTGATGGTGCGGTTGGCGCCGGACGCCGCCGAGACCCGCCTGACCGTCGACATGGCGCACGACACGGTGTTCCGCGAGGCCATCCCGCTCACGGCGCTGGCGCCCGACCTGTCCATGCCGCGCCGGGTGATGCTGGCGGCGATGGCGCTGGCCGGGCTGGGCGGTCATCTGATGATGCTGGTGGACGACAGCGGGGCGCTGCGGGGTGTGCGGCTGGACCTGGCGCGCGCCATCGATCCGGTGCCGGACGCGACCGCCGGACCGCCGCGCGGCGACGCGGCGCCGGGCAACGGCGGGACCCGTGCCGTCCGCGTGCTGGTCGCCGAGGACGAAATCGAAGCGGCCACGGAGATCGCCGAGTTCCTGCGCGATCAGAACTATCACGTCACCGTGGTCGGGGATGTGCCGACGGGGATCACGGCCCTGGATCGGAGCCCGTTCGACGTGCTGATCACGGACCTGTCGATGCCCGGGGGCGGGGCGCGCAGCCTGATGCGCGCGGCCGAAGCCGCCCATCCGGACCTCGCCATCATCGTCGCGTCCGGCCTGGATATCCAGGGCGACACCAGCCACGCCGAGGTCGCGGCGATGGCCGACGCCATCCTGCGCAAACCGTTCGGTCTGGCCGACCTGCGCGCTGCCGTCGAAACGGTTCTGGGGGGGACGGGCGGGACCTGAGCGGGCCGAAGACCCTCCCGAACGCCCGGCTCTGTCCCATCGTCCTGCCCACCATCCGTCCTGCGCATCATTCATCCTGCCCACTAGGGAGCCCGAACCATGTCCCCTCCGCGCACCGGCCCGATCGTCATCCTCACCGGGGCCGGCATTTCAAAGGAATCCGGCCTCGACACGTTCCGCGACGCCGATGGCATCTGGGCGCGCGTGAACCTGGAAGACGTGGCGACCCCGGAGGGCTTCGCGCGCGATCCGGAGTTGGTGCAGGCGTTCTACAACGACCGCCGGCGCGGCCTGCAAAGCGACAACGTCCGACCCAACGCCGCCCACGACGCCTTGGCGCGGCTGGAGGCGGAGTGGGCGGACGAGGTCTTTCTGGTCACCCAGAACATCGACGACCTGCACGAGCGCGCGGGCTCCCGCAACCTGCTGCACATGCATGGCGAACTGCTGAAGGTCCGGTGCGGCGCCTGCGCGGCCGTGCACCCCTGGCACGACAACCTGGGCGCGGAGCACGACTGCGCGGCCTGCGGTGAGACCGGGCACCTGCGGCCGGACATCGTCTGGTTCGGGGAGATGCCGTTCGGCATGGAGCGGATCGCCGATGCCCTCGACCGCTGCGCGCTGTTCCTGTCCATCGGCACCAGCGGCACGGTGTATCCGGCGGCCGGCTTCGTGGCCGAGGTCGAGCGGCTGGGGCAGGCGCACACGGTCGAGTTGAACATGGAGGCCAGCCTGGGCGCGACGCTGTTCCGTGAGTCCGTGCTCGGCCCCGCGACCCGGGTGGTGCCGGCCTATGTGGAGCGCCTGCTGACCGATGGGATCCCGAGGTAGGGCACATCGTCGTCACGACCGGCTCCAGATCGCTCGGAATTTACGCGAACACAACCATGCAAACGTGGACGATGCAGGACTCAGAAGCGTTGACCGACACGACCCAGCCCCTGGATCAGCCCCCCCCTCCCCAGCGACGGGAACGAGGCTTGGGTCTGTTTGCGACCCTGTTTCTGGTCGCCCTGTTTGTTCCCCTGCAGTTCTACATCGGCCCGTTGTACATGGAGCCGTATCGCCTGGTCCTGATCGTCGCCTTATTTCCCTCTCTTGCGACGTTTATTTCGAACCGGCGCATTCGGTTTTGTACCGCCGATGGCTTGATCATCGCCCACGTCCTGTGGGCCTCGCTTGCCATATTCCTTGTCCACGGCACGTCGTACATCGAGAAAATCGGCATCTACGCCCTCGAAATCCTGTCGGCCTACTTTCTGGCCCGAACACAAATCCGCACCCCGCGGGCCTTTCGCCAGGCGTTCACGATCCTTCTGACCGGCGTTGCGATCATGCTGCCGATCGCCCTGTTTGAATCGCTGACGAATGTCGGTTTTTTCGAAAGCATTCTCGGGCGATACACGGTGGGGCGCGTCGATTACCCGCCCCGCCTCGGCCTGTTTCGGGCGCAAGCCGCATTCGACCACCCGATTTTGTACGGAGTCACCTGCGCGAGTCTGCTTGCGCCGATGCTGTATTTTTGGCGGCACCGCCGAAATGTCGTGACGTTTTTCGCCCGGGTCGCCATTCCCATGGCGGCAACGGCCCTGTCCATGTCGTCCGGTGCGTTGGCGTTTTTGGGGATTCAGTTCGCCGGGTTCGCGTGGGACACGGTCGCCCGGGTGCGCCACAAGTGGTGGCTGCTCCTGGGGTTGGTGTCGTCGGCGTATGTCGCCCTCGATCTTCTGTCCAGCCGCACGCCGTATCAGGTGGCGATCAGCCTGTTCTCTCTGAACACGGGCACGGCCTTCAATCGCTTGCGCATCTGGACCTATGCGTCGGACGATCTGTTCCGAAACCCGATGTTCGGCATCGGATTCAACGAGTGGACGCGGCCGTCGTGGATGCTGCCCAGCGTCGATAATTTCTGGCTGGTGACGGCGTTGCGCTATGGCATACCCGGGTTTGCCCTGTTGCTCCTGTGTCTGCTGTTCGGCATTGCCTACATGGCCCGCGCGCGTCTCAGAGACCGGCGTCTGCGCCAACTCCGCACCGGGCACATCATCATGATCTCGGGCATGTCCCTTGCGATCCTGACCGTGCACATCTGGAACCAACCGCTGGCGTTGTATGTGTTCTACGTCGCGGCCGGGCTGTGGTTGGGGACCGCTGGGGAGGCGCCGCGCCGGCGGCGGCGACCGCTGGCGGACGACGGGAGCGAGGCGGCGCCGCGCGACGTCCCCGACCCAGCCCCTTAGCAGTGCACCCCACCCACGACACCGGGGGGAGGGCCTTGGTGGGTCCAATCCGGATACATAGGTAACAGAACAGACCGGAGACATGGGTAACAGGTCGTCAAGATGGTCGCGGAGGTGCGGCCATGGTTTGGAAAG
>NZ_JACIGJ010000025.1 GCF_014197855.1 Roseospira marina
AACCATGGCCGCACCTCCGCGACCATCTTGACGACCTGTTACCCATGTCTCCGGTCTGTTCTGTTACCTATGTATCCGGATTGGACCCCCCTCCCGGCCTCCCCCCGAAACGGGGGGAGGAGATAGACGGGACGCCCTCCATCACCACCGCCTCCGCCCTTAAGGGAAGCCGGACCGGCGCGTCGGGATACCTCCATTCTTATATTTTCGGGTCGCGCGTCGCGACGCACAAGCGAGCCGCACGACTCGCAAAGCCGAAAGAAAACACCTCTTGGATGCACACGCACAACATATGCAGCACTAACACCCTGCAAAAAAAGGCCTTTTTTTCTGCTTGATACCCCTCTTTGATCGCAAATACTGCGATTCACCCTCATAGTGCGTCAAGCAGGAGGGGGACCGCCATGGACGCTTTGACCTCGGAATCTGATTTTCTCCTGAACACTCGGTTCAGGCATATGGCGAGGAATACCATAGATTACTGGATGGGGCCTCAGGATCAGCCCATATCCGAGGCAGACCTCGCCAATCGCATGGCAGCCGCTCCCCGTCAGGACGCACCGTCCTGAAAAAGCCGGACGCGCAAGCCGCCGTTGACGAACACGCGGCCGAGAGATACGAGCTTGGCCGAAAAATACTTCAAAAAAAATCTTTTCATCGGCAGATACTATCACACTGTAACGAGGCATGTCATGGAGCAGGATCTGCTATTCCTATATTGCCTCACTATTTTCTCCGTCTCAATCGTGCCAGGCCCAAGCATGATCCTGGCCTTTTCGGAAGGCATGATGCGCGGCACCCTCGGGGCCGTGCCGGCCGCTCTGGGCAACATGGTCGCCTCATTGACACAGGCGCTGTTGGCCTATGCGGCGTTCCAATCCCTGATGACCCTTGGCCCGGATGTCTTGACGCTCCTTCAGATCGTGGGGGCCATGTTCATCGCCTATATTGGGGTCGCGTTCCTAAGGAGCAGCTCGAAAGACGGGTTGGACCACGTCGACGCAAAACTACTGGGCCGGTCGCCATGGCTGCGGTTTGCCGATGGTTTCATTATTGCTTTTTTTAACCCAAAGGCGATCATGTTTTTTGTCGCCCTGTACCCCAGCTTTGTGGGAGGCTACACATATATTTCCGCTTCTCATATAATGTATATCTTTATTCCTATCGGAACCATTGCATTGACATGTTTTGCTATGTACAGCATGGCTGGCCAATACTCAGGCGCAGCCCTTAAAGGAAAAAACGCCTTCGGGCGTGTCATTCCGTTTCTTGGAGCGGTGTTGGTGAGTCTGGCCGCGCTCTATCTGCTCAAGGCCCTCACCACCCTGGACTGGGGCGGCCTGTGGCCCCCCTGACCGCACCTCGACGCCAGACCGTCGCCCGAGCGGGAGACAGCAGCGGTCACCCCGCCACGGCCTCCGCCTCGGCGATTTCCAGGGCCTCCTGGGCTTCCATCCAGCGGGTTTCGGCGGCCTCCAGCGTCTTGCCGACCGTCCCCAGCTCCTTCTGAAGCGCGGTCAGCCGATCCGCCGGACCATCGTACAGCTTGGGATCGGCCAGACGCGCCTCAAGGCGGCTTTTCTCCGCGGTGAGCCGCTCGATCTCCTGTTCCGCCGCCTGAATGGCCTTGCGCAGCGGCGCCGTGCGCTGGCGCAGTTCGGCGGCCGCGCGGCGTTCGTCCTTGCGGTCGCGGGCGGAGGCCCCGCCCGTGCCGCCCTTCGCGGCCTCGCTTTCCGCGCGCGCCTCGCGCCGGTCCTCGCGCGCCCGCTCCAGCAGCAGCCGGCGGTAATCGCCCATATCGCCGTCGAACGCCGCCACCGTGCCGCAGTCCACCAGCCACAGCCGGTCCGCCGCCAGCTCCACCAGGTGCGGGTCGTGGGTGATGAGCACCACCGCGCCCTCGAACGCATTCAACGCCGCCACCAGGGCCTCGCGCGTGTCGATGTCCAGGTGGTTGGTCGGCTCGTCCAGGATCATCAGGTGCGGCGCCTCGCGGCTCATCAGCGCGATCAGCAGGCGCGCCTTCTCCCCGCCCGACAGGTTGCCGACCGGGGTGTCGACGTGCTGGGCGGTGAAGTCGAACCGGCCCAGGTGGGCGCGCACCTTGGTGTCGTTGGCCTCCGGCATCAGGCGGCGCAGGTGCCACAGCGGCGTCTGGCCGGGGACCAGTTCCTCAAGCTGATGCTGGGCGAAGTAGCCGACCGACAGCTTGGAGGAGGCGCTCATATCCCCCCCCATCAGGTCCAGGCGCCCGGCCAGCACCTTGGCCAGGGTGGACTTGCCGTTGCCGTTGGCGCCCAGCAGGGCGACCCGGTCGTCCATGTCCAGGCGCAGGTTCAGCCGCCGCAACACCGCCGTATCGCCATAACCCGCGACCCCGTTGGTGATCGACACCAGCGGCGGCGCCAGCGGACGCGGCGACGGGAAATCGAAGCTGATGGCGTGATCCTCGATCACGGGCGCCACCATCTCCATTTTTTCCAGCAGCTTGATGCGGCTTTGCGCCTGCCGGGCCTTGGTCGCCTTGGCGCGGAAGCGGTCGACGAACGCCTGGATCTTCTGGCGCTGGGCCTGCTGCTTCTCGTAGGCGCGGGCCTGGAGGTCCATCTGCTCCCGGCGCGTCTTCTCGAAGGTGTCGTAGTCGCCGCCGTAGCTGGTGAGCTTCAGCCCCTCCAGATGCCAGATGCGGTTGACCGCCCGGTTCAGCAGGGCGCGGTCATGGCTGATGATGAGCACCGTCCCGGGATAGGACGCCAGATGCCCCTCCAGCCACAGCGTCGCCTCCAGATCCAGGTGGTTGGTCGGCTCGTCCAGCAGCAGCAGGTCGGGCCGCGCGAACAGCACCGCCGCCAGCGCCACGCGCATGCGCCAACCACCGGAGTAGTCCCGCACCGCCCGGCCGTGGTGGTCGGCCGGGAAGCCGAGGCCGGAGAGGATGCGGGCCGCCCGCGCCTCCGCCGTGTGGGCCTCGATCGCGGTCAGGCGCTCGTGAATGGCGCCGATGCGGTGGCCGTCGGTGGTGTGCTCCAGTTCGGCCAGCAGCGCCGCCCGCTCGGTGTCGGCCGCCAGCACGCAGTCGATCAGGGAGTCCGGTCCGTCCGGGGCTTCCTGCGCCAGCCGCCCGACGCGGGCACGCGGGTGCACGACGATGGCCCCGGAATCGGGAGCGATCTCGCCCAGGATCAGGCGCAGAAGGGTGGATTTACCGGTGCCGTTGCGGCCCACCAGTCCCACGCGCGCCCCGGCGGGCAGCGCGACACTGGCGCCGTCGAACAGCAGGCGCCCGCCGATGCGGTATGTCAGGGCGTTGATCTGAAGCATGACGGCCGGGTGATACCACGCCCGCGCGGTTCGCGACAGGGGCAGCCCAACGCCACAGGTTCACGATGCCCCTTCGGTCATCCCGGCGTCGCCGCCGCCCGGATCCGGCGCCGGACCGAGATCGTCCGGCTCGGGCGGCCACACCCGATTGCGGCCGCATTGCTTCGCCCGATACAGGTTCTGGTCGGCCCGGCGCAGGCAGTCATGCTTTCCCTTGGTGTCGTCGTACTCGACGACCCCGAGGCTGACGGTCACGGCGCGATCCGGCAGAAGGTCCGCCGCCAGGATCTCGCACCGCACCGCTTCGGCCAGTCCGTGCGCCTGCCGCCCGGCCGTCCCCCGGCACAGGATGACGAACTCCTCGCCCCCCATCCGGAACAGCGCGTCCACGGCCCGCAACCGCTCCTGAACGGTCTCGACAAGCCGGACGAGCACCTGGTCGCCCGCATCGTGCCCGAAGCCGTCGTTGATCTGCTTGAAGTGATCGACGTCCAACGCAATCAAGCTGAAAGCACCGAGCCCGCGCCGATGCTGTTCGATCGCGTCGTCAAGGCGCAGGTCCAGGCATCGTCGATTGAACGCCCCGGTGAGCGGGTCGCGAATCGCCAAGTCGTTCAGCCGGTCCTGAAGCCGCTCCAGGCTGCTGACCGCCATATCCGAAAACAGGCAAACCATCAGGTACGTCGCGGCGAACCGAACGGCGGCTTCCGGGGGCAAGACCAGGGCCACGGTGGGCAGCAACACCCCGATCCCCACCGCCATCAGAATCCGGGCCGGGCGCCGTTCCGAAACGAACGAGTTCACGATCGCCAGGGGGTAGGCCCAGAGCGTCACCTCCAGCCCAAGCGTCAGGATCCCCCACTCCAGCGCGCCCAACGCCGTCAGATTGATGACGGTGAACGGCACCAGCGCGCGTGTGGTCCGGTAGAGGTGCAGCGTGTTGGCGGCAATGACGGCCGCGACGACCGCGATCAGCGCGCTGAACACCACGTTGCCGACGAACAGATCGTATAAACAGAACCCAAACAGAATCGGCACCGAGGAGATGCCGAGCAGCATCAGCGTTCGGGTTCGGAAGTCCGATACCGCCTGCATCCCGTCGCCCCCGACTGACGCCCTCCCCGGCCCAGCGTCGCCACGTCTGCCCCCCGTCCGTGGCGACCTCCATCAACCCAGAGTATTCGGTCGATCCCCGAAGGTCCACTGTCGCACACAATGCTCGACAATACGGGCCACGAACGACAGAAGGTCGCTGGCCTGATCCTCGTCAAACGCGCCCGGGCGCCGCGACCCCAGCGCCAGCAGACCGGGCGGATGCCCATTGCCAGGCTCCAGCCGGGCCAGGGCGTCGCTGACCACCAGCCCGGCGCCGCCCCCGAAGATCCGCTCGTCCCCGGTGGCCTGCGGGCGCAGGGCGATGGGCCGGCTGCGCGGCGCGACCCGATCCACGGCCCCGGCGGACAGGGTCGCCAGCGGCGCCGAACGCGGCGGCAAGGTCCCGTCGTTCTCGAACCGGAGCGCCGCGACGTCAACATCCAGCAACAGGGGCAGGTCGTCCGCCACGGTTTCGCCCAGACAGCCGCGCTCATCGCCTTGCAGCACGGTCAGAACCGCCTGATGGGTGCGCTTCAGCAGCGACATGTTGATGCGCGTGGTTTGAATCAGGCTGTCGGTGCCGTCGCGCAGGTCGCGCAGTTCCTCCTGCAAGCGTCGAATGGCGAAATCGCGGATATCCACGACGCCGTCGCCGTGCGGCGACTCCGGCATGGCCAGGGTCAGCATCGCTTCCGGACAGCGATCCAGAAATCCGGGGTTTTCCGTAAGATAGGCTCGGACGGCCTCGTCGGTCAGCGGCGTGTCGGTCACGATGGACTCCGGCGGGAACAAGGGCAGACGTGAAGGGGTGGGACCGGAGAAGCGCGCCGAGGCGACCGCGGATCCGGGCGGCCAGCTTCCGGCGTTCGCCGGGACCCGTCAAGCAAGCAACGGCACACCCGGCGTTCCGATCGCGCTACGGCGCGCAGGGCGGGACCGCCGCGACCCGGCGTTCCAACACCGTGGCCTCCCGGATCAGGCGCTGGGTGCGCGCCTGTTCCGCGGCAAGCTCGCCGGCGTCCCCTGACATCGGCGCCCCGGCGCGCACCGTGCAGAATTGGAACAGCGGCCGCCCACCGACGGTAACGTCGCAGGCCGCCAACAGCACCCACGCCGTCATCCCGACAAGACCGACGAACGCGGCCCAGGCCAACACCCCCGGAAGCCGTGAGGGGCGGAACGGGCGATCGTCGGTCATCGGCCAACCTCAGGGCCGACCGACACATGCGGCCATTGAATCGGAATCAGCGACATTGCGCGGGCCGCTCCTGACCGGAGGCCTGCTGAATCGCCACCTCCAGCTCGTTGACGGATCGGGCCTCCAGGAACAGGCCCTTGGTCTGATCGGCAATGCAGCGCAGGGAGCCGATGGTCCGGCTGGCGGCCACCACGCTGACCACCGCGAACGGCATCTGCTGCTTCAACCGCCGCGCCGCCGCGCAGGGATCCCCGTCGCAACTGTCCTGGCCGTCGGAGATGACCACGACGTTGACCGGCGTGGCCCCGGTGCGGCCGTTGGTGGTGGAGCGCGGCAGGGCGTCCAGCGCATGGGCGAGCGGCGTCCCCCCATGGGGCTGGATGCCCTGGATCCGCAGCTTCAACTCCGGCCGCTGACCGGCGGAGAACGGCCCCCAGCCGCCCAGGTTTTCACACCCCTGGAAGGTTACCAGCCGCAGGTCGACCACGGGGGGCAGCGCGTCGATCAGCCGCACCGAGGCTTCCTTCGCCACCGAGATGCGGTCGGGCCCCGGCCCGGACCTCAACTGGCGCTCGACGCGGTCGAACTCCTCCTTCAACTGGGCCAGCCGCGCCATGATGGCGATCGCGGCGATGGGATTGTTCGCGCTGGCCTGCATGCGGTTGGCCTGCGCGGCGAGATCGATCAGCCGCTGCTCCAAGCCCGGTTCGGCGTTGAATTTGTAGAGCATGCTTCCCGACGTATCCATGACCAGCAGCAGCTCCGCCGGGGTCTGGACCGGGCATTCCGGCGGCGCCTCAAGCTGCGTCACCGCGTTGGGATCGGGCTCCGGCTCGGGCTGCGGGGCCCGTTCGGGCGCCGGCGGACGCGGCGGGGGGGGCGGCATCGGTGGAGGCTCCACCGCGGCTTCCGGCTCTTCGGGTTCCGGCTCGACCTCGGGCACCGGCTCCGGCTGCGGTTCCTCCGGGGGAGGCTCCACCACCGGCTCGGGGGGCGGCGCGGGGGGCGGTTCCGGACGCGCGCAGGGTTCCACTGCCGCCAGTTGCCGCTCCAGCGCAGCGACACCCCGGTTCAGTTGCGCCGTCCGCGCCTGCTCCGCGTCGAGCCGCGCCGCCGCGTCGGTGGCGGCAACATCCTCGGGCGCCTCGCAGAAGCGGAACACCGGCCGCCCGCCGACCGAGATGTCGCAGGCGGCCAGCATGACCCAGGCCATGACACCGACGACCACGGCGAACGCGCCCCACGTCATCACACTGGGAACGACGGATGATCGCGGGCGGGACCCAGTCATGGCGCGTCAACCTCCGGAACGGGAGCGAGGATCAGGATGTCAGACCGAGCAAGGCATCCGTCTCCGCCAGGATGGCCTCCGCCTCGGCCTCGCTGCGTTCGATCTCGCGGGTCGACGGCGACGATGTGGCGGCGGTCGACGCCTGGAGCGTGTCCAGGCGCGTCTGGAGGTCATTCAAGCGGCTCTGGTTGACGCCCTCCACCTGCTCGGCGCGGGCCAGCAGGCCGCGCAGACGCAGAACCTCGCGGTCCAGATCACTGGCCCGCTGCTCCAGACTGCGGCGTTCCTGCTGGCGCAGGCGCAGATCGGCGCGCGCCCGACTGAGGTCCTCGCGCAACGCGGCCACTCGTGCCTCCGCCCGCCGGGCCTGCTGCTCGGTCATGTCCTCGCGGTCCTGGGCGACACCGGTCCCCTCGCAGGCCGCCGCGCTGAAGAAATTGGCCTGGTTCGGGTCGCAGTCGGACGTTGACACACACCCGGCCAGCGCCACAACGGCGCTCGCGGCGGCGGCCGCGAAAACGGCACGCCCCATCGCGCGCCGCGGATATTTGAACGACTCCACTGTCATCGCAGCAGCATCCTTCCCTGTCGATTCCCTCGCATGGGGACTTAAACGAGCGCGTCGCGTTCGTTGATCAGGTCGCGCAGCGCTGCCTCCTGGCGCTGCAGCAGCTCGCGCATGCGGGTTTCCTTCTGGCGCATTTCAGCGGTGGACACGCCCGCCTTCCCCATGGCCTGACGGTCCTTGACCATGTTTGCGAGGCGGTCGCGGTTGTTGTTCAGGCTTTCCTCGATGATCGAGATACTCTCGTTCGTCTGGGCGATCTGGCGGGTGGTGTCGGCGCTCGACGCCTGCCCACGCGCGATCCGAGAGCGCAGCCGTTTGATCTCGGCCTTTTCCTTGGTCACGATCTGGTTGGTGAGGCTCAGTTCCTTCTCGTAGGCCGCGACGGACTCATTCGCGACCTCGATCCGGTCGGTGAGCACCTCTTCCTTCTCGGACCGGGTCAGGTTCTGCTCAGCCAAGCCGTAGCCGGCCAGACACCCGGCGCCCGCGCCGACACCCGCCCCGATGGCCGCCGACTCGGCGTCCCCGCCGAGGACCAGCCCCATCACAGCGCCCAGGCCCGCACCCACCACACAGCCTTCGGCCAGAATCTGGTTGTAGCGCGCATTGCGTTCCGCAAGCTGGGCCTGCGGCGAATCCGGCGCCGCCGTCTGTGAACTGGCGGGCGTCGGACCGCCGGACCCGCTTCCGGTGGTCTGACAGGCGGTCAACGATAGGGCCGCGACCAACGCGACCGTCACGGCGCGCGCGCGGCGCCCACGGCGCGCCACCAAGGGCATCCGGGCGGACCGGGCGTGGGAAGGGGCAAAAGCGGTCATACGAAGTCCTCCATCCTGGAAAATGCAGCGTTCTGGCAGCAAGGGTGCGACACGCGCACGGCTCCGTCTACTCTCGCAGCGCGCGCACGTCTTCGGTGATCGCCTGAAGATCAAGATCGCCCTGCCTCTGATAAGCTTGGACGTGGGTCATGAACAGGTCGGCGAACGGGCGCAGCCCCGGGGTCGGACCGGCCTCGATCTGGGTCAGGGTATCGGTGCCGGCCGTGCCCCACCGGTCCACCGGGAATTCGTCGCCCACCACCATCAGGTTGGTCATATAGAGGTTTTGGGCCGCATCAACATCCCGCCCGACGCCGTCGAGCGCCGCCGGATAGGTGATGTTGCAGCGGCGACACCCAGCCTCGGACCCGCTTTCCCGGCAGAAGTCGCAGGCCGTTTTCAGGGCCGCCTCGGTATGCGCGTAGCGTTCGTCGACACGCTCCAGCATCTGCCCGGCCACCGCCCCCGACAGGAAGAACGCGCGCAGGGCCTGCCCCTCCAGTTCGACCTGCGCGCCGCGCTCCTCCAGAAGCTGGCCGACGGCGGTGTTGATCGTCTGCTCGGTGGCGGGCACCTCGGCTCGGTCGGCCAGCGCCTGCAACACCACCAGCGGATCGGTCTCGCCCGGGGTCAGGGACAGCGCGGCGGTCGCCGCCTCGTAGGACTCGTTCAGTTCATCGATGCGCTGGTAGTCCACCTGCACCGGCGCGGACAGGACCACGCGGAACCCGAAGGTATCGCGGCGGCGCGCCGGATCGCCAGTCTCTACCGCCAAGGGATCGAAGTAGCCGTACTCGTCGCGCCGGCTGGTCCGGATGTCGCCCTGCGGCGTGCGGAAGCTCCCGCCCTTGGTCACGAACCCGCCCGCCTGACCGTGCAGGCGGTGCGGCTCCGTCAGGCGGAAGGGCTCCAGCACGAACTCCTCGGCGTTGCCGAGCACATCGTGCAGCCCGAGCGGGTTCGCGTTCAGCAGGCCGATCACCTGAAGCTCGCCGCGCGAGGATTCGGGGCCATTGTACCAGGCGTGATCGGACAAGGCCTCGCCGCCGGCGATCGGGTAGACCTTGTCGCGGAACTCATCCGCGGAGACCCGTAGGCCCCCGCGCGCCGCGAACTCCCATTCCTCTTCCGTCGGCAGACGCACGAACGACTGCGGCGGGGTGTCGGCCGCGCCTTCGGCGGACTGGATGGCGCGCGGCAACGCCGCCGCCGCGTTGCCGTACAGCCACGCCGTATAGCGCCGCGTGAAGTCGACGGCGTCGTACCATGTGATATCCGTGACCGGATACGAGGACTCGAGATCGTCGGGATCGGGGCAGGTGTCGGTCATGACGGCGGCGTACTGGGCACGAGTGACTTCGTACTTGCCGATGTAGTAGTAGCGCGCGTTTTGTTCGATATCGGCGAAGGCGCCCTGGATGTAGCGCGTTTGAAGCGAGTCCACCGCCTGGACGTCGGCCCCCGCGAATCCCAGCTTGATCTTCTTGTCGGCCAGCCAGTTCGGCGCGTCTTCCGCATCCCCGCGGAGCGAGCTGGTGTCCACGCGCAGCAACGTGAGGCGTCCGCCGCAGGGCATCGGCAGATGCAGGGGACGCCCGACCGTGGTTGGCGCCGGATCGTGTGCGATGGCATCCCACTCCGCCCAGGCCGGCCCCGATCCGGCCCCGATCGCCCACAGCCCCGCCGAAAGCCCCGCCGCCAAAGCCGCCAGGGCGCGTCGACGCGGGCGGGTTCGGCACCGGACTCGGGACCGGTCTTCTGCGGTCCGGGATCCCGGGGTCAGTCCGCGGAACATGGCCCGTGCCCACCACGGGCGCAACGCAAACGGCATCATCGCTGAGTCCCCGAGCTCGGCCTGAGTGTGTTGATAGGAAACACTTTTCGGCGAGTAGCGTCAAGCACCTGCACTGCGTTTGCGCCGTTGCGATCAACCATCAAGCCCCCCCTTTTTCCCGGACACGGACCCGACCCGAACCACCGTGAGGACCGCCCGCGACGGCGCCCCACACCACACCCCGGACACTCTGACGGGACCCGTGACCCTCCGGAACCCCGCGCCTCGTAACCCGTCGCCCCACCGACCGCATCGCCGCCGCACCGTACCCGAAAAAATCCTGATCCCGCAGGCTGGACATTCGGCCATCACGACACCTCCAGGCCGCCGAACCCATGGGCTCGTTTGCGACCGCCCCAATACCGCCGCCCTATCCTGGAGAGATCTCGATCCAGCACTTGGACGCGGCCGAAATGGAATGACACACACCGCCCGCGCGGCCTTGAAGATTTTGTGTCGGCTTCCAAAAGCACAGGATCGCGCACGAAAAAACGGATTTCAAACAGCGGCGAGTTCGTTAGGATCACTCGGGTATCGTGGGGTGGCAAGACCATCGCCGTCGGGACCGCGTGTTTTGCGGGCCGGACGGATGGATGTTTCGTCGCAGACGACAGACCGTCCGCGTGCGACCGCAGGATCGGGTTGTCCGGGGGAGGAACGCCGTGTCTGAAACACCGTCGACGGATCAGAATGGAGCCGACGGCCCCCGCCCCGGGGATGCCGCGCCGGGCGGACCTGCGGCGGGCGCGCCCCCCACGGGAGGGTCGGGCGCCGGTTCCGGCGGGGGCGCGGGCAACGGCGGCGCGGGCCCAACCCCGCCTCCCACACCGGCGCCGGACCGCGGATCCGTGTGGACGCGGCCGTGGTTCCCGGTGCTGGTCGCCTGCATCCTGGCGATGGTGATCCTGGCCTTCCTGCTGCTGCCGGGCGTGCTGCGCTACCCGGAAACCCCGGTCGTGCAGGGCGGCCCCTCGGACGCGCAAGCCCTGGACGCCCAGCGGGCCACCAATCAAGCCCTCGAAGAGCGGGTGGCGGTTCTCCGCCGGGTGCTCGAAACGGCGCAGTGTCGCGCCCCGGAGGGCTTCGTGCTGCCCGAGGGCGGGCTGCCGCCCATGCCGGGCCTGCCGGACGGCCTGCCCTCCACCGTGCCACCGGAAACCCTCCTCCCGCCGCTGCCGGAAACCAGCGTGGTGACACCACCGGAGCGGGGCGGCCCGGACGCCTCGGCGGACGCAACCGCACCGACCGAACCGGAAACGGGCGCGCCTCAGACCGCGCCACAAGCGGCGCACGTCGCGCTGCCGGACCTTCTTGATTCCTCCACCGTCATGGTGATCGCCATCGACGGAGAGTCGGCCAGCACCGGCTCCGGCGTAGCCATCAATGGCTCGCAAATCCTGACCAATCGGCACGTCATCGAGAACACGCTGGACGTCCCCGAGGCCAAGCTGTTCGTCACCAGCCGCGCGCTGGGCCATCTGGCGCCGGCGCGTCTGGTGGCGGTGTCGCCGAACACGAACTTCGGCGAGCCGGATCTGGCCGTGCTGGAGGCGCAAGAGGTCGCCAATCTGACCCCGCTGCCCATCAACACCGCCGTTTCCCGCCTGGACAACGTCGTGTCGGCCGGCTACCCGGGCGCCATCGTCCAATTGGATGAACAGTACCAGCGCCTGATTCGGGGCGACGCGAGCGCAACGCCGGAATTGGTGGTGACCCAGGGTATGGTCACGGTCATCCAGAACGCCGACACGAACCCGATCGTCGGCCACACGGCCGCCATTTCCCAGGGCAACAGCGGCGGGCCGCTGGTGGACTTCTGCGGTCGCGTGGTCGGCATCAACACCTTCATGCCGCAGAACATGCAGACCATGGCATACGCGCTGTCGGCCCGCATGGTGAAGGCCTTCCTTGAGCAGAAGGGCATCCAGGCCACCTGGGCCAACTCCCGCTGCACCCCGGCCCAGACGGCCATGGCGCCCCCCGTCGCGACGCCACCTGCGGCCCCGCCCGCCGGGACGCCGGCGCCGGACGCCCCGGCCGCGCCCGCCGAGGCCGCGCCGCCGGCGGCAGCCTCCCCGCCCGCCGCCTCCCCGCCCGCAAGCGCGCGGCAACAACGGACGGAGTAGACGCCGAGACGTCTTGTCCGCAACCCTCGCCCCCGACCCCGCGCGCCGCGACCAGACGGCCGCGCGACCGGCGGGCGAACCGGCACGGAGCCCGAGTACGGTATGCGTCCCCTCGCCACTCTCTCGCACGAAACGCTCCAGCCGATGGCGCCAAGCGGGCGGCGCGTCACCGATTCGCGTGAGGAAATCGTCGGTTACCTCCGCGACATGTTGTCCGAGGACCACGCCGCGCTGCTCGCGGACGGGGCGCTCGACCCGACGACGGGCAACAGCACCTGGTACACCGACCTGCCCGGCGAGGCGATGCGCTACGACGCCGCGCCGCCGGAGCGGCAGGAGGCCGCCTACCAGCGCCTCCAGACCCTTCTGGCCGACATCCGGGCCGAAACCGACCGCCTGTCGGCCAGCGGCGCCCGGGGCGACCAGTTGCTGGCCCGCATGCTGTCGGCCGCCATCGAGGTGCCGGACACCGGGGCGATCTACATTGTCGGCGACCGTCCGGTGCTGGTCGGCTGGGGCCACCTGCGCGCCGGGGATGATCCGCCACGCGGCGTGATCGGCTCGCTGGACCCCCCGCAACGTACCGCGGCCCCCCCGCCGCCACCGCCGCAGCCACCGCCACAGGTCGCGCCGACGGCCCCCGCGCCGCCGCCCTCGCCCATCACCCCGGTCGGGGGCGGTGTCGCGGCGCTGGAGCCGGAGCGGCGCACGTCGTTCTGGCCCCTGCTGCTGTTGTGGGTGCTGCTGGCCTTGTTGCTGGCGGCCATCCTCATCTCGCTGCTCAGCGCCTGCGGCGTCGGCCTGCCGCCGCGCGCCCTCGGCCCCATGCTGGTCGGGCGCTGCCCGATCCCGGTCGCGGCCGACCCCGACCGTTCGGCACTGGTCGCCGAATCCCAGCACGGGCGCAGCCTGGAAGACACCATCCGGCGGCTGGAACTCGCCATACAGGAGCGCGCCGGTCAGTGCGACGCCGAGGTCGCCGCCCTGCCCGAACCGGTGCCGGAGCCTGTGCCCTCCGTCGCACCGGAATCGGAGCCGGAACCGGAACCAGCCGAGGTCGTGCCGGACACGCAGCCCCCGGACGAGGACGACGAGGAGTTCGACCGCCGGGTCGAAGAACAGGGCGGCCAGTCGGACGAAACCCAGATCACCCTGATGTGGGACAGCACCGACGACCTGGACCTGAAGCTGCGCTGTCCCGACGGCCAGCTCATCAGCTATCAGAATCCGTCGCGCTGCAACGCCGTGCTGGACGTCGACGTCAACGAAAGCGACCGTAATCTGGTGCGCGATGCGGTGGAAAACATCGTGTTCCAGGGGCCGCCGCCGCCGGGCCAATATCAGGTTGTGGTCGACGTCTACAAGACGCGCGAGAGCGCCAACCGGCCGATTCCCTTCCGCGTCCGTCTGGTCATCACGGGCGAGCGGCGGGTGATCGAAGGCGTGTCGCGACCACCGCACCGGCCGCTGACCATCGCGGAGTTCACGCTGCCGTAACGCCGTCGTCGGCGTGCCACGCGGCAGCGGCGCGACCCCGCGCAAGACCAGAGTCCATCGGAAGCCCGACATGCTGAAGCCGCTCACTCTTACCGCCGACATCGCCGTGGACGCACAGGTCATCACTCTGGTGCCCTACAGCGGAATCCAGTTCATTGATTTCGGGTTCAACGCGGAGACGGTGCGGTCGACGGCCAGCTTCTGGGAGCGGGAATCGGCCGAGGCGCCGCCGGAGGGCGCGGTGGCGGCCGGCGTGGAGACGCCGGACGACGAGTCCGGACCGAAGGCGTGGTACCAGCTCTTCAAGCTGGAACAGGATCCGGAGACGCGCGAGCTGGTGCTGCCGGGCTCCAAGGACGTTCCACCCGAGGACGAGGTCTACCGGATCGCGCCCAAGAAGATCCTCGAAAACTACGCCCACCAGTGGATTCCGGTCCCTATGCTGCGCCAGCGCGATCGGGGCCCGGGCGGCCGGCCGATCCTGGACATCGGCCCCACCAACTGGGCGCGGGCCATGATCGTGCCCCTGGACACGCCGGAGACGGACGGCACCACCCACCGGGTCGTGCTGGCCGTCGACACCACGCTGGCGGAACGCTCGCAGCGGCGGGGCTATTCGGCGCCGACCCGGGAGGATTCCGACCGCGAGGACGATTTCCTGCTCGGCGAGTCCTTCGAAACGGTGTCGTGGTTCTGCGCCCTGCCCTGGATACGGGAATGGCTCGATCGGCTGTACCGCACGACCCAACGCCGGGGCCGAAGCCCGAAGGACGGCCACCGGCTGGAGGCGTACGCCCTGTACGTCGCCTTCGTCGACCTACTGCACGCCGCTCTTTCGCCGCCGCCGCTGAAGCTGCTCGACACCATGTCGGAGTCCTCCAGCCGGTCGAGCATTCCGGTCGATCTGGTCTTGGACATCGGCAACAGCCGCACCTGCGGCGTGCTGATCGAGGACCAGCCGGGCACCGACGAGGTAGACTTATCGCAGTCGTACGCGCTGGAGTTGCGCGACCTGGGCAACCCCTGCCATGTCTATTCCGACCCGTTCGAAAGCCGGGTGGAGTTCAGCCGCGCCGAGTTCGGGTTTTCCGACCTCAACCGGCACGCCGGCCGGGGCACCGCGTTCAACTGGGCCAGCCTCGTGCGGGTGGGGCCGGAGGCGGCGCGCCTCGCCGGCTCCTCGGTGGGCAACGACGGCGCCACCGGCCTGTCGAGCCCCAAGCGGTACCTGTGGGACACCCAGGAAGCCCGCATGCCCTGGCGCTTCAACGGCCGCGCCAGCGACACCGGCACGCTGGAGCCGGTCGTCGGCGGCAACCTCATGCGCTACCTCACCGACACCGGTGGCGTGCTGGCGACGCTGAGCCGCAAACAGCGACCGGCCATGACACCGCTGTTCTCGCGCTCGTCCCTGTTCATGATGATGCTGGTGGAAATCCTTCAGCAGGCGCTGAGCCAGATCAACGCCCCCGCCGTGCGCGCCGAGCGGCGGCGGCGCAACGAGCCACGCCACCTCGCCCGCGTCATCATGAGCCTGCCGTCCGCGACCCCGCTGCCGGAGCTGAAGATCCTGCGGGAGCGCGCCCGCGAAGCGGTCGCCCTCGTCTGGGCCACGATGAAGGCGGAGGCTTACGACGCCCCCCTGCCCCCACGCCCGGAAATCGACCCGAAGTGGGACGAGGCCAGCGCGACCCAGCTCGTCTACCTGTTCACCGAGATCAAGCACAACTTCCAGGGCGACATGCGCGCCTTCTTCCGCCTGATGGGGCGCGAGCGGCCGCGCATCGGCGAAAGCCTGCGGGTTGCCAGCATCGACATCGGCGGCGGCACCACCGACCTGATCGTCACCACCTACACCCACGAACAGGGCCGCGCGATCCGCCCGCACCAGGAGTTCCGCGAGAGCTTTCGGCTGGCGGGGGACGACATCCTCCAGGCCGTCGTCGAACAGCAGGTGATGCATGCCATCGGCGCCGCCCTGCGCGCGGCCGGGGTGCACGACGATACGCCCATCCTGACCGAAGCCTTCGTCGGCGACCGCGCCGGCCTGTCGGAGCAGCAGCGCCACCGGCGCAAACAGTTCGTGAACAAGTGCCTGATCCCGATCGCCCTGCACCTGATGCATCGCTCGGAGGAGGTCGCGCTCGGCGTCGATCCCCCGCCCACGACCGTGCGGTGGGAGGAGATCTTTCCGCCCGAAAGCGAGACGGCCCCCAGCGACGCCGTGCTCCGCTACCTCGACGAACCGCTGTCCGAGATTCTGGGGCGCCCCTGGTCGATCCGCGAGGTGCCGTTCGTGGTCGACATGCAGGCGCTGACCAACACCGTCTGGGGGGTGATCGGCGACGTGCTGCGGCTGTTCGGTGAGGTCGTGCACGCGATGAACTGCGACATCCTGCTGCTGTCCGGGCGCCCGTCGCGCCTGCCGGCGGTGCAGGAGCTGGTGTTCGCGCTGGCGGCGGTGCCGGCGGACCGCGTGGTGCCGATGCACCATTACGCCGCCGGAAGCTGGTACCCGTTCCGCGACGCCCTGGGCCGCATCGAGGATCCGAAAACGACCGCCGTCGTCGGCTCCGCCCTGTGCGAGCTGGCCAGCGGGCAAATCCACCGCTTCCGCATCGAGTCGCACCGGCTGGAGCTGAAATCCACCGCCCGCTACATCGGGGAAATGGAACAGTCCGGCTACATCAAGAACGATCGCCTGTTCTTCAGCGACCTCGACCTGGACGACCCCAGCCCCAAGCCGCTGTCGCACACCTTCGAGATGCTCGCCCCCATGGAGATCGGGTTCCGCCAGTTGGGCATCGAACGCTGGCCGGCCACGCTGCTGTATCGGCTCGGCCCCTCGGACCGGCGCGACTTCCAGCGCTATCCGGCGCCCTGGCGCTGCGTCATCGAACGCTCGGACATCGACCAGGACGATGTGGACAGCGAGGAAAAGAAAGAGATCTTCAGCATCGAAGAGGCCGTGGACCGGGACGACAACGATGTTCCCCCGAACCGCGTGCACCTGCGGCTCCAGACGCTACAATCCGAACAGGGCTATTGGCTGGACACCGGCATCCTGCGCCTGACATAGGGGACGGGACCAGGACCCGGGGGATATGGGGGCCAGACGGTCCGCAGACGGTGGGGGCCGGCCTATGACGCGCCAGCCGACCCCACACAGGGCAGGACCGACACAGGATAGAAGGGCGGGACCAAGCGAATGGCTGTAGAGGCGAACAAGCTGCTGGAGACATGCGACGCGACCGTGACCGCCGGACGCGATTCCCTGGACTGGTTTCAGGACAATGGGGAGCTGGTGCGCCACGACGCCGTCCAGATCAACCGGGCGTTCCGCCGCCACGTCATGGCGGCGCGCAAGATGCGCACGGCCATCGAACGCCCGATGTGCGTCGGCGTGTTCGGCGCCAGCCAGGCCGGCAAGAGCTACCTGATCTCGGCCCTGGCGCGGAAGGGCACCAATCCGCTGACCACGACGCTCGGCGGCAAGCGCATGGACTACCTCGCCGACATCAACCCGGAGGGCGGCAAGGAGGCCACCGGCCTCGTCACCCGCTTCACGGTGCGGCCCGTTCCCGCCCTGCCCGACGCGCCGGTCAGTCTGCGCCTGCTGACCGAGACGGACATCATCAAGATTCTCGGCAACAGCTACCTCGCCGACGTGGACCACAGCACGGTGGACCCGCCGGACGGCGAGGTCATTTCGGCGCTGATGGACACCCTGCGGGGGCGCATGAAGACCGCGCCGGTTGACCGCCTGACCGAGGACGACGTTTTCGACCTGCAGGAGTATTTCGACCGCACCTTTGGCGGGGTGGAGCGCGTCAAGGCGTTGCGGGTCTCCTACTGGGAGGCCGCGGCCGAACTCGCCCCCTATCTGGAAATCGCCGACCGCGCCACCCTGTTCGCGATCCTGTGGGACGACCTGAGCGCCTTCACCGACGTCTATGTCCGCCTGCAAAAGGCGCTCGCCCAGTTGGGCTTTCCGTCGGAAGCCTGTTGCGGGCTGGAGGGCCTGCAACCGCGCAACCAGAGCATCATCAACGTCGATACCCTGCACGACCTGGGCCAGCCGAACGCCGCCGGCACCGTCACCCTGCGGTCCCTGAACGGGCAGTCGGCCACGGTGTCGCGCGCCGACGCCACCGCGCTGATCGCCGAGTTGGCCATCCAGATCGACGAACAGCCCTGGGACTTCTTCGAGCACACCGACCTGCTCGACTTCCCCGGCGCGCGGGCCCGCGAGAGCATCCGCGACATTCACGGCTATCTGGCCGATTCCAGCAAGGTCTGGGTGTTCTTCCTGCGCGGCAAGGTCGCCTATCTGTACGAGCGGTACTGTGCGGATCAGGAACTGACCAGCATGCTGCTCTGCGTCGGTCCCTCCAACCAGGAGGTCGTAACCCTGCCGGCCATGGTCAAAAGCTGGATCGAGGCCACCCACGGCGAACGCCCGGAGGACCGCGCCAAGCAGGACACCGCGCTGTTTCTGGTGCTGACCAAGTTCGACATGGAATTCGCCGACAAGAAGGGCAGCGACAAGACCGACCTGTCGACGCGCTGGACGACCCGGCTGGAGGCCTCGTTCCTGCACTTCTTCGGCAAGCAGGACACCTGGCCCTACGAGTGGGACGGCAAGAACAGGCCGTTCCAGAACATTTTCTGGGTCCGCAATCCGAACATCAAGGACGAGGCCCTGCTGGACTACGACGAGAGCGACCACGAGATCGGCATCCGCGCCACCGCTCAGGACCGCATCGCCAAGCTGAAGGCCGGCTACATCCAGAACGGCGAGGTCCAGACCTACGTCGGCGAGGCGGAGTTGAAGTGGGACGCCGCCATGAAGCTCAACGACGGCGGGATCGGGTTGCTGGCCGAGCGGCTGCGCCCCGTCTGCCGGCCGGAGCTGAAGCTGCGCCAGATCGAGGGCCGGCTGTCCGATCTTCGCGAGCGCATGGGCCAGCGCCTGAAGGCCTACTACGTCTCCGGCGACCGCGAGGCCGAGCGCCTCAAGCGCCGCCAGGAGTTGGAGGACACCGTGATCCCCTGCCTGATCGACTGCATGGAGGCGACGCGCTTCGGCGTGCTGCAACGCCGCCTGATGGTCGAGGCCAAGGATATGGAGCGGGTGTTCAAGCAGATGCGGTTTCGCTTCAGCCGCCCGCGCGCCCCGGACCAGCCCGCCGCCCCAACCAGCGCCCCGGCCCCCCGCCCGCGCGGCTTCGGCATGAACCTGCGCGACCGGGTCAAGCCGAGCCCCGGCAACGGCAACGGACATGGCGACGGACACGGCACCGGCGCGCCGGACGGCGAGGACGCCGGCAAGCCCGCCGCGACCAACGGGCACGACTCCGCCTCGGCCTTCGTCGACGCGGTGTTGCAGGCCTGGGCCGCCCAGATCCGCGACTTCGCCCAGGACGCGCAGGCCTGCCAGTACTTCCTGTTCAACCCGACCGCGTTCGACACCCTGGTGAACGAACTGCTGATCGGCTCGGAACGGTTGGCCATCGCCGACAGCGCGGCCGAGACGCTGCGCGACTGGATGCGTCTGTCCATCGACTCGCACCAGACCGCGCCCGGCGCCGGCATCATCGCCGCCAACGCGGTCAACGGCTACCTGCGCAGCCTGGGCTTCGACGGTCGGGAGGAAGCCCGCCGCCCGCGCGTCGCAGAGGGCGACGGCGAGCGGCCGATCTTTCCCAAGCGGCCGGACAGCGGCCCCCTGCGGCTGGGAGAGGACCCGCTGCCCTACGACATGAACTATTGCCTCGACTGGATCGAGGCCATCCGGGTCCTGACCGAGGAGAACGCCAGCGGCGGGACCGACGCCAACACCCCCTCCAACCGGACGCTCGGCGGGATTCTGGCGGCGCTCGGCGCGGTCCCGGCCCCGGTGAGGGACGCGGCCCATGACTGATATCGACGTCGCCATCGACGAGGATGTCGGCAGCCCCGGCTACGCCCGCATCCTGGTGCCCGGGGCGGGCGCAGCGGGCCAGAACGCGCGCTTCCGCATCCAGCGTAAGGACCGGGACGAAAACAACTGCCTCGCCCCCAACGGCTGGCGCAGCGGCGCCACCGATCTGGTCGCCTGGAAAACGGTGGTCGACGGCCCGGACCTGATCCTGCACGTCGGCCCGGAGATCGTCGATGTGGTGCCCAACGACATCGCGGTGGAAGTCTCCGTGCCGGCGGTCGGGGTGATCGAGTACGTGTTCTGGCCCGACCTGCCGACGTCGAGCGTGACGCCCGGCCAGTTGAACGAGTCCGGACCGGCGGCGCCGAAAGCGCCCCCTCCCCGACCGACACCCCCGCCGCCAGCCCCCCCGCCGCCGGTTCCGGCGCCCGAACCGCCGCCTCCGGAGCCGGAACCGTCGGACCGAACGGAACTGGAGCCTCCGCCCCAAGAGATGTGGGAGGACGACCCGCATGACATGGATATCCCCCACCCCGATGAGGCGGACGACGACGCGACGCGGGTGTTTCACCCGGCCCCCCCGCACGAGGACGAGCACCATGGGCGCGGTCTGCTGTTCTGGCTGCTGATCGGCCTCGTGCTGGCGATGGTCTCGGCGGTCGCGGTCTGGGCCCTCCTGACCTTCGTGCTGCGGGAACCAACGCCGCCCGCGCCGGAGCCCCCGAATCCCGTCGTCCTTGGGCCGGGACCGGACGCGTCAGCCGCGGAGGAGCCCGAGCCCCCGCCGGAGCCAGACCCCCAACAGGAGCCCGAACCGGAACCCGAACCGGAACCCGAACCGGAGCCGGCCGCGACGGTGTCCTGCACCGAGCCCTATGCCTATGTCCGCGAGTACATCGAGAGCGAACCCATGGCCTTCAACACCTGGGTCACGCACGCCAAGGCGCTGGCGACCGAGCAAGCCGGCTGCAACGACGCCATCGCCCTGCTCCTGCTGGAAGCGGCCGACAACGGCAACGCCGACGCCCTGCGCTATATGGCGGAACTGGCCGACCCGCTGGTCGAGCACGACGACCGGATCATGTTCACCGAACCGGATCCGCTCAACGCGCTACGCTATTATTCGAACGCGGCCGCCGCCGGGGACACGGAAGCGGACGCGGCGCGCACGCGATTGCTCAACCACCTGCGACAGCAGGCCGCGCAGGGCGATACGCAAGCCCGCACGGTTCTGGAGACCCTCGGAATCGAGTGACCGGGCGCGAATAACCGGGACCGCGTGACCGCCATACCCTATTGGGGGGTGTGTGACGGGACTCAGGTGCCCCGCCGCCGGCCATGCCTGGCGCAGAAACGCAACGTTTTGGGTTTTGGGAGAACACCATGCCGCGGTCAGGATCGGACAGCCCCCAGGATCGAGATCAGCGCGGGACGGCAGGGCCCCGCGTGGGGTTCTCCGCACCCCGCCGAGGGCGAGGATGGGGGCCGCGGTGGAACCTGGGCCTGCATCTGGCCGTTCTGGCCCTGGCCCTGGCCGGCGCGTTCGGGCTCGCCGGCCCGGCGGACGCCCGCGACCCCATGCTGATCGAAGGCAAGCGCACCCTGTTCCAGCGCGTGCTGATGCGGCCGGGCGCCGAGCTGCGTGCCCAGCCCAACCTCGCCGAGGCGGGCACGACGGTGGAGCCGTTCTCCGTCTACTACGTGTTTGACCGGCGCAACATCGGCGGTCAGGAGTGGGTCGAGGTCGGGGCCGACCGCGAGGGCACGCGCACGGCCTTCGTGCCGACGCCCGCGACCATCGACTGGAAGCACTCCATGATCCTGGCCTTCACCAATCCGGCGCCGCGCAGCGGACCGGATGGGCCACGCCCGGCCATGATCCTGGACACCAAGGAATCCCTGGTCGACCTGCTCAACGACGAAGCCATGGTGCCGAAGAGCGAAGCTTGGCGCCGCGAGGCCATCCAAGCCCGCGCCAACGACACGACGGTTCCGGACACCAACCCGATCGTGGCGCTGGAGCCGCCCGAGTACGTCGATCTGCAAGAGAACTTCTATCTGCTCCCGGTGTTGGACTACGAGGACACGCTGTTCCGCTCGCTGCGGCGCAAGGTCCTGCTGATGCAGGTGGCCTCGGTCACCAAGAAGGACCCGCCCGCCACCAACGCGCCCATTACGCCGGCGGGCCCCTTCCGCGTCGGCATCGTGTTCGTGATCGACGCCAGCGCGTCCATGAACCCGTACATCGAGCGCACCCGCCAGACCATCCGGGCGGTGTTTCAGCGCATGCAGTCCGCCGACATCAAGGCCGAGGTCAGCTTCGGCATGGTCGCCTTCCGCGACAACATCAACGCGGTGCCCGGCCTGGAGTACACCACACGGATCGTCGCCCCGCTGGAGCTGGAAACGAACCCGACGCAATTCCTGCGGCGAATCCAGACCCTGAACGAAGCCCCGGTCAGCAGCCAGGGCTTCATGGAGGACGCCCTCGGCGGCATCGACGCGGCGCACAACATGCCGGCTTGGCGCGACTTCAACGCCCGCTATCTGGTGCTCATCACCGATGCCAGCACACGCGCCTTGGGCGACCCGCTGGCGTCCGTCAATATCCTGCCGGAGCACCTGAACCAGCAGGCCCAGGAAGAGGGCTTTGCGATCCTGACGCTGCACCTGAAAACGGCGGCCGGCGTCAACGATCACGCGGTGGCCGAACAGCAATACCGCGCCCTGTCGCGGTTCCAGGACCGCGTGCTGTACTATCCGATCGAGAACGGCGACGTCACCACCTTCGGCCGCACGGTGGACACGGTCACGGCCGACCTGCTGGACATGGCGCGGACCGCCATTGATGACTCCCTGCCCCCGGCGGCGACGCCCGAGCAGGAAGCCCTGCGGCAGGTCGGGCGGGCCATGCGGCTGGCTTACCTCGGCCGCCAGCGCGGCACCCGTGTGCCGGACGTCACGCAGGGGTGGCTCGCCCACCTCGACCCGCAGGACCTGCGCCAGGCGGTGGTCGAGCCGCGCGTTCTGCTGACCCGCAACCAGCTCAATGACCTGAAGACCACCATCGACCGGCTGACCACCCTCGCCCGCACCAACCGGCTGCGCCCGGCCGAGTTCTTCGGCCGCCTGCAAAGCGTTGCCGGCAACATGGTGCGCGACCCGGAGCGCATCGCCCAGGGCCAGATCGAAAGCCTCGGCGACGTGGTCGGGGAGTACCTGGACGACCTGCCCTATGAAAGCGAGATCATGGGCCTGACGGAACGGGATTTCCTGTCCATGGGGCCGGTCGGCCAGCTCAACCTTTTGCGCAACCTGGAAAGCAAGCTGGAGCTGTACCGCCGCTTCGACGGCAACGCGGACCTCTGGGTCGCCCTGGCCCCGGACGAACCCGAGGGCGAGAAGGTCTATCCCGTGCCCCTAACCGCGCTGCCCTAGGCGCGGCATGACGGCGCCCCTGGTGCACATTCGCGACGCGCGCGTCCCGCGCATCGGCCGGGATCGCCGCTTTGTGCTGGAGGTGCCCGCCTTCGACATCGCCCCGGACGCGGTGATCGCCCTGGTGGCCCCCAGCGGGCGGGGCAAGAGCACGCTCATCAACCTGCTGGCCCTGGCGACGCCACCCGACCCAGGCGCGCAATTCACGGTGGCCGGGGTGAACGTGGCCGCCCTGTGGGCGCGCGGGCGGCACGACCACCTCGCCCGGATTCGCGCCAGCCTGTACGGCTATGTTGTGCAGACCGGCGCCCTGCTCGCCAGCCTGACCGCGCGCGAGAACATCGCCCTGACCCAGCGGCTTGCGGGACGGCCGGACGAGCGCCTGATCGACGCGCTCGCGGAGCGGCTGGGCATCCGCGCGCTGCTGTCCGACCGGCCGGCCTCGCTGTCGGTGGGGGAGCGCCAGCGTGTCGCCATCGCCCGCGCCGTGGCCCACCGCCCCCATCTGGTGCTGGCGGACGAACCGACCGCCTCGCTCGATCCGGTCAACACGGCGACCGTCATGGATTTGCTGCTCGACCTGCGCGGCGCACTGGGGTTCGGCCTGATCATCGCCAGTCACGACTTGGAGACGCTCGACCGCTTCGGCATCGCCCGCGTCGAACCCACCCTGACCGCGCAGGGCGCAGAAACGCGGGCGGTGTTCGTGTATCCGGCGCCCTCCGGGGAGCCCCCGGCATGAGCCGCGCCCCAACACGCAAGCCCCGGCGCTCCCCCGTCGGATCCTTGGCGTTAGCCGTCTACATCGCCGTGCGGCAGGTCCGGCACACTTGGCTGACCACCGCCTGCTACGCCATCGCGCTGGCCGCGGTGCTGGCGCCCCTGCTGGTCCTGTTCGGGCTGCGCAACGGCGTCGTGACGGAGATGGAAACCCGCCTGCTGCGCGATCCCGACACCCTGCGTATCACGCCGCTGAAGACCGGCACCCTGGAGCCCACCCTGCTGGAGCAGCTCGCCGCGCAGCCCGGCACGGCGTTCCTAGTGCCACGTACACGGCCGCTGTCGCTGACCGTGGACCTGGAGGCCGCCGGCGGCGCCACGCTGTCCGCCGACCTGGAACCCACGGCGCCCGGGGATCCGGTCCTGGCGCCCGGCCCCATCCCCGCCCCCGGATCGGATGCCATCGTGCTGAGCGACTCGCTGGCCCGGGCCCTGGGACGCCGCACCGGGGACACGGTGCCGATCCTGGTCACCCGCACCCTGGATGGCACCTACGAGCTCGCCGAGGTCGAGGCGACGGTGCTGGACATTCTGCCCCCGACCGGGCCCGCTCGCGCGGTCGGCTTCGTGTCCCTGCCCCTGGTGATCGACATCGAAAACTTCCGCGACGGCCACCGCGTGCCCGCGCGCGGCTGGGGCGCCCGTGGCACGGAGCAGAGCGGCCCGCGCCCGTTCGCCGGCTTCCGGCTGTACGCCCGCGACCTGGAGGCCGTGCCCGCGCTGGTGGCGTGGCTGCGTGAGCACGGCATTCCCACCCATTCGTCGATCGAGGACGTCCAGGGCCTGCGCATGCTCGACCGTAGCCTGGGCATCGTGTTCGCCATCATCCTGGGCATCGGCTCGGCCGGCGTGCTGCTGTCGCTGGGCTCCAACCTCTGGGCCAACGTGGAGCGCAGCCGCGCCGATCTGGGCATCGTGCGGCTGATGGGCGGCACGTCGGGCGTGCTGGTCGCCATTCCGGTCATCGAGGCGCTGCTGATCGCCCTGTCCGGGTTCGTGCTGGGGGCGTTGGGATACGCGGTCAGTGATGCATTGCTGTCAGTCGCCTTCGCAGCACCCGGGCTGGAGGACGGCAACATCTGCACCCTCAGCCCAACGCACTGGGTCATCGCGCTGCTCGCCACGACCGGATTCGCGGCCCTGGCCTCGGTTCAGGCCGCCGCCCGCACCTTGAGCATCCCGGCCGCCGAGGGCCTTCAGGGCGGGCCGACCTGACCCCGGCGTCCCTCAGCCCTTGGGCACCGGTAGCGTGATGCGGGCCGCGAGCCCGCCCCCGGGGGCGTCGTCCAGCGCCAGCGCACCACCCCAGGCGGCCAGGATATCCTGAGCGATGGCCAGCCCGAGCCCCGAGCCCTCCCCCTGCGCGTCCAGCCGCTCGCCCCTGTCCAGCACCGCCCGCCGCCGGTCGGCGGGAATGCCGGGACCGTCATCGCGCACGGTCAGCGTGACACCGCCGACGTCCCGCGTGCCGGTCAGCCCCACGGCACGCGCGGCATGACGGGCCGCGTTCTCGACCAGCGCCCCCAGAACCTCCGTCAGGTCGTCGCCGTCGATCGGCGCCACGAGGTCGGCGGGGATGGCATTCCGCCACTCCAGCGGCTCCCCCTGAGGGGTGCGCCGCACCACGCCCACCACCCGCGTCGCGACATCGGCGGGGCGGCAGGTGGCGGGGGTCACGCCCGCCGCCAGCCGGGCGCGCGCCAGTTCCCGGTCCACATGGCGCCGCATGGCGGCGGCGACCTGCGCGATGCCGTCGGCCAGCGGCCCCTGGTCCAGGGCGCGGACCCGGTCGATATCGCCCGCCAGGGCCTGCAAGGGCGTCTTCAGCCCGTGGGCCAGATCGGCGGCGCGGGCACGGGCGCGCGTCACATCGGCCTCCCGCGCGGCCAACAGGGCGTCGACCTCACCGGCCAGCGGGCGCACCTCGGCGGGAAAGGCGGTGCCGAGACGGGTCGCCCGGCCCGAGCGCACAGCCTCCACCCGCTCCCGGATGGCCTGCAACGGCCGCAAGCCCACCGAGACCTGCGCCCAACTCGCCACCATCAGACCGAGGCCGAGCACGGCGAGATATGGCAGCAGGTCGGCGGCGAAGGCGGCGGTGGCGGTGCGCACCTGAGCCCGGTCCAACGCCACGGCGGCGCGCACCGGCACCCCGCCGAGCCGCTCCGGCAGGATCACCCGCCGTTCCAGCACCAGAAGGCGCTGCCCGGCCGGCCCGGTCAGGCTGTGTTCGTGCACCTGCCCATCGGCGAGATCGTCGGGCGACAGCGCCAAGCGGGCGTCCCACAGCGAGCGGGAGCGCAGCACGGCCTCCGGGGTCTCGACCTGCCAATACAGACCCGACAGGGGGTGGTCGAACCGCGGATCGGCCGGACGGCGGGCCTCGATCAGGGCGTCGGCGGCGGTGCGGTCCAGGCCCGCGATGACCTGATCAAGATGGGTCGCCAGCTCGGCCACCGCCCGCCGCTCCACATGGCGCTCGAACAGCAGCGCCAGCCCGACCCCGGCCAGGGCCAGCGCCACCAGGATCGAGACCGCGCCCGCCACCAGCAGCCGCAGCCGCACCGACGACAGGGACAGCCTCGTCCAGCCCTTCCCCCCTAACATGCGTCGGTGCCGGCCAGTGTGTAGCCGAAGCCGCGCCGCGTTTCGACGACGCCCGGGCCGAGCTTTCGGCGCAGACGGGCCACCACAGCCTCCAGCGCGTTCGCCTCGCGCGCGTCCTCGTCGCCATAGAGGTGATCGAGCAGTTCCGTCGGCGGCACGACCCGGGCACGGTGATGCGCCAGATAGGCGAGCAAGCGGTATTCCAGGGGCGAGACCGAGACCGGCACGCCATCGACGGCCACCGCCATCGTCCGCGTGTCGACCGTCAGCCGGCCTGCCGTCAAAACGGCCGTGGCCTGTCCGACCGAGCGCCGGATAAGCGCGCGCACCCGGGCCACCAGTTCCTCCATGCGGAACGGCTTCGGCAGGTAGTCGTCGGCACCGGCGTCGATGCCCTCGACCCGCTCCACCCAGGTGCCGCGCGCGGTCAGGACCAGCACGGGCATGGTCCGCCCCCCGGCGCGCCACCGTTTCAGGACCGCGAGTCCATCCATGCCCGGCAACCCAAGATCGAGCACGATCAGGTCGAAGTCCTCCGTATCGCCCAGGAACCACGCATCCTCACCGTTGGCGCAAGGAACCGCCCGATAGCCGGCGGCCTCCAGCGCCCGGCCGGTGTCGGCGGCAATGCGGGCATCGTCCTCGACCAAAAGGATCCGCATCAGTCGTCGTCCTCGATCTCCAACACCCGGGCCGTGGCGGCGTCGACGGAGACCTCGCGGACCCGGCCGTGTGTGTCCACGACGGTGAATTCATACAGATAGAGGCCATCGTCGCGTTCGAATTCGACCTCGATGACGCGCCCGGGCAGCGCGCCCCCGACACGGGCGAGGACCTCGGCCAGCGGCAGGACGCGCCCCGCCTCCAGGGCGCGGCGGGCCCGATCATGATCGTCGTCGTGATCGTGGTCATCGTCATGGTCCGCGTCGCGGGTGCGGTCGTCATCGTGGCGCGACCGGCCCTCATGGTGCCGGTCAGCGTGACTGTCGGCCCGCGCGCCGGGGGCATCCCACCCGATCCCCATCCCCAACAGCAGGGCGACCAGGGCGACGACCAGGGCAAGACGGCAACGGCGGATGGAGGTCGGGGGGGGCGTGCGTGTCATCGCTCTCATGTGCCTGACCTGTCCTGACAGCCCGCTGACGGCCCTGCTCAGGTCCCCGTCAGCGGGCATGCGGCAGGATGCACCCCAGAGCCGTGACGCCCGCCGTCGCGGCATCCCACGCATCACAGGAGACTCACCATGCGCACCACCGTTTCCGCCGTCCTCGGCTCCGCCCTGCTCGCCCTGCCCGTCGTGCCCGCCCTGGCTTCGCCCGCCGGTCACACGATGGACCATCACGCCGGTGCACCGGCCGGTGGACCTGGCACCATGCCGGGGCAGGGCGGGTGGATGAGTGTGGCCGAAATCGCCGCCCATGTCGAAAGCCAGGGCTTCACCGTCCGGTCGGTCGAAGCCGATGACGGGTTCTATGAGGTGGACGTCTGGTCCCCCAACGGCCTGCGGCAGGAACTCCTGCTCGATCCCGTGTCGGGCGCGATCGTACGCCAGCGCGCCGACGATTGAGACGGGCCACCCCTGATTCCGCACGGTCGGGATCAGGGGTCCCCGCTTCGCCGCCCCCCGTTCGGCCACCACCCGGGCCGAACCACACCCTGCCCGCAAAGGACCGCTGCCATGACCGGAACCGCCGCGCCCTCGCCCGACGATGCCCCCTCCCATCCCGCCGCCTCCTCACGCGCCGACCGCGGCCCCACCATGATAGAGGTCTGGGACCCCGTCGTTCGCCTGGGGCACTGGGTGCTCGTCGGCGGCTTTCTGACCGCCTACCTGACCGAGGGCGAGCCCGAGTGGCTGCACACCGGGGCCGGCTACGCCGTCGCCGCCACCGTCGGCCTGCGCGTCGTCTGGGGCTTCATCGGCCCACAGCACGCGCGATTCACTGACTTCGTGCGCGCTCCACGTCACGCCCTCGCCTATCTGTCCGGCTTGGCGTCGGGGTCGGCGCCCCGCTTCGTCGGCCACAACCCGGCCGGTGGCCTGATGGCGCTGGCGCTGCTGGCCAGCCTGGGCGCCACAGCGTTCACCGGCATGGCGATGATCGCGCAGGAGGGCGAGGGTCCGCTGGCCCCGTTCATGGGACCCGCCGCCACCGCCTCCGTGGCCATCGTCTCCCCGGCCCTGGCCGACGACCACGAATGGAGTGAGCATCGCGATGGGCGCAGCGGCAGCGAGACCGGCGAAGGCTGGGAAGAGGCCCACGAGCTGTTCGCCAACCTGACCCTGATCCTGATGGCGCTCCATCTGTTCGGCGTCATCGCGAGCAGCTTGGCCCATCGCGAGAACCTGGTCCGCGCCATGATCGACGGCCGCAAGGCGACCTGACGCGCCACCCGACGGTCCCCCTCGTCACGCAAAAGGGGCCGCCCCCAGCCGGGAGCGGTCCCTTCGCATGGCGACCGGCCGACAGAGGACTCTTTAATCCTCGTCGTCCTCGGCGCCCTTGTTCTCCCAGCTTGGGCCGGCGTCCGTGGCCTTCGCCTCCGGATCGCGGTCCACCAGCTCGATCACGGCCATCGGCGCGGCGTCGCCGTAGCGGAAGCCCGCCTTCAGCACGCGCGTGTAGCCGCCGGACCGGCTCTTGTAGCGCTCGGCCAGGGTCGAGAACAGCTTGGCCACGACCTTGTCGTCGCGCAGCAAGGCAAACGCCTGACGCCGGGCGTGCAAATCACCGCGCTTGCCCAACGTGATGAGCTTTTCGGCGACCGGGCGCAGCTCCTTCGCCTTCGGCAGCGTCGTCTTGATCTGCTCGTGCTTCAGCAGAGAGGCGGCCATGTTGGCGAACAGGGCGCGGCGGTGACCCTTGGTCCGGTTGAACTTGCGATGCGCCATACCGTGTCGCATGGGGCGGCTCCTTTCACGTCTGGGCTTCGCGCGCGAAGCGGATGGTAGACCCCGCCACCACCCTCCGAACCCGAATGGCTCGGTACGATGTCATGACGGAGGTGGCCCGGAACGGGCCCGATGAGACCGGGGCGAGCGCCCCGCCGACCGCCGTGACTCCGGCGCAAACACGCCGGCGCCGCGAAGCGGCGGAGACCCGCGCGGCCTAAAAGGTCACACGGGCCGATCCATAAAAAGCGCCTAGTACGGCTCTTCCAGCTTCTTCGCCAGATCCTCGATGTTCTCCGGCGGCCAGTTGGGAATTTCCATCCCCAGGTGCAGGCCCATCTGGGAGAGCACTTCCTTGATCTCGTTCAGCGACTTCCGGCCGAAGTTCGGGGTCCGCAGCATCTCGGACTCGGTCTTCTGCACCAGATCGCCGATGTAGATGATGTTGTCGTTCTTCAGGCAGTTGGCCGAGCGGACCGACAGCTCCAGCTCGTCCACCTTGCGCAGCAGGTTCTTGTTGAACGGCAGATCCTCGTCTTCCCGCTCCGTCGGCGCCATCTGCGGCTCGTCGAAGTTGATGAAGAGCTGCAACTGATCCTGCAGAATGCGCGCCGCCAACGCCACCGCGTCGTCCGGGCTGATCGACCCGTCCGTCTCCAGCACCATCGCCAGCTTGTCGAAGTCGGTGACCTGCCCCACGCGGGAGTTTTCCACCTTGTACGACACGCGACGCACCGGGCTGAAGATCGCGTCGATCGGGATCAGGCCGATCGGCGAATCCTCGGGCCGGTTCATCGGACCCGGGACGTAGCCCTTTCCGGTGTTCACCGTCAATTCCATGGACAGGGTCGCGCCCTCGTCCAGGTGGCAGAGCACCAGATCGGGGTTCATGATCTCAATGTCGCCCGACGCCTCGATCTGGCCGGCGGTCACCGGCCCCGGGCCGGTGGCCTTCAGGGACATGCGGCGCGGGCCTTCGACGTGCATGCGCACGGCCACGGCCTTGACGTTCAGGATGACGTCGGTGACGTCCTCGCGGACGCCGGGGATGGACGAAAACTCGTGCAGGACGCCCTCGATCTGGATCGCGGTCACCGCCGCGCCCTGAAGGGAGGACAACAGCACGCGCCGCAACGCATTGCCCAGCGTGATACCGAAGCCGCGCTCCAGGGGCTCGGCCACCACAGTGGCGAGCCGCCGCGGATCGGCGCCCGGCTGCACATTGAGCTTGTTGGGCTTGATCAGCTCCTGCCAGTTTTTCTGGATTAGCGACATGGCGGTTTCCTGCAAGCGAGGTGGGCGGGTCCTGGATCGGGTCGGACGCCGGCGGGAGCGGCACGCCGCCGGGTAGGCCTAGACGGCCAGGTGTTGGGGCCTGAGCGCTGTGGGCCGGCCGGTCCACGCTCGGCTCGAGCGGGTCCAGGCCGGGCCCGACCATCGGCACGGGCCGATCCGGCGGGTTCGGAATGCGCGCCGCGCTTTGGGGCCGAACCCCATGCACGCGCCGCACCCCGAAAACATCTTTTCCGGTCACACTGCGTTCCGACACGCGACGTCCGCCGCGGACCCGGGCGAAACCCTGGTCAAAGCGACGGACGAGCGTGGGAGGTCGCGCGTGCGACTAGACGCGACGGCGCTTGCGCGGCCGGCACCCGTTGTGCGGGATCGGCGTCACGTCGCGGATCGTGGACACCGTGAAGCCGACGGCCTGAAGGGCGCGCAGCGCCGATTCACGGCCCGATCCGGGCCCTTTCACCTGGACCTCCAGCGTCTTCATGCCGTGCTCCTGGGCCTTGCGGCCGGCGTCCTCGGCCGCGACCTGCGCCGCGTACGGGGTCGACTTCCGCGAGCCCTTGAAGCCCTGCGAGCCCGCCGACGACCACGAAATGGCGTTGCCCTGGACGTCGGTGATGGTGATCTTGGTGTTGTTGAAGCTGGCGTTCACGTGCGCGATGCCGGAAGTGATGTTCTTCCGTTCGCGACGCTTCGGCCTGGCGGCTGGTTTGGCCATGAACCTGTCCTGTCTCGGCTGCGTCGAATCGTGTGCGAGGGATCGCGAAACGCGGACAGTGTTCGGCGCGCCCCCTGGGGCGCCGCCGGTGGACCGTCCGCTCCCGCGACTTATTTCTTCTTACCGGCGATCGGCTTGGCCGGACCCTTACGGGTGCGGGCGTTCGTGTGGGTCCGCTGACCCCGCACCGGCAGGCCCTTGCGGTGACGCAGGCCGCGATAGCAACCCAGATCCATCACGCGCTTGATGTTCATGGCGACCTCGCGCCGCAGATCGCCTTCGACCTTGAAGTCGCCGTCGATCAGCTCGCGAATGCGCTGAACCTCATCCTCGCCGAGTTCGTTGACCCGGCGCCCCCAGTCGATTCCGACCTGCGTGCAAATCTGGCTGGCCTTGGTGCGGCCGATTCCGTAAATGTAAGTGAGCGCGACGCCCACCGGCTTGCCGCTCGGGACATTCACACCAGCGATTCGTGCCAAAACCCGCTCTCCTCAAATCAATATACCGCTGCCGGCCCACCTCCCGCGAGGGGCCGAAGCACGATGAGACTGTCCTGGGGCGACGGCGTCCGCCAAGGGCGCGCATTATAGGAAGTCGCGCGCCCCTGTCAACCGCTGAATCACCCGTTTCCCCCGCGGCCGGCCGGCGGACTACAGAAGACCGACCACCCGCTCCATTTCCGCCGTCACCTCATCCATCGCCATGGTGCCGTCGACGACACGCAGCAGATCGCGCTCGCGGTAGAACGGCTTCAGAGGCTCGGTCTGATCGTGGTAGGCGTCGAGGCGCCCCTGCACGGTCTCCGGCTGGTCGTCGGACCGGCGCTTGAACTCCGTGCCACCGCAGTGATCGCACACCCCCTCCACCTTCGGCGTATGGAAGCTGTCGTGGTAGTTCGCGTTGCATGTGACGCACGAGAACCGACCGGTCAAACGCTCCATCAGCAGGCTGTCCGGCACGCGCAGTTCGATGACCGCGTTCAGGGGCGTGCCCTTTCCGGCGAGGAGGTCCTCCAACGCCGCCGCCTGCCCCAAAGTCCGCGGCACGCCGTCCAACACGAAGCCGTTGGCGCAGTCGGGCTGCTCCATCCGTTCCGCGATGACGCCCATGATCTCCTCGTCGGAGACCAGCTTCCCGGCGTCAATGGTGGCCTTGACCCGCTGCCCTAGAGGCGTTTCGTCCTTGATGGCCTGACGTAGAATGTCGCCCGTCGAAAGCTGCGGCCAGCCGTGCCTGTGTTCCAACCGCTTCGCCTGGGTCCCCTTGCCGCCCCCCGGCGGCCCAAGCAGAACGATGCGCCGCGCCGTCTGGCTCATCCCCGTTTCCCCCTCAGTTTCGATTTTTTGATCAGGCCCTCGTATTGATGGGCCAGCAGATGACTCTGAATTTGCGCCACGGTGTCCATCGTCACCGTGACAACAATCAGAAGGCTCGTGCCCCCGAAGTAAAACGGCACCCCCACCGAAGCGATCAGGTATTCCGGCATCACCGAAATAGCGACCAGGTACAGCGCGCCAACCGCCGTGAGGCGCGTCAACACATAGTCCAGATACTCGGCCGTGTTCTTGCCCGGCCGGATGCCCGGAACGAAACCGCCGTACTTCTTCAGATTATCGGCCGTGTCCTCCGGATTGAACACAACGGCCGTGTAGAAGAACGCGAAGAAGATGATGAGACCCGCGTACAGGGCCATGTACAGCGGCTGCCCGTGTCCAAGCAGCGCCGTGAGGTTCGTGAGCCAAGCCGGGCCGCCCGCGCCGCCGGCGAAGTTGGCGAGCGTCAGCGGCAGCAACAGCAGCGAACTCGCAAAGATCGGCGGAATCACGCCCGGTGTGTTGATCTTCAGCGGCAGGTGCGTGCTCTCGCCGCCAAACATCTTGTTGCCGCGCTGGCGCTTCGGATACTGCACCAGAATGCGGCGCTGAGCCCGTTCGATAAACACGATGAAAGCGATCACCGCAACGGACAGCACCAGAATGCCGATGATGACCAGCGGCGACAGCGCCCCGGTCCGGCCCAGTTCCAGAGTGCTGGCCAGCGCCAGCGGCAGATTCGCGACGATGCCGGCGAAGATGATGAGCGAAATGCCGTTGCCCACGCCCCGCGCAGTGATCTGTTCGCCCAGCCACATTAGGAACAGCGTGCCACCCACAAGGGTAACCACGGTGGTGAATCGGAAGAACCAGCCGGGGTCGATGACGGCGGTCGCGCCACCGGCGGTCATGCCCTCCAACCCGACGGCGATCCCATACGCCTGCAAGGCGCAGATCAGCACGGTCAGGTAGCGGGTGTACTGGTTGATCTTCTTGCGCCCGCTCTCGCCCTCTTTCTTGAGCTGCTCCATGCTCGGGCTGATGGAGGTCATCAGCTGCATGATGATGGAGGCCGAAATGTAGGGCATAATGTTGAGAGCGAAGATCGTCATACGCTTCAGCGCGCCCCCTGAGAACATGTCGAACATGCCCAGGATGCCGCCTTGGTGCTGCTGGAAGATCGCCCCCAGCACGTCCGGATCGATGCCCGGCAGCGGGATGTAGGTGCCCAGCCGATAAACGATCAGCGCACCCAGCGTGAACCAGATGCGCTTTTTCAGTTCGGTGGCCTTGGCCAGGACGCCGAAGTTCAAATTGGCGGCAAGCTGTTCGGCGGCGGACGCCATGCTTCACTCCCAGATGCTCGGACGGTCCAGACGCCCGCGAGATTTCCCGCGAGACTTGTCGGCCCATCCGCCCCCTGCGGGGAAACCGGTGCGGGGTGGGGTCGGCCGCCTTGACCGTCCTCCACCCCGCGCGGTGCCCTGCAAAGGTAGTCCGTCAGGCGCGTTTACGCCACCCCGCTGATCCGCGCTGCGTTCGGCCGGGTGGCGAGCCGCGCTTAGGCCTCGGCGGTCGCCGCCGGCCGCAGGCCGGTCAGCGTCAGGGTGCCGCCCTTGGCTTCGATGGCCTCGCGCGCCTTGGCGGACGCGCCGGTCACGGTGATGGTCACCGCGCTGGTCAGCTCGCCCTCGCCCAACAGACGCACGCCGTCACGCACCCGGCCGATCAGACCGGCGGCCACCAGGGCCGCCTCGTCGATGGCCTGCGACGCATCCAGACGACCCGCATCGATCGCCTTCTGCAGGCGACCGACATTGATCTCGGCAAAGTCCTTCGTGAAACGGGCGTTGGTAAACCCCCGCTTCGGCAGGCGCCGGTAGAGCGGCATCTGACCGCCCTCGAAGCCCTTGATGGCAACGCCGGTGCGCGACTTCTGGCCCTTCTGGCCCTTGCCCGACGTCTTGCCGGTGCCGGAGCCAATGCCGCGACCGATGCGCTTGCGGACCTTAGTCGCGCCCGCGTTGTCGCGCAGTTCGTTCAGTTTCATGGTCGGATGTTCCTTCAATCGCCGCCGGCGCCAGCCCCGGCCGCGCCCCCCCAACGGACGGTCGCGCGGCCCGAGCCGATGTTACGCCGGTTCCACCGTCACGAGGTGGCTGACCTTGCGGATCATGCCGCGAACGGCCGGAGTGTCCTCCAACTCGCGCGTGCGATGCAGCTTGTTCAGGCCCAACCCGATCAGCGTGGCCCGCTGATCGTTGCGGCGGCCAATGGGGCTGCCCACCTGCGTGACCTTCACACGGCCGGTGTTCTCACTCGCCATGATGGATTACTCCCCGCCGGCGGCGGCCGCCGCATCCTGACCCGCCGAAGCCCCGGCGGACCCACCACCCGGCACACCGTCGCGCCGACCAATGATGTCGCCCACCTTCTTGCCGCGGCGCGCCGCGACCTGACGCGGCGAGAACGAGTTCTGCAGCGCGTCAAAGGTGGCCTTGACCATGTTGTACGGGTTGGTCGTGCCGTTGCACTTCCCGACCACGTCCTGCACGCCCATGGTTTCGAACACGGCGCGCATCGGACCACCGGCGATAATGCCGGTACCGGCCGGCGCGGCCCGCAGGGTCACGCGACCGGCCCCGAAGTGGCCGTTGATGTCATGATGCAGCGTGCGGCCCTCGCGGAGGGGCACGCGAATCATGGTGCGCTTGGCCTGCTCGGTCGCCTTGCGGATGGCTTCGGGCACCTCACGGGCCTTGCCCGTTCCGAACCCGACCCGGCCCTTGCCGTCGCCGACCACCACGAGAGCGGCGAACGCGAAGCGCCGACCGCCCTTGACCACCTTGGCAACGCGGTTGATGTGAACGAGCTTGTCCTTGAACTCGTCGTCGCGCTCATCACGGTCGCGACGATCGCCACCGCGGCCCCGGCCGCGGTCGCCACCACCCCGTTCGTTGGGATTTCGTGCCATATCTCGTCTACCTTCCCTCGAACTTCGGTGATCAGAATTCCAGGCCGCCCTCGCGGGCACCATCTGCCAGAGCCTTCACGCGGCCATGGAAGTGGTAGCCCCCGCGGTCGAACACGGCCTTGCCAACGCCGGCAGCCACGGCCCGTTCGGCCAGCAGCTTACCCACGGCCTCGGCGGCAGCCTTGTCCGCGCCGGTTTTCAGCGACCCGCGAAGCTCCTTATCGAGCGTCGAGGCCGCTACCACGGTGCAGCCCGCCACATCGTCGATGAGCTGGGCGTAGATGTGCTTCGAGGACCGGAACACCGAAAGACGGGGACGGCCTCGGGACTTGTTGCGAAGCGCGAAGCGGACCCGGCCGCGACGACGCTCGAACAGCTTCTTTGCTGATGTCGACATACCCGTATCCCCGCCTACTTCTTCTTGCCTTCCTTGCGCAGGATGCGCTCGTCCGCGTATTTCACGCCCTTGCCCTTATAGGGCTCCGGCGACCGGAAACCGCGAACTTCCGAGGCGACCTGACCGACCCGCTGCTTGGACGCACCGGAGATCTCCACCTGCGTGGGGGCCGGCGTGACGATCTTCAGATCGTCCGGGATCGGGTACGTGATGTCGTGGCTGTAGCCCAGCGACAGCACCAGGTTCTTGCCCTGCACCACCGCCTTATAGCCGACGCCGACCAGTTCGAGCTTCTTGGTGAAGCCCTCGCCGACGCCCTTGACCACGTTGTTCAACTGCGCCCGGGTGGTGCCCCAATGCTGGCGCGCCTGCTTGTGCGTGGCGCGCGGCCGGACCCAGATCTTGTCCTCTTCAAGGGAGGTCTCGACCTCGTCCGGGCAGCGGTAGGTCATCTCACCCAGCTTGCCCTTCGCCGTGATGACGTTGCCCGCGACCGTGACGGTCACGCCCGAGGGCACATCGACGGGATATTTTCCAACACGTGACATGGTTTCGTCCCCCTCGCCTAAAACACCTTGCAGAGGACTTCGCCACCCACGTTCGCCGCGCGGGCCTCGGCATCGCTCATGACGCCGCGCGGCGTGGACAGGATGGAAATCCCCAGGCCGTTGTAGACCTTGGGCAGGTCCTTGATCTTCGAGTACACCCGCCGACCGGGGCGCGAGACGCGCGCAATCGTGCGGATCGCCGGGGTGCCTTCGTGGTACTTCAGCTCCACCACCAGCTCCTCGATACCCTTGCGCACGGGCGCCCGGGAGAAGCCGCGGATGTAACCTTCACGCTGAAGCACTTCCAGCACGTTTTCCCGCAACTTGGAAGCGGGCGCGTTGACCGTGGCCTTACGCGCCTGCTGACCGTTGCGGATGCGGGTGAGCATGTCACCCAGGGGATCACTGAGAGCCATGGGCCACCTTCCTCACCAACTCGACTTGACCATGCCGGGAATCTGGCCCTGAGAGGCCAGATCGCGCAGCACTACGCGGCCCAGGCGGAATTTACGGTACACGGAATGCGGACGGCCCGTCAGGTCACACCGGTTCTTGATGCGCACCTTCGACGAGTTCCGCGGCATCTTCGCCAGCGTCAACACCGCCTGGATGCGGTCCTCGGGGGACACATCGCGGTCCTTGATGACAGCCTTCAGTTCAGCACGCTTGGCGGCCTTGGCCTTTACCATGCGCTCGCGCTTCTTGTTGCGCTCGACGGCACTAACTTTCGCCATGGTTCGTTGTCTCCAACCGCCTACTTCTGGAAGGGCATGTTGAACCCTTCCAGCAGGGTTCGTGCCTCGTCGTTGGTCTCGGCCGTGGTGCAGATGGTGATGTTCATCCCACGCATCTTATCCACCTGATCGTAGTTGATCTCGGGAAAGATGATCTGCTCTTTCACGCCCATATTGTAGTTCCCGGCGCCATCGAACCCGCTGGTCGGCACGCCGCGGAAGTCGCGGACGCGCGGAAGAGCGATGTTGATGAAACGATCGAGAAACTCATACATGCGCTCGCGCCGCAAGGTCACCTTGCAGCCCACGACCATACCGTCGCGCAGCTTGAACTGGGCGATGGACTTCTTGGCACGGGTGATGATCGGCTTCTGACCGGCAATCGCCGTCATGTCCTTGACCGCACCCTCGATGAGCTTGCGGTCCTGGGCGGCCTCGCCCACACCCATGTTGATGACAATCTTCTCCAGGCGCGGAATCTGGAACGGGTTGGTGTACCCGTGCTTGGTCTTCAGATCCTCGCGGACCACCGTATCGTAATGCTCGCGCAGCCGTGCGGTCATCGTCGCCTCCTTAAGCATCAATGACTTCGCCGGAGCGCTTCGCGAAGCGCACCTTGCGGCCATCTTCGAGAACCTTGAACCCCACCCGGGTCGGCTGGTTGTCCTTCGGATCCTCGTGCATCACGTTGGAGACGTGAATCGGCGCCTCCTTCTCGATGATCCCGCCGGGCGCGGTCTGGGTCTGGCGCTGGTGGCGCTTGACCATGTTCACGCCCTGCACGAGCAGGCGGCTTTCCTTCGGCATCGCCTTGACGACTTCACCGTGGCGGCCCTTGTCCCGGCCGGTCACGACGACGACCTTGTCGCCCTTCTTGAACTTCGCGGCCATCACAGCACCTCCGGAGCGAGCGAGATGATCTTCATGAACTTCTTCGCCCGAAGCTCACGAGTCACCGGGCCGAAGATACGGGTGCCGATGGGTTCGTTCTGCTTGTTGATAAGCACGGCGGCATTGCCGTCGAAGCGGATGACCGAACCATCCGGCCGGCGAATTTCCTTCGCCGTCCGCACGATCACCGCCCGATGCACGTCGCCTTTCTTGACGCGGCCACGGGGGATGGCCTCCTTCACGGAGACCACGATGACGTCGCCCACGCCAGCCGTCATGCGCTTCGAGCCACCCAGGACCTTCACGCACATGACCCGCCGGGCGCCGGAATTATCGGCGACATCCAGGTTGGTCTGCATCTGGATCATGACAAGTATTCCCTAAGAGTACCCGCGAATTGGTTACGCACCCTTTTGGCACGTCCTAGTCCGCGGGGGAGTCGACCACGACTTCCCAGGTCTTGCGCTTCGAAATGGGAGCGCATTCACGGATTCGCACAATGTCACCCACCTTGCACTGGTTGGTTTCGTCGTGCGCGGCGAACTTCTTCGAACGCCGGATAAACTTCTTGTACACGGGGTGCTTGAACCGACGCTCGACCTTGACAACGATCGTCTTGTCGTTCGTGTCGCTGACCACGACACCTTGCAGAATACGCCTCGGCATTTGTCCTGGTCTCCTTACGACGCGACGGCCTTTTTCTTTTCGGACTGGATCGACTTGATGCGCGCGACGGAGCGGCGCACCTCGCGGACCCGCGCGGTATTGGCAAGCTGACCGGACGCGGCCTGGAAGCGCAGGTTGAACTGCTCCTTCTTCAGCTCGATCAGCTTCTCGGTGAGCTGGTCCGCGCTCATCTGGCGCAGATCCTCGACACTGGTCTTGTCGGCCATCGTCTTTACTCCCCGATCCGCGCGACGAACTTCGTCTTGATCGGCAGCTTGGCGGCGGCCAGTTCAAAGGCCCCGCGCGCCACCTCTTCAGAGACGCCATCCAGTTCGAACATGATGCGGCCCGGCTTCACCTTGGCCACCCAGTATTCCGGAGACCCCTTACCGGAGCCCATGCGAACCTCGGCCGGCTTCTTCGACACCGCGACATCCGGGAAGATCCGGATCCAGAGCCGACCCTGACGCTTCATGTAGCGCGTGATGGACCGGCGCGCGGATTCGATCTGCCGCGCGGTGATACGTTCGGGCTCCATCGCCTTCAGGCCAAAGGCCCCGAAGTTCAGCGCGCTGCCACCCTTGGCCTCGCCCTTGATGCGCCCCTTATGAAACTTGCGAAACTTCGTTCGTTTCGGACTCAACATTGCCTAACGCTCCTTCAACCCAAGACCGGACGGGCAAACCGCCCTTAGCGGGGCGTATCGCCGCGCCGCTTGTCCTGGGCCATGGGGTCGTGCTCCAGGATTTCGCCCTTGAAAATCCAGACCTTGACGCCGCAGCTGCCGTAGGTCGTCTTGCCGGTCGCCGTGCCGTAGTCGACGTCCGCACGCAGCGTGTGCAGCGGAACCCGACCCTCGCGGTACCACTCGGTGCGCGCGATTTCCGCGCCGCCCAGACGGCCGCCACAGTTGATCCGGATGCCCAGGGCACCCAGGCGCATCGCGTTCTGCACCGCGCGCTTCATGGCGCGACGGAACGCCACACGGCGCTCAAGCTGCTGGGCAATGTTCTCGGCCACCAACTGCGCGTCCAGTTCCGGCTTGCGGATCTCGACGATGTTCAGGTGCACCTCGTTGCCGGTCATCTGCTGCATTTTCTGCCGCAGCTTCTCGATGTCCTGGCCCTTCTTGCCGATCACCACGCCCGGCCGCGCCGTATGAATGGTGATGCGGGCCTTTTTGGCCGGACGCTCGATGATGATGCGCGACACGCCAGCCTGATGCAGCCGCTTCTTAAGGTAGCTGCGGATCACCAGATCTTCGTGGAGCATGTCGGCGTAGCCGTGATCGGCGTACCACCGCGAATCCCAGGTGCGGTTGATGCCGAGGCGCAGCCCGATCGGATTGACTTTCTGTCCCATTAGGCGACCTCCTCGCGCTCACGCACCACTATGGTCAGGTTGGCCCACGGCTTCAGGATCTTGCCCACGCGGCCCCGGGCCCGGGCCCGCCAGCGCTTCATGACCATCGCCTTGCCCACGTAGGCTTCCTTGACCACCAGCTGATCCACGTCCAGCTGGTGATTGTTTTCGGCGTTCGCGATGGCCGATTCCAGCACCTTCTTGACCTCGACCGCGATGCGACGCTTCGAGAAGGCGAGTTCGGACAGCGCGCGGTCAACCGGCATCCCCCGAATGGAGGAGGCCACCAGGTTGAGTTTGCGCGGGCTGGTCCGGATCATGCGGGAGACCGCCTGGGCCTCGACGTCGTCCAACGAACGTTCGGCGGATGTCTTGCCCATCGTTACTTCCTTTTCGCCTTCTTGTCGGCGGCGTGGCCGTAGTAGGTCCGGGTCGGCGAGAACTCACCGAGCTTGTGCCCCACCATGTTCTCGGTCACCAGCACCGGCACGAACTTCTGGCCGTTGTAGACCCCAAAGGTCAGGCCCACGAACTGCGGCAAAATCGTCGAACGCCGCGACCAGGTCTTGATCACTTCATTGCGGCCAGAGGCACGCGATGCCTCCGCCTTCTTGAGCAGGTAGCCGTCGACGAACGGACCTTTCCAAACGGAACGAGCCACGAGCGGCCTCCTTACTTTTTCTTCGCCTGATGGCGGCTACGCATGATCAGCCCATCGGTCTTCTTGTTCGACCGCGTGCGCTTGCCCTTCGTCGGCTTGCCCCACGGGGTGACCGGGTGACGACCGCCCGAGGTCCGACCCTCACCACCACCATGGGGGTGATCGACCGGGTTCATGACCACACCACGGACGTGCGGGCGCTTGCCGAGCCAGCGCTTGCGGCCGGCCTTGCCCAGCTTCTGGTTGGCGTTGTCCGGGTTGGACACGGCGCCGACCGTGGCGATGCACTCCCCGCGCACCAACCGCAGCTCGCCAGACGACAGGCGGATCTGGGCGTAGCCCTGGTCCTTACCGATCAGCTGGGCATAACAGCCGGCGGAGCGCGCGATCTGACCGCCCTTGCCCGCCTTCAGCTCCACGTTGTGCACGATGGTGCCGACCGGCATGGCCTTCAGCGGCATGGCGTTGCCCGGCTTGATGTCCGCGCGATCATCGGCGATCACAGTGTCACCGACCGCCAGTCGCTGCGGGGCCAGGATGTAGGCCTGCTCGTCGTCCTCATAGCGGATCAACGCGATGAAGGCGGTCCGGTTCGGATCGTACTCCAGCCGCTCCACCGTGGCCGACACGCCGCGCTTGCGCCGCTTGAAGTCCACCAGACGGTAGCGGCGCTTGTGCCCGCCGCCGCGGTTGAAGGCCGTGGTCCGGCCGTGGTTGTTGCGGCCACCGGTCTTGGTCAGACCCTCGGTCAGGCCCTTGACGGGACCACCCTTGTGCAGCTCGCGACGATCCACCAGCACCAAATTCCGGGTGCCCGGTGTCGTCGGATTGAATTGCTTCAGCGCCATCGGATCAGACCCCCGTGCCGACGTCGATGGTTTCACCCTCGACCAGCGTCACGATCGCCTTCTTGACGTCGACGCGCTTGCCGATGGTACCCCGGAACCGCTTCACCTTGCCCTTGAGGATCGAGGTGTTCACGGCCTTGACCTTGACGTTGAACACGCCCTCGATCGCCTGCTTGATCTCCGGCTTGGAGGCGTCCAGCGGCACCTTGAACGTGACCTGATTGTGCTCCGATCCCATGGTCGCCTTTTCGGTGATCACGGGCGCGCGGATGATATCGTACATCCGCTCCTGGTCGATCTTGCTCGCCGGCTTTCTCATTTCAGGCGCTCCTGCAAGTGGGCCACGGCGTCCTTGGTCAGCACCAGGGTATCGCGGCGCAGGATGTCGCGGACATTGGCGCCCTGCTGCGGCAGCACGTCGATGCCGATGATGTTGCGCGCGGCGCGGGCAAAGCCCTCGTTCACCTCGGGACCGTCGATGACAAGCGCGCTGGTCCACCCCAGCGCGGACAGGCGCGCGGCCAGGTCCTTGGTCTTGGCGGAGTCGGAGGCGGCGGTGTCCAGCACCACCAGCTTGTTCTCGGCCAGCTTGGCGGCGAGCGCGGTCTTCAGACCCAGCTTGCGGACCTTCTTCGGCAGTTCGTGGGCGTGCGAGCGCACGACCGGACCGAAGACGGTCTGACCGCCGCGGAACTGCGTGGCGCGCCGCGAACCCTGACGCGCCCGGCCCGTGCCCTTCTGCTTGAAGGGCTTGGCGGTCGTACCGCTGATCTCGCTGATGCCCTTGGTCTTATGGGTGCCCGCCTGCAAGCGGGCCATCTGCCAGCGCACCACCCGGTGCAGAATGTCGGTGCGGACCTCAACGCCGAAAACGGCGTCGTCCAACTCCACATCGCCGGCCGGCTGGTTATCCAGCGTGATGACGTCGTGTTTCATGACTCTCAGCTCTCCTCGCCGATGCTCACACCGGCCGGCGCGCTTTCGGCCTCGGCTTTCACACCGGCCGGCATCGGCACGCCCTCGGGCAGCGTCTTCTTCAGGGCGTCGGAGACTTCAAGCCAGCCGCCCTTCGATCCCGGCACTGCGCCGCGCACCATCAACAGGCCACGCTCGGCGTCCACCTGCACAACCTCAAGGTTCTGCACGGTTACGCGCTCGAAGCCCATGTGGCCCGCCATCTTCTTGCCCTTGAACACCTTACCGGGGTCCTGGCACTGGCCGGTCGAACCATGGGAGCGGTGGCTGATCGACACGCCGTGCGTGGCGCGCAAGCCGCCGAAGTTGTGACGCTTCATGGCACCGGCGAAGCCCTTACCGATGCTGGTGCCGACGACGTCGACGTACTGCCCGGCGACGAAGTGGGCGGCCGACAGCTCGGTGCCCGGCGGCACGACGCAGTCGTCGGACACGCGGAATTCCACCACCTGTCGCTTGGGCTCGACCCGCGCCTTGGCGAAATGGCCGCGCATGGCCTTGGAGGTGTTCTTCACCTTCGCCCGTCCGGCGCCGAGCTGGACCGCTACATAGCCGTCCTTCTCACGGGTGCGGTTGGCCACGACGTGGCACTCTTCCACCTGGAGAACCGTCACCGGGATGTGGACGCCCTCGGCGTCGAACAGCCGGGTCATCCCGACTTTCTGCGCAATGAGTCCGGAACGCATTGGTCTCTAATCCTTAAAACCTGGACCCGCCCCCCTCGCGCGCTCCTCAAAACGGAACGCGCGCGGGACGCATCGCGTGATCGCACGTCTGAAATCGGCGGCGAACCTGCCCGCGCGAGCGCCGGCCCGGCCCGGGGTGTCCGCCACGCGGCAACCGGCGCCCGCCGCGACCGACCGCCCCTGGACCAGGGAAGGCCGTCATCCGGCGGATCCGGCGTCGCTGCCGCCTAGAGCTTGATCTCCACGTCCACGCCTGCGGCGAGATCCAGCTTCATCAGGGCGTCCACGGTCTGCGGCGTCGGGTCGACGATGTCCAGCAGACGCTTGTGAGTCCGGATCTCGAACTGCTCGCGCGACTTCTTGTCGATGTGCGGCGACCGGTTCAGCGTGAACTTCTCGATCCGCGTCGGCAGCGGGATCGGCCCGCGCACCTGCGCGCCGGTCCGCTTGGCGGTGCCCACGATCTCGCGCGTGGACTGGTCCAGCACGCGATGATCGAACGCCTTCAGGCGGATCCGGATATTCTGACTTTCCATCATGGCCATGCTCTGACCCAATCCTGTGCAATCAAGCGATATGTCGGTCCCCGTGAACGGGGTCCACACCGGTTCGAGCGTCGTCGAACCGCCGCGGTGTTGCCCGGCGCCTTCCCGTGACCCCCCGGGGGTTCGCCGAACCACTCCAAAAGAACACAACCGCGTGGTGCCGCCGAGGCGGCGCCAGGTGCGAGCCGATTTGGCCCGCGAGGCCCCTGACGCGGACAGCGCGGCGGGGGTCCGTCGCGCCGACCCGCGGAGCCGGTAACGTCGGCGGGCCCTGAGGTGCCGCCGCCTGTTCTATGCGAGGCGCGGCGCCAGGTCCAGCCTTTAGGGTTCTCGGTCGGTCGGGGCGGGCCCATACGGAACCCGCCCCGAACCCGCCCGTCTTACTCGACGATAGAGGCGACGACGCCGGCACCGACGGTGCGGCCGCCCTCACGGATGGCGAAGCGCAGGCCTTCGTCCATCGCGATCGGCGCGATCAGGTTCACCAC
>NZ_JACIGJ010000026.1 GCF_014197855.1 Roseospira marina
AGGACATGGAGCCTCCCGCTTAATCCAAGGGAGTCCCCTACAGAATCCATTTCAAGCCCGACCGCTACCCCGATTTCTCAAATGCGATTCCCCTGGGCCGAACATGGGCTCGCGTTGACAAAAGCTGCCTAGGCTGTCACAGTACGCGCAGCGAGGATGAGGGGGCCCATGGGTACCGATACGTCCCGTCCGGGACTCCGCGATGCCGACACAGGTCGCGATGCCAACACAGAGAGTGATGCTCCCGTATCCGACGAGGGCAGCGTCGGGCGTTTGCTGAATGAGGTGGCGAACCGACTGCTCGACGACGTTGATCGCCAGGCGCGGATCGATGGGATCACGGCCGCACAGTGGCGGGTGTTGATGCGGATTGCCAGTGGGCTCGACGCGACGGCGGCCGACCTGTGCCGCAGCATGCGGTATGACAGCGGCTCCATGACGCGGATGCTCGACCGTTTGGAAGCCCGGGGCTTGGTTCGGCGAACCCGGTGTACCGAAGACCGGCGGGTTATCCAGGTCGACCTGACGGAGGAGGGCGCTGCGGTCTACCCGCGCGTGAAGCGGATCGGCCAGAACGTCCTCGATCATTACCTCAAGGACTTCACACCGGACGAGATCGCTGTGTTGACCGGCCTCCTGCGCCGTCTTGCGGCGATCCCCCCCCTTAAAACGTAAGTCACTCCACCGGCAAAGGACTCAAGCGACGCAAAGCGCCAGCAGGATTCCGCATCTCTATTTCGCTGCCGCGGCAGTTACAGGAGCGGCAGAAAATGTTTCGGAGAAGCCGCGCGCCAAACCGTGCGGGCGTTGTGGTGGCGGATGAGGGTTGCCCATCCGCCGGGCGGCGCCGGTCCGCCTCCGCACCGGTGATCGGCCGTCGGCACACGATCAGGATGTTTCGTCATGTCTTCAGGGCCTTCCCAACCATCCGCTCCCCCCCCCGACGCTCTGCCGCCCAATGCTCCGGCGCCGTCTCCGCCCCAGCCGGCGCGCAAGCGGCGGCGCACCCTGGGCCTGATTCTGGCTGTCCTGGCGTTCGCGGCCGCGGGCGGGGGGTATTGGGTCTATTGGACCCAGATCGGCCGGTTCCACATTGAAACCGAGAATGCCTATGTTGCGGGGAACCGCATTCATCTGACACCGCAGGTCTCCGGCACGATCCGCGCCGTGCATGTGGACGACACAGACCGCGTCATGGCCGGCGACACCCTGGTGGTGCTGGACGACACCGACGCCCGCGTGGCCCTCGACAAGGCCAAGGCGGCCTTGGCGCAAACCGTGCGCGAGGTGCGCCACCTGTTCGCGCAGCCCCGGGTGCTGGCGGCGACCATCGCGGTCCGCGAGGCGGCCCTGGAGCGCGCCCGGGATGACCTCGACAGCCACACGTATCTGGCCCGGACCGGCGCCGGGTCGAAGGAAACGCTCCGGCACACCGGAAACGACGTCAAACAGGCCGAGGCCGCGCTGGCGGCCGCGCGCGAAGATTTGGCCGCCGCCCGCGTGCTGGTCGACCGAACGACCGTCACCCAGCATCCGCGCGTTCGGCTGGCGGCGGCCGAGGTGCGCGCGGCCTATCTGGACTGGCGCCGAACGCAGGTTTTGGCGCCGGTGTCCGGGCAGGTGGCGCAACGGTCGGCCCAGGTCGGGCAGCGGACCACGCCGGCCACGCCGCTGCTGGCCATCGTGCCAATGGATGATCTTTGGGTGGACGCCAATTTCAAGGAAGCGCAGTTGCGCGACGTCCGGATCGGCCAGCCGGTGGACCTGATCGCCGACCTGTACGGCAACGACGTGCACTTCGCGGGGCAGGTCGTGGGCCTGTCGGCGGGAACGGGCTCTGCCTTTTCGCTATTGCCGGCCCAGAATGCCACCGGCAACTGGATCAAGGTTGTGCAACGTGTGCCTGTGCGGATCGCCCTTGATCCAGGCACATTCGCGGACCATCCGCTTCGCGTTGGCCTGTCCATGCGGGTGTCGATCGACCTGCGCGACCGCAGCGGATCTCAGCTCGCGCCGGTGCGGCCGACGGCTCCGGTGGCCGAGACATCGGTCTACGCGGGATTGGATCGGGACGCTTGCGCCCTTGTCGAACGCCTGATCGCCGAGACCCTCGCCGCCGCAGATCCCCCCGACGGGCCGGATACACCGCCGGTCGAGGCGGCACCGTCCTACTGACCGGAGGCGGTCCCATGGCCCAGCCCCCACACGTGTCCCAACAGGCGCCCCAACAGGCGCCCCCCCAGCCTCCCGCGCATCCTCCTCTGAGCGGCGTGCCCCTGGTCCTGGCCACGATCAGCCTGTCCTTGGCCACGTTCATGAACGTGCTGGACACGACCATCGCCAACGTGGCCCTGACCCCGATCGCCGGAGACCTGGGGGTGAGCCCGAGTCAGGGAACGTGGATCATCACCTCCTTCGCCGTGTCGAGCGCCATCTCGGTGCCCTTGACGGGATGGCTGACCCAGCGGCTGGGCGCCTTGCGGTTGTTTCTGATGTCCACGTTTCTGTTCACCGTGGCTTCCGTGCTGTGCGGCCTGTCGCAGAGCCTGAACATGCTGGTGGCGGCCCGCGTCCTGCAGGGCATGGTGTCGGGGCCGATGATCCCGCTGTGCCAGGCCCTGCTGTTGCAGTGTTATCCCAAGGAAAAAGCGGGCCTGGCCCTGGCGTTCTGGGGTATGACCGCAACTATAGCGCCGGTTATGGGGCCCATTCTCGGTGGATGGTTGACGGATAACTGGTCCTGGCCCTGGATCTTTTACATCAACATTCCCGTGGGCCTGATCTCGATTTGGCTGACGGCCGCCATGCTTCGCGGACGCGAAACGCCCACCCGCCGTGTATCGGTCGACTACGTCGGTCTCCTGTTGCTGGTGATCTGGGTGGGAGCGACCCAGATCATGCTCGATCGCGGCAAGGAACTGGATTGGTTCAATTCCGTGGACGTGATCATCCTGGCGGTCGTCGCGGTGATCGGCTTCACGTTCTTCCTGATCTGGGAGCTGACCGAAGAGCATCCGATCGTGGACCTCTCCCTGTTCGCGCAGCGCAATTTCGCGGCCGGGTGCCTCGCCCTCACGCTGGGATACTCGACCTTTTTCGGTACGCTGGTGCTGATTCCCATGTGGCTGCAGCGCACCATGGGATACACGGCGACCTGGGCCGGCCTGGTGACCGCGCCGATCGGGATTCTGGCCCTGATCCTGTCCCCGATTCTGGGGCGCATGATGGGCACCGTCGACCCGCGCTGGTTCGCGACCATTTCATTTATCGTTATGGCATTGTGCAACTTTTGGCGTGCAACCTTCTCACCGGACGTGGATGCCCTGACCATCGCCAACACGCACCTGTGGCAGGGCATAGCCATGGCCACGTTCTTCATACCCCTGACGGCCATCATCCTGTCCGGTTTGGAGCCGCACCGTATTCCGTCCGCGTCCGGACTGTTCAACTTCCTGCGGCTGATGGCCGCCGCCTTCGCGGCCTCGCTGTGGACGACGGGGTGGGAGAACGGGGCGACGCGCCATCACGCCTATCTGACGGAGCATGTTACGGTCGCGTCGACGGAGACGACCCAGGTGCTGGACAACGCCCAGGCTCTCGGTCTGAGCCCGGAGCAGGCCCTCGCCCTGGTCAACGCGCGGATCATCACACCTCAGGCTCAACTTCTGTCGATCCTCGATATGTTCTGGCTGGCTGGGGGTCTGTTCGTGATCCTGATTGCCGCGATCTGGTTGTCGCGGCCAGCCCGGGCCCCGCGTCGCTGAACCGCCGCGCGGCGCCATTCAAACGTGGGCCGGTATGAGGCCGCGTCAGCCCGCCCTGCGGTCCCGGGCCTCCGGAGCGCGGGCGCTCGTCTTCGGCAGTTCGCTGGCCAGGCGATTGGCCGCGTTCTGCAGCGCTCGCAAGGCCAGGGACGGGTTCGCCGAGGCCAACCGGCTGAGAACCGCGCCGTTGACCCGGAGGACCCGCAGTCCGGTGACGGCACGGACGCCGGAAAACCGTCGGGTTCCCGCCAGCACTTCCGTTTCACCCACCGTCTGGGGCGGGAACATGTAGGCGACGTGGATGGGAGTCTCGGTTTGCCGCCAGAGCACCTGCTCGGCCTGGCCCTCGACGAGGATGAAGACATACTCGGCGGCTTCGCCGGCCCGGAACACGAACTCACCGGGCGATACGGTTCGCCATTCGGCGTCCGCCGCGATCCGGAGGCGCGTCTGCCGGGGGAGGTCCGCGAACAGTGGGGTGAGCGCGACCGCCCGCTGGGCATCGTCGTCCCGCTTCGCCCCACCTCTCATGGGCATGGTCTCGGACAGATCCGCATCGGCCGCGCTGTTCTCCAAGACCAGACGACCCTTCCGCAGGGTCGCCACGGTATCAAAGGCGGCCTCGTCGGGCAGCCATTGTTCCAGCACGATCAGGGTCGTGGCCGGCAAGAGGCGTCGCGTCTTGGCGAAGATCGCCGCCCGGTCCGACCGTTCGAGGGCGTCGAGCGCCTGATGGCACACGATGATGTCGGGCCTCTTCATCAAGGCGCGCAGGTACTGGAGTTTCTGCTTCATCAGGACCGTCAGCCGCGACCCACCCACGCCCACCGGGCTGAGGGTCAGCAGAAACATCACGATGGTATGGGCGTGTTCCTCCCTCAGCGCCTCGTCAATGAGACTCTTCAACGTTTTGATGACCCTGGGCTCTTCGGAGGTCAGGCGGCCGAACAGAAGGTTCTCGACCACGCTGAGCCGGGGATGATACCGGCGGGCCTGGAAGTGGACGATGGCCCCGCGGAGCCCCTCCGGCGGGTGGTCCAGGATCTCGGCCTGCGCGGCGAGAATGCGCCGGCGCAGGTCTTCGGTGATCGTGACGCCGGAATCCCGGGCCGGAACGATCCACAGGAAGACCTCAATGAACCGGGCGGTGCTGCTCGCGTCCCGCGGCCGCCCTGTCATGAACCGCGGATCCGCCTCAACGACCGCCCGGTGCAGGGCCCGATACTTGGCCTCCGTCAAATGGGGGTGACGCACGATCCGGCTCTCGTCCGGGTCCGTCCGGTACGTGTTGATCAGGTGTTCCGCCATTTGATGGCCGAGCGCGATGGCGGGGGCGCGAAGACCATGCCGATCCAGGACGGCGGCCAGCGCCGGGTGTTCCGCCATCGTGTCCAACGTCAAAGCGCCGCCAGCGGGCAGACCGAACAGCAGAGTTTCATAGAGGGGTGCGTGGTCGTCAAAGACCGAGCGCCGGAACCAGGCGATGGTGCCGGTCAGGCCCGCCTGCCGGAGCTTTCGGTGGAGCCGGAACCGGGCCCGCAACAACGGCGCGGCGAAGTGCGGGTAATGGGCGGGGTCGAAGGTCTGCCGCAGGCCCTCCCGGTACGTGGACGTATCGTCCCCCAGAACCTTCAGGCATTGAATCCACCAGTCTGCCAGATCGTTCCAACTCTCCGCTCCGACGCTCTGAACGTCGATCAGCGGATCGTCGATCCGCACCGGCTCGTCTCCGGTGCTTCCCGACGTTTCGACCCGGGACGGCTTTTTCTGGGCGGCGGTCTCCCGCGAGCCGTCGGGGCGCAGGTGGCGAAGCCCGTAGGTCACGTTCTGCATGATGGTTCCGGCCACCAGCTTAGGCTCCGGTCCCGCATAGGCGATCCGGCGTCCGACGAACGTCGGCGGCATCGCGCTCAGGGTGTGTCCGGCGATGGTCACGCGCCCGCCGTCCGGCGCTTCCAGGCCGACCAGAAGCTCCGCCAGGCGCCGCAACCCCAGAGGATTGGTGCCGGAAATGCCGACGAATGTGCCCCGATCGATGGTCAGGGACACATGATCAATAATCCGATCGCCGTACTCGTTGGACCATGTCACGCCCTCCAGTGTGATCGGCCCCCGCAGGTCGTCGGGGTGGGGCGCGACATCCGGCGCGGGCTCCAGCAAGCCGCGCGGCGAATAATGCTCAACGACCTGGGCATACTTGATCTGACTGTCCACACCGTTCTGATAGTAGACAAGGAGCTCCTTCCAGGGCGCGACGAATTCTTTATGGGCGGCAATCGCCGCCACAAGCGCCCCGAGCGTCAAATCGCCGGCAAGGACCAAATAGCCCCCCACCGAATAAAAAAGAAATGGCGTGATTTGGTTGAGTGTGTTGTTGAGAAATTTTACGAAGTACTTCTTTTTGTAGATGCTAAGGCGAATCCGGAAAATCCGCGCGAGGTGGTCCGACAGCATGGCCAGGATGACATCCTGGGTTCCGTTCGTCCGAATCTCCCGGATGGTTTCCGTCGTTTCGCCGATGGCCTCGGCCAGCTTGCGCGCCCGCTGGACCCGCTCCTTGCCCAGAAGCTTCACCTGATATTGTAGCTTCGGAACAATATAGGCCTGGACGGGGACGATGGCGACACAAGCGCCGCCCAGGAGCGGATCCTGCATGAACATGAAGACCAGCACGGTCGCCATGGTTCCCACCTGGAACAGGGGTTGTGCAATCGCCTCACCGAAGAACGACGCCAGCGGATCCACTTCCGCGACGACGGACGATGACAGCTCTCCCTGACTCACGTCCTGGAAGTGCCCAAGGGGAAACCGGAGCAGCCGTTGCAGCAGCCTATGGCGAAGGCGCCACACTAGCCGCTCACCCACGCGACCCTTGAGGGTGTTCAGGCCCATTTTCAAAAGACCGTTGGCAAGAATGAGCGCCAGGAACACACCGCACAGCGCGAGCATGTACTCCAGTGTGTCAAGCGATGTTCCAAATATTTCGCGTTGCTCACTCGGATCCACTTGAAGTAGGTTAATGATTTCTTTTGGTATCATGAGTATAGAATACAACATAGGAAACGAAACAAATGTTACGGCTGTAATTAGGGCCTGCTCTTTTTTTGAGTGCCGCACTATGAAGGCAAATATATTTTTGTCCATCATGGGCGTCCTTGTGGACATGTCCGGCGTGCGACCGGTCCTGCATGGGGACGCGGCGCAGCGAATGCCTCCAGCGGACGGTTGGGAGCCGGCTTCGGGAGTGAGGCGCCGTCGGTCGCCCCGCCCGGTGCCTGCGGAGAGCGGGGTCAGGCGGGTGGTGCGGCTCCGCCTTCGGATCGGCGGCCTCTGGGGCGCGGTTCGGCAATGGCCATGGCAGAGATCCCTCCGTCCTCGCACTAAAACAAGGATGCCTGCGGGCGCGCATGGCGTGCGCATACGTGCGCCCAACCACGCGAGCGCTGCGGGGCGGGTGGGGCGGGACCATCGCGGTCGTCGTGTGCCAGAGGCGCAGGGATGCCGCGTTCGGCACTCCCGTCTCCATATCCCTGCTTAGTCAGTAACAGCTATGACATTAAAATGTCAAGAGCCGCACCCACGTTGACGCAAGAGCGACCAACGCATGGCGGACCGCCGGGCCATCAGGCCGCCTTGCGGCAGCCCGACACCCCTGCGGACCCTTTGCCCCTGTTGACCCGTTAATTGTCGTGAATCGGCCCTAAATCCCTTCGTTAGGGCGGATTTACGCCTCGCATTTGGCCGTCGTCGCTATGTCGAATGCGAGGCGATCCACCCTAGGGCTGCAACCGTCGCGCAGTCCAGCCGCCCGTGATCCGGTCGAAACGGAGCCGTTCGTGAAGACGATCCTGCCCATCCGCCCAAAACTCCATGGACTCAGGACGGAGTTCAAAGACCCTGTATGAGTCCGGACAGGGCAAGTCTACACCCGCTCTCGCAAGCTTGCTTGCTTGTTCCCGGAGCGCTTCTACGTCGAGGAGGTCGTCGCTTTGCCGGGCCGCGACCGACATGGGGTGGGCTTCCGCGGGGCGCGATTTCCATGAGCGGTTGGCTTCGTCTTCCGACATAAGGGTAATCGGCCCGCTCAATATTATTTGTTGACTTGTTTCGCGCCAATAAAGAACTCCCGTGGCGTACGGGTTAACGCGGACGTCGCGTGCCTTTTGACTGGATGTATGGCTCGCAAAGCACACTCCATGGGCTGTGACCTTGGCAATGGCGACGATACGCGACGAGGGACGACCATTCTCCGCGACCGTCGCCAGCGCCAGCGCTCTCGGCTCGCGAACGCCAACATCATCGGCCCGACTGAGCCACGTGCGGAGCAGACCAATAGGGTCCTCGGGTGGGTTATGATATTCGGGAAACGGAAGGACGATGTCTCCTGTCATCGACTCCGATACTCTTGCCGTCATGTGTTCCTCCACTCTCAGACGAATGCAACGCAGTCCGCAAAGAGAACGCCGGCTCCCCAGACTTTGACACGGCTGACCTGGTGCTGATGGCCTTCCGCGCAGGCGTGCATGCGCGATCGGCGCTTTATCTCCACACCTTGGATGATGTCGATCGTGTCGCCGAAGGACCGCAGTCCGTGGCGCGCTAGGTGAATAGCCAACGGGCCAGCGGCCGAGCCTGTTGCGGCGTCTTCAACGACGCCATACGCCGGGGAGAACATGCGCACACGCCATTGATCGTCCGCAGGGGCGAAGCAGTTGATCGCGAGGTCCTCGAATCGCGACAGCGCGCGGTGGTCTGGTGCCAGCGAAGACAGCTGACTCACGGCCTCGAGTCCGACGAAGACATGGCGCGGGCCGTTTCGGTAGACCTCAATCGGAAGGGTGGCGTGTTGAACGCCGAGAGCCGCCAGAAGCTCGTCGCTGCGGTGGAAGGGCTCCCATGTCGGGACGGGTTGATCCATTGACGCGACAATGGCTCGACCATCCCGTCGCGTGACTTCGAATGGAATGACTCCCATGGCGGTTTCGATACGGATCCACGGTTTGTCCGTATATCGCGCAAGCGCGATGGCCGTTCCTAAAAGCGGATGTCCCGCAAAAGGAAGCTCGTTGACGGGCGTGAAAATCCGTACGTGCCAATCCGCTTCGGATTTCGGTTGCAAGACAAAGGTCGTCTCCGAGAGATTCATCTCTCGTGCAATGGCCTGCATATCTTCGTCCGACAAATCGTCACTGCCGAGGAAGACGGCGACGGGATTGCCACAGAGCCGCTCTTCGGCAAAGGCGTCAACAACTATGTACTGGCGCATCGTCAGCCCCCACCCTTATCAACCGCCGATCCGAGATGACGTGGCGTATCATTGACGCCAGTATTTTGGGCCCGTTCTGCGTGAGGACGGATTCGGGGTGGAACTGAGTCGACGTGAACCAACCACCGCGAATCGCATGCACTTCGTCCGTGGTCGGGTCGCGACTGACCTCGATCCGACCGAGGTCGCGGACATCGAACGCGTCGCTTTGGCTGAAGGCGGCGAAGGTGTTGTAAAAGCCTACGGCGCGTCGCACGCCGAAGAGATCGATGTCCTTCTGGACGCCCTGGTTTGGTGTGCCGCGCGGAACCACCGGCAAACCGAGTTGGAGACTGAGGATCTGATGGCTCAGGCAGACCGCGGCAAAAGGATGGCGCGCCGCGAGGCAGGCCCGGATGGTATGATGAAGCGTTTCGATGCGCGTGTCGCATCGATCATTCGGGTTTCCTGGTCCAGGACCGAAGATGGCCAAATCATATCCATCAACCGGCACGGTGCCTTCCGCTTTCGTGACGACAACGCGCAATCCAAGCGATTCGAGTTGTTGGGCGATCATCAGCGTGAACGAATCTTCGGCGTCGAAGACGAGGACCGACGTTCCAGCAAACTCTTGCCGGCCTTGAAGACGTCCGTCCGCGTCTTCAAACCAAAAAGGGGCGATCGATTCGTTTCGACGCCTGAGAGACGTCACAACGTCCGGATGGCTTTTCATCTCGGCTCGCCCCGCTTTTTTCAGCGCACATATCAGGCTCGCCGCTTTCCCGCGCGTCTCCGCCGCTTCGGCGGCCGGGTCGGAATCGCGGACGATGGTGGACCCCACGCCGATGCGCAGCAGACCGTCCGAGGAGATGTCGGCCGTACGGATCATGATGGCTGAGTCGAGATTCCGACCACCCGTCTCGCCGGTTTCGATCAGCGCCAGCACGCCGCTGTAATACATCCGGCCGGCCGGTTCATAACGGCTTATTACGCGGAATGCGTTTTGCAGGGGGCTCCCCGAAATCGTGGGAGCAAATAGGGTTTCGCGAAGTATATCGCGGGGATCGATCTCGGTTCGGCCCCGTATGAAATACTCCGTGTGGGCTAAGTGGGACATTTCTCGTAGCATTGGGCCCGAAACGGTGCCGCCCCGCGGGCATATTCGCGCCATCATTTTGAGTTCTTCGTCGAGCACCATGTAGAGTTCATTCGACTCTTTCTGGTCTTCAAGAAAGGCCATGAGGTCGGCGACGCTTGGCCCCGACGGCGGGTATCTATACGTTCCGCTGATCGGATTCATAACGGCCACGGTGTCGGTCACGCTGATATGACGTTCGGGTGAGGCGCCGACAAAAACCTGGGTTCCCGTGTAGATTACGAAGGTCCAATAGGCTCCTCGTTCCTGTTCCAAAAGCTCCCGAAACAGCGACAGGGCACCCGCGACCCTGTTTTCGCATGTGAAGTGTGAGACATAGTCTCGCTTGATGACGAAGTTCGCGCCCTCGCCGGTTCCGATGGCTTCATCGATGATGCGTTTGACAAGCGCCTCATACTCGTCGTCGGGCGGGATGAAGCGTTCCTCGGAGACATGGATTGGAACAGCGGGAAGGAGGGCGTGGATTTGATCGCGGCTCGCCGTCGCGGTTTCGGTGATTGGCATAACAAGCAACGGCGCTTGGTCGTCTATGACGGAGAACCCGCGCTCCGTGGCTTGCCGGAACGGGATGACAGCCAGCAGTTCCTTGCACCGTGCTGGGCGTGGCGGTGTCGCGAGGGGGAGATCGGCAAGACGGTCAACCGTGGTGAAGGGCCCGACCATCACCTCGACAGCCCGATCGGGTGGGCTCTCGGCGCGGTACAGGATGGCAAACGTCGGCGGCTGGTTCGATGTGAACGCAGAGATGAGATCCGTGATCATCCTAAGCATCGAATCACCTCTTCGGTGGTCGTTAGGGCCGCACAGGTCCGGGATGCATGCTTAAGAGCCTGCCGATGGTCGTCCTGTTTAAAGTCGCCCGTTGCATCGGCGACAAATAAAACCTGTATGTCATTCGAATACGCTTCGAGAGCCGTCGTCAGAACGCCAATATGCGCGTATACACCGCAAATAATAAGCTGGTCCCGATTCGCCGCGTGGATCTTCTTGAGCAAATCATTGTTGAAGAAAGCACTGTACCGCCACTTCGTGACCAACCAATCGGCTGGCTGTGGCGTCAATACATCGACGATGTCCCTGTCCTTGGGCGTCAATTGCATGCCGGGCCCCCAAAAATCGAGAAGGAGGCCGCGCTGTTCTTCGCTCATCCCACCGGGCTGAGCCGAATACGCCACGGGAATGCCGACGGCGGCGCAGTGTGTCCGCAACGCCGCGATATTCGCCACCAGAGTCTCTCGAAGCGGCGCTCCGAAGGGCTCCACGAAATAGTTCTGCATGTCGTGGATGAGCAGAACAGCACGCCGACGGTCGGCCATCCAATTGACCGTATTGGGAGGCAAGTCCTGTTTTCGGGGCAGTCTATACGATTGAATCGGTTGGATTGACGTCATGACTAGGACCCTCCCGTGTCCAGTTCGGTCTGGCGCAGGTCTCTCTCGAGCGTTTTGCATGACATCCGGATGATGCAGGACGCTCTATCGTATTGAGTCTTAAGCAAATAGTCGTCGCAATCTGTCCCAGATTGCTCGGGCTTTGCGTTCGACACCGACATGTCGGAGTGCGATCATCGGCGGTGATGATGGCCCCGCACCAAGGGTGATCGTTATGACGATGGTGCGAGGCCTGTGATCCGCGAGGGCGAGCATGGACGGCCCAGGCGGACCAAAGGCCATGCTATGGGGACGCAGCAAGGATAAGGGATGGGGCGCGCATGGCCGGCTCTTTCGATCCCCTTAAGTCGGTATACCGGCGCGCTTGACTTCGGGAACAGGAATGCCGAGCGCGCGCAGTTGCTGGCAGACGTTCATGAATTCTCGGTTTTGTTTGATTTTGCCACTGATCATTTCAAACGAATGCAAGAAGTGGTTCTCGTAGAACCCCTCCGGATAGCCGGGGAAAAGGATCTTGCCGTGTCCATCGCACTCAACCCAAAGATGATTGGGGTCGTCTGTCTCGAAGATCGTTATGTTGTACCACTCCCAATCCGGGAAGCACTTGAGTGACCAGACGGCATGTTCCGCGAGCTTCTTCTGTCCCCGAATGACAATCGGTTGGCCTGTGTCCGTCGTCCAAAGGCCACCACTTCCCTCCTCGACAAACAATTCGTGCCGCTTTAAACGGTCCTGGCCCTTGGTGTGCATGTATGTCTCGACCGTCGCGCGGTTTGCCTTGCGAAGGAGGCGCTCGTCGTTATCGATACTGTGCATCAGGACGCTCCGAGTGTGAGTTCGTGCTTGGTGGGGTATCTGGATCGGGCCACTTGCTCCACGTTTTTGACATTGAAGCCCATCGTCCCTGTTTTCGTGGGGGGCGATCGGGGCGCGGTCGCTCGGGATGTGCTTTAGAGCGGATAAAACGGGCAAGTGTCTGTTGCGGGAAATGCGGCGGACAATAATCGGTATTTCTGCCGCATGTCTGAATACTCCCGGACTTCGGAAATCAGCCCGTTGCGGACTGTAAATATATGAATGTAAGGGACTGTCGTTCGGGCCAAGACGTCGGCCGACGCTGCGGTTCCAACCCCGGTGCACTCAACGATGAAGACCGTGCCATCACGCGAGGGGTAGACGTGCGCGTTGACCCATTCCCAGTCGGGAAACTGCGCATCGACCCAAGACCCTAAGCGCGCTAAGGCCGCCTTGCCTTTAATAATCGTTGGGAGGCCGGAGTTTGAGAAGACACTGATGCACACGCCATCATCCGTAAAGTATTGGTGTCGGTTTTTCCGGTCCCGTCCTTTCGTAGATAAATACGAATCGACGGTGCGCCGATTTATGTAAGCGCATACATTCTTTTCGTTATGGCTGGTCCTCTGTGCATCGTTGTATTTTAAGGCCATGACCATGGTCCTTCTTGCATAGAGTGACGCAGACGGTTCTTTTGAGTCGAGCGACAGGCTTGTGATCGGCCAATCGAACAACCACTGCGATTTTCTACCAATCAATCTTTAGGTTGTCAACGAAAAGGTATGTGAATATGAAGTGTGCTATGTTAGATGTTGTGACAAAGAATGCGGCTGCTGCGCCGTCTCCTGTGGGCGCTCTCGTTTCCCCCGAGGTCCTATTGAAAAAAAGGGGGGCGGTCGAAACGCGGTTGGAGGTGAGTCCCCCCTGGTTTTTGGGGAGACCCGTGGCATGCGTGGCGATCTGACGGACGAGACATCGGGACATCGGGACATCGGGGCATCGGGGCTTCGGTGCGCCGGAGCCGGTTCGCTGGCGGACCGTCCGTCTCAAATAAAAAGCGAGGCCCGAAGGCCCCGCCAAGGTGATGAGAGCTGGCCGGGGAAATTTGGACAGGGCGCCAAAGTGGATCTCCTGCCTGAGAACGGCGACGATGCCGAGACAGGAGGAGCATTTATGGCGAGACGACCGCGCCGGACGCACGCGCCGGCCTTCACGGCGAAAGTGGCTCTTTCGGCCATCAAGGGAGAGAAGACGCTGGCCGAGCTGGCGCAGCAGTTCGACGTCCAACCGCCGCAGGGATCGACAGCCCATCGCTGAAATCGGCGGAAAAGGGCGCGGTCAAGGCAACGCAGCGGGCTGCGACGCTGGCAAGAACGTGAAGGGCCGCACGCGGCATGCGCTGGCGCTTAACCCGACGCCCACCGCTCAGGCGCCCACCAGCAGGGCTCTTCTTCCCGCTGAACCTCCTTGGAGGTGGGGGCGGGCGGCCTAAACTCGTCAACACGACACAGGACGCTATCGCGCCCGCGCGACGACCGTGTAGCTCATGGGGAGTTGGGCGGCGCGCCCCGCATAGATGTCGTAATCAACCTCTCGGTTGGAATGGGGGTGTTCAACCAGCTTTTCCAACCCCAATCCGGCCTGAACACAGGCTGTCACGATGTCACCCAGAGAATGGAGAAACCAATAGCTCACAAGGTCGCCCCCTCCATCGTTTCCGTCGTAGGTGATGGTCCCAAAGCTCTCCTGAGGGCTTCGGTCGAAGTAGCTGCACACGAGTTCGTGAGGGTCCTTGCCGTTGGGGTCAAACATTTCAAGAAACGGATGCGTCTCGTAGATCACCAGCACGGCGCCAGGCGCCATCAAGTGCGCCACGATGTCAAAAAAACGCGGCAGGTCGGGCATCCAGTTCAGCACACCCACCGTAATCAGCACAAAATCAAATGTTCCCAGCTCTTTCGGCAAATCATAGATATTTGCTTCCAAAAGACGGGGATGTAATCCCGCCGCACGCGCCAATGTCTCGCCCTGGGCAAGAAACGCGGATGATTGATCAATCCCCAAAACAGGATCAGCGCCAAACGCGGCCAGCGACAGAAGTTCCCGCGCGTTGTTGCAGCCAATTTGCACCGAGCGCCGCCCCCCGATGCCAATCTCTTGAAGCGTTGCCGTCAAGCAGGAGTCCAGAACGGAAAAGCCCGGCTGAGAGACCGTCGCAAGCAGCGTCTCCCACGCCGGACCGACCTCGTGCAAAGGAGCAGACGCATCCCAGGCGGCCTTGTTCGCCAACACCATATCTTTGATATCGTTTTTAAGCATATCCAAACCTCCGACCTTCACTCGTTCAACGTCACGCAGGCGTGCTCGAAAGGTGACGTTATCCCGAAATAGGGGCCACCGGGTTATACGGCGCGACGCTCAGCGTGCTGTGAAGTGGTGTTGCCAACGGCCAAGGGCAGGCGCCGCCGATTGTAAGAGCCTTTGATATCGGAAAAACAGGTCGAGAGCCACGGCCAGTGGCTGCCATCATCTTGCACCGGTTGAGAGGGACGGGATGCCGCCGTCTCATACCGGCGCTTTATTGAAAATCGCCGCGCGACCCGTTTGACCCCGCGCGAGATCCCTCCACTCGCTTCGCTCGGTCGGGATGACGTAAAGTATTGTTTTAGAATAAAATGCCGCATCCCGAACGCCCCAACAGGGGCGGAGGGATCGCGAGAGTGGTGTCGTGACGGACCGGTGTTTTCTCAAGGGCGCGGCCGTCTCATGCCGCCGTGCGCTGGCGAAAACCCATATCCCCCGTGTGCGATGTGCGATGGACGTGATTTTCCAGGCTGGTCGATGAGGTCGTTCCAGGCGATGCGGGCGTCCTCATCCGGCGCCGTCGCGTGACCCAATGTGCGAAAGATCCTGGACGGTACCAGCCTTTTGCGTGATCCAGATATCACGCAAAAGGCTCTAGAACAATTCAATGTCCGGGGCGGTGTCCGCGATCGCCTTTGCGTTGCTGCCGGCGGCGTGAGCGAGGCGCTGACTGTCCATCACATAGCGCCGTTCAAGGTCCTGCAACACCGCCTGAATGACGGTCGGATCCACCGCCGTCTCGTCCAGCAGCATGGCGCTGAGCCGAACGGAGGCTTTGTTCATATCCTCCAGCCCCAGGATCAGGGCCTCGCTCTGCTGGCGCACGATGTCCTGGAACTGGGAGTGACCGAAGGCCTGCGTGACGCGGTCGGACATGGTCTGGCTGCGTTCGTCAAACGCCTGGATGAGGTCGGTTTGGCAGTGCGCGATCTGGGCGTAGCGGGTGTTGCTGCGTGCCAGCTGGTCGCGCAGGGCCCGCAGCATCTCCTTTTCCTCCGCGGCCTCCGTCTCGGCGGAGTGATCCGCCAACTGGCCGCGAATGACGTCCTGAAGCTTGGTGATCTCGGCCTGCACCTGAGCGACGGTATCGGCGGACCGCATCGCCAGCGCGCGCACCTCGTCGGCCACGACGGAGAAGCCGGCACCGTACTCGCCGGCGCGCGAGGCCTCGATCTTGGCGTTCATGGCCAGCATCCGGGTCGTGCTGGCGATCTGGGTAATGGCGGAGAACTGGCTGCCCAGGCCGTCGACCTCCCGCACCAGATGCTCCAGCCGGTGCCGGCTTTCCTCCACGGCGGTCAGGCGTCGGTCAAGATGCGTGGACAGGTTGTCGATGAAGCGCTGGTTCTGCGCCAGTTGCTCGTCCATGTCGTGCAGCAGGCCGTTGGAGTCCGCCTCCGCCGTCCGGACGCACTGCACCATCCCGGTCATGAGCGTATCGAGTCCGCTTATGTCCTCCATGATCGCGAAGGCCGCGCGTTCGGTCGTCTCGATGGTGGCGTTCATGTGCTCCCCGCCGATGGCGGCGAACGTGCCCACCGTTTCCAGGCCAAGAGCCGCCTGCCGGGCGTTGGAGCGCAACTCCCCGATCCAGTCCAGCCGGCGGCGGACCACGTTGGCATCGTCGGCCATGGCGTCGATCTGGCCGCATTCGAGCAGCACGGCACGCCAAGCGTCCAGGTCGCGTTGCACCCAGGCGGCGGGTTCGGGTGCGGCGTGTTGGTTCGGACCGGGGCGAGCCCCGTTGGAGCGGGACGGGCGCGAGGCCTCTTGCCCCGCTTGCATGCGGGCCGGTTTGGGAACCCAAGCGGTGTCCACAAGCAGGCTGGTCGCCAGGATCAGCGCCACGCCAAGGGCGGCCGCCACGGGCGCGGGCACAGACAGGGCACTCATGAGGGACCACCAGGGCTGATACCCCAGCCCCGCGACGAGGATGGCCACGATCAAAATCACGGAGCGCCCGATCGTCACACGGGACACCCGGCGTTCCGCGCGCAGGCTCCGGCCCTTCATGAACAGGTTTTGGGCCGTCATCGTGACCTCCCCTCAGCCCGAGACCTTCTTCAGCACGGCGGCCAGTTGATCGGGCGCCACGGGCTTCACCAGCCAGCCCGTGGCTCCGGCGGCCTTGGCCTCCTCGCGTTTGACCTGCTGGGTCTCGGTGGTCAGGACGAGCATGGGCGTAAACCGGTACCCGGCCTTCTTGCGCAGCGTGCGGATGAGGTCGATGCCGCTCATGCCCGGCATGTTCTGGTCCGTGATGACGATGTTGGCGGTCAGGCCGCCATCGACGAGCGCGCAGGCCTCCTCGCCATGCTTGGCCGTCGTCACCTTGTATCCCGTGCGTTCCAGAAGCTGCCCGACACTGGCCAGGATGGTGGGGCTGTCGTCGACAAGCAGGATGGACTTCATGAACCGGAACCCTTCGCTGAACTGGAGACGGGGGGCTGAACTGGAGACGGGGGATGGTCTGGCGATGGATGAGGGAACGAAGAGGGGCGTGCTATGCGCGGGGCGTCAGGGCGGCGCTCACGATCCGGGCGAGGGCGGGGTCCGTGGGCTGCCCGGTCGTGCGTCGGCCGGCGGCCATGAGCACCTGAAGGCAGGCTGTGTGCAGGCTGTCGCACTTCCCAAGGCCGACCGTGCCGGCCGGATTGGCCCCAAGCCAGGCCTGCAGGGCCTCGGCGTCCTCGGCCGTGCACACGCCGGTCAGGGAGACACTTTTCTTGTTCGGCTTCACAGGCATCGCACCAGTTCCTTGGCGTTGAAGACCGGCAAAACCCGTCCGTCACCCAGCAACGCCGTGCCGGCGTAGATCGGGGCGATGGTCAGGATGCCCTCCATGGGCTTGACCACCAGATCCATGCCCTCATGGAAGCGGTCCACGACCAGCCCGGTCTCGCGGCCGTCCACATCCAGCATCAGCACGGCCGGATCGGTGACCACGGCGTTCGGGGCCGTCTCCACCTCCGGCATCCCGAGCATCCGGGTCAGGCGCCGCAGCGTCACGATCCGGTCGCGCCGTACGATGCACTCCTGGTCCTTGACGCAATGGATCTCCTCCGGTCGGATGCGCCGCGTTTCGGAGATCGCGGCCATCGGAATGCCGAACTGCTGGCCACCCACGTCGAACAGCATGACCCGCGTCAGCGCCATGGACAGCGGCACCGCCAGCCGGATCGTCGTGCCGACCCCCGGCGCGGACGTGATCTCCAGCCGGCCGCCCCGGCGCTCCACCATCGCCTTGACCACATCCATGCCGACGCCCCGGCCGGACAGGTCGGACACCGCCTCGGCGGTGGAGAACCCCGGCAGCAGCACGAGGTTCAGGGCCTCCCGGTCGGTCAGGGTGCGGGCGCGCTCCTCGTCGATCAGGCCGCGCTCCAGCGCCTTGGCGCGCACCCGCGCGACATCGATGCCACGGCCGTCATCGCTCAGTTCGATCAGCACATGATCGTCCTGAGAGCGCGCCGACAGCGTCAGGCGTCCGCGCGGCGGCTTACCGGCCGCATGGCGGTCCTCCGCGCGTTCCAGCCCGTGGTCACAGGCGTTCCGAATCAAATGCACCAATGGATCGGCGAGATCCTCCACGACGGTCTTGTCCGCTTCGGTGTCCTCGCCGATCAGGACCAGTTCGATGTCTTTATCGAGCCGGCGCGCGATGTCCCGGACCTGCCGGTTGAAGCGGCTGAACACCACACCGACGGGAATCATCCGCATCCGCATGACCGCGGCCTGCAGCGCGTTGGTCACACGATTCAGCGCCTCGTACTGGGCGCGGATCTGGCGGGACAGCCGCTTATTGCCGTGGTCTTCCTCGGCCGCGCGCGCCAGGAACGGCAGGCCGTTCTTCACCACGACCAGTTCACCGACCATGTCCATCAGGCCGTCGAGGCGCTCCTGGTCCACCTTGATGGCCGTCCCCTTGCGAACGGCCTCGGCGCCGGTCCGGTCCGTCGGGCGCCCGGGCGCGGGCAGGGGGGGGCCTGAGCGGGGGCCACCGGTGTCGGCGTCGGGTCCGGACTTGGACGCGGAGTCCGGAACCGCGCGGCTCAAAAGGTCGGTCAGGGTCTTGGCCAGCCGGGCGGGATCTCGCGCCTCTAGAGCCGCGTCCACCGCCTCTGGCAGCTGCGCCTCCTCCAGGGCGGCGTGGCGGGCCAGCCCCTCCAGGATCCGGCGGCTGGAGGCAATGCGGCCGTCTACCGCGGCGTCCGCGCCCGGGGTGAACAGGCCGGCGGCCAACTCCTGCATTACGGCATGGACGGATTCGGGCAAGGTGATCCGGGGGCCGGGCGCGGGTGCGTCGGATGAGGGAGCCTCCGCCGCGTCCGCCGCCTCCCCGCCGCCGTCCGCCGGTCCATCGACGGGGGCCAGCGTCACCTGGTCGGCCACATAGTGGAAATGCTCCGCCAGGGCGACCACGCCGGCGTCCGAGATCACGCGGAACTCCAGATTGGCGACGAAGGGGTCAAGGTCGGCCAGCGCCGGCCAGGGGGTGACCGGCACCACCGCCGACCACAGGACGCCGGGCGCCGTCTGCACAGTGCGGAGTGGATCGTCGCCCTGAAAGAATACGTCGGGCGCGGGCCGGTAGGTGACCGCGACCCCCGCAACCGGCGGCCGGTCCGGCGGATCCAGGGCTGTCCACCAGTCCGGCGGGGTAGTCTGCGCGGTCGGGACTCCGCCGATGTCATCATTCTCCCCCGCGGCCGCGTCGGCGGGCAGCAGCGCGCGCAGCGCGGCGGCGTAGTGGGTGGCGGCGGCATCGGCGCCGTCCGGCAGGCCACCGGCGGATTCGTAGGCTTCGATCCACTCCAGGATCTGGTCGAACACCTCAAGGAACAGATCCGCGTGGTCGGGCCGGAGCGCCATCTGGCCGTCGCGCACCCGGTCGAGCACATCCTCCCCCGCATGCAGAACGCGGGTCATGGGCGCCAGATCCTCGAAGATCCCGGAGGCCCCCTTCAGGGTATGGACTGGGCGGAACAGGTCGCGCACGGTCTCCGGATTGCCGGGATCGCGCTCCAGGCGCAAAAGGCCGTCGCCGATCTGCTCCAGAAGATCGCGGGCCTCGCTGATGAATTGTGCGTCCAGCGGCTTCATGCGGTCGGCTCTCCCAAGATAAGAGACAGGAGCGCCTTCATGTCGGCGGGCTTGACCGGCTTTACTCTATAAAGATTGGCGCCACAGGCATAGGCTTTCAGGCGGTCATCCGGCTTTGCTTCGGTTGAAACCATAACGGCGGGAATGCCCTGCAACTCCGGGGTCTTGCGTATCTCTTCCAGGAAACGAAAACCGTCCATGCGCGGCATGTTGATGTCGACGAGCATGAGGTCCACCGGGTCGGTCAGGGCCGTTTCAATGCCCTCGATGCCGTTTTCGGCTTCCGCGACGTCGTGGCCCAGCGCCTCGACCGCGTTGCGGTGGAACATGCGAACCGTCACGGCATCGTCCACGATCAGGATTCGGGCCATCGCCTCAGCCTCCGTTCTCGGCGCGCGGCTTTTGGTACACGATGCCGTCTGCGAAGCGGCGCACCTGAAACAGGCCGGACATCCGGCTCATGGACTCCGAATGCCCCAGGAAGATGAACCCGCCCGGTGACATGGCGCCGTACAGGGTTTCGACAGCCGCGCGGCGCGACTGGTCGTCAAAGTAGATCAGCATGTTCCGGCAATAGACGACGTCGATGTTGGCGTAGCCGCGCATGTCGTTCACGTCGGTGATATTGGCGCGGCTGAAGTTGACCGAGCGCCGCAGCATCTCGGAAATCTGCCAGACATCGGACGTCTTGGCCTCAAAGTAGCGGTCCAGTACGGGGCGCGGCAAAAACCCGATGGAGCGTTTGCCGTAGCACCCGGCCCGCGCCTTTTCCAGCGCGTTGGTATCGATATCGCTCGCCAGGATTTCCACGTCCCAGGTTTCGATGCCGGGCCAGTGTTCCAGCAGGTGCAGGGCGATCGAGTACGGCTCTTCCCCGGTGGAGCAGGGCAGCGACCAGATGCGGATGATGTCGCCCGCGCGCTTGTGCCGGGCGATCTCCGGCAGCACGTCGCGTACCATGGCGCGGAACTGGTAGTCCTCGCGGTAGAAATAGGTCTCGTTGGTGGTCAGCAGGTTGGTCAGCGCCTGCAATTCGGTCTGCGCCGCCTCGAACCGCAGCGCCATGAAGTAGGACCGAAAAGAGTCGTGACCGGTCTCGCGGATGCGGCTTTCCAGGCGCTTGTCGACGAAGTATCGCTTGCTGTCCTCGAAGCGGATTCCCGTCTTGCGGTAGAAATAGGTGCGGAACCGATCGTATTCGTCGGCCGAAATGGCGGTCGCCGTCTCCATTTCAGCCTGGAGCGTCACGATGCGCTTCCTTCGATCCGATCCAGCAGCAGGCCGCAGACAAACGCGACATAGGGGTCGTCGGCGAACCGGGTGCGCGCCGCCAACGCTGCCGGAGCCATCGCCGGGTCCGCCAGCTCCAGCGCGTGATCGAGCGCCGTGCCTACCACATTCGGGTGCGTATCCTCGGCGATCACCCGCGTGAGCCAGGCTGTGGTCTGGGGATGGCGCAGATCCCGCAGTACGTTGACGGTGAAAATCCGCACATCCGGATCGTCCGCGGTCAGCATGGTGTCGATTAGGTCCGGCACATCATCGGGAAGCTCAGCCAGAGCGGCGATCGCTTCATTGCGGAGGTGCGCGTCTTCGCTGCGCAGCAGATCAACAAGACCGCGCGCAGCCACCGGCCCGCCAGTCGCCGCAAGAGCGTCGAACAGCGCTTGACGCACCGCCAGATCCGGCTCGACCGGCAGGCGCGCAAGCACGGCGTCGACGCCCGTGGGCTCACCCCGCGCGGACAGGGCGGCCTCCCACCGGCGCTCGGGATTCGGATCCGCGAGGTCCGTGACCGGACGGGCCAGATTGGGCGCGTCCGGTCCCCCGTCCGGCTGTGAACTCGGCCGGGGCGTATGGTTGTCGGCGCTCAGGAGTCCCATCGCTGTGTCTCCGTCAGTCCGAACCCAGAGTCCGCAGCCCAGGCGCCGCCCGTGTGATCGTGGGGACGGGCTCTAGGCCGAGGCCAGGCGGTGCCGTGCGGTCTGCGCCAAGGTAACGCGCTCGATCAGATGGCCGGCGATGTCCGACCCGTCGAGCACGACCGAGGCCCCGCCCAATTCGATCAACTCGCGCGGCATGCCGAACACGACGCTCGATCGTTCCGATTCCGCGACGGTGTGGCCGCCCCGCTGGTGCAACTCGGCGAAGCGGACGGCGCCGTCATTGCCCATGCCGGTCATCTGCACCCCAATGATGCGGTCCGCGGGCACGACATGCATGGCCGACTCGACCAGCCGATCTACGCTGGGGTGCCAGAGGGTGGCATCTTCGGTCATCGGCGCGGCCACAAGCCGGCCCAGGCGTCGCTCCACCACCAGATCGGTCCCGCCCGCGCCCAGGTAGACGGTGCCCGCGTGCAGGGGATGGGCCTTGTTGACCTCCATCACGGAGACGGCGCTCATGGCGTCCAGGCGTTCTGCGAAGACGCGCGTGAAATGGGGGGGCATATGCTGCGCGACGAGAACGGGGTAGGGGAAGTCGGCGGGCAGGGCCGCGACGATGCCTTCCAGCATCTTCGGGCCCCCGGTCGAGATGCCGATCACCACCACCCCCGGAATATCGCGTGAGGAAGGCGATGTGCGCGGGCGCTTCGCCTGTTCGCGCACCATACCGACGCGGGGCCGCACCGGGGTCCGTGCCCGCCGGCTGCCGGCCGCCGCCCTGACTTTTGCGACCAGGTGCGGCACCACCTCGGCGAGGCGGAGCGACACGGTCCCGTCGGGCTTCGGCACGAAGTCCACGGCGCCCAGTTCAAGGGCTTCGAACGTGGCAAGCGCGCCGCGCGTGGTCAAAGACGAGAGCATCACGACCGGCACCGGGTGGTCCGTCATGATGTGGCTGAGACAGGTCAACCCGTCCATCACCGGCATGTTGATATCGAGGGTCACGACATCCGGATGCAGCGCCGTAATCCGCTCCAGAGCGTCCTGACCGTCGTGGGCCACATGGACTTCGAAATCGCCCTCCGCTTCGAAGGCGCGGCGAATGCTCCGTCGCATCAACGCCGAGTCATCCACCACCAGCACCGTTGTCATGGTCTTTCTCCGGCCAATTCTGCCGTGTGGAGAGAACGTAGGGGATCCGGTTCGTTCAGACCGACCCGGGGTCGCGTGTGTGTCGTGTTGAGGGGGCGCGTGGCCGCGCTCAGGCCGCCGCCGGGACCCCGCCTCCGGTCGTGTCTATTCCTTCCATCAGCCGGCACGGGTCGACCAGCAGGATCAGGCGGTTGCCGCCATTCAGCTTCACGGCTCGGCTGAGCACGCGCTGTTCCACGGTGGACATGCGGGGTGTCTCGATCACGGCGTCGGCGGGCATGCGCAGCACCTCGCTGACGCCGTCCACGACAAAGCCGGTGCGGCGCCCGTTGAGGTCCAGCACGATCACCCGCTGGCGGTCGCCGCGTGCCTGCTTCGGCAGGCCGAGCCGCACCCGCAGATCGATGACCGGCAGCACCCCGCCGCGCAGGTTCATCATGCCTTCGACATAGGCCGAGGTCTTGGGCACCTCGGTCATGACGTCCGGCACCCGCAGGATTTCCTGCACATGCTCGACCATGATGCCGAATTCCTGGTCGATCATCTGGAAGACGATGGCCTGTAGATCCTCGGCGCCGGGTTCCGTTGTCATCTTACTCTCCCTGACCGCGTCTTCCGGGTCGTCGCGTTCGGGCCCCGCGCCCACGCCCGCGGGCAGAGCACCGCTTCGGAACATGCGGTCGATCCCCAGCACCGAGACCAAGCGACGCCCATCGTCCAGCCGGCAGATGGCCGTGATGTCGCCCCGGGAGCCTTCGGCGAGGAGGTCTGGAACCTCACTGACGGCCTTCGGGTCGATCCGGATCACGGCGTTGACCTTGTCCACGACCAGACCGATGCGCCGCAGCGCACCACTGCGATCCGCCGTGCGGACGACGACGACGCGGTGGCTGTCGCTCAGCGGTTCGGTGGGCAGGCCAAGCATCCGGCGCATGCACACCAGCGGCAGCACCCGGCTGCGCAGCGTGATGATTCCCAGAACATGGGGTGGGGCGTTCGGTACCGTGCCGATGGAGTCCGGCACGCGCACGATCTCGTCCACGTGCTCTATGGCGAGGCCGTAGTCCTGTCCGGCCAGACAGACCGACACGAGCCGGTTGGCTTCGTCCTCGCCCTCGGTGTCCGCGACGACGCGGCCAAGGTCCGAGAGGCCGAGGGAGGTCTCGGCGGCCTCCCGGATGTCCGCCAGCGAGAACTTGAGGCCGACGACCTTTTCCGGATCGACAAGCTGGACCAGCGCGCCGCCGGGCTGCTTCACCACGCCATCGAGAAGGTCACGCCCGACAAAGCTTTCGATATCCTCGGCCGGGTCGACATCGCGGGCTTCGACGTGCATCACGCGGGCCACGCGGTCGACCACCAAGCCTACGGTCTGGCCGATATCGACCACGATGACGCGCGTGGCCTCGTCGGTGGTTCGGGGCTCCAAGCCGACGAGGGTGCGGAAATCCAGAATGGGCAGAACCCGCCCGCGCAGGTTGGCCAGGCCGAGCAGGGCCGTCGGGGTCATCGGCACCATCACCGCGCGCGGCACCCGAATGATCTCCAACACCTTGGTCATGCAGAAGGCGAACGCCTGATCGCCGACCGCAAAGCCGACGTGCTCCGAACTGACCAAGGTCGCGTCGTCCGGAGACGCACCGTCCGGCGGGGGAAGAGCTGCATCCGGTGGCGCAGCCGAGGCCGGGGTGCCGGCCGTGTCTTCCGTCTTGTCGTCCATGCCACGCCACTCCAAACCAGAAGGGGGAGACGGGGCGCGCTCGCCCCTGTCCCGCGACGGCCTAGACCGCCGTCTGGAGTTCGTCGGCCGTGGAGGCGATCTCCTCGATGGCGCGGCTCAACTCGCCGGCGCTCTGGCGTTGCTGGCGTGCGGCCGACGCCGCCTGTTCGGCCGCCTTGCGCGCCTGCTCGGCGGCCGAGGCGATCTGCTCCATCCCAGTCTTGGCCTCGTCGACCGAGGTCAGGATCTCCTGGCTGGCGGTCAGGGCTGCCTTGCCGTTGTTTTGCACGCCGAGCGTTTCGCGCTCAATGCGACCGAGCGCCTCGCGCGATTTCGCCGCGCGGGCCGATTCCTGCTGGGCCTCGCCGGCGATTTCCGACAGATCGCGGCGCACGGTCCGGATCTGGTCGCGGATCGCCTTCACCAGGTCCTTGATCTGCTCGGCGTTCTCGCTGGCGTCGTTGGCGAGGTTCTGAATGTCGGTGGAGACGACGGCGAAGCCCTTGCCATATTCGCCGGCCCGGGCGGCTTCCACCGCGCCGTTGACCGCCAGCATGGACGTCTGGATCGCCACGTTGGCGATGGAATCCACGATTTTGTCGATGCGGCCGCTCAACTCGTCCAGTTCCGAGATCTCTTCCACGCCCTTTGATGCGTTTTCCGCCGCCGAGTCGATGCCCCCGATCATTTCGGTGACGGCTGCACGGTTCTCGTTCAACAGGCCGGTCAGCTTGTCGGTCATGTCCACCGCCTGCTGCGCCTTGCCTTCGCTCTCCTTGGCGCCTTTCGCGATTTCGCCGATGGCCGTGGCGCCCTGCTCGACGGCGGCCGCCTGTTGCTGAGCACCGGCCGCGATCTGGGTGATGGCATCCATGATCTCGTTGGCGGAGCGATCCAGCTCGCTGATGGTGGCCGACAGTTCCTCGGCGGCGGCGGCGACCTCCTCGGAGCTTTTGCCGATATCCGGGCTGCTCTTCAGTTCCTCGGCCAGTTCGTCGAGCGCGGCCGACGCGGCGTTGGACTCGTCGAGCGCCTGGGACTGCTGCGCAACGGACTTCCGCGCTTCCTCACAGGCGTGGGACTGCTCCTCGGCGGCGGCGGCCACCTGTTCGCCGCCTTTCGTCGCCTGCTCGCTGGCGGCTGACATCTGTTCGGTTGTCGCGACGATCTCCTCGGCGGCTTTCTGAATCAGGGTCATGTCGGCGACGATGATATCGAGCTGGCTGACCACGCTCTTGCCCCGCTCCACCTCGGCCTGGGCGCTTTGCGCCGACTCGCGCGATGCGGCGGCAATGCGGCCCGACATTTCCCGGATCTGCTGGATCAGGGTTTCGATGCTGGTGGCGTTCTTTTCCGACCGCTCGGCCAGGGCGCGCACCGTGTCGGCGACGACCGCGAAGCCCTTGCCGTGGGTGCCGGCGCGCGCGGCCTCGATCGCCGCGTTCAGCGCCAGCAGGTTGGTCTGATCGGCGATCCGGATGACCGCGTTGACCGCTTCGATGATATCGTTGGCCCGCTTCTCTAGGTCGTTGAGTTGCGCGACCGATCCGGTCTGGCGGTCCGCCGCGCGCGACACGTTCTGGACCAGCGCCCGGATGTCGTCGCCGATCTCGCCGACATTGCGGGCCAGCAGGACGGTCTTGTCGCGGGAGTTCCGCGCCCCGTCGAGCTGGACGCGCATGCGGCCGTTGATCTGGCCCAGAGCCGCGACACTTTGTTCCGACGCGGCGGCGGCTTGTTCGGCGCCGGCCGCGATCTGCTCCATGTTCCGGCCCAGTTCCTCGGACGCGGCGGAGGCCTCCTGCACGCCCGACGTTAATTCGCTGGTGGCGGAGGCGACGCGCTCCGCGGCTTGCTGCTGGCGCGCCAGGGTGCGGGCTCGCCGACGCTTCTCATCCGCCATACCGCCACCGGAAGCCGCCGCGCCACCGCTGGGTCGGGTGGGGGAGCGCCTGACGTCCCGACCGGATGGTGACGTCGTCGTGCTCGCGCCGCCGTTCGCCTTTCTGGACGTCGACGGAGAGGTCGTCTGCATCAGGGCCATGAAGACGTGTCCCTTTGTTGGTCGCGGGGCCGGCGCGATGATCGACAAACGCGCCGGCCAAACCGGGGCCTTTTATGAATCGCGTGCGGTGTGCCGAGGCGGCCGAACGGTCGCTCCCCTGCGCACAAGTGCAGTGGGATAGCAATTCCAGTGCCACGCCGTATCTGCGGCTACGCTTTAGGAGACGTACCACATCGTGTCGGTGTGTCGCGGAGACGGCACGCAAAGAGGGAGCGGTCGCAACGGGCCCTCATCTTGACGATCATTTTGCATCGCAGATTGGCGCTGACGGGTGATTTTAGGCGCCATATACACGCAAAACGGCGGCGAGGGGATCCGGTCCGATCACCGGCCCGTGGAGGAACAGCACGGCCAGATAGAGCCCAAGGCCCACGATCCAGGTGATGAGGCGTGGCATGCGATGACGAAACGGGGCCCGCGCCATGTCCGTGCGCCAGGCGGCCAGACGCTCCACGCCGTGAGTGCGTCGGGCTTTCGCCGCGCCGATGGTCGGTCCGGCTAGGGACAGGGCCAGCAGGGACCCGAACAGGACGGCCTGGACCGCGTCCCCGTTGGCGATCAGATGAGCGCCCGCCCACAGGGCGAAGGCTACGGGAAGGGGATGGCGGATCAGCCCGGCCGTCCCCGGTCGGGCGGGGTTGAACGGGCCCCGGGCGAAGGACAGGGAAAAGGGGTTCGGTTCCAGCACCGCCGCCGCCAGCAGTACACAGACCGGCGCCATAACCGCGACCAGCATGGCGGTGGTCCAGGGGAACGGCCCCCACAGCCAGACATAGGGGGCGCGGATGGCCGCCGAGATGACCCAGGTCAACAGGGCCAGGGAGACCCCCGAATAGACGATCCGGTAGGGGCGCGCCCCCAGGCCGGCCAGCAGGCGCCCCCGGATTCCCGGCAGGCCCGCCACCGCGTGGGAGCCAATGAAGGCGACCAACGCGGCCCCGAATTCCGCGAAACTGCCAACCATGGTCCGCCCACTCCATCCTGGATTCATCCGCCGCCCGTTTCGCGCCGTGGCACAACCTGGATCGGGCCGTAGCGCAGCAGATAGAGGGTGAAGCCCCCAATCCAAGCTCCGCCGGACGTCAGGAGCAACGGCATGTACAGCCCGTCCGACAGGCCCGCCCAGACCCGCGTCGCGGCGGCGGTGAGCAGCAGCAGGTAGACCAGGGTCGTCACCCAGCCCGCGTGCAGCGGCCGGCCGCTGTGTCCGAGCGTTGCGCGGGTCATGACGGCCACGATCATGACGGTGATGGCGCCGGCCGTCAGACCGTGCAGGGCTGCTACCTCCGGCACCAGATCGGGCCATCCAGCGGACAGCGCCGCCAGCAGCAGGCCGAGCGGGATACCCAGGTACCCGAGATGCAGGATCCAGACCAACGGTTCGGCGCCTGTCGCCATTCCGCGCCAGCGCGACAACCGAATCAGATTGGCCACGCCGGCCAGTCCCAACAGGACGGTCCCCGCCCAGCCCTGCGGCTGGACCGTCCAGACCAGCAACGCCACCAGGGTTGCGATCAAGACGGCCGTATCGAAGCGGCCGAACGGTGCCGGCAGCCGTTCCGCCTTGCGCTGGGCCAGCCAGTTGCGCGTGAAGCTGGGCACGATGCGGCCACCGATCAACGCGATAAGTCCCACCAGGACGGCGATGCCCAGGCGCGGCCCGATGGTCTCGTCGGGCAGAAGAAAGGCGGATTCCAGCCAATCCCATACGTTGGCCAGGGCCAGCAGGCCCAGCGCGGCGCCCACGGGCAGGTTGCGCCGGTTTCCCCCGGCGATCACCTCCCGGACCACGACGACGCACAGAGTCACCGGAAAGGCCACGTCTACCACCGCCGCCAGCGGCCAGGGCACCGGCAGCGCCGCCAGCACGCGGGCCGCCGCCCAGAGCAGGACCAGCAGGAGCAGCGGCACGCCCGACAGTGGCAGGCGCCCGGTCCAGTTCGGCACGGCCGTCAACACGAAGCCCGCGACGGCGGCCCCGGCGAAACCGAACAGCATCTCGTGGGCGTGCCAAGACAGAGGGTCCATCGGACCGCGCAGCAGGACACCGCCCCGCAGGAACAGCAGCCACAGGGCCATGGCCACCAGGGCATAGACCCCGGACAGTAGGAAGAATGGGCGGAAGCCCCGTTCCAGGAAGCCTCCGCTCTTGATGCGAGGTGTCATGGGGTGGATCCGTTCGGGGTTGGAGGAAGGGGAAGAGGCCGTCCGGCCGAGACGCGACCCGCGTCGTCAGGGCACCGTCCCGGCGCGACCCGCCTGATTCCAGACGTCGCGGGAGACCCCAGCGCGTTCGACATCGACGTGCTGAAACACCAGAATACGCATGGTCGGTCCTTTCCCGTGCGTTCCTCTCCTGGGCCGCATGCCGTCGGGACAGCCCCCATGCGGGGCGTCGCGGAGCCGGCCGTGGGTCCCTCATTCGTCCCGTGTGAAAAGAACTCTACGCCATGTCGCTCCGCCGCCCCGAAGACATCGCCTGCGCCCGACGGTCCGTTCTGCTGCGCGGTCTGGCCGACGATGCCCTTCAGGATATCCTGGCATCCGCGACCGTGCAGGACGCCCCGCACGGAACCACGCTGTTCGTCGAGGGAGACCCCGCGCACAGCGTCTATGTCGTGCTGGAGGGCTGGATCAAGCTGTGCCGCCTCTCGCCGAGCGGCGCGGAGGCGGTGGTCGGCGTGTTCGCCCGCGGCGAGAGCTTCGCGGAGGCGGTCGCCTTCCGCAACGCAACCTATCCGGTTAACGCCGAGGCCGTGACCGACGCGCGCCTGTTGCGCCTGGACGTGGCGACCCTGCTCGACCGCATGCATCGACGCCCCGACCTCGGGCCGGCCATCCTGGCGGCCGCCTTCAGTCATCTGCACGCGCTGGTGCAGCAGGTGGAGCAACTCAAGGCCCGCACGGGCGCGCAACGTCTGGCGGCGTTCCTGGTGGACCTGTGTCCGGCTGATGCGGGGGCGTGTACCGTGACGCTGCCCTATGACAAGGCGCTGCTGGCCGGGCGCCTCGGCATCCAGCCGGAGAGCCTCAGCCGTGCGTTCGGCCGGTTGCGGGATGCCGGCGTCCAGGTACGGCAGAATCAGGCTGCCATTGACGACGTTGCGCGCTTGCGGGCGTTCGTCGACCAGGACCGCGCCGAGTTCTGGCGCAAGGGCGAGGGATGACGCCCGCGGCCCCGTCATGAGACCACCAGATGGCGGTAGAGATCGGGCAGGGCGGTCGTCAACCGGTCCGCCTCTCGGATGACGGCGTAGCCCCCGCGCCCGAACAGGCGCGGAAACCAGCGCTGTCCCTCGGTGTCCACCGTGATACCGAAGACAGCATGGCCCTGGCGTCGGGCTTCCCGCACGGCCATGCGGCTGTCTTCGATGCCGTGGCGGCCTTCATAGTGGTCGATGTCGTTCGGTTTGCCGTCGGTGATGATCAGCAGCAACCGCCTTGCCTGCGGCTGACGCCCGAGCCCGGCCGCGACATGGCGGATCGCGGCTCCAAGGCGGGTGTAGTGCCCGGGGGCTAACCCGGCGATGCGGGCCTCCACGGCCGCCCCCATCGGTTCGGTGAAGTCCTTGACTCGGGACAGGAACACATGATGGCGGCGACGCGAGGAAAACGCGCTGATGGCGCAGGCGTCCCCGGCCGCGGTCACGCCCCAGGCCAGCGCGGTCAGGGCCTCGCGTTCGATCTCGATGATCGGGCGTCCCGCGACCACGCTTTCGGTCGAGCGGGAGACATCGAGTAGGATCGAGACCGCGAGGTCGCGCGCCTCCTGACGCGCGGCGCGCCAGACCCGGTCCGATTCCTCGCCGGTGGCGGCAAGGTCGGCGCGCGCGCGGACCACGGCGTCAAGGTCGAGATCCGCCCCGTCCGGCTGCGCGGGCAGCAGAACGCGGCGCGGACGCAGGGCCTCGAACCGGCGCTGCACCATCCGGATCCGGCGGGCCGCGCGCGGATCCGGCGGCGGCAGGGCAACCGCGGGCTCGGCCGGGCTGTCCAGCACACGCACATGATCGGGCAAATAAACCCCGCGCCGGGCGTCCCATTCCGGATAGGTGACGGGCGCCGACAGGCGGGCGCGCTCCGCCTCTTCCGGCGCGAGGTCGAGGTGCAGGCGCAGGCGCGTCGCCGGGGCTTGGCCCGTCTGCGTCAGAGTCACCTCGTCGAGATCGTCGGCGGCCTTGCGGGCGCCGTCCGGGTCGTCGTCCTCCACCCGGCGGTTGACGTTGAGGAACGCCGCGAAGGACAGGATGGCTTCGAAGCGGTGGAGAATCAGGCTGTCGCGGCGCTGCGGTCGATCCGCGCGCCGGCGGCGGGCGCGGTGGGTGGTCTCCGCCGTGTCCGGCGGCGGGCCCGCGGAGGCCGTGTCGGAGTCCGCCGGGGTGCCGTCTCCGGTCACGAACGGGCGCAGGTCGGGCCACAGCGGGACGGGCCGCGCCGGGCGGTAGCCGCGTGGGGCCGAAAAGGCAGACAGGTCGGAACCGTCCGTCGTGACCGCCTCGGTCATCCGGCGGGCGAGGGGGGCGGTCGGGGCCGGGGCCCCCAGCCGGTGTGCGATGACCGCTTCCACCGCCCGTTCGAAGGGCGGCAGGGCGTGGCGAGGGCGCTGGCGCAGACTGTGAGCGGCCAACGTCGTGTGGACGGACCGAAGCCCCGGACAGGCGACCAACGTCGCCCGGGTCAGACGGTCCGCGAGGGCCAGCGCCCGCAGGTCCGCGCGCAGTGGATCGGTGTCCGGGGGCGGCGGTTCCGCTGCGGCGTGCGCCAGCATGGCCGCGAGCCACAGATACAGCGCCGTGTTCGCGTCCCGAGACGGGAACACGGCCATGCGGGGGGGCAGACGCAGGCTGGCGCCGTCGAAGGACGCGCGGTGCAGCCGCTCCGATTCCGTGCCAAGACGACGGCGGCGCGACAGCCGGTGACGGCTGGGCTCCGGCGCGGCCGCACGGATCGCGACCGAGGCGGCACCCCCCAGGCCCCGGAACAGCACGGCCAGCCGTGCCTCGACCGCGCTCAGGTCCACGGCCGCGTCGTCATGGGTGGCCGGGGCGTCGAAGCGCGTAGCGACATCGTGCCACAGCCGGCCGACGCTCTCCTCGGGTTCCCAGGGTGTGAAGGCGATCCCCGGCATGGCGGCCTCACCCGAACACGGCCGTGAACAGGTCCAGCAGGCCGCGCTTCACCTCCGCGTCGTCGGTCAGCGGCTCGATGAGGGCCGCGCGCACGGCGCGCTCCACCGGCATACCCTGGGCGATCAGCGTTGCGCCATAAACGAGCAGGCGCGTTGACACGCCTTCTTCCAGGTCCTGCCCCTTGAGGGCGCGCAACTTACCGGCCAGCCGTACCAGGGGGGCGACGCGATCGGCTGCCAAGCCGCTTTCGGCGGCGACGATCGCGGTTTCCTGGTCGGGCGGCGCAAAGTCGATCGCGATCGACAGGAACCGCTGCCGGGTGGAGGGCTTCAGGGTCTTCAGGATGTTCTGGTAGCCCGGGTTGTAGGACGCCACCAGCATGAACCCGGGTGCCGCCGTCAGATCCTCGCCGGTGCGGTCGATCAACAGGCGGCGGCGGTCGTCGGTCAGCGGGTGCAGCACCACGGTGACATCCTTGCGGGCCTCCACCACCTCGTCGAGGTAGCAGATGGCGCCCTCCCGCACCGCCCGGGTCAGGGGGCCGTCCACCCACACGGTCTCGCCGCCCTTGAGCAGATAGCGCCCGATCAGGTCCGCCGCCGACAGGTCGTCGTGACAGGCCACGGTGTACAGGGGCCGACCCAGCCGCGCCGCCATGTGGGACACCAACCGCGTCTTGCCGCAACCGGTCGGTCCCTTCAGCAGCAGCGGCAGGCCGAGCGCGTGGGCGTGGGCGAACACATCGCATTCGTCGCCCTGCGGCCGGTAGAAGGGGGCGCCGACCGCCCCCTCCTCGTCATGGCCCATAACGTCCATGGACCTACTCCGCCGCTACGGTGGCGTCGGTCGAGATCACCTCGCGTCGGGGCACCAGCAGCGCATACAGGAACAGGAGGGCTCCGAGCACGAACACCGCGCCGGCCCCGAAGCGCATCCAGTAGAAGACGGCCAACTGGTCCTGCACCGCCATGTAATCCTGGCCCAGCACCCGCTGCAGGTGGGTCTGGATCGTGCCGGCGAAGGTCAGCACGATGCTCATGAATGCCATGCCGCCGCTCATCAGCCAGAAGCTCGCCATGTTGAGCACCTGGTTGTAGGGGTCGCGGTTGCGCAGGATTGGCAGCGCGTAGGTGAAGACCGCCAGATTGAGCGAAACGTAGGCCCCGAAGAAGGCCAGATGGGCGTGCGCCGCCGTGATCTGGGTGCCGTGGGTGTAGTAGTTGATCCCGTGCAGGGTATGCATGAAGCCCCACACGCCGGCCCCGAAAAAGGCGAACACCACCGTCCCCAGCGACCACAGAAGGGCGGCCTTGTTCGGGTGGTCGCGCCGTCCCTTCCATACCATGACGAAGGCAAAGGCCATCATGGCGAAGAACGGCACCACCTCCAGCGACGAAAAGATCGAGCCGATCCACTGCCAGTACGCGGGCGTGCCGATCCAGTAGTAGTGATGCCCGGTGCCCAGGATGCCGGAGAAAAGGGCGGTGCCGACGATGACGTACAGCCACTTCTCCACCACCTCGCGGTCGACGCCGGTCAGCTTGAGCATCAGATAGGCCAGGATGGCGGCCATGATGAGCTCCCAGACGCCTTCGACCCACAGGTGGATCACGTACCACCAGTACGTCTTGTCGAGTCCGAGGTTTTCCGGGTTGTAAAAGGCGAACAGGAACAGCAGCACCAGGCCCCACAGGCCGAGCAACAGCACGTTGGTCACCGCCGTCTTCGTGCCGCGCAGGGCCGTCATCGTGATGTTGTACAGGAAGATCACGCAGGCTACGGCCAGACCCAGCTTGACCCACAGCGGTTGCTCCAGGAACTCCCGGCCTTGCATACCAAGAAGCCAATGGCCCTCGAACGGGTTGAACAGATACGTCACAACCACGCCGGCCGTGCCCAACACCAGGATGCCAAGCTGCACATAGGCCAGGAGGGGGGAGTGCACCTCCCGCTCCGCCTCTTCCGGAACCAGGAAATAGGAGGCACCGAAGAAGCCGAGCAGCAGCCACACCACGAGGCTGTTGGTGTGCAGCATACGCACGATGTTGAACGGCAGAATCTCAGCCAGCGTGTTCGGAGCGACGTAAATCCATCCGGCGAGCAGTCCGGCCGAAACCTGCACCCCGAACAGCGCCAACGCCGTGATGACATACGCCGTGGCGATCGATTGTGTCTGATATTTCATCGGTCACGTCTCCTCAGCCGGCGTCGTTCGGGGGCCAGTCCTGGGTGTCCATGCGGTCGGCCCAGCGCAGGAACTCGGCCAGATCGCGGACCTCCTGATCGGTCAGGTCGAAGTGAGGCATCTGGCGCCGTCCGGGGATCCCCGTCGGCTGTGCGTCGATCCATCCGCGCAGGGCATAGAAGGGCCCCTCGGGGTCGTCGATGACGCCCCAGCGGGTCATGACGTTGCCGACCTCCGGGGCGAAGTACGCGCCCTCGCCGTGGAGCGTGTGGCAGTTGATGCAGGCGTGGGTTTCCCAAACGTGTTTGCCGCGCGCGACGCTGTCCGTCAGGCCCTCGGAGTCCGTCGAGGTGTTCACGATGTAGAAATGGCTATGCACCGTGAGTGCGACAAAAACGATGATGAAGAACAATGAGCCGCCATAGAAAATGTTTGCGGCCATCGTCTTGGTCATGACCTGGCGCATCGCGGATCCTTTCGGGAGCGAGTGTCACGGCCCTCAGAATGCGGATCGGAGGCGCCAGCCTCCTTAACCAAAGTCAAACGCGATAAATGAATCGGTGTGAAGCGACCCTGGTGCGCCGGAGGCCCCCCGGCGTGAGAGGGCGCGCGGCACACCATGAGCAAGACAGAGATCGCGACGAGGTCTGCGCCTGCCGCCCGCGACCGAGCGGAGCGGATGGTGCCGATCCAGCCGCCGTTCCGCGACGGAGAGACCGGAGCGATGACGGTCCGGCGGCGGCGTCCTCGCCCTCGGCCAGACCGTTCTTGTGGGCCCGGGCGAAGGCGCGGTCGTCCTTGAGGAACGCCCGCAGCATGAAGGGGATCAGATCGGCCACGCTTTCCGTCTCGCCGTGGGCGGCCTCGTAAACGCTGCGTCCTCTTTCAGCGCGGCGTTCAGCAGTGCGTCGAGGGTAACGGTCAGTCGGCCCGGGGTGCGGTCGGGCAGGGACCGCGTTCGGGACTATCTCATTGACGCCCTTGGAGATGATGGCGGTGTTCTGGGTGTTGATGAGACGGGGTTTTTAAAGAAGGGCGTCCATTCGGTTGGTGTCGCGCGGCAATACGCCGGGACGGCGGGTCGCATTGAGACTTGCCAGGTGGGTGTTTTTGCCTGCTACGCCAGCCGGTACGGTCACGCCCTGATTGACTGGCCACTCTATTTGCCGAAGACCTGGGCGGAGGTCCCCCCCGCGGTGTGCCAAGGCCCGGGTGTCCGCCCAGCAGCGCCGTCAGGCTCTCGGGAAACGGGACAAAAGGAGTCCACCGCCCGCCCGCCGCAGCGTGACTTTGGCCTTCGCCGGGCTCTTCACGACTTCCGAAATCCGAACACTCGTCATTCGTTTGCTGTCCACCCCCAGAACCCACCCGGCCTTCGCCTGGGCATGGTCCGGCTGGAGACAACGTCACCAAGCGCATGCCGCTCTCTGTCACCGTCGCACACGATCGAAACCGCAACTGTGGTACTAAGCGCGGGTATTAACGCCGACGGCTTGATCTTTATGCCCCTGCATAATCGACATAGCCGATTTCAACATCTTCAGGGTCGTTTCGTCGTTACGCGACAGTGCACCCTGGATGCCATCTCGCGCCTTCTGCATGAAGTCGTACCGCGTATCATCCCCACCCAGGGCCACTTCGCCACCAAGCCCACTGTTCACCGGAATTTTCATGGTCATCGCCATGAAGGGCCGACTATCATCAAGCGACATTTCCCCACTGCGGATTTGAGTGTTGACCCAATCGCGCATGTCTTGGCGGGTCATGCTGGTGAAATCCGCCTGCCTAGTGTTGCTGTCGGTCTTTTCAGTATTATCCTGAACAGCGGTTAATGCAGCCGAAAACGATGTGGAAGCCGAAGTGTCAGCGGTTGACGCCTGCGGACGCTGACTCGCGTACAGGTAGTTTGCTCCTGCATCAACTCGCATTCTCTTTCCCCTTGGCTCTTTCCCCTGTGGGCATGCAGTTTGGATTTTATCATGCGAGGCTTTCGGCATGGTTAAGAACCTCTCCGGTCCTGGATGTCGGCGCCGCGGATGGTCAGGCCAACCCATACCCCCAGGGTGTCGGTGACGATATGGCCTTCACGAGCACGGCGAGGGCTGCGGGTGCGGCCATTCCCACATGCCGACACCGGATCAAGTGACTGAGGCCGGGTCGTGGCGCCAGATCGCAGCCCTGGCCGTCGCCATCGGCCTGCGCCCCTGCACGGGGGCCATCCTGGTGCTGATCCTCAGCTTCAGTGTGGGGTTGTGGGCCGCCGGGGTCGCGGCGGCCCTGTGCATGGGCCTGGGAACCGCGTTGACCGTGTCCGTCTTGGCGGCCGTGGCCAGTATCCTCGGCAAGACGGCCGTGCCGCAGACGCACACCGGCCGTGCCCTCTGGTGGCCGCGCCTGCTCGGCGTGGCCGGCGGCGGTGTCATCTTCGGGTTCGGCCTCGTGCTGTTCCTGGCCGCCGTGCAACGGCCCCTGCATCCGCTGCTGTAGCCCCAGCGGACGCAGGAACGGGCGTCATGCGTCCGCCGCCATGAGGACCACTGCCGACCTTATTCGGCCGCCGAGGACGCCGGCTGGTCTGGTCCCGCGACGACCTCGCCCAGACGTTCGCGTAGGCCCTCCGCATCCAGGCCCTTGAGCCCGATGACGACCAG
>NZ_JACIGJ010000027.1 GCF_014197855.1 Roseospira marina
CGGGCCGCTTCGCGATACGCCTCCGCGTAGTCCGTCAGGCTTTCGAGGGCGGCGCGGGCGACGTCGGCGTCGTCGGACCCGGCCAGCGTGACCTGACGCACCAGATGGGCGCGGGCCGACTCCATCCGCTCCCGCTGGCCGAGGGTGCTGTTCGATCCGCCGGTCAGATCGTCCAGATACCGCCGCACATCCGAACCGACCGACTCGGCCACGCCGGACAGCGTGTCCCAATAGTCCACCGTGGCTGATAGGGCATCGCGTTGCGCGGTCTCGACCTCCTGCCACGCGGCAAGAGCGTCCTGGGCGGCGGCGGCCGTCTCCATGTCGGCCAGAGCGCCCGCAAGCCCGGTGACGGCCACGTTGGCGTTATCGACACCCGCCGACCACGTCGCGATCTCGTCGACCAGGGCGCGCAGGGTGTCCAGATCCAGGCCGGCGCCCAGCGCGCGCATCTGAGCGACCAGCGTCTGCGTCACCAGGGACGTGTCGCCGCCCACGGCCTGCATGTCGGCCAGGGCCTGCTGGTAGGCGGTGACGCTGTCGCGGATGGTGTTGACGTGGTCGCGGCCGCGTGCGGTTTCCAGCGCGCGGCCCCATTGATCCTCCAACCCGGCGCGGGCCTGCGCCATCATCTCGTCGCGCAGACCGGCCACCTGAGCGGCGGCGTCCTCGGCGGCGGTGCCGGTGTCGGTCAGGATGGTTTGAAGGCCGTTTAACTGGCGGTCCATCAGCGCGACAGACGCCTGCACGTCGGACAGCGGCGCCGCCACATCGCCCAGACCGACCATGGCCCGCACCAGGGTGTTCATATCGGCGGACGCCTGTCCGGCGTCCAGTTCGCCGGCGGTGGTCAGGATGTCCGCGACCTCGCGCGCCGGCGCGATCATGGCGCGGGCCTGATCCGTCCAGGCGGCGGCCTGTTCGTCCAGGGCGGCAATCTGTGCGGCGGCGCCGGACTGCATCGATGTCACGGCGGCGTCGATCGCGCCCGACCAATCGGCGGCGATCGCGATCTGTCCGGCCAGCTCCGCCGCCGTGGCGGCGCTGCTGTCGCGCACCACCGCCAGAGCCCCGGCCAGGCTGTCGTCGCCCTGAGCGAGGTCTTCGATAATAGTGCGGATGGCGACCAGGCCTGCCTCGCCGAGGTCGGCCACCTCGATCAGGCGGCCAGACTGATCGCCCAGCGTGCCGCCGTGGACCTCGACGCGCTGCGCGCCGTCCTTCCACGACGTCGCGACGGCGTAGTTGGACGCGTAGTTGGATAAGTCGAAGGTGTCCGCCAGGGTCTGGAGCGGTCCGACCAACGCCGCGCGGCTGGCCTCGCCCCAGGCGGCGATGTCCTCGTCGGACAGCAACCGCCCTTCCGGCGCCTTGGCCAGGACCTGGCCGTCCTGGATGTCGATGGATTGCGACGCATTGGGCAGCGGCTTTCCGAACAGACCGCCGATCAGGTCCCCGCCCATCATCGCCAGGAACGCCCCGGCCGCCGCCCCGATCGGACCGCCGGCGGCGCCACCGATCAGGGAGGCGCCAAGTGCCCCGCCGCCGACGCTGCCCAGGGTGGACAGCCCCATATCGGCCCACTGGTTGCCGGAACTGAACCCGAATGCGCTGGCGGCCACACTCCCGGCCAGACCCCACGGTGCCGCATCGATGCCGGCGGCGAGGGCCCCCCCGAAGCCGGTCATGCCCCCCGCCGTGCCGCCGACCACGCCGGCGTTCGGGCCGACGAGCATGACCGGGGACCCAGGCCCCGCCGCCCCGTACAGAGTCGTCGGAGAGTACAGCCCCAACGCCCGACCAACGCTGCCCGTCACCAGGGCGTTGCCGATCGACTGCCCGCCCGTCAGCGAAGGCAACAGGGTACCGAGTCCGCGTCGGCCGGCGGGATCTTGCCGCTCTGCACGGCGGCCTGGATCTCCGCCTCGATCACGGCGTCGTCACGCTCGGCCATCGCCTTCTGGGCGGCGGCCAGTTCGTCCTGGACCTTCTTGTGATCGGCCTTGGACACGAACCGCTCGGGGTCCGGCGTCTCGGCCTTCTGTTGGGCGGCGGTCACATCGGACTTCAGCGTGTCCACCGCCGCGCACATGGCACTGACGGAGGCCGCCGGCGACAGGCCCAGGGCATGGGCCAGCGGCGACAGGTCGGGGGTGTCCTGAGACATGAGCTTACGCTCCCACTGGATGTCACAAAAATCGGCGGCGCTCAGGCCGGCCACCGCGCGGCGCAGGGCTTCCACGTCGGCGGCGCCGGCGCGGTTGAGGGCGGCGATGCCCAGGTTCGGGTCGGACGTCAGGGCGACCGACCGCACGCCGACGACGGTGCCGTCGGCGTGGTGCAGGATGACGGGGGAGAGATAGCGGTACTCACCGGCGGCGATCTGGGCGGCTGCGCGTGGCGTCCAGCGGGAGACGTGCCCCCACACCGCGCCGTCGCGGACCTCCAGGCGGTCGATCCAGCCGGCGGCCGGGGCACCGCCGTCGGCGCCGGCGCGTTCGGACCCGTGTTCCCAGTCGATGATCATGTCGGCGCGGTTGATGCTCCGCCGACGGTCGAACTCCGCCACGATGGCGGCCGGGTCGCGCACAAGGTAGGGACCGCGCCCGTCGTGACCACGCAGCTCGGGGCCGGCGGCCACGACCTCGATCCAGTCGGGCACGGTGCGGGCCTGCCCGTCTCCGGCTTGCGGGGCCGGGACGGTGAGCGCGGCCAGAGCGGCCGGGGTCTGTGTGAGGGCGTCGGTCATGGGCGGATCATGCCGCCCGGGGCGCCGCGCGACTGCCCGGAAGGGCTTCCGGGTCATCGCCCGCCGTGGTTTAGACGGTGCGCGGACCGATCGGGCGAGGATGCGCCCGCCCGCATGGCCGGTCAATGGTCAGCGATTAAGAGACCGATAAGAGGCCGTAAGAGGGGGCAGCGTGCGCGGCTCGGGTTTTCGGGGCCACAGGGGCGTCCCGGCTAGCTCGCGCGCATCCTGGCGCGTCTGTGGGCCTTGGGCTAAAAGGCGAAGTGGGTGACCGGAACCGGGCGCTGGTTTTCTATGGCCCCAGCCATGACGGCGGAGCGCCCCCGCCGTCATGCCCCCTTCGTTGCGGCAATGGCCGGATCGGCGTATAACTGGATGTGGGAAGGCGATGGTGCGGACGGGCGCAGAACCATCGCTGGCCGGCCAGCCGCCCGATCCGGTGAGGCTTACTCTTCCCTCCGATACAGCAAGGTTCCCTGTCGCTGGTCGTTCAGATAGGACGGCCGGCGAACTGGTATGAACGTCCAACCCTCGAAACGGCCCCCGACGGTTTGAGCGACAATCAGGACACCGCGCTGCCTCTCCGTCCGGACCACCCGGACGAACCGTTTGCGCAGAGCGATTTGGCCTGTCCCGACGTGGCGCTCCCAGGCCAACCAGATTTCAGCAGGACGCTCCAGCACCAGAGGCAAGAGGGGAAGGAACGGGGCGCGGTCCGGTTTCAAATGATCGGCCAGCACCTCCGCCGTCACATGCACAGCCTCGCCATCCGGGGTCCGGAAGGTGCGGTCCGGGCCGCCAAGCACGGCCATCAGGCGCTTCAGCATCCCGTCCCGATCGGCGGCCGCCTCGCCCAATTCGCCCGACCACGCATCGACCGGCAGGGTGTCGGGCAATCCGAGGTCTTGCCACGTCTGGACACGGCCGATGCGTTCCCATGGGCGTCCCTTTGCGCCGATCGCGGCCGCGTCCATGGCGCGTCGATCGACGGATTGCCCCCAGGCGGCGCGCCCCACGTGATAACCGAACCCGGTGTCGATCCCGGCCGGGGTCGGCCACACCTCGGTTGACCCGTCGGCCAAGCGGACGGTGCGCTCTTCCATCGTGACTGGTGGCACCTGATCGTCCGGGGTTACGGAGTACCCGTACCGCGCCAGGTCCCGCTCGGTCAGGGCCGTGATCGTGCAGCGGCACCACCAGCCGTTCGGGGGGGTGTGCGTGCGCCACCACGGATGATCGGCGGGCAGCACAAGGCCATGCCACGCCCGATGCTCCGGCCGGGTACTGCTGTCCAGAACGGCGCCGTACCGCAGGTACAGGGTCCGGCCCCGCGACCGCTCACGTTCGGCGGCGCGGTCGATCTGTGCCCAGTGGCCGGCGGCACGGGCCATTCTGAGGTTGGTGTCGTAGATGACGCGCGTCCGCCAGCCCCGGCTGCCTTTGTAGCTCCACCCGTGGCGGGCCACGATCTGATCGAAATCCTGGCGGAAGGTCTCCAGCGTCGTGCCCTCGTCCAGGGCCTTCTGGAGCGCCGCGTGCATGTCGGTCAGCAGCTCGGCCTTTGTCGCCCCGGCGATCACGAAGCCTCGGGAGTGCTGGCCTTCGCGCAGGTCCGTCCATGCCTCGGTGGGCATGTTGATCTTGTGGCGGAAATAGTCCTGCGCCTCGACGAAGGGCAGCGGATCGCCGACGGTCGCTGCCTCCTCAGACATCGCCCACCTCGGCCCGGCCCGACAGGTCCGCCAGGGCCATCGCCTCCCCGATGACGTCGGCCAGATCGTCCAGGCGCAACTCCGAGTACAGCATTTCCAGCCGGGCCATCGCGTCCGGGATGCTCTCGGCCTGGTCGATCACCGCGCGCACCTGGTCGATCAGAGCGTCCGTGGCGGGACCGGCGGCGGTATCGAGTTGATCCACCAGGTCGTCCACGGCATCGCGGGGCCGAGCCGCCTGGGCTGATCGTCCGGCTCGTTGGGGCGCGGCGCCGGATGGCGTGTCATCTCCGGGCCGTATGTCATCGCCCGCCGACGCCGGACCACCCAGGACCTCGTCCCCGTCTTCCGGCGCGGCCCAACCCAGGCGCTCGCGCACGTCGTCGGCGCGCACGCGCAGGCCGAGGGGCACCAGACCGGTGAGCTGTTCCGTCACCGCCTGCGTATCCTCCGGCTCCGTGATCGGCCAGGACAGCCATGGATAGGCCTCCTGCGGGCCGTAGTTCAGATCTACGGCAACGCGCACCAGATCCCGGTTGAGCGTGGTGGCAAGGCCGCCCCCGTCCGCCTGGGCTACGTCGATCCGCACCCCGTTGTGGACCTGGGCCTGCGACAGCGACGCGCCATCGTCCGTCGTCATGGTTTGGCCCAGCACGGCCTTGCTGACCTGACCGTCCAGATACTCCGCCAGCCGCTGGAACAGCTCGGCCGCGCCCCGGCCCTCGCCGATGCCTTCGAACTGGATCTCCATGGCGCGCGGCAATACGGCGGCCGCGTCGGTGCCGATCCCGGCCACCGCCTGGATCAGGGTGGCGATATCCTGGGGGCTGGCCTCCGGACCGTACTTGCCGAGCCGAAGCGGCAGACCGTAGACCTCGCAGAACGCGGCCCAGTCCTTCATGGCGTAGGACTTGAACAGGGTGGACCACGCGACCAGGCGGGCGAGACCGCCCCGGATCGGCAGGCCGCTTTTGATATGCGGCACATGGACGATGAACTTGCCGGGCGGCAGTTCCACACCGTTCGGCTCCCCGTCAGCTGCGAGACGAAGAACGGTCCGCGTCTCGTCCCAGACGAAGTAGCGGGGATCCCGCCACGGACAGGCGGCAGGCGTCCACTGCGGACCCGTGCGCCACAGGATTTCGCACGCGGCGTATCCCTTGCCGAGGGCGTCCAGCAGGTCCACGACCATGGTGTTGAACCACGGCTGATCGACGATGGTCTGACGGACGAAATCCGCGATCTCGCCGGCGCGGGGACTGTCGTCCCCCGGCGTGACGATGGGTTCGATCCCAGCCACCGCCCGCTTTCGGGTGCCCAGCACGGCGGCATAGTGCGGATCCCGCTCCTCCATCTCCTCGGCCAGGGTGAGATAGTCGGCGACGCTGCCCTCCGTGGCCCGCTTCAGGATCGTCGCCAAGCGTTCCGGGGTCAGGCCGGTGGCGATGGTGCCGGCGAAGGGACGCCGCACGCCGGTCACGGCCGGAGCCGCCACCGCCTGTGTCAGCGTGCGGCGCTCGATCGGGCGTCCGTCGGGGCCGAGAAGCTGAGGTGTCCGGGCCATGGATGGATCCCTAGTATGAGCCGCGCCGCGCGCGCAGACCCGACGTCAGGCGAACCTGTCGAGTGGTCTGTTCGGGTCGGACGGGGATGTAGCGGTACTCTTGGTGCTCGACCTGCGAGGCGGCGTGGAAGTACAGCAGCGCCACGCCGGCGTCGCCGTGACGCTTTCCGGCGTCGCTGCCCATGAGCCGGACGGATCGCGGTATCCGTGGTACGCCCGCGACCACGCGGAACTGGGACAGATCGTCCCGGACGTCCAGGTCGGCCGGGATCAGTATCGCCCGGCCCTGGAACGCCGCCTGAAAGGGTGTCCCGTGCTCGCGATACCATGTCTCGCTGGCGTGCAGTTCCTCGATTCGCTCCGGTCCGAACTCCTGCCGTAGCTCCTGGGCCAGGGCCTGACCGTTGCCGTTGGCGTCGGCGATGGTCTTGGCCCAGCGCGGCACCCTGTGCAGAACGTGGATGGCCATCTGGCGCTGCTGGTCGTAGGGGCACCGCGCCAATTCGATGATCAGCGGCACATGGCGGGTCAGGTCCTGCGCGGTGTAGCCGATGGGCAGGCAGGTGCGGTCCACCGACATGCCGAAGTCCAGCCCGGCGGCGTGAGGCCGATCCGCCGGGAGTTCCGCCAGCCGTGGATCCACGTGTTCCGCCAACCACTGTTCCATATGCGCCCGACGCAGGTGGGCGGGCCAGTCCACGAAGTTTTCGGCCGGCGGATACCAGCGCACCACTGTGTAATTCGGCGTCTGGCACGCCTCGATCATCGGAAGCGGCAACAGCACGCCGTCGCCTTCGCGCGGGATGGCGTCCAGCTCCTCGCGCATGGCCTCGACGCGCGGACCGTAGCTCCGCCGGATCTTGCGGTACCATGCGGCCTTGCCCTCGGCCGTGGCCTCCTCGCCTTTGATGAGACAGACCCGCTCGTACAGGCCGGCCGCGACGGCGTCGTCGAAGGTGATGCGGTGCACGCTGTAGTCATAGCGCCCGGCCCGACTGTCCTTGACGAGCTGGTTGAAGGCGTTCGTGGCCCCGTTGTGCGTGCTGATGATCCGGATCTGGCCACCCCAGATCAGCAGGGCGTTGCACGCGTCGATGACCTCGCCGACGTCCTGGTGGAACGCCGCCTCGTCGATGACGACGCGGCCCTGAAGACCACGGATGGCCGCCGGCCGGCTGGACAGGGCCGTGACTTCATGGCCACTGGCGAAGCGGATCCGCCATGCGGTGATGTGCTTGGACGATCCATTCGGCTGCTTGTCTTCGAATAGGAACTCCTCGGTGGTCAGCAGCTCCTTGGCGACGTGGCGCGCGAACCGGCCGCAGGTGTCGATGAACTCGCGCCCCTTCTCTTTCGCGTCGGGGATGTAGAACACGTCCATACCGCCGGCCTTGCCCTGCGCGGCCGCCGTCAAGGTGCTGTCCAGGGCCTCAGCCCAGGTGATGCCGGTACGGCGCCCCTTTTCGCAAAGCTTCAGGGTGCTGGTGTCTTCGACCCACCGCACTTGATGGGCCATCAGGATCCCGTCGGCCAGGGGATCCAGATCCTCGGGGGGCAGTCCGCTCGGGATCAGGCGGTCCACGTCCGAAGCGGGGGGCATCTGATCCGCGTGCGGCAGGGCATCCGTGTCCGCCGCGTCCGTCATCTCGAAACCCCGAGGATCCCGCGCCGCAGGGCCGCGAGACGGTCCGCCGACAGCCCTTGTTCTCCCGCCGCCTGGGCCTCGGCGGCGGCGTTATCGATCGCCTTCGCCGCCATCTCGGCGGCGAGCGTGCGGGCGCGGACCTCGACCTTCTCTTCGAAATCCTGATCCAGCCGAGCGGCCTTGGCGAGTTCGGCCAGTCCCTTGCCCAGCATCATCACGTCTTTGGGGTCGAGGGCGGCACCGTCGCCGCCGGCGTCCTGAACCTGTGTCAGGAAATCGAACACCAGCGAACGCGAGACCTCGACCAGAAGCCGTCCTTGCTGGCCTTGGGTCGCGGCATCTCCCAGTTCCTGCACCAGCCCTTCCGTGATGGCGCGGCTTTCCCGCAAACGCGCCGCCATCAGGGCCTGACGCTTGGCGGCGCGGCCGACGGCGGAGCGACTGATCTCATAGCCGCGGGCTTCCAGCCAGTCGGTCAGTTCGTCAATGGTCAGCCGTCCAGCGACCAGAAGCCGCCGAAACTCGGACAGATCCTCTGGCGATAGCTCCGTGTCGATGCGTGATTTCCGGCCCATGGGCTCACGCCCCCGGCCGGGGACGCCGAACGCCCGGGTGCCGCGCCACGCCCTGAGAGACGTCCAGGCCGTGCCCGGTCAGGGTGGCGACCGTGACGCGACCGCCGGCGAGTTGGTCCACCGTGACCAAACCACCTTCGGCCAGCCACTGGACGTCACCGTCCACCACGTCCCGGCCGACACCATGGCCATAGCTGGTCAGGACGGTCTGAAGAATGGACGTGTTGAGGCTGTAGTCGGTGTCCTCGGCCAGGGTCCGCAGGATGACCAAGCGCCGGTCCTCGCGTTGCAGTGTCGCCAGATCGCTCACGATCCGTTCTCCCGTCGGTCACGCCCCTGTGCGAGGCGGTCTTCCGTCAAAAGGTCAAGGCTGCGGTCCAGACGCTTCGTCAGCTCCGCCAGACCATCCAGACGCGCGCCGATTTCGCGGGTTTGCGCGGACACCTCGCCCACCATCGTGGTGAGCGCTGTCAAATCGGCATGTGTGGGGAGCCCTTCGATCCGGCTTTCGAGGCGCTGGAACCGGGCCTCGCCGCGATCCAGACGGGCCGTGATGTCCCCATGCGCCGCGACATGCTGATCCCGCCATGACCGGATATCGGCCCGGACCGCCTCGACCTCATGCCGGGGCGCGAACACAGGCCACATCCGCCAGAGCACCACGCCGACGATGGCGGTCGCGATCAGGCCGGCCCAGGCGCCCAGTCCGATGATCCAGTCCGCGATCTGCCACAGATCCATGCTCACACTCCCGTTCGTACTCGCCGGGCGTGGTGCGCCTCGACGTCTCGCTGGCAGTCCGCGCATCGGACGGCGCCGGGACAGGCCGCCCGCCGGGCGGCATTGATCGGGACCCCGCACACCGAACAGTCCCCACCCGCATTCGCGTCGCTCGGGGCCGGCCCAGGGCGTCGGGATCCCGACGTTCGCAAGCACGTCGCGCACCTGGAAGCCCGAGACCTCCGTGCCCCGGAACACCATGATGACGGAGTCCACGTCACCGTCAGCCCCGGTCACCACCGCAACCTCGGACCCCGCCCACTCGATCCAGCGCCAGCAGCGATGGCTCAGCGCACGGATCGCGGCCTCGCGCCGCTGGCGGTCGCGCTCATAGACCGCGCTGCACAGGCCGGCCAGGACAGCATCCCTTCGGACGGTGGGTGCGGCGGTCATCGCGCACCCCCGGCATGCGCAAGGCAGTCGCGCGCCGCCTCCGCCGCGTCCATCACCTCGGACCATTCGGCGTCGGTCGGATCGCGCCGTTCCGAGACCATCACGGACAGGTCCCCGCGCAGCACGGCGAGCGAAGACCGCAAATGGACATACCCAACGGCGACCTGAAGCGCGCGCTCGGTCGCGTATCCCGCCAGCCCGCCGGCGTCCATGTCCGGCGCGTCAACGCTGACCTCGAGCGCCTGACCGGCCAGCGCGGTCAGCGCGCCGGACAGCGACGCCAGCGCCGCGATACTGTCCTCGCCGAAAGCCGAATACGCCCGGGCCTCAACCAGCGCCTGCCACGCGGCGTCGCCGGCCTGGGCGACACGGGCCGATGCTCCGGGCAGCGCCGTGGGCGTTTTGACGTACTCGCAGGCCAACCCGGCGACGACATGATAGATCCCGGCCGCGCGATAGACGCGCTGCTCGGTCGTATCCACCCGCCCGACAAGACGATCGGCGGGGGAATAAGCACAGGCGGCGAGCGCCGCCAAAGCCACCAGGATGGCCCCGAGGCGGACGGCCCACGCCAACCGGCGAAGATCGCGGGAGAGAGTACCCATGTCACTCCCCCATCAGCAGGGCGCGGCCGATCGCCAGCGCGGTGTCGAGCGGCAACACGCCGGTGATCACGCCGGCGGTGACGGCCACGACCGCCGCCACCGCGACGATCACGGCCCCCTTGGTCCAGGTCATGCGCATGTCGGTTCTCCTCACAGGGCGGCGATGTCGCGCGCGCGGACCATCGACAGGTTTCGGCGTGTGTTGAGGGAGCGGCCCAGCGGCGTGTCGATGGGGATGGCCAGGGCCTCGGGGCTCCACGCCTCTTCGTCGATGACCTCGGCGATCTTGCGCAGGTCATCGCCGGCGGCGGGCAGGCGGGGCTTGGGCGGCGGGGGCAGCGGCGCGGGCGGGGCGTTCTCGACGTCCGGGTGCAATGGCATCCGGCCGGCGCTGTCGAGCCCCAGCAGGGACCGGTAGTCGAACACCGGGCAGGACTTCGCGCTGACCTCGCAGTGGCCGTGGAACGTGACGCGCCCGCCGTGCGCGGCATTGATGGCCACACACAGGGAGCGGCAGGCGGCCAGGGACGCGTCGGAAAACTGCGTCAGGCCGTGCACCATGATCGCCACCGATCCGGTGTTGTGCCCTTTCTGCGCCGCCGGAATGCGTTCAAGGTCGCGGCCGGGCATGATCCGGCCGGCGCGGTCGATCAGATAGTGGTATCCGACGTCGCTCCAGCCCCGCTGCACGTGCCATGTGCGCACGGTGCGGACGAGGTGGTCGCCTTCGTAGTCGCTGGTGTCGGCGTCACTGGCGGAACAGTGCAGGAACACCCGCCGTACTTCGCGGCCGGGCGGACGGTAATGGGATGGCGCGACAGTGGGCACGGAAGGGCCTCCCTCACACGGTGGAGCGTGAGGGCAGCATCGCAGCCGCATGGGGACCCGACTGCCCGGAAGGGCTTCCGGGTCAGCGGTCGGCGTGTCTGTGGAGGGAATACGGGGAGGATCGGCGCCGGATCCGGGAAAGTCAATCGCCGGCGAAAAGGTCGGGCTGGCGCTCGTCGCCGGCGTTCAAGGCCATGCGGACCCATCGCTCGCTGCATCCCAACTCGCGGGCGATGGCGCGGTGGGAGAGGCCGCGCCGCTTCAGGGCTCCCATCCGCGCCTTGTGGCTCCGCGCCAGCGCGTTCGACGGCACATCAATGTGGGTCCCGCCGTACTCCTGGCACAACGCGGCCCAGGCGTCCGCGCCCAGCAGGAGCGCCCACGGGTGACCCGGGTGCGGCGTGTGCGGGATGTAGCACTTCTCCTGCCCGCCCATGGCCTCGGCCAGCCGGAGCGCCGCCACCGGTCCGATGACCTGGGCGATCTCCTCCAACCGGGCGGAAACGATGGGGGGGACGGTGCGATCCATCAGCCGCGCTTTCGCAGCCATGTGGACAGCGGAGCCTCAATGGCCTGCGCCGTCATGGCCTCGCGCAACACGCGCCCGCGTTCCGCGAGAAGGCGGTCCAGCGCGGCGTCCGGCCGTGTCAGCAGGCCGGCGGGGCCGACGTCCACCCCCAGCGCCTCCAACCGCCGCGCCTGTTCCCAGGCCACCCGCACCTTCGGACGCCCGCCCAGGTTTTGACCGCCGACCTGGATCGGGGTGTCGGGGCGATCCAGCCGTGGGGCGACCCGGTTGAGCCAGCCGCGCAGACCTTTGATGAGCCGGTCCAGGGGCTCCCCGTCCAGCCATTCGAGTCGCGCGACGCCCTGGCCGGCCTGACCGGCGACCCCCTTGGTCATCCGCTGGGCATAGGCTTCCAGGGCACTTTCAGAGGCGTCTGAGACCTCCCCGAGAACCCACAGATCCAGCCACAGCGCGCGGGCCTTGGCGAGGCCGGGCACGCCCGTCGCGATCGGCCGGACACGGCGGGTGGGCACCTTGGGCTTGTGTCCGTTCAGATGGTCCAGCACGGCCATGAGCTGGCGCGCGGTCATGTCGCGGCAACTGTCCGCCCCGCCATACTGGCGCAGCATGGCCCTGTACGCGTCGCCGTCCAGGCCGCGCGCCCGGGCGGCCGCATGCACGGCGCGGATCATCCCGGCGCGATCCGGGGCCGGCCGGCGGGCGGCAGTCATCGGCGCGCCCTCCGGCGCCAACCCGCACCATCGTCGGGTCGGGGCGGCGGGGCGGAGACGCCCAGGGTGGTCTCCAGCGCCGACAGGCCGGCGGCTTGGCCGGGCTGGCAGACCGTGACCTCGCCGCCGCCCGCCTCGTACGCGGCCAGAGCCTGCGCCCGCTCGGCCTCGGTCGCCGCCGGCGCTCGGGCTGGCCGCCGATCAAAGCGGATGCCCGCCGGTGCTGGGTGTGACGGGACGGCTGGCGGAGCGATCGCCTCGGGCGTGGGCTCCGGTTCCGGTTCGGGATCGTCCTGGGGAGCACTATGCGGGGCGACACATTGATAACGCCGTCCACGCGCGTAGCCCGAGGCCGTGACCGTGCGCCGCATCACCAGATGACGCAGCCAGTATGTTACCGTCGCCACCGGCAGGCCGGTTGCGGCCACGATGTCTCGCCGTGTTTCCGAGCCCTGGCGGATGGCGGACAGGATCGTCTCGGGCCGGGCTTCGGTGGCCTCAGGCATCGGTTCGGACCGGGTCTCGCACTCCGGTTCCGGTTCGGGCTCCGGAGCGGGCTCAGGCTCAGGCGCTGGGTTCGGTTCGGGGGACGGCATGGGAGGCGGTGCAGGGATTTCTGCGGCTGCGCCGCCTCCCTCCAACACCGCCAGCACCCGCGACAACACATCGGGCAGCACCTGGGGTTGGGCCGCACAGGTGGGCGCCACGATGCGCAACACGTCCAGGCGTTCGGAGGTAATCATCATGACATGCGCCTCCCCTCGACCGGTACGACATGGGTTACCGTGACACTGGCGATCCGGCCGGGCTCCCGCCGCCGCCAGCACAGGCGCACGCTCACCTGACCGTCCTCCCGCCGATAGGGGCGTGCCGTGGGCGTCAGGGTGAAGCCCTGGCTCGTCAGGTAGTGGTGCAGCCCATCAGCCAGCAGCTCGGCCAACGACTCGGCGTCATGGTCCGGCAGGTGCCGACCGGGGCGGGGCATGCGGCGGCGGATTTTCATGATCCGGTGCCCTTCCGCTGCCAGTGCCGGCACGCCGGGCGGTGGCTGTAGACCGTGCCGAGACGGTCCAGGGGCAGGCCCGTTTGCCGCGCCACGACGGCGCAGACCATGGCCGCCCGACGAAACGGGGCCGGGTTTTTTGCGGAGCGGGTCCAGTGTGCGCAGGACTGGCAGTATTCGCCGGCCGGGCCGGTGCCCTCGACATGCGCATAGGTCGGCCGGCTCATGGCTTCCCCCTCTTCGAGAACCGGGAGCATGAGCCACCGTTGCCAACGCCCAATAGGTGCGCCAGCATTTCGGATGCGCTTATCGAGTCGCACGAAAAGGGGGGCCCATGGCGAAGAAGATGGACAGGGCTATTGGCCGATTGGTCGTGGCCGCGCTGAAGCCACCACCGCGCTCCCGCGCGCGCCGGTCCATCCCGCCGGCAAAACCGCCAACAACACCTGAAGCAATGATCGGCAGCGACGATGGCTACTTGGCCGCCATGCGCCGGGGATGGCAGGCGCCAGTGCGCCAACTCGGCATGATCGATGTCTCGGCCGCGCCCTGGTTGGTGGACGCCGTCATCAAAGGATATCGCCAGGGCTTCAAGAATACGCAGATCGCCACGGCGCTGCGCACCGCCGGCGGGGTCATGAGCAAGGAGGAGAAGGCTGAACGCGGACTGGTGCCAACCGCACGTTTGGGTACTGCCTTCTTTGACGCTCTGACCGCCAAAGGCCGCGCCGATCCAGTCCTGGCCTCCCGGGCCATCGTCTCCCGCGTGACCCGCGCGGCAGTCTGGACGCGGGACCGGGACCAGTACTTGCGAATCTCGGAGCAGGGCGATCGAAAGCGCTGGATCACCGTGCTCCACCGTGGTCCGCGCTGCTGCACGTGGGCGTACAATAATGACAAGAAGGGGTTCGACCTGCCGCCAGAGTTGCCCATCCCCAGTTGTGACAAGGAGTTCTGCTCGTGCCGTGCCGTACTGACGCCCGTGCCCGGACCGGACCATGGCCAGATTGCGCTGGGCATTGCCGTCGTTGCTGGTGTGGCAACGATACTGATCGTGGCCCTGACTTAGCATCGCCCGGCCCTCCCTACGCCGCCGCCAGATCGATCGGCACGGCCTGCCACGCCGCTTGCGGATCGGGGCGGATGTAGAACCGGGTGTAGGCTTTGCTGCCGATCACGCGGATACTGTCGCGAATGGCGTTCTGGCCGCTCTTCCAGCGCTCGTCGTCGAAGTCCAGGCGTAACAGGCGGAAGATGGCGTCCCTCGAGACTTGGCCTTCCTTGTCCGTCTGGAACGCGCTGTCCACCAGGGCGCGCAACTCGGCGCGGACCCCATCGGCCCAGTCCACGATGCAGCTTTCGAACTGCCCTCGGGCGATCTGCAATTCGGGCCCGAACGCGAGGCGATCGGCCACCGCGATCTGGAACTTCATCAGCCCGTCGAACGACATGAACGTGACGTTGCCCTTGCCGACGGCGCCGCGCTTCGTGACGCCGTACTCCTCGGCCGCCAGCGACATGAAGGTGTTGGCATCGTCGAAGACGTGCCCCTTGAACCGCTTGATCTGGTTCGCGAGGTCGACGGCATAGCCCAGAACCTTGCGCACCATCTGGTCTTCCAGATCCTGGTGCGGCTTGATCTGGCCGGTCGGCACCAAGCGTCCCTTGCCGTCCATGATGAAGCCGTCCGGGGGCGTCACGGCTGGCGTGGGCAGGGTGATTTGCGGAATGTCAGCGGTCATTTGAAAGCTCTCCACAGACGTTTGAAGGCCGTTTGAAACGGGTTCCATCGCCGCCGGAGCGGCGGTGTCGGGATCAGGGCTCCGGCCAGGATCAGGCGGGCCGCGATCACGACACGGCCTCCGGCGGCGCGCTGGTCAGCCGCGCCTGGACGGCCGCCATGCGGGCCGCCACCGCCGGGTCGCGCGCGGCCCGGGTTCGAGCCGCCGCCATGCCGTGCCGTACGGTGGTGTGATCCCGCCGCATGGCACGGCCGATCTGGCCGTACGTCGCCGGCGTCAGGTCCGCCGCGATCGCCATCGCGGCCTGACGCGGGATGACCAGCCCCCGGGTGCGGCAATGCGCCAGAAGACCGCTCACCGGCACGCCCCATTCGGTGGCGCAGGCCTGGACAATGGCGCGGATGGTGGGGGGCTGCAGGGTCATGACGCGGCCCTCCCTGTGGCGTCTGGCAACGTCGGCGCAGGCTCCGGCGGGCCGAGCGCCAGCAGGCCCACCGCCACCCGCAGCGCGTCCCCGGTGACCGACCGATCCTGTCCGGTCAGGATCCGCCCGACCGCGTCCAGGGCGTCGTCGGCGCCGATTGGTCCCATGCGGTACCGCACCGTACCGTCCGCCCGCTGATCCGCCACATGGTGGGCGCCGTCTCCAGCCCGCCCGACCAGCACGAGGCCGGCCGGCCCGCGCGCGGCCGCGATCACATAGGCGGGGTCATCCGACCGGTCGCGCACCCCGAACGAGGCCACCGGCGTCAGGTCCGCCCCGCTCATGCCGCGTCCCCGCCGTGCAGCCGGCCGAGGCGCTCCACGACCGCAAGGTGCGTCTGGAACTCCGCCACCGCGCCGGCGACGGGCCGCTCCTCCACCTCATCGACCGCCACAGTGCTGGCGCACCGGGGGCAGTGGCCCTCGGCGCGGCGGGTGGTGTCGACGAACCCGAAGACCATCCCGCAGGCAGGGCACTGGCACGCATGGTCCCAGCGCGTGCCCTCTGGCGCAGCCTCGCCCGTCTCCGGCGTCTGGGAACGGAGCCCGGCGGCCGGCCGCGCGTTGTGCGCCCGCACTTCCCGCTCCACCACGGCGATGAACTGGTCGATGGGAACGGCCCGCTGGCCATAGGTGTGGGGCTTGTTCTCAGGGCTCCGACCAGTGTAGGCGCCGCTGCACTCGGGCGCCTTGGCCACGTATTCCGCCACATCGCGGAAGGCCCGCTCGATCGGCTTGGACTGCCCGTGATAAGGCTCCGTGAAATGGACCTCGCAGCCGCATTGCCGGAACAGCCCGACCGGATCGTCGTCCCGCACCTTCCAGCGGAAGCGGTTCGGCGTGCCGCCGGTCAGCCACTTGGACGAGGCCGCGCGCGTGTTGTCGAGCCAGATGTGCTCGGGCAAACCATAGGCTTCGACCAGATCCCCGAACGCCAGCCGGAAGGCCGTCGCGTTCTCGCTCCGGTCGATCCGCCACGACAGGATCTTGCCGGAGAACAGGTCCTGGAACGTGACCATCATCGGCCGTCCGATGGTGCCGTCGGCCCAACGGACGAACACGTCCACCTTGTGGCCGTCGAAGTTCACGGCTTCCAGGGCATGGAACCCGGTGCGGTCGCGCCGCTGCGCCGGGAACCGGCGCATCAGGGCCTCGGGACCTTCCCGGCACCAGCACACCAGCAGCGGATCCAGGTCGGCCAGACGGCGCTGGAGCGTGCGGTTGCTCGGCAGGTCCCACCCCTGGTTGCCGGCCATACGGCGCAGACGCTCAAGGCAGGCGTCCACCGCCGGCTTTTCCGCCCGAAGGTAATCCGCTTTCAGCATCTCCCAGGCGTCCGCCGGAATGTCCGTCGTCGTCACCCGCCCGGACCGCTGATCCACCAGCATGGGCAGCCGGTGTTCGCGGGGCGTGTTCCAGATCCGGCGCTCCAGATTGAAGTAGCTGCGCGCGCTGATCCCGGCCGGCACGGCCACCAGCTCGACCGCCGCCGTCTTCGTCATGCCGCCGCGCACCAGGGTCTCGACCTGATCGATCAGCGCCAGCCGCTGGCGAGCTGTCTCCCGCCGGGGTTCCGGCAAGGCCTCGAACCGCGCCCACATCTCGCGCCACTTCGGATCGTCGGCGGCGGTGTCCGGTGCCTCGACCGGGTCCGATGGGGTCCGGCGTCGCAGGAACGCGGCGCGCGCCCGCGCCGGCAGGGCGGAGATGTGGTACTCGACCCCGCCGCCCTTGCCGCGCCGCCGCCGCCACACGCCGTCCGGCCGATCGTCGGACCACTGGCGGTCGGGTGCTTGCCAGTCCTTCCGCGCCCGGCGCACGACAGCCTCGCGTGTGGCGGGCAGGCCGGGCAATGCCAGCGCGGCAATCTCGGCGGCGGTCAGCCAATGTGCGGCGGGCGTGGTCATCGGCCGGGCCTCCGGGCCAGACGGCGGGCCATATCGTAGGCCCGATCCACTTCCGTCTTGGTGTCGGCGAGCTGCCCCACCTCGACCCACGGCAGGAAGTGCTGGTCGATCACGGCGTGGCCCATCTCCTCGGCGCCGAGCTGCATCAGCCGCGCGTCGCCGGTGACGTGCCACAGTGCGATAACGCGCAGGAACGGAATGGTGTGCTCGCCACGCCCCTGGCTCGCGTAGGCGTCCAGCATGTTCTTGCTGACCTCTTCGCCGAGATAGGCGCTCATCGCCTCGGCGACGGTCTCGCGGGGCTGGTCGCACTCTTTCAGGGTCACGGCCACCGCACGGCTGATCCGGTCCCGCAGCGACGCCGCCCGCGTGGCTTCCGGCGCGTACCGCTCCACCGGGTCGCGCGGCTGCCAGTCCGTGAACAGATCCAGCGTGCGGGTGTCGCGGCCCATGGCGTTAGCCCTTCAAGGCGCCGGTTTCGCGCAGGTGGCCGAGGAACGATTTCCGCGCGGCACCGTCCGCGCGGTTCCAGGCCGACAGCAGGCGCGACAGGCCCCCATCGTCGCCCGCGTCCTGCGGCCCCTCGCCCTTGTGGTGTTTCAGGGCGGCGCCCAGGTCGGGCCGGGCGCCGGGCTCCATGCCGGTCAGAAGGGCATCGACCACGGCGGCCTGTTCGTCCGGCGCCAGCTTGCTGAGGGCGTAGAGGTCGCCCTCTTTCCAGTGGCCATACCGTTGCATGCGGCGGCGCACGTCGGGCGCCAGCCCACCGGCGACCTGAACCGCGCGGTAGATCGTGCGTTCGCTCAGGCCGATGCGCTCCCGCACCTCACGGGCAAAGCCGATCGCCGGTCCCGGGTCTGCAACTGCAAAATTTGCAGTTGCATCATTTTTGTGCAGCTTTGCCGCCGCCCCCGCCGCACCTTGAACGGCCTCGGGGTGCAGGGCTTCGTACACCGCCTTGCGTTCGGCCAGAAACACCGCCCGGTCCAGCGGCTCCAGGCCGCGCCGACACAGGTTCTCGTCGATCTCCAGCAGGCGCGCGCTCAGGTCATCCATCTGGACAACGACCACCGGGATCTCGGTCCACCCCAGGTGCTGCACCATGGCCGCGTACCGGTGCGCACCCGCCACCAGGGCGTATCCGCCCCCTTCGTCCGGGCGCACCACCGGCGGCTCGACAAGACCCTGCTGGCGGATGCTCTCCGCCAGCGTCTCGGCCCAGGCCGGGTCGATTTCCCGCAGGCGGTCGACGAACAGAATGCTGTCCTTCGACACCACCATCCGTTCGCCCTGCCACGCCCCCGCCGGGCCGGTGACTTGGTTGCTTTTGGCCAAGTCCGCGCTCTTCGCGGGCAACTTTGGCGCATTTTTGCTGGCATCGTGGCTCATGGTCAGGCCGCTTTCGAGTTTTTGACTGCGTTTCGTGTACGTTCGGGCCTAATATGAGCCCGTGTACGGTGGTCGATGCGCGACCCGTCGGACCGCCAGCGATCCGGCCACAGTTCCCACAGGGGCACGCCGAGAAACCGGCCGATGGCCCGCTCAGCGGCTTGGTATTTCCGGATCAGGGCATTGCGACAGGCCGCTTCGGGCAGCCCCGCCTGCAGGGAAATGGCGCTCAGGGTGCTGCCCCGGCGCTTCACTTCCGCCGCGATCTGATGGCGATCCCAGGTCTGGCCCGACGCCATGCGGTCCCTCCGTGCGCATCACCGGGTCCATCACCCGGTGTCAAAATGTACCTTCGTATTGAACATGGCCCATATATGGGCCGTATGTCAACCAGGAATGAGCCATGCACGAGGCCGATTATGGACCTTCCGACCAGCCGTCATCTGGGCGGGACTTGGCTCTCGCGACTCGCTTTTCCCTTGGAGTTAAGCGCCTGGGCAGCCAAAAAGCCGCCGCTACCGCGCTTGGAATATCTTTGTCGCAGCTCAAACGCTACCTCGCCGGCCAACAAGAGCCGCCGCTGTCGGTTCTGCGTGCATTGGCGCAGGGCGCAGATATTGACCCTGCATGGCTCTTTACTGGGCTAAGTCGGTCCGGATCTGATTTCGTGGGGGTGCCGCGCTACGACGCGCGCCTAGCCGCTGGGGGCGGTGCCTGGAACGAACGGGCGCAGCTTCTCGACCACATTCCGTTCACGCCGGCCTTTATCGCCAAAAAGTTGGGTCGCTCGAACAGTCAGGGTTTACTGATCATTGATGTCCACGGCGACTCCATGGAACCGACCATCGGCGATGGTGACATCGTGATGGTGGATACTCACGACCGGCGGGAAATGGACGGCATTTTTGCCTTCGTGCAGGGCGACACCGCGCGGCTCAAACGTCTGCGATGGTCCGTGTCAAATATCCAGATCATTTCTGACAACCGTGCCGTCTATGATCCCGAGACAATCGATCGATCCGTGTTCTATCATGAGGTTCAGATCATCGGCCGCGTCCGTTGGCTCGGCTGCGTGGTGTGAACGACAGGGGGCCTGTCTGTCACCACGACAAGAACACGGGAGACCGCCATGCTCCGCGCGCTGTTCATTGCTTTAGTCCTGGGTTTGCCCCTGACCGCCACCTCGGTACGCGCTGCCGACGTGTCGTACACGCCGGGAGAGTGGTCTCGCTCCTATGCCAACAGCGACATTGATGTGCAGGATCTGGTGAACCAGACGGTCGGGCTCGTCCGTCGGGCCGGATGGACGTGTTCGCACGTTCGGTTGATGATGCGGATGGCGGGTAAGCGCGGCTTCATCGTGTTCTGCAACGAACCCGGCGGCGCACAGTACACTTATGATGTCTGGGACCGTGGCGGTCGTTGGGTTGTGGCGATCAACGAATGAGGGGCCGCGCGGCCAAAAATCGGGTTACAGTTCGGTGCCGTATAGTATGAGGCGAAGTTGAGTCTAACTCTTTGATTTTCCGTAACTGTGATAGGAATTGCGGCGAGAATGTGGCATATCACAGTTCCAGCGGTACCTGACGGCCCGTTCCGGCGCTGTCGCCGACCTGTTTCGAGGCCCCTTACCAGGTTCTAAGAGGCGGGTTTCCGCCATATAAGAGGCCTCCCGGACGATCCTGGGAGGCCTCTTGGAACACGGGTCGGTACTGCAAGGTCAGATGGCGGATCGGTTCGCCGGATCACAGTTCTGCAAGGTTGCCCGCACCGCCCGATCGGCCAAAATTTTTAGGTAGGGGTTTGTAATCCCGATATATTTCGGTAACCCCCCAAATATCCCGGTTCCTGCAGGTTCATGTGTCATTCAACATCCGCATCGGTCATCGACCGGCTCTGCTCCCGATACAGGTTGGCATAGGCGCCGCCGCTTGCCAGTAGGTCCGCATGACGACCCGTTTCCAGAATACGACCCGCCGCCATCACGCAAATGCGGTCCGCGTCCTGAATCGTGGACAGCCGGTGCGCCACGACCAGCACGGTCCGGCCCCGCGACAGGCGGCCCAGGGCCTCCTGAACGCGGCGCTCGGCCTCGGTGTCCAGGGCCGATGTCGGCTCGTCCAGCAGCAGAATCGGCGCGTCCTTCAGCAACGCGCGGGCAATCGCGATCCGCTGGCGCTCGCCCCCGGACAGCCGGCCGCCCAACGACCCCAGGGGCGTGTCCAGCCCCCGGGGCAAGCGGGCCACCAAGTCCCAGGCATCGGCCGCCCGCGCGGCCGCCTCGATCTCCCCGGCGCTCGCTTCCGGCCGGGCGTAAGCGATGTTCGCGCCGATGGTATCGTCGAACAGAAAGGTTTCCTGCGTCACCAAGGCGATCCGCTGCCGCAGCGAGGCCAGGGTCACCTCCCGCACGTCTTGGTCGTCGACGCACACGCGCCCCTCCGCGACGTCCAGGAACCGGGGGATCAGGTTCAGCAGGGTCGATTTTCCGGCGCCCGACCCGCCCACCAAGGCCACGGTCTCGCCGGCCTCCACGGTCAGATCGATGGACTCCAGCACCGGGTGGGCGGGATCGTAGGCGAACCGCACCCCCTCCAACCGGACCCGCCCCGGCCCCGGCGGCAATGCCATGGCACCGGGCCGCTCGGCCAGGTCCGGCGGCATGTCGAGGACCTCGAACAGGCGTTCGACGGCGGCCAGCCCCTCCTGGACGATGGAGTACAGGTTGGCGAGCCGCTTTGCCGGCTGATAGGCCATCAGCAGCGCCGCCAGCATCGACGTCAGCGAACCTGGGTCATTGGCCCCGCTCAGGATGCGTTGGGCGCCGGCGAACAGCGCCACGCCCAAGGCCACGCCGGTCGCCAGTTCCATGATCGGCGTGATGAGCGTCCGCGCCCGCTCGCCCGACACCTGGCGCCGGAAGATGCGGTCGATCAGCGTTTCGACCCGGCCACTCATATACTGGGCCCGGCCATCGATCCACACGATCCGGATGCCGCGCAACGCCTGGGACATGAGCGCGTGCAGACGCCCGATCTCCTGCTGCGTATCCCGGGCGCGGCGGCGAACCTTGCGCCCCAGGCGCCGCACCGGAACGATGGTCAGCGGCGCGGCCAGCATGGCCAGCAGGGCCAGCATCCAGTCCTGGTACAGCACCAGCACGACCAACGCCACCAGGGTTACCAGATCCCGCCCCAAGCCGGTCAGGGCGTTCGCTGTCGCGAATCGCAGGCGGTTGATGTCGAACGTGAACCGGGTCACCAGTTCGCCGGTGGAGCGCCCCTGGAAGAACTGCAGTTCCATCGCCGAGACCTTGGCGTGCAGACGATCCCGTGCCTCCGCTAGGATCGCGAACCCGACCTGGGTCACCAGGATCGACTGGCCGTAGTTGCCCAGCGCCCGCAGCGCGAACGCCACCAGGATGCCGCCGCTGACCCACCACAAGGCTCCCGGATCCTTGCCCAAGAACACCTTGTTGATGGCGGGTTCCAGCAACCAGGCCGTGGCGACCGTGGCCAGCGCCATCACCAGCATCCAGCCGACCGCCAGGACCATGCGCCGACGGTGCGGCCACAGGAACGTGCGCGCCATGCGGCGGGCGAGCGCTCCGGTCCCGGTCCAGGCCCCCTGGGATGGGTCCGACCGCACGCGCGGACCGGTCGGCGGCGTGCCGGACGACGAGGATGCCGCCGAAGAAGCGGAGGACGCGGAACGGGTCATGGGCACGGTCGGAACCTGAGTCGGGGGCAGAAGAACCACCCCACGCGAACGCGCGCGGCGGCGGCCGGATCATAGCGGGCTGCCCCCCGGCCCGTCACGCGCTGCCAGCGCCACGTCCTCCGGCAGCCGGATCAGGTGGGAGGGACAGGTCCGGCAATCGCTGCTGCCGAAGCCCGGCACCGGCGTGGTCGCGCCCGGCAGACCGCGCACGGCGCACGCCAGGGCGCACTCGTCACCCGCTGGCACCGCCGCCGCCCAAACCCGCGCGCCCGGCGCCGTGGTCAGCCAATCCACATGCCACCGGCACCCCTTGTCGCGGCGCATATGGCGGCGCAGACGCGCGCGCAGCCCGCCCGGTCCACGGGCGCTACCGGCATACACCAGCCACCCGCCCGCGATATGATCACGCTCCGGCTGGCACAGCGCGGGCGGCAACGGCACCGTCTCCGGCAGCCAGACCGCCAGCAGATAGGCCCCGGCGTCGGGGCCAACCCCGGCCTCCACCGCCTCCGGCCCGTCGTGCCAGTGCGAGCACAGAGCCCGCAAACCGGACGGCAACAGCGGCGGCCGCAATGACGCAGGGGCCTTGTCTTGCGTCCCCGGCGCCCCCACTCTCGCGTGGCCGGTGGCCGTCCGCGCCGTCCGGGCCCGCCCCTCCCCTGTCCGATCAAAAGGATCATCCGACATGCAGTATCGCCCCCTTGGACGCTCAGGCCTCACCGTCAGCGCCATCAGCCTGGGTACCATGACCTGGGGCGAGCAGAACACGGAAGCCGAGGCCCACGCGCAGATGGACGCCGCACGCGACCGCGGCGTGACCTTCTTCGACACCGCCGAGCTCTACCCGGTCCCGCCCCGCGCCGAGACGCAAGGCCGGACGGAGAGCTATATCGGGTCATGGTTCCACAGCCGGGGCACCCGCGACAAAATCATCCTGGCCACCAAGGTGGTCGGCCCCAGCACCCAGCCCCAGTTCCGCAACGGGGCCGCCCGCCTCGACCGCGCCAACATCCTTGAGGCGCTGGAGGGCTCGCTACGCCGCCTCCAGACGGATTACATCGACGTCTACTATCTGCATTGGCCGGAGCGGCGCGCCAACTTCTTCGGGCGCCTGGGCTACGAGCCGGATCCCGAGGGCGACGCCCAGGCCATCGCCCTTGAAGATACGCTCGCGGTGCTGGACGAACAGGTGCGCGCCGGCACCATCCGGCACGTTGCGGTCTCCAACGAAACCGCGTGGGGCGTGATGCGCTATGCGCATCTGGCCGAGACGCGCGGCCTGCCCCGGCCAGCGTGCATCCAGAATCCGTACAACCTGCTGAACCGGTCGTTCGAGGTCGGGCTGGCGGAGGCCGCCCAGCGCGAGGCGATCCCGCTGTGCGCCTACTCGCCGCTGGCCATGGGCGTCCTGTCGGGCAAATACCTTGAGGGCGGCCGGCCTGCGGGGGCCCGCCTGACGCTGTTCCCGGACTCCTATCCCCGGTACCAGAAGCCCCGGGGGGTGGAGGCCACGGCCCGCTACGTGGCCTTGGCCCGCGCGCATGGCCTGGATCCGGCCCAGATGGCCCTGGCCTACGTGAACAGCCGTCCGTTCGTGGCCAGCACCATCATCGGCGCCACCACCGTGGACCAGCTCGCCCGCGATATCGACAGCATCGACCTCGCCTTGTCGAGCGAGGTGCTGGCGGGCATTGAGGCCATCCACGCCGAGTACACCTATCCCTGCCCCTGATCGGCCCCCGGATCGGTCGCCGTCTCGCTCACCCTGGCGTCCACATCGGACCGCAGGACAACGCGATGGGCCGGGAAGCGGATCATGACCGTGACCCCGGCCCCGGGCTGGCTGATGATCTCCAGCGTGCCGCCGTGGGCCTCGACCAACGCGCGGCAGAGCGGCAATCCCAAGCCGGTTCCGCCCTCGGCCCGGGTAAACACGCCTTGCACCTGCCCGAAATTCGACAGCGCCACGCGAATGTCCTCGGCCGACATGCCGATTCCGTCGTCACTGACCGACAGCACCAACTGGCCGGAGCGGGCCAGACGGGCCTGCACGACCACCGACCCGTTCGGATGCGTGAACTTGAGGGCGTTCGAAATCAGGTTGTCCACGCACTGGCGAATCCGGATCGGATCACAGCGCAGCCAAGGGAGGCTGGGCCGCACCAGCATGGTCATGCCGATACGGCGCTTTTGGCTCTCCGGCGCGAACCGATTCAGGGCCTCCCCGACCAGCCCCTCCAGCGACTCCAGGCTTTCGTTCAACTGAAGCGCCCCGGCCTCGACCCGTGACAGCTCAAGTATGTCGCTGACCACGGCCAGAAGGTGACGCCCCGACGCCAGAATACTGTTCAGATAATCCCCGTAAGCCGGCGCTCCGAGGGGGCCGTGCACTTCGTCCAGGACCATCTCGGAAAAGCCGATGATGGCATTCAGAGGCGTGCGCAGTTCGTGGCTCATATTGGCCAGAAACTCGCTCTTCGCCCGGTTCGCCGTTTCGGCCTCCCGCTTGGCTACGGCCAGCGCGGTCTGTCGCGCCTTCAACTCCGTGATATCCGACAGGAGCACCAGGGTGGAGCCGTCCTCCGCCCGGCCCTGGCGGACCAGGAAATACCGACCGTCCCGGACGCGCGTCTCAAATGGCGGCACATCGACGCGGTGATGGATATCCAAACGCCACCGCGCCCAGTCGGCCAGACTGCTGCCCTCCGGCGGCACGATCAGGGCCTTATCCACGGAAGCGGCAATGATGGTCTGAATCGACGTCCCCGGGGTCAGGACGCCCGCGAGTTCGGGCATCCAGGCGCGGTAGCGGCTGTTCGCCAACACGAGCCGGTCGGCGGTGTCGAACATCAACACCCCGTCCTCTATGGTCTCGATGGCCCCCAGAAGCTGGCTTTCGGCGGCCAACGCCCGGGCCAGGGTGCGATAGTGATCGGTAACGTTCAGGAACTGATAGATGAAGTAGATGGGGATGTTCGCGGCCGTCCGAACGACGGTTACGCTGCCCCGCACCCACAGCACCTCGCCCGAGGCATGGCGAACCCGTTTCTCCATCGCATAGGCGTTGCCGCCGTCGTCGATCAACCGTTGCCGGAGGGCGCGTTCCCGCGCGCGTTCGGGCTCCGGCGTCAGGTCATCGATCCCGGCGCCCAGAATTTCGTCGAGGGGATAGCCCACCGTCTCGCAGAACATAGGATTGGCGGTCAGAATGTGACCGTCGATCGTGACCAACGCCATACCGTGGCCGGCGTTCTCAAAGGACTGGCGGAAGCGCGCCTCGCTTTGTATGAGCGCGGCCTCGGCCGCCTTGCGTGTGTGTATGTCCTGAACATGCACCACCACGACACCGTCGGCCGGCATGGAGTCACCGCCACCACCATGCCGGCCGGGCGCGATGAAGGCCCCGCTGACGCGGGCCCAGACGATCGTCCCATCCTTGCGCAATAAGCGCTTTTCCCGCGCACGGGTCTGATCGGGGCCGCTCATCATATCGCCGAACCGCGCCGGCTCGGTGTCCGCGTCGTCGGGATGCGTGACCGCCCGACAGTCCAGTTGGACCAACTCCTCGGCGGTGTAGCCGAGCATGGTGCAGAGGGCTTGGTTGACCCGAAGCCAACGACCGGCCCGATCAAGCAGGGCCATGCCGTGGGAAGCCCGTTCGAACGTCAGGTGAAACAGGTCGTCGGATGGGCCCTGGGCCGGCGGACTCGGACGCGCCGGCGTCCGATCCTCAAGGAACACGAACACGCTGCGCGCTTCACCGCGCGATGCCGGCAGACTCACCGTGAGGGCAAGGGTCCGGCGGGAGCCCCCGACCCGAACCCGCGCGACGCCCTCGAACACCCCGTCACCGCGCCACAACGCCAACAACCCCGCGCGCACCAACGCGGCATGCCGCCGCCGGCCGAGGAATCGACGCACCAGCACGCCCGTATCGACATCCGAACGGCCCACGCCCAGAAGACTCCGGGCGCGCGCGTTGCAGAGCCCGAACCCGACGCGGTCCGGGATCGATGCCAGGGCACCCGAACCGGCGTCCAGACGCGCCCCAAGATCCGACTCGCCCTCCCGCCGCAACGGCTGAAGGAACGCCCAGAGCTCCGTCAGATCCAGGACGAGAATCGCCACCGGCGCGGCTTCGACAAAACGCGCGGACTCGCTGGCAATAACATCCAAAGGGGACATGGAGGGTGAACGTCCTTCCGCACGCGGTCTGGATACGGCCCTAAGCATGACCGACGGTCCGCCGTTCCTACACCACACTCCCGCCGACGCGGCGACACCGGGCCACCCGACAGCGCCCGCCCCGCCCGGCTGCCCCATCCGGCAGCCGGAGCACGACACGATCCGGAGTCTCTTTTGAATTATATAAACAAACGTCGAGGAAGGAAAAGCTGGTCGTTCCGCCCGTACAATGGCGCTGACCCCTAACCCTATGGGCCTGAACGACCACCGAGGGCGCACGACACCCGCCCACACCGATACCACGGCCCGGATAGAAATTGGGCGGGAGTCACCCCCCGCCCAAAGCCCGTTCCGTCTTGCCGCGCGGGAGAGCCGGGGGGCGGAACACGTCCTGCCCCCTGCCCTCTCAGGCTCCTTAGTCCGTGGGGGCCGTGAGGTCCTCGCCGGTCTCCTGATCGACCTGCTTCATGGTCAACTTGACCTTGCCGCGATCGTCGAAGCCGAGAACCTTCACCTTCACCAGATCGCCCTGCGCCACGACGTCGGAAACCTTCTGCGGACGCTGCTTGGACAGCTCCGAGATGTGCACCAGACCGTCCCGGCTGCCGAGGAAGTTCACGAAAGCGCCGAACTCGACCACCTTCACCACCTTGCCGGTGTAGACCACCCCGAGTTCCGGATCGGCGGCAATGCCCTTGATCCAGTCCACGGCGCGCTGGGCGTTGGCGGCATCGGTGGCGGCGATCTTGATGGTGCCGTCGTCCTCGATGTCGATCTTGGTCTGGGTGGTCTCGGTGATCTCACGGATCACCTTCCCGCCCGTGCCGATGACCTCACGCACCTTGGAGGGGTTCACCTTGATGGTGGTGATCCGCGGCGCGTTGCCGGACACTTCCTCACGGGCGCCGGTCAGCGCCTTTCCCATCTCGCCGAGGATGTGGATGCGGCCGTCCTTCGCCTGACGAAGGGCCACTTCCATGATCTCCTTGGTGATGGACGTGATCTTGATGTCCATCTGGAGCGCGGTAACGCCCTCGGCGGTGCCGGCCACCTTGAAGTCCATGTCGCCGAGGTGATCCTCGTCGCCCAGGATGTCGGACAGCACGGCGAACTCGTCGCCTTCCTTGATGAGGCCCATCGCGATGCCCGCCACGGAACGCGGCATCGGCACGCCAGCGTCCATCAGGGCAAGCGAGGAGCCGCACACGGTCGCCATGGAGGACGAGCCGTTCGATTCCGTGATCTCGGAGACCACACGCATGGTGTAGGGGAAGTCCGCCTTGGTCGGCAGCAGCGGCCGGATCGCCCGCCACGCCAGCTTGCCGTGGCCGATCTCGCGGCGGCCGGCGCCGCCCATGCGGCCCGTCTCACCGACCGAGTACGGCGGGAAGTTGTAGTGGAGCATGAAATGCTCGCGGTATTCGCCGTCCAGCGCATCGATGATCTGCTCATCCTGGCCGGTGCCGAGGGTTGCCACGACCATGGCCTGCGTCTCGCCGCGCGTGAACAGCGCAGAGCCGTGGGCGCGCGGCAGGAAGCTGACGTCGATCTCGATCGGGCGCACGGTCTTGGTGTCGCGGCCGTCGATGCGCTGACCGGTCTTCAGGATGGCGCCACGCACGATGTCGGCTTCCAGCGCCTTGAAGGCACCACCGAACAGGGCCAGCCCGGCCTCGTCCTCGGCGAAGGCGGCCAGGGCCTGTTCCTTCACAGCGGCGACGGCGGCCTGACGTTCCTGCTTGTCGGGCTTCGCGTAGGCGGCGGTCAGGCCCTCCGCGGCGACCTCACGCAGCTTGGTCGCGACGGCCTCGGCCTCCGGCGGCGGCGCGGGAACCTCGCGCGGCTCCTTCGCGCACATCTCGGCCAGATCGATGATGGCGTCGATGACCGGCTGGAACGAGTCATGACCGAAGGTCACCGCGTCGAGCATCACGTCTTCCGAAAGCTCCTGGGCCTCCGACTCGACCATCAGCACGCCGTCCTTGGTGCCGGCGACGACCAGATCGAGATCGGATTCCTTCAGCTGCTCCAGGGTCGGATTCAGGACCGGTTTGCCATCGATGTAGCCGACGCGCGCGGCGCCGATCGGCCCCAGGAACGGCAGGCCGGAAATGGTCAGCGCGGCCGACGCACCGATCATCGCGACAATGTCCGGATCGTTCTCCATGTCATGGCACAGCACGGTGCAGATGACCTGGGTCTCGTTCTTGTAGCCCTTGTGGAACAGCGGCCGGATCGGCCGGTCGATCAGACGCGAGACCAGCGTTTCCTTTTCGGTCGGGCGGCCTTCCCGCTTGAAGAACCCACCGGGAATCTTGCCGGCGGCAAACGTCTTTTCCTGGTAGTGGACCGTCAGCGGGAAGAAATCGATGCCGGGACGCGGGGCGTGGTCGCCGACGGCCGTGCACAGCACGGTGGTTTCGCCGAGCGAGACCAGAACGGCGCCGTCCGCCTGACGGGCAATCCGGCCGGCTTCCAGCACCAGCTTGCGGCCGCCCCAGTCGATTTCCTTGCGGGATACCTTGAACATGGACATGAGTGTCATCTTTCCCTTGCGTGAACGTCGCCACCCTGTGGCACGCCCTGCGGCGCCGCGCGTCGTGCGCGGGCCGGTCCCGAACCGAAGTCCATCACCGTCTGACTCTGTCGTGTGGGGTTCCGGCGCGCCGGCTGCCGGAGCCGACGCGGGGCGGACGGGAGTCCGGGCCGGGCCCGGACTCCGCGACGCGCGGGGGGCGCGAGCCCGCGATCAGCGTGGTGCAAACGCCCCCGGGTCCGTCCCTCCGGAGGGACGGACGTCCGGGCGGCGCGCCCACGGCGCCCTGCTTCGTCGTACGGTGAATCGTGCGACGGATCATCGTGCGACAGGGCCGGCGCCGGCACGAGCCGGCCCCTTCGCATCGGCCTATTTGCGGATGCCGAGACGGCCAATGAGAGTCTCGTAACGGGCACGTTCAACCTTCCGGACGTAGTCCAGCAGGCGCCGACGCTGACCAACCATCATCAGCAGGCCACGACGCGAGTGGGTGTCCTTCTTGTGGACCTTGAGGTGTTCGGTCAGGTTGCTGATGCGCTCGGTCAGGATGGCCACCTGGACTTCCGGCGACCCGGTGTCGCCTTCCTGGGTGGCGAATTCCTTGATCAGTTCCTGCTTGCGTTCGGGCGTAATCGACATCGTAAACCGTAGCTCCTTGAAACGGTCCGCCCCGGATCCGATCCGGCCGGGCGGTCATGCACGTTCGTATGCATGGGAAACGACAAAAAAGCAGGTCACGCCACCCCAAGGGTGCCGCCCCGCCGCTCCTACAGGTTCATGACGCGAACCGGACGGATTTCGCCGCCGACGATCCGGGCCATAGCCACCAGACGGGTTCCGGACATGGCCTTGTAGACCCGTTCGTCCGGCGCATCCGGCGCCGACGGTTGCGCGATACCACACGCCGCGTCCCCCATCCGGGACAGCAACGGCGGCAGGGCCACCGGCTGCCCCATCGCAAGGCGGCGGGCTTCCGTGTCCGTCAGGGCCAGGGCCGGGATGTCGTCCAGCGCGGTCTCGACGGACAGCAGAGCATCGGAACCGGCGGCACTATGCCCCAGGGACTCCAGATGATCCAGGGAAATCGCATGGGATTCATCGAACGGACCGCAGGACAACCGCCGCAGCGAATCCATATAGGCGCAGGTCCCGAGCGCTGCCGCAAGGTCGCGGGCCAGCGACCGCATATAGGTCCCCTTGCCGGCCGCAATCAGCAGATCCAACCGGTCCGGCGACGCGACCGCCTCCTCGGCGGAGGTCAGGATCGTGATGGAGTCGATCCGGACCGGGCGCGCCTTCAAGTCCACCGGCGCGTCGGCATCCGCCCGCGCCAGATCGTAGGCGCGCCGTCCGTCGATCTTCACCGCCGAGAACCGGGGCGGCACCTGGTCGATGACGCCGGTGAACGCCGGCAGCGCGGCCCGCACCTGATCGAGCGTCGGCCGGGCCTCGCTGGTGGCGATGACCCGCCCCTCGCCGTCGTCGGTGTCGCGCTGCTCCCCCCACCGCACCCCCATCCGATAGAGCTTGCGCCCGTCCATGACGTGACTGACCGTCTTGGTCGCCTCCCCCAGCGCCACGGGAAGAATCCCGGTGGCCAGCGGATCGAGCGTGCCACCGTGCCCGACTTTGGCCGCGCCGGTGATGCGACGCACGGCCGACACCACCGCCGTCGATGTCATCTCCAGCGGTTTATCGATCACCAACCAGCCGTGAATCGGCAGGCCCTTGCGCCTACGCCCCATGACCCGGGCCGCCCTCCCCGCCCCGGTTCGGGTCGGTCTCCCCCTCCGACTCCGGATCATCCGGACCGGAGCCGCCCGGTTCGGATTCGTCCGGTTCGGATTCGTCCGGTTCGGATTCGTCCGGGTCCACGTCACGCGCGACCTCGGGACTATGCAGGATGGCCTCGATCCGGTCGGCCACATCAAAGCTGGTGTCTGTGGCAAACGTCAGGTCCGGGATGTAGCGCATCCGCACCCGGGCCGCCAGTTCATGGCGCAAATACGGTTTCACCCGCCGCAGACCGGCGAGGACCTCGGCCTCGGCCGCCTCCCCACCGCCCAGCGGCATGCAGAACACGGTCGCGTTGCGCAGATCCGGGCTGACACGCACCTCGGTCACGGTCACCGGTGTCTCCGCCAGCGCGGGATCCCGGATGTTACCCTCTTCCAGCGTCCACGCCAGGGCGTGGCGCAATTCCTCGCCAACGCGCAACTGGCGCTGACCCGGACCGCGGCCCGACTGGGCGGACGCGGAAGACCGCGCGTTGCCTCGTCGCATGGTGCTCACCAACCTTCTTGTCATGTCGTGGGATGGGATGGGGTCTGTGCCGGGGAGGCCATGTCCAGCCCCCGTCCGGCAACCGGGCCCGATCCGGGTCCCGGTACCCCTCCGATGGAACCGCATATCATAGGGCGGCGCCCCGGTCCGGATCAACGGTCGCTCCGCGCTCGACCAGGGCTATCGCATTTGGCCGATGATGGTTCTGGCGAATTCGTTGGTCCATCCGCAGCGCTTGCGTTTGCGGCGGATGGAGATGCCGGGGCGG
>NZ_JACIGJ010000028.1 GCF_014197855.1 Roseospira marina
CGACGGTGTCGCCCGGACGGGCGCGGGTCAGGCCCATGGCGGGTTGTGTCGGTGCCATCAGATCAGTTCCACCACGGTGCGGGGCCGGCCCATCAGGCGGGACAGGGCTTCGTGCGCCCGGCCGAGCCACTCGTCGGCCGTCGGTTCGAGCGCGTCGGCGCGGGTGTGGCCGTCTCCCGTGGCGTGGAAGTCCCGGGTGGCGCGGATGACGGCGGCCCGGACCCGACCATCAAGGGCCGCCTGCCAACGCCAGACGGTGAGCGGGGTGCCCTCGATGGTCTGATCGGGATCGACGGCCGCGAGGGACGCCGCGCCCCGGGCTTGCTTGCCCGCGCGCCACTCCGTCAGCACGCCGGCGATGGCGTCGGCCTCTTCGCGCACCACCGGGGTCAGGCGGGCGTCGGTCCAGGTGCCGTCCAGGCCGGTGCGAAGGCGCAAGGCGGTCACGTCGACGGCCGGATACCAGCCGTCCGGATCGACGGCGATGATTACCGGATCGGCCGGGGCGGCGGTGTGCGGAATGACGGAGACCATCGGATCCACTCCCTGGTGTCACCAACCGGCCCGACCGGGCCGGCGCCTTTAGGCGGAGCCCCGCGACGTCGAAGACGGAGCCGGGGCGATCCTTCAAACGAAGGGATGAGATCGGGACGGGCGAGGCGACAGAACCCGCCCCGATCCCCAGCGTGCGAAGGAGGAACCCGGATCCCCCGCGCGCTACTCAGGGACCGCCGACCCGGGATCCGGATCGGCGGTCGGTTCGGCGGCGATGGCTTTGCGGACACGGTCGAGGGCTTTCTTCACACCGGCGCCCCGGTCGAGGGCATAGGCCCGCTCGAGCCGGTCCAGGGCGAGGCCCGGGTCGGTGTCCTCAACGGCGAGGCCGAGCACCTTCAGCGCCTTGGCGCGCACCGGGTCGTGCATGTCGTGATCGGCGGTCAGGCGCAGGGCGGTGTCCAGGTGCGGCAACGCGGCCGGATCGTCGGCGGCGGCGTTGGCCAGTTCCTCCACCAGCCAGGTCGCGGCATCGCGGTCGAAGCCGTCGGGCATGGCCAGGGCGTAGCGCACCACATAGCCCGCGATGCGCAACACCACCGGCCAGGATTGGGCGTCGCGCGCCCAGATCATCATTTGCACCACGACGGCGTCCTGACGCCCGCTGTCGGCCTCGATCACGCCGTCGACGTAGGGCATGTAGCCGGGCAGCAGCCCCGCCTTCATCTCGCCCCGGGTCGCCATGGACTTGACGGCGCGGATGCGGTCGAGGTCCGCCTTCAGCCGGCGCAGCATGACGTCCAACCCGGACGTCCCGGCCGAGGCCGGGGCGCTCCCGGGGTCGGCCGCCCGCGTCGCATCCATGCGGGCCAACGCGCGGGCGCGCGCGATCTGGGCCGGGGTCGCCATCACGCCCACCCGCCGGCGCCGTCGGGCACCTGGATGCCCTCGATCAGGCAACAGGCCCCGGTGTCCTCGATCACGTACCCCTCGTTGACGGACTGGAAGTCAACGATGCGGTCCCAGGACGGCTGGTCGTCGATCTGGCGGCGCCGGGTCCCCGTCTGCCAGTAGATGGACAGGTTCTTCGGGTTGGCCAGCAGGATCGAGACGGTGGGGAAGAACGGAACGAACTGGGCGGTCTTGCCGCCCACGGCGCGGTGCGCCTGAAGGGTCTTCAGGGCCTCGGCTTCCGTGGGCGTGCCACTATGGACCTCGATCAGGCCGAGCATGCGTTCGCTGTATAGGGAGCGCCCGCAGATGGCGATGATGTTCGGATCGTCCTTGTACCAGTCGTCGAGGTAGCTGTTGACGGCGTCGAAGATCAGGCCGTCGAGGGTCTTGTAGTCCGCCCCCGCCTGCTCGCCCACCTTGGGGCCGGTGTACACCCGGGCCGGGTCGACCGTGCGTAGATATTCCAGCCAGCCCACGTTGACGTCCTGCAACAGCGGGTTGGCGACCGGGTCCGTGGTGGCGGCAGCATGGGTTCCATTCCAGCCGATCATCAGGCGGTCGCGGGCGATCTGCTCGACCACCTTGTTGCGCACGCGGGTCTGGAAGTCCGGGAACTTGGCCCAGGCGTCCAGGGTCTCGTAGCGAACGAAGCTGTCAAAGTTGGTCTGGACGGTCTGGTAGTCGCGCCGCCCCAGGCCGTGGATGTCGCGGGGCTGGCGCGGAGCGGTGGTGGTGTCGGTGCGCCCGGCGATCGGCCCGGTGGTGCCGAGGCCGAGGACCTGCCCGGACGGCTGGGCGACCCCAGTCACGTTGACGCGCTGGAGGAACTCGGCCGACTGCTGGATCCGGTTCTCCAGGGTCTGTTCGACGGTGGGTGCGACCGCGAACTTCTGGGTCGCGTCGGGGATCCCGTTCAGGCGCGCGAGGTCCGCGCAGTAGGCGTTGAAGACGCCGCGGGTGTCGTTGCGCATGCCTAGCAGTCCGTCTTGAGGGAAGCGGTGGAGGTGCCGCCCGCCGACAGGGGCCGGCCGGCGGTGGCGGGGATGTGGGACAGGGTTTCGAGGAGCTGATCGAAGCGCGCGCCCAGGGCGTCCATGGGGGCCCGGTCATCAGAGGGGGCGGCGGGCGACGTCTGACCCGGAGCGGAGGTCGAAGACGCGCCCGCCGCCGTCGCCGGCGGCTGCGTGGGGGGAACGGCAGCCGGGGCCGGCGAACCGGAGGCGAAGGTCGTGAGAGTGCCCACGGCCCCCGCGAGTTCGGTGATGGCGGATTCCAGACCGGTCAGGCGGGCGTCGGTCTTGCGCCCTTCGCCGCTGAGAAGCTGGCGGATGCGCTCGACGAAGCCGGTGTCCGGGGCGTCCTCGGCCAGCGGGCCGGTGTGCTCCACGGCCTCGCTGAACAGGTGGTCGCGCATCGGCTCCGGCAGGGTGCCGGCGCTGGCACTCAGCTTGATGAGATCGGTCCCGAGCGACGCCGGCGTATCGGTCACCGACAGGCCGACCATGTACGCCTTGCCGGAGCCGGCCATGTTCGGCGCCATCTCGATCGACCAATAGGACTTGTCCCGGTTCTGGGCCAGCGTGACGAGGCGGTCGGTGGCGTCGACCTGAGCGAACAGGACGCGGGCGCCGGTGGCGCTGTCCGTCTCCGCCCGCAGGGCCAGGACGTCGCCCAGGGCCGACAGCGGCGAGTCCGGCAGGATGGAGCGGAAATGTTCGACGAACACCCGGGCGCCATAGGTGCGCGGGTTGTAGGTCTCCGCCATCTCGTCGATCTGCTGGGGCGTGATCTCGCGCCCGTCGATGGTCTTGCCCGACTGGCAGACCCGGAACCACTTGGTGCGCACGCGCTCTCTCCGTTGATTGGACGGGTTCACTGTCGGGCAGCGTGCGCGGAGGGATTGGGCGGAGACCAGGGCCTCGCGGTTGGAATGCGGGCATTCCAACCCGCGCAGGCGTGCGTTGTGCGGATTGGCGCGGCCCCATGGGCGCCATGACGACCGACACCACACCGCGCACCGCCGCCCGCGCCCTGTACTGGCAGGGCCACGCCGTCGCCGATATCGCCCGGCGGCTGGCGATCCCCTATGGCACCGTGGATAGCTGGAAGCGCCGCGACCGGTGGGACGAGGCCCCGCGCGCGGCCCGGATCGAGGACGCGGCCGAACGCCGGCTGGCCGTCCTGATCGCCACACCGGACAAGTCCGAGCGCGAGCTGGACGAGATGGAGCGCCTGGGCCGCCTGATCGAACGCACCGCGCGCGTGCAGAAGTACGAGACCACGGGGCGCGAGTCCGACCTCAACCCCGCGATCCAGAACCGCGCCGAGGGCCGGCGCAAAGCGAAGGTCGCCAAGAACACCCTGACCGAGGATCAGGTCGCCGCGTTGCGCGCCGACTTCCACGCCCACCTGTTCGCCTATCAAAAGACCTGGTGGCGGGCGAAGGCCGAACACAAGCGGCGCAATATCCTGAAGTCCCGCCAGATCGGCGCCACATGGTACTTCGCCCGCGAGGCCGTGTTGGACGCCCTGGAGACCGGCGACAACCAGATCTTTCTGTCCGCCTCCAAGGCCCAGGCCCATGTGTTCAAGAGCTACATCGTCGCCTGGATCAAGGACGTGACGGGCGTGGAGCTGCAAGGCTCGCCCATCAAGCTTTGGAACGGCGCGGAGCTGTACTTCTTGGGCACCAACACCAAGACCGCCCAGAGCTACCACGGCCACGTCTACCTCGACGAATACGCCTGGATCGGCAAGCTGGCCGCGTTCAAGAAGGTCGCCAGCGGCATGGCGACGCACAAGAAGTGGCGCCTCACCTACTTCTCGACCCCGTCGACCATCGGCCACGACGCGGCCGCCTTCTGGGACGGGCGCGAGTTCAACCGCGACCGGCCGCGCGAGGATCAGGCCGCGTTCGTGCTGGCGCACGAGGTGCTGAAGGACGGCGCCGTCGGGCCAGACGGCGTGTGGCGCCACATGGTCACGATCGAGGACGCGGCCGCGCAGGGCTGCGACCTGTTCGACCTGGAGGACCTGCGCAGGGCCTACAACGCGCGCGACTTTTCCAACCTGTTCCTGTGCCAGTGGGTCGACGACGCGGCGTCGTTCTTCACCTTCGCCGAACTGCAAAAGTGTTCCGTGGATGCCTGGGACGCGTGGCCGGACATCCCGGACGGGCCGAACCGCCACAACATCGGGCCGGTGTGGATCGGGTACGACCCGAGCCGATCGCGCGACGATGCGTCGGTCGCGGTGATCGCTCCGCCCAAGACCGAGGGCGGCGCCTATCGTGTGGTCGAACGCCTGACGTTCAGTGGTGTGGACTTCCACGCCCAGGCCGAGGCCATCCGCCAGCTCACCACCCGCTACCGGGTGGAGCGCGTCGCCGTCGACGTCTCCGGCATCGGTGCGGGCGTGTTCGAGATGGTGCGCGGCTTCTGGCCCGCCGCCGTGGCGATCACCTATTCGGTCGAAACCAAGGCCCGCATGGTTCTGAAGGCCAAGCACCTGATCAGCCGCCGCCGCGTCGAATGGGACGCGGGCCAGACCGACATTCCGCTCGCCTTCCTGGCCATCCGCCAGACCATGACGCCCACCGGCCGGCAAATGACGTTCCAGGCGTCGCGGTCCGAGACCACCGGGCACGCGGACGTGGCCTGGGCGATCATGCACGCCCTCGACCGCGTCGAGTTCCGCGACTTCGAAGACACCGGCGGCGGCCACCCAACCGGCCGGCGCGGCTTTGTGGAGTTCTGTTGATGACTGACACCGCCACCCCCTCCGCCGCCCCGGCCGAGCCGCACGTCGAGGTGTTCTCCTTCGGTGAGCCCGAGCCGGTGTTGGATCAGCGCGAGATCCTGGGCTACTTCGAGTCCGCCTGGAACGGGTCCTATTACGAGCCGCCGCTGTCCTTCGATGGGCTGGTCCGCGCCCTGAAGGCCAACCCGCACCACGAAAGCGCGGTCGGCCTCAAGGTGCAGATGCTGGCCAGCCTGTACCGTCCCTCGCCCCTGTTGTCGCGCGCCGCCATGACCCGGATCCTTCAGGATCGGATCGTGCTGGGCAACGCCTGGATCGAGCGCGTTGATTCGGTGCTGGGCCGGCCGATGGCGCTGAAGCCCACGCTGGGCCGCTTCACCCGGGTCCGGCGGGACGGCCGCGTGCTCATGCTGATCGACGGCCGGGAACACGATCTCGCCGGCGAGGTTCTGCACCTGCAACAGCCCGATCTCTCCCAGGAGATCTACGGCCGGCCGTCCTATGAGGCGTGCCTACAGTCGGCGTTGCTCAACGAGGCCGCGACCCTGTTCCGCCGCAAATACTACGTCAACGGGTCGCACGCCGGGTTCATCCTCTACATGACCGACGCGGCCCAGGATCAGACCGATATCGACGCCATGCGCAAGGCGCTGAAGGAGAGCAAGGGGCCGGGCAACTTCCGCAACGTGTTCATGTATGCCCCCCAGGGCAAGGCGGACGGCCTCAAGGTGATCCCCATCGCCGAGGTGACGGCCAAGGACGAGTTCCTGCACATGAAGACCGTCACCCGCGACGACGTCCTCGCCGCGCACCGCGTGCCGCCGCACCTGCTGGGCATCGTGCCCCAGAACGCCGGCGGCTTCGGCGACGTCTCCAAAGCCGCCCCCGTGTTCTGGTACCTCGAACTCCGCCCCCTCGCCATGGAGATCGAATCCGCCATCAACACCTGGATGGGGGACGAGGTGGTGGGGTTCGATGCGTTTGGGATTCTTAATTAGACGGCGCCAAAATAAGTCGACAATAACAACGGGCACCAATCAATAAACAGGACAATAATTTATTTATGGAAACGATTTTCATCCATCACTAATCGCGGGAACCTAAAACGAAGCGATATTTTTTCGCCTCGGCGTCCATACCTCTGAATTGTAAATCGTTAAGCGCAAGATCAAAAGCACGCTGATAAGACTGATCGTGCGCAAGGGCACGATAGAATGCGCTAGTGAAGGAAACTGCGGCTTCATCGCCAATAGACGAAACGCATCCTATGACAGCCTTTACATGCGGCGCGAGCTGATCAGCGATGCTATCAGAGTAGCAAGCGTTCATAACAACGCATTCTATGGATTCAGACAGTTTAATAAGCCCTTCAAAAGCAATAGACGAAACCGTCTTGGCCTCTCCATCTTTATCTTCGAAACAAAGAACACCAGCGCTCCCATGCCCGCTAAAATGAAGAATATTTGGAGAACTATTTAGAACCTCCATTTGAACCTGATCAACCCTAACCGCCCACGCATGAGTAATATTAATTTCCCGCTTTTTATCGTCAACAAGGCGCATCTGCTCTCTCAAATCTCGCGCCTCCTGATCGAGCCGCAAAAATGTGGTGTTTTTCGGAGACGCACACATCATAAGAACCTTCGTTTCCTTCATCTTAAATGTCCCCGCAATATTTGATATGACTGGATCGAAATCATCACCAAAAAGATCCCCCATCCCTTTCCGCTGATCATTTCGCTTTAGTTCTCCGTATAGCTTCTTGCCCTCCGCCCCCAAATAAAGCCTGTTTTTTAAATTGGGCTCCTTCTCTAGTATCTCGATCGACTTTTCTTTGTAGACAGCAGAGTCAGACCCAAATCTTGCGAAATGCTCGGCGAGCAATTCCCGTACACGAAAGCTGGCCTCTACATCAAACCAATCTATTGTAATATCTTCAAGTCCCTCGTAAAAAACCTCCTGGAGGCCCCTTGCAAGCCCTTCGCGAGCATCAATAGATTTTAAATAAGAGCCCTTATAAATAATATCCTGCCGCTCCATGGGGTCAACAATCTGCTCAGCGGCAAGTTGAAGCATCTTTGATTGCACATTTGGGGGCTGCGACTCCAAATCTATTAAAGGAATTCCAAGATCATTAATGCTTAGCATCTCATTTTCTATAATAGACCAAACAGAATACTGCTTAACTATAATATTATCATGCTGACCAAGCACGCGAACGAGAGCCCCATTAGAGTGGCGCGGATGAAACATGTTCTCAAACGCCCGGTTCAAACCTACCGCAATTAGCGCAAGCTTGAGAACCTCATCATCCGCTCTATCAACATTTATGCGAAAACCCGACAGATCGAGCTTTGACGGACTCGTCACCTGTAAAGCCGCCAGTGTTTTGATCTCAGGCTGGACGGAACCCAATGCGGTACATTCGTCCAACTGGCCAGCATACAGCTTTGCTGCGGCCGCCACAGCGGCAGCAATGATTTCCGGGTTTCCTACCTGTTGCAGCAGCGCTCTCTCCACCGACTGCATCGAGCCATCGCGCGTGCCCATCTGGGCAACACAGTTTAGGCACCATCGGGTGACTTTGTCGTCCTGCTGGGCACTCAAAAGGCCATTTATGGTCAGCTCAAGGCTGTTGCGTATATCGGGGGGAAATCGCGCGCCAGACCGGTAAATCCGCGCAACCTCTTGTAGTGCGACCTTCTTGCGCCGGTCATCACCGTTCTCAATTTCATAGCGAATGAAGTTCGCTTTTTCTTGTGTTATATTCTTTTGTATCACTCTTGTCTCAAGCCATGTTCGTATAAGAGACTAAATACTGCATTGCTCCAGGGCTCGAAGTCATCAGGATTGTTTGGGGGCACCGAAACGTCAAGCCAGTTTGGATCATTTAGCGACAACCGCCTTGTCGTAGGCTCGAACCAGTTGGGACACACCCACTCGAGAACAACCAATAGAACCCCAACGCCATCATCTCCCTCCGCTTCGAGAGCGAAAATCGGCTTAGGCTTTATAGGCTCGCCACCCTGAAAAGAGTGTAGAGAAAGATCAAGGTCAAGGAGGAGAATGCTCAGCGCCTTATCTGCCGTACCATAATCGCGCTGAGAGAACAAAGAGTAGTCACTATCAGTGACAAGTCCTGGAAATCCAATAGTCCTCTTGTTTGCAAATGTGTCACGGTCATCACGATACCGTCCAATTCGATATGACAAAAAACTACGATTCCTACGCACTAATGAAAAAGACCAAATCGTAGCGTAGTCATCGAAGTCTTGCGGCAGCATATATCTCATTGCGCCGCGTTCCTCTGCCGAGCGAAAAAGCTCGTCCGCACTGAGCGGTGATATGCCCGCACTTGAATTTCCGAGGAACACTCGGCTTACTCCAAGAGGCAAGCCCCTCTGAAGATCTCTGGTTCGCCTCCTAGCCGGAAATTTTTCCTTAAATTTTTTTGGAACATCAGGGGCGGATATAAATTCGCAAAGAAAAAAAATTCCTGGTTCGGTTCTATAAAACCGAGAATCATTCCCACGATGCAGAATATCTTCGCTCAGGCGGGCCTGGAGAGTTTTGTGTTGCGTCTTCCCTTTGAGGTGGTCTGGAACAATATTTGCTTGATAGGCGGCATCAAGAATCCCTCGAGCAGACATAGGTCTGCGAGTCCCCCTCAACACCCGCTCTGCGATCTCGAGATATGAATCCATCGTCCCACCTGCCGGTGTAATGGTAGGCGGCATTCCGTCTTCGAACAAGGGCCGCATCATAAAGCGCAGAAGCGCTAGGACAGTTCGTATAGTCCCACATCTGACCGACCACGGTCAGTCGCAGGGTGCGCCCAGATGTCGCAGCACCTGCAGGTCCATCATGGTCTCGGTCATCGTCGGGGCTCCTGTGGTTGGGCTTCGTTTGGCGACAAAACCCTACCGGAAACTCGCGATGACCACCGCTATGGATAAGCGGCCCGCCGCCGCCTGACTCTGGGCGGTCGCGGCGGCGCCCCCTTACCCGCAGCTCCTACACCACGCAACGGGGCGTGACCGCCGGGCGTGATCGTCCCGGCTGAAGAGGCCGGGGCCGTAGTACGTCCCGCAGGCGTAGTGCGGCGGGTCGAGGTAGACCAGGGCATCCGGACGGTCATAGCGGCTCAGCAACTCGTCCCACGGCAAGCAATCGATCACGGTGGCGCGCAGGCGGTCCTGGGCGACCATCAAGGTGTCCAGCAGGCGGGCGGTGTTCAAGCCGTTGGCTGCGTGACGGCGCGGACACCGCTCACCCGCCCAACGACGCCGGCTGTTCCAAAGGGCCCAGGCGGGGTCGAAGTTCGGGTTGGGGCGTCTCGGGCAATGCCCCGCCTTCGCCGAGCCGGGCCACAACGCCACCCAACATGCGCTGCCCCATGGGCGCTAGGTCGCGGCGCCACAGGCTGGCCGGGGTGTCGTCGGCCCGCACGAAACACCACTCCTGAGCCACGATGGGGCCGGTGTCGTAGCCGTCATCCATGCGGTAGACCGTGCCGCCGGTGACGGGATCGCCGTTGTGGATGGTCCACCACACCGCGTCCCGGCCCCGATGGAGGGGCAACAGGCTCGGGTGATAACCGATCACCCCATGACGGGCCGCCGCGCGCGCCTCCGCCGGCAGGAACACATGGCAGTGCGCGGCCACGGCCAAGTCGCACGGCGGGATCGCGGTTCCGTCCAAGCGACGGCCGGGGCCGTGCAGGCTCAAGGGCACGCCCAAGGCGTGGGCGGCGACCGCCAACCGGTCCTCCGCGTTGGGCGCGATGATGTGCAAATCATGCCCCGCGGCCGCCAGATCGGCGGCGACGGTAGCAGCCAGCCACTTCTGGCCGATCACAACGATCCTCATGATGCCCCCAGGTACCGGAACCCCTGCACGGCACGCAGGTGCCCGCCGTAGCCGGATCCATGGCCCGCACGGCGCAGCCTGATGGCCGATTGGCTCTTGTTGCCGCCGATCAGGCTCGCGGAGACTTGCGTCCAGGCGGGATGCTTGCGCAGGGCGGCGGCAAGGCCGGGGTGGGAGGTGTGGAACAGGGTCCGCAAGGGGCGGCGGAAGGGATTGTCCCCCGCCGCCCAGGCGGCGCACACCGCGTTCAGGAAGGCCATGCCGACCCCGATGCCCTGCCACTCCGGCATGACCACCAGCCGACAGGCCCGGGCCTCCACGACACCGGGGCGCGTGGTGACGCCCAGGTGCGCGACCGGGCCGCCATTGACCGTGCCGACATAGCACTTGGCGGCGATCATGTTCGGCAACTTCAGATAATGATGCGGCTCGAATAACGGCCAGTTGGCCCAGCCGGTTTCCACGATTTCAAGGGGGAGCGGCGGTCGCCGTCGGCCCCTCCCCACGGTCACCGCGCCGGTGGCCGTGTCACAGCTCCAATCCGGATCCAGCCAATCCAGGATGTCGTCATGCGGGGTCAACAGGATCAGGCGGCCCTCGGGCACCGACCGGCGCCACGCCTTGGCGTAGGCGGCGGCCCCCACCCGGGCGATCTGACGGTCGAGGACGCTGGTGAACTCGTCGACAATCACCGGGCGGTCGGGCCGCGACAGGACAAGGCGCGCCATGTCGGCGCGGAAGCGTTCCCCGTTCGACAGCACGTCATAAGGCCGCAGCCACGCCGGGACGGAGCCCAGCCCGACGGCGGTCAGGACCTGCGTGATGCGATCAAACGGAAGGTCCGGTCCCAGGGCCTCGATCAGCGGCGTTCCGGCCGGCCACTCCGGCGCCCAGAACGTCGCGCCGATCCGGTCGACCAGGGCGCGGCCCAGGGTGGTCTTGCCGGACCCGGACGGGCCGTGGATGACGCCGATCCCGGTCCAGGTGTCCGGCAGGTCGACCGCGAGGGAAAAGCCCTCGGCCTCGCCCTCGCAGTTGAACAGGGACCGCACGCGGGCCGCGCGATAGCCCGGGCCGGCGGTCGGCCCCTTCTCAACGGTGATCCTCATACCGCCACCACCCGGAGCCGCAGCCCCATGGCCCGGAGGGCCTCGTAGGTGGCGCGCTGGTGGTCTTCGTCATCGCAGACGACGAGGACCGCCCACTGGGGGCGATAGGTGAAGCCGTTCCGTCCCGGCGGGGGTTTGGGTGCCATCGGGGGGCGTGTCCGTCTCTGGTGCTCCCCGGCGCCCGGATGGGGGGCTCGACCGGCATGGAGTCGCGGCCCTCCAAACGTTGATCACCCCACAACGGGGGCATTTGATGCTGATCAGGCCGGCGCTCAGGTCCTGGATTTCCCCAAGTTTTTTGCGGCAGGCGTGGCAGCGGATTGACTCCGGAAGCATGGTCGGTCCCCTTTCGTCGCCTCGCGGGCTCGCGAGGGCGGGCCGCGCTCCATGGCGCGTGACGTGGATCGTGGGGGAGGACCTCACTCCCGGCTCGGGGCGTTGGCGCGCCCCGGCCCCCGCCAGCCCGGCGGGGATGCCAAGGCCATCCTCCCCGCCGACGATGACCCCATGCCAGAACCGGCCGGTTGGAATGCCCGCATTCCAACCCGACGCCCACGAGCGGCCCCGCCCCGCGGTCGCCACTCCGCCGTCTGTCGTGCGCGGGGGGGAGCGGACGACACAAAAACGGCCGCGGATCTTTGCAGCGCCGAGACGGCCGGAAGCCGCGCAAGCCTTGGGCGTTTCGTGGTAGGATGGCGGAGGCCGATCTCTGCAATTCTCTGCACGCTTCGGCCTCGGGGCGGGACCCCGTCTTCACCCCCAATCTTTGGGGTGCCTCCGGAAAAGAGTAACCTTGGTCACATGGCGGGATTTTGCCCGCTAACCCTCTGATTTGCCGCAATAAAAACATTACTGCCGCCGGGTTATGTCGGGTAACATAAAGAGTAATGTTTTCAGAACACGTTGATTATACACGAATTTTTAGCGGGCGCACATGACCTTTGAAAACAGTAATGACATTACCTTTCCATTCCTCAATTGTTACCCTTCAGCCTGATCCGAAAAACCGCTTCGTTTCAACGCCCTATCCCTATTCTGATCTCTTGATTGCTAATGTTACTCTTTTCCGATGGGCAAAGATTGGGGCCGCCCCTCGCGCGCGCGGTCGACCCCGCATGGACATTCCCTATACCGCCCCCACCACGCGCTCGATGCCGGCATTCACGCCCTCGGCCGAGCTCACAGGCAGCCATGCCGCACACTCTCCCGCCCAGGTGCAGGGACGTCGCCGGCGGCCGCTGGAATCCCTCTCCGACCTGACGGGAAGCGACCGTCCTGGCATTTCCAAAATTCCCGTAAGCCTTTGATTTGAGACGGCCAAAGTCGGGGGCTTTGCCAAACGAGCGCCCTGAAACGGCAGCAAAAGCAAAGTCCTTTTAATCAGCGGGTCGCAGGTTCGAGTCCTGCTGGGCACACCAAATTTAAGTTATAAAGCAAGGGGTTAGCCGTAACCGGCTAGCCCCTTTGTCGTTCAGTTTACCAAATTTGGCAGGGCGGTTTACACTTTTGGCCCGGATTTGTTCCCATCATCGGTCGGCGTATCCTCGGCGGTCGCCTGATCCAGACGGTGGATCGCGATCTTGGCCCGGCGCCGGCGGCTGCTGTATTTGCGCGCCATGGCGGCGGTCTCATGGCCGGTGATGGCGCCAATGTCTTCCCACCCGAGCCCGAGTTCCCGCAGGCGCGTGGCGGCCGTGTAGCGCAGGCCGTGCGTGGTGACGCCCCCGGCACCGAGGCCCTGGGCCAGACCGGGCACGGCTTGCATGGCGTCGATCATCAGGTGGCGCCAGTAGTCCACGGTCAGGGCATAGCCGCGTTCCGGTGACGTGAGAACGCGGCTTCCCATGTCGAGCGGCACCGGCCGTCCCGCTGCTTTGAACGCCGCGATCCGTTCGGAGCGTGCGGTATCCCAGGCGGCAAGGGCTTCGGCCAAGGCCAGCGAGATCGGGACCTCGACCCGCGCTCCGGTTTTCTCCTGGGCGATCATGATCAGGCCCCCCTTCACATGCGACCGCGCCATGGCGGCGATGTCGCCCCCGCGCTGGCCGGTGTTCAGGGCCAGTTCAAAGGCCGTGCGTTCCAGGGAGCCGAGCGGCCAATGCGCCCGGAAGGCGGCAATTTCCGATTCCTCCCAGGGCCGGTGCCCCCCGTTCGTCTTCAGGCGTTTCGGCCGCGCGGCCGGATTGCCCGTCAAGCCGTAGAGCGAAGGGCGATCAACGGCATAGGACAGCAGGACGCGCAGGACGGAGACCACATAGTTCGCGGTGCGCGGCCGGCTGGCGTAGTGGTCGCGCAGGGCCAGGACGTGTTCTCGCGTAACCTTGCGCACCGGGTTCCGCCCCCAGCTTTCGCGGATCACATCCAGATAGCGCCGGTAGTCCCGTTGGGTCTTCGGGGCCAGGGATCGGAACTCGGGGCTGCCAAGATAAGCCTCGACCAGGGCGGCGAAGGATCCCGGCGCGACACCCTCGGGGCTGTCCTTGGCGGGCGCCAAGTCCTTCAAAGCCTGGGCAAATTCGGGCGACGTCGGATCGTCCGGCAAACGCAAGCGCGTGTGACGGTGGTAGTAGTAGGTCCGAACGGTGCCGTCGGCGAGCCGCTTCTTGACCGCGTGGACGTGACGGAAATCAACCCGCACCATTGATGTTGCCGGGCTCCCGGATTCCCCAGTCGATGGGCTCATCGTCCGCCCCTGTTCCGTTGGTGTCGAGTCCGGACTGGCGGTCCACGGCCAGATCGAGCGCCCGGCGGTCGTAGCGGCCGTCGGGATGGGCGCTGGGATACACCCCGTCCCGGACTCGGTGGTCGAAGGTGGTCGGCGAAATGCCGACGTAGTAGGCGGCCAGCTCCCGCGTCATGCGACGCGGGAGCGCCCCAAGCGGCCATGCGGTGGGTGTGCGGGGCATCGCGTCAGGTCTCGCCGTCGGTTTGATCGGTGAGGCGGGGCGGCCGTGCGGCCGCGATGCGCTCGACGCCGGCGGCATCGCCGTCGCGGTAGGCGGCGATCAGATCCAGCTCGGCGCGGGCAAACGTGCGCTCGCCGTAGATGAGATAGCGCAGGTCGAAGCCGAGCCCGATCAGCTTGAGCATGTCGAGGCCCTTCTTCGGCACCATGTTGCCTTGGGTGAAGTGCCAAAGGGTGGTCCGGCTCAACTGGCTAGCCTCCGCCAACGCCTTGGTGTCGGCAAAGCCCAGGCGGTGCATTTCCTCCCAGAACCGCCGGCTTTCGGTGCCGGGTCGGGTTTCGGTCCACTCGCCGCTACTGGGATTGTACCGCCGGGCGGACGGCTCGCCGGTCCCTTCGCGCCGATCGAAGTAGGAGTCCTCGAGGGCCTCGAACACCTCCCAGGCGGCGTCCGTCTCCAGCATCTTGGCGTGCCGGGCGGCGCCGCGCTGGGTCCAGAGGATGAGGGCGGAAACGGTCGATCCGATCGCGAACGGAGTATCTTTGAGATACTCGGTTCGGTCACGGAACATGCGGAGCTCGTCGCCCGTGATTTTGAAGTAGTGCTTGCCCTCGACGAACCGATCCGCGTTGCGCGTCATGTTCTGCCGAATGCGCACCGTCTCGGTGCCGTAGGCGGCGGCGAGGATCTCAGTGGTCAGCACCGGCTCGCCGCGATAGGTGACGGGGCGAAGGGCCGCGACGGGCACGGAGGCCAAGGTGGTGTGAATCATGGCGTGGACTCCTTCGGGGTGACAGAGGCACGGGACCGGCATGGTCAGTCCTCGGGGTGGGCGTGGGCGGCATGGGTGCCGCCGGCGTGGCGGAGGATGAGACGCGGCCGGGCCGCGCCATCGCGGCTTCGGCGCAGGCCTGCCTGGAACGCGATGGTCTGACTCCGGCCGCGCTCCCAGGCGGCGGCGAGCGCGGGAAAGACCTGGTCGTCGAACGGACAGGCGGCGGACGGGGCCAGGGCCTCGCCCGCCCTGGTGCCGGCGTCGTAGGCGCAGAATTGCGCCGTCGCCGGCCAGCCCTCGTTCAACAGGCGCAAGGCCTCCCGGACCATCGCCGGCGCGGTCATGACGCACCGGCCCCGACGGTCAGCGCGACCGCGATCGTCTCCCATTGCCGGACCGTCAGGTCGGGCGTGAACAACCCCAACCGACCCCGGCAGGGCGTGAACAGGAGCGGCCTGGGGTTCGCCAACACCCACCCGATCGGCCCGAAGAACCAGGGGCTCGGGTGGTCGGTCACGCACGCGACCACGTCGACCGCGCCGACGATGCCGCCCACCTGCTGGCGCTGCTGGGCCATCTGGATGACCTGATTGAGGTTCAGCGCGAGGAGTTGGTCCGGCTTGCGGCTGTGGTTCAGCTTGTCGCCGTCGGGGTCCAGGAACTCGACCAGCTCCCACCATTCCTCGACCACGGCATGGTCGGAGGCGATGGCGTCCTGGCGGCGGGTGGCGGCGGTGTGCAGGGTCTCCAGCACGTCCTGGCGGCGCGGGCCAGGGACCTTGCACAGGTCACACAGCACCTCGGCCATGCGCCCGGCCACGGGGCCGTTTTCCAACAGGAGGGCGGATTGGACAGGGGCGCCGGTGCGGGCTCCCTCTCCACTCAAAAATCGGCCCATGGTCATGGCCAACCCGTGGCGCACCACATAGCCCGCGATGCGCAGCACCACGGGCCACGATCGGGCATCGCGCGCCCAGATCATCATTTGCACCACGACGGCGTCCTGGCGGCCGCTGTCGGCCTCCATCACCCCGTCCACATAGGGCATGTAGCCGGGCAGAAGCTCCGCCTTCATCTCGCCCCGAGTCGCCATGGATTTGACGGCGCGGATGCGGTCGAGGTCCGCCTTCAGCCGGCGCAGCATGGCGTCGAGGCCGGTGGTCCCCGTGGGCGCGACAGACGGATCGGCCGCGCGCGCAGCATCCATGCGGGCCAACGCGCGGCCGCGCGCGATCTGGGCGGGGGTCGCCATCACGCCCACCCGCCGGCGCCGTCGGGCACCTGGATGCCCTCGATCAGGCAACAGGCCCCGGTGTCCTCGATCACGTACCCCTCGTTGACGGACTGGAAGTCAACGATGCGGTCCCAGGACGGCTGGTCGTCGATCTGGCGGCGCCGGGTCCCCGTCTGCCAGTAGATGGACAGGTTCTTCGGGTTGGCCAGCAGGATCGAAACGGTGGGGAAGAACGGCACGAACTGGGCGGTCTTGCCGCCGACGGCGCGCCCGGCCTGCATGGTCTTCAGGGCCTCGGCTTCCGTGGGCGTGCCACTATGGACCTCGATCAGGCCGAGCATGCGTTCGCTGTACAGGGAGCGCCCGCAGATGGCGATGATGTTCGGATCGTCCTTGTACCAGTCGTCGAGGTAGCTGTTGACGGCATCGAAGATCAGGCCGTCGAGGGTCTTGTAGTCCGCACCCGCCTGCTCGCCCACCTTGGGGCCGGTGAACACGCGCCCCGGGTCGGCCACGCGCAGGTATTCCAGCCAGCCGACGTTGACGTCCTGCAGCAACTTGTTGGCGACCGGATCCGTGGTGGCGGCAGCATGGGTACCGTTCCAGCCGATCGTCAGGCGGTCGCGGGCGATCTGTTCCACCACCTTGTTGCGCACCCGGGTCTGGAAGTCCGGGAACTTGGCCCAGGCGTCCAGGGTGTCGTAGCGGATGAAGCTGTCGAAGTTGGTCTGGACGGTCTGGTAGTCGCGCCGCCCCAGGCCGTGGATGTCGCGGGGCTGGCGCGGGGCGGTGGTGGTGTCGGTGCGCCCGGCGATCGGCCCGGTGGTGCCCAGGCCGAGGACCTGGCCGGACGGCTGGGCGACCCCGGTCACGTTGACGCGCTGGAGGAACTCGGCCGACTGCTGGATCCGGTTCTCCAGGGTCTGTTCGACGGTGGGTGCGACCGCGAACTTCTGGGTCGCATCCGGGATCCCATTCAGGCGCGCGACGTCCGCGCAGTAGGCGTTGAAGACGCCGCGGGTGTCGTTGCGCATACCTAACAGTCCGTCTTGAAGGAAGCGGTGGAGGTGCCGCCGGCGGACAGGGGCCGGCCGGCGGTGGCGGGGATCTGGCTGAGGACCTCGACGAGCTGATCAAGGCGCGCGCCCAGGGCGGCGACCGGGGCATCGTCACGAGTGGGGACCCTGAGCAACCGGGTCCTGGCCGCCCTGCGGAAGATGTGCGCGTGGTGTGTCGAGCGGGGCATCCTCGAAACGTCACCCTGCGCCGACGTGTCGGCCCCGGCGCCGAAGGTGGTGCGCGACCGCACCCTGACCGACGCCGAACTGAAAGCCCTGTGGGCCACGAGCGACCGCATGGGCGCGTTCGGCCCCACGTACAAGCTGCTGATCCTGACCGGATGCCGGCGGGATGAAGTCTGCGGGATGCGCTGGGATGAACTGGACTTGGACAACCGGACCTGGACCCATCCCGGGCACCAGAACCAAGAACAGCCGGCCCCATGCCGTCCACCTGACCGACACGGCCCTCAGGATTATCGAGGCCCAGCCGAAAATCGCGCCCCAGCGGGGCAGGAAGCCCGTCTATGTGTTCACCACCGGGGGCGCGGCGCCGATTTCAGGGCACAGCGTCGCCAAGAAACAGTGCGACCGCCTCATGACCGAAATCACCGGCGACGACATCCAACCGTGGCGGGTGCATGATATCCGGCGAACCGTCGCCTCCGGCATGGCCCGCCTGGGCATCAACATTGCCACCGTCGAGAAGTGCCTGAACCACATCTCGGGGTCCTTTGCCGGGGTGGTGGGGGTCTACCAGCATCACGATTTCGCGACCGAAAAGCGCATGGCCTGGGAAGCCTGGGAGGCGCACGTTATGCGGCTGGCCCAGGGCACCGAGGCCGGTGGTAACCTGATCACGCTTGCAGGGGCGCGATCCGCCCGTGGTGAGCCGTGCCCATGACCGGCACCTGGTAAGGGCTTCGGGAACGGAGGCCTGGGCCGGGCGTCTTGCTGGGGGCCGCCGATCGGTCATGCGCCGCGTTCGATGTCGTAGCGTCCCATCCCCTGCGCGGCGTGGCCGCCGGCGCCGAAGCGGCCACCCAGGGCCAGCAGCGCCCCCGCGCGCGCCAGCGCCTCCGGCGGGCCGCGCAGCACCAGCCGGCCCACAACCCCCGTCACCGGAATGCCGCGCCCGGGCTGGCGGGCCGAGCCCCGGGTCCAGCCGGCCGGGCGCAACTCTTGACCGTCGAGCGTCAGGGCCGCCGCCGTCTCGGCCAGGGCGCCGCCGTCGACCGTCAGCGCGGTATCGTGCCAACGGGCGAAGCCCTCCGCGCGCCGCGACAGGCTGGTGAGCAGCGCCAGGGGATCGAGCACCAGGGCGGATTTGCGGCGCAGCACCAGGGGTGTGCGGACGTCGAGGGCGACCGAGCCCAGGCCCGGCCCTAAAACCTCCGGCATCACGGGCGTGGGCGGTTCGGGCGTGACGATATCGCGTCGCCCGGGCTCCAATGTCAGGCGGGCACCGTCCACGCCGCTGCCAACGCCGGCCCGCAGGGCGCGCACCAGGGCCTCCGCCACGCCCTCCGCCCAGTCGGTGGCGAAGCCGAACAGCGACAGGGTGATTCGGGCGTCGTCCGGGGGATCGGGATCGACGCGGACCACGAACGGCCGGGGGATCTCCACGCCCCGGCGAACGGGGCCGGTCTCGCCCCACAGCACGTCCAGCGCGCAGGGCGGATCCCACGGACAGGGCTCGCCGCGCCGGGCTTCGGCGCTGGCGCCCGCCAGCAGGGCCTCCCCCAAGGCGCCGCGCAGGCGGCCGGGAAGGCGCGGGTCGGTGATCAGCCCCGGGATCAGCCCCGGCGGTGGGCCGAGGCCGACCCGAACGATGATATCGGCCTGGAACCAGCGGCTGAGGAGATCGTCGGCCGTGGTGGAGTCAACCGGCTCCGCCAACCGCTGTCGCAGACGGTTGGGGTGGTTCGCCTGCCGTCCCCCAGCGTCCTCCATCGCCGCCCTCCGGCCTTCCCCAAGGAGAACGACAGGATACCGGCGGTTCGGCGCGCTAAGCAATCAAAAGGGGTCGGCGGTTCGGTCAGGAACGCCGTCCACGTGACCACGCTGCAGGGTGCGTCTGACCGCCGCGAACGCGGCGGGCGATGCACCGGCGAATGGTGCGTCGCGCCTTTCGGCGCGGACGCACCCTACGACGCAGGCCAGCGAGGGCCAGACTTCAGTCCGCGTGAACAAGCGGAAGGGTGTTCACGCTACCTCCTTGCAAGGGTTTGCGCAAGAGAGAGAGACACCATATGCTGCATCATAGATCACACACGTCCGGTGCCGGAAAGGGCATGATGGGCAACCACAGCGTTGGTGTCGGAGCCATTCCATCGTTGCCCATTACAGCCTGTCGCCACGCCTCATGGCATGAGGCGGCCAATGACCGATCATGCTCGCATGCTGAATAGGATGAAAAAGTGCTAACGGACTCCGTATTCAGAGCTGTGTTGAAGATAGCCCTGTATGTCAACGCGGCGATCGTTATTTTTGTAGCTTTGGACCCCTTCGGTGTTTTCTCCAGCATCAATATTGTTTCCATCGTGTCGATTTCCGTTGCCGTCCTCTCCCTGGGGGTCCTTGCCCTGACACAGTGGGTGTTCCCGACCCTGTGCCGCCAACCTCTGATGTGGCGGCTGTTTCCCGACATCGATGGCGACTACGACGCCGAGATGTCATCGAACTACCCGATGTTGAAGGCGATGGCGGATGGTCATTCCACCGAGGAGTTGAAGACAGAAAACTTGAGGCTGAACGTTATGGGTACCGTCTCGATCCGGACGACCCTCACCAATATATCCATGACATTCTCGGCGAAGAACAAATACTCGACGTCTGAAGTTTTGTCGTGCTCATTGCAACGTGGTCGGGGCAATTGTCCGCACCGTCTGTACTATGTTTTCGAAGGGCGCGTGAAAGATCCTGAGACGACCGACACACGGTCATTCCTGGGGGCCGGCTGCATCGACATTCCGCGCGAGCGCCGCCCCAAAGTCCTAGACGGGGAGTACTGGACAAACAGGGAGTGGCATAACGGCCTGAATACCGCCGGCCTTGTGCGCTTCACCCGTCTCTGATCCCCACCCGCCCCAGGCCGAAGGCGGCGTGGCGACCGGCGTGCAGCGCCTGGGCCAGGCGCAGCCAGGGAAGCAGCCGGTCCGCGTCATCCAGGTTCATCCCGAACGCGCCGATCCAGCCGTGCATGGGGACCGGCCGCTCGCCCTGGCGGTGGGCGATGCGGGTCCAGGTGATCCGGCGGACAGGGCCGACGGGGCGCAGCCGGCGCCAATCGGCGTCCTCCGGCGGGCTCAACGCGGGCAGCGCGATCAGGTCCGGATCAAGCCACGGCGCCAGCCTGCGCCATCGACCGCGCACGGCCCGCCCCAGGGCTGTGCCGTCCAGCGTGGCCCCCTCCGCCAGACAGAGCGGCGTTTCCAGCACGACCCGAGGTCCTGGCCCGGGCGCGGCCGTGGCCTCGGGCGCGGCGTCGTGCTGCCACAGGATCGGGCCGCGCCCCAGCAGAGGCCGGCGGCCGCCGGGCACGATCAGGCCTTCCTCGGTGACGGCCGCCAGGGCGGCCGCGACCGGATCGGCCCAGCGAGAGGCGGTGCCGATCAGGCGGATCGTCAGCGTCGGGCCATGGGCCGGGCCGTCGATTCGGGGCACCAGCGGGGATGGCGCCTGACCGCTGGCCGGGAACAGGGCGGCATGGTCCTGCCGGGACAGGCGGTCGGCCAGGTCTTGGCCCAACAGGCCGCGCAGCCGCCCCAGCAGCACCGGATGCGTCGCCGGTGGGGTGTGCCCCTCGCAGGCCCTTGAGACGTCGTGCCACAGCGGGGCGGGGAGCAGGACCGGTGCGGTGGCGGTCATGTGAGGTCCTCGATCTCGTCGGCGTCCAGGAACTCGATGGTCCCATCGGGAAACCGGACCTGCGCCTCGTTTCCGTCGATGGACAGCACCTCGACCGGATCGCCATCCACCACGCCCCGGCGTGTGGCTTTCGGCGCCGGTGCAGCAGAGCGGCGCGCGGTGCGGTTGCCGGTGCCGGGTCCGCGTTCGCCCGGTTCCACGATGCGTGGCGGTGGCGTCTGCTTGGGCCAGCCCGGTGGCTCGGAGATGACTGGCGGCAGGACAAGCCCGGCCTTCTTGGCGTCCTGGAACGGCTGCGGCCCGGCCATAATGCCCAGCGTACTGTCCTGGACCAGAGCGTCCCCATGGTCCGGGTCGGCCATGGCCAGCAGATGGCGGATCTGCGATGTCTCTGCCCACGGCGTCGGTGTCCGTTCGTTCATATACGCCTGGAACGCCACCATGCAGTCGCGGAACAGCGTCTCGGCGTTCGTTTCGTCCCAGATCTCGCCGTCGACGCTGTCGATGTCGACGGACGCCATGTCGATGGACACCTTCACGCAGCCGTACCCCAGCGGCTTGGCCATGCCCAGGCTGTGGCGGTGGGTGTCGGACCGGCCGCCGAAGGTGATGGCCCAGACCAGCGCGCCCAACTCCTCGCGTTTCAGGTTGTGGAGGTGCATCCTGGCGCGAAAGCGGGTGCCGGGGCCGTGCGGCTCGAAGGTGTTGTAGACCTTCTGGCTGGCGTCCTTGACGACGCGGCCTTCCTTCAGCGTGGGCGGTGGCGATGTGCGGACGTTGCGGCTGACCGGATAGCGTTTCCAGCCCCGGATTCGGGCGTCGTCGTCCATGTAGGTCGTATAGGCGTTGTAGGGGCGGTCCTTGCCGGCGGACCGATAAGTGCTCTCGGCGACCTCAGGCGCGTTCGGGGGCGTGCCTGTCTTCAGGTGGGTCTGCGCCACATAGGCCGGGTAGTAGCCCGGTTTGGGCGCCAGCAGGATCTCCTTTTTGCGCCCCTCGCGCTGGCCCGGATGGGTCTGGTGGGCCGGTTCGATCTGCACCCGGCCGCGCAGCGCGGGACCACGGTCGCCGCCCTTTTCCGCCACGAACCCGAACAGGAGGTCGGCGAAATCGGGTCCGTCTCCGGATTGCCGGGCGAGATCGTGCGTGCTGTGCCGGTTGGCCAGGCGGAACATCATCGCCAGCCCCATGGCCCGGATGCCCTTGCCCGCCTCATCCGGCAGATAGAAGACCGGCACGGCCTCGCCCTTCAGCAGGTGGGGACGCCAATAGGCCCACTCGTTGAGCGGCGTGCCGGTGTTAGGGTCGCGGTGGATGTGTTCGAAATCGTCCCGCGCCGCCTCCGGAACCGGAAGGGTCTCCTCCGCCGCTGAGTGGAAAAGGAATTCGGTTCGTTTGGCCCCCCTCTTGTCGCGGTCCTGCGGCTGGCCGGTGAAGACGATGCGGCCGGGCGTCGCGCCCCGACCCACATCGTCGGCTCGCGACAGGATGCGTCCCCTGGCCCAGTCGTCCCGGGCCTGCCAGGCGTCCGGGGTGAACGAGATGTCCAGCGAGGCAGTGCCCCACGCCTTGTATTTCTCGTGAGACCCGGTCTTGCCTTTGCCCAGATTCAGCGGGCGAGCGCCCTTGCTTCGCGCCGCATGCAGGGCCTCCAGCGTCGTCTGGCGCACGACTGAATAGTCGCACGGCCTCAGGTGCCATGCGCCCGTCGTCCTGTCCAGCGTCAGCCAACCGGCGCGGGAGCGGGGCCGGAACATCTCCGTCATGTGGTGAGTGTACAGGGCCGCGTTTTGCAGGTCGCGCACGGCGAAGCGGCGGTTATCCATGCGCGGGGCGATGCGCCCGAAGGTGGCGATCTCCACCACCGCCCGCAGCATGCCCTTCATCGAGGTGCCGGGAATGACATCCTGGCCGAACAGGTTGGCGCGCTCCTTGTGGCTGGGCGCGTCCTTGCCCTCCGGCGGTGCGTTGGTCCGCCCGCCGACGATCAGGGGCGTTTCCGCCGTGATCTCGATGTCGAACGATCCGCACAGGGCGTCCTTGAACGGCACGTCCATGCTGACCTTGTCGGCCCAGTCCGGGCGGACCACGGTGTCATTGAGCGGGACGAAATTGTAAGGCGCGGTCAGGCGGGTCATCGGCGCACTTCCCTTTCACCGAAGTCAAGAAACCGGGCCGCGACAGGTTGATGGCAGCGCAGGGCCTCGTTGCCCTCGACGGCCTCTTCCCGCCAATAGACCGCGTGCCGCAACGTTCGGCCCTTCAGCACGCTGTAATGCGTGTCTTTGGTCATAAGGTGTGGATGTCCGGTCTCATCGCCCTCAAGCATCGTTTTGACCCGCCAGCGTGTGCCGCCCAGATGCGTGACGCGCAGGCCAGTGGTGTCGTCCAGGGCCAGGTCGGCGTCCAGCACGCGACCGAAATCGGGCAGGATTTGCTTGCCCTGCCGCCATGGGCTCCACGTATTCCGCTCGACGATGTAGACGGCGTCGGTGGTCACCATCCAACCCGCCTTGATCGCTAAGCCGTCCAGCATCGCGCAAAGCGCTTCACGGCCATATGTTGCGTCGGCTTTGGTCAGGCGAACGACGGTCCATGTCCGGTCCAGCGCGGCCGGCAGGTCTGTTCGGTCGCCGCTTCTCAGGTGCGTTTTCATTTCCGCGACGAAGCCGGCGAGGATGTCCGCATCTTCTTTGAGCATGGTCATCCTGGACTCACTCATGCCTCTCGCTCCCCTGTCGCCGGAAGGGTGCCCGTTTCGATCCAGGCGCCGCCGTCGCTCCACGCGATGGCCTCGCAGCGCAGCCGGCCGTTACCGCGCCCGGTCCCGCCACCGACGGCAAACCGACCGCGCTGGATGTCGTTCAGCGTTCTTCGCAGGGCCTCGCGCATGGTGTCCGTCGCGGCCTCGGCGTTGTCCAACGGGGGCACGACGTCAATGACGTAGTCTGCGCGGAGTGTCCGGGGGTCCAGGACCCGTTCCGAGAACAACAGGCCGTTGCGGGCGCCGCCGGAGAACCGGTCCAGTGAGACATGCTCGACCTTCTGAGTCGCGGCCGGCTTGTCCAGAACCACGTCGTCTAGCACCAGCCAGCCGCGCCGGCCGGGATCGTCCTTTGTTGTCGGCAGGGCACCCAACAGGATTCTGACGGCCTCGTTGTTGGCGCCGGTCGCGTCGTCCAGGGTCACCACATCTTCGGCGAACCGTTCGGTCAGGACGTTGTGATGCCACGCCAACCGGTGGGCGAGCGCGCCCTTGAGGCTGGTGGCCCGGAGGTAGTGGACCGGCGTCTCCTCGACCGTGCCGCGGTCACCCTCCCACACAATCCGTCTCTCGCGCACCGGGGCGATGGATTCCGCGCCCTCCGGCACGCCCCCGCCCGACAGCCACGGGCTTTCGGCGCGCAGCCCGCGCAGGGTGACGCGCAGGCAGGGCCGCGCCGTAACCGGATCAACCGCCAACGACGGCAAGGGACAGTCCGCGTCAAGCCGGGCCGGAATATCACCGTACCTCGCAAAGCCGGCCTTTGTTCGCAGGTCCAGCGTTTCCACCAGCATCCGGTCAACGATGAACGCGCCGTTGCCGTGCCGGGTGCCGCCGCCCAGGCGGACATTCGGGTCATGCAGCAGCCCGAGAAGACGGCGCCAGTCCGCCCGGTCGCCCTCTTCGCCCCGCAGGCACAGATTAAAGGTAAAGCGGTGGCCGGCGGCGACCATCCGGTCTTCGAACTTGCCGCGCCCGTCGGCCGCACCCTTGTGCGATAGCCGCACCCGGTCGCGGCGCCGGCCCTCGCGGGCGTCGGCCAGCAGGGGATCGCTCAGGCGAACGTCGTCGGGGGACAACAGGCCGTCCACCGGCCTGTCATCGGAGGCGTGGATATGAGCCCAGGTGACGGACAGGCGCGAGGCGTGGCCGTCCTCGATTTCCACCGTCGGTCCGAACAGGAGGTTGGCCCGTTGCGCCGCCGCCTTTTCTCCCAGGTGCCACAGGCTGTCCTCGAATGCATGCCGCAGGATGCCCGCCAGCGAGGATCCCGGAATCGCCGGCAGCCCGTTGGCGTCGCGCACCACGTCGGCGCCGCCGGTGTCCAGCGTGCGGCCGGCCGATACGGCCAGGGGTCCCGTCAGCGTGATCGTGATACGCGCCAGATAGCGCAGGGGTGCGTTCCCGAAGGTGCTGAAATCGGGGGTCTTGGGCTCTTCGGGCTGTGGTGTCATCGGTTGGCCTCCTGCCCGTCCAGCGTGGTCATCAGGCGCGGCACATGCACGGCCAGGTCCATGACCACCAGACGGGCCAGTTCCTGCAGGTCTGTGTCGGACAGGTCCGTCTGCGCCTTTTCCCTGAGAGTCTCACGGTCAAGCGCGGCCTTAAGGAGCGCCTGTGCGCTTGTCTCCTGATCCTTCAGCACGGGCAGCGACAGCCCGGGCGCCGTTTGCTTCCACACCTGACCGCCGACCCCGGCGGCGCAACAGGCTTTATCCCCGTCGAACAGACGCGTTTTCAGGTCCTCCAGATCGGCGGCGCGGTTGGCCTCGTCGCGCACCGCGCCCCACTGGCTGGGCGAGGGGGCGAGGTTGCCCGCCGCCCGACCGGACGCGCGGGCCTCTCGCCACTGCGTTTGATAGAAGGTCTTGAAGTGGGGCTCGAATCCGCGCGCGATCTCGCGGGCATCGTCGCCAAGGGTGCGCGCCGCGTGGCGCCGGTTGAGCCACTTGAAGAGGGGATCCTCTTCGAGGGCGGCAGGAACGGAAACGGCCGGTCGGCTGTCTGTCTGCCCGGTTGCGCCGAGGTCTTCGACGAAGAGCACCCGTGGGTTGGCCAGACAGACGCCCATCCCGCGCTCCGTTCCCAGGCCCACACTGGCCTCAAGGGTGGCGCGCAACCGATCTGCATCCGCTGAGGAAAGCTTGGGGCCGGTGAAGGCGACCACGCTGCCCGGAACAATCACATGCCGCTCGCGGTCGAAGGCCTGCCGGTGGCCGTTGTAGACCGACAGCGTGCGCCATTTCACGACGGTCTTTTCCCGGCAGGGCCGCCATCCTTCTGGCAGGCCGAACAGCCCGGCGTCAAGTTTGCCGTGATCCTTCGGCGCCACATCGGAGACGGCCAGAAGCGACACCGTATCCTGTCCCGCAAGATCACCATGGGAGGGTGCCGGGGGTGGGTCATCCAGGCGCGTGATGCGCACACGGCCGTATTCGGCATGGCGCGACCGCCCCAGACGCCATGTCTGGTCATGCAGACGATCCAGACACGAAAACGCGGCCTCGGCCTCTGGCGCAACGGTGATGCGGCTGACGAAGCTTTGGCCCTCGGTCAAGGCGCGATAGGCGAACAGGAAGCCCTGGCGCACACGGCCGGTCCGGGGGTCGATGGCGGTGCGGCGGGCAAAACGGGTGGTCGGCTTGAAGACGGTCTGGCCATCTTCCGAGATAAACGACCGAGTCTCATCGCCGCTCGGCATCTTGCCCTTCCCCTTCAGGTTCGCTGTCCGGGAGCGGGGCCACGGCAAGAGGGGGTGCCCGCCCACCAGAGGCAGGCCGTTGCCGAAGCGCACCCCGCCGCCGTGGAAAACCTGCCAGGACAGATCCGGGCCGCCGACCTCCTCGATCTCCTTATAAAACCGCGACAGCAGCCCCAGCAGGACCCCGCCGGGGATATAGGGAAGGGACTCCTGCGGCCCGGCCGACGTGGGCGTATCGACGAACAGCGCGTCGCTTTCCAGGTCCAGGCGCAGGACGATTTCGGTTGGGGTCGTCATGCGGCACCTTGCGTCGGCTGATCGGCCTCGTCCTTCAGCGTGGCCGTGACCCGCCCCAGGCCGCGGTTGCGGTGGCTGCCCAGCCCGCGCAACAGCGGCAGGGCCGTTGTCAGCACGGCGCGCCAGTCGGCGTCCCTGGCCCAGTCGGGCACGAGACAGCGAGGCGGCGGGTCAAGGGTCAACGGCGCCGTCAGTGTCATGGGCGGCATGACCTCCATCGACCGCAAAGAGCCGTCCGCCACCTGCCCCTCGCGGTCGATGCGGGTGGCGTGCAGGATCTCACCCATCAGGTCGAGCCGATCCAGGCCCTCCTGCTCCGGCGACCGGGTCCGCGCCCAGTCTCGCCACGCCCTGGGCAGGGTGGCATCATCCACCACCAAGGCGCCGGGGCTGGTGCCGTGGCGTTTCTCGACCAGATCGTCTTCGCTTCGCGGCTGGCCGGACCCCTCCTGCCCGAACAGCCAGACCGTGGCGCCGGGATCGAGGTGGCCGAAGAGTTCCGCCTGGCGTACCGCCTCGCGCAGCAGGCCACGCAGGGTGCGCCCGGGAACAAGGGGAAGGCCGTCCTTGCGCGCCACCCGGGCGCCGGAGCCGACGCGTTCCGTCCGGCCGGTGGCGCAGTGCCAGTAGTCGTGCAGGGTTAGGGTGAAGACGGCCGTGTCTGGAAGGGAATCAGGCATCGGTCGTGGCCTCCATCGTCTCGACCGCGTCGTCGGCTTCGTTCAGCCGGCCGCGAACGCGCTGTTCCAGGCCAAGCAGAACGTCGATGTCGTGGATCGGGGTGCGCCAGGGCTCACGGTCCTTGCGCCAAAGATTGCGGGGGTCGTCCGTGAAGTCCTTGAGAGCCTTGCGTAGCGCGTGGGCGCGCGTACCGAGGATCTCGTACTGCCGGGCCAGCCGGCGTTCGGCCACGGTGTCGGATTCCCGCAGCAGGCGGGCGATACTTCTCCAGGTGCCGAGCGGGAGCGGCCGCGCGGCATCCATCAGGGCTTCGAGATCGTTCAGGCTGACGTGACCGTTGATCCGGCTGATGGTGTAGGGGCCGGCGGTCAGTACTCTTTTTCTCTTTTCCGACACTTGCAGAACGAAGTCCGTCGCGAAGATTTCTTGGAAAGCGCCGGCGTCGGTGTCCAACGCGCGATGGACCATCAGGCAGGATGTTTTGGTTTTGTCGTCGCCAAGCTGGTCCTTCGCCCAGCCGCACAGCGTGTCCGCGAGGTGCAAGGCATCGCTGAACGGATGGTGGGCGTGAACATAGGCGATGCCGGCGCCGGCGGTCAGGTGAGGCCGGTCCGGCAACGCGCCGGAATAATCTTGGTTGAAGCAGGCCAGTTTTTCGGTCGAGTGCTTCTCGAACGCCGTCAGGAAGCGGCGGGCGACCGCCAGCCCGAAGCGCGCCGGCACGACCACGGCCATGTCGTCGCCGCCCAGCACGATGGGGCGGCACGCGATGTATCCGTCATGCGTGCGCACCTCACGGATAATGTCCACCGCCTCTTCCGCGGCGGCCTGAACGATTTTGGTGGTGACCTCGGACAGCGCCTTGACGGCCTCGTGGCCGCCCGCCTTGGTCACGGCCTCGAACATCTTGCCGAACCCGGCGCCGTCGGCGTGGATCACGGCCAGGATGCTGCTGCCGCCGGCCTGGGCCAGGGCGTCGGCGTCGCGGGTCAATTCGTGCTCTTTTTTGAATCCGAAGCGCGTTTTCAGGTTTTCCAGGCCGGGAGCGCTCTTCGGCCCTACCCGCAGGCGCCGATGCACGGTCGAAGCATCGCGGTCGTCGAGTTCGTCGTCGTCACCAGGGACCTGAACCACCGGCCAGCCGGTGCGGCGATTGCGCAAGGTCAGCGGCGTCGCGTCCGGTAGGGCGAAGGGGGGCAGGCCGGAGCCGTTATTTGCTTGATCAAGGGCTTCCTTGATGGCCGCATCAAGGTTTTTGCCATCTGCAACCTGCTCCAGCGCTACCGTATGGCGCCCGTTCGGCGCCCAGTGATCGGCCATCAGGGGCCACAGACGGGCGAACTGATGCGCCGTATCCTTGTCCTCGAACCGGATGACGACCTGTCCCGACGCGTTCTTGAGAACATCACCGTGCGCGGGGATCAGAGCGGGTTTGGACGGATCGGCCTTGCTGTCCATCAGTCCAAGCCGCTGCAACGCCAACCCCAGCCCGTCGCGGCACAGGCTGTCGATCACCTCGGACCCGCCGGCCACATCCAACAGGCGACCCCCGCCTTTCAGATAGTCCTGAATCCCGCGAAACGTGTAGGCTGCAACCCAACTCATCAGCGTCCCCTTGACGGCAGTGGTTTGATGTGCATAGCTATTCGCCTGCTCTGTGCAGATTAATACTTCATAATGTGTCGAATCTTTCTCGGGCTAGCGTTGGTTTTGCTAGCCCTTTTTTTGCGCCTTAGTCGATCCCTGTTTCAGCCTCCACGTTGACTATCGGCGATGGAGGACTGACCGGCCGCGTCCGCCCTCCAAGGCCTGGACGTGAATCAGCCCTCGCCGGCGCGCCGGTGACGGGCCGCGTCAGGGGGTCATGCGATGATGTTGGGGTGGAGCATCGCCGTCAGAATCAGATCGGCGGTCGTCGGGTCAGGACCGTGCAGGGCCGGCAGGACATGCAGAATCCAGATGACCACATCGGGCACGAAGGCCTCGAGGCAGACTTCGAGTAGCACAAGCGCGATTGCGCAGGCAGCCCCATAGGCAGCCTTGCGGAAAGGCTTCCTGTCCATGGATTTAACTCCGTGTGAATTTCGTCATGCACCACCTGTGACAGGCGGAATCTTGCGCGGGCTAGCGATTTAGGTGCGTATGGTCATAATTGCTCTCCTTTAGGTCGCTCCCGGCCCCGCACCAAGCGAGACCTTTGGTATTGATCGCACACGTCTTAGGTTTTAGCAAGCTAAAAAGCAACTTCTAAAATTGCAGAGTCCGTGGGTGCGCAACGAAGCCCGCTGTATCCTTTGCCGATCCTATCCCTGACGGTCAGGCTCCCGAGATTGACGCCGCCCCGACCCACGTTCTGCCAGATCCTGTGCATATGCCAAAAGGTCCACGCCAGCGGGGGCGTGTTTGTCGGACACCTGCCGAACCTCGATCCATCCGGCGGTGTTGATGCCCTCACGCCATTTCCGACGGGTCCAGTAGACGCCGCGCATCACCAACGGCTAGCCAAGTGCAATTTCGAGCGTCGCAGCACCGACATGCGAGCCCTCGTCCGTCGAAAGCGGCTTTGGCGTTGCCTGATGATAAATATAAGAGACGCTGTGGTCTCCGCAGTCCGAGTCATAGTCGGCCCGGCATGACAGTGTTTTCGAGCACTCGTCTGTGCTGCTAAGTCTGGATTTTATGCAGATTCTGAAAAGGTTGGCCTTGATCTCCATGGCCATGGCGTCTTCGCGCAGCGGCACGGTTGCCAGGCTGTCGAGGTCCAGCGCTTCCCCCTTCGACGCGGCCGTGCGCAGGGTGTCGATGACCGGCCAGTTCGACTGCGTGGTGCCGTACTAGACACCGTTGAGGTCGGGGAACACCCAGGCGTTCAGTCTGGGTAACCTCCGGTATATTCGACGCCAAGGGGCGCCATGGCCCGACCAGCCCGCCAGCAGCCACGCCAGAACCATGAACACGCTGGCCGATACCAAGGCCCATCGAACGAAGTCGAACAATGAGGATGGAATATCGGTGAACCACAGCGCGGTCGCGATAATGACCGCGAAGATGATCATGTGCACCTTCGCCAAGGTGCTGGCACCAAAGACCGTGTAGATGGTGTCGTCCGCCAAAAAAAGCGTAGCTCGCACCAGACTTAAATAGACTTGTTTTCTGAAGTCGCCTATGGCGCCAATAAAACGGATTCAACAGTTTTATTTTTCTAGGTCCTCCGCCGAGGCAATCGCTAACGTTGGCGTAAGGGCGCATGACAGCGTACATGAGTGTATGCGGCACAGAAGCGGCAACGTAATGCCGGCCGTAATCGGGGCCCGGGGCGCGCGCCGCCGCCTCGCCCGGCCGGGGCGTCCAAACGGACCGCACCGGATGCGGGATCTGGTACCGTACCGCGATCAAAACATCGCGGGAGACGGACCATGGAGTTCTTCGCCGGGCTGGACGTGTC
>NZ_JACIGJ010000029.1 GCF_014197855.1 Roseospira marina
ACCAGCCCGAAGGCCAACCCATCCGCGTCGGAGCCCGGTGAAAGACCACAACCAGCCGAGCCGGTCAAGCCTTTTTTTCGGAGCCATCGTCGGTCCTTTCGGACCCGGTTCAATTTCGCGCCAGCATTGCCAGCACCTTCGAACCCGATACCCCCAGGACCCCGGAAGGCCCCAGTCCCCACCAGCCGAAGCCGCCGGAGACCCGTCCAAGACACTGGGTTTGCTTGGCTCTCGCCTCTGCCTCTCCAGCGTCCCCAACCCGTCAGCGCCGCCCTCTCAGGCAACCCCGCCGCGTCGGGAGGCCGGTTTCTACGCATCCAGCCCGTCCAGGTCAACCGCTTTTTTTCGGTTTTTTCGAAGCACCCCGGAGAGCGCCCCTGTCCAGCGTCACTGGACCCGAAAAAGGCGGTTCGTCTGACCCGAACCCGGAACCGTCATCACTCTGTCATGAGCGAGTCGAAACCGGAGAGACCGGAAACACGAAACCACGGTACGCCCCACCCGGATCACCACGACCACCCAGAGATCCATCCGGAGTCTCTCGAAACACCGCCGCCGCCTTCCTTCATCAGGAGGCGCGACGTCCGTCTCGCGTTGGAGTGATGCAGCCGAACCGGCCGGGAGGCGGTTTCTACGCACGCTGGCCGGCCGGCGCAAGCCTTTTCTGCGCGATCCCTCAAAAAAGGCGCAACCCCCGGCGCTATGGCCCGGCCGCGCGCGCCGCGCGAACAATTGGGACGTTATGCGGCCTCTGATATTCACCGCACTCTATACAATAGATCCGTTTATTTCCGGCACGACGGGACTCGTCTGTAGGGGTGGGGTCGAACGAAGACCCGTCGGAAAAAACTGGGGGATAATGAGCATGCTGGACCCGACACTGACGGGACTGGCGGACCGGACCATCAGCGAAGGCGGGCTACGTGCCGCTTTTTGAGGGCGGCACGCTCGCGGATGCCGACGGCGTATCGTACGCCCGGATGCAGATCACCAACACGGACAGCCACCAGAATTTCCTGGAGTCCCTGCTGGTCGACACCGACGGCACGGGCATCACCCTGAAGCAGGTCTATGGCTATGAGCCGTCGCCGGGCTGGTTCCCCTACCTGGAGGTCTCCGTCGATAACGTCCGGCTCGGCGCCTTCAATGGCGGAGTCGACGGCGGCAGCCTCGATCTGATTTTCGACAACACCGCGACCATCGCGGCCATCAATACGCTGGTGCAGAACATCGGCTATCGGATCATCAACGACGAGCCTAACACCACCCGGACGTTTCGCGTCACGTACAGCGATACGGCCGACATGACGACCGACATCGACATCGCCCAAACCTTCGATGTCACGATCACCCCGAAGAACGAGGCCCCGCGCAACCTGACCCCGGTCACCATGACCGCCATGGACTCGGTGACGCGCGACCGTATCGCGGAGTCGGGCGCCACCACGGCCACGGACGTGAGCGAAGGCTGGACCTACGTTCGCTCGCCCGCCAAGCAGATGAAGAACGTCGAGTTCGGCGGCGACACCCGGCTCCAGGTCACGATCGATAAGGCGGTGAGCCACGAGTACAACGACGGGGGCTATTGCCGGTGGGAGGGGTACCGCCACGACATCGGCAACGCCACCGAGGTCTCGGCGCAGATCTACATTCCATCTCTACATTCCGTCGGACTGGGGCACGACCGGGACGGTCCACACCGGCGTGTGGTGGGTCGGGTACTCCGCCGACGGCACGAGCACGATGCTCTACCCCGAGATTCAGTGAAATGAAGATCTAGGCGCCTTCGAGGTCTGGACCGGCAGTTGGAACACCCTTGCCCTGCCCGACGGAGCCCAGCGGGATGCCTGGTACACGCTGTCGGTACGCGGCGTTCGGCGCCACCGAAGAGCGGGACCCCGGCCCGTGGTTCGACCGCAGCGCCTATCTGGAGCCCAATCCGGACGTGGCGGCGGCCGGAATGAACCGGCTGTTCCACTTCATCCCGCACGCTGCCGGCGAAGGCCGCACCGGTCTGGTCGCGGACACGGACCTGCTCTACGCCTGATCCGCCGCGAGGCGGCGGCGGTCGGCATCGCCCCCTCCCGGCGGGGCGCCCCTGACAGGCCGCCGCCCAAACACACAAAATCCTTGATGGCAGCCGGAGAGTTTGAAAAAACGTCGGGGTCCTCGGCGGCCACCTTGGCCGCCTGGGGTCCTAAGCGGCCACTCTGGCCGCCCGAGAGACCGGTGTCGGACCTGCGCATCCCGTGGCGTGATCCGACCGTCTGTTCCGGGGTCCCCGGACCGCGCCGTGGCAAATTGGCAACAAATACTTAGCCAAGATCGGTGATTCGTGACTCAAAAAACACGATGGAACATACTGTTTTTAAACACCGTTCTGTTGACATATCAGGAAGACATCGGCACTCTTACAAAGCCCGAGAACTTGGCCCTCCATACGGGTGACTCGTCCTGTGAGCACGGATGACGCCTGAGATGCTTCAGGAGCCGCCCCGGGTTTGGCCGCTATCGGATGGCCTTCGTGTCCATGATGCGTCGCGGGGGCTTCAAGGTCAGACAAAGGAATGACGGTCCGCCGGGGTCAGCCTGACGGTCGCCCCCCTGTGTTGTACCGAAACACGTGTTTTGTACCGAAGCAAAAGAATGGAGAGATAGGGGATGCGGAGTCCGCTGGTCGCACGACACCACGACCATGTGAACCAGAAGCCCACCCTGACCGTGGCCCCAACGGCGCCCGGAGGGACCGGTTCCCGCCTCGGAAGGCTCGCCATCGCAACGATGGCGGGCCTTCTGACCGCCGGGCTCCTGGCGACCGCGCCGGACGCGCGGGCCACCGAAGGGGGGCACACCGGCGCCGACATCGCGGTCGTGGCGGCCCTGGACGGAGCCCCGGTTCCGCTGCCCGCGTCCAAGCCGATCCCCGCCTCGGCGGTCCTGACGACGGCGGACGGCGTCATCCCCCTGCCCCCGCCGGTCCCACCGCAGCGGCTCGGCGCCGCCACGATCACCACGGCGGCCCTGATCACGGACACCCGGTCCACCCCGGCCCTGCCCACGCCCGCTCCGGCACGCTCCACGGCGAACGGCGCCCCCGACGAAGCGGTCGACGTCCGCACCCCGGCCCCGGTGGAGATCGCCGCCCGGGTCGACAAGGGCGACACGCTGATGGGCCTGCTGATCGACGCCGGCGTGGACCGGATCTCAGCCCACAACGCCATCCAGGCCATGGAAGACGTCTATGATCCCCGCCACATGCGGCCGGGCTATGTCGTCAACATCCGGTTCGCCGAACCCGACGAGGACGCCCTGCAGTTCCTCGGCTTCGACTTCGAACCCACCACGGGCACGCGGGTCTCGGTCATTCCGAAGGACGACACCGACACCGGGTTCGCCGCCCAGGAGGTCCAGGAAGCCCTTGTGGGCGAGGTCGTGCGCTTCGGCGGCCCGATCACGCTCAGCCTCTATCAGGCGGCCATCGACGCGGGTGTGTCCGAACACGCGCTGGCCGATATGATTCATGTGTTGTCGTACGATGTGGATTTCCAGCGCGATATTCAAAAAGACGACACGTTCGAGGTCATGTACGAGCGGTTCAGCACCGCCGACGGTCGCTATGTCCGCGATGGAGAGGTGCAGTTCGTCGCCCTGACCAATGCCGGCCGACGCATCACCGCCTATGCCTACGAGCACGACGACGGCGTCGTTGATTACTTCGACGAAGCCGGACGGGGCGTCCGCAAACCCCTGATGCGCACCCCCATCGACGGCGCGCGCATCTCGTCGTCCTTCGGCATGCGCCGTCACCCCATCCTCGGCTATTCGAAGATGCACACCGGCGTGGACTTCGCCGCCCCGACCGGAACCCCCATCTACGCCGCCGGCGACGGCGTGGTGCACTACGCCGGTCGTAAGGGCGGCTATGGCAAGTACGTCCAGGTCCGGCACAACGCCGAGTTCTCGACCGCCTATGCCCACATGAGCCGCATCGAGGTCGAGAACGGCCAGCGCGTGAAGCAGGGCGACATCATCGGCCGCGTGGGAGCCACGGGCCGGGTTACGGGTCCGCACCTGCACTACGAAATCATCCGCGGCGGCCAAAAGGTCAACCCGCTGGACGTGCGCTTCCCGCCGGCCATCGCACTGGCGGGCGCGGATCTGCGCCGGTTCCAGGCGCACCGCGCCGAGGTCGACCGCCTGTACGCCAGCCTGCGGGCCTCCACGGAAATCGCCAGCACGGGTGTCCCCTCGCCCTAACGGCAGCCCAGACTCCGCGCCTTCCACGGCCGGCCGGGACCCACGTCCCGCGCCGGCCGTTTTTCTGGAGGGTGTGTGGCCTGTTTTTTCCGTTGGGTCGGGGCCGACTTTCGGGGTTTTATGGGCGCCCACCGCGCCCCCGCCGCCCCCCCGGCCGCGCGGCCCCCCTCCCCGCCCGCCGACGGATCTTCCATGGTTTCCTCCGATACCGCCCCGCCTGCTCCCGCTGGCACTGACACAGGCCCCGACGCGGCCCCGATCGTCGTGCTCGTGCGCCCGCAACTGGCCGAGAACGTCGGCACCGCCGCGCGCGCCATGATGAACTGCGCGCTGCCGGAGCTGCGGCTGGTCGCCCCACGCGAGGACTGGCTGTCGGAAAAGGCGGTGGCCGCCGCGTCCGGCGCGGAGAGCGTACTGCGCCGCGCGCATGCCTATGACTCGACCGAGGCCGCGCTGGCCGACTGCCACCGGGTCTACGCCACCACGGCGCGCCGCCGCGACCTCATCAAGCCGCTGACGACCCCGCGCCACGGGGCCGCCGCCATGCGCGCGGGACTCGCCGCCGGCCAACGGGTCGCCGTCCTGTTCGGCCCCGAGCGCACCGGCCTGGCGAACGACGACGTCGCCCTGGCCGACACCATCGTCGAGGTGCCGCTGAACCCGGCGCACAGCTCGCTGAACCTGGCGCAGGCGGTGTTGCTGGTCGGCTACGAGTGGTTCCAGGCCGGTGTCGACCGGCCGCCGGTGGAGCTGGTCACCAATGGGGCGGAGCCGGCCGACCGAGCCATGCTGATGACCTTCTTCCGCCACCTGGAGGGGGAACTGGACGCCTGCGGCTTCCTCCGACACCCCGAGAAGCGCCCCGGCATGGTGCGCAACCTGCGCGCCCTGTTCCAGCGCGCCGAACTGACGGTCCCCGAGGTCCGCACCCTACATGGCGTCGTGAAAGAGCTGCGCTGGGGCCGACGGCCCGACCGCCCGCGCCGGATCGAGGGGGGTGTCCCCGCCGACTGGGCGGCCGACGAGTCCCCCGCCCCGGACAGCACGCCCGAAGAGCGCGGGTAGAGCCGCCTCACCCGTCCGCCGGCCGACGCGACCGCGTCGGCACTGATCTGCATGCCCAAAAAAAGGGAGGGAGCCCGCAGGCCCCCTCCCCTTTCGCGTCGGCGGCTAAACGGCCGGTACGCGGTGTCATGCGTCCGGGTTGTCGACGACCCAGATGCGTTCGTGCCGCAGCCCCAGATACAGCGTCACGCACATCGCCAGAAGCACCAGGGTGAACGGCAAGCCGACCGTGATGGCCGCGGCCTGCAACGCGCCCAGGGCGCCGGCCCCCCCCACGAACAGCAGCACGGCGGCGATCACGCCCTCCATGACGGCCCAGAAGATGCGCTGCGGTACCGGGGCGTCCAGCTTGCCGCCGGCCGTGATGCTGTCGATCACCAGCGAGCCGGAGTCCGACGAGGTGATGAAGAACACCAGCACCAGACAGATCGCGATGAACGACGTGATCTGATGCAGCGGCAGGTTCTCCAGCATCTGGAACATGGCCAGGGTGTAGTCGCCGAGGCCGTCGGCCAGTTCGCCGGACTGGTTCATGACCTGCTCCAGGCCCATGCCGCCGAACGCCGTCATCCACACGATGGTCACGACGGTCGGCACCAGCAGCACCGCGATGATGAACTGGCGCACCGTGCGGCCCATGGAGACGCGCGCGATGAACATGCCGACGAACGGCGACCAGGAAATCCACCAGGCCCAGTAGAACACCGTCCAGTCGTGCATGAACGAGCCATCCTCGCGGCCCCACCACATACTCAGCGGCACCATCATTTCGGCGTAGGCCGTCGTGGTGTCCCAGAAGCCGCTGACGATGGTCATGGTCGAGCCGGTGGCGATCACGAACGCCAGCAGCAGCGCGGCCAGCGACATATTGATGTTGGACAGCACCTTCACGCCGCCGTCCAGGCCGCGCACCACCGAGATCACCGCCACCGACGTCACACCGATGATGATAGCGATCTGCGTGTTGATGCCCGACGAAATCCCGAACAAGAACTCCAGGCCGCCGGCCGCCTGCTGGGCCCCGAACCCGAGCGAAGTCGCTAGGCCGAAGATGGTCGCCAGCACCGACACGATGTCGATGACGTTGCCGAACCAGCCCCAGGACTTGTCCTGCACCAGCGGATAGAACGCCGAACGGATGGTCAGCGGCAGGCCCTTGTTGTAGCAGAAGAAGGCCAGCGACAACCCAACCACGGCGTAGATCGCCCAGGGGTGCAGGCCCCAGTGGTACATGGTCGCGCCCAGGGCGGCCCGGGCGGCCTCCGGTGTGTTGGGCTCCACGCCCAGCGGCGTGCCGAACCAGTCGGTGTAGTAGCCCACCGGCTCCGCGACGCTCCAGAACATGAGGCCGATGCCCATGCCGGCCGCGAACAGCATCGCGAACCAGGAGATCAGCGAAAACTCCGGCTTGGCGTCCTGGCCGCCCAGACGCACGCTCCCCACCGGCAGTACGATCAGGACCAAGCAGAACAGGACGAAGACGTTCCCGGACGCCAGGAAGAACCAGTCGAAGTTATTGATCGACCAAGCCTTGGCCGCATCGAATACACTTTTGGCGTCCTCGGGCGCCATCAGGGTACCCATAACAAACGCCATAATTAGAACGGCGGCAACCCAGAAGACAGGGTTGTGGATATCCATGCCGAACTTTTGAATATTATCTTGTCCGATTTCGTAGTCTGTGTCGTACAAATTCTCCGGTGGTGGCATCGTGGGCTCTCCCCTTACGCGGCCGCCCCTGTGGGGGCCGTTTGGTGGTGACGAGCGAAAAAGAGCGTCCCTACCCTTTCACGCGATGTATCGTTCCGGTGCCTCCCGCATCGGCAAAGATCAGCACGTGCGCCGAGGCGCCCGGAGGCCGCGATGCGCGCGCCCCTCTCGGATGCCGCGAATCGCATGGACCAAAGACGGTCGGAGAAGAAGGAAGGCCCGCCCCATAGAACCGCGTCCCTCGGGACTCGCCTGCGGCGCCCCACGCGCGAGGGCGGTCGAGCCTCCGCCCGGCCGATCGGGCCGGGTCTGGCCGGTGCGGGTACGCGCCCCATATCCCGGCGTGGGCCGGCTCCGGTCCGCTGCCCCGCCGCCATCCCCGTGCAATTCCGTCGGAATTCCGGATGGCGCGGCGTGTCGGCCTCGAACCGAACTCCCCGCGAAGCCGGCCCGTATCTCCCCCAGAACAGCCGACGGAACGGAACGTCGCCCCCGGTCGGCTGGCCGAAAGCCTAGAGGATACGGCGCTGTGACACAACTCCCCGGAGTCGCGCGCCCCCGGTCTGCCCCCGCCCGGAGCGCACGCCGACGGCGTTTGCCCTTGACGCCCGCGCTCGGGACGGCAGGCTACGGGGTCGTGCCGTTTGCCAGAAAGAGTCCCACCATGACCGTCCCCACCGCTCCCGTTGGCGTCCTCGACGCCGTCCAGTTCAACGCCGACGGCCTTGTGCCCGCCATCGCCCAGCAGCACGACACCGGCGAGGTGCTGATGATGGCCTGGATGACCCGCGACACCCTCGCAGAGACGCTGGAGACCGGCCGCGTCTGCTACTGGTCGCGATCGCGCGGCAAGCCCTGGCGCAAAGGCGAGACCAGCGGACAGGTGCAGACCCTCAAGGCGCTGCGGGTGGACTGCGACGGCGACACCCTGCTGGTGTTGGTCGACCAAATCGGGGTGGCCTGCCACACCGGGCGGCGGAGCTGCTTCTACCGCGAAGCGCGGGACGGCGGCGGCACCCTGGTGGAGATCGCCGCGCCGGAGGCCGACCCCGCCGCGCTGTACGGCCCGGCCAAGAGCATGGCGGGGGGCACGACGGACGGGAGCCCGGCATGAGCACCCTGCCCGTCACGGTCCTGACCGGCTTCCTGGGCAGCGGCAAGACCACCCTGCTGAACCACCTGCTGTCGCATCCGGCGCTGGCCCACACCGCCGTGCTGATCAACGAGTTCGGCGAGATCGGGCTCGACCACCTGCTGGTCCGGCACATCAATGAGGACATCGTTCTGCTGAACTCGGGCTGCCTGTGCTGCTCGGTACGGGGCGACATGGTCACGGCGTTGCGCGACCTGTTCCTGAAGCGCGTGCGCCAAGAGATCGACGAGTTCGAGCGCATCGTCATCGAGACCACCGGCCTCGCCGACCCCGCCCCGATCCTGCACACACTGATGAGCGACCCGCTGCTGTCCAACCACTACCGCCTCGACGGCGTGGTGACCCTGGTCGACGCGGTGCACGGCCTGGACACGCTCGACCGCCAACCGGAATCGGTCAAGCAGGTCGCGGTCGCGGACCGGCTGGTGCTGAGCAAGACCGACCTTGCCGCGCCCCCGGCCCTTGCGGCGCTGGAAGAGCGTCTGGCGCGCCTCAACCCCACCGCACCCCGGCTGCGAGCGGACTACGGCGCGGTCGATCCCGCCGCGGTGCTGGAGTGCGGCCTGTTCCGCGCCGACGCCAAGCATCCCGATGTGGCCGGCTGGCTGCGCGATGAGGCCCTGGCGGATGCGCACACGCCTCACCACGACCATGGGCACGAACACGAACACGAGCACGATCATGACCACGACGTGAACCGGCACGACGACCGCATCGGGGCGTTCTGCCTGACGTTCGACGAGCCCCTCGATTGGGACGCGCTGGTCACGGGCCTGGAACTCATGGTCGCCGGCCGCGGCGCCGACCTGCTGCGCCTGAAAGGCATCGTGAACGCCCGCCACCACACCGAACCGCTGGCCGTGCATGGCGTGCAGCATGTGTTTCACCCGCCGGCCGCCCTGCCCGGCTGGCCGGTCGATGCCGAAACCGGCCAGGAGGACCGCCGCACCCGTCTTGTGTTCATCACCCGCGACATCGCCCCATCCGTGGTGGAGCGGCTGTTGCGTTCGACACTCGACCTCGCCCCGGCGGACGACGCTCCGGCTCCGGACCCGTCCGCCTGACCTCCCGGCATTATTCCCAACGGCAAAGGACCACGGTCATGCGCCTTGAAGGCTCCTGTCACTGCGGAGCGGTCACGTTCCAGGTCGCCTCCGCCCACCCCTACCCGTTCAACCTGTGCTACTGCTCGATCTGCCGGAAGACCGCCGGCACCGGCGGCCATGCCGTCAACATCGCCGGCGCCATGGAGTCGCTGACAGTCACGGGCGAGGACCACATCACCGTCTATCAGGCGCGCATCCGCGATGCGGAGACCGGCGCCCGCACCATCAGCCCCGCCCGGCGCCACTTCTGCAAGACCTGTGGGACGGCTCTGTGGCTGTGGGATCCGCGTTGGCCCGAGCTGGTGCATCCGCACGCCGGGGCCATCGATACCCCGCTGCCGACACCGCCTGAGCGCACGCACCTGATGCTGGACGACAAGCCGGATTGGGTGCCGGTGCCCGACGGCCCCAACGATCGGCACCACGGCGGCTATCCGGACGAATCCCTCGCCGCCTGGCACGACCGCCTGGGACTCGCCCGCTGACACCGGCGAGGGGCCGGTCCCGTCCGAAATGTCCGTGTGCGGCAAAGGGGCGCGCGAACAGTGCGAAGAGACCGCGTGAAGGGCTTGCATTTCCGGCAGGGGGCTGATATCACCCGTCCCTCTTCGGGAAACACCGCCCGCACGGCGGCGTCTCGAACCCGGAGGGCGCATAGCTCAGTTGGTAGAGCAGCTGACTCTTAATCAGCGGGTCCAAGGTTCGAGTCCTTGTGCGCCCACCAAATTCGGAAGACAAAACAAGGGGCTAGCCGGCATCGGCTGGCCCCTTTGTCGTTCGGTTTGCAAATTTGCCAGGGACGGTTTGCAAATCTGATCAGGGTTCGTTCTCGTCGTCTCCCGTCCCGGCGCCGGACGGACCCCACTCGCGGACCTGATCCAGCTTCGTGATCGCCCGATCGGCCCGCCGCCGGCGTTCGCTGTATTTGCGCGCCATGGCGGCGGTCTCGTGGCCGGTGATGGCGCCGATGTCCTCCCACCCCAGACCGAGCTCCCGCAGGCGCGTGGCGGCCGTGTAGCGCAGGCCATGGGTGGTGACGCCCCCGGCCTCGAGGCCCTGGGCCAGACCGGGCACGGCCTGCATGGCGTCGATCATCAGGTGGCGCCAGTAGTCCACGGTGAGCGCCTTGCCGCGCTCCGTCGTCGTCAGGATGCGCCGCCCCATGTCCAGGGGCACCGGCCGGGCCGCCGTCTCCAGGGCGGCGATGCGCTCCGCCTGGGCAACGTCCCAGGCGCCCAGGGCGTCGGCCAGCGCCTGGGAGATCCGCACCGACACCCGGGCGCCGGTTTTCTCCTGGGCAACCTGGATCCGACCGCCTTTGACGTCCGAGCGCGCCATGGCGGCGATATCACCCCCGCGCTGCCCGGTGTTCAAGGCGAGTTCAAAGGCCGTGCGTTCCAGGGACCCGAGCGGCCATTGAGCGCGAAAGGCCGAGATTTCCGATTCCTCCCACGGCCGATGCCCGCCGTTCGTCTTCAGGCGTTTCGGCCGCGCCGCCGGGTTCGCGGTCAACCCGTAGATTGAGGAGCGATCGACGGCATAGGACAGCAGCACGCGCAGCACCGAAACCACATAGTTCGCGGTGCGCGGCCGATCTCCGTAGTGGTCCCGCAGGGTCAGGACGTGTTCCCGCGTGAGCTTGCGCACCGGGTTCCGGCCCCAGCTTTCGCGGATCACATCCAGATAGCGCCGGTAGTCGCGCTGGGTTTTCAGGGCCAACGCCCGAAACTCCGGACTACTCAGGTAGGCCTCGACCAACGCGGCGAAGGACCCGGGCGCCGGCTTCCCTGTTTCCGGCGCCGGCGCCAAGTCCCGGAGGGCCTGGGCAAACTCTGGCGATGCGGGATCATCGGGAAGGCGCAAGCCCGTGGCGCGGTGATAGTAGTACACACGCACGGAGCCGTCGGGCCGGCGCTTACGGATGGTGTTGACCCCTTTGTGGTTTACCTTGACCACTTCCGAGCTCCCGGATCCCCCAGTCCATGGGCTCATCGTCCGCCCCCGTTCCGTTGGTGTCGAGTCCGGACTGGCGATCCACGGCCAGATCGAGCGCCCGGCGGTCATAGCGGCCATCGGCGTGAGGCTTGGGATAGGTGCCATCCTTCACGCGGCTGTCGAACGTCGGCGGCGAAACGCCGACGTAGTAGGCGGCCAACTCCCGCGTCATGCGACGGGGGAGCGCCCCGAGCGGCCATGCGGTGGGTGTGCGGGGCATGGCGTCAGGTCTCGCCGTCGGTCTGGTCGGTGAGGCGCGGCGGCCGAGCGGCCGTGATGCGCTGGACACCGGCGGTGTCGCCGTCGCGGTAGGCGGCGATCAGGTCCAGTTCGGCCCGGGAGACCGTGCGCTCGCCGTACAGCAGATAACGGAGATCGAAGCCGCGCCCGATCAACAGCTTCAGGTCCTCCGACTTGCTGGGCAGGGTGTTGCCATGCTCGATGTACCAGAGCTTGGAGCCGGTCCAGGCGGCCGAAGCGGCAAATGCCTTGGGGCTCTCATAGCCGAGGCGGGCGACCTCTTCGCAGAACCGGGCGCTGTTGGGCACGCGGCGAGCGTCGACGTACTCCCCACTTCCGACGAACAGGTGCCCGGGTAGTTGGACGCGGACAGGGTGGCGGCGGCCGACAGCCCGGCGCAGGCCAGGGACGCGGCGTCAATGCAGCCCTCGACGATCCAGATTTCATCCCCCACCCGCTGTTTCGGTGGCGCCCACGCGAAACCCTTGAACTTGCCGTGGAAGTGCTGCTTGCGAACCGTGACGTCGCCGTCGTCTTCCTTCACCCGGACCGGTTCCACGAACCGTTCCATCCAGACGTCGGGGGCGATCTCGAACAGAACGGTGGCCGTCGCCCGGTCGCCGGTCGGATGCCAGAACCGCCCCTGGCGATACCAACCGCGCGCGGCCTCCGGCAGGCCCCGGACGAACCCCATATAGGCGTGCGCCGTCTCGTTGGGTTTCTCGGACGTGGCGGGATAGCGTTCGTTCAACCGCCCGAAAGCGTCGGGGTACAGGTCCTTGGTCGAAGCCTCGAACCCGCACTTGTTCAACCGCCCGCAGCGGATCGCCCAGGGTTCCGTGCCGTTGGCGTAGAGCTCCTTTTCGCCGCACTGCGGACAGGTCCCGCGTTGCAGCCAGTCGCCCCGGGGGCGCATCTTGTAGTCATGGATCAGGCGTTGCCGCACGTCGGCGGCGATATCGTCACGCATGATAGCCCCCCACCTCTGAGGGGCGCGGTGGGATCGCAGCGGGTCGCGCGTGTATCAGGCCGAATCCGGATTGGCATAGACGCGGACGGGCAAGGACAAGATTGGCTGGGTTGAGTTCGATGCCCACGAACCGGCGCCCCTCCGCCAGCGCGGCAACACCCGTCGTGCAGACCCCCGCGAAGGGGTCTAGAACAACGTCGCCGGGCTCCGATCCGGCGCGGAGGCACAACGTGGGCAGGTCGGCCGGGAACGTGGCGAAGTGCGCGCCCTTGAACGGGCGGGTCGGAATGGTCCACACCGACCGCCGATTGCGACGGCCGCCGATGCCATTCCACGCGGTGTCGCTACCTCGGGCTTTGCCGTCCAGATCCTGAAAAGAAAGCCTATGGTCACGCCGGAACCCGTTTCCGGACCCGTGGTCCGACACGGCGGCTTCACTGATCGCATCGCCGTCGTGGTAGTATCGGGGCGATTTCGTGAAGTGGAACACATACTCATGCGCCCGCGTGCAGCGGTCACGGACGCTTTCCGGCATGGCATTCGGCTTGTGCCACACGATGTCTTCGCGCAGGTGCCAACCATCGGCCCGCAGGGCGAAGGCTACCATCCACGGGATCCCGATCAGGTCCTTCGGCTTGATCCCGGCACCCGGCCATTTTCGCGTCTCGCCCAGGGTTTCCTGGGTGTGCCGGCGGTCAAACCGCTGCCCCCGCGTACCTTGTCGGCCCGTACCGCCGTCGCTGGCGTAACTGTCCCCCAGGTTGAGCCACAGGCTTCCGTCATCGGCGAGCGCGCGGCGGACCTCGCGGAACACGGCAACCAGTTCAGCCACATAGGCGGCCGGGTCCGGTTCCAGACCGATCTGGTCGGGATGTCCGTAATCGCGCAAGCCAAAGTACGGCGGCGATGTGACACAGCACCGCGCCGCGCCATCAGGAAGAGATTGCAGCGCCGTCCGGGCATCGCCACGGATCAAGGTGACGATGTCATTCAACTGGATATCCGATGTCATCATGGGTCCCCCGCTTCCCCTGGATCAGCCGCCCGACGCGAGCGTCAGGACCGGCCCGGCGCCGCGCTTATCGGCCGCCGAAACCGGGACCGCGCGAGGCGGAGCGGCGGGCAGGCGCGAGGGCTCCAGGATGCGCAGCGGATACAACTGCCCGACCCAGACCATGCCGCAGTCCTCGTTGGGGCAGACGTAGGTGATCTCGGTCACGGCGGCGGTCAGGTGGTGAGTCTTGGCGGTGCGGCAGCCGGTGCCGCACACGGGGCAGCGGGCCTGATTGCGGAACACACTCTGGGCGTGGCGACCCTTGGGGCGTTTCATCGTGGTGATCTCCCGGATTTTGCCGCCGCGCGGCGGTGGGGCTGTCCGCGCCGGGTTTCGCGGAGTTTCATGAGGGCGTCGTAGTCGGACTGGGCCACATGCATGCGCGTTTCCGCGCGCTGGATCAGCTGCGCCAGTTCGGAATCGGACAGAACCCCGTCCTCGGCCGCCTCGACGGCGCAGCGGGCGAGTTCGCCCAACGCCACCTGCCCTCGCGTCGCCATGTGCAAAACGGCCGCGACGTCGTTGCCGGGGGAGGCATGTGTTTCCATGTCCGCCCGATCCGCGACCAAATGGACCAACTGGCGGGAGACGATGGCCTCGCCGACGTGGGTTTCTAGATCGAGGATGACGTCGGCCGGCGGATAGCGGTCGGCATGGTCGCGCGAAGCGCATTCGGAGAGAGACGTCGGACCGATGCGCGTCACCTCAGCGGCCGCTTTCAGGCCCCCGCTTTCTTGCAGCAGCCGGCGAAACGCCGACTTCAGCCCCAGGTAGTCGGGTTCAGCGCGCCGACGCATGGCGAATTACTCCCGCGCTTTTCCTGGTGCACAGACCGCTTTCGGAATCCACATTGCGTGACACACTCTGGGGCGGAACCCCATTTTGGGGCGGCAAATCATGGAAATCGTTGGGCGTTACAGCGCCGTTCGTAGCAATAAAGATAGCTCTCATCGCGGACGGGTTTGGCATGCGCCGGCCTGCCTCCCACGAGAGAACCGCTCTCCATGTGTGGCCGCACCGTGCCGCCGTCTCATTTGCCGTGAGACCATGCTGTGTGCGCCAATCCCTGAGCTTCATATGCACCCCCTGTGCTACTGGCACATAACGTATACACAGATTGATCGTACCGACAAGGCAAATCTGCACATTTTGTCGACGTGCGGTGCACAGGCTGGGGAGGTATCGTCCGAATATGCAAAATAGGATTCGAGAGCACCGGGAGCGATTGGGTTTGACGCGCAAGGATTTGGCCGCGCGCGCCCACTGCACCGAATCACAAATCACCAAGCTTGAGCGTGGTGAACGAAGGCTATCGGCGGATTGGATCGTGCGCCTTTCGCGGGCGCTCAACACCTCTGCCGCTGATCTGGTCGAGGTAGGGCCCGGCCCAGCTCCCGCCACGGAGGCCTATCTCGGGGAGGCGGTGGAGCTGGTGTTTCGACGGGTCGAACGCCAGCCCCTGAAATTCGATGGAATTTCCGCCGCCGAGTTCGCGGCCGAATGCGTCAACTTGGCTCGAGACTTGAGGGCAATACGATCAGCCCCGAAGCCAGATGACACCCACGATCACGCCGACCAAGAAGGCAGCGGAAGCGACTCGGAAGCGCCGCCTCATATAAACCCTTAGTATCGCATGACGATTTAAACTTTTTTTGCGCTTCTGATCAAAGCGCGACCCCCACCATTCGATATATTCGGCCGTATACTGATCGATATAGATATGTTGCGCCGCTTCTTGGCGTTGCTCTCTCTCTTCCATGTGGCAAGCCCCATGCGCTACCGATCCCGCCGCGATGCGCGGCGGCGGGACGGTCCCCACTGTTGGTCAGACTGTGATGGCGGGGCTTCGCCATTGGCTCCCCGGGTGGTAGCGCACCCGGCCCCTCGCCGTCGGGCAAGGGGACTCTGATGGTCGCCCAGCGGGGCCTGTGAATTCGATATCCAATACGGACAAAAGATTCTCAAAAAGCTTCGGAGGCGCAACAGTCGTCTCTAGTGCACGATGGGTTCGGCGGCACCGTCTGGCGGCCCGAACATCCAGCACTTCACCGTCTTGCCCGTAAGGGTGCTGTTCACGGCCACGATGCCCAGGAAGGCCGGGGCTTGGCATGCTTTCAGCGCATCCCGAAGTGGGGTGTCTATCACCACTCGGATCCGATGCGTCGTGAAGTGGGCGGCGGCTTCCTTCAGGTTCACGGCCATCCGGTCGCTCCGTCTGGCGTGGTTCCACCGCACCCCCAACTCGGTCAGCCGGCCCAACCCAGCGAAGAACGGAGCCGCGACGTCGGGCAAGGGCGGGGCATCGCGCCCCAATTCGTCCAGAGGCGGGGTCGGTGTGCCGATTTCGCGGCATAGACGGTCGAGGCCCGAATGCAGCATGCGCCGTGCGGTCGGGTCCGTTTCCTTCCGAAGCCGAGCAACGATATCGGCCGCTTGAATAGGTGCCCTCGGGTTCATCCGGCGCCCATTGGACCGACCGTATTCTCCGTATTGGCACGCGAGAAACACCGTAATGACCTCCTGGCGCACGTCGGCGGCGATCGGCGTGCGGCTGAACATGCACACCAGAAGGCACTGGCCTTGGTTGAGGTGGTATTCGATGGTCGGACGCCCGCCCTGGGAGGTTTGCGGCGCATTAGCGCAAACTAATATACCGTAGCGCCTCAACTCTTCGGCGTTCGACTCAATCAAGGGCCGTATATCACGCGGCCGACTGAACCCGAGCCGCTCTGCAAGGCGCAGGTCCAGAATGCGCGGTTCGTCCAGTGTCATGTCGAGATCGGTGACTGACAGCGGAGTCAGGGTCTTCTCGGTCATAAGCCCCCCTCCTTCGGCAGATAGCCGTTGTCGCGCAGCCAGAGTTTCAGGATCCGTTCGATCATGGATGAGACCGGGCGGTCATCGTCTCTGGCGGCTGCTTCGACAGCCTTCTTTGTTTCGGGATCCATTCGGACGGAAACCGGGAGCGTTTTCGCCATCGGGCCATCACCTCGCGCATGACGGTTCAACATTGCCCGATAAGACTACTATGACGTCTTTTGTAGTCAAGCACGTTCGTCCGCCAGCAATTATATCCGATAGATATTTTTGTGCTTGACCAGCTTATATCCGATAGATATATTTGGGCCATCAACAGCGGGGGCGGATATGAAGGTCATCATCACCAGGGCGGCGCAGAAGGACCTGAAGCGGATCGACACCAAGACCGGCGCGCGCATCATCGCCAAGATCGAACAGTTCGCCGCAGATCCCGCCGCCCTGGCCGCGAACGTGAAGGCCCTGAAGGGCTCCGACCTATACCGCCTGCGGGTCGCGGATTACCGCGTGATCTACCGCCTCGACACCGAAACGAATACGGTTACCATTATGGTCGTGCTGACCGTCAAGCACCGGAGAGACGCTTATGAGTGAGACCGCCGCCGCGACCGTCTCCCCCACCCCCGGGGACACGGTCACCCTGCCCCGAGCCGACTACAAGGCCCTGCTGGAACGCCTGGAGGATCTGGAGGACATCCTCGCCGCGTCCCGCGTGGATGAGACCGACGCCATCCCGCTGGACGACTACAAGAAGATCGCCGCCGGCGACGTGTCGGCCCTGCGCTACTGGCGGGAGCGGCGCGGCCTGAGCCAAGCCGCGCTGGCCGAAAAGGCTGGAGTGCCGCAGAGTTACATTTCGACCATCGAGGGCGGCAAGAAGCCTGGGTCGGTGTCCACGTACAAGGCGCTCGCGGAGGCGCTCGATCTGGACGTGGACGACCTGATCTAGGCGCTCACGCCCCCGCCCTCTCGGCGCGCTCGGCGGCGGAGAGGCCCGACCAATCCACCCCGCTCTCGCGCAGGGACGTGATGTCCACGGCGGCGCCGCTCGATCTGCCGCCTGATCCACCACCCGATCCGCCCCCCTGGGCGGGCGGTTGCTGTTCGACGGCCTCGAGGTCGGAGCGGAAGCCGCCGGCGGCGTCGAGGGTGTGGCGGACGGTCTCGACCACCCATTGAACCCCATCCATTTCCGGCCGGAAGCCGGTCACGGCCAGGGGCTGGCCGGCGATGATCTCCGGCCGGCCGAGCGCCAGGGACAGGCGCAGGTCGCGCTGCCCCCGGGCGATGTCGGTTAGGGCGGCGCGGGCGGCGGCGGCCGCCTCGGCTTGGGAGGGATAGACCCGCCGCAAGGTGGTGACGGTGCCCGACGCCCCGGCCAGTTCGGCCCGGTCCTCGGCCGCGTCATGGTCCCGCCAGACAGCGCGAACCCCCGTCGTCTCGCCCTCCCGGTCCTGGATGCCGAACGCATGCGACCCGGTTTCCGCCCGGCGCACGGTGACGGCGGGCAGCGTGGCACCTTCGGCCGTGACGCCGGCGCCGCGTGGGGTGAACACGAGGCGACCGTCCTTGATGGTGCCGATGGCGTCCACCTGTTGCGCCAGGCGCGTGACCAGGTGGGCGTCCGATTCCGTCGCCTGATCGAGATGGGGGATCGGCAACGCGGCCAGGGTGTCGGCAATCGCCGGCGCCAACCCGTGGCGCGCGGCGACGCTCTGGAGCACCGCGCCCAGGGTGGTCTCGTCATAGGACAGGTCGCGATGGGCGCGCAGGCCTCCGGTCAGATCGGCGGCGCGGGCCTTGATCTCGATCCGGTCGGGCGGCCCGGCGTGGCGGACCTCGTCGACACGGTAGCGGCCCTTGTCGATCAGGGGCGATCCCTGCCAGCCCAGGGCCACGCGCAGGATCACGCCGCGCCGTGGCAAGGCGATGGAGCCCGTGGGATCGGCGATGGAGAGGGTGAGTTCATCCGAGTCCAACCCGGGCTTGTCGGTCACGGTCAGGGACAACAGGCCCGCCGCCACAGCGTCGGTCACGTCCACATCGTCCGCCGTCACCCGCCATGCCGGAATCATCGGTACAGGCCCCACAGATCGCCGACGGCTCCGGCCAGGGCGCCCGCCGCGTCCCGCGCGCCCGCGATCACGTCATCCGAGGACACCGCGCCCAACCGGCCGGGCAGGCTGTCGGTCAGGGCGCCGCGTCCCTCTATGTCGTCGTCGGAATAGCGCGTCAGGGATAGGGTGAAGTCCACCTTGCGCGGGGTGCCGTCGTTCATCATGTGCGTGCGGGTCTCGCTCACACTCGCCACCACCCAGGTTCCCCGCCGGCGGCCGTGGCCGTCCATCAGCAGCCACGCCTTGCCCTCCGACGCCATGCGGCGGAGCGTTTCCAGGTGAACCGGGCCGCCGGTGATCTCCGGCATCAGGGTGCCGGACAGGGTGAGCGTATCGGCCCCGGGGCCGGTGTACTGATAGGCGGGCGCGGCCCCCGCGCGGTCCTGCGACGCCCAACGCCACGCGCTGTCCCGCGCCATGTCCGCGAACGGCACGGTGTCGGTCTGGAACGTGAACAGGCC
>NZ_JACIGJ010000030.1 GCF_014197855.1 Roseospira marina
GTGGTGAACCTGATCGCGCCGATCGCGATGGACGAAGGCCTGCGCTTCGCCATCCGTGAGGGCGGCCGCACCGTCGGTGCCGGCGTCGTCGCCTCCATCGTCGAGTAACATCGGTGGTGGAGAACGGGATGCGCGGCCGGTTCACATCCTCTGTCTCGCGTTCTTTGGGTGCGGGGCAAAAAGGGCTTGATCCGGCCGATCATCCCGGTTAAGTACTGCGGCTCCGTCCGGAGCGTCATCGGTGATCCCCTTCGGGTCACGGCGGCGCGGACGGGGCCAGTCCGGGGCTGCGGGGCGCGCGTTGTGTTCGTCTCGTGGTCCATCGGACCCCATGGCCCTGGAGGGGTGTAGCTCAACTGGTAGAGCACCGGTCTCCAAAACCGGGGGTTGCGGGTTCAAGTCCTGCCGCCCCTGCCATGGCCATACCGATTCCAGTCGCCGGTGCCTGGGCCCGAAGGATCCTCCAGATCCCTCGGAGAGCCCGGGCCCGCCGCGTCTGACGGGGGTGCCTCGGCGTCCGCTTAGGCGGTGGTCACGAGGTGGTCGAGTTGTCGAAGTATACGCGGGCGAGATCAGCGATCCCATGGCAAAAGTCAATCCCGGCCAGTTCGTGAGGCAGGTCCGTCAGGAACTGGGCAAGGTCACATGGCCAACCCGCAAGGAAACCGGCATCTCGACGCTGATGGTTTTCATCATGGTTTTTCTGGCGGCGATGTTTTTCTTCGTCGTCGATCAGGTGCTCTCGTGGGGCGTCCAGCTCATTTTCGGCCTGGGAGGATAGGCAGGCATGGAGGCCCGTTGGTACGTCATTCACGTGTACTCCGGTTTCGAGAACAAGGTCGCCCAGTCGATCCGCGAACAGGCCGCCCAGAAGGGCATGGAAGACCTGTTTGAAGAGGTCCTGGTGCCCACCGAAGAGGTGGTCGAGGTTCGGCGTGGCGCGAAGGTCAATGCGGAGCGCAAGTTTTTCCCGGGCTATGTGCTGGTCAAGATGGCCTTGACCGACGAGAGCTGGCACCTCGTGACGAACACGGCGAAGGTGACCGGCTTCCTGGGGGGGCGCGGCCGACCGGCGCCGATCTCGGAGACCGAGGTCACGCACATCCTGCGTCAGGTGCAGGAAGGCATCGAGCGGCCGAAGCCGTCGATCACGTTCGACATCGGCGAGCAGGTGCGCGTCGCCGACGGTCCGTTCGCGTCGTTCAACGGCGTGGTCGAGGACGTGGATGACGAGCGGGCGCGCCTGAAGGTGTCCGTGTCGATTTTTGGGCGATCCACGCCCGTCGAGCTGGAGTTCTCGCAGGTCGAGAAGCTCTGACCGACCGTTCGTTTTGGCGTGGCCCGGCCCCGAAGGCCGGCGCGGCGCCCGGGCGCGGGGTTTGCCCGCGTTCCTCCTGGTGTGGGAGGTCGCCGCCGAAAGGCCTCGGCGGGCCGCACCACACTCCCTTGGACCCCTGATCGAGGGGGCTCCGCCACGGCGGGGTATCATGAGCCGAGGATATCATGGCGAAGAAGATCGTAGGGTACATCAAGCTCCAGATTCCGGCCGGTGGCGCCAAGCCGTCCCCGCCCGTGGGTCCGGCGCTGGGCCAGCGCGGCCTGAACATCATGGAATTCTGCAAGGCCTTCAACGCGGCCACGCAGAACATGGAACCGGGGATGCCGATTCCCGTGGTCATTACGGCCTACGGTGATCGGTCCTTCACGTTCGTCACCAAGACTCCGCCGGTCAGCTACTTCCTGAAGAAGGCGGCCGGCGTGTCCAAGGGCACCCAGACGCCGGGGCGCGGGACCATCGGCTCCGTGACGCTGGAGCAGGTGCGCGAGATCGCCACGCAGAAGATGCCGGACCTGAACTGTCCGACGGTCGAGGCGGCGATGGAGATGGTGAAGGGCTCGGCGTCGTCCATGGGCCTGAGCGTGGAGGAGTAAGGACCATGGCGACCAAGGGAAAGCGGCTCCGCGCCGCGTACGAGGGGCTGGACCGGAACGCCGCGTTTGACGTGGCCGAGGCCGTCACGATGATCAAGGAGCGCGCCAAGGCCAAGTTCGACGAGACCGTCGAAGTGGCCATGAACCTGGGCGTCGATCCGCGTCACGCCGACCAGATGGTGCGCGGCGTCGTGTCGCTGCCACACGGCACCGGCAAGACCGTCCGCGTCGCCGTGTTCGCCAAGGCCGACAAGGCCGAGGAGGCGAAGGCCGCCGGGGCGGACGTCGTCGGCGCCGAGGATCTGATGGCTGAGGTGCAGGCCGGCACCATCAACTTCGACCGCTGCATCGCGACGCCGGACATGATGGGTGTGGTCGGTCGCCTGGGTAAGATCCTGGGTCCGCGCGGCCTGATGCCGAACCCGAAGCTGGGCACGGTGACCCCGAACGTCGCGGACGCCGTCAAGGCGGCCAAGGCCGGTCAGGTGCAGTTCCGCGTTGAGAAGGCGGGCATCATCCACGGTGGCGTGGGGCGTGTCAGCTTCAGCGACGAGCAGCTGGCCGAAAACATCCACGCCTTCGTGGATGCGATCATCAAGGCCAAGCCGACGGGCGCCAAGGGCACCTATGTGAAGAAGATTTCGATCAGCTCGACGATGGGCCCGGGTCTGCGGCTCAACGTCAGCTCGGTGGCCACCCCGGTCTAAACCGGGGGCGGCTGAGGATATGTGCCGGTCCCGGCTTTGCCCGTCAGGGGTGGCCGGGTTCGGATGAGTTTCGGTTGACGCGGCGCCGTCTCCTCGCGGGGGCGGTTCCGTGCGACCGGATAGGGGATCGGATCCGATGTTCGGGGCACATGTCCCGGGCCCGGCTCCGTCCCAGCCTGTCCGAGACCGTGGGTGGTGCGGGGTCCGTGCGCGGACGTCCGCTCCTTGAAGGGAGGCATCCCGCCCGCGTAGACGGGGAGTGACGGTGTTCGACCGGCGAGGGTCGGGCGGCGCGCGTGGGGTTTCGGCTCCGGGCGTGGCGCACAGGTCCTCGGCGGAACGGCTTGAACTTTCCGTGGGCAGGTCCCGCGCTCCATGCCGGCGCGGGGGATCGGCTTCGGAAGCCGGCGTCTCGGGACACCCGGGCGGCGGAGACGGGACCGGGACTCCGGACGGCGCGGACGCGAGGACACGAACCGCGTTCGCGGCGGGGGTCGGGCCACATGGGCCGGCCCGGACCGCGAACCCAGTCAGCGGAGACGGAAGTGAACCGAGACGAAAAGAAGGAACTCGTTGCCGCGATGCACGCCGAGTTCACGGAGTCGTCCGTCTGTATCGTCGCCCACTATCAGGGGCTGACGGTGCATCAGATGGAGACTCTCCGTGGCAAGGTGCGCACCTCCGGCGCCAAGTTCCGGGTCACGAAGAACCGGCTCACGAAGCTCGCCCTGGCGGGAACGGATTTCGAGGATCTGGCCGACCTGTTCACCGGACCGACGGCGATTGCCACGTCGGCCGATCCGGTGGCGGCGGCCAAGGCTTGCGCGGAGTTCGCCAAGACCAACGACAAGTTGGTCATCCTTGGTGGGTCCATGCAGGGCCGCGTTCTGGACGCCGATGGTGTTCAGGCGCTGGCCAAGATGCCGTCCCTCGACGAACTGCGAGCCAAGCTCGTTGGCCTGCTCACCACGCCCGCCCAGCGGGTTGCCAGCGTCACCCAGGCGCCGGCGGGTCAGCTTGCCCGTGTGCTCAAGGCTTATGCCGATTCCCAGAGCGAGGCGGCGTGATCGCCGTCTTCCCAGTCCCAACCGAACCCGACCTGTTCAAGTCGATCCGACGAGGAGCTTAATACAATGGCCGATCTTGAAAAGCTTGTTGAAGATCTGTCCGCCCTGACCGTCCTGGAGGCCGCCGAGCTCTCCAAGATGCTCGAGGAGAAGTGGGGCGTGTCCGCCGCGGCCCCCGTGGCCGTGGCCGGCGTGGCTGCCGCGGGTGGTGGCGAAGCCGCCGCCGCCGAGGAAGAGAAGACCGAATTTGACGTGATCCTGGCGTCCGCGGGCGACAAGAAGATCAACGTCATTAAGGAAGTCCGTGCCATCACCGGCCTTGGCCTGAAGGAAGCCAAGGAACTGGTCGAGGGCGCGCCGAAGCCGGTGAAGGAAGCCGTGTCCAAGGACGAGGCGGCCGAGCTGAAGAAGAAGCTGGAAGAAGCGGGCGCCACCGTCGAGGTCAAGTAAGGACCCCGACGACGCTCACATCCGACCAGTCCGGATAGGCCGGAGGGGCGCTCGGAGTCCCTCCGGCTTTCGGGCGTTAAAGGACCGGGGCCCCGGGCATCGCGCGAGCGGTGGCGCGGAGACCCGGGAGACGGGTGGAGGGGGCCGCATGCCGTCGGCGGGCCGGCGGGATCGGGGCCTCCACCCGGTGTTTTTCGGGGGACCGGACGGTGGCGGGGCGCGTCAGGCGCGGCCCGGGCCGAGACGAGGGTCGACTCATCCGTGACGGCGGGACCACGGACGGGGCGGCCAGGACGCCGACGATTCCGCCCGGGGTGACCGTCCCCGGGGCGCGCGCGGGCAGGCAAACAGGCAAGGAGCGGCAATGACCAAGTCGTTGACAACTCGGAAGCGGGTCCGCAAGGACTTCGGGCGCATCTCCACCGTGGCCCCCATGCCCAACCTCATCGAGGTGCAGAAGAGCAGCTACGATCAGTTCCTGCAAGTGGGCGTGCCGACGGCGCAACGCACGGACAGCGGCCTTCAGGAGGTTCTGAAGTCCGTGTTTCCGATCCGGGACTTCGCCGGCAAGGGCGAACTGGAGTTCGTCGGCTTCGATCTGGAGACGCCGAAGTACGACGTCGAGGAGTGCCAGCAGCGCGGCATGACGTTCGCCGCGCCGCTGAAAGTGACGCTGCGCCTGCTCGTCTGGGACGTGGACGAGGAAACCGGCGCCCGCTCCATCCGCGACATCAAGGAGCAGGACGTCTACATGGGCGACATGCCGCTCATGACGTCGAACGGCACCTTCATCATCAACGGCACCGAGCGCGTCATCGTCTCGCAGATGCACCGGTCGCCGGGCGTGTTCTTCGACCACGATAAGGGCAAGACCCATTCGTCGGGCAAGTACCTGTTCGCGGCCCGCGTGATCCCGTACCGCGGCTCCTGGCTGGACTTCGAGTTCGACGCCAAGGATCTGGTGTACGTGCGCATCGATCGCCGCCGCAAGCTGCCGGTCACGACTCTGCTGTACGCGCTCGAGGGCGGCGCGACCACGGCCCTGCGCGCCGAACGCGCGGCCGAGGGCAAGGGCGTGGACCTGCTCGAAATCCAGGGCATGACCGCCGAGGAAATCCTCGCCTACTACTACGACACGCTGACGTTCGAGCGCGACGAGAAGGGGTGGAAGATTCCCTTCGAGCCGGACCGCATGCGCGGCGTGAAGCTGCTGCATGATCTGGTCGACGCCGAAACCGGCGAGGTCAAAATGGAGGCCGGCGCCAAGGTCACCCCGCGCAGCGCCCGCAAGCTGGTCGAGGAGGGCATGACCAGCCAGCGCGTGTTCTCCGAGGAACTGGTGGGCCGCTACGCCGCCGAGGACATGATCGACCTGGAGACCGGCGAGATCTTCGCCGAGGCCGGGGATGAACTGACCGAGGACATGCTGGCGGAGATGGAACGCTCCGGCGTGACGCAGTTGAAGGTCCTCCACATCGACCACGTCAACGTCGGCCCGTATATCCGCAACACGCTGGCGCTGGACAAGAACACGTCGCGCGAAGAGGCGTTGATCGACATCTACCGGGTCATGCGCCCGGGCGAGCCGCCGACCCTCGAGACCGCCGACGCGCTGTTCAAGGGCCTGTTCTTCGACTCCGAGCGCTACGACCTGTCGGCCGTGGGCCGCGTGAAGATGAACGCGCGCCTGGGCTACACCAACGACGAGGTGCCCGACACCGTCCGCGTGCTGCGCAAGGAGGACATCCTGTCCATCATCAAGATGATGGTCGAGATGAAGGACGGCCGCGGCGAGGTGGACGATATCGACCACCTCGGCAACCGGCGTGTGCGCTCGGTCGGCGAGTTGATGGAGAACCAGTACCGCGTCGGTTTGCTGCGCATGGAGCGGGCGATCCGCGAGCGCATGAGCGCCGTGGACATCGACACCGTCATGCCGCACGACCTGATCAACGCCAAGCCGGCGGCGGCGGCGGTGCGCGAGTTCTTCGGTTCGTCGCAGCTCTCGCAGTTCATGGACCAGACGAATCCGCTGTCGGAAGTCACCCACAAGCGGCGCCTGTCGGCCCTCGGCCCGGGCGGTCTGACGCGGGAGCGCGCGGGCTTCGAGGTCCGTGACGTGCACCCCACGCACTACGGCCGCATCTGCCCGATTGAGACGCCGGAAGGCCCGAATATCGGCCTGATCAACAGCCTCGCGACCTTCGCCCGCGTCAACCAGTACGGCTTCATCGAAAGCCCGTACCGGCGCGTCGTGGACGGGCAGGTGACCGACGAGGTCCTGTACATGTCCGCCATGGAGGAGGGCAAGTACACCGTCGCGCAGGCGAACGCGGAGCTGGACGAGAACGGCCGCTTTGTCTCGGACCTGGTCAGCTCACGGCACGCCGGCGACTACGAACTGGTGGACCCGGCCAACATCGATCTGATCGACGTGTCGCCGAAGCAGCTGGTGTCCGTGGCGGCGGCGCTGATCCCGTTCCTGGAAAACGACGACGCCAACCGCGCGCTCATGGGCTCGAACATGCAGCGGCAGGCCGTGCCCCTGGTGCGCGCCGAGGCGCCGTTCGTCGGCACCGGCATGGAAAGCGCGGTGGCGCGCGATTCCGGCGCCACCATCGTGGCGCGCCGGACCGGCTTTGTGCAGCAGGTGGACGCCACCCGCATCGTGGTCCGGGCGACGGAGGAAACCGACGCCACGGCTTCGGGCGTGGACATCTACCGCCTGCGGAAGTTCCAGCGCTCCAACCAGAACACCTGCATCAACCAGCGCCCGCTGGTGAAGGTGGGCGATCTGGTGTCGAAGGGGGACATCATCGCCGACGGTCCCTCGACGGACCTGGGCGAGCTGGCCCTGGGCCGGAACGTGCTGGTCGCGTTCATGCCGTGGAACGGCTACAACTTCGAGGACTCCATCCTCATCTCCGAGCGCATCGTGCGCGATGACGTGTTCACCTCGATCCACATCGAGGAGTTCGAGGTCATGGCCCGCGACACCAAGCTGGGCCAGGAGGAAATCACCCGCGACATTCCGAACGTGGGTGAGGAAGCCCTCAAGAACATGGACGAGGCGGGCATCGTCTATATCGGTGCCGAGGTCGAGGCCGGCGATATTCTGGTCGGCAAGGTCACGCCGAAGGGCGAAAGCCCGATGACGCCGGAAGAAAAGCTCCTCCGCGCCATCTTCGGCGAAAAGGCGTCGGACGTGCGCGACACCTCCCTGCGGGTGCCGCCGGGTGTGACGGGGACCGTCGTCGAGGTGCGCGTGTTCAACCGCCGCGGCGTCGACAAGGACGAGCGCGCGCTGGCCATCGAACGCGCCGAGATCGAGCGTCTGGCCAAGGACCGCGACGACGAAAAGGCGATCCTGGAGGGCAGCTTCTCCGCCCAGCTCAAGGACGTGCTGATGGGCCGAACCGTGGTCTCCGGACCGCGCGGCATGCCCACCGGGGTGCCGCTCACCGAGGAGGTTCTGGGCCAGTTCACCCAGGGCCAGTGGCGCCAGATCGTCGTGGACGACGACACCGTCATGGCCGAGGTCGAGGCCCGCAAGAAAACCTACGAAGAGAGCATCGAGCGCATCCACGATCGCTTCGACGACAAGGTGGAGAAGCTCCAGCGCGGTGACGAACTGCCGCCCGGCGTGCTGAAGATGGTCAAGGTCTTCGTCGCGGTGAAGCGCAAGCTGCAGCCGGGCGACAAGATGGCCGGCCGTCATGGCAACAAGGGCGTGATCTCGAAGATCAATCCGATGGAGGACATGCCCTACCTCGAGGACGGCACGGCGGTCGATATCGTGCTGAACCCGCTGGGTGTGCCGTCGCGTATGAACGTCGGGCAGATTCTCGAGACGCACCTGGGTTGGGCGTGCCGCGGCCTGGGCCATCAGGTCCAGGAGATGCTGGAGGCGATCCAGCACGGCACCGGCCAGACCGAGGCGCTGCGCGAGCGGCTGCATACGATCTATGGCGACAAGGAATACAACGACGTCATCGTCGACATGACCGAGCCGGATCTGCTGGAAATGTGCGGCAACCTGCGCAACGGCGTGCCGATCGCGACGCCGGTGTTCGACGGCGCGCGCGAGGCCGACATCGTCACCATGCTCGACAAGGCGGGGCTGGATTCGTCCGGTCAGGTGACCCTGTGCGATGGCCGCACCGGCGAACCATTCGACCGCCCGGTCACCGTGGGCTATATTTACATGCTCAAGCTGCACCACCTGGTGGACGACAAGATCCACGCGCGCTCCATCGGCCCGTATTCGCTGGTCACCCAGCAGCCGCTGGGCGGTAAGGCGCAGTTCGGCGGCCAGCGCTTCGGTGAAATGGAAGTGTGGGCGCTGGAGGCCTACGGCGCGGCCTACACGTTGCAGGAAATGCTGACGGTCAAGTCGGACGACGTGGCCGGCCGCACCAAGGTCTACGAGGCGATCGTGCGCGGTGACGACGCGTTCGAGGCCGGTATTCCGGAGTCCTTCAACGTGTTGATCAAGGAAATGCGGTCGTTGGGCCTCGATGTGGAGATGGATCAGTCCACGTCGTAACGCCTGTGACGAGCGGAAGCGGGATCGCGTCCCCTGTGGCGGACGCGATCACCGCCCATATTTCGGACATGTGGGTTATCCACAGTAGGGACGGCGTGCTTCCCCCGCGCGCCGCCCACACCCGCGAACCGGCGGAGACTGTCTCATGAATGAGTTGATGAAAATCTTCGGTCAGGTCACCGGCACCCAGTCGTTTGACCAGATCAAGATCTCCATCGCGAGCCCCGAAAAGGTGGCCTCGTGGTCCTACGGCGAGATCAAGAAGCCGGAGACGATCAACTACCGTACCTTCAAGCCGGAACGCGACGGCCTGTTCTGTGCGCGCATCTTCGGTCCCATAAAGGACTATGAGTGCCTGTGCGGCAAGTACAAGCGCATGAAGTATCGCGGTATCATCTGCGAGAAGTGCGGCGTCGAGGTCACCCTGTCCAAGGTGCGCCGCGAGCGCATGGGCCACATTCAGTTGGCCGCCCCGGTCGCGCACATCTGGTTCCTGAAGTCGCTGCCCAGCCGCATCGGCCTTCTGGTCGACATGACGCTGAAGGACCTGGAGCGGGTCCTGTACTTCGAGAACTACGTGGTCATCGAACCGGGTATGACCCCGCTGAAGCAGAACGAGCTGCTGAGCGAGGAGGCGTACCAGCGCGCGGTTGAGGAGTACGGCGAGGGCAGCTTCGAGGCTGGCATCGGCGCCGAGGCGCTGCAGAAGATGCTCAAGGCGATCGAGCTGGAATCGCTGCGCGACGACATGCGCTTCGAGCTGAAGGAGACCAACTCCGAGGCCAAGCGCAAGAAGTTGGTCAAGCGCCTCAAGCTGGTCGAGGCGTTCATGGAGTCCGACACCCGCCCGGAATGGATGATCCTGGACGTGGTGCCCGTGATCCCGCCGGAGCTGCGCCCGCTGGTGCCGCTCGACGGTGGCCGCTTCGCGACCTCGGACCTGAACGACCTGTACCGCCGCGTCATCAACCGGAACAACCGCCTGAAGCGGCTGATCGAGCTGCGCGCCCCGGACATCATCATCCGCAACGAGAAGCGGATGCTGCAGGAATCCGTCGACGCCCTGTTCGACAACGGCCGGCGCGGGCGCGCCATCACCGGCGCCAACAAGCGGCCGCTGAAGTCGCTGTCCGACATGCTGAAGGGCAAGCAGGGCCGCTTCCGTCAGAACCTGCTCGGCAAGCGCGTCGACTACTCCGGTCGTTCGGTGATCGTGGTCGGGCCGGAGTTGAAGCTGCACCAATGCGGCCTTCCAAAGAAAATGGCGTTGGAGTTGTTCAAACCCTTCGTCTATTCCAAATTGGAGCTGTACGGCTACGCCACCACGATCAAGGCCGCCAAGCGGATGGTGGAGAAGGAGCGGCCGGAGGTGTGGGATATCCTCGAAGAGGTGATCCGCGAACACCCCGTCATGCTGAACCGTGCGCCGACGCTGCACCGCCTGGGCATTCAGGCGTTCGAGCCGGTGCTGATCGAGGGGAAGGCGATCCAGCTTCACCCGCTGGTCTGCACCGCGTTCAACGCCGACTTCGACGGCGACCAGATGGCCGTGCACGTTCCGCTCTCGCTGGAAGCCCAGCTTGAGGCGCGCGTGCTGATGATGTCGACCAACAACATCCTCAGCCCCGCCAACGGCAAGCCGATCATCGTGCCGACGCAGGACATCGTTCTGGGCCTGTACTACAGCTCCATGGAGCGCGAGGGCGAGATCGGCGAGGGCATGACCTTCGGCGGCGCGGAAGAGGTCGAGCAGGCCTTGTTCCACGGCCGCGTGCACCTGCACGCCCGCATCAAGTGCCGCGTGGACCTGGTGGACGAGAACGGCGACCGGCAGATCAAGGTGGTGGAGACCACGCCGGGCCGGTTGCGCATCTACGCGCTGCTGCCGCGTGATAAACACGTGCCGTTCTCGATCATCAACCGGCTGCTGCGGAAGAAGGACCTTCAGGACGTCATCGACGTCGTCTACCGCCACTGCGGCCAGAAAGAGACGGTCATCTTCTGTGACCGGATCATGTCTCTGGGCTACGGTCAGGCGGCGCGCGCCGGCATCTCGTTCGGCAAGGATGATCTGGTCATCCCGGCGACCAAGGAAACGCTGGTCGCCGAGACCGAGGCGCAGGTCAAGGAGTTCGAGCACCAGTACCTCGAAGGCCTGATTACCCAGGGCGAGAAGTACAACAAAGTGATCGACGCCTGGGCGCACTGCACCGACCGCGTCGCCGACGAGATGATGAAGGAGATCGCCAAGATCGAGCCGGGCAAGCCCATCAACTCGGTCTACATGATGGCGCACTCCGGGGCCCGTGGCTCGGCCGCCCAGATGAAGCAGCTTGCCGGCATGCGCGGCCTGATGGCCAAGCCGGACGGCTCCATCATCGAGACGCCGATCGTGTCGAACTTCAAGGAAGGCCTGACCGTGCTGGAGTACTTCAACTCCACCCACGGCGCCCGTAAGGGGCTGGCCGACACGGCCTTGAAGACGGCGAACTCCGGGTACCTCACGCGCCGTCTGGTGGACGTGGCGCAGGACGCCATCATCTGCATGGATGACTGCGGCACGCAGGAGGGCATCACGGTCAACCCGGTGGTCGATGGCGGCGAGATCATCGTCTCCCTCGGCGAGCGGGTGCTGGGCCGGACCACGGCCGAGGATGTGCTCGACAACAACGGCGGACTTCTGCTGCCGCGCAACTACCTGATCGAGGAGCCGGACGTCGAGAAGCTGGTGCAGGCGGGCGTCGAGCAGGTCAAGATCCGCTCGGTGCTGACCTGCGAGGCGGAGCGCGGCATCTGCGCGGCCTGCTACGGCCGCGACCTGGCGCGCGGCACGCACGTCAACATGGGCGAGTCCGTGGGCGTCATCGCGGCGCAGTCGATCGGCGAGCCGGGCACGCAGCTCACCATGCGGACGTTCCACATCGGCGGCGCCGCCCAGCGTGGCGCCGAGCAGTCGAGCGTGGACGCGGCCTTCGATGCCATCGTGAAGATCGAGAACCGCCAGGTCGTGAAGACCGAAAGCGGGGCGCACGTCGTCATGGCGCGGAACCTGGAAGTCGTGCTGGCCGATGAGCTCGGACGTGAAAAGGCGCGCCACCGGATTCCGTACGGCGCCCGCCTGTTGGTGGACGAGGGCCAGACCATCGGCAAGGGCACGCGCCTCGCCGAGTGGGATCCGTACACCCTGCCGATCGTGACGGAGAAGGAAGGCATCGCGCACTACGTCGACCTGATCGACAACGTGTCGATGCGCGAGGTCACCGATGAGGCGACCGGCATCTCGTCGCGCGTGGTGGTGGACTGGCGCTCGCAGCCCCGGTCGGGCGACCTGAAGCCGCGCATCACCCTGCGGGATGAGTCCGGCGAGGTCATCATGCTCGAGAACGGGCTGGAGGCGCGCTACTTCATGTCGGTGGACGCCATTCTGTCGGTTGAGCCGGGTCAGAAGGTGAAGGCGGGCGAGGTGCTGGCGCGTATCCCGCGCGAGGGCTCGAAGACCCGTGACATCACCGGTGGTCTGCCGCGCGTGGCGGAACTGTTCGAGGCCCGCAAGCCGAAGGACCACGCCGTCATCACGGAAATCGACGGTCGGGTCGAGTTCGGCAAGGACTACAAGTCCAAGCGTCGCATCATCGTGGCGGCCGAGGACGGCACGGAGATGGAGTACCTGCTGCCCAAGGGCAAGCACGTCACCGTTCAGGAAGGCGACTACGTCCGCAAGGGCGATCCGCTGATGGACGGCAACCCGGTGCCGCACGACATCCTGCGCGTGCTGGGCGTCGAGGCGCTGGCGGATTACCTCATCAAGGAAATCCAGGACGTCTATCGACTCCAGGGCGTGAAGATCAACGACAAGCACATCGAGGTCATCATCCGTCAGATGCTGCAGAAGGTGGAAATCCGCGAGCCGGGTGACACCACCTTCCTGGTCGGCGAGTTGGTGGATCGGATGGAGTTCGCCAACGAGAACGACAAGACCATCAAGGATGGCGGTCGGCCGGCGTTCGGCGATCCGGTGCTGCAGGGCATCACCAAGGCCTCGTTGCAGACGCACTCCTTTATCTCCGCCGCGTCGTTCCAGGAGACCACGCGCGTCCTCACCGAGGCCGCCGTGTCTGGCAAGCGGGACTCGCTGGTGGGCCTGAAGGAGAACGTCATCGTGGGCCGCCTGATCCCGGCCGGAACCGGGGCGACCATGGGCCGCTTCCGCCAGATCGCGGCCGACCGCGATCGGGTCATGGCGGAGACGGTCGCCGCACAGCACCCCGAGGTGCTGGAGGGCGAGGGCGGCGAGGGTGTCGTGGTGCGCATGCCGCTCGACGACACCGGCCATCCGTCCGCCTCTGGGTTCGACGGCGGCGCTGAGGGTGGCGCCGGCGACGAGTAAAGCCGGGGCGGACGAGGTTCGCCGACGAGACTCGGGTGATGCGACTCCGGCCCCATCGGGCGGAGTCGCGGCCCGGGTGCCACCGTTTTTCCCGGGGACTCCGGCGTTCGCGCCACGGGAACCGGGCTTTCACCCCACTCGGGGCCCATCCATGGGGATCCGAATGGGCGAACACCCCGCTGGAACCGGCCAAACACCGGTTTTTCAGCGGCCTGGACTTGACGGGGTGGGGCCGTCTGCATAGTATGCGCCCTCCCGAGACGCGGGCAGGTGGCCCAAACCCCTGCTCCCGGGCGTCTCCGGGTCAGATTCATGAGCAGGCCCAACGGCCTCCCCCCGAATCGGGCGCCTCGTTCAGGGTGCCGACGGGGTTCTTTTGTACCGGCGCGTCCCCTCAGGGCGCGTCGTGCTTGCCTTGGGACCACCGTGAAGGCGACGGTTTTGGGGCCATCGGGCGTTCCGTGCTGGGGCGCGCCGGACATGAAGCGAGACATATAGGGACGGTTGTTGCATGCCGACGATCAACCAGCTGATCCGCAAGCCGCGGACGCCGCAGGTCAAAAGAAACAAGGTGCCGGCCATGCAGGCCTGCCCGCAGAAGCGCGGCGTGTGCACGCGCGTCTACACGACCACGCCGAAAAAGCCGAACTCCGCGTTGCGTAAGGTTGCGCGCGTTCGTCTGACGAACGGCTTTGAGGTGACCTCCTACATCCCCGGTGAGGGGCATAACCTGCAGGAGCACTCGGTGGTCATGATCCGCGGCGGCCGCGTGAAGGACTTGCCGGGCGTGCGCTACCACATCATTCGCGGCACCCTGGACACCCAGGGCGTAAAGGACCGCAAACAGCGTCGGTCGAAGTACGGCGCGAAGCGTCCCAAGTAAGGAGCCTGATCGATGTCCCGTCGTCGTGCCGCCGTAAAGCGCGAAGTTCTGCCCGACGCCAAATATGGCGACAAGGTCGTGGCGAAGTTCATCAACGCTGTCATGCTCGAAGGCAAGAAGTCCGTGGCCGAGCGCATCGTGTATGGTGCCCTGGACAAGGTCGCTGCGCGCACCAGCCAGGATCCGGTCAAGGTCTTCCACGAAGCCCTCGACAACGTGAAGCCGGCTCTTGAGGTGCGCTCCCGCCGCGTCGGTGGTGCCACCTATCAGGTGCCCGTCGAGGTGCGCCCGGATCGCCGTCAGGCGCTGGCGCTGCGCTGGATGATCGACTTCGCCCGGAAGCGTTCCGAGACCACCATGGTTGATCGTCTGTCCGGCGAGTTCATGGATGCCGCCAACAATCGTGGCGGGGCGGTCAAGAAGCGCGAAGATACGCACCGTATGGCCGAGGCCAACAAGGCGTTCTCGCACTACCGCTGGTAAAAATTCCGGGCTTTGCCCGTTCCACCGATCCGCATCCGCGCATCCAGACGTCCAGGCCCGCGAGGAAACCGAGATGAAACGCGAGACCCCGATTGAGCGCTACCGAAATATCGGGATCATGGCGCATATCGACGCCGGCAAGACCACGACGACCGAGCGAATCCTGTATTACACGGGCAAGTCGCACAAGATCGGCGAGGTCCATGATGGCAACGCGACCATGGACTGGATGGAGCAGGAGCAGGAGCGCGGCATCACGATCACGTCCGCCGCGACCACGGCCTTCTGGAAGGACCATCGCGTCAACATCATCGACACCCCGGGGCACGTGGACTTCACCATTGAGGTGGAGCGCTCCCTGCGTGTGCTCGATGGCGCGGTCGCCGTGTTCGACTCCGTGGCCGGTGTGGAGCCGCAGTCCGAGACGGTGTGGCGTCAGGCCGACAAGTATGGCGTGCCCCGCATGTGCTTCGTCAACAAGATGGATCGCATGGGCGGCGACTTCTTCCGCTGCGTCGACATGATCGTCGATCGGCTGGGCGCGCGGCCGCTGGTCATCAACTTCCCGATCGGGTCGGAAAGCGACTTCGTCGGTGTCGTCGATGTCATCAAGATGAAGGGCATCGTCTGGCACGGTGAGGACCTGGGCGCCAAGTTCGACTACGTGGACATTCCGGCCGACCTGCAGGACAAGGCGCAGGAGCTGCGCGAGGCCCTGGTCGAGACGGCGGTGGAAGCCGACGATGACGCCATGGAAGCGTATCTCGAGGGCAACGAGCCGGATGAAGAGACCCTGAAGGCCTGCATCCGCAAGGGCACCATCAATCAGATGTTCGTGCCGGTGCTGTGCGGCTCCGCGTTCAAGAACAAGGGCGTGCAGACGCTGCTGGACGCCGTGGTCGAGTTCATGCCCTCGCCGTACGACGTGCCGGCCATTAAGGGCGTGCTGCCGGACACCGATACCCCGGCCGAGCGTCCGGCCGACGATCAGGCGCCGTTCTCGGCGCTGGCGTTCAAGATCATGAACGACCCGTTCGTCGGCTCGCTGACCTTCGCCCGCATCTACTCGGGGACGATCGAAAGCGGCTCCTATGTGATGAACTCGGTGAAGGGCAAGCGCGAACGCGTTGGCCGCATGCTGCTGATGCACTCGAACAACCGCGAAGAGATCAAGTGGGCGTCGGCGGGTGACATCGTGGCCGTGGTGGGCCTGAAGGAAACCACCACCGGGGACACGCTGTGTGATCCGGCCAAGCCGGTCGTCCTGGAGCGCATGGAATTCCCCGACCCCGTGATCGAGGTCGCCGTGGAGCCGCGCACCAAGGCGGACATGGAAAAGATGGGGATGGCGCTGGCCCGCCTTGCCGCAGAGGATCCGTCGTTCCGCGTGTCGACCGACGTCGAAAGCGGTCAGACGGTCATCAAGGGCATGGGCGAGCTCCATCTGGAGATCATCGTCGACCGCCTGAAGCGCGAGTTCAAGGTGGACGCGAACGTGGGTGCGCCGCAGGTGGCGTACCGCGAGACGATCTCTAAGGAACACACCATCGACTACACCCACAAGAAGCAGAGCGGCGGTTCGGGCCAGTTCGCGCGCGTCAAGATCACCTTCGCGCCGCTGGAACCCGGCTCGGGCTTTGAGTTCGAGAGCACGATCGTCGGTGGTTCCGTGCCGAAGGAGTACATCCCCGGCGTCGAAAAGGGCCTGAAGAGCCAGCTGGACACCGGCGTCATCGTCGGCTTTCCCTGCACGGACTTCAAGGCAACGCTCATCGACGGCGCCTACCATGATGTGGACTCCAGCGTTCTGGCGTTCGAGATCGCGGCCCGGGCGGCCTTCCGCGAGGGCATGCCGAAGTCCGGTCCGAAGCTGTTGGAACCCGTCATGAAAGTCGAGGTGGTGACGCCCGAGGAATACATGGGCGACATCATCGGCGACCTGAACAGCCGGCGCGGTAACGTCTCCGGCATGGACCAGCGCGGCAACGCACGGGTGGTGCAGGCGTCGGTGCCGCTGGCCAACATGTTCGGATACGTCAACACCCTGCGGTCGATGAGCCAGGGGCGGGCACAGTACACGATGCACTTCGACCACTACGCCGAGGTGCCGAGCAACGTGTCCGAGGAAATCAAGGCGAAGATGGCGGGCTGACGCCGCCGACGGTGCAACGACAAACCGACCGTGCGAACGGAGACCAGAGAGAATGGCGAAGGAAAAGTTTGACCGCAGCAAGCCGCATTGCAACGTGGGCACGATTGGGCACGTTGACCACGGCAAGACGACGCTGACGGCGGCGAT
>NZ_JACIGJ010000031.1 GCF_014197855.1 Roseospira marina
CCCGCCCCGGCATCTCCATCCGCCGCAAACGCAAGCGCTGCGGATGGACCAACGAATTCGCCAGAACCATCATCGGCCAAATGCGATAGCCCTGCTTCGCCGTGTGGTTCCGCTTGCGTCCGGGCGCGCGATGCGGCGTAGTGCGCCGATGACATCCTCAACGACCACCGCCCTGCGCCGCCTGCGGAGCCGCGTCCGGACTGGGTCCGGCCGCGCCGCGCGCGATGGCGCCGCCACCGACACGCGCCCGTTCTGGGAGCGCAAGACCCTCCGCCAGATGACCGAGGCGGAATGGGAAGGCCTCTGCGACGGCTGCGGAAAATGCTGCCTGAACAAGCTGCAGGACGAAGACACCGGCGCGCTCGCCTTCACCAATGCGGCCTGCAAGCTGCTGGACCATCACTCCTGCCAGTGCAGCGACTACCCCAATCGGTGGGACACAGTGCCGGAGTGCGTGAAGCTCGGCCCGTCCTCGGTCGGGCGGCTGGCGTGGCTGCCGTCCACGTGCGCCTATCGGCTGCTGTCGGAGGGCCATTCGCTGCCGTCCTGGCACCCGCTCCTCACCGGCGATCCGGACAGCGTGCATCGGGCTGGGATCTCGGTGCGCGGCCGCGTTATCTGCGAAACCACTGTGGACGATCTGGAAGACCACGTGGTGGATTGGGAGGACCTGTAGCCGTGTCCCCGTTGGGCGTCTTCGGGCGGTCCCGACGGCCGGCCGCGTCGTCCAAGGTCGATACCGTGATGGTCGAGGGGCGGGCCGTGCCGTTGGAGGTGCGGGTGAACCCCCGTGCCCGGCGGGTCGCGCTGAAGGTGGACGGCGCGGCAGGGCGGGTCATCCTGGTGCTTCCCCACCGGCGGGATGAGAAGGCCGCGCGCCGCTTCCTGGGGGATCGCACGGCCTGGCTGGCGGAGGCGCTCAACCGCCTGCCGCCGCCGGTTGCGCTCGCCGATGGGGCCGAGGTCCCGATCGGGGGCGTGCCGCACCCGATCCGGCATTGCCCAGACGCCCGGCGGGGTGTGTGGCTGGAGGACGACGGCACACTGTGCGTCTCCGGTCAGGCCGAACACCTGCCGCGCCGCGTGCAGGACTGGCTGAAGGCGCGGGCGCGCACAGTGCTGACGGAGCGGGTGGCGGCCCACGCAGCCCGTCTGGGCGTGACACCGGGGCGGATCACCCTGCGCGACACACGGTCGCGGTGGGGAAGCTGCGCGCCCTCCGGCGCCCTGAACTTCTCCTGGCGGCTGGTGATGGCGCCCGAGTGGGTGCTGGATTACGTGGCCGCGCACGAGGTTGCGCACCTGCGGGAGTTGAACCACTCGCCGGCCTTCTGGGCGCATGTCGAGACGCTGGTGCCGGGCGCGCGCGAGCCGGCGCGGGCGTGGCTGCGGGAGCATGGGACGGCGCTGCAACGGGTGGGGTGAGCCGCGCCGTTCGCGCTGACGCCGGCCCTGCGGACACCGGTTGTACGGGCCCGACGCTTACGGGTCATACTTTGTCACGGTTTGTCGGCGGCGCTGTCATCGCCGGGTCACTGGCCGGGTGTTTCCTAGGAGCATCGAACGACGGACGCGGGTCCGACCCCGTCCCGGGTGGTCTCCCTCCCTCCACCCCGATCCGGTTCGGATCCGCTCCGTCGTGCTGGCGGCGCCCCCAGGGCGCGCCGGTCCTGCAACAAGGAGACCCGTTATGACCAAGCGTAATCGCACCACTCTTCTCGCCGCCACCGCCCTTGTCGCCGCCCTCGGTCTGGGCGCGGTGGGCGCGGCCTCCACGGCCGAGGCGCGCGGCTGGGGCGATGGCCCGGGCGCCGGATACGGCATGGCCGGCGGCTGCGGCGGTCCCGGCGGACACGGTCGCATGATGGGCGGTGGCCGCATGGGCGGCGGCCCGGGCTTCGGCGGCGGCCGGATGCTTATGATGATGGACGGGAACGGCGACGGCGCCGTGACCCGCGATGAGTTCGACGCCTTCCACACCCTGGCTTTCACCGCCATGGACGCGGATGGCGACGGCACGGTCGAGCGCCAGGCGTTCATCGACTCCCGTCAGATGCCGGCCGGCATGATGATGGGGCCGGGCGGTGGCCGCTACAGTGAGATGCGGGCCCAGATGCGGGCCGACCGGCTGGGCGCGCGCTTCGACATGTGGGACACCGATAAGAACGGAACGGTGACGGCCGCGGAGTTCGAGAGCGTGGCCGCCGCGCACTTCGCCGCGATGGACCTGGACGGCAACGGCACCGTGACGCGCCAGGAGATGGCGGCCAAGCGGATGTTCGGGCCGCGCGGCCCCATGATGGGCGCGCCGGACCTGGAGACCGATCCGGCGACCGAGCAGTAGACCCGGGCGGCGCTCTCCATCGAAAAGGCAGGATGACAGCATGAGAAAGGGCGGGTCCACCGATGTGGGCCCGCCCTCTTCTGTGGAGGCGCTGTTTCTGTGAAGGCGCTGGGGAGCAGCGGTTCGCTTACTGCCCGCCACCCAGGGAGTGGACGTAGACCGCAAGCTGCTTGATGTCTTCGTCCGACAGGCGGCCGGACCACGACGGCATGACGCCAAGCTGCGGTTTGTAGACCTGGGCCGCGATGTCCTTCTTGGTGCCACCGTACAGGAAGATGCGGTTGTTCAGCGGCGGGCCGCCGAGGTCCTTGTTGCCTTCGCCGCCGGGGCTTTGGGCGTCCGGGCTGTGGCAGGCGGCGCACTGGGCCACGAAGATGTCCTGGCCCGGCCCGGCGTTCATTTCGCCGTGCGACAGGTCGTAAACGTACTGGGCGACCTGATCGATCTCTTCTTCGGTCAGCAGTTCCCACTCGCCGAAGGCATACATCTCGCTCGACCGCGCGTCCGGATCGGTGTCGTTGCGAATGCCGTGCTGGATGGTGGTGACGATCGCCTCCGGCGTGCCGCCCCAGATCCATTCGTCATCGGCCAGGGTCGGGTAGCCGTAGGCGCCGGCGCCCCCGGTCTGGTGGCAGGGGGCACAGTTCTCCTTGAACAGGACCTCGCCGCCGCGCATGGCGTAGCTTCGCAGCGTGTTGTCCTCCAGGATGGCCGGCACGTCGCGCGCGGCGATCTGGGTCACCCACTCGGACCGGGCCTCGCGGGCCTCGGCCAGACTGTCCTCCAGCGATGCGCGGGCGTGCCACCCGGTCGCGCCCCCGAAGAACCCGGACATGACGGGCCACGACGGGTAGGCGATCGTGTACAGCACGGACCAGCCGATGGAGATGTAGAACACCCAGACCCACCACTTCGGCAGCGGGGTGTTCAGTTCGCTGATGCCGTCCCACTCGTGACCGGTGGTGTAGCGTCCGGTGATCTCGTCGCGTTCAGGATGCTCGGCCATCGTTCTTCTCCTCCACCGTCTCGTCATCCCGAAGTGGGATCATGGCATCGTCCCGGAAGCGGTCCTTGTTCTTGGGTCGATAGGCCCACCAGACGATCGCGAGAAACAGCAGCATCAACCACAGGCCCCAGAACTGCCGGAGAAAGCCCGAGATCTGGTCCATGGAGTCCATTGCTACCTCCCAAGAGGGGCGCGCGGCCCCTATCGAATCCATTCAGCTTTGCGGGTCTGGTCCACCGCGGTGAAGTCGACCATCGTGCCCAGGACCTGAAGGTAGGCGACCAGGGCATCCATCTCGGTGATCACGTCCGGGTTTCCGTCCAGATCACCGAGCGCCATGTTGGTCACCTGATCCTCGGCGCGGTCCGGGCCGAAGGCGAAGTCCGAATAACGAGCCACCAGGGCGCTGGTGTCGGCGTCGGGCGTGGCCTGCGCCTCCAGGTCGGCGACCGCGTTCTCGATGGCGCCGTCCACCTGGCTGTAGGTCTCGAACCGGTCGACAAGGTCGAGGGTGCGCATGTTCGCGTCGATGGTGTCGTAAGCCAGCGGCCGCTGCGCGAGGTGCGGATAGCCCGGCATGATCGATTCCGGTACCACGGCCCGCGGATTGATGAGGTGGCGAACGTGCCACTCATTGGAGTACTTGCCGCCGACCCGGGCCAGATCCGGCCCGGTGCGCTTCGACCCCCACTGGAACGGGTGGTCGAACTTGCTTTCCGCCGCCAGGGAGTAGTGGCCGTAGCGCTCGATCTCGTCGCGGAACGGCCGCACCATCTGACTGTGGCAGTTGTAGCAGCCTTCCCGGACGTAGATGTCCCGGCCCGCCACCTCCAAGGGGGTGTAGGGCCGCACGCCTTGCACGTTCTCGATCGTCGACTTGATCGAGAACAGGGGGACGATCTCCACCAGACCGCCGATGATGACGGTCACGAAGATGCCGAGCACCAGCAGGAAGACGTTGGTTTCGATCAGTTTATGATGCTTGATGAGGCTCACCAGTCCGCCCTCCCTAGCGCTGCACGCCAACGGTGGCGCCGGCCGGCACGCTGTCCGGCGCGCCCTCGGCCACGTCACCCTTGATGGTGCGGTAGAAGTTGTAGGCCATGATGAGCGCCCCCAGGATGAACAGCACGCCGCCCGTGGCGCGGATGATGTAGTAGGGGTGCATGGCCTCGACGGACTCGATGAACGAGTACTGCAGGAAGCCCAACTCGTCGTAGGCGCGCCACATCAGGCCCTGCATGATGCCCGAGACCCACATCGCGGTGATGTAGAGCACGATGCCCAGGGTCGCGATCCAGAAGTGCAGCGACACCAGCTTGAGCGAATACAGGGATTGCCGCTTCCACAGGGCCGGAACCATGAAGTACAGCGCGCCGAAGGAGATGAAGGCCACCCAGCCCAACGCCCCGGAATGCACGTGCCCGATGGTCCAGTCGGTGTAGTGCGACAGGGAATTCACGGCCTTCAGGGACATCATCGGGCCTTCGAAGGTGGACATGCCGTAGAAGCCCACGGAGACCACCAGGAAGCGCAACACTGGATCGGTGCGCAGCTTGTCCCAGGCGCCGGACAGGGTCATCAGGCCGTTGATCATGCCGCCCCAGGAGGGCATCCACAGCATGACCGAGAACACCATGCCCAGCGTCTGCGCCCAGTCGGGCAGCGCGGTGTAGTGCAGGTGGTGCGGCCCGGCCCAGATGTAGAGGAAGATCAGCGCCCAGAAGTGCACGATCGACAGCCGGTAGGAATAGACCGGCCGGTTCGCCTGCTTGGGCACGAAGTAGTACATGATGGCCAGAAAGCCGGCGGTCAGGAAGAAGCCGACCGCGTTGTGGCCGTACCACCATTGGGTCATGGCGTCCTGCACGCCCGACAGCAGGCCGTAGGACTTTGTCCACGAGTCGCCGCCCATCAGCGCGACCGGCACCGCCATGTTGTTGCCCAGGTGCAGCAGGGCAATCGTGATCATGAAGGCCAGGAAGAACCAGTTCGCCACGTAGATGTGGGGCTCGCGCCGCTTCAGGATCGTGCCGACGAAGGCCGCGATGTAGAGCACCCACACGACCGTCAGCCACAGGTCGGCGTACCACTCGGGCTCGGCGTATTCCTTGCTTTGCGTGACGCCGGTGACATAGCCGACGGCGGCCAAAACGATGAAGATCTGGTAGCCCCAGAACAGGATTTTGCCCAGCACATCGCCGCCGTACAGGCGGGCCCGACACGTTCGCTGCACCACGTACAGCGAGGTCGCGAACAGCACGTTGCCGCCGAACGCGAAGATCACCGCCGAGGTGTGCAGGGGCCGCAGCCGTCCGAACGACGTCCACGGCAGGTCGAGGTTCAGGACGGGAAAGGCAAGCTGCCAGGCGATCACGTCGCCGACCAGAAAGCCAACAATTCCCCAGAAAACCGCCGCCAGGACGAACAGACGGATGGCACCTTCCGCGTAGAAGGTGCCATCCGACCGCGTGCCCGGCGCGGCGCCGTGTGCCATGGTCGCCTGCGTCAATGCCGCCTCCCGATCTCGACCCTGGTTGCTCTCGAAGGAGCCCGAAACCCGCGCCAGCCGCGCGGCATGCGCTCCGTCGAAGGGTCGGGTCCGACCCCAGCGACCGAGCGATCCGGTCCGTCCCGCTAGACAAGACCGACCGTGAGTATGACAACCCTCGGGGCGGGGTGCGAGGCCGAATGGCCCGATCAGCCGAATGGCTCCACCGTCCCAAGGCGTATCCGCGTGGTGCGAGCCTATTTTGGGTTGTGCGCAGACCTTGGGGGGCCCGCCGCGACGGCTCGGTTTACGCGGAAGGGGCGCGTCGCGCCCATATCGAGGGGTCCGGCGCAGAGGGTTTTCCGACCAAATCCCTCCGGGAACCGGATACCGAAGCGCGGGCCACAGACCTGCCCGTTCGAACGGGGCTGACTATCCCGCCGCATGGGCGGTGGGCCATTGATCTGGATCAAATTCAGGATGAAATCGCGCCTCCTCTTTCTGCGATTGCGACGTGGTTTCAAAGGCTAGGCGGGAGCCGCGGCGCCCGTTCAAGGCGAAGGGATGGCGTCGGGCTCTTGAGCCTTGCGGGCGCCCCGCTTATACCAGCCGGACGCGCGGTCAGGGGCGGACGCCCCTGACCCGATTCCGGCGAAGGGCGAGGCGACCATGGCACGAAGCGCGGAACTGATCGGAGACATGCCGGTGGGCGGCTGGGTGGACCGGATGCTGCCGGCGCCGCTGCTCCCGTATGCGAAGCTGACGCGTATCGACCGGCCCATCGGCTGTTGGCTTCTGTTGTGGCCGTGCTGGTGGAGCACCGCGATGGCCGCCGATGCGTCCACGGCGTATCTGCCGGATCCGGTGCTGTTGATTCTGTTCTTGATCGGCTCCGTGGTCATGCGCAGCGCCGGCTGTGCGTTCAACGACATCGTGGATAAGGACTTCGACGCCAAGGTGGCCCGCACGGCGGCGCGCCCGATTGCCTCCGGTGCGCTGTCGCGCGCCCAGGCGATCCTGTTCCTGATCGGCCTGGGCCTGATCGGGCTGGCGGTCCTGGTTTCGCTGAACACATTCGCGATCGTCGTCGGCCTGTGTTCATTGCCGCTGGTGTTCACCTACCCGTTCATGAAGCGCATCACCTATTGGCCGCAGGCGTGGCTGGGGATCACCTTCACCTACGGCGCGCTGATGGGCTGGGCCGGGGTGCGCGGCGAGTTGGACGTAGCGGCGTTCGCTCTCTATGCGGGCTGCTTCTTCTGGACCCTGCATTACGACACCGTCTACGCCCACCAGGATAAGGAGGACGACCTGATCGTCGGCGTGAAGTCCTCCGCGCTCGCCCTGGGCGACAAGACCCGGCCCGCGCTGCTGGTCTTCATCTCGCTGTTCATGGGGCTGGTGGCGCTCTCGGGCTGGCTGGCCGGGCTGCACTGGGCGTTCTTTGTGCTGCTGGCCCTGCCGGCCGGCCACCTGCTGTGGCAGACCCTGACGGTGTCTTTCAACGACACCGCCAACTGCCTCGCCACCTTCAAATCGAACCGCCACATGGGCTGGATGCTGTTCGTGGCCATCGTCGTCGGCCGCGTGCTGGCCGGGGACGGGAGCGTCTAGGGGGGGCGCGGTCATGGCCAAGACCCCCGCCCGCACCTTCGTCTGCCAGTCCTGCGGGGCGGTGACGGCCAAATGGGCCGGCCGCTGCGAGTCCTGCGGCGAGTGGAATTCCATCGTGGAAGAGGCGCCGCGCGAGGCTGCGCCCAAGGGCATCACGTCGGGGCAGGGCGGCCGCCGTCTGGGCTTCGTCGGCCTGAAAGGGGACGGGACCCCGCCGCCGCGTCGTCACACACGGATCGGGGAGCTGGACCGGGTGTGCGGGGGCGGGCTGGTGCCCGGCTCCGCGCTGCTGGTCGGCGGCGATCCCGGCATCGGCAAGTCCACCCTGCTGCTTCAGGCCGCCGCCGCGCTCGCCGGGGATGCCCCGGTGGTCTATGTCTCGGGCGAGGAGGCGGTGGAGCAGGTGCGTCTGCGCGCCGCCCGGCTCGGTCTGTCCGACGCGCCCGTGGCCCTGGCTAGCGCCACCAGCGTGCGCGACATCGTCGCCAGCCTGGACGAGCCCCCGGGGGCCGGTGGGCCGGGCGTGGTGGTCATCGACTCCATCCAGACGATGTACTCCGACACCATGGATTCGGCGCCGGGCACGGTCGGGCAGGTGCGGACCTGCGCGCACGAGCTGATCCGGGTGGCGAAGCGGCGCGGTTTCACGCTGTTCCTGGTCGGGCATGTGACCAAGGAAGGCACCTTGGCCGGGCCGCGTGTCCTGGAGCACATGGTGGACACCGTCCTGTACTTCGAGGGCGAGCGCGGCCACCCCTACCGCATCCTGCGTGCGGTCAAGAACCGCTTCGGCGCCACCGATGAAATCGGCGTGTTCGAAATGACCGACGGCGGCTTGATGGAGGTGGACAACCCCTCGGCCCTGTTCCTGGCGGAGCGGCGCGGCAACGTCGCCGGGGCCTGCGTGTTCGCCGGCATCGAGGGCAGCCGCCCCATGCTGGTGGAGATCCAGGCGCTGGTCGCGGCGGCCTCCGGCGGGTCGCCGCGCCGGGCCGTGGTGGGGTGGGATTCATCCCGGCTGTCCATGGTCCTGGCCGTGCTGGAGGCGCGGTGCGGCCTTGCCTTGGCGGGTCATGACGTATATCTGAACGTGGCCGGAGGCCTTCGGATCGGCGAGCCGGCGGCCGACCTTGCCGTGGCCGCCGCGCTGGTGTCAGCGTCGAGCGGCACCGCGTTGCCGGCCGATCGGGTCGTCTTCGGCGAGATTGGCCTGTCGGGCGAGGTCCGGCCGGTCAGCCAGATGGAGGCCCGCCTTAAAGAGGCCGCCAAGCTGGGGTTCGCTTCGGCGCTGTTGCCCGCGATGGCGGAGCGGGCGCGGGCCTCCCGCCGGGCCACCGGGAGCGGTCGCGCCACGCGCGCTGCGGAGACCCCGGGTCTGGCCCGCCATGCCATCGGCCATGTGCAAGACCTGGTCGCCGCGGTTGGCGGACCCCGCCAGCCGGACGCGACGACCGGGGACCGGAGCGGGCCGCGCGAAACCCGAATGGACGTCGCCCAAGGGGGATAGCGAGATGGAGAACTGGCCGGTCAATCCGGTGGACATTGCCGTGCTGTTCGTGCTTGTCGTCTCGGCGGCGTTGGCGTTCTTTCGCGGATTTGTGCACGAAGTTCTTGGGATCGGGGCCTGGATCGGGGCCATCCTGGCCGCCATCTATGCCTTGCCGGAGGCGCAGCCCTACGTGCGGGCCTATATTCCGATCGATTGGCTGGCCGATCTCGTGACGGCCGTCGGGATCTTCCTGGTGGTGCTGGTCGTGCTGTCCGTGCTGACGGCGCTGATCGCCCGCCGGGTGCAGGACAGCGCGCTCAATGCGCTCGACCGGACGCTCGGCTTCCTGTTCGGCTTGGCGCGGGGCGGGGTTCTGGTTCTGGTGCTGTATGTCGCCGCCTCCTGGCTGGTGCCGCGGGATACCCAGCCGGACTGGGTTATGACCGCGCGCAGCATGCCCATGATCCAGCAGGGCGCAGACACCATGGTGGCGCTGCTGCCGCCGGAGCTGCTGCCGGCGTCGGAGGTGGGCCCGGGCGCGGCGCCCGCCGCCACGACCACCGGCGGGGGGAGCGGGACCACGCCCCAGAACCCGGGGCTGGACGCCCAGCGCGCCTTCGAGGCCCTGCGCCGCCCGCAGGCGGGCACCGAGGAGGGGCGTGAGAGTGGGGGATACGCCCCGGACGAACGCCAGGGCATGGACCGCCTGATGGAGAGCACGCAATGACTTCGGCCGCGCCGGCCCCGCATCCGGGTTCTGTTTCGATGCACCCAGACCACGCGCCGGACGTTGCGCTGGTCTATGACCCGATCGCCGACCGTCTGCGCGAGGAGTGCGGCGTGTTCGGTGTGTTCGGGACCCCCGACGCCGCCGCGCACACCGCGCTCGGCCTGCACGCGCTGCAGCATCGCGGGCAGGAGGCCACGGGCATCGTCGCCCACGACGGCGAGCGCTTCAATGTGCACCGCGACCAGGGCCATGTCGGGGACGTGTTTTCGTCCAAGACCGTCATGGACGGCCTCGCCGGGCACGCCGCCATCGGCCACAACCGCTACTCCACGACCGGCGCGCCCAACCCGCGCAACGTCCAGCCGCTGTTTGCCGAGCTGGACCTGGGCGGTGTCGCGCTGGCTCACAACGGCAACCTGACCAACGCCCTGGCGTTGCGCCACGAGTTGATCGGGCAGGGCTGCATCTTCCAGTCCACCACGGACACCGAGGTCATCCTGCACCTGATGGCGCGCTCGTCCGGGCGCCTCGTCGAACGCCTGATCGCGGCGCTGAAGCAGGTGATCGGGGCCTATTCGCTGGTGGTGCTGACCCCGCAGAAGCTGATCGGCGTGCGGGATCCGCACGGCGTACGGCCGCTCGTCCTGGGGCGCTTGGGCGAGTCCTACATCCTGGCGTCGGAGACCGTGGCACTCGACATCATCGGGGCCGAGCTGGTCCGCGAGGTCGAACCCGGCGAGATGGTCATCATCACCGAGGACGGGCTGGAGAGCCGCAAGCCGTTTTTCCCGGTGGCGCCGCGCCCCTGCCTGTTCGAGTACATTTACTTCGCCCGGCCGGACAGCATCATGGGGGGGCGCAGCGTCTACCAGGTCCGCAAGGGGATCGGCCGCGAGCTGGCCGCCGAGTGCCCCGCCGACGCCGATGTCGTGATCCCGGTGCCGGACTCCGGTGTCCCGGCCGCCATGGGCTTCGCCGAGCGGGCCGGTCTTCCGTTCGAACTGGGCATCATCCGCAACCACTATGTCGGCCGTACCTTCATCGAGCCCACCAACGAGATCCGGCATCTGGGCGTGCGCCTGAAGCACAACGCCAATCGCTCCGTGCTGGAGGGTAAGCGGGTGGTGCTGATCGACGACTCCATCGTGCGCGGCACGACCTCGGTGAAGATCGTGCAGATGGTGCGCGAGGCCGGCGCCGCTGAGGTGCACATGCGGGTCGCCAGCCCGCCGATCCGCTTCCCGTGCTTCTACGGCATCGATACGCCGGACCGGGAGGCCCTGCTGGCCAGCCGCATGAGCGTGGAAGGCATGGCGCACTACATCGACGTCGACAGCCTGGGCTTCATTTCGCTGGACGGCGTGTACCGGGCGCTCGGCGAGCCGGGGCGCGATGCGGCGCATCCGCAGTTCCTGGACCATTATTTCACCGGCGAGTACCCGATCCGCCTGGTGGATGAGGAGGCGGGCAGCCGTTCGCGCCAGCAGCTCACGTTGCTGCGCGAGGCGGGGTAACCGGTCGGCGCCGCTTGCGGGGGGGCGTGGCCCGCCCAACATCTCGAGAATGACCACGCCGCCGCCGAACTCATCCGTCGCCACGCTGCTGTCCCGCCGTCGCCTGCTGGCGACCGGCGCGGGCGGTGCTGCCGCGCTAGGGCTATTGGGGCGGATTCCGGCCCATGCCGCTGCCGTCGATCCCGATTCCGCCACGTTGCATGCCCAGTGGGACGCCGTGCGCCGCGCCGCGCGCGGCCAGACGGTGCACTGGAACGCCTGGGGCGGCGACGAGACCGTCAACCGTTACATCGCCTGGGTGGCCGATCAGGTCGCGGAGCGGCACGGCATCACGCTGCACCATGCCAAGGTCGCGGACATTGCCGACGTCATAGCCCGCTTGCTGGCGGAGGCCGCCGCCGGCCGGACAGAGGGGGGCTCCGCCGATCTGCTATGGATCAACGGCGAGAACTTCCTGACCGCCAAGCAGGCCGGGCTGCTGTACGGTCCGTTCGCCACGGCGCTGCCATCCTGGCGGTACGTGGACCCGGCGGCCACGCCCGCCGTCACCGTGGACTTCACCGTGCCGACCGACGGCTACGAAAGCCCGTGGGGCTTGAGCCAGCTCACCTTCGGCTATGATTCGGCGCGTATGCCCACCCCGCCGGCCACGCTGGCCGATCTGACGGGGTGGATTCAGGCCCATCCGGGGCGGTTCACCTATCCGGCGCCGCCGGACTTCCTGGGCTCGACGGTCCTGAAGCAAGTGCTGCACGACGTCTCACCCGACCCGGCGGTTCTGGCGCGGCCCATGGTGGATTTCGACACCGTCACCGCGCCCTTGTGGGCGTGGCTGGCGGCGGTGCGGCCCGTCCTGTGGCGCGAGGGCCGGGCCTTCCCGCACAGCGGTCCGGAGCAACGCCGCCTGCTGGCCGATGGCGAGGTGGACGTCTACCCCAGCTTCCACCCCTCGGACGCCTCATCGTCCATCGCCCAGGGGCTGCTGCCCCCGACGGTGCGGACGTTCCTGTTCCAGGGCGGCACCATCGGCAACGCGCATTTCGTCGCCATTCCGGCCACCGCCTCCGCCAAGGCCGGAGCGCTGGTGGTGGCCGAATTTCTGCTGTCGCCGGAGGCCCAGGCCGCTAAGCAGCACCCGGACGTGTGGGGCGACGACACGGTGCTGGCCATGGACCGGTTGCCCCCGGAGGCGCGGGCGCGGTTCGACGCCCTGCCGTTGGGGCCGGCGACGATCCCCTTGAACGCGCGCCCGCCCACGCTGCCCGAACCACACCCGTCGTGGATGACCGCCATCGAAGCCGAATGGCGCCGCATCCACGCGGGTGGGTAGGGGGCGGTCGCCGTCAGCCCGCCCGCACTCCCTCCAGGAAATGCGTGACCTCGTCGCGCAGTCCCGCCATGTCGTTGGCCAGGGAGCGGGCGGCGGACAGCACCTGCCGGGACGCGCTTTCCGTCTCGCCGGACGTCCGGCGGACCTCGTCGATGGACGCCGTGATGTCGCGGGTGCCGCTGGCGGCGCTTTCGACGCTGCGGGTGATCTCCTGGGTGGCGGCAGCCTGCTGCTCCATCATGGCTGCGATTTCGGTGGCGATCTGGGTGATGGCCGCGATCTCGTCGGCGATACCCGTGATCGCGCCCACCGCCGCGCCGCTGGCGCTCTGCACGGCGCTGATCTGGGCCGTGATTTCGTCGGTGGCGTGCGCCGTCTGGTTGGCGAGGCTTTTCACTTCATTGGCGACGACGGCGAAGCCCTTGCCGGCCTCTCCGGCGCGGGCAGCCTCGATGGTGGCGTTGAGGGCGAGCAGGTTGGTCTGACTGGCGATGTCGTTGATCAGGCGGACCACGTCGCCGATCCGCGCCGAACTCTCGGACAAGCCCTTCACGGTTGCGTTGGTCTGGTCGGCCTGACTCGAGGCGGACTCGGCCGCCACGCGGGCCTGATGCATCTGGCGCCCGATTTCGGCGATCGAGGCCTTCAGTTCGCTGACCGCCGCCGCGACGGCGTCCACGCTGGCGGCGGCCTGACCGGAGGCGGCGGCGACCGAGGTCGCGTCGCGGCTGTTCTGGTCGGCGTTGTCCGACAGCGTCTGCGCCGTGGTGTTGAGGGTCCGGATCGCCGTGTCGACGGTGTGAAGACGCTCGGAGACGGTGCCGTCGAAGGTGCGGGTGAGGTCGGCGGTCTTCCGGCCTTGCTCCTCTCGACGGTGGCGGGCCGCCTCGCGTTCCTTGGTCAGGGCCTCGTTTTCCAGGATGTTGGTCCGGAAGACGGCCGTCGCCTGGGCGATCTCGGAGAGTTCATCCCCGGTGTCCGTGTCCTCAATGGGGGAGTCGACGTCCCCGTTCGCCAACGCGAGCACCCGGTCCGCCTGCCGCCGGATGCGGCGGCTGATCTGGTTGCTGACGGTCAAGCCCACGGCGGCCGTGACCGCCAGCAGCACCAGGGCGATCAGGCTCAGTTCCCCGAGAGCGAACCAGATATCCCGGTCGACGTCGTCGACATAGATCCCGGTGCCGACCATCCACTGCCAGGGGCCGAAGCCTTGGGCATAGCCGAGCTTCGGGGCGACGGCGTTGTCGGGCGGCTTGGGCCAGTCGAAGGACACGAAGCCGCCGCCGGCGCGTGCGGCGGCGACCAATTTCGGGATGATCGCCACCCCGTTCGCGTCGATGGCCTTGTCCCGCAGAGTGTAGGTGCCCTCAAGCTCCGGCTGGTGCGGGTGGGCCACCAGCTTGCCGTCGTAATCATAGGTATAGAAGTACTCTTGGCCGGCGAACCGGATGGTGCGCAGGATGTCCTTGGCGATGGTCTTGGCCTGGGCTTCGGTCAGCTCCCCGCGCTCGACGTCGCTGTGCAGGGCCTCCAGCATCGTGACCGTCGCCTCGGTCACGGTGCGGATCTGCACACGATGGAGCTTCTCGATCTGCTCCGTGATCAGAACACCCGATACGGCGACCAATGCCAGGACGGCCACAACGGCCAGAACCGGAATCGCCATGATTTTTGTGCGTGTGGAGAAACGCGGCATGGTCTGGGAGGTCTCCTTGGGTGATGTCCGGGGGCGTGCGGGCGGGGTGCGAGGGCTGCGGTACGCCGGAACAGGCGCACGAAAGCACCGGCCGCCCGGAATGGGATGGCACGGGAAGGGATTGCGCGAGGGCGGCACCTCGATCCGCAGCCGACGGGGATACCGTCACGCCTGTCGGATCAAACCGGCCATTGGGCCGGTCCTTGGGCGACCGCACCTCCCGAACAGCGTGTTTTTGATGCGATGTGAAACCGTTTTTTGCCTGAACAACCACAGTTTAGCCGTCTTTCAGGCCCCGTGTGCATGCGGTTTCTGCATGGGTCCCTCTGCGGAGAATGTGGTATCCGGCACATTCGGCAGGGGAATCGCATTTGAGAAATCGGGGTAGCGGTCGGGCTTGAAATGGATTCTGTAGGGGACTCCCTTGGATTAAGCGGGAGGCTCCATGT
>NZ_JACIGJ010000032.1 GCF_014197855.1 Roseospira marina
CGCCCGCCAGCGGCCGCTAAATCATGCCGCCCCGGACGCCTGTCCGGTGTGCCAAACCGGTGCAGATTTGTGCCAAATCCGCCGCCGCGCTACAGCAGCTCCCGCACAAACACCGTTACCCAGGCGTTACCCAGAGGGGTTTAGGGCATGAAAAAGGGGTTGCGAAACGTCTCGCAACCCCTTGATTTCATTGGTGCCCCCGGCAGGACTTGAACCCGCAACCCCCTGATTACAAATCAGGTGCTCTACCAGTTGAGCTACAAGGGCCTAATGGCCAGCCTGCGCGCGCGGCCCGACAGACGGGCCGGCACCGCCAGCGACATCGGTAGATATATCGTCCGAACCCGCATCTGACCAGAGGCTCGCGACATCGGACGCGGGCGACGTCTCGGCGACCAACGGCGCCGGCCGCGCGAAACGCCCCCTCTGCGCTCAAATCCGCCCCGCGCCACGGACCGCCCAAGGCCTTTACGCCTGGAGCGGAGCCACAGTCCGCTACCCCTACGCATTATGAGGATTTTTGTTGCGAGTCGTTCTTAGTTTTAATACGGTACCTCCGGAACCCAAGATAGGGACGCGGCCAAACCCGCGTTCCTTGATCGCACCACCGTTCATCCCGGAGACGTTCATGATCCGCGCCCTGACCCGTACCACCGCCCTGGCCGCCACCCTCGCCGCCCCCTTGGCCCTCGCGCCGGTCGGCGCCGCCTGGGCGCACACGCCCCTGTTCTCCTGCTATGACAACGGCGATGGCACCGTGCTGTGCGAAGCTGGGTTCTCCGATGGCTCCTCGGCCTCGGGCGTGGCCGTCCGCGTGCTCGGCGCCGACGGCGGCGTCGTTCAGGAGAGCACCATGGACGCCAACAGCGAGTTCACGTTCGACAAGCCCGACGGCGACTACAGCGTGATGTTCGACGCCGGCGAAGGCCACCAGATCACCGTGCCCGCCGCCGACATCTACTGATCCTCCAGACCGGTTCATTCAGACCTATCGATCACTCAGCCCTGTCGAGGAGTCCGCCCGATGCTTCGCACCGCTTTGACCGCCGCCGCCCTTTTCGTGGCGGCCACGCCCGCCCTGGCGCATTTCCAGCTTGCCTACACGCCGGAGGTCAACCTCTCCACCCCTGGCGATGTGCCCATGAAGTTCTTCTTCTGGCACCCGATGGAGAACGGCCACGCCATGGACATGGGCATGCCCGAGTCCCTGACCGTCACCTTCAAGGGCGACGTGACCGACCTGACCGACACCCTGGCGCCGATCACGTTCCACGCCGCCCACAACGAGGCCCAGGGCTACGAGGCCGCCATCCCGGTCAAGCGCAACGGCGACTACATTGTCGCGTTCACGCCGGCCCCGTACTATGAGGAGAGTGAGGACATCTATATCCAGCAGATCACGAAAACCATCCTCAACAAGGGTGGCATTCCGACGGGCTGGAACGAGCCGACCGGCCTGCCGACCGAGATCGTGCCGCTCAACAAGCCGACCAACGTGATCGCCGGCTCGACGTTCTCCGGGGTTCTCCTGTCCGACGGCGAACCGGTCGCCGGCGCGGAGATCGAAATCGAATACATGGCCGCAGCGCCGGACATGGAGACCAACAGCCCGACCGCCCCCACGGTCGGTCCGATGCCGGGCGGGGCCGTGGTCGCCATCACGGACGCCAACGGCGCCTTTACCTTCGGCATTCCCCGGGCCGGGTTCTGGGGGTTTGCCGCCCTGGGCTCCGGCCCCGTGACCGAGCACGAGGGCAAAGAGCTGAGCCAGGACGCCGTGCTCTGGATCCGGGCGTACGATATGGAGTCGGCCGCGACCCAGTAAGGTCCGCGGCGCACGCACCCCGGGGCCGCACCGCCGAAAGGCGGCCGGCCCCACTCCGGAGAACCCGGGGTCGGATCGCCGAAAGGCGGCCGGCCCCGCAACAGAGACCCCTGGACCGGACCGCCGGAGGGCGGCCGGTCCTTGCGCGGAGACGGGCCCCGGCGTCTCCGCTTCGCAGCCCTCCGCGTTCATCAGAGGCCCTTCGTCGATGTCCGATCCGTGCCCCCCTTCCTTCCCCTCTGACCGTTCGGTTCAGGCTCCCCGCAGCATTCGGGTGGCCCTGGCCGGACAACCCAATTGCGGTAAGTCGACGCTGTTCAACGCGCTGACGGGGGTTCACCAGCACATCGCCAACTACCCGGGCGTAACCGTCGACAAGAAAAGCGGCCACTATCGCGACGGCGATCTGGCGGTGGAGTTGGTCGACCTGCCCGGGACCTACAGCCTGACGTCGTTCTCGCTGGAGGAGCGGGTCGCGCGGGCGTTCCTGAACGACGAACGGCCGGACGTCATCGTCAATGTCATCGATGCCACGACCCTGCGGCGCGGGCTGTATCTGACGTTTCAGCTTCTGGAGATGGGCTTTCCGGTCGTCGTCGCGCTGACCATGACCGACGTGGCCCACAGCCGGGGCCTGACCCTGGACCTGGACATTCTGGCGACGCGGCTGAACGCGCCCGTCATTCCCGTGGTCGGGCACAAGGGGACCGGCCGGGAGGACCTGCGGGCCGCCATCCGCGCGGTCGCCGAACGCACCGAGCCGGTCACGCCCGCGTCGCTCAACTACGGCGACATGGAAGACGAGGTTGCCGCCCTTCAGGCCCGCATCGCCGACCTGCCGGCGGTCACCGATAAGGTCTCGGCGCGCTGGATGGCGGTTCGCCTTCTGGAGGCCGATTCCGAGGCGGAGCGCATCCTGCGCCGGATGGTGTCCAACGCCCACGGGCTGCTCGACCAGGCCCATCAGGCGGCGGAGGCGTTCGAGGCCCGCAAGGGCCGGTCGGTGGGCGATCACATCGCGGCCTGCCGCGACGACCTCGCCGGCGACATCGTGGCGACCGGCACCAGCCGGGCGGACACCGGACGGATGCCGCTGACGGAGCGCATCGACCGGGTGCTGCTGAACCGGTGGCTGGCGCCGGCCTTCCTGGTGCTGACCGTCTGGATCATCTACGAGCTGTCGATCGTGCAGGGCTATGAATTGACCAAGGTCACGTGGCCCCTGCTGGCGGGCTTCCGCAGTCTAGCCGGCGATGTGCTGCCGGCCGCCGGTTTCCTGCACGACCCCATGGTGCGCTCGCTCGGCCTGTGGATGGTGGATTCCGCCAACGCCCTGCTGAACTACGTGCCGATCTTCCTGATTCTGTTCGCGCTGATCGCCATCCTGGAGGACAGCGGGTACATGGCGCGGATCGCCTTCATCCTGGACCGGATCCTGCACCGCTTCGGACTGCACGGCCAATCGACGCTGCCCTACATCCTGGCCGGCGTGTTCGCCGGCGGCTGCGCGGTGCCGGGCGTGATGGCGACCAAGGGCATCCCGGACCAGCGGGCGCGGATGGCGACCATCCTGACCGTGCCGTTCATGAACTGCTTGGCCAAGGTGCCGCTCTATACCCTGCTCATCACGATCTACTTTCCGGACACCAAGGGCCTGATCCTGTTCTATCTGTCCACGATCACGGTCATTTTCGCCCTGCTGATCGCCAAGCTGCTGTCCGTCAGCGTGCTGCGCCACATGGAGACGGCGCCCTTCGTGATGGAGCTGCCGCACTACCATCTTCCGACCGTCACCGGCGTGCTGCGACGGTCCGTCGACCGGACGTGGCTGTACATCAAGAAGGTGGGCACGGTGGTCGTGGCCATCGCCACCATCGTCTACGTGCTGCTTCAATTCCCGGGCCTGTCGCCCGAACGCCAGGCCGCCTATCACACCCGGGCGGAGGCGGCGATCACCGACTTTCGGACCGCCCTGGAGGGCAACCCGCTCGCCGCCGCCGTCCCTGACCAGGACAGCCTGACGCAGTTGGTGAACCTGTACACCGACTACCGCAGCGACCGCATGATGGTCGGCAGCCGCGAGGCTGCCGAGGCGCTGGACACCCGTATCACGGAGAATCACCCCGATCTCGCGCCGTTCGTGGTCCGTAGCCGCGACCCGAACGCCCGCGAAGCCCAGAAGGCGCTGCGCACCCTGGCCACCGAGCGCAAGGAACTGCGCCGGGAGATGAAGGACGAGCGCATCGTCAACAGCGTGCTCGGCCAGTTCGGGCGCGCCCTGGAGCCCGTGACCCAATACGCGAACTTCGACTGGAAGATCAACGTGGCCCTGTTCAGCAGCTTCGCGGCCCGGGAAAGCAGCGTCGCGACCCTGGGCGTGCTGTTCGACCAGCCCGAGGGCGAGAACCAGACCCTTGAGGAACGCATGGGCAGCCAGCAGAAGGCCGCCGGGTACACCGCCCTGACGGCAGTGGCGCTGATGCTGTTCTTCGCGCTGTATCCGCCCTGCCTCGCCACCACGATCATGATCCGGGTGCAGACGCAGTCCTACGCCTGGATGGCCTTTTCCATCGTCTTCCCCACGACACTGGCGCTGACGATGGCGAGCCTGACGTACAGCATCGGAGCGGCGCTCGGTCTGACGGGCCTGGAGATGATGACGGCGATCTACCTGAGCGCGCTCGGCCTGCTGCTGCTGGTCGGGTTTTTCCGCGCGCCGTTCGGGCGGACTCTGCCGCGCCCCGCCTATGCCACCGGTACGGAAGGACGTGCGGAATGACCTCCGACTCTCTGATGATCCCGACCGCCGCCGAGGCGTCCACCACGGAGGGCGCGGGCGGAACCGGCACGGCGACCGCCACCCCGATCGACCTGGAACACGAGGCCGGATTCGGGCTGCTGGACGCCGCCGCCGTGATCGTCGTCGTGGCGCTCGCGGCCGCCTATCTCTGGCGAACCATGTTCGGGCGCCGCCGCAAGGGATGCGCCAGCTGCGGGTCGTCCTCGGGCTGCGCTGTCGCCAACACACCGACGGACTGCCGCTGCGATCCGCCACGATGAGGGCCCGGTATCGCGAGTGATGGCGGCGGCGTTGGGCTCGACGGGGGCCTCATCGGGGCCCCCGTAACCCTCGGAGACGGTAGGCTCAAAAAACGCAGGGCTTCCCGACTCTTTAATTGCAAGTCATTATCATTTGCAGTATAGTTCTTGGGCACATGGAGGTGCCGACCTGCGTTCTCCCGGCACCTCCCGTCGCGATACCTGCCCCCCTACGGCGACCGGGCCGAGCGCCCTCGGACCCGGTCGCCGGATTTTTCCTCCCGCCACCCTGGAGGCCCGCCATGACTCGCACCGTTGTCCCGTTTCCCACCCGACCGGCGGAACCGGGCGCGCCGGGGCTTGCCCTATTGGACGCCGCCCGCACATGGCGTCGCGCCCCCGGATGCGACTCCCCCTTTCCTCCCTCGACCGTGCGCCGCCTGGGGGCAAGCGGGTTGCTCGGCGCGCTGTCGGGGCTCGATACCCTGATGGCCGTCTTGACGGTCCACAGCGACGATCCCATCGCCCTCGGGCAGCCCGGGGATGACCCCACCGGGCCGGATTCCCGGCTGCTCGGTGCCCTGCTCGATCAGGCGGTGTGTGAGGGCCGCGTGGATGACCGCCTGCTGGAGCGGCTGTCCGAGCGGGTCGCGCCCGCCGCCCGCCCCTTGCTGCGGAAGGCGCTTGACACCCTGATCCGCGCGGCGTGGCCGCGCGTTCTGCGCTGCGCCCTGCCGGGCGTCTGGCACGGCGCCGACCCGGTCGCCTCCTGGGACTCCGATTCGGACGCGGACTCCATGGACAACGCGATGATCGCGCCTCTGGCGACCGCCTACCACCTTGCCGCGGAATAGGCGTCCGACCTTTCCAAAGGACTCATCGGCACGTCAGGGGCACGGCGGCCGCGCCTGGGTCGGGCGTCTGGCGGACAGGACACCGCCCTGCCCCGCCTTGCCCCCTCCGGCCCAGTGCAGCGGCCGCCCCGTCGCACGCGCCGCTCGTTCCGCGCGGCGCGAGACGCTGATCCCATGGCCCGCGCCAGCGGCGCCCTCCGTCCGCCGCGCCCTCTAACGGCGCGGTTGGCGCCACGCGCCGGCCACCCCCCTGATCGTCCTCCTACGACAGCCCCCACATGATCGCGTTCTCGAGGGACCCCAAGCCCGGTTGCCGCGCGGGGGGTCGGGGCCTTATAACGCCCCGTACCCATCGTCGACCGCCCGCCGCCACGGAGTCCTATTTGTGACCATCGCCAGCATGACCGGCTTCGCCCGGGCGCAAGGCCAGATCGACGGCCCCCAGGGCGGCAGCTGGGCCTGGGAAGCGCGCAGCGTGAACGGACGCGGCCTGGATCTGCGCGTGCGCCTGCCCCAAGGCTTCGACACCCTCGACGGCCCGGCCCGCGCCGCCATCGCGCAGCGCTTCAAGCGCGGCAACGTGACCCTGTCGCTCAATTACGAGGCCGCGCGCGACACCAGCGCGCCGGTCATCAATCAGACCCTGCTGGAGACCCTGGCGACAGCGGCCCAGGATGTGGCCCGGCGCTTCCCCGATCTCGCCCCGGCGCGGATCGACGGCCTGCTGGCTGTGCGCGGGGTTCTGGAAACCGCCGACGGTGCCGCCGACGGCGCAGACACTGTCGAGGCCCGCGCCGCGCGGGATCAGGCCCTGCTGGTCGGCCTCGATCAGGCGCTGGATGCCCTGGCGGCGGCGCGGCAGGAGGAAGGCGGACGCCTCGCCCCGGTTCTGGCGGGGATCCTCGACCATATCGACGCCTTGCGCACCAAAGCCTCGGGCTTGGCTTCGAACCAACCCGAAGCGATCCGCGACCGCCTGCGCGCCCAGATCGCGCCGGTGCTGGAGGTCCTGAGCGGTCAGCCCTCCGGCACCGTTCCGGCGCAGGCGGAAGACCGCCTGTACCAGGAGGCCGCCATCCTGGCGTCGAAGGCCGACATCCGCGAGGAACTGGACCGGCTGGCCGCGCACGTCCAGGCAGCCCGCGACCTTCTGGCGCTGGAGGGGCCGGTGGGCCGCCGCCTCGACTTCCTGTGCCAGGAGTTCAACCGCGAGGCCAACACCCTGTGTTCCAAGGCCGCCGAGACCGCCATGACCGCTCTCGGCCTGGACCTGAAGGCCGCCATCGACCAGCTCCGCGAGCAGGTCCAGAACATCGAGTGACCGGCATGCCCGACACGTCCGCAAGCCTTCCCCTCAACGTCGACCACACCGGGCGGCCGATCCGGCGGCGCGGTCTGATGCTGGTCCTCTCCTCGCCGTCCGGGGCGGGCAAATCCACCATCAGCCGCGCCCTGCTGGCCGAGGATCCGGACATCAGCCTTTCGGTCTCCGTCACGACCCGGTCGCCGCGCCCCGGGGAGCGGGACGGCACCGACTACTACTTCATCTCGGACGAGCACTACCACGCCATGGTCGACCAGGACGACCTGTTGGAGCACGCGCGGGTCTTCGACCATTACTATGGCACACCCCGCCGACAGGTCGAGGACGCGCTCACCGCCGGACGCGACATGCTGTTCGACATCGACTGGCAGGGCACGCAGCAGCTCGCCGACAGCCTGCCGCGCGATCTGGTGCGGGTGTTCATCCTGCCACCTTCGACGGCCGAGTTGGAGCGCCGCCTGCGCACCCGGGCGCAGGATCCGGAGGAGGTCGTGGCCCGCCGCATGGCCAAGGCGTCGGATGAAATGAGCCATTGGGCGGAGTACGACTATGTCGTCGTCAACACCGAGATCGATGCCGCCATCGCCCGCGTGCGCGCCATCCTGACCGCCGAACGCCTGCGCCGCGAGCGCCAGCCCGGTCTGGCCGCCTTCGTCAACGCGATGCGCGAAGAAGCCTGACAGCGGCCCGTCGCTCCTACCGCATCACCATCTCACCCAGGACCCCGATCAGAACGCCCGCGACGGCACCGAGCGGCGGTCCCCAGCCCCGACGCAGATGCGCCTGCGGCGCGATATCCTGGAACGTCAGATACAGGATGCCGCCGGCCGCCATCAGCATGACACCGCCGAGCAGCGCCGGATGATCGCCCAGGCCCAGCGTCCCCCCAAGCGCCGCCAGCGGTCCCAGCACGGTGCAGCCCGCCAGCAGCCCGAACGCCGGCCCGAACCGGAGACCGTGGCGTCCCACCGTCATCTCCCGCAGCGCGTTAAACCCCTCCGGCAGGTTCTGCAGCCCGATCAGCAGCGCCAGCAGGTACGCCGCCGGATCGCCGGTCGCCAGCATCGCTCCCAGCGCGATGGCCTCGGGCACGTAATCCAGCAGCATGGCGAGAAGCTGGGAGACCTTCGCCCCGCTCTCCGATAGGGCCTTGTCCACCCACAGGAACAGAACGCCCCCGCCGCCCATGCACAAGGCGACGGGCAGCGGCGACAGCGCCTCGGTGCCCTTGGGGATCAGCACCAGCGCCACGGCGGCGATCAGAATCCCGCCCACCAACGCCGTGACCGTATGGCGCACCTCGCGGTCGAGCCAGCCCGGCAGCAGCCCCTCCACCCGGGCCAACGCCCCGCCCAGCAGGATGGGAAGGCCCGCCAGCGCGGCCAGAAGAACGGCGGTCAGCGTAGAATCGCGCATGGGCACCGCGCTCCGGGTTGGGCGGTCACACCGGCGAACGCGGCGGCCTAGTCGTCCCGCCCGTGAATGGTCTTCAGCAGCACCAGCATCAGCACGATGGCGATGACGTTGAGCGCGATGATGAACGCAACCCCGAGCATCAGGATCGACGTGCCCCGGCTGGCCGTAACGATCAACTCGCCGTAGTTCCACACGCCGGTCAGGATCAGCCCGATGCCCAGGAAGAACAGCACGGTCACGATGGTCAGGGTCGAAACGGGACCGCGCCGGCCCTCACGGTCGGACGCCTCGGCCCCGTCCTGGGTGTCTCCGCCGATCTCGGCGTTGTCGCTGCGATCCTCGCGCATATCCATCGCCCGCTTGGCTCCACCGGTCGGACCGGGTTCGCCGGCCGTACCGTCGTGTGTCAGTGAGGCGAGCCGCTCAGGTTCAGTCCCACCACCCCGATCAGGATCAAGAGGATCGACACCGCGCGCATCCAGGTCAAGGCCTCGCCGAACCACGTCATGCCCACGATCACGATCAGGGCCGTGCCCAAGCCCGACCAGATCGCATAGGCCACCGACACATCCCACTTCTTCAGCGCCAGCGTCAGAAGCGCGAGGCTGGCGCTGTAACAGGCGAAGACCCCCAGCGAGGGCCACAGTCGGGTAAAGCCTTCGGACAGCTTCATCGACGTGGTGCCGATGACTTCCAGGACGATCGCACCCGTCAGGGTCAGCCAGTGCATGCGCGGGTCACTCCTCGCCGTCGGGGGCAGTGTTCGGGACGGACTCGGGATAGCGCGCCGCCAGAAAATACAGCCCGTCCGGCGGCGCGGTCGGGCCGGCGGCAGAGCGTTGACACGCCGCCAGGGCGGCGGCCACATCGCGCGCGGTCCACTTGCCCCGCCCCACCAGGGCCAGCGTGCCCACCATGTTGCGGACCTGGTGGTGCAGGAAGGACCGCGCCCGCGCGGTGACATGAAGTTCGTCGCCCCGGCGGGCCACGTCCAGGGCGTCCAGGGTCTTCACCGGACTGTCGGCCTGACATTCACTGGCGCGGAAGCTGCTGAAATCATGGTGCCCGACCAGCGTTTGCGCGGCGGCGTGCATGGCCTCGGCGTCCAGGGGGCGGGCATGCCACCACACCCGGCCGCGCTCCAGCGCCGGCTGCGCCCGGCGGACGAGAATACGGTACAGGTACGACCGCTCCAGGCAGGAAAAGCGGGCGTGGAAGTCCTCGGTCACGGCCTCGGCCGCCAGCACGGCCACCGGCGCCGGCCGGGCCAGCGCGTTGAGGGCGTCGGCCACCTTGCCCGCCGGGTACGCGCGCGGCAGGTCCACATGCGCGACCATGCCCAGCGCATGCACGCCGGAATCGGTGCGGCCGGCGGCGTGCAGGCGGACCGGCTGACCGCACAGGCGCTCGGCCGCCTCTTCCAGCGTCTGCTGGACGGACGGGCCGTTGTCCTGGCGTTGCCAGCCCACGAACGGGCTGCCATCGAACTCGATCAGAAGCTTGTAACGGGGCATGGAACGGGATCGGGAACACGGATCGGAGGAGACGATCCCCGCCCGCGCAACGACCTATTGCGGGGGCGGGCCGTCTTCCGGGGGCGGGTCTGCGGCGACGTAGACCTTGCAGTTCGAATAGCCGTCGTTGAAGAAGTGATAGGTCATATCGGCTTCGGCCTGCCCGGTCGGGTCGATCAGGTTGTATCCGCGTTTGGCGACGCCTGTATAGCCCCGCCCCCGATTGTCCACCCCGTAATACCCGATATACAGGCCCACGTGTTTCTTTTGATTGAAACGCCCCTGGCGGCACAAGCGGCTGAGCTCGGGGCTCGGATCGCCCACCTGCCAGAACGGCGCGGTGCTGTGCCCATGTTGAAAAGTCTTGCCGGTCTCGGCGGCGGTCGCGGGCAAGAGGGCCGGTCCCGCCACCAGCAGGGCCAGCGCCAGCACCCCGCACAGGTGGGGCGCAGCCTTTCGATCCCAAGACTGTCTCACGCGGGCGTTCCTTCCTCTGGTCACCATCGCCGCAAGCCTACACCCGACCGCCCCACCAAGACGTTAATGCCGCCCCTGGCCGCCGCCTTCGGCACGCGGGCGGCAGGATTTGCCGGTCGGCGCCTGCAGACTCTGCCCGCACGACGCCGATGCCGCAACAGGTGGCGGCTCCGGTTCGCTCGAAAGGCGGCGGAATGCGCCAGCGCCCGAGTTGGCCCGGCCGTTGCATACCCCGGTGTCGGAGCCATGCGTCCGGTGGGGCCTGTCGAAGCCCCGGGGCCACGTCTCACGAAACGACGACTTTTTGCGCGACAGGACGGCGATCATGGACGTCTCATCGGTTCTGCCCAACCCGCCCCCCCGCACCGGATCGAACACCGGATCCGGCGGCTCGGACACGGCCTCCGCCAGCGCGTCCGGCGCGTTGTTCGACGCCTATTTGCGGCAGCGCACCAGCGGCGCGGGCGGCCCGTTCTCCATGACGACCACGAACCTGACCGACACCCTGTTCGCCCCACCGGCCGACTCCGAGCCGGTGCGCGAGCGCGAGCCGGCCCCCTCGCGTGACAAACACGACGACGCCGTAGACCGGTCGAAAGACCGCGACGATCGCGACCACGCCCCTCGCAAGGCCGACGCCACGGAGGACGCCGACGGGACCCGCAACGAGGATGCGGCGTCGGAAGACAATGCGGCCTCATCGGAGAGCGGCACCGCCGGGGCATCCTCAACCGGAACGGCCACGCCGCAGACCCCCACCCCGAACCCCGATGCCCTGACAGCCTCGGCCAACGCGCAGGGCGCGGCCGAGCGCGTTGGCGCACAGGGCGCGGCATCCGCGCCCGGCGAGACGGCCGCCACCACACCGACCTCCGCATCCGCCGGCGCATCCACCACCGCCGCGACCACCGGGGGCACCACCGCCACGGCAAGCGATCCCGCCGGCACCGCCGCGACGGAGACCGGCCCGGCCACCACGGCCGCCGCCCGCGCCGCCGCCGCCAACGCGGCCGCCGCGACCCAGGAGGGCCCCACCACCCAGACCGGCAAAACGGCGACCGATCCGACCCATGCCACGCGCACCGCGACCGCCGGCACCAACGCCGCCGCGCGCGCGCAGGCCGACGCCCTGGCCAGCCAGATCAAACCCGAGCAGCCGGTGAAGGTGTCCGTCACCGTCACCGGCGGCGACCGGGCTCAAACCGGGGCCGGCACCACGGGCGCCACCGCCAGCGGTGCCGGGACCGGACAGAACACGCCGACCACGACCGCCCGCGACGGCGCCGACACCACGGGCGCCGCCGCCCTGCGGCATCAAGCCCTCGACGGGATGCGGCAGAGCCAGGGGGACGGCTTCGTCAGCAACGCGGCCGGCAAGCCGGGCGCAACGCCCAGCCTCGCCGAACAGAACACGGCCGCCGCCGAGGCGCGCGCGGACCGGATCGCACCGGCCCAGGGCACGCAGGCCCCCACCGATGCCGAGGCCGATACGAACGCGGCCCGGGCGGCCGCCGCCACTGCCGCCGCCGCAACCGCCCCACGCGCGACCGGCCCGGCGGGCAGCGAGCGGGGCGCGCCCTCCGCCACCACCACCGCCCGCGCCAACGCGGTGGAAAGCGCCAGAGACGGCGGCGTCCGCGCCGCGCAGGCCAGCGCACAAACGGGCACGCGGGGCGCCGGAGGGAGCGCGTCGGGCTCGACCGGGTCCGCCGGCACAGGCTCCGGTGACAGCGGCGGCGGCGCGGCCTCCGGCGGCGGCTTCGCCGACCAGCTTGGCCGCACCACGCAGACGGCGGCCACGCCCGAGCGGGCGCAACCGGATCCGCAAACCCGCAAGGTCGTGGAGCAGATCCGCGTCAACATCAGCAAGGCGGTCAACCGGGGCATGGACCGCGTGCGTGTCCAGCTCAATCCCGAGAATCTGGGCCGCGTCGAGGTCAAGCTGGACTTCGGCAAGGACGGCCGGGTCAGCGCCCATGTCACCGTCGACAAGGCCGACACGCTGGACATGCTACAACGCGACGCGCGCGGCCTGGAACGCGCGTTGCAGGACGCCGGCCTCAAAATGGACGGCGGCGGCGTTCAGTTCAGCCTGCGCGGCGATGGCGGCGCGGCAGGAACCGCGCGGGACGGCGGCGGACGCGGCAGCGCGCGGCCGTCCGGGTCCGACAGCGCCGGGAGCGAAAGCACCGACGACGTGGACGCCGCGGCGTCCGACCTGGACGCCGTCCGCTCGCAGGCCGCCCGCCAGCGCGGCGGCGTGAACGTGAAGGTCTGAGGCAAAAGGAACGTCCCCATGGTGGATACCATCACCTCCGCGAACGTCATCGGCGACACGATCACGGACAGCAACGGTGCCCGGAACAAGCTCGCCAACGACATGGACACGTTCATGAACCTGCTGGTGGCGCAGCTCAAGAACCAGGATCCCCTGTCGCCCATGGATTCGACCGAGTTCACCAACCAGCTCGTTCAATTCGCGCAGGTCGAACAGACGATCACGACGAACGAAAACCTGGAAGCGATGCTGGTATCCTCGGTGCGGAACCAGCAGTCCTTCGCGACCAACTACCTGAATTCCTACGTCGAGGTTGAGACCGACAAGGTCATGCTCCAGGACGGGCAGGCCGTGTTCACCTACGGCCTGAGCGACGATGTCAAAACCGTCGTGGTCAACGTGAAGGATCTGGACGGCCACATCGTCCGCACGTTCACCGGTGATCGCACCGCCGGCCTCCACAAAATCTCGTGGGACGGCACCGACGACGACGGCGCCAAGGTGGACGACGGCGTGTACCTGCTGGAGGTCGCAGCAACGGAACGCGACGACGCCACGGACGAGTTGGAAACCTGGACGACCTCGCTGGGTCAGGTGACCGGCGTCGCCACGCAGGACGCCTCGACCTACCTCGCCATCGGCGACCTGTCCGTCGATCTGAACCACGTGCTCGGCGTCTTCGACCACCTGCCGACGGACGACATCACGGGCGGCGACGACATCACGGGCGGCACGGGCTGAGCAACCGGAAACATTGGTAACGTTTTGGACCGATGACATAGGTAACACTTTTTGCCTCTGATCACCGCCTGGACCCGGGTCTGGATCGCG
>NZ_JACIGJ010000033.1 GCF_014197855.1 Roseospira marina
TACGGCCCGCCGCAGGAGATCGTCGCCATCTTCGACCGTCCTCCCCAGGCCGTGGAGGCGGGCACCAGCGTGCCCGTCTCCGACAGCCGGCCGTGCCTGTGGCTGCGGCTGGCCGACTGCCTTGTCGCGCCGGAGGCCGGCGACCGGATCGTCCTCGATGACGCCGCCTGGACCGTCGCCGAAGCCGTCCCCGACGGCACCGGCAACGCCCGGCTTTATCTGCATGAGATGTAATCTTTTTATCGGCCTATGGCCCTTCGGGCCAACGGCCTCCGCCGCGTGCGCGGCGCCGGCGCAGTCGCGCCGGGTTCCATCATGAGGACGCCACCGTGGCTTTAACACCGAGAGAGACCATCCGCTGCGCGGTGCGCACCGCGCTGCGCGGGGCGGACGACGCGCGCCCGGCGACCGACGCGGGCCGGACGGTGTTCGCCTCGCGCTGCACGCCGCTCGCGCCCCGCCTGCTGCCGGCCATCCTGGTCTACACCCAGAGCGACCGGCGCGACCGCGACCGGGGCGGCGGGGTGATCCAGCGCCACCTCGACGTGGTGGTGGAGGTCGCCGCCCAGGGCGAGGCCGCCGACGCCACCGTGGACCGGCTGTCCATGCAGGTCGAGGCCGCCCTGGACGCCGATCCGACGCTTGGGGGAGCGGTCCAGTCCATCGCCTGGGAGTCCAGCGAGGCCGATTATGACGGCGAGGGCGCCCAGGCCACCGCCGGCCTGCGTCTGACCTTCACGGCGGTCTACGCCACCGTGCCGCCGGACGGCGACGACGGGCCGCTGCCCGCCGGGGTTTATGCCTCCTGGGCGCCGGACATCGGCCCGCCGCACGAGCCCGATTATGTCGATCTGGCCGAGACATTTTTGCCCGATGTGAGGCCCAACGATGGAACGCGCGGCCCCGAACCGTGACCTGACCGACCTGGAACGGCGCGTGGCGAACGTGGTCCGCTTCGGGGTGATCTCCGCCGCCGACTACGCCCGCGCCCGGGTGCGGGTCACGGCCGGAGCGATCACCACCGGGTGGCTGCCGTTCGTCACCGCGCGGGCGCACGACCATGTGACGTGGTGCCCGCCGGAGGTGGGCGAGCAGGTGGTGGTTGTGGCCCCGACGGGAGACCTGGCCCAAGGCGTGGTGATCGGCGCGGTGTACCGGAACGCCTATCCGGCCCCGGAGAGCCGGCCGACCCTCGACCGCACCGTGTACGCGGACGGCTCGACCGTCGCCTATGACCGCGAATCCCACGCCTTCACCCTGGATGTGGTCGCGGCCGGGGCCATCCGCCTGACCGTGGGCCCCTCGTCCCTGGAGATCGACGCCGACGGGATCCGGCTCCAGGCCCCGCGCATCGACCTGAACTGAGTCGGTCGTCGCGGGCTCCGCCGGGCCGCGCCTATATATATAAGGACTCCGCATCCATGCCTGCCGTAACCCGGCGCGGTGACGTCTGCACCGGGCACGGGTGCTGGCCGTCGCGTCCCAGCACCGGCGCCAGCCCCGACGTCTACGCCAACAGAATCGCCGTGCATCGCGAGGGCGACGCCTGGGCGCCGCACACCTGCCTCGCCATTCCTGAGACCCACGCCAGCGTGCTCGCCAGCGGATCGGCCACCGTGTTCGCCAACGGCCGCCAACTCGGGCGCATCGGCGATCCGGTCGCCTGTGGCTCGTCGGTCGCCACGGGCAGCGCCACCGTCTTCGCCGGAGGCTGATCCCATGCGCGGCATGTCCAACGCCAGCGGCCGGGCGCTGTCCGGCCTCGATCACCTGCGCCAGTCCGTCCACGACATCCTGACCACCCGCATCGGCACCCGGATCATGCGCCGGGACTACGGCTCGCGCCTGCCCGCGCTGATCGACGCCCCCATGACGCCCGCGCTTGCGATGGACCTGTACGCCGCCGCCGCCCAGGCCCTGCGGCGATGGGAACCGCGCCTGACCCTGCGCCGCGTGGCCATCACGGCGGCGGAGCCGGGCCGCGTCACCCTGTCGCTCACCGGCCTGTACCGGCCCGATGGCCGGACCGTCACCCTCGACGGCCTTGTTCTGGAGTCCTCATGACCGCCGAACCCCGCATCGACCTGTCCCGCCTGACCGCGCCCGACGTGGTCGAGGCCCTGGACTTCGAGACCATCCTGGCCGCGCTCAAGGCCGACTTCGTCGCGCGCTATCCGGCCTTCTCCGCAGACCTGGAGAGCGAACCGGTGAGCAAAGTCCTGGAGGTCGCCGCCTACCGCGAGATGGTGGTGCGCGCCCGCGTCAACGACGCCGCCCGCGCGGTCCTGCTGGCCGAAGCCACGGGGGCGGACCTGGATCATCTGGCCGCCCTGCTGGCCACGGCCCGCCGGGTGATCGTACCGGCCGACGCCACCACCGACCCGCCGACCGAGGCCGTGCTGGAACCGGACGACGAGCTGCGCGCCCGCGCCCAGCTGGCCATGGAATCGCTCACCGTGGCGGGGTCCGAAGGCGCCTATCGCTATCACACCCTGGCGGCGGACGGGCGGGTGCGCGATGCCCGCATCGACAGCCCGGTGCCCGGTCAGGTGCGCGTCACCGTGCTGTCGCGCGCGGGCGACGGCGCCGCGCCGGAGGACCTGCTGGACGCCGTGACCGCCCATCTGTCGGTGGACGACGTCCGGCCCCTGACCGATACCGTGACCGTGCAGTCCGCGACCATCGTGCCGTGGCGGCTGGAGGCCGTGATCCACTGCTACCCCGGCCCGGCGGCCGCCCCGGTGGTCGCCGCCGCGCGCGCCGCCGCCGAGCGGGTCGCGGCCGATCTGCACGCCCTCGACCACGACGTGACCCTGTCCGCGCTGTACGCCGCGCTGCATCAGCCCGGGGTGCAGCGCGTCGACCTGATCGAACCCGCCGCCGCCGTGGCGGTGGGACCGACCGAAGCGCCCTGGTGTGTGAGCGTCTCCGTGACGGAGGGAGAGCCGGATGTGTGATCGTCTTTTGCCGCCGAACGCCACCGCTCTGGAGCGCGCGCTGGAGGACACCACCGCCCGCCTGGACGCGGTTCCGGCGGAGGTGATCCGCTCGCTCTGGGATCCCTGGGCGTGTCCCGAACCGCTGCTGCCGTGGCTGGCCTGGGCGTGCTCCGTCGACGAATGGGACGACGCGTGGCCCGAAGCCACCCGCCGCCGCGTGATCGCCGACAGCTACAGCGTCCACGCGGTCAAGGGCACCGTGGGCGCGGTCAAGCGGGCGCTCGCGTCCCTGGGCTACGACACCCGGCTGGTCGAGTGGCCCGAAGATGATCCGCCGGCTGACCCCTACACGTTCCGGGTTGAGGTGGACGTGATGGGCCACGCGGTCACCAACCGGACCTATGCCGAGATCGAACGGACGGCGCGCGCCGCGAAGAACGTCCGCTCGCACCTGACCGGTATCCGCGCCGTCGGGCGGGTGGACGCGGCGCTACGCCTGGGCGCCGCCTGCCATGGGGGCGACGTCGTCACCGTCGGCCCCTGGACCCCGCCGGAGGTCCGCGTCTCCGGCCCCCTCCGTCTGGCGGTGCTCTCCACCGCCGTTGAGACCATTACCGTTCGCGCCGGGGAGGCGCCCACACCATGACCCAGGCGTACTACGGCCTTCTCACCACCGTGGGCGGCGCCAAGCTGGCCAACGCGCTTGCCCTGGGCACCACCATCGACCTCACCCACATGGCCGTCGGCGACGGCGGCGGGGCGCCCGTCACGCCGACGGAGCACCGCACCGCTCTGGTGCACGAGGTCTACCGCTCCATGCCCGCCAGCATCCACCGCACCGACGCCGATGCCGCCGTGCTCGAGGCCCTGTTGGTGATCCCGCCGCAAACCGGCGGCTGGTTCATCCGGGAGGTGGGCGCGTTCGACGCGGACGGGGATTTGATCCTGCTGGCGAACTGGCCGGAGACCTACAAGCCGGTGATCGCCGAGGGCGCCTCGAACGACATGGCCCTGAAGATCCAGGCCGTCGTGGAGTCGACCGCGAACATCACCCTGAAGATCGACGCCAGCCTGCAATTCGCGACCCAGGCGTGGGTGCTGGACCGGCTTCCCGGGTACGCCACCACGACCGAGCCCGGGCTGGTCGAACTGGCGACCGACGTGGAAGTGCGTGACGGCGCCGACGCCGAACGCGCGGTCACACCGGCCGCCCTGTCGGCCCGCACCGCGACCACCACCCGCACCGGGCTGGTGGAGTTGGCGACCGTCACCGAGGCCCGTGCGGGCGAAGACGTCACCCGGGCCACCACACCGGCCGGCACGGCCGCGCATGTCTCCGACCGGCTGGCCGCCGAACGCGCCGACCGTCGGGCCTTCACCTTCTTCATGGGACAGCTCTGATGGCATCCGGACGCCTGGGGGCGGCGGCCCCGCCCGCCGACACCCACACCACCGTGTACACCGTGCCGGCCGATACGGCCGCCACGCTCAACATCGCCGTCGTCAACCGGGGCAGCGATCCCGCGACCGTGCGTGTCGCGGTCACGGCCACCACCAATCCCGCCGATGCCGACTGGATCGAATACGACGCCGTGGTTCCGGCCGGCGGCGGGGTCCTGGAACGCTCCGGCATCGTGGCCGGCCCGGGCGAGCGCGTCATCGTCCGCGACGACGCCGGCACCTGCACCTATCGCATTCACGGCTTTGAGGGGAGCGCCTGACCATGGGCCGATTCTTGAGCGAGAGCCGGGCAAGCCTGAGCCCGGACATCCTGGCCGACGGTCCCAACACCACCGATGCCGCCGCCATGGCCTACCGGGGCGATTGGGGCAGTGCCCGCGTCTATGTCATCGATCCGTGGGTGCGGGTGTCCCGCGAGGGCGCCATGGTGAGCGAGCCCGCCAGCGCCCGCGTCGCCGGCCTGATCGCCCGCATCGACAACGACCGGGGCTTCTGGTGGTCGCCGTCGAACCAGACGATCAACGGCATCGTCGGCACCGCCCGGCCGGTGGACTTCGCCCTCGGCGACGCCAGTGCGCGGGCCAACGTGCTCAACGCCCGCGAGGTCGCCACCCTCATCCGCGAGGACGGCTACAGGCTGTGGGGCAACCGCACCTGTTCGGACGATCCGCTGTTCGCCTTCCTGTCCGTGCGGCGGACGGCGGACATCATCCAGGACTCGCTGCTGCGCGCGCACCTGTGGGCCGTCGATCGCAACATCACCAAGACGTACCTGGAGGACGTCGCGGAGGGCGTGAACGCCTATCTGCGCTCCCTGCAGGCGCAAGGCGCGATCCTGGGCGGGCGCTGCTGGCCCGACCCCGACCTGAACAGCCCGATGAACATCGCGGACGGCAAGGTGTTCTTCAACTTCGACTTCACCCCGCCGTATCCGGCCGAGCACATCACGTTCCGCTCGCATCTGGTCGCGGATTACCTTGAGGAGATCCTGTGATGGCCCTGCGCCTTCCCACCGTCGTGCACAAGATGAACCTGTTCGTGGACGGGCAGGGCTACGCCGGGCAGCTGGACGAGGTGACGCTGCCCAAGCTGACCATCAAGACGGCCGATTACCGGTCGGGCGGCCTGGACGCCCCGGTCGAGATCGACCTGGGCATGGAGAAGCTGGAGATCGGCTTTGTGGTCGCGGGCGTGGACGCGGACCTGTTCCGCTCGTTCGGCGTCCTGGGGCGCGACGGCGTGCCCCTGACCCTGCGCGGCGGGCTGACGCGCCAGGGAGGCAGTGACGTGCAGTCGGTGGCGCTGACCCTGCGCGGGACGTTCCGGGAGCTAGACCTGGGCACCTGGAAGCCGGGCGAGCTGACCACCCTGACCGTGGCCGGGTCGCTCACCTACTACAAGGTCGCCATCGCCGGGGCCACCCTGGTCGAGATCGATGTCCTGAACATGGTCCGCATCATCGACGGCACCGACCAGCTCGCCGCCCTGCGCGACGCGATTGGTCTCTGACAGTGGATCGGCGGGCCCTTGGGGGCCCGCCTCCGCCCCATGCGGGGCGCCGGCCCGGTCGGGCCGGTTGGTGCCGCGCATCCTGTGTTTGAAGGAACCCCTTATGTCCGAACCGACCACCGAACCAACCACGTTGGCCCTGACCGTGCCCATCACCGTCGACGGGCGCACCCTCTCCACCGTCACCCTGCGCCGGCCCAAGGTCGGCGACCTGCGCCGCATGGACCGCGCCGGCTCCGGCGATCTGGACAAGACCCTGTGGCTGATCGGCTCCCTGGCCGACCTGACCCCGGCCGAGGTCGACGAACTCGACGCCCGCGATCTGGCCACCATCGGCGAGGTGGTCGCGGGTTTTACCGGGACGGCGGTCTGAGCCCCGCCGCCTGCCGGGCGGCCATGGCCGACATCGCCGCCGTGTTCCACTGGCCGCCCGACGCCCTCGACGCCATGCCCCCCGAAGAGCTGATCCAATGGCACGCCCTGGCGCGGGAGCGGGCGCGCGCCTAAAGCCCGGCCACTTTGCGCAGGGCGTCGTTGATCCGGGATTGCCAACCCGGCCCATCGGACTTGAAGCGGTCAATCACATCCTGATCGAGCCGCAGGCTGACCTGTTTCTTCGGGTGCGCGACGGGCGGTCGCCCCCGGCCGCGCCGAAGGCTATCCGCAAGGTCCGGAAACGCCTGATCGAACGGGACGGCACGGGCAAAGTCCGCTTCCGTCCACTCCGGGTTCTCGGGGTCAGGACTCGGTCGCTTGCTCATAAAGCCTGCACTCCTTTCGGCTGGCGGGCCGCATCGAGATCACCGAAAGGCCGTCCCGCCCCAACCGCGCGAACACCACGGCCAGCGTGGCGTCGTCGAGCCGGCCCATGGCCTTGAAGCGCCCGCTGTGCGCGGGAACCACCAACGACCCCAGGAAGAAGTCAGGGGTCAAAGCGGCGAAGTCCAGCCCGTGCTTGACGAGGTTCGAGAGTCGCTTCGGTTCGTCCCACACGATGACCATGGATTAAATGTATCTACAGTTATTCGGGCCGTCAACGAATTTACGTAGATACAAAAATATATGCTCACCCCCCTGATCCCCACACTCCGGAGCCCCACCCATGGCCGAAGCGGAAGCCAACATCGTGATCCGGGCGATTGATCGCGTGACCGCGCCGATCAAGCGCATCAACGCGGCGGTCGACCGCATGACCCGTCCGCTGCGCCGGATCGGGGACGCCGCGCGGCGGCTGGGCGACGCGGCGGGCCTGGGGCGCCTCGCCGGTGGGCTGCGCAACGCGGGCACCGCTGCCGCCGGGCTGGCCGGACACCTGAGCGGCATCCTGGGACCGCTCACCGCCATCGGCGGCGCGGCCTCCATTGCCGGCCTGGGGCACTTGGTCACCCGCTATGCAGAAGGGGCGGATGAACTCGGCAAGTTCGCCCGTCAGGTGGGCGTCGGCGTCGAGGCTCTGCAGGAGCTGGAGTATGCCGCCGAGCGCCAGGGTGTCACCCAGGACGAGTTCCGGGACTCGCTCAAGACGTTCTCCCAGACCTTCGGGGAGCTGAAGGCCGGCGGCGGTGCGCTCCACGACCTGCTGCAGAAGGTCAACCCGTCGTTCGGGCGCATGGTGGCCGGCGCGGGCAGCACCGAAGAGGCCTTCATGATGGTCGTCCAGGCCATGGGCGATCTGGACGACGAGACCCGCCGGGCCATCCTGGGCAACGCCGCGTTCGGGGAATCCGGCCTCAAGCTGGCGCGCCTGTCGGAGGCCGGCGCGGACGGCATCGCCGCCCTACGCGAGGAAGCCCGCCGGCTGGGGATCGTCCTCAGTGAGGAGGACACCGCCAAGGCCGAGGCCTTCCAGGACAGCATGACGAACCTCCAGAAGGTCATGGAGGGTCTGGGCAACGTCATCGGCGGTGAGCTGCTGCCCCGCATCCAGCCGGTGATCGACGCCCTCACGGGCTGGATCGCCGCCAACCGGGAGATGATCGCCCAGCGTATCGCCGCCGTGGTCCAGCGCATCGCTGATGCGATCCGGTCGATCGACTGGCCGGCGGTGCGGGCCGGCATCGCGGCGTTCGTGGAGCGCATCCAGTCCGTGGTGCAGGCCATCGGCGGCTGGGACAATGCCCTGATCGGCCTGATCGCGATCCTGAACGGCGGGCTGATCGCGTCCATCGTGCAGGTGGGCGGCGCCTTTATGAAACTGGGCGCGATCCTGCTGATGAACCCGGTGCTGGCCATCATCGCGGCCATCGCTGCCGGGGCGTACCTGGTCTATCAGAATTGGGACGCCATCGTGGCCTACTTCACCGAAAAGTTCTCGGGCATTTCGGCGGCGTTCGAGGACGGGTTCCTGAACGGCATCATCAGCGTGCTGGCCGCGTTCAACCCGGTGCTGATCCTGGCCGATACCATCGACGGGCTGGTCCAGTACCTGTTCGGCATCGACCTGTACGCCGTCGGCGCCGACTTCATCGCCGGCTTGTGGGACGGCGTCCGGGCAAAATGGGACAAGTTCCGGGCGTGGCTCGATCAAGCCGTCCAGAAGCTGACCGGCATGCTGCCCGGTTGGGTCAAGGAGCAGCTGGGGTTTGAGGATTCGGGCGACAGCACCCCGGCGGAGCCCGAGGCGCCGGCCCCGGAGCCCGCGGGGCCTGAATCCGCGGCGTCGCGGGCGGAGCGGTACGGCATCGTCCCCTCCTCGGAGCGGCCGAGCGCCGCCGAGTACATCGGTCCGGAGGAGCAGGTGTTCGTGCCGCTTCGCGACCGCTCCCACCCGGGCGCCTCCTCCTGCGCGGCCTGACCGCGACAGGGATATCGTCGCACATCGCCCATTCGTCCCGCCTTCGTTCCCCGTGGGCGCGGACGGATCTGGGCAAGGGCCCTCCCGTCGGATCCTTCGGATCCGGGGCCCTTGCCCCAGACTCCTTCAACGGCGGCGGAGACCCGCCGTCCTGCTTCCGAGTCCGAAAGGTCCTGATCCATGCCCTATCTTGTCGGCGCCGACGCCCCCACCCAGCCCGCGGGGGCGCGTTTCCGGGCTCTTGTCGAGCGCGGCGGCATCCTCCGCGTTCCAGGCGCCCACAACGGCATGGCGGGCTTGCAGGCCCGGGCCGCCGGCTTCGAGGCGCTTTACCTGTCCGGCGCCGCCATGACCGCGTCCATGGGGCTGCCCGACCTGGGCCTCATCACCGTCGATGAGGCGTGTTTCTTCGTCCGTCAGGTGGCGCGGGCGTCGGGCCTGCCGGTGCTGGTGGACGGGGACACCGGCTACGGCGAGGCGCTTAACGTCATGCATATGGTCCGGGCCTTTGAGGATGCCGGCGCCGGCGCCGTGCACATCGAGGACCAGCGCCTGCCCAAGAAATGCGGCCACCTGAACGACAAGGCCCTGGTGGACGCCCACGAGATGGCCGCCAAGGTCGCCGCCGCCGTGACGGCGCGCCGCCATCTGTACGTGATCGCCCGCACCGACGCCGCCGCCAGCGAAGGGCTCGATGGCGCTGTGGCGCGCGCGCGGCTGTACGTGGAGGCCGGCGCGGATGCCATTTTCCCAGAGGCTCTGACCAGCGCCGACATGTTCCGCGCCTTCGCTGAGCGCCTGCCCGGCGTGCCGCTGCTGGCCAACATGACCGAGTTCGGCCGCACGCCGGTCTTCACGGCGGCGGAGTTCGAGGCCATGGGCTACCGCATGGTCATCTGGCCGGTGTCCTCGCTGCGGGTGGCGAACGGCGCCCAGGCGCATCTGTACGAGACCCTGCGCCGCGATGGCTCCACCGAGGCGATGCGGCCCGAAATGCAGACCCGGGCGGAGCTGTACGACCTGTTGGATCTGGCCGCGTTCGAGGCGCTCGACCAGTCCATCGTACGGACGGTGCTGCCTGCGTCTCAATAAAACGGATCGGCCTTGACATGTGGTCCGCTTGGATCGCACGCTTTCGTTCGTCATGCGCGACGGTCCCCGCGAGGGGGTAAAAGGGAATCCGGTGCGCGGCCGCCGTTTACGATGGGCCGCAAGTCCGGAGCTGTCCCCGCAACTGTCAGCGGTGAAGGGTGCTCATTCCATGCCACTGGGGTCCCGGCCGAGAGCCATCCCCGGGAAGGCGAGCCGCCCCACGCCCGCGAGCCAGGAGACCTGCCGCCGCGCCCACTCCCCCCTGTGAACCGACCGGGGAAGTCGGTGGAGGTCGTTCCATGATTCAGAGTCCGTTTGTGACCCCGCGATCGCACCGGGCCGGATCGGCCTAGGCCGTGCGCCCGCCGCGCCCCTGGTCGCGGCCGGACCCGAAACGCTCCCTGCGCACCTCCGTACGGCCGCTCTCGGCCGCGCGTGGATGTGATGACGGGCGTGTGGAGGCAATCCGACCCCGACCACAGGACGACGCCTGGGACGATCCCGGTTGCCTGATCGAATCGGTGCTGCGAAGCGCCGATCCCTCGTCGCATGCCCCCAACATGCCCGACCCCGACACGTTGGTCGTGGCGTGGCTGGCGACGCTGCCGCGCGCGGTGTCGCCGCCGGATGCCGCGCGCGCACTGCTGCGTCGGCTGGCGCCCACCATCCCAACCCCCATGCCGGCGGCTCACCACCGCCTTTTGGATCTGCTGGCCTACGTGGCCGCCCACACTCGGGTCGCGGAACCCGACAACGACACTGAACCCATGGAGGTCCCCCCGTCATGACGTCATCCGCCAATCTCGGCTTTCCGCGCATCGGCGCCCATCGCGAACTCAAGAAGGCCGTTGAGGCGTGCTGGAAGGGCCAGATGGATCACGCCGTTCTCCTTCGCATCGCCGCCGACCTGCGGGCGCGACACTGGACCGCGCAGAAGGACGCCGGCATTGATGTGATCCCGTCCAACGACTTTTCGTTTTATGATCAGGTGCTGGACATGACCGCCGCCCTGGGCGCCGTGCCCGCCCGTTTCGGGCACGGCGGCGGTCCGGTCGGACTGAACACCCTGTTCGCCATGGCGCGCGGCACCGACGCCGCGCCGGCCATGGAGATGACCAAGTGGTTCGACACCAACTACCACTACATCGTGCCGGAGCTGCACCCCGGCCAGCGGTTCGCCCTGTCCACCACCAAGGCCGTCGATGAGTTCACCGAGGCCAAGGCGCTGGGCAAGGCGAAGGAGGCGGACTTCGATCCGCTGTCGCTGCTGGAGTCCGTGCTGCCGGTCTACGTGGAGCTGCTCGGCCGGCTTGCCGCCGCTGGGGCGGAGTGGGTGCAGATGGACGAGCCGATCCTGGCGCTGGACCTGACGCCGGCGCAGCGCGAGGCCCTGACGCGCGCGTACGGCCTGCTCAGCGAGGTTGGGCCGAGCCTGATGCTCGCCAGCTACTTCGGCGGGCTGGGCGACACCACGGCGGTGGCCATTCTGAACTGGTCGTTTGTGCGCGATGACGTGCCGCGGTCTGAGACCTGCCGCCAGATCGCCCTGGCCATCCGCGACGAGGTCCAGGACCTGGAGGCCGCCGGCATCGGCATCATCCAGATCGACGAGCCGGCGCTGCGTGAGGGCCTGCCGCTGCGTACGACCGACTGGGACGCCTATCTGGCCTGGGCGGTGGAGAGCTTCCGGCTGGCGTCGTCCGGCGTGGCCGACGGCACGCAGATCCACACCCACATGTGCTACTGCGAGTTCAACGACATCATGCCGTCGATCGCCGCCCTTGATGCGGACGTGATCTCGATCGAGACGTCGCGCTCGGACATGGAACTGCTCGACGCCTTTGTCGGCTTCCACTACCCGAACGAAATCGGCCCGGGGGTGTGGGACATCCATTCGCCGCGCGTGCCGCCGGTGGACGACATGCGCCGCCTGCTGGAGAAGGCCTCCAATGTGCTGCCCGCTGAAAATCTGTGGGTCAATCCGGACTGCGGCCTGAAAACCCGGGGCTGGCCCGAGGTCAAGGCCAGCCTGGAGACCCTCGTCACGGCCGCGCGCAGCCTGCGTCAGGCCGAGGCGGCGTGATCCGCAGGCCGGACTCAAAAGGGGAGGGAAACCGGATGCCGTCGAGCGATTCCGACAGCGTCCCCGCACAGGGGATGCTCGACGCCCTGACGCTCGACGGCGTTCGGGCGGGCGGCAAGGGGGCGTTGGCCCGCGCGCTGGCCCACATGGAAAGCAACCCGGACGGGGCGCTGACCACGGACCTGCTGACGGCGGCGTGGCGGGCTCCGCGCGCTCACGCCATCGGCATCACCGGGCCGCCGGGGGTCGGCAAGTCCACGCTGGTCAACGCCCTCATCGCGACGTGGCGGCGGGAGGGGCGGAGCGTCGGCATCATCGCCGTCGATCCGTCGTCGCGGCGCTCCGGCGGGGCGCTTCTGGGCGACCGAACCCGCCTGAAAAACGACCCTGAGGACCAGGGTGTGTTCGTCCGCTCCATGGCCGCGCGCGATCATCTGGGCGGGCTCGCCGGGCTGACGACGGCCGCCATGGTGCTCATGCGCGCCATCTACGACGTTGTGCTGATCGAATCCGTGGGCGTCGGCCAGTCTGAAACCGAAATCGTCACCGTGACCGATACGGTGGTGTTCTGCGTCCAACCCGGGTCCGGCGACAGCCTGCAATACATGAAGGCGGGCATCGCCGAGATCCCCCATATCGTGGCAGTGACCAAGGCCGATATGGTCGAGGCGGCGGAGCGGGCGCGGGCCGACGTGGCCGGCGCCCTGGGCATGGCGGAGCACTGGGACTCCTGGGACGTGCCCATCCTCAAGGTCGCGGCCGGTCGCGATCAGGGGGTGGATGCTCTCTGCGCCGCGATCGATCGCCACGCGGCGTGGCTGGACGTTGGCAACCGGCGCGCCCGAACCCGTCACACGCAGGCGGAGGCGTGGCTGGCGGACTTCGTCCGGGAGCGCTTCGGTCGCGATGGTTTGCGCCGGGCCGGACCGCTGACCCTAGCACGCGGCGAGTGTCCCTTTGCCCGTCATGGAACCATCGCCGCACGCTTGACTCACGCCACCGGCCCCGCGCTCTAATCCGGCCCCGACCGCTTGGTCCGAACGTGGGACTGATACGCGGGACCCAGACGCGGGGGCCTCGACCACAGAGAAGGAGACCGCAGCATGCCCTTCGCCAAAGCCATTCCCGTCACGGTCATCACCGGGTTTCTCGGGGCCGGCAAGACGACCCTGGTGCGCCATCTG
>NZ_JACIGJ010000034.1:0-4389 GCF_014197855.1 Roseospira marina
GCCCGCCCCGGCATCTCCATCCGCCGCAAACGCAAGCGCTGCGGATGGACCAACGAATTCGCCAGAACCATCATCGGCCAAATGCGATAGCCCTGCCATCTCTTGCATTACGGGTTTTCGGATACGAGTATGACGTGTTTCGGTCGGGACCGACACGCCATCACCCCAAGGAGGCCCCGTCATGCCGCTGACCCACGCCAACCTTGCCCGGTGGGCTGGTCTGGTCCCTGGCCTGGGACACGGAGGGGACGACAGCCTCCCTCCGCCCCCGGGTCTACACCGGGCCAGCCCAATCTTGGGCCACGGTCAGCCCACTCGCGCTCGACCGCCACCCCAAGACGGACGGCGACATTGACGCCGCGATCATGGACGCCTGCGAACGCATCGGCCTGCCCCGCCCGGTGACCTTGGTTGCCCACAAGCATTCCGCCCACCGGGGCGCGCCCTCGGCCCGGGCCAGCGGTCACGCGCCGCCCTGGACCGGCTGGGGACGCCCGCATTCCGTGGCCGGCCGCCGCCTGACCCATGCCGTGGTGCGGTTTTCCAAACCGGTGGCCGGCCCGGTTATCCTGGGGGCAGGCCGCTTCGTTAGCTTGGGCCTGTGCCGGCCCTTGCCGGAGTCCGGGGAGGGCGAATCATGACCGAGGCGTTGCCCCTGACCGCCGACGACTTCCCGAAAGTGTTCCACGCCATCCATGGCCATCCGCCGTTTCCCTGGCAGGCGCGGCTGGCAGCACAGGTCGCCCGCGAGAGAATCTGGCCCGACGCGCTCGATCTGCCCACCGGCAGCGGCAAGACGGCGGCGCTGGATATCGCGCTGTTCCATCTGGCGCTGGAGGCCGACAGGGGCGCGGACCGCACCGCGCCCGTGCGCGTCGCCTTCGTGGTGGACCGCCGGATCATCGTGGACGCGGCGTTCGAGCGGGCGAAGAAAATCGCCGACGCCCTCGCGACCGCCGATCCGACCGGCCCCAAGCCGCTGGACCGAATGGCCGGCGCGTTGCGCGGGTTATCCGGGGATGGTCCGCCCCTGGTGGTCCAGGCCCTGCGCGGCGGGTTGCCGCGCGAAGCCGACTGGGCGCGCACGCCGGCCCAGCCGACCATTCTGTGCTCCACCGTCGATCAGGTGGGCTCGCGGCTGCTGTTCCGGGGCTATGGGGTCTCCGACAGCATGAAGCCGATCCATGCCGGGCTGCTGGGGGCGGACTGCCTGCTGCTGCTGGACGAGGCCCATCTGGCCGCACCGTTCGCCCAGACGCTGGCATGGGTCGGGCAGTATCGAGGGCGCCCCTGGACCGAGGTTAGAGCGGCCCCCTGGCGGGTGGTCACCCTGGCCGAGCCCACGTTCAAGATCGACATCGCCCGCGCAGCGGCGGAGGGGTGCGCAAAGCTTGCGCCGGACTACGATTTCGGCGGCCGGCAGTTGCTGAACTACACGCGCGCGGAGATGAGGGCTATCAATCGGGAAGGTCTTTCCTGCGGAGGACCATCGGCAGTCAGACGGCTCGCCGTGTATTCGGTGTTGGCCCACGAATCAGATCTCAAGGACCCAAAAACGCCATCGCCGGACAGCATCCTGGCCCGGCCAGTGTTCAACTGTCTGGATGTTGCGCAGGTCAAGTTCTTGAAGAACCTCCGCGAAGCCACGGCCACATCACCGGACCACGCGGAAGAGATCGGGAATGCCCTGTTTGCATCATGGCGACGGCGGGATCGCTTCACGACGTTCCGGTGGGATGCGGCCGAGGACCGGCGGCACGCCTACAGATTCAAGGCGCCGACCAGTGATCCGGTGCGGACACAGGCAGGCGCCAACCGTCTGGCCGCCGTCGGGCTGGCGGCCCTGCCCGGCGCGGCGGTGGAGCGGCGCGGGCGGATCCATTTCCTCAATCTGGGAACCGAACTGGCGCCCGGCCAAGGGGGCCGTTTCGTGACATGGCCGATCTGGGGCCGCCCCGCCTCCCTGGCGACGATCCAGGCCCTGCTGGGGCATCCGACGCTTGGCGCGGCCGAGCCCCGCCACGATGTTTTGCGCCGCCTTGGCGTGGTCGGCGTGCACCGGGCGCGCCGTATCGCCGTGGGCAAGTACTTCAACTTCACCCGCGCCGAGGCACTGTAGGCCAAGGGGACCGGCCATGACCCGAAGCGCTGGCGTCGGGTATGGAAGGTGATGAACGGCTACGGCGAATGGCTGCAACTGTCCGTCTTTCAATGCCGCTTGTCGCGGAAACGTCTCGTCCAGGTGCGCGGGGCCCTGACCGAGGCCATCCATGACGGCGCCGACCATGTGCTCATCCTCGACCTGGGACCAGCCGAGACCGTGAAGCCCCGCCTGGAAAGCCTGGGTAAGACCGTGGCGGTGGTGGAACGCACGCCGATCATCGTGTAGCCTTCACCCGAAGTCCGGTTTGGAGCGGGCTGCCCGGCTTTTTCGAGCTCTCTTGAGGCGCTCGCGACTCGGGGAGCGCTCGAAAACGCTTTTTGACATTGTAAAACAAAGCGGTAGCGCGTGCGCGGCACAGCCCCTGAGCATCGTGGAAGCCGTATCGACTCGGTGCTCTGGCGAGCGCTCGAAAACGGTGCTAAAATCTCAATCAGAGCTGCCGGTTACAGCCGGGCCCCTTTCCGGGGCAGTAACGCCCCGGCCTCATTGAAGCCCTCGACGTGCCAGCCCACAAGGGCAAGCACGACGAAACCTTTCCGGGGCAGTAACGCCCCGGCCTCATTGAAGCTGGAGAAGAACAAGTAGATGACGAATTGTTGACGTATATGCTTTCCGGGGCAGTAACGCCCCGGCCTCATTGAAGCGCAGACGTCGCCACATGAGCCCGATCCGCCCTCACATCCCTTTCCGGGGCAGTAACGCCCCGGCCTCATTGAAGCCCCGCTGGATCAGCCGTGCCATGCGGACGTGCTGCTGACCTTTCCGGGGCAGTAACGCCCCGGCCTCATTGAAGCACTGTCTTGATGAAAGCGGTGTTGGCAGTGTCATTCCCTTTCCGGGGCAGTAACGCCCCGGCCTCATTGAAGCGGCTGAGCAAGACGTATTTTGCTTCCAACGCGAGTTACGCCTTTCCGGGGCAGTAACGCCCCGGCCTCATTGAAGCGTGGCAGCGCTCAAGTCCCCGGTGTTCGTGGCAGCCCTTTCCGGGGCAGTAACGCCCCGGCCTCATTGAAGCGGTGGATTGGGCCGAGGATCATGGCTTGCGCACTGCGCCCTTTCCGGGGCAGTAACGCCCCGGCCTCATTGAAGCATGTCCGTCGCGGCCTGGTCCGCGCTGATCTCTCCGACCTTTCCGGGGCAGTAACGCCCCGGCCTCATTGAAGCAATTCGTCCAGAGCCATAAGATACCAGTCATCATACCCCTTTCCGGGGCAGTAACGCCCCGGCCTCATTGAAGCTCGTTAGGCTGTATGGCTGTGTCCGCCGTCGCCCCCTGTGCGGCCTTTCCGGGGCAGTAACGCCCCGGCCTCATTGAAGCGGCGCCAGCGGCGCCAACGGGTTCTTTCGCGTCACGGCCCTTTCCGGGGCAGTAACGCCCCGGCCTCATTGAAGCGACAGAAGGGGCGGTCTTCTTCGGAGGGGACGGCGCCGACCTTTCCGGGGCAGTAACGCCCCGGCCTCATTGAAGCCGCTTGTCCGGACGAACGGCCGCGGTCGTCTGCGGCTCCCTTTCCGGGGCAGTAACGCCCCGGCCTCATTGAAGCATCCATGATGTCAGTCCTGATGTCAGCACCGTCTTCATCCTTTCCGGGGCAGTAACGCCCCGGCCTCATTGAAGCGCCTTGGTGGTGCTGGAACAAAATCGGCTCGCCAGCCTCCTTTCCGGGGCAGTAACGCCCCGGCCTCATTGAAGCGACGTGATGGCTTCGTCATGGCCGTAGCCAGTCTGGCCCTTTCCGGGGCAGTAACGCCCCGGCCTCATTGAAGCTCCAGCGCCCTTTGCTGCAAAGGAAAGGGTGGCATCTTCCTTTCCGGGGCAGTAACGCCCCGGCCTCATTGAAGCTTCGCTGACCGCTACGCCGGCGCGGTCGAGACCACCGACTTTCCGGGGCAGTAACGCCCCGGCCTCATTGAAGCGTGCTCATTCGGCCGCGACCGCATGCAGGTCCGCCTTCTTTCCGGGGCAGGAATGCCCTGGCCTCATTGAAGCTGGGGGCCGATCAAGACGGGCATTTGGACCTCGAGGTGCCTTTCCGGGGTAGTCATGCCCCGGCCTCATTGAAGCTAGTTGCCCTTCTTCCCGGTCTTCAGGTCGCGCACGGCACTTTCCGGGGCAGGAATGCCCCGGCCTCCCGCGCGCAACCCGAGGCGGGCGCGTCCCGCCGAAGGTTGTTGCGCGCAAAAGAAAACGCGGGCGACTTTCGAAGTTTTTTGATTCGCTCGAC
>NZ_JACIGJ010000034.1:4486-12672 GCF_014197855.1 Roseospira marina
GACAACCTTCGCGCCTACGGCGCTTGGGTCGACCGGCTGCGCGCAACCCGAGGCGGGCGTGTCCCGCCGAAGGGTGTTGCGCGCCAAAGAAAACGCGTGCGACTTCCACAGTTTTTTGATTCGCTCGACAACCTTCGCGCCTACGGCGCTTGGGTCGACCGGCTGCGCGCAACCCGAGGCGGGCGTGTCCCGCCGAAGGGTGTTGCGCGCCAAAGAAAACGCGGGCGACTTCCACAGTTTTTTGATTCGCTCGACAACCTTCGCGCCGTCTTTGTTGACGCGCGATCACCGTCGGCCCTACGGCCCTCGGGTCGCGCGGACGGCGCTCGGGTCGACCGGCTGCGCGCAACCCGAGGCGGGCGTGTCCCGCCGAAGGGTGTTGCGCGCCAAAGAGAACGCGGGCGTCTTCCGCGAATTTTTAATTCGCTCGACAACCTTCGCGCCGCGTCTGTTGGCGCGCTATCACCGTCGGGCCTGCGGCCCTCGGGTCCCGCGGACGGCGCTCGGGTCGACCGGTGGCAGGAATGCCCCGGCCTCATTGGGCTGGCGGCATCGCCTGCCGCACCGTTGTCCTGATGATGCGTCTGGGACGAGATCAGCAAACGCATGTTTCGGGCATCTGTAGGCGGCCGAGTGACCTCGCGTGCGGCCACATGCGCGGCGCGGTGCATCTTTTTTTGGGCTCGCCTGCTTACACCCCGCTTACACAGCCCTTCTTACTGGCTCATGTAAGCAAAAACGGCCCCCTTTCGGGAGCCGTTTTCGGAAGCCTTATCAGGCCTTTAAACTGGAGCGGGCGATGAGATTCGAACTCACGACCCCAACCTTGGCAAGATACAGACTTCAGCATAAGTGATTGTTTTTACTTTTCTTTCACCCCGCCTTACGTCACGGAATCACCGTTCATTCACGCCATTCCGTGACATTCTGTGACCCGGCCGCGCACCCCTCCGCCACCTCCTCGGCCGGCGTCAGGATCAGGTCCCACTCCGCCGGTGTCGGGTCCCGACCGGCGGCGACCGCCTCGGCCAGGACGGCCTTGCCCACGTCGATCTGGATGGCCGCCATCGGCAGCGCCGGCAGCGCCATCGCGACCCGGACCAGGGCACTCGCCTGGGTGAGAAGAAAACGGCCCTGACCGACTGGTCGGATCACGTCATGCCGCAAGCCCATCCGGCCCCGGATCCACACCGTCGCGGACCATCTCCGCCCCGCATGTCAGCTGTGCGCTCCGATGACGGTCGGCCAGCCCCTTAGCCGCAGTGCCCGTAAACTGCCGTTCGGTACGGTCAGCATGTTGACCGACGTGGGAAATTGCCCCCCTGTAGCGGCGGAAACGGCGTTCCGCTATGACCGGTCGCGGCAACCGCATCCGAAGCTGGGACCATCGACGGCGCCCCTGTCCTCGTCGCCCTGGACGGCCGTCTTCATGCGGTCGAAGAGCCCCTGCTCGGGGACCCCGCCGATGGCGGTGAAAGCGGCGGCAAGGCAGCGCAGCACCGTCTGCAGGTCCTGGTGGGGGACGAGCCGGCCCCACAGGAACCCGCTGTGGCCGAGCACGAAGGAGAACAGCCACACCACCCGCTCGGCCCCCGTTTCGCCGATGAAGGAGGCGCAGAAGTGGGCGAGGTCTACCTAGGCCTGGCGGCCGGGCGGGGTCTCGAACCGGCGCTTGAAAGCGGGGCTGGCGGCGGGGCGGACGCCGCGCACATAGGCCTGCACGGCGGTGTAGCCGCCCGTGTATGGAGGAGCATACACCCCCAGCGCCGCCGGCTCCAAGATCGCCATCGTCTTCAACGGCTCGCCCCTGTTCTCGGGCGACGCCGGCGGGGTCTTTCGTCCATGCGGGCGTCTACGTATGGTGTCGGCGTCTCTCGATGCCCCAGAGAAAGGCCGCCCATGGTCGCCGTCCTGTTCGTCTGCGCCGGCAACATCTGCCGCTCGCCCACCGCCGAGGGGCTGTTCCGCCACGAGGTGCGGGCCGCCGGGTCGAACCCCGTCCTACCCCGGGGCTGGTCCGCGCGCCTGCTCCACGGCGGCGCGCACCACTTCGGGTTCCGGAGTGCCGATCTGCACCCGGCGGCCCTCTGGCAGAGCGAGTTCGACCACGTTGCGACTGGCGGCGGTGTATAGCATGCCGCCCCGGATCAGTCGCACCCCCCAGCCGGTCCACCAGGCACTATGGGCGACGCTCACGGCCTGGATCCGGCCCATGGGGATGGTCCGGCCGACCAGCGGCAGCGGGCCGAAACGAACCGCAACGTCAGCGCGGGTGACCTCCACCCGCAGGGTCGAGAAGAACACCAGGATCCCCGCCATCGCGACCGCCGCAAGCGAGGCGATGGGCTGATGGCGGGCAATGGCGAAGACCGCCACCACCGCCAGCAGGACCAGGCCGGCGATCACGAAGGGCCACGCGACCTGGGTGCTCTGGTACAGCGTCTCCGGTGCATCCGTCATCGGAGTCCCTCCCGGTGATAGAGGACACGCGCCAGGGCCACGGGCTCCGCAGGATCACCCGGGCCAGCCGTCGATCACCTCCAGGTCCCGAAGATAGCCAAGGAAGCCCCGCACGTCGCCGGCGATTCTCGGGGCGGCGTTGGGATAGGCCGCGCGCAGACGGTCGATCATCGCCGCCACGGGGGTTTCGCCGTCGCACAGGCCGAAGATGCGCGCCGCCACCGGGTTCAGCATATGCGCCGACCGGGTCAAGGGCACGCCGATCAGCACATGGGCGCCGTCCTCGCCGTCCCACCGCCACATCAGGTCGCGCCGGCGCGGACGGCTGTCAAGTCGCCCGTCGTCAGTGGAGGGCGCCGCGTCCGCCGGCGCCGTGGCCGTCGCGGACGCCCGTGGGGTCGCGCCAGAGATCGAGGTATCCATCGTGCGCCTCCGGATGGTTCAGAACCGAGACATAGGCCCGCTCGTAGTCCTCGACCGAGGTAATGGTCTCGAACAGCGCGCGCGCCTCGGGCAGCCGCCAGCCCTCGCCCAGGCCCTGGACCCAGGCGTCCTTCAGGCTCACCCGGCCAGCCTGGCCGAAGGCAAGCGGCAGGTAGGGCGAGATCTTGTAGAAGCCCTCGGCCGAGATGTTCACGCCCAGCAGGTAACCATAGGCCAGGCCGACGCGAATATGCTCGTGTGGCGTGCCCCACTCGACCGAGATCCGGCGCATCACCGCCGGATCGGCCATCCAGTCGGCGACCTGCTGGCGGGCCCGCGCCACCTGCTCCGGCGCGGCCCGGAAACCCTGGTTGCGGTGCGCGCGTCCGACCGGCACGAGCTGCATGGTGCGCAGGTCCTGGGCGCCGATGCGCAGGCACAGGTCCAGCATACCGGAGAAGCGGTCGATGTTGCGGCGGGTGCAGGTAAAGGCGATGCGGAGCTGACGCAGACCGTGTGCCTTCAGCCGCTCGATCGTCTTGAGCGCCTTGTCGAAGGTGCCCGGGCCGCGCACGGCGTCGTGGGTCTCGGCGTCGGGACCGTCCAGGGTGACCTGGACGATGGCGAGGTTGCGGGCCATCTCGCCGATCAGGTCCTCGTCCAGGTCCTGGCCGTTGGTGATCGACGCCACCAGCAGGTCGTGGCGCCGCAGGAAGCGGATGACGTCGACGAAATCGCCGTGCAGCGTGGGCTCGCCGCCACAGACGCAGACGCTGAACACCCGCATGTCCACCAGTTCGCGCGCGATGGCGAACAGGCGCTCGCGGCTCATCCGGGTTCGCCCGGTCAGGCCGGACTGGTTGTAGCAGTAGCCGCACTGCAGCGAGCATTCGTCGGTGATGTCCAGCAGCACGAACATCGGCGCGATCAGGCGGCGCGGCACCACCTGCGCGGCGCGCAGGGCGGCCACCATCCGCTCCAGATCGGCGTCCTCCGGCAGCGGGGCCAGGCTGAAGTCGGTCGAGAACAGCGGCAGACCGGACGGCGCCGCCCCCACAGGGCTCTCCCGGTCAGGCATCGGTGGCCTCCATCTCCAGGCAGCGCGGGTCGGGTCCGCCCATGACCGCGCCGTAGTGGGTGTAGATGCGGAAGGCGTCGCCGCCGGTGCAGGCGACGTGGCGACAGCGGGCGCAGCGCGCGAACCGGGTGTGGCGGAGGGTCTGGAACAGCGGCGCGGTGCGCCAGATGTCGATGATGTCGCGTTCCCGGACGTTGCCGGCGACCACGCGGGGGTCGTCGTCGGGGAACGAATGGTCGGGCTTGACCTTGCCGTCCGGGGTGACGGTGCAGTGGATGCGGCCGGCGCCGCACCACGGCATCATCTGGTTGGGATCGCAGGCGCGGATGATCTCCTCGTCCTGCTCGTAGCCGATGTCCATGTGGCCGGCGTAGGCCTGGCGCAGCGCCTTCAGGCGTGGCAGCAGCTCTGCGCGGTAGACCGCCTCGCCGACATCCAGGCTATCGAAGTTGTCGCCGCCGCGCCCGGCCTCGATCAGGCGCAGGAACGCGAGGTCGGTCACCCCCAGGTCGCAGGCCAGCGCCGCCACCGCCTCCATGTGCTCGGCGTTGAGCCGGGTCAGGGTGCAGTTGATGCGCAGCGGCAGACCGACCTCAACGCAGTTGCGGATGCCCGCCAGCGACCGTGCAAAGCTGCCCGGGGTGACGCGCAGGGCCTCGTAGACTTCGGCCGTAGCGCCGTCCAGGTTGCCCTCCACCTTGTAGAACCCGATGTCCTTCAGGCGGCGGGCGATGGCCGGGGTGACCGGGGTCAGGTTGCTGAGCAGGCACAGGTCCATGCCGTGGCCGCGCGCGCGTTCGGCGATGGCCGGCAGGTCGGTCCGGCACAGCGGCTCGCCGCCGCCGAAGAAGATCAGGAAGACACCGTGGGCCGCCAGCCGGTCGATAACCGCGAACCACTCTTGGGTGGAGAGTTCCGGGGTCTGGTCCTGCGCCCCCGAATTCGAGAAGCAGTGACGGCAGTGCAGGTTGCAGCGCCGGGTCAGCTCCAGGAGGATCGACAGCGGCGCCTGAAGCTCGTGGTCGAACATCCCGATCAGGGGGTGGCCGGTTGAAGGGGTGCCGATCGGAGGGGTTCCGATCGGGGGCTGGGCGCCCGGGCTCGGCGCGGCGGGCGCCGGCACCGGGGGCGGAGCGGCGTCGGGGCGCACCCGCGGGCGGCCCGAAAGGGCGTCATGCGGCATGGAACGGTGTCCTCCATCGCCCGCGCCGGCGCGCGGGCTCAGTCCGGGGACCGGTCGAGCAGGTCCTGCGCCGCCAGCGTGGCCAGGAAGGCCTCGACATCGGTCGCGATGACCGCCAGCGGCTGCCGGAAGGTCTCGGCCAGCGCGGCGACGATGGTGGCCGGCGCGTGCCCCTCCGCAAGCAGGGCGGCGATGCGGTAGGCGGTGGGGTTGAGCGTAAGGATGCGCACTGGCTCGACGCAAAACAGCAGGCCGCCGAAGGCCTCCGGGCGCACGCGGCCCTTCAGGCGGGGTCGGGGTCCGGCCGGGGGCGACGGCGCGTGCAACGGCGGCGCACATGCCCGCGGGACTGGCGTGTCTGGCATCGCCCTCTCCCATGGCCGGGGACGAAAGTGGCCCGGGCCGGCCCGCCGATGGCCTGCGTCGGGGCCTGCGTCCGAACCATCCAGGGGCTCTCCGGACGCAGGCGAGACGGCGTCAGGACGTGGCGACGGGCGCGCCGGTCTTGTCGGCGCTCCACGGCGACACCGCAAGCCAGGCCCAGACCCAGCCGATGCCGATGCCCAGCACCGCCGCGATTGCCGCCTCCGCTTTTTCCGTGCTGACCACGGCGGCCGAGGGCGGCACGTAGGGCAGCGCCGGTATCGTCGGACGCTCGACGACCTCGCCGAGGTTCTCCTTCATGTACGCATAGAACTTCTCGTCCCGCGCGCTGGCGAAGCGCAGCGTCAGTTCGATCAGATCATCCTGTGTCAGCGCGATGTTGCGGGTCTCGAATTCCTTGAGGTAGCGGCGGATGCGCGGCATCTTTTCCGCGATCGCCACATCCATGGAGTCGATCCTGCGCAGCCTGCGGTCCAGTTCTTCAGCCATAATCCCGCTCCCTTCCCAGTCCAGATCGGTTGGGGGACGCCGGCTCAGGCCGGGGTCGCGTCGATGCCGGTGACCTCGGCCATGGCGGTGGCGTCGGCGGTCCAGGGCGAGACGGCCAGCCAGGCCCACACCCAGCCGATGCCGATGCCCAGGACGGCGGCGACGCAGGCCTCGGCGCGCTCGGTGCTGACGATCAGCGCCGACGGCGGGACGTAGCGCGTGGCCTCGGCGTCGGCCCGAACGTCGCGATAGTTCTCCAGGATGAACTTGAAGAACTCCTCGTCGTTCTCGCTGGCGAAGCGGGCCGCCAGTTCGTACAGATTGCTCCAGGACAGGGTGGTGCCCTGAGCGTACATGTCCTCGACATAGCGCCTCAGCCGCGGAATCTTGTCCGCAGACTCGGCGGTCGCGGCCTCCAGATCACGGAGTTTCCGGTCGAGCTCTTCCGCCATGGTCGCCTCCCGTTGGCAGGGTCCAGGGGCTTGCTCCTCGCGGATGCGAGAAGCGGGGAAATCTGTACGATAACAAAACGAGTGTAGGGTGGGCGACGAAACGTTGTCAACATGAAGTTATATGCCTCTATAAGGGTCATTTGGCCGCGAACGATGCGCGCATCGCGTCTATCAGTCCGTCGTCTCAGCGTTGACGCGATGGACCGTGGCGCCGGAGCGGTCGACGCGCCGCCGCCCGTCCCATTTCGGCCCAAGACGGGCCAGCAGCCGCTGGACGTCGGCGGCGCGCCGACCAGTGGGGCCGCGATCGTGCCCGCTCCGCCGCGTCAGTTCGGCGGCGACATGGGGGGCTTCTGATGGCCGGTATTTCCATCACCGTCTCCGGTGACGAGTTCGTCGGGCGCGGCCTGGACGGGCTGATCGCCCGCACCGGCGATCTGACGCCGGCGATGGATATGATCGGCACCATGCTGGACACGTCGGTCGACCATCGGTTCGAGACCGAGACCGATCCGGATGGCCAGCCCTGGCCGAAATCGATCCGCGCCCTGTCCGAAGGCGGACAGACGCTGACCGATCGGCGCCATCTGCGCGGCAGCATCACGCATGAGGCCGGCCCAACCTCGGTCCGCCAGGGCACGAACCTTATATACGCGCGGCCGCACCAATTGGGCGCCCTGATCAAACCCAAGGCGGCCAAGGCGCTGACGTTCAGGATTGGCGGTCGGACGGTCCAGGTCCAACAGGTGACCATCCCCGCACGCCCGTACCTTGGACTGTCGGCGGAGGACCGCACCGAGGCGGGCGAGATCATCGCCGACTGGGTCACGGGGGCGCTCTGATGATCGGCGCCGCTCTTGTCGACCCCATCATCGCCCTGGTGCGGAACGCTGCCCCCGACCTGCGGTACGTCGGCCCGGCCAACGACCTGGCCGCCCTGATCGCCGCCCGGCGCCTGCCCGAACGGGTTCCGGCGGCCTACGTGCTGCCCACCGCCGAGGCAGCCGAACAGACCCAGCGCACCGTCCACCGCACCCTCGTGACGACCATCATGACGGTGGTGCTGGTGACGTCCGAAAGCCGGCGCGGCCCCGATGATCGCCGGTCGACACGCTGGGCGCGGCCGTCATCGCCGCCCTGGACGGCGTCCTGCCGGCGTCGGACTGGCAGGTGCTTGGGTATCGCGGCGGCGACCAGCAGGTCCGGGCCGCCAGCAGCGACCGCGATGGCGGCGTGTTCCTGACACTTCACTTCGAGACCACCACACAACGGAGGGCCTGATGGTCACGGTCCGGTCGAACCAAGGGATAAGCAGAATGGGGTCACGGGGCATGTGGGTCCGATGTTGGCTGGCGCTCGTTCGCCTCAAACCCGCCTCCTGGCAAGCGGCGATGTTTGGCGTTTTCCTCACTGGCAGGGACCGGACCAAACCCGCCGCTTAGTCGCTGGAAACTCCAGCCATCACAGCAGATCTCACAATTCAAATCAAAATAAAAGATCAATTTTATATATAATAGTGTAAGAGAGCGTAAATGGGCGTAGAGGGAAGCAGGGTTCGGACAAATGCCGGCCGCAATCGGGGCACGGGGCGTGTGTCGCCGCCGCGCCCGGCCGGGACGTCGAAACGGACCGCACCGGATGCGGGATCTGGTACCGTACCGCGATCAAAACATCGCGGGAGACGGACCATGGAGTTCTTCGCCGGGCTGGACGTGTC
>NZ_JACIGJ010000035.1 GCF_014197855.1 Roseospira marina
CCACGCGCTACGACAAACTCGCCGTCACTTTCACCGCTGCCGTCGCCATTGCGGCTATCGTCACTTGGTGGATCTGATTGAGTCTCAACCCTAGAACACGGTGCGTGATATCTGGATCACGCGCTGTGCTCTAGGTCATTGATATTTAAGCACATCGTTGTTGCGATTTGTTTCAGATCGCTTGGGATTTGCGCGCGGCCCCGTTGGGTGGCACCACACAGAAAAGGCCGGCTGCGGGAGGGGGATCCGCAACCGGCCTTTTTTCGTGACCGTCGGGATCGTGGCGTGGCTGAAGCGCCCGATCCCGTGGAGGGGGAGGGAGGACCCGTTCCGTGGCTGAAGCGGTCGGGTCCGGTCTGGCTGTGCTCTCGTACCGTGGCTTTTCGGATGCGGTCCGTCACGTGGCTGAGGCGTGCGGACCACGGTTTTGATCGGAGGGCGACTGGCTGAGGGGTGGCTGAATCCCCGTGTCCAAGATTGAGGGGCGAAGGTTTAGGGCTGAGATCGGGACGGTCGTGGAGCCCCGCTCCCGATGGTTCGTTTATGCCACGGCGGAGGTGACGGGGATTTGTCCGCCGCATGACGGTTCAGTCATGTTTGTTAGGATCGTTCTAAAAAATGTAGGGCTATTGTTTGGGGCCGCCCAATGGGTCGCGCCGGCCGGCCGCAGGCCGGTGGATGCCCAGACGGCCGCAGGCCGGTGGATGCCCAGACGGCCGCAGGCCGGTGGATGTGATGTGCCCCCACACCACGACCCGGACACAGAAAAGGCCGGCTGCGGCGAGACGCGCAACCGGCCTTTTCTGTGTCCGGGTGGTCCCGGATATCGTCTGGAACACTCTCAGGATCGTGGCGTGGCTGAGGCGCCGGATCCCGTTGAGAGGAGGGGGACCGTTCCGTGGCTGAGGCGTGCGGCCAGCGGTCTTGCTCGGAGGGCCTTGCTGGATATCGAATCGTATGCTGCTCGTCGGTCGTCTGGCTGATATCGAGACCGGTCGTGGAGCCCCGTTCCCGATGGGTCCTGTATGCCACGGTCAACGTGACCGGGACTTGTCCGCCCCATGACGGTTTCGTCATGATCATTGGCATCATTCCAAACAAGTCGGCGTCTGTAAAGAGGCAACGAACACCGTCCCTCCGATCTCGTCCCGCCCACCCCGTCCCGCTGACGCGGCGCGCCGCAACGAGAAAGGCCGGCTGCGGAGGGGACCCGCAACCGGCCTTTTCTATATCCGGGAGATCCCGGTGTTCGTCTGAACTCTTCGCGCGGATCGTGGCGTGGCTGAAGCGCCGGATCCTTGGGGGGTAGGATGGGGGCCGTTCCGTGGCTGAGGCGGTCGGGCCCGATCGTGCCGTAACGTGATTGCGGATCGCCACGTGGCTGAGGCGTGTGACCCGCGGGTCGGATGAAGGTCCTTGCTGAGGATCGAACGGTACGCTGTTCCGAGAGTGTTGTGTTCCGAGGAGTCTGGCTGATATCGGAACCGGTCGTGGAGGCCCGCTCCGATGGTTCCTTTATGCCACGGCGCACGTGGCTGGGACTTGTCCGCCGCATGACGGTTTGGTCATCTTTCTTGGGACGGTTCCAAACGGGCAGGGGCGCCGTCGCCGGCCCCTCCACGCTCGGCTTCCCCCGTCATGATCCCATAAAGCGCGCACACCAAAGCGCCCTGCGTGCAGAGCCCGGGGCGTGGAGATGTCGCGTGGGTGGGGGCTCAGGCGGTGGCCGCCTCGACCTTGTCGGCCAGGAAGCGCCCCAGCGCCTTGTCCGTTCCCATGATGTGGTCCGTGAGCCAGGTCTTGAGGAAGGGCGTGAGGGTGTCGGCCAATTCGTGGTCCCCGTCCAAGAACCGTTGTTGCAGGTCCTCCGCCGTTTCGGTCAGGTCCACATGCTGGACGCGGTGCGACAGGGCCTGGGGATAGCCATACTGCTGCATCAGCCCTTCCTCGTTGCGGAAGTGCCAGACGGTGTAACTGATCAGGTCCTCCAGGAATCCCCCAATGACGTCGGCGGCGTGGCCGGCGCTGATCGCCGCGTCGAGGTCGTTGATCAGGTCGATGAGCTTCTTGTGCTCTTCGTCCATGGGGCCGAAGCCAACACGCAGGTCGTCCGACCACTCCAAGATTGCCATCTGCCTATTACCCTCCAGGCTGAAAAGACGTCGATGCCCACAGCCGGCTCCTGCTCCCGGGAACCGGTCCGGGCGTGAAACGGATCGGAACGGCGCCGCCCCGGGCGCGCACCGCTGAATGGTGAAACCGTAGTCCGCGGCGGCCATAATATGGCGCCGCATCTGGTGACGTCATGGGGAACCGGGCCCGGACGCAGGGGGATCGGGCGGTGGGATATCCCGGCGCGAGGCGGGCGCGCTGCTCGCGCTTTTCTGGGTTGCGTCTCACCTGCATGGCGGCCGATTCCCGCGCGCTGGTCGGTTGGGCCGCGCATGGGCGCGCTCCGACTCGACAGGCGCACCCGCGTCCGCCTCAGAGCGTTGCGCCGCTTTTTGAAACTCCGTATCATTTGCACGGCTCGCGTCACGTCGGCTGCGTCGGGGGACGCGGGTCGGTTCGATCGTGAGTGGATTATCCCATGCATACGCACAGCCTGCACGCCTATCACCAGGATACGCCCCTCCGCGCCGCCCCCGACACGGCGGCCGGGGAGCGCCGGACACTCTGGGTGGTCGCCCTCGCCGGCGTCACGATGGTGGCCGAGATCGGGGCCGGCTGGCTGTACAACTCGATGGCCTTGCTGGCCGACGGCTGGCATATGGCGAGCCATATCGGCGCGCTGGGCTTGACGCTTGCGGCCTATGCATTCGCGCGCCGTCACGCCGAAAACGCGCAGTTTACCTTTGGGACCGGCAAGGTGGGGGTGCTGGCGGGGTTCGCCAGCGCGATCCTGCTGGGGCTGGTCGCCCTATTGATGGCCTGGGAGTCGGCGGAACGGCTGGTTGCGCCGCGACCGATCGGCTTTGATCAGGCGATGATCGTGGCGACCATCGGCTTGGTCGTGAACTTGGTCAGCGCCTGGATGCTGCACGGCAGTGGCGCGGTTGGCCACGGGCACTCTTATGGCCATGCGCACGGGCATGACCATGACCATGACCACGGGCACGATCACAATTTGCGGGCCGCGTACCTGCACGTACTGGCCGACGCCCTGACGTCGGTCCTGGCCATCGGCGCGCTGCTGTGCGGCAAGTATTTCGGCTGGACCTGGGCCGACGCGGCCATGGGCGTGGTCGGCGCCGTGGTGATCGGGAAGTGGTCGCTTGGCCTTATGCGGGACACCGGGCGCGTGCTGCTCGACGGCGCCGTGGATGGTGAGCGGGAGGCTGCTATCCGCGACACCATCGAGGCCGACGCCGACAACCGCGTGGTGGACCTGCACGTCTGGTCCGTGGGGCCGGGTGCGCTGGCGGCCATCGTCTCCGTGGTGACGCACAAGCCCCGGCCGCCCGGCCACTACAAGGCGCTGCTGAGCGACCAGCGGGAACTGGTTCACCTGACCGTCGAGGTGCATGCCGGCCCCGGCGAACCCTGCCTGCCGCTGGAGTAAACGCGGCGCGTTAGGTGGGGGCGCGCATGTCCAGGCTGACGTCGAGGGATGGCGCGCTGTGGGTCAGCCACCCGACGGAGATGACGTCCACGCCGCTCGCCGCGACCGCCGCCACGTGATCGGGGGTAATGCCGCCCGAGGCTTCCGTGATCGCGCGGCCGGCGACCCGGCGCACGCCCTCGGCCAGGGTCTCCGGGCTCATGTTGTCGAACAGGATGGCGTCCGGCGCCGCCGCCAGGGCCTCGTCCAACTGGTCGAGCGAGTCGACCTCAACCTGAATTCGCGTCATATGGCCGGTGTGGGCGCGCGCGGCGGCGATGGCGGCCGTGATCCCGCCCATCACGGCGATGTGGTTGTCCTTGATGAGCACCGCGTCGTCGAGGCCGAGGCGATGGTTGATGCCGCCGGCGACCCGCACCGCGTACTTCTCCAGCGCCCGCAGCCCCGGGGTGGTCTTGCGCGTACAGGCGATGCGGGCCCGCGTGCCTTGGACCGCCGCCACCATGCGCGCGGTTTCGGTCGCGATGCCCGACAAGTGCCCAAGGAAGTTCAGCGCCACCCGCTCGGCCGACAGGAGCGCCCGCGCCGGCCCGTCGAGGGTCAGGATGGCGTCGCCCGCGCGGACCGGCTGCCCGTCTGTGAATCGGGGTGTGGCGATGACCCGTGCATCCAGCAGGCGGAAGGCGAGGGCGGCCACACGGGCCCCGGCCACCACACCCTCCCGCCGCGCGACCACCTCGGCCCGGGCCGTGCGGTCGGGTGGGACAAGGCTGTCGGTGGTGATGTCGCCGCCGCGCCCCAGGTCCTCCAGCAGGGCGGCGCGCACCACGGGTTCGATCAGCAGATCGGGCAGCGGCCCGCGTTCGGATGGGGTCACCATGGTCCTCTCAGGTCCTCCAGACGTGTCATCGGGGCGGGGGTCACCCCACCGCCAGCATGCGCTCGACCGGGCGGCGCGCCCGCTCCGCGATGTCCGGGTCCAGCTCCACGCGCGGCGCCAGCATTTCCAGCGCGTGCCGGATGCGGGGCAGGGTGATGCGTTTCATGTGTGGGCAGACCGTGCAGGGCTTGACGAACGCCACGTCGGGCAGTTCGGCGGCGATGTTGTCGCTCATTGAGCATTCGGTGACCAGGAACACGCGTTCGGGGCGCTCCCGCCGGACGTAGGCGATCATCTGAGCCGTGGAGCCAACATGGTCGGCGGCGTCCAGCACGTCGGGCGGGCATTCCGGATGGGCCAGTACGGTCAGGCTGGGGAAGCGTGCGCGGAAGGTCTCAACCTCCGCCCCGGTGAAGCGCGCGTGCACCTCGCAGGTGCCGGTCCAGGGGATGACCTCGACGGCGGTGTTGCGGGCCACATGGTGGGCCAGATAGCCGTCGGGCAGGACGATGACCCGGGGCACCCCCAGCGACTCCACGACCGCCACGGCGTTGCCGGACGTGCAGCAGATATCCGATTCGGCCTTCACGGCGGCGGAGGTGTTCACATAGGTCACCACCGGCACGCCCGGATGCGCGGCCCGCAGCGCCCGCACATCCTCGGCGGTGATCGATTCGGCCAGCGAGCACCCGGCGCGAAGATCGGGGATCAACACGGTCTTGTCCGGGTTCACCAGCTTCGCGGTCTCCGCCATGAAGTGCACGCCGGCCACGACCAGCACATCGGCGTCGCAGTCCGCCGCCTGGCGGGCCAGGGCTAGGGAGTCGCCCTGAATGTCGGCGACGCCATGGAAGATCTCCGGCGCCTGATAGTTGTGGGCCAGCACCACGGCGTTGCGCTCGCGTTTCAGGGCGCGGATGGCGTCGATCTCCGGCGCGTAGCCGGGCCATTCCATGGGCGGGATGACATCCTTGATGCGCGCGTACACGTCGGCCACGCGGGCTTCCGCGTCGCGGCTGCACGGCAGCAGGGTGGGGGCGGGGCCGGGCATCGCCGTCATGACGCCTCTCTTATGCTCAAGATGAGCATTAATCGGGGTCAAAAAGAGGGCCAGCTGCGCCAGCCCTTATGCTCCGACAGAGTATATGACGATACCGCTAACCTTCAAGGGTAACTTCCGCGCCGTGTGGCCGTTGCGCGCACCCCCGGGGCTGGGCGCTCGGAGATCACGTCCCGGCGGAAGCGCACCAGCTTCGCCGGCCGGCCGCCGGTTTCGGCCTCCATCTGCCCGGTGTCCTCGACGAGGCCCTGTTGCGCCACCAGTCGGCGGAAGTTCGGTTTGTGCAGGGCTACGCCGGAGATGGCTTCGGCGGTGCGTTGCAGCCGCAGCAGGGTGAAGGTCTCCGGCAGCAGTTCGAACAGGACCGGGCGATACTTGATCTTGCCGCGCAGGCGGCTGACGGCGGTGGCCAGGATGCGGCGGTGATCGATTGCGAGCGGCCGGCCCGCCCCGTCGAGGACCTCCGTCGCGGGCGTCTGTCCGGCATCCCAGGCGGCTTCGGGCACCAGCCCGGCCTCGTAGAGCAGTTCGTAGCGTTCCAGGGCCCGCTCGGCATCCCAGTCGCTGGATTCGTCGCCGAAGGTCAGGCGGACCCGCTCGGTGCGGGCGGCCTTCAGGCCCTTTGGCGCCGCGCTCCCCCAGGCGGCGAGGGCGCTCCGCAGCCGCGCCCGCCAGGGCTCCGGATCGGAGCGGAGGTCTTCCCAGGGAAAGGCGTCGTACCAGGGCATCCAGGCCGTGCGCGGGTCCGGCGCCCGGCCCACCGCGGTGTCCAGCGGGGGGACGAGGGCCAGATAGGCGATGGAGAGGCGGCGCCCGCCATCGCCCCGGGCCGGATCGTCCGCCGGCCGGGAACGGTCGCCGAAGGTGTAGAGCTGTTCGACATAGCCAAGACCGAGGTCGGTCTGGCGCTCCACCCAACTGCGCAGGCCGGCCTGCAACGTGCCGTGCTCGGCCTGCAAGGGGCCCGCCGGCAGGGCGGCGCGGCCGCCCGCCTCCGGTCGCCGCACCAGCACCACCGGCGTATCCTCGCTGACCGCGATGACGACGGCGGTCAGGTCGACCGCGACGGCGCTGGTGGTGACGGGCGGTTCCAGGGTCATGGCGTCGCCCCCCACGCCCAACGGCGCGATCGGGAGACGCACGGTCGGTGCGGCCCGCCCGTCACGATACGGCCCTCAGTCGGCCGGCTTGGCCTTCGCCTTGGGCTTCGGCAGGTCGAGCTTGATGTGCAGTTCCTTGAGCTGTTTCTCGCTGACCGCGCTCGGCGCCTGCATCAACAGATCCTGCGCCTGTCCGTTCATCGGGAACAGGATGACCTCGCGGATGTTCGGCTCGTCGGCGAGCAGCATCACCATGCGGTCGATGCCCGGCGCAGCGCCACCGTGCGGTGGCGCGCCGTAGCGGAACGCATTCAGCATGCCGCCGAAGTGGCTTTCCACATGTTCGGGGGTATAGCCGGCAATGCCGAACGCCTTGAACATGATGTCCGGGCGGTGGTTCCGGATGGCACCGGAGGACAGCTCAACGCCGTTGCAGACGATGTCGTACTGGAACGCCTTGATGTCCAGCGGATCCATGGTCTCCAGTGCCTCCAGGCCGCCCTGCGGCATGGAGAACGGGTTGTGGCTGAACTCGATCTGCCCTGTGTCCTCGTTCATCTCGAACATGGGGAAGTCGACGGTCCAGCAGAACTTGAAGGCGCCGGTCTCCAGCATCTCCAGCTCGTTGCAGACCTTGGTGCGCACCAGACCGGCGAACTTGGCGGCCGGCAGCGGCTTGTCGCAGGCGAAGAACACGGAATCGCCGGCCTTCAGGTCCATCTGGACGCGCAGGGCCTCGACCCGATCCGCCTCCAGGTTTTTGGCGATCGGACCCTTCGGACCCTCGGCGCCGAAGATGATGTAGCCCAGGCCGCCGGCGCCGTTGTCCCGCGCCCAGTCGTTCAGCTTGTCGTACCAGCCGCGCGGACGGTCGGCGGCGCCCGGTCCCGGGATGGCGCGCACCACGGCGCCCTTGCCGTCGATCATCTTGGCGAACAGGCCGAAGCCGCCGCCCCGGAAGTGCTCGGTCACGTCCTGGATGAGCAGCGGGTTGCGCAGGTCCGGCTTGTCGGAGCCGTACTTCAACATCGCCTCGTCGAACGGAATGCGCGGGAACGGCATCGGGGTGACCGTGCGCTCGCCCGCGAACTCTTCGAACAGGCCGTGCAGCACCGGCTCGATGGCGTTGAACACGTCCTCCTGGGTGACGAAGCTCATTTCGAAGTCGAGCTGATAGAACTCGCCCGGGGAGCGGTCGGCGCGGCTGTCCTCGTCGCGGAAGCAGGGCGCAATCTGGAAATAGCGGTCGAAGCCGGCGACCATCAGCAACTGCTTGAACTGCTGCGGGGCCTGCGGCAGGGCGTAGAACTGGCCCGGATGCAGGCGCGACGGCACCAGGAAGTCGCGGGCGCCCTCTGGGCTCGACGCGGTCAGGATCGGGGTCTGGTACTCCAGGAACCCTTGCTCCACCATCCGCCGGCGCACCGACTGGATCACCTGGGAGCGCAGCACGATGTTGGCGTGGATCTTCTCGCGCCGCAGGTCCAGGAAGCGGTAACTCAGGCGCAGGTCCTCGGGGTACTCCTGCTCGCCGGCCACCTGCATGGGCAGCACGTCGGCGGTGGACTGCACCTCGACCGCGTCGACGCCGACCTCGATCTCGCCGGTGGGCAGGCGCGGGTTGATGGTCTCGTTGGTGCGCGCGATGACGCGCCCGGTGACGGTGATGACGCTTTCGACGCGCGCGCCCTCCAGCGTCGGGAACACATCCGAGGAAATATCGAGCACGCACTGGGTCAGACCGTAGTGATCGCGCAGATCCACGAACAGCAGGTTGCCGTGGTCGCGCTTACGATGGATCCAGCCGGACAGGCGGACGGTCTGGCCCACGTCCGCGTGACGGAGCTGGCCGCAGGTGTGCGTGCGGAAGGCGTGCATGACGGAGGGAGTCCCTTGGCAAGCGAAAAGGGGGCAAGCGAAAAGGGGCACCGATCCGGTGACCGGCACCCACGAAGGTCGGGAGGGAAAGCACACGGAACCGGCCATTTTGTCAAGGCAGGGCGAGGTGTTTCCGGTTCACGCGGCCAACACCCTGGACAGGGCCGCCGACGCCAGTGTTTGGTGGCGGTGTCTGGCCGACAACCAACAGGCTCCGCTCCGCACGAGGATGTGTTCATGCCGCTTGCCGATTCCGATGCTCCCGCCGTGCCACAGGGCGCTCCTGGGCTGGTGCTGTCCGCGCCCGCAAGCGGGTCCGGCAAGACGACGATGACCCTGGCGCTGATCCGGGCGCTGACCCGCCGGGGTGTGCCGGTGGCTTCGGCTAAGGTGGGGCCGGACTACATCGACCCCGCGTTTCATGCCGCCGCCGGGGGCCGGGTCTGCGTCAACCTGGACGCCTGGGCGATGCCGCAGCCCCTGCTGGCCGCGCTGGCCGCCGGGCTGGGGCACGATGCGTCCCTGATCCTGTGCGAGGGGGTGATGGGGCTGCTCGACGGCGCGGTGGCGCCGGGCCAGCCGGGGCATGATCCGAAAACCGATGGCTCGACGGCGGCCCTGGCGGCGCGGCTGGGCTGGCCGGTTGTGCTGGTGGTCGATGCCCGGGGCATGGCGGCGTCGGCCGGCGCGGTGGTGCGGGGCTTCCGGGATGCGCGCCCCGGCGTGAGCGTGGCGGGCGTCATCTTCACCCGGGCCGGGCCGGGCGGGCACGCCGACACACTGCGCGCCGCGACGGCGGCCCTGGCGCCGGGGGTGCCGGTGCTGGGCGTGCTGCCGCGCGATACCCGGTTGGCGTTGCCGTCGCGGCATCTCGGGTTGGTTCAGGCGGAGGAACTGCCGGACCTGGAGACGTTTCTGAACGACGCCGCCGATCTGGCCGAGGCCCATATCGACCTGGACGCCCTGATCGCTTTGGCGCGGCCGGCCGTTGCGGGGGACAACGTGGGGGAGGCGGGCGCTGTGCCCTGTCCCCTGCCGCCGCCGGGGCAGCGTGTGGCTGTGGCGCGGGATCAGGCGTTCGCCTTCGCCTATCCGGCGACGCTGGCGGGCTGGCGCGCGGCGGGGGCTGAGATCCGGCCGTTCTCCCCGCTGGCCGACGAGGCGCCGGCGGCCGATGTGGATGCGGTCTATCTGCCGGGCGGGTATCCGGAATTGCACGCGGGCACCCTCGCGGGGGCGACGCGCTTCCTGGGCGGGATCCGGAGTGCTGCGCGGCGCGGCGCCTTCGTGTTCGGCGAGTGCGGCGGCTACATGGTGCTCGGCCGGGGGTTGGTTGACGCGGACGGCCAGCGCCACTCCATGACGGGCCTGCTGCCGGTGGAGACCAGCTTTGCCCAGCCGCGCCTGCATCTGGGCTATCGCACGGCCGCCACCCTGGGGGATACGCCGTTCGGGCGCGCGGGCACGCGGGTGCGGGCGCACGAGTTCCACTACGCCCAGGCCACGCGGGAGGACGACGGCGCCAACGCCCTGTTCGTGGCGCGGGACGCGCGGGGGCGGGAGTTGGGCCGCCTCGGTCGTCGTGTGGGATCCGTCGCGGGCTCCTTCCTGCATCTCATCGCGAGGGAGGACAGCGCGTAGCGGGCGCGCGGACGGGCGGCTATAGTTCCAGGCAGGTCCCGCCGCCGGAGAGGTTCCTTATGCCCGTGACCACCCGTCAGATCATCCAGTGCCGCGCCGATGCGATTCTGCGGGCCTGGGTCAAGGACCCGCTGATCCAGGTGATCGCCGAGCGGCCGGAGGTGCTGGCCCGGCTGGTGTTCCTGGATACGCTGGGGGAGGGCGCCGAGTCGGGGCGGCTCGGCCGCTACGGCGCGCGCAACGTCGCCATGGTGACGCAGCCGGGGCCGCCGGACGCCAACGCCAGCGTCTGGGTGCGCACCAAGTACGGGTCCTATCGCGCCGCCTACGAGGCGTTCCTGGGCACCGCCTACACACACCAGATCGGGACCGTGGACCTGAGCGGCTATGACGTCGACCATCTGCTCAACCGCGCCCGCAGCCCCGAGGGGTCCGCGTTCATCCGGCTGGAGGCCGTGCGGTCCGAGGTCAATCAGGCCTGGGGCCGCCTGTTCGAGAAGGCGGCCAGCGACGACAGCTTCTGGGCCAACCAGAACCGGACCCGGCGGACCATGAGCTATCTGATCGCCGCCAAACTGGGCGGGCAGATGCCGCCCAACGGTCCGACGGATTCGGCCGGAATCCGACGGCTGGCGCTGTTCTTCGGCCGCTATGGGTTGAACGTCCGGGAGTCGACCGAGGGCATCCAGAACATGTTGAACTTCAGCTACAAGGTGCGCTGATCCAGCGGCGGCCTTCGCCGTGCAGGGGAATCGCATTTGAGAAATCGGGTTAGCGGTCGGGCTTGAAATGGATTCTGTAGGGGACTCCCTTGGATTAAGCGGGAGGCTCCATGTCCTGGTTGCTGGACGCATTTGCCGATGTTCC
>NZ_JACIGJ010000036.1 GCF_014197855.1 Roseospira marina
ACGTCGCCGGCGTTGAGCACACCCGCGTCCGAGGCCGGGCTTTGCAGGTTCCACGACACGTCCCGGGACAGGCCCGTGACCCCGTTGACCGCCACATTGGACAGCGTCTTGTGCCAGCCGGTGTCTTCGTCGATCTTCGCCCGCAGGCCCAGGGCGCGCGCCGTTGCCCAGGCGGTCGCCGTGGTGGACGTCGCCGTATCCCAGGCGGTGAAGTCCGGCCAGATCAGCATGAGTTCCCGCGCGCCGAACCCGGCGCGGTACAGCACGGCCTCGGACGGGGTGTCGCAGCCGTAGCAGCCCGCGTAGGCCATGCCGCGCAGGTCCTGCGCAAGGGTGACCAACTCCGCCGTGACCGCGTCGGTATCCAGGCCGGGCGCCCCCAGAATGCGCGGCGTCACGCCAAGCTGGCCTTGCGCGGCCGTCAGGGCGTGCAGGCCGGTCTTGTGACCGTCCGCGCCCGCACCCCCGATGACGTTGGTGGTGGTCTCGGCCTCCGTGGCGCCCTCGGGGACGCGGACCACGACGGTCAAGGCGTTCGCCTGATCGGCGATCGCGTCCAGCACCCGGGCCAGGGTGCCGCCTTCGCCCGCCTTGCCGGCGGCGGTGCGCACGTCGGTGATGAGCGCGGGCCGGTTCTCAGGAAAGGTCGCGGCGTCGGCGTCGTCGGCCGTGGCGACCAGCCCGATAACGGCGGTCTCGACGGTGCGGATCGGGCGGACAACGTCGGTCAGCTCGACCACGCGCACGCCGTGGTGATAGTCGGTGGCCATGGGTCAGGTCTCCTGTTCGGCCGTGGTGGCGGTCGGCCATCCGGCGTCTGGGTCGAGGGCGTCGAGAGCGGCCGTGTCCTCGGCCGCGAGGGCGGCGTCCTTCAGGTCGCGGGCGTGCTGGACGACGGCCGCGTACCAGCCACCGACACCGGCCGCGAGGGCGAGCCCGTCGCCCGGGTCGGGCAACGGGATGCGGATGTTCTCCGTGCTGATCCAGCCCTGCGCATAGGCGGCGGGCCATGCGACCGAGCCGGCGTGTGCCGCGAGGGCCGTGATCGCCATGCCCCCCAGATCGGCGCGGCCGGCGTCGTGCACGGCCACATGCAGGCTCGCGCGGGCCTGCCTCACCGGGTATCCGGCGGCCAGGATCTCGGCCTTGCGGGCCTCGATCGTCGTAAGCACGGCCGCGCGGGCCTGTTCCAGCGGGGTGGCGGGCTCCGGCTCCGGTTCGGGATCCGGCGGCGGGGGCGGCGGCGTCCATTCGTCCCCGTCCAGCAGGGCGCCGGGCACCACATCATCGGGGACCGTGACGAACTCCGCCGCGATCAGCGGATGAAAGAGGGTTGCCGGATCGGCCGTGACCACGTCCACGGCGATACCGTTCAGAATGCGGGCGTAGGTCGTCATGGCTCAGTACTCCAGCACGACGAGGCCGGGGCCGCCGGCCCCGCCCTTGGCGTATTTGTCCGGTTTGATGTTGCCGCCGCCGCCGCCACCAATTCCACCGACGCCAGCTGGGGAGGGATTACCGGCGCCCCCGCCGCCGCCATGCCCCCCGTTGCCAGTCACCCCGGCCCCGCCCCGAATGCCCCCGCCGCCGCTCTGGCCGTTCCGGTGCGCCTGCTCCGTGCCGCCCCCGCCGCCCCGGCCGGTGAAGGCCTCGAACGGGAACCGCAACGGATGGGACAGCGGGTTGTCGGTGGCGGAGGACAACGCGTCCCCCAACACATTGGGGCCGGGATGCGTGGTCCCGGGGCCATAGGCACTCCCGCCAGCCTGGGCGTAGGACCCGTGCACGACCCCACCACCGCCGCTACCACGCGCCATGCCGCCGTCGCCGAGCTGGGACCCGGCCCCACCTCCGCCGCCCGCACCTCGCGCCACACCGCCGCCCGTTGCCTGGACATCGCCCCCGACGCCGATGCCGCCCGTGGGCGGGGTCTCGGACCCGGTGATCCACACCCCGGGATCGCCCCCCGTGGCGGAGATCAGGGCGCCCACCGAGGACGTCCCGCCGGCGCGCGGCAGAGTGTTGGTATTCTCCCGACCGCCGATGCCTCCGGCGGCCACGGTGATGATGAGGGTCTGGCCGGGCGTGACGGTGAACACGCCGTGGGCATAGCCGCCACCGGCGCCACCGGTTCCCGTGTACTCGAGTGTCGTGTTTCCGCCGCACCCGCCGCCGCCACCTCCGACGACGCGCGCCCGGATCTGGGTCACCCCCGTCGGGACGGTCCATTCGTATTCCCCGGGCTCGACGAACACGGTCCACCGGCCGGCCCCGAACAGGCCGATGTATCCGGCGCCGACCGGTTTGCCGTCGGCCGACAGGGCCCATACGGTGTCCGGGCTCAGGCTTGCCCGGCTCTCGCTCAAAAATCGGCCCATGGTCAGGCGCTCCCCTCAAAGCCGTGAATGCGATAGGTGCAGGTGCCGGCGTCGTCGCGCACGATGACGCGCTCGCCCGGGCCGGCCACAATGCCGGTGCGTTCCAGGACGCCTCCGCCGGCCGGAACCACGGCGTCGTATTCGATCCAGTCGGCATCGGCGGGGTTGGTGGTCGCCGTGACCGCGACGCGCACGGTCGCGGCGTCGTCGCCCCGATTGACGACGGCCACGTTGAGCGTGGCCACGGTGTCGGCGGGCACGGTGTAAACGGTGGTGTGGGTGTCGGCGGGCGGCGCCGCCGCCCCCAGGCGTCCGGATGCCATCAGAGCTGTCCCATAAAGAAGGTGAAGGCCCGGCGGTCGGCGTGCTCCGCCGCCAACCGGGCGGAGACATGCGCGGCCGTGCCGGCCGGTGTGGTGGCCCGGGTGGCGTCTTCGCCCGCGCGGGCCTCGGTGACGGTCGCCAACTCCACCAAGCCGGTGCGGGTGGTGGTCGCGGTGCGGGCCGACAGGGTGGCGGGTGTGACGGCACGGTCCGCGTCGGCGCCGGCGCGGGCCTCCGCGTCGGTCGCCAGCTCGACCAGCCCGGCCTTTGCCGTGGTGGCGTAGCCGGGGAGCTGTTGCAGGACCCAGGCCTGGGTGGCGAACTGCAGGCTGGCGTCGATCTTCAACTCGATGTTCGCGGGCGACCCCACGACGGCCTGGATCTTCAGGGCCATGTCGTTGGAGGCGCCCTCGGCGATCACCGGCTTGTAAGTCTCCGGCCAGTTCGCCAGCAGGATCAAATCCCCGTCGGCGTCGAAGGCGCCCACCTCCCGGATAAACCAGCCGCCCGTTTGCGGCGGGATGACCAACAGGGCCTCCAGCACCGCGTCGTCGGCGTCGGTGCGGTGGATGCTGGCGGGTGTGGACCGGTAGATCTCGTGCACCAGGGCGGTGTGGTCCTCCGTCGGGGTGACGGGCGCCCCGCCGCCGTCGCCCACGGCCATATGGGTCAGCTCGACGGCCTGCCCGGTGACGAGCCCGTTGGCGATCTTGGCGGCCCCGATGGCGGTGAGAAGACCGTAGTAGTCGGCCATGGTCAGGCGCCCTCCCGGGCGGGATGAACGGTGAGGGTGGAGACCATGGTGACGGCCGCCCCGGCATAGGACGGGCCGGACACGGTGATCTCGGGCGGGGTCCAGGGCAGCACGGTGCCGCCCGTGCCGCCGATGACGAAGGCGCCGGCGTACACGGCGGCATCCACGCGCCCGACGGCGCGAACGCCGGTCAGGTGCGAGCGGACGTTCTTCGCCGCGCGCGCCGTCCGTTCGATCTCGGCATAGGTCCGGGCGGTGACCGCATGGCCCATCACGTCCACCTCAACCCGGAACGTGTAGGGCTCGGCCGGCGGATCATCTTCGGGCCACTCGACCAGCCGGGTGTCGTAGCCCAGGCTCGCGAGCGCCCGCTTGACCGCTCCCACGGTGCCTTTGACCGCGTGCACGCTGTAGCTGTCGGCGATGACGCGGCGGCGGGTGACTTCGGGCCACGCGTCGTCCCACTCATCCACCGAACACGCCCAGGCCAGCCAGGGCAGCAGCGGCTCCGGACAGGTGGCGGGGGTCCACAGGGTGGCGATGACTTCCGGGGCGAGCCGGCCGTGCGCGGACGCGATCACGGTCTCAAGGGCGCGTTCCATGTCCGTCGCGTTGGGCGGAAGCAGAGACCTAGACATCCCGCCCTCCCACGGTCACGTCGATGTCAACGCACCACGCGGCCTCCCCCGGGCCGATGACGAGGTCGGCGGCGGGTTCGATCAGCTCCACCCGCTGCACACCCGGCTGGTGCAGGGCCGCGAACAGGGCGGAGCGGGTGACGTCGTGTCCGAGGGCATGGAGCGCCGCGACCCTGTCGGTCAGCGCCTGGACGGCGGTTCCCAGCACCGGGGCGGCGGACGGGCCGGCGTACAGCCACAACCGAGCCTTGACGGTGTAGGGAACGATGGTCGCGGATTGCACCGTGACGCGGTCGGTCAGGGGCCGCACGTCGTCGTCCCGCAGCCGGGCCGCCACGATCGCCAGCACGCCGGCGCGCTCGTAGCTGACCGCGACCGTGCCGCCGGCCGGGATCGTCCCGCCGGGAACGCGGGTTAGGGTGCGGGTCTCCGGATCGAACCGGTAGTCGGTGCCGGCGTCGGCGCCGGTCACAATCAGACCGGTGATCGCCGCGCCCTCAAGCGTCGCCGTGTCGCCGGAAAAGGTGACCGGGCGGTCGGTGACGATCTCCCGCTCCGTCACGGTGCCGTCGCCCTCGTGTCCGAGGATCGTCACCACCACGTCGCCGGGCGTCGGGCTGGTGATGGCGGCATCCCGCACCCGGCCATCAGCGGCAAGCGCGTGATAGCGATAGGCCCCGACCGGCCCAGCCGTGGACAGGCCTTCCCAGGCCAGTTGCACCCGGGCGCGCAAGGCCGCGTCCGTCTCCAGGACGGCCGGGTCGGTGTCCGTGGCCTCCGCCACGGTCAGGCGCACCGTGTTGACCAGGGCGGCCAGGTTGTCCAGGTCGGCGCCCATGGCGGTCGCCAGCAGCACGGCGCGCGCGGCGTCGTTGATGCGGACGATCATGTTCAGGTGATCCTCGGCCCAGCGTTGGATCTGGATCACGAGGCTGTCCGATTCGCTCGTCGGGTCCCAATCGGGCAGGACCTCGGCCAGGGCGGCCTTGGTCTCCGCCAGCATGCGGGCCAGGATGACCTCGTAGTCCGGGGCCTCGACCACATCCGGCGGCGGCGTGGCGGACAGATCGATGACCGCGCCGCTCATGTGGACGCTCCCAGCAACGACACGTCGACGGTCAGGGGACCGCCGTTCAGGCGCAGGGCCAGGTCCAGGGTCAGGGTCGCGCGACCGTCGAACCCGGGCGACACCGCGCCCCGCAACACGCGCACGCGCGATTCCCAGCGTTCGACGGCATCGGCGGCGGCGGCGATCAGACGGAGGGATCCGGCCGCGTTGGCGGGCGCGTCGATCAGGGCGAAGACGTGGGACCCGAACGTGCGCCGGCGCAGGCGCGAGCCGACGGGCGTGGTGACGATGGTCTGGACCGACTGGGTGATGTCGGCCAGCTCGTCGGGCAGGCGGGCGCCGGTCGTGCGGGAGATGGACAGACCCATGGCGGCCCCCTACCCGTTCACGACGACGTCGGGGGATCCGGTCGCGTTCGACGAGCCGCAGGCGACGGCATCGCCCACGCGCGCCCAGGGGCGGCCGTTGACGAACACATTGGGCGAGCCGGTGTCCTGGATGCTGGCGTGCGTCTCCGGGATCTTCAGGCAGGTGTGCGCGGCCCAAGGGTCGCCCACGCGGTGCGCGCCTCGGCCGTTGGCGAACACGTCGCCGCTGGCGCCAACGTTGGCCCGCGCCGGCCAACAGCCGTGACCGGTGCAGGTGTCTCCCAGGCGGACGGCTTCGGGCATGGGCGGCCTCATGGGTTCAGATCGATCCGGCCGGCCCGGATCGTGATGGTGGCGGCGGTGATGACGATCTCAGACGCCCCCACCCGGAGTTCGATCCGGTCGGGGGCCACCACGGTCTCGGCCGTGCCGGTCAGCACGCGGGCGGTGCCGTTGGACCCGCGCAGGTCCAGCCGGTGTTCGTGGTCGCCGGTGTGGTAGCGGTGCACGGTGCCGTCGTCGTAATGGACGGCGTCGGCCTCCGGGTCGGTGTCGGGGGCCGGCAGGGCGCCGGAATAGAGCGTCTGGACGATGACCGCGTTAGCCGGATCGCCGGAGGGGGCGGCGACCAGCACCTGTTGCCCGGGGCGCAGCGGCCGCCACGCGATGAAGTTCCGCCCCACGTCGGCCGGCCAGGGCAGCCATGCGGAGGCGCGCCCCGCGATGGTCACCCGCACGCGCGCCCGGCCGTGATCCACGGCGGCGACGGTCCCCACGCGCAGCATGTTGCCGGCGCGGCGGTGCAGATCGGCGGTGTCGATGTCGTGATCGCGGCCCATGCCGCCACGATGCCGCCCCCGGCCCGGCCCCGCGACGGCCCTCCGGTTGGAATGCCCGCATTCCAACCGAAAGACCCGACCGAAAGACGGCAAGCGGACGGCTCAGGAGGTCAGATGCAACACGAGCGCACGCCGCACGGCGGCGATGTCTTCGGGGGTCCAGCCCAACAGCGGGCGGGCGGGATAGTCGGCGGTACCGGGGCGGCCCTCCACGATGTGGTCGCGGCCGCCGTGGTGGTGCAGCGCGGCGATGCGCCCGTCGCGGCCCCGCCAGCCGATCGCGACGCGATCACCGGCGGCCAGGATGCGCAGACGGCGCGCCCGGCGAAGCCCGCGCATCATGGCGGCGCGCCGCCGCACGGGGCCGCCCCCGTTGTGATCCGTCTCTTGCTCCCTGCGGGGCGCCCAGGGGGTGCCGTCCGGCGCGGTCTGGGTAGCCATGCGCGCCTGTGTCCGCCGGCGCGCCGTGGCGGCGATATCGCGCACCACGCCCCGCAACGCACCGGCATCGAGCGCGCGCAAGGCCCGCTCCATCCAGGCGTCGAGGCCGGGCGCGCCTTCAAGATCCGCCATCGGACGCCCCTCCGTCTGGAATGCCGGGGAACAACGCGGCCATGTCGAGGGCCTGGGCGTCGGGATCGGGCTCGCGGTCGATCGCCACGCCGTCCGGCGTGGGGACCGCGCGCACCGTCTCCGTCAGGTCGATGCGCAGCTCGAGGTCCGCGCGGGTGTGGTCCAGGATGTCGGAGACGAACGACACCGCGTCGGGGGCGGCCGCCGGCGCGTGACGCTGGATCCAGTCCGTGACCCACCACAACAGGGTGCGCGGATCGCCGGTCCAGTCGGTGACGATCACGACGGCTTTGTAGGCGAGTTCGAGGTGACCGTTGCGTGGCCCGCGCGCCGACCGGACGGTGCCGGACTCGGCCACCGTCAACAGCCGGTCGGGCGTGATGCGGAACGGCCCGGCCAGCAGGTCGGCCCGCAGGTCGGTGAGCGTTCTCATGACGCACCATCCCCATGACAGGCGCGGATCTGGGCGCGCACCTGGGCATAATCGGCCAACAGCGGGATCAGGGGCGAGTCCGCCGGCAGCGCCTCCACGGCCTCGGCGGCGGCGGCCAACGTCGCGGCGTCATAGGCGATCAGCGGAGGGCACACCACGGCGGGCTCAGAACCGGCCGTCGCGCAGGCGGCGAGCCAGAGTGTCGCGGTCGCGAGGGCGATCGCCCGCCGCGTCCAGCATGCGGGCGTGCGCATCGGCGGCTTCCTTTCGGGCTTGGGCGCGGGCGTCGCGCCGGGCGTCCTGGACGGCGTCGCGCCGGATCCAGATCAGGGCCAGCAGGGCGGCCCCGACCGCGAGGACGACGCGACCGAGGCGCCCCAACAGCGCGCGCAGAACCGCGCTCATCCGGCCGTCTCCAGGCGGTGCTTGCGGGCGAGCAACAGCAGGATGGCCACGGTGGCGAGCGCGGCCAGAACCCCGCCGATCCAGGGGGCCGCCGTGTCCAACGCGCGCACGGCCGGGTTGGTCGCCGCGTCGAGGACCGCGTCCGCGTTCTCGGCCGCTACGGTCAACACCGTGCCGCCGGCGGCGAGAAGGCCCGCCGCACCCGTCTTGCCCGTGCTGGTCTGGCGCAGCGTGCGCGGCGCCGGCTTGGCCGGGGGCGCCGGCGCCGGCCGGACGGTGATCAGGACGGGGGGCTCGATCCCGGCCAGGGCCAGGCCCGTGTCGATCGTCGCGCGGTCGTAGGGCTGCCGGCCGTTCTCGTGTCGGATGATGGCCTCGACCAGGGCGCGCGCGACGTCGTAGGTGTGCACGTCGATCGCCGTGTCATGGGCCACACCGAGGCGGTCGGAGACCGTGCGGATATAGGCCTCGGTGTTGTTCGTGTCGGCCGGGGGCGCCCACCGGCTGATCATGCCGCGCACGGTGCGCAGGCCGTGTTTGTCCTGATAGGTGATCAGGACACGGGCCAGGGCGCGGATGCCCCACTTGGGTGCGCGGAACACACAGAACCGGGGCTCCGCCCGCTGTTCGGGCGTCATCTCGGCCGAGTCGGCCAGCCCCTGCCAGGGGGCACCCCGTTCGATGTTGCCCGGGTTGTGGTTGCGGATGCCCCGGGGGACGGAACGATCGGTCATGGTTTGGG
>NZ_JACIGJ010000037.1 GCF_014197855.1 Roseospira marina
TTGCTTGGCTCTCGCCTCTGCCTCTCCAGCGTCCCCAACCCGTCAGCGCCGCCCTCTCAGGCAACCCCGCCGCGTCGGGAGGCCGGTTTCTACGCCTGAGACCTCCCTCGGTCAACGCCTTTTTTGCGCTCGATGTCATTTTTTTGTCAGGCGGCGGTCGGCCGTGGTGTGCCAGGCCGGTCGATCCTGGCAGGCGAACGGGGAGGGCGGTCGGGCTGAGGGCGGGGCTGGACGCCGGATGCACGGGGTGGTGGGTGACAGGGTGGCGCCCGGGGGGGCAACCCCGTCGCGCGAGCCGGGATTGGCGCCACGCTGTCTCGCGCCACGCCGTCTGACGTGAGGTTGGCGTACGGGGCCGGTGTGCGGCCGGGCGCGGGTTATCGGTGGGCCGAATGTATCGGTGGGCCGAATGGTAGTACGCGCGCGCAAGCGACGTGCGCGACACGCACCGAACCTTGCGTGACCATGGCGTTGCTGTTACATAGACGGTGTTGTTTCCTCATAGCGTAGCGAGTCGATATGGGCGTCGCTACGGAGTGCGGGGGTGGGCTGCGGCCCCCCTTTTTTTATTGCCTGCGGCGGTCCGGGTCGGCAGGCGGAGATGAAGGACAGACGGATCGTGACCACCCGACTGATGGGCGAGCAGGGGCCGCTGGCCGGACTCGTGACCCCGACGCTGGAGGGCATGGGCTACGCGCTGGTCCGGCTGCTGCTGATGGGAAAGCAGCGGCGCATCCTCCAGGTGATGGCGGAACGGGACGACGGCGCGCCCATGACGGTGGACGACTGCGAGCGCGTCAGTCGCGCCCTGTCGGCCGTTCTGGACGTCGAGGATCCGATCTCGGGCGCGTACGATCTGGAGGTTAGTTCGCCGGGGATGGATCGCCCGCTGACGCGGCGCGCGGACTTCGAGCGGTACGCAGGCTTCGATGTTCGCGTGGAGTCCGAAATGGCCGTCGATGGCCGGCGGCGGGTCAAGGGCCGGCTGAAGGGTATCGATGCGGACGACACCGTGATCATCGCGCCGGCGGAGCCGGGACCGGACGGGCAGCATACGGACTGGTATGTTCCGTTCACGGCGCTGGCCAAGGCGAAGCTGGTGCTCACGGATGAGCTGGTGGCGCATGCCATGAAGGCCGACAAGGCCGCGCGCCGGGACGAGGGGTCGGACTCGGCGGACGACTCGGACGAGGGCGGGGCCGAAAAGGCCGCTCCGTCGTCCTCACAGGACAGTTGATCGGGATGTGAACGCATGGAGTTGGAACGCATTGCCGGCATGACCCGGCCGGAGCTTGTCCAGGTGGCCGACACGGTCTCCCGCGACAAGGGCATCGACCGCGAGGAAGTGTTCATCGCCATGGAGCAGGCCATCCAGAAGGCCGGCCGCTCGAAGTATGGCCATGAGCACGACATCCAGGCGGTGATCGACCGCAAGACGGGCGAGATTCGCCTGGAGCGCCACCTGCATGTGGTGGAAGAGGTCGAGGACGAGGCGACCCAGCTCACGGTGGAGCGGGCGCGCCGCAAGAAGCCGGATGCCGAGGTCGGCGACGTCCTTGTCGACCCGTTGCCGCCGATCGACTTCGGTCGCATCGCCGCGCAGACCGCGAAGCAGGTCATCGTCCAGCGGGTCCGTGATGCGGAGCGGGAGCGCCAGTACCTGGAGTACAAGGACCGCGTCGCCGAGATCGTCAACGGTCTGGTCAAGCGGGTCGAGTTCGGCAACGTGGTGGTCGATTTGGGCCGGGCGGAGGCGCTGCTGCGCCGCGACGAACTGATCCCGCGCGAGCATTTCAAGACCGGCGACCGCGTGCGTGCCTATATCCACGATGTGCGCCAGGAGCCGCGCGGCCCGCAGATCTTCCTGTCGCGGACGCGGCCGGAGTTTATGGCCAAGCTGTTCGCCCAGGAGGTGCCGGAAATCTACGACGGCATCATCGAGATCAAGGCGGTGGCCCGCGATCCGGGCTCGCGCGCCAAGATCGCCGTGCTGTCGAACGACTCGGGCATTGATCCGGTCGGCGCCTGCGTCGGTATGCGGGGCTCGCGCGTTCAGGCCGTGGTGGCGGAACTGCAGGGCGAGAAGATCGACATCATCCAGTGGACCGACGATCCGGCCAGCTTCGTCGTGAACGGCCTTGCTCCGGCCGAGGTCAGCAAGGTGGTGCTCGACGAGGAGTCGAACCGCATTGAGGTCGTGGTCCCGGACGAGCAGCTCTCGCTGGCGATCGGGCGGCGCGGTCAGAATGTGCGCCTCGCTTCTCAGTTGTCCGGATGGGATATCGACATCCTGACGGAGGCCGAGGAGTCCGAGCGGCGCCAGGAAGAATTCCGCACCCGCTCCCAGGCGTTCATTGATGCCCTGGACGTGGACGATGTGATTGCCCATCTGCTGGTGACGGAGGGCTTCAGTTCCGTCGAGGAGGTCGCCTACGTCGAGGACGACGAACTCTCCTCCATCGAGGGCTTCGACGAGGACATCGCCTCCGAGCTCAAGGAGCGCGCCCAGGGCTACCTGGACGAACGCGAGCGGGCCGCCGACGAGCGGCGGCGGGAACTCGGCGTGGAGGATGACATGACGTTCCTTCACGGCCTGTCGCCGACCATGCTGGTCGCGCTTGGCGAGCATGGGGTCAAGACGCTTGACGATCTGGCGGACCTGGCCAGCGATGAGCTTCGGGAAATGGTGGGCGAGGATTCGCTCGACGAGGAAACCGCCAACACTATTATTATGGCGTCGCGCGCCCACTGGTTCGACGATGAGCCGGGCGCGGGTGGCGAGTCGGAGGACGGGAACGCTGCGGCTGCAACCGAGGGAGAGGCCGCGACCGGCGGCGACTCCGATGAGGGCGCAGGGCAGGGGTGACCGCCATGACGGCGGCGCATGGGCGGAATGAAGACCGGCCGACAGGGCCGGGCGGCGCCGGCGCCGCCATGCCGAACCACGAGGATGGTGGGGCGGCGGTGGGCGAAAACCCGGAGAACGCCGGGGATGAGACCGCGCCGATGCCCAAGGGGCACCGACGCTGTATCGTGACCCGGGAGGTTCGGCCGCGCGACAAATTGCTTCGATTTGTCGTGAGTCCGGATGGCGTGCTCGTCCCCGATGTGGATGGGCGCCTTCCTGGGCGTGGTTTATGGTTGAGCCCGGGCCGCGATATGATAGAGATTGCGGCGCGACGACGGCTGTTTTCCAGGGCCGCGCGCGGACCGGTCACCGTTCCCCCCGATCTGGCGGATCAGGTTGAGCGGGTGCTGACCCGGCGGTGTCTGTCCCTGCTGGGTCTGGCGCGCCGTGCGGGGCAGGTGGTGACGGGATACGAAAAGGTCCGTGCCCGTGTGTTGGGTGCGGCGGACAGCGGGCCGCCGGCGGCGCTGTTCGCGGCGCGCGACGGTGCGGCGGATGGGCGGAGCAAGATGGCCGCCCTGGCGACGGCGGTGTTGGGGTCCGTGCCCGAGGGCGCGCGAGGCCGAACCGGTCGCGGCGGATCCAACTGCCGGCTGGTGGTGGGCTTCGACGCGACGGAATTGGGCCAGCCCCTTGGCCGGGAACGCGCGGTGCACGTTGCGCTCGAGAGGGGGCGTCTGGCGAAAGGTCTTCTGGAGGCGTGTGACCGGCTGGCCGGGTTTCGACCCGGTCCGATGGTCCTTTCCCTCTCCGAGGCTCAAGGGGCGGCCGTACGGGCCGCGCCGGGGGCCGCACGGGGCTCCACGACGGAGTCCGAACACCCGGCCGATGGTACGGACGACGGCACTGGTCGGGACTGATGGCACGTCGGGGCGATAGGGTCCCGTCGGGATGGAAGTGATTGGAGCGAAGCTGAGTCGAATGGCGGACGAAAAAGAACGCAAGGCGCCCCTGTCGCTCTCCTCGCGTGGCAAGCTGGAACTGAAGCGCCCACTCGAGGGGGGACAAGTGCGTCAAAACTTCTCGCACGGGCGCTCCAAGGTGGTGCAGGTCGAGGTGCGCAAGAAGCGCCACGTCCAGACCGCCGAGGCTGAGGCCGCCCGGCGTGGACGCGGCTCGGCCGCCGATTCCCGCCTGCGCGAGGCGACGGAGGCCTTGACGGGCGACCTGACCAGCGAAGAGAAGGCGCATCGCCTGCGCGCGCTTCAGGCGGCTCAGATCCGGGCCGAGGAAGAGGCGCGGCGTAAGGTCGAGGAAGAGGCGCGCCGGAAGGCGGAGGCCGAGGAAGCCGCGCGCAAGGCTGAGGAAGAAGCCCGGCGCAAGGCCGAGGAGGAGGAAGCCGCGCGCAAGGCCGCCGAGGAAGAGGCCAAGCGCAAGGCGGAAGCCGAGGCGGCGGGTGAAGCCGCGCCGGCCACTCCCGATGCGCTGGCGGCCGATGCGACGTCGGCCGACTCCGCCGCGCCCAAGCGCGCCAAGGGTCGGGGTGCCGACGCCGAAGGCGACGAGGATCGGGACGATGATCGTACCGCCACGCCTCGTCCGGCGCGTCCGCCGCGTCGTGCGGCCGAGGGCGAGGATGCGGCCGCCGCGCCGCGCCGTGGCCCGGCCGCCCCCGCGCCGGCCAAGGTTCCGCCCAAACCGGCCACGACCAAGCGGGTCGAGCCGAAGCGGCGGGGCAAGCTGACGATCACGGCGGCGCTGGACGGCGACGACCGGTCCGAGCGCGGGCGCTCCATGGCGGCCATGCGGCGCGCCCAGCAGAAGGAGCGGCGCAAGCAGCAGATGAGCGGCCCGGCCGAGCGTGTCGTGCGCGAGGTCACGGTTCCGGAGACCATCACGGTCCAGGAGCTCGCCAACCGCATGGCCGAACGCGGCGGCAACGTCATCAAGACGCTGATGAAGCTGGGCGTGATGGCGACCATCAACCAGGTGATCGACGCCGACACGGCCGAACTGGTCGTCGAGGAGTTCGGGCACAAGATCAAGCGCGTGTCCGATGCCGACGTCGAGATCGGTCTGGTGGCCGGCCCCGACAGCGACGCCGAGAAGTCGACCCGTCCGCCGGTCGTGACCGTCATGGGCCACGTCGACCACGGCAAGACGTCGCTGCTGGATGCCATGCGCGAATCGGACGTGGTGTCCGGTGAGGCGGGCGGCATCACCCAGCACATCGGTGCCTATCAGGTGAAGCTGGCCACCGGTGCGCGGATTACCTTCATCGACACCCCGGGCCACGCCGCCTTCACGGCGATGCGCGCCCGTGGTGCGGAGGTGACCGACATCGTGGTTCTGGTGGTGGCCGCCAACGACGGCATCATGCCGCAGACGATTGAGGCGATTCGTCACGCCCAGGCCGCCAAGGTTCCGATGATCGTGGCGATCAACAAAATCGATCTGCCCGAGGCGGACACCCAGAAGGTGCGGACCGAGCTGCTTCAGCACGAGGTCGTGGTTGAGGAAATGGGCGGCGACGTCCAGACCGTTGAGGTCTCGGCCAAAAAGCGCATGAACCTGGAGCGGCTGGAGGAGGCCATTCTCCTGCAAGCCGAACTGCTGGACCTCAAGGCCAACGAGAATCGCGCCGCCGAAGGCGCGGTGATCGAGGCCAAGATGGAACGCGGTCGCGGCTCCGTGGCCACCGTGCTGATCCAGCGCGGCACCCTTCGGGTCGGCGATACCTTCGTCTGCGGTAAGGAGTGGGGGCGCGTCCGTGCTCTCGACAACGAGCGCGGCGAGCGTCTGGAGGAAGCCGGTCCGGCGACTCCGGTCGAGGTGCTCGGTTTCAACGGCACGCCCGAGGCCGGCGATGACTTCATCGTCGTCGAGGACGAGGCCAAGGCCCGCGAGGTCTCCGGCTATCGTCAGCGTAAGGACCGCGAGACCCAGTTCGTGAAGTCCGCCCGCGGCTCCATGGAGCAGATGTTCGAGCGTATCCAGGCCGGCGAGGCCAAGGAACTGCCGGTCGTCATCAAGGGCGACGTGCAGGGCTCGGTCGAGGCGCTCATCGGCACCCTGGAGAAGATGGGGACCGACGCGGTCAAGGTGCGCGTGCTGCATGCCGCTGTCGGCGGCATCAACGAGAGCGACATCACGCTGGCCAAGGCCTCCGAGGCGATGGTCATCGGCTTCAACGTGCGCGCCAACCCGCAGGCCCGCGAGATGGCGCGGCGGGACGGCGTCGAGCTGCGCTACTACAGCATCATCTACAACGTCGCCGACGACGTGCGGGCGCTGCTGACGGGTATGCTCGAACCCACGTTCAAGGAGTCGCTGCTCGGCTACGCCCAGATTCGCGAGGTGTTCAACATCACGAAGGTGGGTAAGGTCGGCGGCTGCATGGTCACCGAGGGCACGGTCAAGCGCGGCGCCAAGGTGCGCCTGCTGCGCGACGATGTGGTCATCCACGAGGGCAGCCTCGGCCAGCTCAAGCGCTTCAAGGACGATGTCCGCGAGGTGCGCGAGGGCTACGAGTGCGGCATGTCGTTCGAGAACTACAACGACATCCAGGTGGGCGACTTCATTGAGTGCTTCGAGCTGGAGGAGATCGCGGCGGCGCTTTAAGGCCGGCGTGACCGATCCCGGTCCATCGAACAGACCCGGGGCGGGGCGGCGTGATGCCGGTCCGCCCCTTTTTTTTGCGGTGGCCCCATGCGGGGCGCCGTGAGGCCGCAGGCGGATCCGGACGAGCGGGGGGCGGTGACATGGGCGCGGTGATATCGGGGCGGTATGTCCAGTATGGGTGCGGGTTCAACGCGCCGGAGGGCTGGGTCAGTTACGACTCGTCGCCGTCGCTGCGGATTCTCCGACTTCCGGGCGTGGGGCGATGGGCCTATCGGGCGAGCGGAAACGCACAGACGTTCCCGAAGGGCGTCCGGTACGGCAATATCGTAAAGGGCCTGCCGGAAGAGGACGGCTCGTGCGACGGGATATATGCCAGCCACGTTCTGGAGCATCTGAGCCGCGCCGACTGTCAGGTCGCGCTTGGCCGCACCTGGCGGCTTCTGAAGCCGGGCGGTGTGTTCCGACTCGTGGTGCCGGATCTGGAAGGCCGCGCGCGGCGCTACCTTCAGGCGCGGGCGGCCGGCCGGACGGACGCGGCCGACCGGTTCCTGGAAGAGAGCTATCTGGGACTCGAGCGCCGGCCGAGTGGCGTGGTCGGGGCGGCGAAACGCGCCCTGGGGGCGTCCCAGCATCTGTGGATGTACGACCGCCCGTCCATGCAGGCGCGCCTGGAGGCGGCCGGGTTCGTCGCGATTCGGGAGTGTCGCCCGGGCGATAGCGGGGATCCTATGTTTGACCGCGTCGAGGACCCGACCCGATTCGTTGATGCGGGCACGGGCGTTGAGGAGGTTGCGTTTGAAGCGCGCCGGCCTCTCTGACCGGCGCGACGTCGAGCGCGCAGGGGAATCGCATTTGAGAAATCGGGGTAGCGGTCGGGCTTGAAATGGATTCTGTAGGGGACTCCCTTGGATTAAGCGGGAGGCTCCATGTCC
>NZ_JACIGJ010000038.1 GCF_014197855.1 Roseospira marina
CCCAAACCATGACCGATCGTTCCGTCCCCCGGGGCATCCGCAACCACAACCCGGGCAACATCGAACGGGGTGCCCCCTGGCAGGGGCTGGCCGACCCGGCCGAGATGACCGCCGAACAGCGGGCAGAACCCCGGTTCTGTGTGTTCCGGGCGCCGAAGTGGGGCATCCGCGCCCTGGCCCGTGTGCTGATCACCTATCAGGACAAACACGGCCTGCGCACCGTGCGCGGCATGATCAGCCGATGGGCGCCGAAGGCGGACCAGAACAACACCGAGGCCTATATCCGCACGGTCTCCGACCACCTCGGCGTGGCGCACGACACGGCGATCGACGTCCACACCTACGACGTCGCGCGCGCCCTGGTCGAGGCCATTATCCGCCACGAGAACGGCCGGCAGCCCTATGACCGCGCGACGATCGACACGGGCCTTGCCCTGGCCGGGATCGAGCCGCCGGTGCTGATGGTGGCCCCGCCGCCGGTGCCGATTCCGACCAAGCCGGCGCCGCGCACGCTGCGCCAGACCAGCACGGGCAAGACCGGCGCGGCGGGCCTTCTCGCCGCCGGCGGAACGGTGCTGACCGTGGCGGCGGAGAACGCGGACGCGGTCCTCGACGCGGCGACCAACCCGGCCGTGCGCGCGTTGGAAACGGCGGCCCCCTGGATCGGCGGGGTTCTGGCCGCTCTCGCCGCCGTGGCCATCCTGTTGTTGTTGGCCCGCAAGCACCGTCTGGAGACGGCCGGATGAGCGCGATCCTGCGCGCGCTGTTGGGGCGCCTGGGCCGCGTTGTCCTCGCGGCCGGCGCCGCCCTGCTGGCCCTGGTCTGGATCCGGCGCGATGCCGCCCGGGATGCCCGGCGCGAGGGTCACGCCAAAACCCTGAAGGAAACCGCCGATGCGCAAGGCCGCATGCTGGACGCGGCGGGCGATCGCCCTCGCGACCGCGACACTCTGGCTCGCCGCCTGCGCGACGGCCGGTTCTGAGCCCGCCGTGGTGTGCCCGCCCTTGATGGCTTACGACCGCGCGACTCTGGCCGCCGCCGCCGATGCCGTTGACGCGCTGCCGGCGGACTCGCCCCTGATCCCGTTGTTGGCCGACTACGCCCAGGTGCGCGCCCAGATCCGCGCCTGCCATGGGGACGGCGCATCATGAGAACGCTCACCGACCTGCGGGCCGACCTGCTGGCCGGGCCGTTCCGGATCACGCCCGACCGGCTGCTGACGGTGGCCGAGTCCGGGACCGTCCGGGCGGCGCGCGGGTCGCGCAACGACCATCTCGAACTCGCCTACAAAGCCGTCGTCATCATCACCGACTGGACCGGCGATCCGCGCACCCTGTTGTGGTGGGTTACGGACTGGATCCAGCGCCACGCCCCGGCGGCGGCGCCGAACGCGGTCTCGTTCGTCTCCGACATCCTGGACCATGAACGCGCGGACCTCGAGCTGCGCATCGACCTGACGGAGACGGTGCGCGCGGTCCCCACGCCGGACGGCGTGGCGATCGACCGCGAGCCCGATCCCGACGCCCAGGCCCTCGACATGAAAGCCCTGTTCCCGGGAGTCGCCGATGGCGGATCTTGACGGCCAGGCCGGGCTCGACGCCTGGATGGAACGGGCGATGCGCGCGCTCGACGCCGGCACGTTGCGGGGCGTGATGCGCGATATCGCCGCCACGGTGCGCCGGCGGACGCAGGCGCGCATGGCCACCCAGACCGCGCCGGACGGCACGCCCTGGGAGCCCCGCAGGGCGCAAGAGACGGATCACAACGGGGGCGGCACGGTGCGGCGGCGCGCCGCCATGATGCGCGGGCTCCGCCGGTCGCGCCGTCTGCGCATCCAGGCCGCCGGCGATCGCGTGGCGATCGGCTGGCGCGGCCGCGACGGCCGCATCGCCGCGCTGCACCACCACGGCGGCCGAGACCACATCGTGGAGGGGCGGCCCCGCACCGCCGACTATCCCGCCCGCCCGCTGTTGGGCTGGACCCCCGAAGACATCGCCGTCGTGCGGCGTGCGCTCGTGTTGCATCTGACCTCCTGAGCCGTCCGCTTGCCGTCTTTCGGTCGGGTCTTTCGGTTGGAATGCGGGCATTCCAACCGGAGGGCCGTCGCGGGGCCGGGCCGGGGGCGGCATCGTGGCGGCATGGGCCGCGATCACGACATCGACACCGCCGATCTGCACCGCCGCGCCGGCAACATGCTGCGCGTGGGGACCGTCGCCGCCGTGGATCACGGCCGGGCGCGCGTGCGGGTGACCATCGCGGGGCGCGCCTCCGCATGGCTGCCCTGTGATCGTGGAGTGGTGATGATGACGACGTACGCCCGCATTCTGAACAACCGCGCCGTGGACGTGGTCACGGCCGATCCGGCGACCCTTTTTCATCCCCTGATCGCGGCGGAGTTCGTCGCGGTGCCCGATGACGTGGTCCCCGGCGCCCTGCTGGACGGCGACGAATGGACGGCCCCGCCTCCGCCGCCGGATCCCGACCCGGACCCGGAGCCCGCCACCCCGCTGGAACAGGCCCGCGCCGCCGTCCTGTCCGATGTCGAGACCCGCAAGGCCGAGATCCTGGCCGCCGGATACCCGGTGAAGCAGGCCCGCGCGAGCCTGCATGTGGCCGTGCACGACGCCGGCCGCGCCGACCTGGGCGGCATGGCGATCACCGCGCTCGCCGCACACGCCGGCACCGTCGCGTGGCCCGCCGCCTATGCGCAGGGCTGGATCTCGAAAGAGAACATCCGGATCCCGCTGCCCGACCCGGGCGACGGGCTCGCCCTCGCGGCCGGTGTCGGCGGTTGGTACGCGGCCGTCGTCCAGCACGCCCGCGACCTGAAAGACGCTGCCCTCGCGGCCGAGGACACGGCCGCCCTGGACGCCCTCGATCCCGACACCGGATGGCCGACCACACCCGCCCCGGCCGAACAGGAGACCTGACCCATGGCGACCGACTATCACCACGGCGTGCGCGTGGTCGAACTGACCGACGTTGTCCGCCCGATCCGCACCGTCGAGACCGCCGTCATCGGGCTTGTCGCCACGGCCGACGACGCCGACGTCGCGACCTTCCCCGAGAACCGGCCCGCCCTCATCACCGACGTGCGCACCGCCGCCGGCACGGCGGGGGAGAGCGGCACCCTGGCCCGGGCGCTGGACGCGATCGCCGATCAGGCGAACGCCTTGACCGTCGTGGTCCGCGTCCCCGAGGGCGCGACCGAGGCGGAGACCACCACCAACGTGATCGGCGGCGCCGGCGCGGACGGGCACAAGACCGGCCTGCACGCCCTGACGGCCGCGCAAGGCCAGCTTGGCGTGACGCCGCGTATCCTGGGGGCGCCGGGCCTGGATACCGACGCGGTCACGGCGGAGCTGGTCACCCTTGCGCAGGACCTGCGCGGCATGGCTTACGCGGGCTGCTACGGCTGCGACACCCCGTCCGAGGCGGTGCTGTACCGCGCCGGGTTCGGGGCGCGGGAACTCATGCTGATCTGGCCGGACTTCACCGCCTGGGATACGGCGACGTCCACGACGGCGACCGCCTGGGCGACGGCGCGCGCCCTGGGCCTGCGGGCGAAGATCGACGAAGACACCGGCTGGCACAAAACGCTGTCCAACGTGGCGGTCAACGGGGTCACGGGCCTGTCCCGGGACGTGTCGTGGAACCTGCAAAGCCCGGCCTCGGACGCGGGTGTGCTCAACGCCGGCGACGTCACCACCCTGATTCGGGAGAACGGGTTCCGCTTCTGGGGCTCGCGCACCTGTGCCGAGGACACGGCCTTCGCGTTCGAAAGCTACACCCGCACCGCTCAGGTGCTCGCCGACACCATGGCCCGGGCGCACCTGTACGTCATCGGCCGCCCCCTGCACCCCACCATCGCGCAAGACATCGTCGACAGCGTCGACACCAAGATGCGCGAGTTGGTCGGGCGCGGCTATCTGATCGGCGGGCGCGCCTGGTTCGACCCGGCCAAGAACACCGCGTCGCAGCTCTACGCCGGCAAGCTGGTGATTTCCTACGACTACACCCCGGTGCCGCCGCTGGAAAACCTGCTGTTCGAGCAGACCATTACAAGCGACTACCTCGTCGACTTCGCCGCTCAGATGGCGGCTTAACCTGGAGGGCATCACCGATGCTTGCGAAGACGATCCGCAACTGGATGGTCATCGTCGACGGCCGCACCATGGCGGGCCTCGCCGAGGACGTCACCCTGCCCGAACTGGAACGGACGACCGAAAGCCTGCGCAACGCCGGCATGCTTGGCCCGGTCGAAACCGACCTGGGCCTGTCCGGCCTGTCGCTGTCGTTCACGCTCACCGAGTTCAACGAGGACGTCTTGCGCGCCTGGGGCCTGTTCGGCGCCGGCGCCACGCCGGTTCGCTTCCTGGCCGGGGCGCGCTCGGATGAGAACGACGCCAACACCGACGCAATCGAGATCGCCGTGCGGGGCCGCTGGAAGAAGATCAGCCACGGGACGGCCAAGCTGGGCGAGGTCGCCAAGATGTCGATTGAGATGCCCTGTTCCTATTACCGCTACCGCGTCAACGGTGAGGCCCTGATCGAGATTGACCTGATCGCGGGGACCGAGATCGTCGACGGCAAGGACCGTCAGGCGGATATCCGGAAAGCGATCGGATTGGTTTCTTGAGTTTTTGTTCTAATCGCCCCGGGTCGGTCCTGCGGACCTCACGGGGCTCCGCTGCCCCGGGCGACCTCCGGGCGCCCTTTCTAAACAAGGCGCCCTTCGGGCGCCGGGGCAGCGCCGGCCCGGTCGGGCCGGTTGGAATGCCGCTGATAAGGAACACCAAACCGACGCGACGGCGTCGGCGGGCCGTTAGGCCCGGAGCCGCGCGACGTCCGAAGGACGGCGCTGCGGCGATAAGACGAAAGGACACCCCCCATGACCGAGATCCGCACCGTCACACTTCACCACCCGATCCCGTTCGGGAAGGACAAGACCCTCGACCGGATCCGCCTGCGCGCCCCCAAGGCGGGCGACCTGCGGGGCCTGCGGCTCGCCCGCTTGGAAGAGGCCGAGACCGACGCGATCCTGACCATCGTCCCCCGGATCAGCCTGGACGCGGTCGCGGGCGTGCACCTGGCGGAGCTGCATCCGTCCGACCTTCTGACCCTCACGGCGGAGGTGCTGGGTTTTTTCGCGCCGCCTGCGGCCGTGGTCGAGGGGGAATCCCCGACGACACCCGCGCCGCCTGGGGCGTCCTGATGCAGGCCTTTCCGGGCTCGTTCCCGCCGGACGTCTTCGACGCCCTCCCCCTCGATCGCTACGCCGAAGCCTACGACCTGGCCGTCGAATATCTGACCACTCAGGCCGAAGCCCTGCGCTCCGGTCACCGGGGGACATGACCCCGCCCGGGACCCAAGGGTCCCGGGCGACCGACGCGACCGCGTCGGCGCCGCGTATGCGGCGGAGCCCCGCGAGGCCAACGGCCGATCCGGGGCGATAAAAGGAAACCACCATGGCCGACCTGTCCCTTTCCATCGCCCTTGCGGCGATCGACAACGCCACGGCGCCCTTGCGCCGGGTGCGGGAGGCCGCGCGCCAGATGGGCGGCGGGGCGCGTGCGGCGACGGAGCGGCTGGGCGGTCTGGAACGATCGGCGGAACAGTTGACCGCGTTCCGGTCCATGCGGGCGCGGACACGGCAGAACACCCGCGCCTTGGCGGGCCTGGACACCGAACTGACCGCCGCACGGGAACGGCTCGCCAGCGTGACGGCGGAGACCAACGGCTCCGGCCGCGCCTTCGAGCGCGCGACCCAGCATGTGGCCCACTTGGAGCGACGACAGGCCGCCTTGCGCCGGCGCACCGAGAGCATGAGGACGGCCACGGACCGCATGGGCGAGGCCTTGCGCGAGGCCGGTGTGGACACGAACAACGCCGGGGCGGAAGCCCGGCGCCTGGCCGACGACATCGCGCGCGCCACCCGCCGCGCGAACGCCTTGGCCCGGATCGAGGCGCGCTTTGATCGCATCCGCCGCGCCGCCTGGGCATCGGCGCGGACGCCTTGCAAGGCCTGATCGCAGTGGGCGGGCGGTTCGGCGCCGACCAGGACGCCATGATCGACGGTCTTAAGGAACTGTCCCTCCGGGCCGATGAGTTTGCGGGCGAAGGCGGGGGCGAAGGGGCGGAAGCGTTCCAGCGTCTTGGCCTGACGCAAGAGCAGATCAACGCCACCAAGGACAACACCGAAGCCCTGTTCGAGCTGGTGCGCGGCAAGATGGAGGGGATCGGGGACGTGGCCGCCCGCGCGCGCCTCGCCGACGAGCTGTTCGGCGGGACCGGCGAAGACATGGTGGAAATGCTGTCCGCGTCCTCCGACGAGCTGCGCCGCATGCGGGCGGAGGCGGAGGCCTCCGGTCAGATCCTATCGCCCGAGGATATCGCGAGCGCGCGGTCCCTCTCGGATGGCCTGCGCCGCCTGAAGGGCATCATGGGCGGGCTGTCCAAGACCATCGCCGCCCGGTTGGCGCCCGTGCTGATCCCGATGATCCGCAAACTCGGGGACTGGATCGCCGCCAACCGGGAGGTGATCGCAACCGAGATCGGATCCGTGGTCGAGCGTCTGTCCGCCGCCCTCGATCGGGTGGACTGGTCGAACGTGCTCGCGGGGCTGCGCACGTTCGGCGCCCGCGTCGGGCGCGTGGTCCAGGCGATCGGCGGCTGGGACAACGCCATCCTCGGCGTGATCATCACCATGAACGCGGGGCTGATCGGCTCCGTGGTGATGCTTGG
>NZ_JACIGJ010000039.1:0-2500 GCF_014197855.1 Roseospira marina
TGGTTGCGGGGAGAGGATTTGAACCTCTGACCTTCAGGTTATGAGCCTGACGAGCTACCGGACTGCTCCACCCCGCGGCAATGTTTTTGAGGGCCCGGACGGGCAGGGGGGCGATTTTAGAGGACAGGTGTGAGGTACGTGCTGGGGTGGCATTCGCTTGGAAGACCTGGCGGTGTCCTACTCTCCCACGCCTTAAGACGCAGTACCATCGGCGCAGAGGGATTTCACGGCCGAGTTCGGGATGGGATCGGGTGTTTCGCCCTCGCCATGGCCACCAGGTCATCGAAGCGAATGCTGCCGTATGCTCGCTGTAGCGAGAATACCGAGATGTTTTTGATCCGCCTGTTGGCTGAAGATTGAGAACGCCTGATGCGGCGTGTGTATGCGGCGTGCTGTGTGTCTTATGTGCGGGGGCAGGGGAGGGGATCACCCATCCTGTCTTGCCGCCGTGCACGAGAGGATCAAGCCAATCGAGCGATTAGTACCGGTTAGCTTCACACATTGCTGCGCTTCCACACCCGGCCTATCGACGTGGTGGTCTTCCACGGCTCTGATGGGGATACCTGGTTTTGAGGGGGGCTTCCCGCTTAGATGCTTTCAGCGGTTATCCCGTCCGGACTTGGCTACCCAGCGGTGCCACTGGCGTGACAACTGGTACACCAGAGGTCCGTTCACCCCGGTCCTCTCGTACTAGGGGCAACTCCTCTCAAGTATCCTACACCCATGGCAGATAGGGACCGAACTGTCTCACGACGTTCTAAACCCAGCTCACGTACCACTTTAATCGGCGAACAGCCGAACCCTTGGGACCTGCTCCAGCCCCAGGATGTGATGAGCCGACATCGAGGTGCCAAACACTGCCGTCGATGTGGACTCTTGGGCAGTATCAGCCTGTTATCCCCGGAGTACCTTTTATCCGTTGAGCGATGGCCCTTCCATGCGGGACCACCGGATCACTATGACCGACTTTCGTCTCTGTTCGGCCTGTCGGCCTCACAGTCAGGCGGGCTTTTGCCATTGCACTCGTCAGCCGATTTCCGACCGGCCTGAGCCCACCATCGCGCGCCTCCGTTACTCTTTGGGAGGCGACCGCCCCAGTCAAACTACCCACCACGCAGGGTCCCGGACCCGGATAACGGGCCGCGGTTAGACATCAGGAACAAGAAAGGTGGTATTTCAAGGATGGCTCCACACCAGCTGGCGCCGATGCTTCAAAGCCTCCCACCTATCCTACATATCCCATCCCTAATGCCACTGCGAAGTTGTAGTAAAGGTTCACGGGGTCTTTCCGTCTGACCACGGGAACTCCGCATCTTCACGGAGAATTCAATTTCGCTGAGTTGGTGTTGGAGACAGCGGGGAAGTCGTTACGCCATTCGTGCAGGTCGGAACTTACCCGACAAGGAATTTCGCTACCTTAGGACCGTTATAGTTACGGCCGCCGTTTACCGGGGCTTCGATTCAAGGCTCTCACCTCTCCTCTTAACCTTCCGGCACCGGGCAGGCGTCAGACCCTATACGTCGTCTTGCGACTTCGCAGAGCCCTGTGTTTTTAGTAAACAGTCGCCACCCCCTGGTCTGTGCCCCCCCGCACCGGTTGCCCGATACGAGGGCCCCCTTCTCCCGAAGTTACGGGGGCAATTTGCCGAGTTCCTTCAACACCATTCTCTCAAACGCCTTGGTATGCTCTACCAGTCCACCTGTGTCGGTTTCGGGTACGGTCCATATGCGAGGGTTATTTCCTGGCTCCCTTTCGCTGCCCTCACCAATCCAGTCAGGGAAGACAACTTACAGGGAACGTCACCTCTCGCGGGCCCAGGACTATTAACCTGGTTCCCATCGCCTACGGCTGTCGCCCTCGGCTTAGGGGCCGGCTCACCCCGCGCGGATTGGCCTTGCGCGGGAACCCTTGGACTTTCGGCGGGAGAGGTTCTCACTCTCCTTGTCGCTACTCATGTCAGCATTCTCACTTCCGATACCTCCAGCAAACCTCACGGTTCACCTTCACAGGCCTACGGAACGCTCCGCTACCGCTCTTTCGAGCCCGCAGCTTCGGTGCATGGCTTGAGCCCCGGTACATCTTCGGCGCAGGATAGCTATTAGACCAGTGAGCTGTTACGCTTTCTTTAAAGGATGGCTGCTTCTAAGCCAACCTCCTGGTTGTTTTGGCCGTCCCACATCCTTTCCCACTTAGCCATGACTTGGGGACCTTAGCTGGCGGTCTGGGCTGTTTCCCTCTCGACCTAGGACCTTAGCACCCTAAGTCTGTCCGCCGTGATTGTACTCTTCGGTATTCGGAGTTTGGTTAGGTTTGGTAAGCCTCGCGGCCCCCTAGCCCATCCAGTGCTCTACCCCCGAAGGTAAGACACGACGCTCTACCTAAATAGATTTCGCGGAGAACCAGCAATTTCCGAGTTTGATTGGCCTTTCACCCCTAGCCACAGGTCATCCCCGTCTTTTTCAACAGACGTGGGTTCGGTCCTCCAGTGGGTGTTACTCC
>NZ_JACIGJ010000040.1 GCF_014197855.1 Roseospira marina
TGGAAGGCGTCGTCGAACACCTCCTTCACCTGCTGCAGGTCGAACCACCAGTTCAGGCCCTCACGGCTCTTGCGGTAGCGCAGGCGGGCGACCATGCGGTAGCGCGTACCCTGGTCGAACACCGGGATGGCGAGGCAGAACAGCGACGGGATGGTCAGCTTCTGACCGGCGCCGTCGGTGTGCTCCTCCTCGAAGATGATGGAGCCCTCGCCGCTGTTGGTGTTGATGACCTCGCCCACGCGGCTGGTCTCGTGGACCACCAGACCGCGCGCCAGTTCCATCATGCGTTCCGGCCCGGCGAAGGTGCCGTTCAGCAGCCGCGCCAGCTCCTGCAGGCGCGTGTCGGCATCGCTGTTCGGGGTGACGGTCAGATCGGGCGCGGGCAGGATGTCCAGGATCCGGTCCTCGACGAAGGCCGCGAACTCGCCCTGGCCCATCTTCGAGCCGCTGGCCCGGCTCCAGAGTTTCCACTCGCGCGACAGCGGGAAGTCGTGGATGGCGCGCCAGGCCCGCCAGTTCGGTTCGGTCTCCACGCTGGAGGCCGTGCCGTTGCCGCTCACATAGTCATAGACCGCCACGGCGCGGGCCGGCTCGCGGGAGATGAACACGACCGCCTGCGTGGTGTCGTGAGCCTTGATGTGTTCGATCAGGCTGTCGAGGGTGATGTGCTCGCTGAGTCCGCTGATCCGCTCCGGCCGGACGCGGTATTCGTCCAGCAGCGGCTTCAGGCTCTCCAAGCGTTTGCCCTGGGGCACCACGGCGATGGGACGATCGGCAACGTCTTCGCCGAGAACGTCCACGCCCACATACGCGGTCATAAAGTCGGCAAGGGCGGCGGTTTCAGTCTGGGTGTCGGGGGACGTGGCAGGGCTCCTTAGACGGCCTTGGTTTCGGTCTGGGACGGCTCGACGGTTTTGAACGGCAGGGCCTGCTGACGCGGGTCATTCCGGGTCAGGCGGTTGTCTTCGGTGGAGAAGAAGGTCGTGCGGCGGCGCGGCATCTTCGGCTTCTTGGTCGCGACGTCGGCGACGACGTCGATGCTGCGGCCGTCCAGCTTCAGCTTGAGCTTCACGGTAATCTCGCCGGAGGCCTTGCCGCCGGTCTCCATGCCGACGTTCTGCAGGGTGGCGACCAGATCGCGCAGATCGTCGGTCAGCTCGTTGTGGATCTGGCCGTCCTCGACGTCGGCGAGGAACGTGTTGAAGGTGCGGTGGGCGGTGGTGGTGGGCGGGGCGGACATGAGCGGTCCTTTCGGTGGGCGGGGACGGTCAGGGCGTGGTGACGCCGACGAGGCCGAAGGCGACGGTGGCGGCGCCGGGGGCCTGCTGCAGGATCAGTTCGAGGAACCCGAACACCGCGCACAGGGAGACAAAGCCGAACAGGACCACGGCGAACTCGCGGATCACGGTCAGCATGGCCGGGCCTCCCCGCTGGGAATGCCGAGGTCCTGGCGGTACAGGGCCATCTGGGCGTCATGCTCGGCGCGCTCGTCCGGGCTCATCCGCCGCAGCCTCAGGGCCGCGTGGATAAGGGACACGTTGAACCCATTCACGACGGCCAGGGCCTCGGCGGCGGCGATGTCCGCCCGCACGCTCGCGACTTCGGCGTTGATCCGCGCCAAACGGAGCGCCGTTTCATGGGCCTTGGCCGGGCTCGCCTTGGCTTCAGCGCGGGCTTCGCGGGCCGCGCGGAGGAGGCCCGCGCGTTCGCGCCGCAGGGCGTCAATGCGGTCGGCGACCGTGCGCAGATTGGGATGGGGGGAACCGTGGGTCATGACGCGGCCTCCCCGTTCAGGCGGGCGGTATCGCGCATGATCGCCAGCATCTGGTCGCGCTGCGACACGGTCAGGTCCTGCCACACGTTCAGGACCGTGATGGCGTCGTCCGTGGTCAGGACCTCAGGCGGGGCCTGGGGGATCCCCCTGGGGGCCAAAGCCCCAGAGCGGGTGCGCGGTGTCGGATTGGGCATGATGACGGCTCCCATCAGCGGGTGATGGGAAAAAATACGCACGATGCGTAAATCGTGTCAACGCGTAAAACGTACGATATGGGTATCGACATACGCGCGCCGGCAACGCGCCATGGGCGCTGGGCGCGTTCGGGCGTGTGGGCTCTTTGGGATGGAGGGCTATCGACCCCGGTAGCTGCCGACGCTCTTCAGGACCCGGTCAAGGAAGCGGCTGGGGATAGAGAATTCGGCTGGCGGATTGAATTGTTGAACGCAAACGCCCTTGTCGTGCCTATGCACGAGGCGCTTTACCATCGCCTCGGTGCTGCCATTGCCATCGGTCAGGACAACCAGCACGTCGTCCCCGTTCACGGGCGGGCGATGCGGGTGAATCAGCAGCATATCTCCTTGGCGGAAGACCGGTTCCATCGAGTCTCCAACCACATAGACCCCGAAGCCACCCTTTACGCCGATCAATGGGGATGGCCTGCGGACCCATTCGACCGGCTCGAATGTAACGACCATTCCCGTTTGACCGCCCTGGGCGCTGGCATAAATGGGGAAATCGCGGTCGCCAACCAAGCCTTCCGTTTGAATGGTCGAGATATCGACGTCTGAGCTGAGCGCAGCTGTTCCGGCGGTTGGCGTTCTTAGCGCAGGGCCGCACAAGTCGAGAACTTCGTCCCGGGTAATGGGCGGCTCGCCCTTGCCGGCCAGCGCGTCCGCCGCCCGCTCGGCGATCTCGACGGTCAGATAGGTCTTTTTGTAGTCCGGGTTCATGTACCGCTGAATGCTGGATGCGCCGCGAAAGCCCATGGCGCGGGCAAGCGCATCCATACTCAGGCCAGCTCTTTCCCGAAGCTCCCGAAACCTCTGATGCACAGGCGTGCGAGCGTCTGTTGTCGTCATGAACGCATTTTGCGTCGCAGGCGAAACGCTTTCCACGTTGACGATATACGCATGATGCGTATTATGCAGCGTAGAGGAGGACGCCATGACCCAGGCCCAACATATTGTCTCCAAATTCGGTGGGGTGTCGGCCCTGGCCGGCGCGCTCGGTCATCGAAATCCGACGACGGTGAGCGGGTGGGTCCAGCGCGGATTCATCCCTGCGCGTCAACAGCGCCGTGTTCTGGATGCCGCCCATGGATGCGGCGTCGATCTGCAACCGGACGATTTCTTCAATTTTCCGACCGGCGAGGCCGCGTGATGGCCGTTGCCAGCGTCCCCTCCAGGTCGGCCCGCCTCCGGGCGAGCGCCGCGTCCGTCGCCGGGTCGCCCGTCTTTGTGCCGGCTGGTGGCTGCGCCGCGAGCTGTGCCGCCAACGGGGCGAGCACCCTGGACGGCCTGTTCGATGCGACGTTCGCCAGCAAGACCCCGGAGGAGCGGGAGGCGATCAAGGACCGCTATGCAACGCGCAGCCGGGTTCTCAACGCCGTCGACCCGCTGCAGGCGAAGGCCATCGATATCCTGCGCCACTACATCATCAACATTCTGCCGAACGACCTGAAAGCGCAGCTTGTGGCCGCCAGCCGCGACCTCGCCGTTCAGTATGTCGAGGCCCTGAACAAAGCGCGCGACGAGATCGTTACCGCCATCGAGGGCGCGGCGGACATCCTGAGGGAGATTGCGCCGGAAGACGCCCAGGACGCCGGGGGCGACGTGGCGTTCCTGTCCGCGGCCCTGCCGTATCTGGAGACCATCCGGGCGCTTGAATTCGCCGCCGTGATCTCCGTGACCCACAATGATCTGCCCTATCTGAAGGCCTGGGGTGGCGAGGCGGACACGAAACAGCGCATCGAGCGGTTCAAGAAGCCGCTTTCGCACGATCCCCTTGCTGTCCTGGTCGTGAAAAGCAAGCTGCTCACCGGCTTCGACGCCAAGGTCGAGCAGGCGATGTACCTGGACCGTGCGATTTCGGGGGCGGAGTTGCTGCAGGCCATCGCCCGCACCAATCGCACGGCCGGGGAAACCAAACGCTTCGGCATCGTGGTGGACTACTATGGGGTTGGAAAGAACCTGGCCGACGCGCTGGCCATCTATGACGCGGAGGATCAGGGCGATCTGACCGGCGGCATCGGACGGCCGGAGGATCTTCTGCCCGAACTCAGACAGGCTCGGGATGCCATCATCAAGTTTTTCGCGGACGCGGGCATCAAGCGCGGTGCGGACCTTCAGGCGTACGTCGATGCCTGTGTGGCGAAGCTGAAGGACCAGAAAGCCAGGGCGCAGTTCCTCGTCCTTGTGAAGCAGCTTGTCAGTCTGTTCGACACGCTCATGCCCCGGCCGGAAGCCCGGCCCTTCGCGATGGACGTCAAGATCTTCGCATTCATCGCTAAGGCGGCCGCCAATCTGTACCGGGACGGGTCTCTCGACGTTCGCGGCATGGCGCAAAAGGTACAGTCCATGCTGGATGCCTTCATCGAGGCACAGGGCATTGATCCGAAGATCCCGCCGATCGGAATCCTGGACCCGAACTTCGCGTCCGAGGTTGAGCGCAAGGGAAGCGCCCGCGCGAAAGCCGCCGACATGGAAAACGCGCTGCGTCACCATATCTCAATTTCGTTCGAGAAGGACCCGGCCCGGTTCAAGAGCCTGAGCGAGCGGCTGGACAGTATACTGACCACGCACCACGCAGACTGGAACGAAATCGCGAAACAGCTTCAGACGTTGATCGACGAAGCCGTTGCGGAATCCCACAAGTCATCAGTGCATCACGGCCTTGATCCTCATACAGAGGGACCGATTTTTGGTATTCTGCGCATGCGCTACGGGGGTGACGACAGGGACACCGACCTCGCCGACCTGGCGAGCGGGATCGTTCGGCATCTGCGCCAGGAGGCCGATATTTCCGGGTTCTGGGACGCGCCTGTTTCTCAGGAGTCGGCGCGACGCTGGATTTTCCAACAATTGGACAACAGCAACGTGTTCCCGTTCGGCGAACTGGACGCCATCGCCACGGATTGCATGGAGGTCGCGCGTGCCAACCGCGCGGCATTCTCATCTTGAATGAAACCATCCATCTCGACGACTTGACCTTTCGGGTGCAGCGGAGTGCCCGACGCAAGACCGTGGGTGTGACGGTGGAACGGGACGCATCGCTCGTGGCGCACCTGCCGAAGCATGTCGACATCGACGACGCCACCGCGTTGATCAGAACCAAGCTGGTTTGGGTGTATCAGAAGCTGGCCGCTCACAAGGACATCGGTCGCGAGGCGGTATTTCGGCGGCCCGAGTTCGTCGATGGCGAGGGGTTCTATTTCCTCGGCCGGCACTATCGGCTGAAACTCGTCGATGTGGGTGCCGGAGAACCGCCCGTCCCCACGGTGCGCTTTGACGGTGACCGCCTCTTGTTCAAGCGCCAACAAGTTGCCTCCGGCGAGAAGCGCATAGCGGAATACTATACCCGCGCAGCGCATCCTTATCTGACCGGTGCCGTGAACCGTTGGAAGGGGATCGTCGGCGTCGAGCCGGGGCGCTACGTGCAGGTCATGGACCTCGGTTTCCGATGGGCATCATGCAGCCAGGACGGCACGTTGAATTTCCATTGGCGCATGATGCAGCTTCCGCCGCCGGTCATCGACTATGTCGTGGTTCATGAATTGGCACACTTGAAGGTCGCCGACCATTCGGCGGCGTTCTGGAACGAAGTGGCCCGGGTCCTTCCGAGCTATCAGACGCATCGCAACTGGCTGCGGGATAAGGGGGGAGAGCTGTAGAGGAAGCTTCTCCGATAGCGGCCCCATTGGCGCCGGTTGGCGACCTTCCCAGAAGCCGACCAAAGGCGACCAACAAGGTGCGGAGAGGCAACGCGGGTCAGCCGTCGCTGGCGGCGGGAACCCGCGGCACCACCCCGTCCGTCCCTACGCCCATGGCGCCGCACATTTGCTTTCCGGAGCTACCTATGTGTTACCTGGCCGGGGATTTGGGTGGTTTTGGGCTTACAAAAAAAAGCCCACTAAGCTTTTGGCCTAGCGGGCTTTTTTATGGTTGCGGGGAGAGGATTTGAACCTCTGACCTTCAGGTTATGAGCCTGACGAGCTACCGGACTGCTCCACCCCGCGGCAATGTTTTTGAGGGCC
>NZ_JACIGJ010000041.1 GCF_014197855.1 Roseospira marina
TCAAGGTCATCAAGCGGATGGCCTACGGCTTCCGCGATGACGCCTACTTCTTCCTCAAAATCCGCGACGCCTTCCCCGGAATTCCGTCATGAACCTTTTTTTATGCCCAGTTTCTTATGCGGATCGGCCCTGAACCGAACGTGGCCGCTTCAGGGCCTCCACCGCTTCGCGGCACCGGCTCCACGTCATGGCCTCCGCCGCTTCGCGGCGCCGGCGCGGTCGCGCCGGTCTCGTCCCGCGACCGTGCGCCGCCCACCGGCCCCCTACCCGATCCGGAAGCCCGTGACGTGGTCCGGCACCGAAACATCGGCGAGATTGCGCGGGTCCGGCTCCGGCGTACCGGGGGTCATGCGCACCGGCAGGACACCGGCCCAGATGGGCAGCGCATAGTCCGCCTCGTCATCCATCGGCCCCCCCTCCCGCAGCTTGGCCGAGGCCTCATCCAGCGGCAGTGACAGGATGGCCGTGGCTTTCAGTTCGGTGTCGGTGATCGGGCGCAGCGTGTCCCAGCGGCCCGGATACAGGGACTCGATGAAGGCTTTCAGGCGTGCCCGCTTGGCCTCTGGATCGTCGATGCGTGTGGCGCGGCCCAGAATCACCACCGAGCGGAAGTTGGCCGAGTGGTTCATGGCCGACCGCCCCAGCACCAGCCCATCCAGCAGCGACACCGTCACGCAGATCTCGGCGCCGTCGGCCACGTTCAGGGTCCGGTTCGTCCGCGCCCCGTGGATGTAGACATGCTCGCCCTCCCGCCACTGGAAGGTCGGCGTCACGATCGGCGCGCCATCGACCACCACACCCACGTGACAGATCGGCGAAGCGTCCAGAATCGCGTGGATGGTCTCGCGGTCGTAGTGGCCGCGCCCCGGCTTGCGCCGCAGGCGGACCCGGTCGGAGGGCGGCGGAACGGCGGTAGGCGACGGTGGCATGGCGGCGGCACTCCTCAGGCGTACACGAACGGCAAAGTATAGCTGTCCCCCGCCCCCGGATCCTATGGCTTTCCGGCCCGCGTCGAAGTCGGTCCACCGGCTACCGCCCGGCCACCGGCCCCTCCGAAACCACCGCGCCCGTGGCGTCGTCCAGGGTCACGATATAGGCCGCCCCCTTGCGTAGCCGTGGACACGATCCACAAGATGCGGCCGCCGACCGGGCGTGGCTCCGCCATGCACAACGACGAGGATGCCGCAGGGTCGGACACCGCCGCGCGCGCCGTCGCGATCGCCTCCTCGCGGGACAGATGGGTGACCAGCGAGGGCGGCTCCCGGAATATCCATCGCGTCAGCCTGCGCCACAGGCCCATGGTTCGTCCCTTCTCACCTGGAAGGCCTTATCGCCCGTCCATGTGCCGCAAGACCGCGTCCACGCTATCGTCGACGGAGCGGCCCGCGGTGTCCACGACGAGGTGGCCTCGATTCCCACGCGGCGTATTTCCGGGTCGTCTTGCCCGCGCCCGGCCGCCCGGACAGAACGATCAACAACGGCGCGACGGACCCTTTCTGTTCCGGCGCGTGACCGCGCCCCATCGTCCCCCTTATACTCGCCGCCGATGACGACCCACCAGCCCGCGCCCCCTGCCTCCGCATCCATCACGGTGCCGCCCGTGCCCGCCCTGGTGGCGAGCCCACGCGCGGCCGTGCTGGTGCATCCGGACGGCGAGATTGAAGAGAACACCCCGGCCGTGCTGGGGCGCAAGGCCGCCGACCTGCGCCCGCTGGTGTGTCACGAGCCCGCCACCGCACGCCGAGTGGGACGCGAATCGCTGGTGTGCCATGACCTGCTGGCCCTCTATGCCTTCGTGCGGCCGGCCCGGTTCGCCCTGCCCACGGTCGCCGGGCTGGCCGAAGCCCTGGGGGAACCGCGCCCAACCGACCTGGTCGAGCAGGCGCTGGCGCTGCCCCGCCTCGCCGGGCTGCTGCTGGAGGAACTGACCACCCTGGTCCGGCGCAATCAGGCGGACGCCCGCACCCTCGCCTTCGCCATGGCGCGCGGCGGCTGGCCCTGGGGCGCGCCCGTGCTGGCGGCGCTCGGTGCCCACGGCGACAGCCCGCACGGCGCCACCATCGCCCGCGCCTTCCGTGTGTGGGAGCGTCTGACCGAGATCAGCGAGCACGCGCCGGAGGTCGCCGCCGGCCACCTGCCCGTCTCCGACGCCGAAGCCCGCGCCCGGCTGTCCGACCTGCTCGGCGGCGCGGCCGAGGACCGCCCGCAACAGGCGGACTACGCCAGCGCCGCCACCGCCGCCTTCGCCCCGCGCGAGCGCAAGGCGACCCCGCACATGGTGCTGGCGGAGGCCGGCACCGGGGTCGGCAAAACGCTGGGCTACATCGCCCCCGCCAGCGTGTGGGCGGAGAAGAACGACGGCACGGTCTGGATCTCCACCTACACCCGCAATCTGCAACGCCAGCTTGATGGCGAATTGGACCGCCTGCACCCCGACCCGGCGGAGAAGGCGCGCCGGGTCGTGATCCGCAAAGGCCGGGAAAACTATCTGTGCCTGCTGAACCTGGAAGAAGCGGTCTCCCGCCTGCCGGGGCAGCCGGCCGCCGCCATCCCTCTGGGCCTGATGGCGCGTTGGGCCATGGCGACGCGGGACGGCGACCTCGTCGGCGGCGACTTCCCGGGCTGGCTGGTGGACATCCTGGGACGCGGCTGGTCGCTGGCGCTGGCCGACCGGCGCGGCGAGTGCATTTTTTCCGCCTGCCCGCATTTCAACCGCTGCTACATCGAAAAGGCGGTGCGGCGGGCGCGGCGGGCGCAGTTGGTGGTGGCGAACCACGCGCTCGTGCTGGTGCAGGCCGCCCTGGGCGGGCTGGAGGACGGCACCCTACCCACCCGCTATGTGTTCGACGAGGGCCACCACCTGTTCGACGCCGCCGACGGCGCCTTTTCGGCGCATCTGTCCGGGCTGGAAACGGCGGAACTGCGGCGCTGGCTGCTGGGGGCGGAGGACGGCTCCCGCACCCGGGCACGCGGCCTGAAGGCGCGCGCCGAAGAGTTGGTGGGCGATAACCCGCGCGCGGCCGAAGCCCTGGTGGAGGTGCTGCACGGCGCCCGCGTGCTGCCCGGACCGGGCTGGCACGCCCGGCTGGGCGAAGCCGGCGGGCGTGGCCCGACCGAGCACTTCCTGTCGGCGGCCCGCGCCCAGGTGCTGGCCCGCGCGCGCGGCCAGGACGGCCCCTATTCGCTGGAAACCGAGGTGGCCCCGCCCCTGCCCGCGCTGGTCGAGGCCGGCGCCGCCCTGGAAACGGCCCTGAACGAATTGGACCAGCCGCTGGCCCGGCTGATGACCGCGCTGGAGCAACGCCTTGACGATGAGGCCTCGACCCTCGACCCGACCAACCGCCAGCGTATCGAGGGGCTGATCCGCAGCCTGGAACGCCGCGCCCTGCTGCCGGTGCGGGCGTGGCGTGCCATGTGCCGGGCGCTTCAGGCCGAAACGCCACCGGAGTACGTGGACTGGCTGGGGATCGAGCGCGCCTACGGTCGCGACATGGACGTCGGCCTGCACCGGCATTGGGTCGACCCGATGGTGCCCTTCGCGACGGCGCTCGCCACCCGGGCGCACGGCCTGCTGGTGACCTCCGCCACGCTGCGCGACGGCTCCGGCGATCCGGAGGCCGACTGGCAGGCCGCCGAGCGCCGCACCGGCGCCGTCCATGTGCCGGAGCGAGTGCGCGCCGCCGTGCCCTCCCCCTTCGACTACCCCGCGCAAACCCGGGTGCTGGTGGTCACCGACGTGCGCAAGGACACCATGGATCAGGTGGCGGCGGCGTACCGGGAGCTGTTCAAGGCCTCCGACGGCGGCGCGCTCGGGCTGTTCACCGCCATCGGGCGGTTGCGCGCCGTGCACGAGCGCATCGCCGCCGACCTGGATGCCGCCGACCTGCCGCTGTACGCCCAGCATGTGGACGGCATCGACCCGGCCACCCTGGTGGACATGTTCCGGGCGGAGGAAAACGCCTGCCTGCTCGGCACCGACGCCATGCGGGACGGGGTGGATGTGCCCGGCCGCTCGCTGCGGCTGATCGTGTTCGACCGCGTGCCCTGGCCGCGCCCGGACATCCTGCACAAGGCCCGCCGGGCGGAGTTCGGCGGCCGCGCCTATGACGACATGGTCACCCGCCTGCGCCTGAAGCAGGCGTTCGGCCGGCTGGTGCGCCGGGCCGACGACCGGGGCGTGTTCGTGCTGCTCGACCCCATGATGCCCTCCCGCCTGGGCGGTGCCTTTCCCGAAGGCGTGGTGATGGAGCGCGTGGGTTTGGCCGAGGCCATCGCGGCGGTGCGCGAGACGATGTAGCGCACCCACTCGCCTGGGTCGGTTTCTCGACCGGCGTCCCCCTCCCCTGGACAGGGGAGGGTCGGGGTGGGGTTGAAACGGCCAAGCTCAGTAGGCGGCAGCGGCGCCCCCCCTCCCAACCTCCCCCCATCCGGGGGGAGGCGATGTCGTGAGCCGGGCTTCAATGAGGCCGGAGCGTTTTCGCTCCGGAAAGGGCCGCTGTCACGGTCAGGCGCGTTCGGCCAACGTCACGCTTCAATGAGGCCGGAGCGTTTTCGCTCCGGAAAGGGGACCGGTCTCTACACCCTTGATCCTGCGGACAGTTTGCCCCGTTTTTCGAGCGCTGGCAAGATTGGGGGCATCATCGCCGTTCAGAGGCCCTTGAATCGCCATCTGTAGCCCCCTTAACCTCCTGTTCCGACACCCGAAAAGCTGGATTCGAGCGCTCCCCGAGTCGCGAGCGCCTCAAGAGCGCTCGAAAGCCGTCGGCGCTCCCTCCCCTGGACAGGGGAGGGTTGGGGTGGGGTTGAGGCGCGTCGAAACCACCGGTGGCCGCGTCGGCGTCACCCCCCTGAGCAACCGGAAACATTGGTAACGTTTTGGACCGATGACATAGGTAACACTTTTTGCCTCTGATCACCGCCTGGACCCGGGTCTGGATC
>NZ_JACIGJ010000042.1 GCF_014197855.1 Roseospira marina
GCGATCCAGACCCGGGTCCAGGCGGTGATCAGAGGCAAAAAGTGTTACCTATGTCATCGGTCCAAAACGTTACCAATGTTTCCGGTTGCTCAGCCGGCGCGATGAATCGGTGACGTGGGGCGTCAACGCGGGACGACGGGATCCGTTCCATCCGGGGACGCGGACACCCGGGCCAGCGTCGCCGTAGTGGAGTGGCCGTCCTCCAGCCGCGCCAGCAGCACACGCCCGCCGTAAGCCTGCACGACATCCGCGCCGACGACGGTGTCGAGTGTGTAGTCCGCCCCCTTTACCAGAACGTCGGGCTTCAGCGCGTTGATGAGGCGCAAGGGTGTGTCCTCGCCGAAGATCACCACCCGGTCGACGTCGGCCAGCGAGGCCAGCACGGTGGCCCGGGCGGTCTCCCCCTGCACCGGGCGGGTGGGGCCCTTCAGCCGGCGCACCGAGGCGTCGGAGTTCAGCCCGACCACCAGCCGATCACAGGCCGCGCGAGCCTGCGCCAGAAGCGAGACATGGCCGGGGTGCAGCAGGTCGAAGCAGCCGTTGGTGAACCCGACGCGCAGGCCATGGCGGCGCCACCGCTCCACGGTTTCGGTCAGGCGTTCCAGCCGCTGCACCTTGTCCTCGGCGCGGGCGAGATCCTGGTGGTGCAGGGCGGTGTTCAGATCGGCGGCGGCGATCGCGGCGGTGCCGACCTTGGCGACGACCAGACCAGCGGCGACGTTCGACAGCCGCGCCCCGATGGACAGCGGCGCGCCGGCCGCCAGGGCGGCGGCCAGCGTTGCCACCACGGTGTCGCCGGCGCCGGAGACATCGTAGACCTCCCGCGCCTCGGTGGGCAGGTGGTCCGCCGGGCCGTCGGCGGGCACCAGGGACATGCCGTCCTGGCTGCGGGTCGCCAGAACGGCGCTCAGCCCGCAGGTGTCAAGCAGGGCGCGCGCGGCGGCTTCCACCGAGGCATCGTCGTCCGTGGCGCGTCCACCCGTGGCTTCGGACAATTCCTTGCGGTTTGGCGTAACGACGGTCGCTCCGGCATAGCGCCGGTAGTCGTGGCCTTTCGGATCCACGATGACCGGCACACCGGCGGCCGTGGCGGCGTCGATCAGCGCGCGGGTTACGGTGTCGGTCAGGATGCTCTTGCCGTAGTCCGACAGGATCATGGCGCCGCAGGTGGCCAAGGCGGTCCGGGCGGCGGTGAGCAGACGCGCGGCGGTCGCGTCGGCGATCGGCTGCGTCGTTTCGGCATCGGCGCGGAGAAGCTGCTGGCCGCCGGCCACGAACCGCGTTTTGAGCGTTGTGGGGCGGCCGGGCTCGGTCGCCAGATGGACCTCGACCCCGGCCAGCTGGTCCAGGAGTTGCGCGACCTCGGCCCCGGCCGCATCGTCGCCGGCCCCGGACAGGAACACCACGCCGCAACCCAGCCCCACCAGATTGCGCGCGACGTTGCCGGCGCCACCCAGCATGACCGACTCCCGCCGGATGCGCAGCACGGGGATGGGGGCCTCGGGCGAGACGCGGTCGACATCGCCATGAACGAAGCGGTCCAGCATGACGTCGCCGACGCACAGCACGCGGGCGTCGGACAGGCGGTCGATCCAATCGGCGAGGGCGGCGGCGTCAGCGGGGATCGGGGCGGGCATGGAGGTGGGATCCTGTGGTGGAGGCAGGGCGGGGGCGCGGGACGCATCCTGTCCGTCTATCACGCACGGCGCGCGGCCGGAAGACAGGCCGGTTCTGCCTTCGCAGGCCGCGCTAGCCCAAGCCACGCGGCCGCACCGGCTGTCCGGTGACGAGGCTGGTCAGATGCGCCAACAGGCCCAGAAACAGCACCAGACCCAAGGCGAGGATGAGATGCCAAGGCACCCGCCACACCGGGCCGGGCGCCCAGGGCCGGCGGGCGCGCCACAGCGCCAGCGCCAACACCACGAGAAGCACGCCCAGGGCGATCAGCGTCTGCGTCAGGGTCATCGCCGGCGTCTCAGTCGCGGGAGCCGGACCGGCCGAACACCACGCGCATGACCAGGATGGAGCCCGCAAGGGCTAACGTAATCACGTTCGCGGCGATGATCGGCCAATCCACGGTCAGGATGCCGTACATCAGCCAGGAGGCTACGCCGCAAGTGAACAGCAGGAAGGTGGCTAGCGACAGATCCCCGACCGAGCGGCTGCGCCATGCCTTGAGGGCTTGGGGCAGGAAGGCAACAGTTGTACAAAGAGCGGCGAGATAGCCGAACACCGGGGCAAGGTCCAGGGATGGAGACATTTGGGGACCTCGGCGGTGTGGACGGCGGGAAACCCTAAGCCAGACGGGAGCTGGGACGATGCCAGCGGGCTGGATGGTGCGCAAGCTGGATTCCCTGGCCGGTGCCGTCGTGGGGGCCGCCGGGGGCGCCGCTGCGTCGCAATGGCGCGAGTTCCTGCAACAATACCTGCAGAGGCTGGGCGGTCACCTGGATGAGGCGCGCCGCAATCTGGAGCACCTGACCGGCCTGCACGCGCTGGCGGACGCGGCGGAAAAGCCCGTGGTCGCCGGTATGATGGCCGATGGGCGCGAGCGGGTCGGGGCGCTGGTTGAGGCCATGCGGGCGCTGACCGAGGCCGATCCGCTGACGCAGCCGATCATGTTCCTGAGGACCCTGGATCCGGCGATCGCCCAAGCGACGCTGGACCGGTTCCAGCCGGCCCTGCCTTTGGATACGGCCTCGTTGATGTGGGCGGGCGGCGGGCTGATCCTGGCGCTCGTGGCCTACGAAGGCATCAAGGGCGCCGCCTGGGTGCCGGTCGCCGTGGGGCGGCGGTCCCTGCGGCGCCGCCGCGTGAGAGAGTCGGGGCGCCGCCGCGCGAGAGAGTCGGGGCGCCCGGTGTCGGCCGGACGCCTTGAGCCGCGCCTGTGAGGAGGGCGCCGTCCCCTAATCATCTTGCGGGCTGGGGAAAAAAGCGTCGAGACGGACGCCGGGCGCACTCAGACCGCCGGGATCCGTTTCGGTCTCCGGACCAAACTGGCGGAGGGGGTGTCCGCCATGCGTTGGCGGAGATCTGTATAGAACATTGTTTTTATTGAACTAGAGCGGTCGGCGTGCAGCGTTCTGTGCTGCATAATGTGTAGCAAAATTGGCGGGCAGCCAGGGCTACCTGGGCGCCCCTTCTGCCGTCATGCGCGCTGCAGTAGGGCCGGGATTCGAACCGAGAGTTTGGGTCCTGTTTTTATGCGTCCGCATCCGCCCGTGGCACGCCGTGCGCCGAGCCACACCCCCTGAGGGACCTTTTTTCGAGGGCCAAGCCCGCGGACGCTCACCGTCGGCGCGGGTCGTCACGACGCTGGCAGACGACAGCCGCCCCGTCCGCTAGAGCATCCCGCGGTCTGACGGAATCGCAGGGGATTCCTCAGGCGGTTGATTTGTGATTCAAGAGTAGGGGCTGGAGAAGGAGGCCAGCGCCTATGACGAAACCCCTCTCCGCCGACCTACGCGAGCGGCTGGTTGCCGCCGTCGAAGGCGGCCAGTCCCGACGGGCAGCAGCGGAGCGGTTTGGCGTCGCCCCGTCCACCGCCGTCAAATGGATGAACCGGTGGCGTCTTGAGGGGCACGTGAAGCCCCGCCCCATGGGCGGCGACCGGCACTCGCATCGCATCGAGGCTCATGCGGCGGTCATCCTGGGGCTGATCGACGAGAAGCCGGACGTGACGTTGGCGGAGATCGCAACGCAGGTTGAGGAGGCTCGCGGCGCCCGGTTTTCCGAAACGGCGATCTGGCGACTGCTGAGGCGTCACGGGATGACGTACAAAAAAAGACAGCGCATGCGAGTGAGCAACAGCGACCAGATGTCCTGAAGCGGCGGCACGACTGGTTCGAGATGCAACCAGACCTTCCACCCGAACGCCTGGTGTTCATCGACGAAACCGGCGCCTCGACCAAGATGGCTCGGTTGTCCCGCCCCAAGCGTTACGAGCTGAGCCCTGAACAATGGGACCGGATCAAGGATTTGCTGCCCGGCAAGCCGGGCGATCCGGGACGGTCGGGC
>NZ_JACIGJ010000043.1 GCF_014197855.1 Roseospira marina
GCGATCCAGACCCGGGTCCAGGCGGTGATCAGAGGCAAAAAGTGTTACCTATGTCATCGGTCCAAAACGTTACCAATGTTTCCGGTTGCTCAGGTCGGGCGCGGCTACCTGATCGGTGGGAGCGCCTGGTTCGACCCGGCAAAGAACACCGCGACGCAGCTCTACGACGGCAAGCTGGTGATTTCTTACGACTACACCCCGGTGCCGCCGCTGGAAAACCTGCTGTTCGAGCAGACCATTACCAGTGACTACCTTGTCGACTTCGCCGCTCAGATGGCGGCTTAACCTCCCGGCTGCGCCGGAGTCTGATCCGCCCCGCTCCCCCACCCGGCCACCCAACGCCAGTATCCCCAATGGTTCAGTATGGGGGTGGTCGGGTTGGGGAGTGGGACGGGTCGAGTTCACGAAAGGACTCACCGATGCTTGCGAAAACGATCCGCAACTGGACGGTCATTGTCGACGGCCGCTCCATGGCGGGCCTCGCCGAGGACGTCACCCTGCCCGAACTGGAACGGGCAACGGAAAGCCTGCGGAATGCCGGCATGCTGGGCCCGGTCGAGACCGACCTGGGCCTGTCCGGCCTGTCGCTGTCGTTCACCCTGACCGAGTTCAACGAGGACGTCTTGCGCGCCTGGGGGCTGTTCGGCGCCGGCGGCATCCCGGTGCGCTTCCTGGCCGGGGCGCGCTCGGACGAGAACGACGCCAACACCGACGCCATTGAGGTCGCCGTGCGCGGGCGTTGGAAGAAGATCAGCCACGGCACCGCCAAGCTGGGCGAGGTCGCCAAGATGACCGTTGAGGTCCCCTGTTCCTATTACCGCTACCGCGTCAACGGCGAGACCGTGATCGAGATCGACCTGATCGCGGGCACCGAGATCGTCGACGGGATCGACCGTCAGGCGGACATCCGGAAAGCGATTGGATTGGTGAGTTGATGTTCTGTTCGGCCCGGTCGAGCCGGTTGGAACGCCGCTGATAAGGAACACCAAACCCGGGCGACCGCCCGGGCGGGCCGTTAGGCCCGGAGCCGCGCGGCGTCCGAAGGACGACGCTGCGGCGATACGGAGACAAAAACATGACCGAGATCCGCACCGTCACACTTCACCACCCGATCCCGTTCGGGAAGGACAAGACCCTCGACCGGATCCGCCTGCGCGCGCCAAAGGCGGGCGACCTGCGCGGCCTGCGGCTCGCCCGCCTGGAAGAGGCCGAGACCGACGCGATCCTGACCATCGTCCCCCGGATCAGCCTGGACGCGGTCGCGGGCGTGCACCTGGCGGAGCTGCATCCGTCCGACCTGCTGACCCTCACGGCGGAGGTGTTGGGTTTTTTCGCGCCGCCTGCGGCCGGGGTCGAGGGGGAATCCCCGACGACGCCCGCGCCGCCTGGGGTGTGATGATGCAGGCCTTTCCGGGCTCGTTCCCGCCGGACGTCTTCGACGGCCTCCCCCTCGATCGCTACGCCGAAGCCTACGACCTGGCCGTCGAACTCCTGACCGCTCAGACCGAGGCCGCAAAGGCCGGACGGGGATAAGGAACGCCAAACCCGGGCGACCGCCCGGGCGGGCCTTTAGGCCCGGAGCCGCGCGACGTCCGCAGGACGGCGCTGCGGCGATAGAAGGACACCACCATGGCCGACCTGTCCCTTTCCATCGCCCTTGCGGCGATCGACAACGCCACGGCACCCTTGCGTCGGGTGCGGGAAGCCGCGCGCCAGATGAGCGGCGGCGCGCGCGCGGCGACGGAGCGGCTGGGCGGTCTGGAACGTTCGGCGGAACAGTTGAACGCGTTCCGGTCCATGCGGGCGCGGACACGGCAGAACACCCGCGCCTTGGCGGGCCTGGACACCGAGCTGACCGCCGCCCGGGAAAGGCTCGCCCGCGTGACGGAAGAGACCAACGGCTCCGGCCGCGCCTTCGAGCGCGCGACCCAGCATGTGGCCCACTTGGAACGACAACAGGCCGCCTTGCGCCGGCGCACGGAGAGCATGAGGGCGTCCACGGACCGCATGGGCGAGGCCCTGCGCGAGGCCGGTGTGGACACGAACAACGCCGGGGCGGAAGCCCGGCGCCTGGCCGACGACATCGCGCGCGCCACCCGCCGCGCGAACGCCTTGGCCCGGATCGAGGATCGCTTTGACCGCATCCGCCGCGCCGCCGGCGGGGCGGCCCTGGCCGCCGGCGCCGTGGCCGGGCGGCTGTCCGGACTGGTGGGCGCGTCGGGGTTGGGCGGGTTGATCGGCGGCGGGCTGGCCTCGGTCAGCCTGGGCTCCATGGTTCAGGGCTTCGCGGATTCCGGCCGGGAAATCGACTTGTGGGCGCGCCGCCTGGGCATCGGCGCGGACGCCCTACAAGGCCTGATCGCGGTAGGCGGGCGGTTCGGCGCCGACCAGGACGCCATGATCGACGGCCTCAAGGAACTCTCCCTCCGGGCCGATGAGTTTGCGGGTGAAGGCGGGGGCGAAGGGGCGGAGGCCTTCCAGCGCCTGGGCCTGACGCAAGAGCAGATCAACGCCACCAAGGACGACACCGAGGCCCTGTTCGAGCTGGTGCGCGGCAAGATGGAGGGGATCGGGGACGTCTCCGCCCGCGCGCGCCTGGCCGACGAGCTGTTCGGCGGGACCGGCGAGCACATGGTGGAAATGCTGTCCGCCTCGACCGAGGAATTGCGCCACATGCGGGCGGAGGCGGAGGCCTCCGGTCAGATCCTCACCCCCGAGGATATCGCGAGCGCGCGCTCCCTCTCGGATGGCCTGCGCCGCCTGACGGGCATCATGGGCGGGCTGTCCAAGACCATCGCCGCCCGGCTGGCGCCGGTGCTGATTCCGATGATCCGCAAACTCGGGGACTGGATCGCCGCCAACCGGGAGGTGATCGCGACCGAGATCGGATCCGTGGTCGAGCGCCTGACCGCCGCCCTCGATCGGGTGGACTGGTCGGGCGTGCTCGCGGGGCTGCGCACGTTCGGCGCCCGCGTCGGCCGCGTGGTCCAGGCGATCGGCGGCTGGGACAACGCCATCCTCGGCGTGATCATCACCATGAACGCGGGGCTGATCGGCTCCGTGGTGATGCTTGG
>NZ_JACIGJ010000044.1 GCF_014197855.1 Roseospira marina
CGAGGCTCGTCAACGACACGCTCAGCCGCCACAGCCCGGCGCCGTCTCCCTCGTCCCATGCGCCCCCGGCATGGGCCACAGCGTCGGCGTGACCGGACAGGCGCGCATTATCTGGCCATGTCCACTCCGACGGGGCGGATGAGGAGAGCGCCGGGACAAACACGTCGCGGAAGTCGTGCCCAGGACCGCTCTGCGCGCGCATGGTCACCGGGCGTAGGCCCGGCGCGGCTGTCGCCCCGGTGTCCACCCAGGTCTGGCCGCCGTCGCGGTCCCAAATCTCGATAACGTCGCTGGACGTGGCTCGGAGGCCGGCCAAAAACTGCGCGACATTGCCCCACAGGCCGACGATGCCGCGATATGTGGCCTGGGCCACGTCGGCGGCATCGACCCGGGCGCGGTTGTCGCCCGATACCGGCTCATCCACCCGGCCCCGCCCGATCAGGGCCTGACTATCCGACCCGCCCATCTCGATCATGGCCAGCATCTGTATCGCGGCGAGCTGGTAGATCGACCACGCGTCAAATCCGGTTACGCCGCCGACGTTGCGCGCCTGACAGCGGGACCGGTATGTCGCGAACGGCAGGTTCACGAGCGGGAGCACGCCCGGAGCACTGCCGACCATTGTGCCGCCGTCATTGCTCCCCTGATATTTAGCGACCCAGAAATGTGGGATGTCCTCCCCGCCCGCGCGAAACGCAGGGTGACGGACAAACCCATCGGCCGGCACGGAGCTGACCCACCAGCACGTCCGCCCGGCCTGGTCGCTTCCGACTGGGGCGGTGCCGACGCGATAGTAGAACGCGGGGATGCGGACCATCGCCTGACCATCGACGACTTCGTCGACGATCCCACCCCACACAGGGTGGCGGTCCCACGCCGGGCCACCGAAATCATAGGGGGTTGTTGTGAGGTTGGCGCCGTGCTCGCTGACCCGCTGCCACGTCCCAGCGCCACCACCCGTCGACACCAGGGCCACACCCATGATGGGCCTCAGCGTCTCGGCCGTCGTGACGATGACACGCGGGCTCTCGGCACTCTCCACGCCGTCGGCGTCGCGGTGCTGTGCCGTGATGTCGTAGGACGACAGAGTATTGATCGATCCGTCATCCGGCGCGACATGCGTCACCGGTCCCGTCACCCAGCCGCTGTCGTGCACGATGGTCGCGCTTTCCGGCTCATACCAGCGCACGCGCAGACCGCCGGACTCCACGCCGTACAGCCCGCGCATCGGGCCGGTCGTGACGTCCAGTTGCGCGTCGGTGCTGCCGTGGGCCGGCGTGATGATGGTCGGCGTCTTGACCAACGGCCGGCGGGCGTCGATGGCATAGGCGAGACCGGGCAGGTCCACCCAAACGCCGGACGCTTGCCAACCGTCGATGTCGGCATTGGTCGCGCGACCCCACGGGACGAACTTTTGCAGGTCCTCGCGCCACAGCAGCCCTTCGCCGTGCCGCACCTCGCTGAGACCGAGGGCACCCGCCAGCACCGCGATCTCGTCCAGCATCGGTTCCAGGATCTCCGCCGCCGCCGCGCCGGCCGCCAGGGTGGACTTGATTTCCTGTACCAACAGCGAGACGGCATACGGCAGGGCGTAGGCGCGGGGCAGCGCGACGCCATCGACCACGACAGTTTCGGCCAGCCCGAAATCGCGCACGAAGTCCTCGGTGTTCCACGACAGGCCTTTGACGGTGAACTGCGTCATGCAACCTCCTCAATGAACTGGAACGTCGTATCGACCCAATCGTGTCGCGCGAGCGTGGAGGCCGGCAGACGGGCCAACGTGGCGAGGCCCGACCGCCGGTGACGGTCGCGGCTTTCCATGGGGTTGAACGAGACGTAAAGCTGCCGCGACCGGCCGACGCGCCCGACCATGTCGTAGACGTCGCGCATGGCCTCGGCCTCGGGCAGGCCCTCGATCGGTACGGTCATCGTGCGGCGACGGGGGCCGTGGTCGGCGTCGGTCCGACCGGACAGCAGCGTGCGGACCTTCGACAAATCCTCCCAGCCCCACTCGCATTGGAACGAGGCCGGGACGGACGTCTGCCAGCCGCCGCCGGTCCAGGCACGGGCCAGGGTGACGGACCCGGCCGGGTTGGTGGGGTCGGATATGACGATGTGCTCATAGCGGCCCAACACGGGCTCGGGGGCCACGTCGTGCCAGAACCAGCGCGGATACTGCCGCAACTCCCGATCTGAAATCCGGCCGTGCCCCCAGGACGGATCGGCGCGGGGCCGGTCGAAGGCGCCACCGATGGGCGGACACCAGTCCGTCGGGCCGCTGGTGTGCAGGACCTCGTTGCCAGCGGGATCCAGGGAGATGACGCGCGTGAGGCTGGCGACCTTGGACATGGACCCCAGCAGCACGCAGACGCGCAGGTCCGTCAGCGCGCCATAGTCGATGGTGAAGCGCGTGGCGCCCTCGTCCAGGCCATCCGATTGCGCGGTCAGCAGGAAGCGCGGATCCAGCAGATTGGACAACGGCCGCGCGCTGATCCATGCGCCGCCGGAGAGGGTCGCGGGGGTG
>NZ_JACIGJ010000045.1 GCF_014197855.1 Roseospira marina
CTTTCCAAACCATGGCCGCACCTCCGCGACCATCTTGACGACCTGTTACCCATGTCTCCGGTCTGTTCTGTTACCTATGTATCCGGATTGGACCGGGCGATGGGGCCGACGGCGGCGACGACACCGCTGGCGACGATCCCGCGGGCGACACCGGCGGCGACGATCCCGCCGACGATCCCGTCGACACCGTCGTCTGACGCCCAGCGTCTCTATCCGCACCCATTCCCGGCGGCCCCCTGAACCCGCCGCCAGACGACAAGAAGAACCAGACCCGGGCGGGGCCTCTCCCCCGGGCGGCTTGAAGGAGAAGACCCATGTCGCTGTACGGAGCCTTGTTCTCGGGCGTGTCGGGGCTGCAATCGCAGTCCAGCGCCATGGGCGCCATCTCGGACAACGTCGCCAACGTCAACACCGTCGGGTACAAGGGGACGACGGTGAACTTCAAGACCCTGGTGACGGCGCAGGTGTCGCTGACCCAGTACTCGCCGGGCGGCGTGCAGTCCGCGCCGCGCACCAACGTGGACATTCAGGGTCTGTTGCAGGCGACCACGTCCTCGACCGACTTCGGTTTGTCCGGCGGCGGCTTCTTCGTTGTCTCGGATCAGGCGACCAATCCGTCGGGCTACGCGTTCTCGCGCGCCGGGTCGTTCAAGATCGACAAGGACGGCTTTCTGCAGAATGCCGCCGGGTATTACCTGCAAGGCTGGCCGCTGGACACCTGGGACGGCACGGTCACGGCCGCCACAGTGGACTACAACAACCAGACTTACATGAAGACGTACAAGAACGAAAACGGCGAGTCGTTCTACATCAACGACAATGCCGTGGATAACGTCAACATGCGACCGCTGAACCTGAGCACCATCGGCGGCACGGCGCGCGCGACCTCCACCCTGTCCATGGGCGCCAAGCTCCCCGCCGACGCCGCCATCGGCCGCAGCGAGCAGACCAACGCCCTGATCTTTGACAGTCTCGGCAACTCCCACAACCTGCTCTACACCTGGACCAAGCGCGATCAGAACACCTGGGACGTGGAGGTCATGCCGCCGGCCGGCAGCACCTACGTCTCCGTCGACGCGCAGGAAGACAGCACCTACTACGCGGCCGGCCGCCTGGATTTCACCGCCGTCCCCGATGCCGGCACGAGCGTGGAGATCAACGGCCAAACCTATACCTTTACGGACAGCGGCAGCGGCAGTGTCGACACCATCAACGGCAATACGGTCGGAACGTCGCTGTCCCTGTTGCTGGATGAACTGGCTGCGCAGGTGGACGCGGATTTTGTCACGGCGGCCGGCGGTACCGTCGCCGGCGTCTCCGGCAAATCCTCGCCCAGCAGTTGGGTCGAGCGGATCGAAGGCGAGAACAGCATCCTGATCCGCCAGTTCAGCGAAACCGCGGCCATCAACATCGACACCACGGGCTTGACGACCAACGGCGGCCTGGACCCGGCGGTCATCCAGACCGGCGAATCCGGGAATCCGAATGCGCCGTGGTCGATCCCGGCCCTGAGTCCCGCGGTGGTCGGCGGCTGGCAGGGCTCCTGGGTGACCGCCGGCACCAGTGCCATGACCTTCAATGGCGATGGAACACCGGACACGATCTTCGGCTACGATGAAACCGCCCAGAACGATCCCCGGTCGTCGATCAGCCTCGGCTGGGCGAATGGCTCGCTCAACATGGATGGCGGCAGCATCAACACCGGCGGTTCGCCCGCGATCACCCAGTTCTGGGGCAACTACAACGCCGACGACGGGTTCCAGCAACTTTCGGGCGAATACCAGCTCAATTTCGTTAGCCAGAACGGCAACCGGTTCGGCAACTACGCCGGAATCTCCGTGTCCGAAGACGGCATCGTCACGGCCCTGTTCGACAACGGCGTGCAGCGCCCGATCTTCATGATCCCGGTCGCCACCTTCGTGAACCCGAACGGCATGAACCCGCTGACCGGCAACGTGTTCCAGCAGACCGACGACTCCGGCCTGCCGGTGGTGCGCGAGGCGGGCTCGGCCGGCGCCGCGTCCGTGGCCCAGGCCACCCTGGAAAACTCCACGGTCGACCTTGGAACGGAATTCACCAACATGATCACGACCCAGCGCGCCTATTCGGCGGCGTCGAAGATCATCACCACGTCGGACGACATGCTGGAGGAGCTGATCCGCATCAAGCAGTAAGTCCGACCCACGACGCAACTGGGTGCGTCGCCCTTCTTCAAGACGACCTGCCCCCGGCCATGCCGGGGGCTTTTTTTTGGTTCATGACGGAATTCCGGGGAAGGCGTCGCGGATTTTGAGGAAGAAGTAGGCGTCATCGCGGAAGCCGTAGGCCATCCGCTTGATGACCT
>NZ_JACIGJ010000046.1 GCF_014197855.1 Roseospira marina
CATCCGATTGCGCGGTCAGCAGGAAGCGCGGATCCAGCAGATTGGACAACGGCCGCGCGCTGATCCATGCGCCGCCGGACAGGGTGGCGGGGGTGCCGTCGCCGATGTCGTCCAGGCGATTGTCGGGGACGATCAGGAGGTTCTGAAGGGCGGCCGCGCGGGTCTGATCCATCGCCTACCCCCAGACCGTCAGTTGCGCGTCGGAGCGCGATCGACGCAGGCCGACCACCCACGCGCGGGCCATACCGAGGCGGGGGATCGCCGACAGATCGACACAGGTGCCCAGATCGCACTGGCGGGCGCCGGCCCGGGTCACGCCCAGCCGCCACGCGCGGCGGGGCATGTCGTACATTGGCGCTAGGCCGGTGCGCAGGGTGGCGGCGGCGTCCTGCAACGCCAGCGCCGTGGTGCGGGCGACGGTGCGATATCCGGGCCAGCGGTCCTGCACCACCGGGATGTCGCCGGCGTCCAGGCGATAGGCGGCGGTCAGCAGATCGTGCCACGCCACGCGCGCGGGGGTGTCGGCGTCCACAAGCTGATCCTCGGACAGCACGGTCCAGGCGCGGCGGTACTCGACCTCAATGCGCCCGGCCGGAACCTCAAGGCCGGTCGCGACCAGATCGGGCGCGCCGGCCAGATCGTCGACGGTCAGGGCGACGGTGGGCGTGGCCCACTCCGGCGGTGTCGGGCGCCATGCGGCGATGCGCCCCAGGGCGTCGTCGTGCCAATAGCCGACGCCGGCCAGCAGGCCGTCCAGGACTTGGCCCACGGTGGCCTCGGTGGCGCCGGTCCACCAGCCGGCCTCCCACGCCGGCAGGGCATCGACGCTGGGCCGAATATCGGACGGGCGGATCCCGCCGGGCCCCTCCAGCACGGCGCGCACCAGGGCGGGCAGACGGCAATCCGCATGATGACGGGCGGAGACGGTCAGGGCCCCGGCCGGCGGCGCGTACAGGCGGATCAGGCCCTCGGCCCGGCAGCCCGCCACCTCCCCGGCGGACAGGGTCGCGGCCTGGAGCGCGGATGCGGTCTCGAATTGGGGACCGATGGTCAGGGGCGCGCCGCCATCGGCCGCGCCCGTGAGGGCATCGTATGCGCCGATCCGATAGATCTGGTCGTGGACATTGCCCTCGACCGGCGTCACGGCCTCCGCCACGCCCCAGCCCACGGGAACCGGGCGCCCGGCCAGGGACGGTCCGCCCTCCGGCGCCATGCCGCCGGCGGTGGCGGTGCCGGCCAGGGTGGCGGTGGTGATCGGCCTGTCGCGCAGCACCTGGAGGCGGTCGCGGAGGATCAGATCCACGTCGCGCCAGCCGATGTCGGCGCGTTCGGTGATGCCGGTCATCACCACGGAAAACTCGGAGGTTGGTCGGCCGGCCGGCCCCTCCATGACCTCGACCTCGTACCCCCAGGCGGCGTCCCGGAGTGCGTCATAGCGGCCCGATGCGGCCTCGCCGAGGCTGATCGCGCTGTACGACGTGTCGGCGCCGGCCGACGGGTCCAGGGCCGTGTCGATCGACCGCGTCCAGGTCGGGCGCACGCGCAACGCCCCATCATAGACGGCATAGTCTTCCTCCGGCCCGGCGGCATAGCCGACGTCGGACAGATACAGGGTCTGCATCGCGCCGACGGCGTCCATGTAGCGGGCCTTGATCCTGGTCTCGGTGCGGGTCATCGGCGGCCTCCCACGGCGGCGCGGGCGGCCAGGGACGCGGCGCCGGTGGCCTCGGCCAGGTCGGAGCGGATCCCGATCAGGTGGCCGGACAGCTCCTCCGTGAGGGCGCCGTCGGCGCGGCGAGTGTCCTGGGCTTCGTCGTGAAGCGCCGTTTCAAGCGCCTCTAAACGCTGATCAATGCTCTCCAAGAGCGGTACCAGCCGATCGTCGCGCGCCGGCGCCGTCGAGGCCGGGGCCTGATCGACCCACGGCAGCGGCACCACGACCGGCTGCAGGACGGGCCGCTGGGGTTCGATCACGCGCAAGGTGTTGTCGTTGATGGCCTCCAACAGGCCGCCGTACTGGGCGGCCGAGGCGGCGTTGACGATGAACTCACCGGCGCTCAGGTGCGCCGCGATGGCATCGTCCGTCGGGCCTCCGGGACCATTCACCCACCCGCCGCCGGCAAAGTACCGGCCCTC
>NZ_JACIGJ010000047.1 GCF_014197855.1 Roseospira marina
GGCCGTGGCCGGGTGGATGAGCCGGTATCGGGCGACAACCGCGCCCGGGTCGATGCCGCCGACGTGGCCCAGGCCACATATCGCGGTATCGTCGGTCTGTGGGGCAATGTCGCGCAGTTTTTGGCCGGCATCCGATCCACGGCTAGCGACGTTATCGAGATCTGGGACCGCGACGGCGGCCAGACCTGGGTGAGTACCGGGGCCGTGACCGTGACGGGCCTACACCCGGTGACCATGCGCTCGCAGAGCGGTCCTGGGTATGATTTCCGCGATGTGTTCATTCCGGCGATGTTGGCGCGCAACGCGTCGGAGTCGACATGGCCAGATAATACGAGCCTGCACGGTCACGCCGACGCTGTGGCCCATGCCGGGGGCGCATGGGACGAGGGAGACGGCGCCGGGCTGTGGCGGCTGAGCGTGTCGTCGGCGAGCCTCGCCGATGACTGGGTCGGCGGCCGTCTCGCCAAAACGCCATAGGGGGGGGCAGACCATGCCATACGCGTATCGCAATCAGTATCCGATGGACGCTCTGCCGCCGCACGCGCGCGGTCTGCCCGACACGGCCCTGGCCGTGCTGGATCCGCCCATCTACCACGTCCGGTCCATCCTGCCGGAGCATGATCCGGACACGCATACGCGGATCCCGGAGCCCGCCGATCCGCCCGGGTTCGACGACTCCGGCCCGATCCCCGTCGTCACGCTGACCTACGAGATCCGCCCCCTCACGCCGCCCGAGATCGCGGCGCGGCTGGAGGGCCTGCGGGCGGAGTGGCGGACGCGGGCGACGGCGGCCTTCCGGCGGGCGAGGGACGCCGGGCTCACAATGGAGATCTGCGCCACGACCGTGCATGTGGACACGACGGACACGGCGATCAGCCAGATCCGCGCCTTGCGCGACCTGCTGGCGGACACGGGCGGGACCCAGGCCTTCGTGACGCGCTCCGGCGCGCGCATTGAGGCGGACGCCGCCCTGATGACCGCGATCCACGATGCCGTGGCGGCGCGGTGGCGTGTCATCCTGGCGCGCGAGGAGGCCCTGTACGCCGCCATCGACGCGGCCGCCACGCTGCAAGACCTGCGCGCGATCGACACCGGGAGCGGCTGGTCATGACAACGGAGCGCCGCCTGTTCGAGCCGCTGAAGCTGACCGCCGGCACGCTCACGGTCGACGCCGAGGGCCGTCTCGTCATTGGCCCGGGCGAGATCCTGACGCTGCCGTCAGACGCCCTGGTCAGCGGAGTCGCGGCGGGCGGGCAGGTCTATACGCGGGCCACGCCGCTCCGCGTGCCGGCCGGCCCCATGCCGCAAGGGGCGTGGGATCGGGGGATGTATTTCGTTGCGCCAGCCACGGGCGGCCGGATCGATCTGGTCACGGCCGGGGTGGTCCAGTCGGCCGCGTCGTTCTCGCGGGCCTCCGCCGCGACCCTCTGGGACGGCGCCGTGGTCAAGGCGATCGCCCCCGACGTGCCGCGCGTCGAAGGTGGCGCGCTGGTCATCGAGCCCGCCGCAACCAACACCGCGTACCATTCCACGGCCATGGATCGGCTCCCAGTGAGCCAGGGCACGGCGACAGAGGGCGCCAGCTTCGGCGTAGGCACGCAGACCCTACTGACAAGCGATGCGGTCGGCACCGCGCTGCTGTCCCGAAATACGGACGACATGACCGTTGGGCGGACCTACACCCTGTCCATGTACGCAAAGGCAGGCTC
>NZ_JACIGJ010000048.1 GCF_014197855.1 Roseospira marina
AAACGGACCGCACCGGATGCGGGATCTGGTACCGTACCGCGATCAAAACATCGCGGGAGACGGACCATGGAGTTCTTCGCCGGGCTGGACGTGTCGATCGAGGAAACCGCCGTGTGCGTGGTCGACGACACCGGAGACATCCACCTTCAAACGACGGTCGAGACTGACCCCGACGCGATCCGCGAGGTCCTCAAACCCATGCTGGGGACGCTGTGCCGGGTGGGCCACGAGGCCGGTGCCCTGGCGCCGTGGCTGCAGCCCGAGCTGGTCGCGCGCGGTGTGCCGGCGGTCTGCCTGGAGGCGAATCATGTCCGCGCGGCGGCGGCGATGGCGGCGCAGCGGAATAAGACGGATGCCACCGACGCCCTGGGCCTGGCCCACATCGTCCGCACCGGGTGGTACCGGACGGCCTACATCAAGGGCGAGGACGTCTACCGGCTGCGGCTGCTTCTGACACAGCGGCGGACCCTGAAGCGGAAGTTCCTCGATCTCGAGAACACCATCCGACACTCGCTGAAGGTGTTCGGGATCCGCCTGTCGCGGGTCAGCCGCGGGCGTTTCGAGGCTGCCGTGCGCGAGGCCGTGGCGGACGATCCGCTGGTCACGGATGTCATGGAGGCCATGCTGGGGGCCCGCGCGGCGCTGTGGACCGAGTACGGCAAACTGCACGACCGGGTGGTCAAATTCGTCGCCGGAGACCCCCAGTGCCGGCGGTTCATGGCCATCCCGGGCGTGGGGCCGGTGACGGCGCTGACCTTCTTCACGGCGGTCGACGACCCGACCCGGTTCCAGCGGTCCCGCGATGTCGCGGCGTACTTCGGACTGACTTCGAAGCGCCGACAGTCGGGCACCAGCATCGACGTGAACGGCCGCATCAGCAAGGCCGGGGACCCGGATGTCCGACGGGCCCTGTACGAGGCGGCGTCGGCCCTGATGACCCGGTTCAAGGGCCGCGACAAGGTGAAGACGTGGGGCCAGGCCATCGCCAAACGGGGCTGCCATCGCAAGGCGACCGTGGCGGTGGCCCGCAAGCTGGCGGTCATCATGCATGCCATGTGGCGCGATGGAACCGAGTACGACGGCGCACCGGCGGGTGACCAGGCGCCAGCCGCACGACGCGGTGGGAGCGCACGGGAACCGGCGGTCGCATGACCCGGAACACGAGGGTCTCGCGCGTGTCCGGAGGCCGTCCGGACCGTTCTTGAGACCCGGGGATCCGCCCCTGCGGCGGATGGGAGATGGTGCAGACCATGGATTGCGGGACGCACGGTATCTTGCCTGTGGCCGGTCCGCCGGACCACGTCGTAATGCCTGTGAACGTGCCCCGCCACTCCGATGGCAGCATGCGCCGCGATGGGGATGCCGGACCCGCCAGGCGGGTCCCCGGTTGCACAAACCGGCCCCTCGATGAGCGCGGAAAAGTGCACGGCGCACCAGATCTCGATCCGCTACCTGAGCCGGGGCCCGAACCGGATCGCCAAGCGTTCGTGGGCGTGCTATGGAGTAATAGAATGAAGAAAAGGCCATGAAGGGGAAGAAGGCCGAGATTATACCGATTAAAAGGGCAATATAAAAGAGAGCCTCC
>NZ_JACIGJ010000049.1 GCF_014197855.1 Roseospira marina
CGTCGGACCAGTAACCCAGCCGCTGTCATGCACGATGGTCGCGCTTTCCGGCTCATACCAGCGCACGCGCAGACCGCCGGACACCGCGCCGTACAGCCCACGCATCGGGCTGGTCGTGACGTCCAGTTGCGCGTCGGTGCTCCCATGCGCGGGTTTGATGATGGTCGGCGTCTTGACAAGTGGCCGGCGGGCGTCGATGGCATAGGCCAACCCGGCCAGGTCCACCCACACGTCGGGCGCGGCCCAGCCGTCGATGTCGGCCGGCGTCGCCCGCCCCCACGGCACGAACTTTTGCCGCACCTCGTCCCACAGCAGACCCTCGCCGGGCCGGACCTCGCTGAGACCGAGGGCACCCGCCAGCACCGCGATCTCGTCCAGCATCGGTTCCAGGATCTCCGCCGCCGCCGTGCCGGCCGCCAGGGTGGACGCGATCTCCTGTACCAACAGGGAGACCGCATACGGCAGGGCGTAGGCGCGGGGCAGCGCGACGCCATCGACGACTACGGTTTCGGCCAGCCCGAAATCGCGGACAAAGTCGGCCGTATCCCATGTCACGCCCTTGACGGTGAACTGCACCATCACGCCACCTCCTCAATGAACTGGAATGTCGTATCGACCCAATCGTGCCGGGCCAGCGTGGAAGCCGGCAGACGCGCCAGTGTGGCGAGGCCCGACCGGCGGTGACGGTCGCGGCTTTCCATGGGGTTGAACGAGACGTAAAGCTGCCTCGACCGGCCGACGCGCCCGACCATGTCGTAGACGTCGCGCATGGCCTCCGCCTCCGGCAGGCCCTCGATCTGCACCGTCATGGTTCGGCGGCGGGGGCCGGGGTCGGCGTCGGTCCGGCCCGATAGCAGGGTGCGGACCTCCGACAGATCCTCCCACCCCCACTCGCATGTGTAGGATACCGGGACGGACGTCTGCCAACCGGCCCCGGTCCAGACGCGGGCCAGGGTGACGGACCCGGCCGGGTTGGTGGGGTCGGAAATAAAGATGTGCTCGTAGCGGCCCAACACCGGCTCGGGGGCCACGTCGTGCCAGAACCAGCGTGGATACTGCCGAAGTTCGCGGTCGCTGATCCGGCCATGGCCCCAGGACGGATCGGCGCGGGGCCGGTCGAAGGCGCCGCCGATGGGCGGACACCAGTCCGTCGGGCCGCTGGTGTGCAGGATCTCGTTGCCGGCCGGATCCAGGGAGATGACGCGGGTCAGGCTGGCGACTTTGGACATGGACCCCAGCAGCACGCACACGCGCAGGTCCGTCAGCGCGCCATAGTCGATGGTGAAGCGCGTGGCGCCCTCGTCCAGGCCATCCGATTGCGCGGTCAGCAGGAAGCGCGGATC
>NZ_JACIGJ010000050.1 GCF_014197855.1 Roseospira marina
GGTCCAATCCGGATACATAGGTAACAGAACAGACCGGAGACATGGGTAACAGGTCGTCAAGATGGTCGCGGAGGTGCGGCCATGGTTTGGAAAGAGACCTGTGTGATGGACGAGCGTCTTCGGTTTGTGACGGCCTGCCTGAACAAGGACGATACGAAGGCGGCGTTGTGCCGCCGGTTCGGGATCAGCCGTCGGGTTGGGTACAAGTGGCTTGAGCGGTATGCGCGTGCGGGGCCGGCGGGTTTGGAGGACCGGTCGCGGGCCCCGCATGGCAATGCGCGATCCGTGAGCCAGGCGGAGATCGAGGCGGTGATCTCGGTCCGTCGATGTCATGGAACGTGGGGCCCACGGAAGATCAAAGCCTGGCTGGAGGATCACGATCCGGACCGGGCCTGGCCGGCGGCGAGCACGATCGGCGAGGTTCTGGACCGGCATGGTCTGACGCATCCGCGCAAACGCCGCCGCCGAGTGCTACCGCAGTCGGAGCCGTTCCAGTCCTGCGTGGCGCCGAACGACGTGTGGTGCATGGACTTCAAGGGATGGTTCCTGACCGGGGATGGCACGCGAGTGGAGCCGTTCACGGTGACGGACGGGTTCAGCCGGTACCTGCTCGTCTGTCAGGCCTTGAATGGGACAACGACGGAGGATGTTTGGCCGATGCTGGAGTCGTCCTTCCGGGAGCACGGCCTGCCCGTGGCGCTGCGCAGCGACAATGGGCCCCCGTTCGCGGGGCGGGGTGTGGCGGGGCTGTCGCGACTGGCCGTGCGTCTGATCAAGGCCGGGGTCCGGCCGGAACGCATTGCACCGGGCAAGCCTCAGCAGAACGGCCGGCACGAGCGGATGCACCTGACCCTCCTCCAGGATACGGCCTCGCCTGCGGCGCGGAGCCTGCGTGAGCAAATACAGCGGTTTGCGGTGTTCCGGGAGGCATTCAACGAAGAGCGGCCACACGAGGCCTTGGGACAGAAACCGCCAGCCTCGGTCTTCCGGCCATCGGCCAGAGCCTTCGACGGCGTTCTCCGATCCCCGGAGTACCCAGCGGACGCCCTTGTCCGGCGAGTGCGTCACAACGGCGAGATCAAGTGGCGGGGCACCACGCTCTTCGTCAGTGAGGTGCTGGTCGGCGAACCGCTGGGGCTGTTCCCCATCGCCGACGATGTCTGGCTTGTGAAGTATGGCCCCCTCGCCCTGGGCACTCTGCGGGGCAGGGCCGGCCTGGAAAAACCCGGGTCTGGACCGCGATCCAGACCCGGGTCCAGGCGGTGATCAGAGGCAAAAAGTGTTACCTATGTCATCGGTCCAAAACGTTACCAATGTTTCCGGTTGCTCA
>NZ_JACIGJ010000051.1 GCF_014197855.1 Roseospira marina
GGTACCGTCCAGGATCTTTCGCACATTTCGTCACGCGACGGCTCCGGATGAGGAGGCCTGCATCGCGTGGAGCGGCTCCATATTCATGTATCGGCGGGCCGACCATTGCGACCCGGCGATGTGCCGCAACCGGGCCGCGGCCAGGTTGAGGCAGCTCTGACCGTCCGGGAACGCGCCAACCACCCGAGTGCGACGGCGGATCTCCTTCATGATCCGTTCCAGCGGGTTGTTGGTCCGGATCTTGGCCCAGTGGACATCCGGGAAGGCGTAGTAGGTCAGCGTCTCACCGATGTGCTCCGCCACCAGTTCGGCCGCCCGGGTCAGCTTCTGGCGGCGCAGGTCCGCTTCCACGGCCTCCGCCTTCTCCTGGGCCGCCTGCCGGCTCTCCTGGGCGTGGATCGCCTTCAGCATGTGGGCCACCTCGCGCACCTTCATAGCCGGCACATGGCTGAAGACGTTGCGGTAGAAGTGCACCATGCACCGCTGCCACAGGGTCTCCGGCAGGAACTCCGCCACGCTCTCCACCAGCCCCCGGCAGGCATCCGAGATGACCAACTGGACGCCCGACAGGCCCCGGTCGACCAGGTGGCGCAGGAAGGCGCTCCAACCGGATTTGTCCTCCTTGGCGCCTTCGCAGATGCCCAGAATCTCCCGGTACCCCTCGGCGTTCACCGCGCTGGCCACCAGCAGAGAGACGTTCCGGACCTCCCCGGCCCAGGTCCGCTTCATCACGATCCCGTCCAGGTACAGATAGGGATGGTCACCTTCGATCGGCCGGTGGCGCCACTCGTCGATCTTCGCGTAGATCTTCCTGTTCAGGCTCGACACCGTCGAAGGCGACACCCGCGTGCCCCACAGCGCCTCGGTGATGTCCTCCACCCGCCGAACCGAAACCCCGGCCAGGTACATCTCGATCAAGGCCTCTTCGACCGAGCTTTCCCGGCGCCGGTAACGCTCAATGATCGCCGTCTCGAACGTCTGGCGCCGCAGCTTCGGCACCTTCAGCGTCACCTCGCCGGCCTTCGTGTGAAGCGCCCGTTCATAGCATCCCGCCCGCGTATCCCGCCGACTCTCCGACCGCTCGTAGCGCGCTGCCCCGCATAAGCGATCCGCCTCTGCGTCCAGCATCGCATTCAAAGCCTCTTCCACCGTTCCACGGACCATCTCGCCCAGATGGTCGCGGATCCGTCCCTCATCGATCTGGATCACCTGGCCCATCGGTGTCACGCCCTTCTGATCGTCCATTCCAAGCTCCTTCCATCAGGATAGAAGGAGCCGCCCAATCCGAAAGTGCGAAAGAAATGGTACGTTATC
>NZ_JACIGJ010000052.1 GCF_014197855.1 Roseospira marina
GTCAGTAGGGTCTGCGTGCCTACGCCGAAGCTGGCGCCCGCCGTCGCCGTGCCCTGGCTCGCGGGAAGTCGGTCCATGGCCGTGGCGTGGTAGGCGATGTTGGTTGCGGCCTCCTCGATGACCAGCGCGCCGCCCTCGACACGGGGCGCGTGGGGGGCGGCCGTCCGGAACGCCGCCCCGTCCCACCAGGTCGCGGCGGAGGCCCGCGAGAACGTGGCGGCCGACTGGACCACACCGGCCGTGACCAGATCGATCCGGCCGCCCGTGGCGGGAGGCACGAAAAAGAAGCCCCGATCCCACGCCCCTTGCGGCAGCGGGCCGGCGGGCACGCGGAGCGGTGCCGCGCGGGTGTAGACCTGCCCACCCGATCCCACGCCCGTGACCAGGGCGTCCCTGGGCAGCGTCAGAACCTCGCTTGGGCCGATCACCAGCCGCCCCTCGGCGTCGATCGTGAGCGTGCCGGCGGTCAGCTTCAGCGGCTCGAACAGGCGGACGTCGGTCATGACCAGCCTGCCCGGGTGTCGATCGCCCGCAGATCAGCCGGATCGGTGCAGGCGTCAATGGCGGCATAGAGGGCCTCCTCGCGCGCCAGGATCAACCGCCAGCGGGCTGCGACCGCGTCATGGATCGCCGCGATGCCCGCCGCATCGACGATGACCCGAGCGCCGGAGCGCGTGACGAAGGCCTGGGTCCCGTCCGTGTCGGCCAGCAGATCACGCAGGGCGCGGATCTGGGCGATGGCCGTGTCCGTAGTCTCGACGTGCACCGTCTGCCCAGCGATTTCGAGCGTGATGCCCGCGTCCCGCGCCCGGCGGAACGCTCGCGTCGCCCGCGTCCGCCACTCCGCCCGCAGGCCCTCCAGCCGCGCCGCGATCTCGGGCGGCGTGAGGGGTCGGATCTCGTAGGTCAGCGTGACGACGGGGATCGGTCCGGTTTCGTCGAACCCGGGCGGGGCGACGGGCTCCGGGACGCGCGTGTGGGTGTCCGGATCGTGCTCCGGCACGATGGACCGGACGTGGTAGATGGGCGGATCGAGTGCGGCCAGGGCCGCGTCAGGCAGACCGCGCGCGTGCGGAGGCAGAGCGTCCATCGGATACTGACCGCGATAAGCGTATGGCATGGTCTGCCCCCTATGGCGTTTTTGCGAGACGACCGCCGACCCAGTCATCGGCGAGGCTCGTCAACGACACGCTCAGCCGCCACAGCCCGGCGCCGTCTCCCTCGTCCCATGCGCCCCCGGCATGGGCCACAGCGTCGGCGTGACCG
>NZ_JACIGJ010000053.1 GCF_014197855.1 Roseospira marina
CACCTCCGCGACCATCTTGACGACCTGTTACCCATGTCTCCGGTCTGTTCTGTTACCTATGTATCCGGATTGGACCCCGCCGGCCTCCTCCCCCCTGGATAAGGACCCGCCGCCATGGATTGGGCTGCCCACGGTCTCTACGCGCTGGCCTGGGCCAGCTTCGGGCTGGGCCATTCGGTGCTCGCCAACGCGAGCGTGAAACGACGCCTGCACACGCTGGGGCACAGCTACCGACTGGCCTACAACGCGGTCGCCACCGTCCACATTGCGCTGGTGTTCGCGGCCGGCCACCTCCTGTTGGGGGAGGCGCCCCCGTTCCCCCTGCCCGTCTGGGCGCGAGCGGCCCTGTTCGACATAACGGGACTGGGCGTCGCGCTAATGCTCTGGTCGGCGCGCTACTACGACATGGCGCGGCTCGCCGGCACCCGGCAACTGCGCGAACCGGACGCGCCCGAGGACGAAGACCTGCGCCTCGACGGGCCGCATCGCTACGTCCGCCATCCGTTCTATGCGACCGGTCTGCTGATCGTCTGGGGCCTCGCGCAGGACCCACTTGGACTTGCGACGGCGCTATGGGCCTCCGTTTACCTCGTGGTCGGTGCGGCAGCCGAGGAGCACCGCCTGCTGCGTTTGCATGGGAGGGCATATGCCGAATATCGCCAACGAATTCCGGGGTTTATCCCGGCCCCGCTGATCGGGCGGCGCCCCTTATCCCCACAGAAATAAGGGCATATTTCTATCTTTAATCATAGACAATTGCAAAAATTGTTGGTTTCGCGGTTTTGCGCACCGTGTGCGCTTTTTCCCTTGCAGAACCGGAACCGAGTTGCTACCTTCATTACAGCGGTCGTTGAGATCGTTTTTCTCACCCCTCGGTTGGGAGGACGCTGTCATGTTGCGCTTCCTGGTCTTTTTCCGGTACGGAATGGCTTTCCATGGCCCTCGTATCGGTGACCACGTCGAATCGGAAACCCGGGCCTTCGAGCGCCGCCTTGCGGACATGGTCCCGACGGCGGCCGTGACCGCCAAACCGGCGATCTAGGCTCTACGGAAGAGGATTTCCGGATCCCATGTTGGATCGAAGTCAGACATAAACGGCTGACAGACCGGAAGCGCGCGCTGAGCGGCTGGCGGACTGTCGGCCGTTTTTTTAGGTTCATGACGGAAAATCGGGGAGGGGCGGACAACGGGACGGCCTGACACACTGGTAGTTGCGACACGACACAGACTGCCAGGGAGGCCCCGTT
>NZ_JACIGJ010000054.1 GCF_014197855.1 Roseospira marina
CGCGTGGTCCAGGCGATCGGCGGCTGGGACAACGCCATCCTCGGCGTGATCATCACCATGAACGCGGGGCTGATCGGCTCCGTGGTGATGCTTGGGGCGAAGCTGGTGAGTCTCGCAAGCTCCGCCCTGCCGGCGGTCATCGCGGGCGTGCGCGCCCTGAGTGTCGCCCTGATGACCAACCCCATTCTCGCCGTCCTCGGGGCCATCGCGTTCGGCGCCTACGCGATCTATGCCAACTGGGACCAGATCGGGGCGTGGTTCACCGCGAAGATGGACGCCGTACGCGCCGCCTTCGACCGGGGGCTCGGGTCGGGCCTGTGGGAACTCCTGAAGCGGTTCAACCCCGCGCGCGTGATTTGGGAGGCGTGGGACGGCCTGTTTCAATGGCTGTTCGGGGTCGACCTGTCCGGGCTGGCGACCCGCTGGTTCGGCCCGGTCCTGGACGCCGCCGGCGGGCTCGTCGACGCACTGATGGGACCCCTGGACGATGTACGCGCGGCCTTCGACCGAGGCCTCGGGGCGGGCCTGTGGGAGGCGCTGAAGAAGATCAGCCCGTGGGCCTTGGTGGGCCGCGCCTGGGACGGCCTGTTCCAATGGCTGTTCAGCATCGACTTGTCCGGGCTGGCGGAGCGGTTGTTCGCCCCGGTGCGGGACGCCCTCGACGACCTGATGGGGGGCGTACGCAAACTGTGGGACTCGCTGCCGAACGTGTTCGGGGACGGGGACGACGGGGCCGGGGACGACGAAACGCCCGCGGATCCCGACACCGCCGCGTCGTCGCCCCGTCCGGGGCTCTTGGCGGGCATCCCCTCCTACGGGGGCGACCGTCCGTCCTTCGTCCTGCCCGCCAACGACGACACACCGCCGCTGCACATCATCGAGACCGGCCCGGGGGTGGCCGCCGCCGCCGAAGCGGCCGGGGCAACCACCACCGTGGACTCCCACGACACCTACCAGATCACGGTGAACGCCCCGCCCGGCCTGGACGCGCACGAGGTCGCCCGCCTGGTCCGCGCCGAGCTGGACGCCCGCGACGCCGAACGCCGCTCTGCCGCCCGCGCGCACCTGTACGACGGAGTGCGATAAATGCCTTTGATGACGTTGGGCCTGTTCACGTTCCAGACCGACACCGTGCCGTTCGCGGACATGGCGCGGGACAGCGCGTGGCGTTGGGCGTCGCAGGACCGCGCGGGGGCCGC
>NZ_JACIGJ010000055.1 GCF_014197855.1 Roseospira marina
CCGCCCCGGCATCTCCATCCGCCGCAAACGCAAGCGCTGCGGATGGACCAACGAATTCGCCAGAACCATCATCGGCCAAATGCGATAGCCCTGGGAAGAACGGTCAGGGCCATTGACAGACAGGTCGCCGCGCCGACGCTGGCAGTGTGCCTCTTCATGATTGCCTACGCTCCATGCGGGGTCGGTGAAACCGGGGGTGCCCTGGAGGGATGCTTCCGGGCGTGGATCGACGGCGGCTGGCGGACGGTCGGGCAACGGGAGTGCCTGTGCGTGTTCCATCCGGAGCCCGCCGAATGGATTTGCCACGTCCCGGCCGGCCAGTGCCTTCGCATCGCGGGCGCATTCCTGTCCGACGCATGGCTGCGCACCATGATGGGCGGCATGCACGACCGCCTGCCGCATATCGGCCGGGGAAAGGGGGGATCTGGTCGCTCTCGGACCTGGGACCGGCGCCTCTGGCCGCCCTTCAGCAGGGGCTGCGGACCGACATGCCCGACAGCCTGCGTGCGCCCTATCAATCCGCGAAGACCTTGGAATTTCTCGTCCTTCTGCTGAATAGATCGCGGCCAGACCGGATCGAACCGGGATGCCCTCGTCTTGCCCGGGCCCATGTGGACCGCGTTCGACAGGCCCACGACATCCTGGAGCGCCATCTTGCCGAACCGCCGACCCTGGGCGATCTCGCGCGGATGGTGGGTCTGGGTGAGAAGGCCCTGAACGCCGGCTTCCGCCATGTCTATGGCGCGACGGTCTTCGAGGTGCTGACGGACCTGCGTTTGACCCAAGCCCACCATCTGATCGTGGGCCAGGGGACCCGGGTTTCCGCGGCGGCCTATGCGGTCGGCCTGACGCCCGCCCACCTGTCGCAGGCGTTCCGCAAACGATACGGCGTGCCGCCGTCGTCGCTTCGGGGAGGCCACGCTGCGCGCACGGCTGGGCGAGTTGGAGCGTATCCTGACCGACACCGGCACCGCCGCCGAGGACGCCGCCGCTCAGGTCGCGGGGTTGCGCGACTAGATGATGGCGCAGGCCCGCGCCGGGTTGGAGGATCAATGGGTCCGCGCGCTGGAAACCGCACGTGGCCGCGACCACGTCAACACCATCCGCGACAGCGTGGCCGCGTACCAGCAGGCCCTGGCCGATATGCAGGCTGTGGGCGGCGACACGTCCCTGGT
>NZ_JACIGJ010000056.1 GCF_014197855.1 Roseospira marina
ACGCCCCGAGCCGAATGTCCTAGGCATCCCCACGTCCACGTCGGCCGCCATGAAACGCGGCCCGCCCTCGCGAGCCCGCGAGGCGATGACTGGGGACCATCATGACGGGAGAGTCCATACGCTGTGTCCGGTGTGCCAAAAAGCTCGCCGAACTCAGCGACTTCAAGGCCGGTTTCATCGCCATCAAATGCCCCCGCTGCGGGAGCATGTTTACCATGAGGGCCGCGACTCCGTCGCCGGCGAGCCCCGCATCCGAGCGCCCCGGAGCGCCGGACAGGGAGTAAGGCCATATGGCCACCCGCCGCCCCCCACACCATCCGCCCGCCGCGCCGCCGCATGTGCGCCGGCCGACCTCCGAAACGCCCGACTATATCCGTGGATCGAACGGGGTCTGGGGCTTCGGGTGCCGGAACTTCTACGTCGCGGCGATCCCGCGCGCGGACGCCTGCCGGATGGTGATCGCAAACCACTACAGCCGGAGGATCGTGAACAACAGCTATGTGCACCTGGGCGTCTTCCTCGACGGTCAGCGAGTCGGGGTCCTGCAGTTCGGGTATTCGATGAACGCCATGCACGCTGGCAAGGTCGTCGCCAACACCGGCCCGACCGAGCACCTGGAACTGAACCGCATGTGGCTGGACGATGCCGCGCCCCGCAACAGCGAGAGCCGGGCGTTGAGCTACGCTATGAAGTATCTGAAGCGGGCATGCCCGAGCGTCCGGTGGGTGCAATCTTTCGCGGACGAACGGTGCGGGCGGCTGGGCGTGGTCTATCAGGCCGCGAACTTCCTGTTTCTGGGTTCGCACCTGACCGCGTTCTACACCCTCGACGGCGAGACCTATCACAGCATGCTGTTGACGGCCCATCGCAAGGCGGGCCAGCGCGGCGAGTATCTGCGGGCCAACCTGAACCGGGCGGAGCGTCATCGCCTCCGCCAGTTCCGCTATGTCTTCTTCCTGAAACCATCGGCGCGGCGCGACCTGAGGATGCGCCCGCGCCCGTATCCGAAGCCTCCGGGAGATGGGGCCACCGCGCCGGCCCCGCCGCCCGCCAGCGGCCGCTAAATCATGCCGCCCCGGACGCCTGTCCGGTGTGCCAAACCGGTGCAGATTTGTGCCAAATCCGCCGCCGCGCTACAG
>NZ_JACIGJ010000057.1 GCF_014197855.1 Roseospira marina
TCTGGATTTTCCTGGGCTTCCAGCCGGGAGCGGCTTTGATCTGCGATGGCTGCGGCGAAGCGGCCGGCGCGGTGCATGACATTGAGTGTCGAGTGGTGCGTGACCTTCCGATTCTTGACGCCACGACCTTCGTGTCGGTCCCGCGGCGCCGGGTCGCGTGCCCCCAGTGCGGTCCACGCCTTGAACGCCTGTCGTGGCTGGAGCGCTATGCCCGGGTGACGACCCGTCTGGCTGAGAGTGTGGGGCGCCTGTGCGCTGTGCTGCCGGTCAAGCATGTCGCCACGTTCTTCGACCTGCACTGGAGCACCGTGAAGGCCATCGACACGCATCGCCTAGAGGTGGCGTTGAACCCGCCTGAGTTTTCAAGCGTCGAAGTGCTGGCGATGGACGAGTTCGCCCTGCGCAAGGGACATCGGTACGCCACCGTCGTCGTCGATCCACGCCGACGACGGGTTCTATGGGTCGGGAAGGGGCGTGGGCGCGAGGATATCCGGCCGTTTTTCGATCTTCTGGGCACCGCCGGATGCCATCGCATCAAGGCCGTGGCCATGGACATGAACGCCGCCTACGCCCGGGAGGTGAAAGCCCGCTGTCCCCATGCCGTGGTCATCTATGACCTGTTCCACGTCATTGCCAAGTACGGCCGTGAGGTCATCGATCGGGTTCGTGTCGACGAGGCGAACCGGCTCCGCCACGACAAAAAAGCACGCAAGGTCGTCAAGACGGCGCGTTGGCTTCTCCTGCGCAATCGCGAAACCATAGTGCGCGAGGAGGATCATGTCCGGCTCGACGAAGTGCTGGCTGCTAATCAATCCCTCATGACGGTCTATGTCCTCAGGGACGAACTCAAGGGCCTGTGGCGAATGTCATCGCCTGAAGCCGCCCGTACCGCTTGGAACGACTGGGTCAGAAAGGCGCGTGACAGCGCCATTCCAGCCCTGATGCGCTTCGCCAAGCGGCTTGAGCCCTACCTTGCAGGCATCGCGGCCGCAACCGTCTGGCGCCTCAACACCAGCGTCCTCGAAGGCATCAACAACCGCATCAAGGTCATCAAGCGGATGGCCTACGGCTTCCGCGATGACGCCTACTTCTTCCTCAAAATCCGCGACGCCTTCCCCGGAATTCCGTCATGAACC